>CAWFVW010000017.1:0-124161 GCA_963819395.1 uncultured Acidobacteriota bacterium
CGAGCGATGGCCGCGGGACGTAGTGGTGAGGGTGGCGCCGCACGCGGAACTGCCGAGGCGGCATCCCCGGCGCGTCGTCCGGACGTGAGCATGGCTGCTCGGCAGTGCAGGCGGCCACGGCTTGAAAGGGGCTTCGCAGATCCGCAGCGCGACGCCTTCCCGACCCTCGCCATAACCTCTTCGGACACGTTCCCCACCACCCTGGCTGAGCTCGGAGCGGCCACGCGAACGGGCGGCACCGTACCGCGTGGCCGGTGCTGCCGAGGCCGAGGTCCTGGTGGGCCGGGTCGAGGGCCCCACGGCAACTATTGGGGCAGCAACGCCACGACGTCATCCTCGACACGCCAGACAAGCGCGACGTGCTTGCCAAGTGCTACAACGTCTCCACGGTCCAAGCCACCCTCCTAACTCGAATTCGAGGCGCGGTCACTACGCCTGACGCCGTGTCGAGGCAACCGCGGCGTTCTGGCGCCTCGGCGTACGAAGAGTTTCTGTTCGGCCTTCGGTGTACGAAGACAATCGCACCGGCACTTGTACCCCCCGAAGAGCGCCGCTCCTCTTCGGACATTTCCGTCTATAATTCCAGTCTTCGGACGCGCGCCCGAAGCGTACAATGGTACGCATATTGGTAAGAAGAGACAAAAATCGTCAAAGCCAGTATAAAGTGCTTGACGGGATGCCGGATAGCTCGGTATCAAAACACTAGCTTGGCCATGGGCACGCCCCCGCGCCGATTCCCACCAAATTGCGAGGCTGGCAATGAAGCTTTTGTCAAAGCAGGAGGCGGCAGACCAGCTTGGTTTGTGCCGCGCAACAGTTCACAAACTCATAAAAACGGAGGAGCTGCCGCCTCGCCGCGTCGGCGGGCAGATCAGGATTGATCCGGACGAACTTCGCCAGTGGCTCGCAACGCGTCCGCCGCCGAAGGCGTGTCGGCGGCAGGCTGCCGGAGAAGTGGAATAGAAAAAGGCCGCGGTGCCATCCGCGGCCTTTTTCTCGTAACGCGACAGGTGTCCCTTGCCAAAGAACACCGCAGACAAGACAACAGAAGCGAACGCGACGCCCGTATATTTACCGTCTGCGATGGGTTTTGGCAGAGAACAAGTGTCGCACTCAAACGGATGAGTGCACAAATGCAATCACAATTCAATGTTCTTGGTCTCGCGGCACAACTCGCGCGGCCAATCGCCTTCGGGTGGCTCCCGCGGCAACTGGCGGACGCGGCGCTGGCGAACGCGGTCCTGCGCTACGAATTTTATGATGAGGACTCCGACCGCGCACTGGTGACGAGCTGGCATATTACCTTGCAGCTCGTGGATCGCATCACGGTCGAACGCCGGCAGGCAGCATGGTCGAAAGCGGGCCGGCGGGCGGTGGTGGGCAGCTACGCGCGCAGAGCGGTCTGGCGCGCTGCCGTGCCGCGGCCGACCGCGGCGAGCGTCTCGGCCACATTCGCGAAGCAGGGCACGCAGCGAACGCACTCCGGGGCTTCCCGATCGGGGATGATGAGGTGGAGAGGATCCTGAGGCACGGATTGCAGGAGGGGCGCGCATGACCGAGATGCTCTCCCGCCGGGGCTTCGGCGTGGCACCCTGGCTGGCCGCGGCGCAGACGAACCGCAGCCGCGATCCGCTGCCAAACCTCTACAACGTCATGCTGGCGTTGAGGGACGACGCGCGGCTGAACGATCTGCTGGTGTACGACGAAATGGCAAAGCAGATCATTCTCGCGCGAGAGGTGCCGGGCCGGGCGATCGAGGGGAACGACGATCCCTACCCCCGGCCACTCCGGGATGACGATGTGAGCGCGCTACAGGTGTTCTTGCAGCAGGCCGGTCTCGAGACGCTCGGCACGGAAGTTGTGCACCGGGCCCTGGATATGAGGGGGCGAGAGCGCGCTTTTCACCCGGTCCGGGCAGGAGCCAAAACGGTCTAGCATGGGATGGCACGACGCGCGTCAACCGCTGGCTGACAACCTATCTCGGGAGCGAGGACACGCCGTACCATCGCGCCATCGGTCAAATGTTCCTCGTGGCAATGGTGGCACGCATCTTTGAGCCGGGATGCCAGGCAGACGACATGCCGATCCTGGAGGGTCCGCAAGGGCTGATGAAGTCACCGCATGCAAGGTGCTGGGCGGCTCTTGGTTCAGCGACGCCTTACCAGCGATGTCCAGCGATGCCGTCCGGCTCAGTCAACACCTTCGCGGGAAATGGCTGATTGAGGTTGGCGAGATGAGCGCCATGAGCAAGGCTGACAGTGCCGAGCTGAAGGCTTTCATCACGCGCCGGGAGGAGAACTTCATCCCAATTCGAAGCTAATAGATAGAAATGTGGATGCATTGCAGGAACGAATGCCCAGTTTTTTGCGCGCAAACGAGGCGATAAACACAATGAACGGAGCCGAAAGCCTGATTTCCACCTTGGTTGCAGGTGGCGTAGAAGCTTGTTTCACTAACCCCGGTACATCAGAGATGCACATGGTCGCCGCGCTGGACCGGCTTACCGAAATGCGATGTGTGCTGGGCCTGTTTGAAGGGGTTGTCACAGGAGCCGCGGACGGCTATGCCCGTATGGTCGGCAAGCCCGCGTGTACCTTGCTTCATCTCGGGCCAGGCCTCGCGAATGGACTCGCCAACCTTCACAACGCAAGACGAGCGCAAATGCCCATTGTGAACATTGTGGGGCAACATGCGACCTATCATTTGCGGCATGATACTCCGCTAACTTCCGACATCGAGGCGATTGCGCGGCCCTTTTCGAAGTGGGTGCGGACAGCCTCGGCGGCCTCGACGATCGGCGAAGATGCGGCGGACGCCATCGTTGCTTCACGCACCGCGCCAGGTCAAATCGCCACGCTGATCGTTCCCTCGGATGTGGCCTGGAATCAAGGCGGCGCCATCGTCAAGACTCCCGCCTCGCCGAGACCTCCCGTTCCCGCCAGCGACATTGTCGAACGCGCCGCAGCGATGCTTCGTTGCGGATTGCCAACCGGCTTATTGATCACCGGCCAAGCACTTTATGGCAAAGGGTTGGCGGCAGCCGGACGCATCGCTGCGTCCACGGGTGCCAGGTTAGTTGTTCCTTACCCTTTTGCGCGACTGGAGCGAGGCGCCGGGGCAGCTCCGGTGGAACGTCTTCCGTACATCCAGGAGCAAGCGTTTGAATTTCTGAAAGGATTTCGCCAACTCATTCTGGTAGGAACGTCCACTCCTGTCTCGTATTTTGCCGCCCAGGGAAAGAACAGCGTGCTTACCGACCCGGAATGTGAAGTTCACGAACTGGCGCGTCCGGGAGAAGATTGCGTCGCTGCTCTCCACGCGCTCGAGTCAGCCTTGTCTTTGCGCGGCTCCTCGCTGATGACCCCAAAGATAGAGCGGCCCCCACTGCCAACTGGCGAAGTTACCCTGCCCGGACTCGCTAACATGATTGCGGCCCTGTTGCCTGAACATGCGATTGTAGTCGACGAATCCATGACTTCGGGTCGCAGCCTGCTCGGTGCGACGAAATTGGGTCCTCCTCATGATTGGCTGGCGAATACTGGGGGGTCTATTGGGATCGCGCTCCCACTGGCAGTTGGCGCCGCGGTTGCCTGCCCTGAACGGCGCGTCTTGTGCTTGTCCGCGGATGGCAGCGGCATGTACACGGCACAAGCCCTTTGGACGATGGCGCGGGAGGGGCTGAACGTCACAACGGTTATTTTCGCCAACCACGAATATGCAGTCTTGAAACGGGAGTATTCCTATCTGAATGTCGGCAATCCCGGCACGCGCGCGCGAGATTTATTCGAAATTGGCCGTCCCGCGCTCGATTGGGTGTCCCTGGCGAAAGGAATGGGGGTACCTGGCGTGCGTATTAGTTCGCTAGATACTTTTGGAAAGGCCTTGCGGGAGGGATTTGAGTGGGAAGGGCCGAAACTGATTGAAGTAGGTCTGTAGGCCGATCGTGTGGAGTGCTGATCTTTAGCTTCTCATGGCGGTGGACGCGAATAATTTCGCAAGCTCACCCTTAGCCACTTTCCCCGTTGGTGTCACCGGCATTTCCGGGACAATTATGATTTCTGAAGGACGTTTGTAGGGTGCAAGCTGGGCCGCGGCGTATTCCGCCAGTTCTTTTATCGTAACCTGTGACGATGGTTGAAGCTGAACGAATGCCACGACTTCTTCATTGTCATTTCGTTCACTCGTTCTGCCGATCACTGCAGACCGGGCGACGCCAGGATGACTATTAAGCACCGCTTCAACTTCAACCGGATAAACATTGAATCCAAACCGGACGATGAGTTCCTTGGTCCGTCCGACAATGAATAGATTCCTGTCTTCCAAACGAGCGAGATCGCGAGAATTGAACCATCCTTCATTGTCGATTGCGGCGGTGGTTTCTTCCGGGGCGCGATAATAGCCCTTCATGACATGAGGTCCGCGGACCCGAAGTTCCCCCACTTCGCCCGCAGCTACCGGCTGGCCATCGCGCCCAACGAGTTTGACTTCGGTTCCAGGGAATATTTCCCCAACGGAAGTATCACTGCGCGGGAATTCGACATTTGCCTGAGCGATCGTTGGAGAGCATTCCGTTATACCGTAACCATTGTGCAGGGGCAGGCCGAAAAGTTGCTCCACATTTGCTTTGAGATCGGCGTGAAGCGGCGCTCCCGAAGACGAAATAATCCGCAGCGCTGGAAACTTCAGGGTTGCGAGGCCCCTTAGCTTCGCGTAGTCGAGCACCTGGGAGAACATGGCCGGCGTACCTAGCGCGACTGTAACTTGTTCCAGGGTCTTGCGAGCCGTCATTGGATCAAAACGTGAAGATAAATAAAGTGTCGCTCCGCTGACCAAAGTACCGAGTAGAACGACGGAAAGGCCCACTGCATGAGACATAGGCAGGACGCCGAGAAGGCGGTCGTCCGGAGTCAGCGTGCGAATTTTCGCCGAGACAGTAGCCAGGAAGAGCAGATTCCTGTGGGTCAACATGACGCCCTTGGGAAGTCCCGTCGTGCCGGAGGTATAAATCAAGGCAGCGACATTGTTCGCGGGATTCGTGTCGACGAGCTCTGGTTTGACTTTCTCGTTGAGGGGCGATATGGCGACCGATCCCCCCAACCACTCTGACTCTTCGATCTGGGCGCCGTGCCGCTGGGCGTGCTCCATCGCATGGGGTGACACGCTTGAAGTGTAGATCACAAGACGTGCGCCGCAGTGATCCCGGATCGCATCGATCTCACGCGGCGAGAGGCGGGCATTTACGACCACGGGCCAGGCGTCGAAACTTGCCAGCGCCATGAAAACTGCGGCAAATGCCCGGCAATTCTCGCACACGATCATGACCCGGTCACCGGGACGCACTCCGCGGCTCATCAGCCAAGACCGGGCCGCTGCAATTGCGGAAGCGAATTGCCCGTAGGTCCAAGCACCGGCAGCTTCTACAAGCGCCGGGTGATCGGGCGAGCGCTCCGCCCAAGGCTCCACGACATCGCTGATGCGATTGGGCAGCGAATTCAAAATGGCGGGTATTTGATTCTCAAGCCTCATGGTTTCCTAAGGAGTTTCGCGGTTGAGCGCACATCCTGATCCTTGAAAAGACATCAGCGCTTGTTGAACAGGCATACTCCCGTCCACGGAAAATTTCCGGGTGCGCCTGTTCGACCGATAGTCATGGGAAAAAGGCCGGCTGGTGAACGCTTGAACTGCGCCGCGGTTTTCAGCAAACCTTGAATGTCGACTGGTTCCCATCCCAATGGGACGAAGAAGTTGGGGCCCTCGGGCGGTCCAAACTTGAAGCCGGCACCGGCTTCGCTGAGCTGCTTCCCCGAAGAGCGTTGCATCAATTTCAACTGGCCCGGCGAGGCAAGATCGAGAACCCAGTTTTGAATATTGGATTCCGCGGCAAGATCCTTGGCGAGAGAGACAACGTCTTCCGTGGCGAAGTAGATCAGAAGACCTTCGGATAATACGGCAATTTTCCTGGCCCTGCGATTCAGGTCGGCAAAGAGCGCCCTGCGCGCCTGCACGTCAGAAAGATCCAAGGAGATTCGCTCAAGACGGCAGACAGGTTTCTCACTCGCCAGAATATCTTCCTTGTAAGAAATGATCTCCGGAAAATCGACTTCCACCCATTCAAGAGAAGAAGGCAAGTCCAGGCGATACGGCCTGGCATCAAGCCCCGCGGCGAGGTTTACAACCAGGTCGGCCCCTTCTTGAATTACGCGCATAGCAAAGTGATCGAAAAGATAGGTGCGCGCCATCCATGCCCATTCTTGGTTGTTGCCGTCAGGCAGAGTGTTGGCGATCTGGAATCCACGCTCGCCAGCAAGCCGTTCGGCGAATGGGTCTCGAAACAGCGCATCAGGACGTTGTGTTTCGAGCGCGCGAAAATAAGCGACCCAGAGAGCGGTATCGGACACGTTGCGAACTGTTGCATTCAGTTGATTCATTTCAGATATCCTGAATTAAGTTTAGCGGTCCATGAAAGGCAATCGGACGGATTCATCTTTTGCTCTGAAGTTTTCTCGTAACGAAGGCCACGAGGTGTTTTACAGACTCGAGATTCTCGGGCACCACATCCTCATCCCCCACCGAGATTCCAAAATGATCCTCAAGATGAGTGACTAGCAGCAGGATTCCGCTAGAATCGATCACAGTACCGAGGAGCGATGCATCGTCATGTAGTTCTTCAGCGCGGCCGAAAAAGTACTCGTCTACAAGAAAGCTTCGGATATCACGCTCAATGTCTATTGTCTGCATGAATCGAATATCCCTTCGTTTTGGTTTACGACCAGCGAAACGGCCTCTCGTAAAACATACCATTCTTCCAAATGGCGGCCAGTCTTAATGCGATCCTTGTGAGGATTGCGCCAACACAACAGCGTGTTCTTTGATTGCGGCCATCGAATCTGCAACCAATTCCTTTTCAGTTAAAGAAGTCGCGCTTGCAGCCAGTGTGCGCGAAAGAAAATCACTTGGTCCAGTGGAAAGTCGCCGCTGTTTCAGCTGTGCCTCATGATTCAGCCATTACGGACAACTCAAAACCGGGCAAAGCAACTAAGATGCGCCGTCCAACGCACATCAAAAGTCGTTGGCTTCATTCAGCCCGGCCAGAACCTTGGGGGGGAGCGCCAAGATGTCCGGTCTGGTGGATGTCAGAGAGTGCAGCCAATTGCGATAGAGACAAATGGCCGGTAAATGCCAGGCACTTGCCTTCGTATTGGCAACGACAGACTCGGGGAAGGCTGCAATAAGTTGCGCATTGCGATAGGCGAGCGCAGTATCTCGAAACTCGTTCAGAACCTTCATCGCGGCATCATCGAAGTATCCGTAAGGCACGGAAGGGTACGTCTGCCGTTCCTGCCTGAGAAATCTCTTAACATCCCTGCGGTACTCCTTCAACAGAGTGCCGGCTTCATACTCCGGATGGGCTTGGAAATGAACGAACAGGCTCTTCTTTTTCGGCTTCACGAAGAGGTTCACGCCTGCCTGCGCCGATTTGGTCAGCACTGTATAACCACATGAGAGGAGCGCCTCCTCTTGCACTTCGTTCCATCGAGAATGGGGAAACGGCATGTGGTCAGGCGTGCCGCTCATCAGTGGGTGATCGACCACCTTTGCGTCCTCGAATAAACCAAACTTCTTATCATCAAGAGGATGGCGTTCGATACCATCGCTGTGAAGAACGGATGCATGTGCCGCCAGGCACGATAATAGGGTCGATTTGGTATTGTGCTCTGCCCATCGCAAGACTTCGGTCAGGACGCCCCAGTAGGGTTCTTTCCGCAAATCAGATTGGTGCGGTTCGGTTCCCGTAATGATGACGCCATCGAATCGGCGGTTCAACAAATCAGTGATCTCGGAATAGAACTGATTCAGATGCTCCTCTCCACGATCGCCTCGAGGAATCCCGGGGAGCGAGTAGAGCTTCAGGCGCACCGACACATCTGCCGCAGCCGAATTCAAAAGCTCAAAAAACTGCGCCTCTGTGTCTTCCAGCGCCGCGTCCGGCATGTTGTTGACGAGCGCGACACTGATGCAATCCGCTCCAGTACTGCGATTCGCAATAGCAGTCTTACGAGAGGATTGATTTCGCTGGGCCCAATGGCTTGGAATTCGCGTTTCATCCATCATTACGAGCATTACTTACCTCGCGAAGTTGCGTTTCGATTGACGTTAACCAGCAGCCTTCTCCAATGCCTGGGCGAGATCTTCCAGAATGTCGTCGATGTGCTCTATCCCCACGCTGAGGCGGATCATTTCCGGCCGGACACCCACCTTCAGTTGCTCTTCGGGAGTGAGTTGTCTATGTGTTGTCGACGCGGGGTGGCATGTCAATGACTTGGCATCGCCCATGTTCACCATTCGTTTGAACAAGCGCAGGGCATCGAAGCACTTCCGGCTGGCCTCAAAGCCGCCTTTCACTCCAAACGTCAGCAGGGAGCAAACCTTCGATCCCAAGTACCGGTTGGCCATGGGATACAAAGGGCTGTCCGGGAATCCCGCGTAATTGACCCAATCCACCCTCGGGTGATCGCGTAGAAACTCCGCTACGCTCCGGGCGTTTTCCACGTGACGTTCCACGCGCAGGGCCATGGTCTCAATGCCCTGAAGCAGTAAGAATGCGTTGAAGGGGGACATTGCCGCCCCGGTGTTTCGCTGGCCAACCGTGCGGCACCGCGCGACATAGGCAGCCGCGCCAAAATGATCCGTATACACCAGGTCGTGGTAGCAAGGTTCCGGCTTGGTCAGCATGTAATAACGGTCCGGATAGTCGTTCCACGGAAATTTCCCGCTATCGACGATCATTCCGCCTATCGTTGTGCCGTGTCCGCCCATGAATTTCGTCATGGAATGCAAAACAATATCGGCGCCATATTCGATCGGCCTCAAGAGAATGGGCGTCGCGACCGTATTGTCGACGATTAGGGGTACACCGTGTTTGTGCGCAACCCGTGCCAGCCCTTCGATGTCCGCGACATTGCCGGCGGGATTGCCCACGCTTTCGCAGTAAACCGCGCGGGTATTCTCGTCAATCAATTTGTCGACGGCATCGGGATGATCGCACTCAGCGAACCGGCAGCGGACTCCCCGTTTCGGGAAGATGTGCTCGAACAAGGTGTAGGTGGCGCCGTAGAGTTGGGAAAGGGAAACGATGTTGTTTCCGGCCTCGGTGATGTTGTTCACCGAATATTCGATGGCGGACATCCCGGAGCTGACGCTGAGGGCTTCCACGCCACCCTCCAGCGCAGCGACGCGTTTTTCCAATACCGCATTCGTCGGATTGCCGATTCGGCTGTAGATGTTACCCACGACGTCGTTATTGAAAAGTGCCGCCCCATGCTCCGCGTTGTCAAATTCAAAAGCAACGGTCTGGTAGATGGGCACCGCCACGGCTTTCGTGGTGGGATCTCCGTCGTAACCTTCATGGATTGCGATCGTCTCTCTTCTCATTTTTCCGGGTGTCCTACCAGAAAGACTGATGCCCGCAAGACAATTTGGATTGGCAATCATTTGTTAGCGACTCGAGATGGTTTCTGCTTCTTCGTTCTTTTCTACTTCTTCGTTCTTTGTAGTTACGGCCTTCGGAGCAGCGCCAAAGTCTCGGTCCCGCGAGAGTGATCTGCCAACGGCTTTCGTCACACAGCGGGCTGCGAAACCGGCGCCGAAGGCAAATCTCATCAGGGGTCCGAAACTGTCCGCTGCCGCTACGCCGATGAAATACATGCCTGGTACAGACGATTCAAACGACGAGGAGAGCGGGAGTGTTTCTTGTTGTCCCTTGAGTTGAGTGCGAATCTGAGAGCTGAGGAATTTCAATCTTTCCAGATCGACTTTGTAGCCGGTTGCGGCTATTACGTGATCGGCGGAAACTTCTTTCTTCGAGCCGTCCTTTCCGGACAGCGCCAGAGTAATCTTGCCGCTTCGCATCTCGGCGCGTTCGATCGTGCACCCCAGATGGAGTGGCACCTTGCCCACGACCATGTCCTTGATAAACCACCCACCGGAAGGGCCCAGGTGAGTCCGCACGATCTGCAATCGGGTATTCCGAGGCAAGTAATGAAATAGGTTAGGGAAATCGGAGTAGAATTTCGACTTCATCCCGGGGCCCAATCCCGATTGTGGATTGCGAAGCTGCTGCCACAGGGAACGCTTTTTCCCGTCCGGCTTATTGTGAAATTTCAAGGTTGACTGCCGTGCGACGAGCTGAACCTGTGCACCGCCTTCATGAAGCAGTGCGGCCAAATCCAGCGCCGAAGATCCTCCACCGAGTACGATAACGCTCCGCCCTCGGAACTCTTCAAGATCACGGTGGGCAGCACTGTGGGACAGGGCTTCCGCCGGCAAGTGGGTCAAAGTGTTGGGCAAATGTTGAAAATGGGTAATACCAATCGCGAGAACAACGTGGCGGGTCATTACGGTTTCGCCGTCATCGAGGGTGACCCTAAATCCGTCCTGAGCGCGATCGACGCTCACGACCTGTTTGATCTCCAATTCCGGCACCATGCGTTCCGTGAAGGCAAGTCCGTACGCCGTAAAGGTATCGAGGTGAACAGGGATTCCCGTGTCGGCGTACTCGATGTGACGCTCTGCGCAGAATTTCTTCAGAGTAAGTGCGCCAGCCGGATCGTAGATATCCGATGCGAAGCCATCGGACTTCAGGTTCATGCCTTTCGGCATATGGGCAAGCCAGCTGTCCATCGGACGGCCGAAAATACGAAAGGGAATGCCACGTTGACGAAAATGTGCAGCCACAGAAAGTCCGTACGGACCCGCGCCGATGATCACTGTGTTAAGCATGGGCTTTAAGAAAAATCTCCATTGATTGTATTTTTGCCTGCGGGCAGGTCAGCGTGTGTACATGCGTGTTCATCGCTCTCAATGTTCTAGGCGCGCTTTCGGGCAACTTCGAGACCGCAAATTCCTACCTTGAGCGCGAGTTGATGAAAGCTTCATCTGCCCGGACGACCTGGTTAGGAGCATTTAATCTGCCAATCAGCCTTGGGGTAACTCTTTTGAAATGAGCTGGGCGCACGGATAATGCAGAGGGTGAGTAGAATTCATTATCCCTTTGGGACAATGTTTTGCTTTTAGTTTCAAGTTGTGACGACCAATCGCTTAAATGGGAAGAATCACGGGGTAACTCCCAGCGCGCTTGTGCCTCTTTTGATATACGGAGGAACAGGTGAAAAAGGGGGATGCGGTCATACGACGCGAACCGCAAAGTCGCGCACTTTCTGCACCTTCATCCGGTTCTGCTCCCTGGTGCAGATGAGACATAAAACTTGAGGAAATCGGAGACCCTGCCGGAACCCCACAAGATTCAGATATAAAAACGGCGATCCCCCGGAGACTGGCTGAACGGTTCATAAAAGCACAGGATCTCGAAATGACAAATTGATTCCTTTTTTGCCCCAAGTTTTTCCCTCACTAAGATTTCCAGGCTGCGGACATGAACTTTGCGATTCCAGAGAATCGGGCGGATTTATTTGGGATGTGCATAAATTTCAGTGGTTTGCGCGATAGTGATGCGACAGAAACATCAATTTCGGCCGCGTCAACATGGTCTTCCAATTGCTCCTTAACTCGTCAGTGAGCAAGGCACGTTGTAAATCAGACTGACCGCAACGCTCAATCAGAACTTTCAAGATTCAAATGATCATTAGAAGGATAATGGATGGGCAACCCAAAACACAGTGTATCTCCAGACCCTTTCTCCTTGGTTCCACGCATATGGAATAAACTTCATACGATGTGGATGGCTTCGACTTACCCGTTCATTTCCTTGGGCAAACGAGTCTGGTTCCACTCCTCGTGCGATTTGAGCCGGTCGGTTGCAAGTCATATGAAGATCGGCAATGGCGTACTTATCCATCGTGACACCTGGATTAACATTCCGGAAGCTCCCCAAACTGACAAACCCACCATCATCTTGGAAGACCGCTGCGGGATCGGGCGGGGCGTTCAGATCTCGGCCAAGAACCAGATCCACTTGGAGCGAGACGTCATGGTTGCCGGCTACTCCTTCATCACGGATCACAACCACGCTTTCGAGGATGTGACGATTCCCACTGCTCACCAGGGAATAACAGGAGGCGGGACAATTCGGATCGAGGAAGAGTGCTGGATTGGCTTCGGAGTGACGATCGTGTGTAGTCAGGGAGAACTGGTGATCGGGAAGCACTCCGTCATCGGAGCAAATTCCCTGGTAACCCGCTCCATACCTCCCTACTCTATTGTTTCGGGTAACCCCGCCAGAATTGTGAAGCAGTTTCACCCGGAAAAGAATACTTGGGAGTTGGGAGGACGCATACCTATGGTGGAATCCCAAGAGATCCCAAGTGTGCGGCGCTGATTGCCGCCGTTTCTCCATCCTATCTGTTACCTTGTGGTGAATCAAAAAACCGGGGCCGATCAATTGACATGACCCGGATTTTTTGTACCAGGTGAATTCTCTCTCAACTGGCACAAAAAACACCGGTCAGGTCAGATTCGAATGCTCTCCGAGAAATGTGCCGTAGCGAATGACGAAAGGTGCCCCGTCAGGATGCCATTTTGGGTGTCTGTTTGGTGTCTGTTTCTGGAGGGCACCAGTGAGACTTAGCGGGACTAGCAAGGTTTAATAGACAGTTGTTAAGTTTCGTGGGATCAAGCAGTTAGTTGTTATCTGCCCTAATTTCAATGACATGACGATTTGGGCGGTATAGAATCCCACCCTCCGCCATACTATCCTTGCTCTTTTTTCCTGTGTTCTTGTTGGCTACGACTTGAGTGGATGCGCGAAGTAATCGATCCCCTCGCAGCACGGTGTATTTTTCGCTCATCTTTTTCCGCGCCTTGCTGGGAAAGCTGGGCGGAGGGCCGTAGAATCGCTACTCGGAAATGAAGCGGTTTCCTCAAGTCGCGGCATTTATTCTGGCAGGAGGGGCGAGTTCCCGTATGGGTCGGGACAAGGGGTTGATGGAGCTCCTGGGTGTGCCGCTCATCATTCGGACGGCACGCCTAATCGAACCTCTCGTCGCCGGCGTTACGATCGTGGGTCCGCCCGAGCGCTATGGCTCATTAACTCTTCGAGTTATTACAGATAAAGATATTAAAAATGAACATGTCAGAGGAGCTTCTCAGGGGCCACTGGCAGGAATCGCTAGCGCACTTGCGGCAACTCATTCGCCTTGGAATCTGATCCTGGCTTCCGATCTGCCCTACCTCCGTCGCGATTGGTTGAATTGGCTTCTGGCGAGCGCGGTGGAATCGCAATCGCAAGTCGTCTTGCCGCGCACCTCTCGCGGCTTGGAGCCTCTTGCCGCGGTCTACAGGCATGAATGTGCCGCCCCGATTGCACGCGCCCTGCGGCGGGGCGTCAGAAAAGTCACGGATGCGCTGGCGGAGCTTCAGGTGCACACCGTCGCTGAAAGCGAGTGGCGGAAATTCGATCCCGATGGCCGCATTCTTAGCAACATGAACACTCCCGCGGATTACGATGAGGCGCGAGCGTGGTGGGAGCGCGCAGCCGCGAAGCAGGCCAGAAAATTCAAATCGAAAAGAAAAGGCGAAGCCGGGCCGCGGCGACGGAAATAATGAGCCTTATTCCGCTCAGAAAGCCGGCAAGCGTTTGCGGCATTCCGCCTTCCCGCGGAATCTTCGCCCCGGTTCGATGGCCTATCCGCAAGAAACAAAACGCTTGTGTCCGCCGGCGAGGGCAGGTGTAACATCATGTCCGCTTTTGCGTTTCATATGCGCATACACGCTAAATCATCGCGGGTTATTGCATGCCGAAAATTAAATTGCTCTGCAGTATTTTTTCGACTGGGTGGGTCCTGGTGCTGAGCGCGGGTGGTGCGTTCGCACAGTCGGCGGGCCCCCAGCCTCTGCCCATGCCCGCGCAAATTGCAGCGCCGCGCGACACTCCATACCTCGCCCCGATCCGCCTGAGCGTGGACGCCACCGATATCGAGCGGCGCATCTTCAACATTCAGGAAAACATTCCGGTACGTGCCGGGGAGTCCATCGTGCTCCTGTATCCCCAGTGGACGCCTGGCAATCACTCCCCCTCGGGACGAGTCGACAAAATTGCGGGTTTGATGATTTCCGCCGGCGGGGCTCGCCTGCAATGGGTTCGCGATCCCGTGGATGTGTTCGCGTTTCATGTGGATGTGCCCGCTGGCGCTACCAGGCTCGACGTCAACTTCCAATTCACTTCACCAGCCGATACTAATGAAGGGCGCATGGTGATGACGCCGGACATGTTGAATCTGCAATGGAATGCGGTAGCCCTCTACCCCGCCGGCTACTTTGCGCGGCAAATCATGGTGGAACCGAGTGTCCGCCTGCCCGAAGGCTGGGAATTGGCAACTGCCCTGGAGACCGCTGCAACGAACGGCGGCACCACTACTTTCAAGCCAGTGCCCTTTGAGACGCTGGTGGATTCTCCGATTTTCGCCGGCCGCTATTTCAAGCGCCTGGATCTGGACCCCGGAGGCCGCGCACCCGTTCATTTGAACATTGTGGCTGACCGCGCGGATCTTTTAGAAGTGAAGCCCGAGCAGCTCGAAGCACACCGCGCCATGGTGCAGCAGGCCTATAAACTTTACGGCTCGCACCACTACGATCATTACGAATTCCTGCTCGCTCTCACCGATCGCATGGGCGGCATCGGCCTCGAGCATCACCAGTCGAGCGAGAACGGCACGGTCCCCACCTACTTCACCGAATGGGACAAGAATGCCGATTCCCGCGATCTGCTGCCGCACGAATACACGCATTCCTGGAACGGAAAGTTTCGCCGCCCGGCAGACCTGTGGACACCGAACTATAACGTGCCCATGCGCGACAGCCTCCTGTGGGTTTACGAAGGTCAAACGCAATACTGGGGCTTCGTTCTTTCGGCGCGCTCCGGGCTTTTGACGAAGCAGCAGACCCTCGATGCCTTCGCCGCCACGGCCGCTGTATACGATCACCGCATCGGGCGGGAATGGCGAGCCCTGCAGGACACCACCAATGACCCTATTGCCGGCATGCGTCGGCCCCTCCCTTGGAGAAGCTGGGAGCGCAGCGAGGACTACTACTCCGAGGGCCAGTTGATGTGGCTCGATGCGGACACGTTGATCCGCGAGCAGTCCGGCGGCAAGCGTTCTCTGGACGATTTCGCCAGGGAGTTTTTTGGCATCCAGGACGGCAGTTTTGTTCCGGTCACCTACGTCTTCGAAGATGTGGTGAAAGCGCTGAACGCCGTGCAACCCTACGACTGGGCGGCATTCCTGCGCGCCCGGCTGGACGGCCATGGTCCCGGCGCGCCCCTGGATGGAATTGCACGCGGCGGGTACAAGCTCATTTATACCGAAACGCCGTCCAGCTATTTCAAGGATTCCGAAACGCGCCGCAAGGTCACCGACCTGACCTATTCTCTTGGAATGATGATTGCCGCGGAGGCCAAGCTCAGCGACGTGTTGTGGCAAGGGCCTGCTTTCAAGGCCGGGCTGACGGTTGGCACGCAAATCATCGCCGTTAACGGGATTGCGTTTGATGCCGATTTGATAAAGAGGGCAATCAAGGATGCGAGCAAAACCGGGCCCGCTGTTGAACTTCTCGTTAAGAATGGCGACCGCTTTCGCACCGTGAAGATTGACTATCACGAAGGGCTTCGCTACCCGCACCTGGAACGCCAGGGAAGCGCGTCCGCAAGTCTGGATCAAATTCTCGCACCTCGAAACTGAAGCTCGGCGCACTTCTTGATTATGCGGTCTAGCTTTCAGTAGCACAGGCATCCGCCGCGGCGGATGCCCATGCTACTTGAACCCCACCAATAAAGCTGCCAGATGTTTGGCGCCTCAGGGATTAACACCCGGGCAGGTTCGACAGGGGCGCCTTCCTGAACAAATTCAGAACCCCGTCGGCACCTATGCGCATCCACATCCTTCATGAAGCCGCCCTGCGACGAAGCCGTAATTCGATCGGCGAATGCGGGCGCTCCGTGCTCCGCGCAGGCGGGGCCGTGGGTGCTGGCGGCAACCATTCTCGCTTCCAGCATGGCCTTTATCGACAGCACCGTGGTGAACATCGCTCTGCCTGCGCTGCAATCGAGCCTGCACGCAAACCTTGTCGGCGTGCAATGGGTCGTGGAATCCTACGGATTGTCTTTGGGCGCACTGATTCTCGCTGGAGGTTCACTCGGCGATCTCTTTGGCCGCCGGTTGATGTTTCTGGCGGGAGTGGCCATTTTCGCGATCGCTTCCATCGCCTGCGGATTTTCATCGAATATTCAACAATTAATTATCGCGCGCACCATCCAGGGCGTGGGAGCCGCGTTTCTCGTGCCCGGCAGCCTGTCCATTATCAGCGCCAGTTTTGATGAAACCACGCGCGGCAAAGCGATCGGCACGTGGTCCGGCTTCAGCGCGATCACCATGGCCTTTGGGCCGGTTCTCGGCGGATGGCTGATCGAACATGCGTCCTGGCGCTGGGCGTTCTTCATCAATGTGCCGCTCGCCGTAGCGGTCATCGTCATTTCCCTGTGGCGAATTCCCGAGAGCCGAAACGCCGGCGCCGGGCCTGTTGACTGGGCTGGAACGCTGCTCGTCGTCGCCGGATTGGGCGGCGTCGTGTATGGGCTCATTGAATCCGCAAGCGCAGGGTGGGGAACAATCTTGGTTTCCGGGAGCTTCATCGCCGGCATCTTTTGTCTGATCGCATTCGGGTTCGTCGAGGCCAGGACGCGTTCCCCAATCGTTCCACCCGCGCTTTTTCACTCCAGCAGCTTTAGGGGGGCAAACCTGCTCACGCTTTTTCTGTATTTCGCCCTCGGGATTTTCTTTTTCTTATATCCCTTGAACCTCATTCAAGTGCAGGGATTCTCATCAACCGCGGCGGGCGCCGCCGCATTGCCCGCGATCATACTCAGTTTCGCCCTTTCGCGTTGGTCCGGCGGCCTGGTCGCGCTGTGCGGCCAGAAAGTTCCTCTGATCGCCGGCCCCCTTATTGCCGCTGGAGGTTTTGCACTGTTCGCTTTGCCGGGCGTTGGGGCGAGTTATTGGAAGGCATTTTTTCCGGCATTCGTGGTCCTCGGATTGGGAATGGCGGTGAGCGTGGCCCCGCTCACCACGGTCGTCATGGATTCGGTAGGCCAGGACCGCGCCGGCGCCGCCTCTGGCATCAATAATGCCGTGGCCCGCGTCGCGGGCCTCGTGGCGATCGCCATCCTTGGCATCGTAATGATCAAGCTCTTTAGCTCCAGCTTAAATCGAAGCCTCGCGAGCCTGCCGCTTCCGCCCGGCATTCTCCATTACATTGAATCAAATGAAATCAAACTCGCCGGTCTCGATCTGCCAGCCGAACTGGAGCCCGATACGGCCACGGCGATCCGGGCATTGATTTCCAGCGCCTTCGTCGTTGCATTCCGAATCGTAATGTTCATCTGCGCGGGCCTGTCCCTGGCAAGCGCTCTGGTTGCATGGATGATGATTCCCGCCAAATCCAAGTAGATCTCGTTCGATTTGCATGCGATTTTTATCCGGCGCATTTTTCCGATTGTGCCCAAAATGTTTGATCGCAGAGGGCGATGAAATGCTTCATCGCGTATTTACGTCATGTCTGAACCCATCCGGCGGAGGGTTTTAGAGTCTATGTGAGAACTCAAGATTGGCATGATCATGTGCGGCCTTCAGGGGGCACTTTGAGTCACACAGCCCGCCTGAAGGCGGGCGCTACATAAACCCAAATTGACCTCAGAGCTAGCGAGCTTTGCCCGTAGCTGCCAGAGATTGAAACATTCCCTATGGGTGACAGAGTTCACTGAGTGCACCTAATGTCGTGATTTAGCATCTAACAAGATGGGAAGTGAAAAAAGGCCCGAATTCAGAGGTTGAAACGCGTCTCGCTCATGATTTTTTGTGTAGGAGCCTCGAGCAATGAAGGTGCGGAGGAGGTTCAAGAACATGAACATTTTCAGACGTACCGGGCGGTTCTCGGCGCCTCGATTGGGCAAGCAAATTTTGGTCTCTGTCGCGTCGTTAGGGCTGTTATTCGGGACGTGGCCTCAAAACCTTTCGGCCTATCAAGACGCGCAGCCTCCGGCCCCGGCTGCGCAGGCATCCACCTATACCCAACAGACTCCCGAGCAGATCCAGCAGTTAGTCGCGCCAATTGCGTTATACCCGGATTCACTCGTGGCGCAGATCCTGGCGGCGTCCACGTTCCCCGAACAAGTCGTCGAGGCTGATCGATGGGTGCAGGGACACCCTGATTTGAAGGGCGAAGACATGGCTAAATCCGTGGACCAGGAACCCTGGGACCCGAGCGTCAAGGCGCTCACCGCTTTTCCATCTGTTCTCGGAAATATGGACAAGAATCTTTCCTGGACGTCATCCCTGGGAGACGCCTATTACAACCAGCAGCAGGACGTGATGGATGCCGTGCAGGTGATGCGCCAGAAAGCGCAACAGGCCGGCAATCTGAAATCCACTCCGCAGCAAACCGTGACCACGCAGGGCTCGACGGTAGAGATTCAGCCCGCCGCCCCCGATGTCGTTTACGTTCCCGCATATGATCCGTGGCTGGTTTACGGATATCCCATAGCGCCTTGGCCGGGGTGGTACCCGTATCCCGGAATCTGGTTCGGCGGCCCGTACCTCTCGTTCGGACTCGGCTTTGGAATCGGTTACTTCGGCGGGTTCGGATGGGGCTGGGGTCACTGGGGATTTGATTGGGGTCACCGATACCCAATCTATGGCGGCGCCAGATACTACTCCCGGAGCACCACGTTTTATAACCGGAACAATTATCTACCGCGGCGGAGGAGCGCGTGGCGGATTTGCGGGCCGCCCCAACGTCGGTGGCAGGCCTGGCGCCGGCAACTTCGAAGGACGTGGCGGAGTTTACAACCGTCCCGGCGGAACGACCAGGCCTTTCAACGGAAACAACCAGGCTGCTCGAGGATACGCGGAGCCACGCGGCCAGACTGGAACCCGGTCGGGCGCATTCAGCGGCTATGGCCAGGGCGGACAAGCAAGGAGCTACTCATCGCGCGGAAGCTCCAGCTTCGGTGGTGGAGGGTTCCACGGCGGCGGTGGAGGATTCCATGGCGGCGGTGGAGCTCATGGTGGCGGCGGACATCGATAGTCGAATGAAGGCATGGTGCGGGCTTGGCTTTTGGTCTGAGCGATAAGGCAGGGTTCGAGGGACTGAGCGTTGCGCAATCGGGTTCTCCGCGGGCGGTGAAATTCTGAAATGGAGAAAAGCCATATGCGGCAAATGAAACTTGACGTTCGGCAAATCTCACTGGGCTAATTTTTCTCAATTCGCAGCGGCTGCCATCCTGGTGGCGGGCTGCTTTCCGGCGCGGTCCATGGCGCAGCAGCAGGGCCAGAAAACATTTTCATCGGCGGAGGAGGCGGCAACGCGCTCGTTACGGCGGCGCAGAGTAACGACGAGAAAGTGATGCTCGATATCCTCGGACCGGACGCCAAGCAAATCGTTTCGTCTGGAGACGACACACAGGATGCCGAGGGCCGCGCCACTTTTGTGCAGAAATATCAGGAAATGCATCGCCTGGTGAAAGAACCGGACGGAACCACCACCCTTTATATCGGAGCAGAGAATTGGCCCACTCCCATACCCCTTATGAAGAAAGGGAGCTCATGGTTTTTCGATACCGAAGCGGGCAAGAAGGAAATTTTGTACCGGCGAGTTGGCGAAAATGAAATGTCGGCGATTCGCGTTTGCCAGGAGCTTGTAGCCGCGCAAAAAGAGTACCGGTCCATGCAGCACGACGCTTACGCCGAAAAAATCTTCAGTGACGATGGGCAACACAATGGCCTCTATTGGAAAGCTGGGAGTGGCGAACCCGCAAGTCCCATCGGGCCGCTCGTAGCGTCGGCTGTTGCAGAAGGATATGCCAAGGACCAAAATGGGTCTCCGACCCCCTATCACGGCTACTACTTTCATATTCTCTCGCGCCAGGGACCGAATGGCCCGGGGGGCGCGAAGAGTTACACTGAAGGCGCAAAGATGACCAAGGGTTTCGCGTTTGTAGCTTACCCGGCGGAGTATAGATCATCCGGCGTGATGACGTTCATCGTAAACGAGGACGGAATAGTCTATCAGAAGGATCTCGGCAAAACGACCGAAGCCCTCGCCAAAGCCATGAAGGAATACAACCCGACTCCAGGTTGGCAAAAAGCTCAAAGCGGAGAGATGGAGTCTGCTGCCGGCAGTTCAGCCAAATAAGAGTCTCTGTGCCGCTGGTAACTACCGCGGCGTCAACTGTTCTGGAATAATTTTGAATAAATAGTGCAATTGATCAGCGCATATTTCCGCAGAGGGTTGAGACATCCAGCTGCAGGCTTTCGTCCATTTGCGTTTCCCGTAGATTGGCCGCGGAACAAATCTGCGCGCCCGTCAGTCCCTCCGCGCCGCGAAGATCGGCGCCTTGCAGGTTTGCTCCGCCCAGGTCCGTGCCGCGAAGGACCGCGCCCTGGAGAATCGCGCCGCTCAAATCCGATTTCCGCAGGTTGGCGTCCGTGAGGATGGCCTTGGAGAGATCCGCATTTTTCAGGCGAGCGTTGCTCAGATTCGTGGAGACCAGGTAGGATTCCGCAAGATTCGCCATCGTGAGATTGGAGTTTTCCAGATTTGCTTCGCGCAGGTCCGCTTTTTTCAGGCTCGCTCTCTGCAGCAACGCCGAATGCAAATCCGATTTGTAGAGATTGGCGCCGTCGAGCGTGGCATCGAGAAGCGTCGCTTCGGAAAGCACCGCAAAAGACAAATTCGCATCGCGCAAATCGGCCCGGTCCAGGTTGGCGTTTCGCAGGTCCGCTTCCGGAAGCGTCGCGCGCGCCAGCTTGGCGCGGTCCAGCACGGCAAATTGCAGATCGACCTGGCGCAGATTCGCTTCCCGCAGATCCGCTTCCGAGAGATAGGCATTCCGCAAGATCGGTTCGCCAGAGGTGGGCTTTCACGAGAAACGCGCCGTACGCCTGGATGTAGCGCAGCCTGAGCCGATTGAGGTTGGCCCCTTTGACACTGGGCGATTTCTTCTTCTCGACCCGTCCAGCCGGGAGGTTTCGTCGAGACTTCAGCTTCGGTCAGCTGCGCGAACGGGTTGTAGCCAACAGTCCAAAGGACGTCGGCCGCCCACGACCTGATTCCCGGAGCCAGGCGACTGCGCGCGTGGCGCGATAGTCGTGCGGGACTCCCAGAAACGTGCCGATCGAGAGGAGGAAAAGCAGGAGTCCAATCGCTGGCGGCACAGCCCTAAGAATGCAGGAAAGTTCTTCTATGAGAAGTTTCTGCTCGGTGCTGAGTCGCGGCGTATCGGGTCCAAACGCTCTCCCCGCCAATCTCGGAAAGTTCATGGCGGCGGCGATGGCTCCCACGACCAGCAATATATGCAGCGTCGTGCCGCGCAAATCCTCAAGCGTCAAGTACCGGCCCCAGAATAGAAGGACCGTCGCGGGCGCAACCCAATACAGCAACAAGGATGGCGATGGCCGCTTCCAGGAATGCCAGCGGAGATTGTGATTTTCTTAGCCACTTGAAGTGCATGCGCGCGGACCACCGGGCAAACCAGGGCAGGCACGCGTCGAGTCTTCTCCCGTCGGGAAAGATTGCCGGTAATTGCGCGATTCCATCCCAAAGGCGCTGCATGTAGAGATGAAAACAAAGATACAGGCAGAGAATCACCACGGGGCCGAAGAGATAAAACGGAATGAACGGCAAAGTCGTCTGCAGCCCGGAAAACGGCAGGGCCGACGAATTCTTCACAAGTTGCGAGTCCGGCGTCGTGAAAATTCTTAACCCCACCAGCCCATCCAGCAGCAAAGTCAGACCCATAAGCCATCCGGCTTTGCCGGCCATTTCGCGGACGAGCTTCAATCCCTCGAAAGGGGAAATGGATTCAGGAAGGATGGCGCCGAACAAGTTCGTTCCGGCAAGTTGCGGGCTGAGGAGCCCCGTCGCGCCATGCATGTCGGCGGCCTGAAGATTCGCTTGCTGGAGCTGCGTTCCAAGCAAGTTCGCTTCCGCCAGATTTGCCTGGACCAAAGTCGCTTCACGCAAATCCGCCAGCGTCAGATCGGCTCCTTTCAAAATTGTCTTGTGGAGGAGAGCGTCCGGGAGCCGGGCATCGACCAGATCGGCGCATTCCAGATTCTTTCCTGAAAAATCCGCTCGAACGCCTGCCTCGCCGGCCGAATCGAGCCAGGCGGCGTGATTTTCGAGCGATTTCCCGCAAATCCTTGCGGGTCAGCCTGTCCGCTCCTTTAGCTCGGCAGCCGATGTCTTTTCATGTTCCGCGGCTGTGACCATGATTTGAACCTTGAACCGCTCGTGCGGCCATGCAAAGCGAGGATGCCGCCCCCCAATTGCATTAAAGACTCCAGTTCCGAACTGAGGGCAATATTGGACCAGAACCAGGTGTTTGGTTACCTACCCGAAGGTCCAGAATGAGTACAGGTGGTCTCTCCCGGGCACGCCAATCTCCTGATTGGCGTCGCCAAGTCTTCCCGCTCGGGTGGGCAGTCGATTGATCTTGTACATACACTTGTATTGACATTGTCTGTCAATGCGCATACTCTTTAAGGGTGAGTAGCAATGCGATTTGAATGGGACGAGGACAAGAACCGGCAAAACCTCAGAAAGCACGATGTTCGATTTGAAACCGCCACTCTCGTCTTCGACGACCCACATGCGATCTCGCACCGCGACCTTGCCGTCGAGGATGAGGAACGTTGGATAACTGTTGGAGCCATTGGCCCAGGTTCAATCCTTTTCGTCGTTCATGCGTTCCATGAAATGCAAGACGAAGAAGTGATTCGCATCATCTCAGCACGAGCCGCCGGGTTCCACGAAAGGAGGGCCTATGAAGAAGCTCACAAAGGATCAGAAGCGAGACATCCGAGCGGTCGCCGCAAAAAGAGACGCGGACATTGACTTTTCGGACGCGCCCCAGGTCCTCGACTGGAGCGGCGCCGAAATCGGCAAGTTCTATCGGCCAAAAAAGAAGCCGGTTACCATGCGCTTGGATTCCGACGTAATTGAGTGGCTCAAAGAGGATGGCCGCGGATATCAAACCAAAGCAAATGGGCTCTTGCGGCACGCCATGCTTCACTTTGCAGGAAAGAAACGTTTGATTAATCAGGTATACATTCAAAGCCATCGCAAGGCAACACCGCGGAAAAGACCCGCCTGATTCCTGCATGGCACAGCAGCGCAATCTAGAATTCCGTCGCGCTTTCAAACCGTGTTAATCTCAACCCTTCTTCCGGCCAATCTTTGTGCTCATGCTCAATGGCGAGGGCCAGCAGCAAACCCTTCGGAGAAGTCCAGATCAAATATTGAGGATGGGACGCCACTTTGAGGGAGAATTTATGGGCGTGCCACTTTCGCCCCGCGGCCTCGATATTGTCCTCGCCCTCGTATTGCAGCGGGCCTTTCAGTATTGTGGCTCGAACGGGGTCCGTCATGCCGGGCTGTTCGATCCATACGAGATCAACCTGGGTTGCCCGCGCGGGATCGCGTTCCACTTCTCGAGTGATGCCGCCGAATGAAAATGGTGAAATCGGCCACAGAAGGCCGTACGGTTGTTCCAGCGGGGTTCGCAACTTTATCTCTCGCTTCGGATCCGATCCGCCCGAAGAACAGTCAAGCTGCCTTGGCAGGAACTCGCACGACAACGGTCCCGAATCCGCCACCCACCTGAGTTTTGCGAACTCCTTCACGCGAATTACTGTCAGATCGCGCGTAAGCTCAGCGAAAAAACGGTTGGAGTGGGATTCATCTTTTGGAGACTCGAAGCTCCTTACGCCCTCGACCTGATACTGGCCTTTTTCGGCGCGCCAAAGCGTCCAGGATCGTGGAAGTTGTATACCTCTTCCTGAAATGGACCGACGCCGCCACTATTGTGGTGATCGACGATTGCATATTCGCCTTCCGCAACCTTCGTCCGCGCAGCTCCCTGCTCCGGCAGTGACTTTCCAATCGCCGATCGTCCCTGGATGATTCCCAGCAAACAAGAAAAGACCACAGCCCAATAAATCAAGACTCGAAAAGAACACCTCGAATTTTCGCAAGAGCGCGGCTGGTTGCGGGTGAACACAATGTTCCTCACCGTAAACTACGACGGAGTCCGAATAATCTCCACGGAACAATGCGCGTGGCGAACCACGCCCTGCGAAACGCTGCCCATCAGAAAACGGTCGATGCCGGTCCACCCGTGCGATCCGAGGACAATCATGTCCGCATGCCATTCCTTGGCAATGTCGATGATCTGCGATTTCGGATCGCCTTCCACCAGGTCCGTGGAAACGTTGAATTTTGCCGCGCGCAGTTTGTTTGCGGCCTTTTCGACCAGATCCTTGGCCTGTTCCCTCAAAGCTTTCCAAACCACCTCGAACTCCGGGTCATACCCGCTCATTTCCCGTCCCATCAGAAGGGAAGGCGGCTCGACGACATTCAAGACTTTCACTTCCGTATTCGGTGGCCAGGGTCTGGCGATCACACTCTGCAACGCTGCATGGGAGAAATCGGAACCATCGATTGCAAGCAAGAGTTTCATTGGTCTGTTATCGCTCCATGTTCGTCTTGGCCGATCTTCCTAGCAATCCGCGAGGGACTGCATTCACCACAATGGAAACCCAGCGGGTGCCCCGGCGTCAATCGCTTCCTTGTGAATATCGAGCGGTCCGGCGGGCCCGTGCGCATTTGTATCCGCTGGATCGCTGAGCGTATGTGATTTGAGTCACAGTGGCGGGCGGCCTTGGTCAGCTTCAATTTCGCAATTCAGGCTGCGCTCCGAGGCGAATACGCGAACCTGGCCAAAAACGCACTTGTATGCGCCTCGACGAATGCTTCCTCTTTGAATAGACTTTTACTGTTTTAATGCCAAGGACAGTCTTTCAAGGTGAAAGGCTATGTCCCGGAATAAATTCCCGGATTGTTGTGCATCAGGATTCGGATGGCGACGCCCATCTTGTCCTCGGCCAACTCATCGACCCGCACGACATCCCCAATTTGCTCGCGATGAATCGGGTCATCGGCGCCAAAATTCAGCGTCACGACCACGTTCATCCCGACGAAATAATGCCTGGTGGGCGTCACGAAATACAACCCGCTGCGTGACACGTTCGCAGTCGTGCAGATCTCCTCGGGAAACAGCGGATCACAGGGGCGAACAAGCACAGGTTCGGACAATGTCTCTCGAGGGGTTAAGCGACATTCCTTCACTGCAGTTAGCATCGCGATCACTCCTGTTCTTTTAGACCGGGCGGGAAGTCTAAGGATTCTCTAATGTTATCACGCATTCAAAATATGCGAACTGTCTTCCGGAGTCCACTGGCATGTCGCTTCTGTGCTTTCTCCGCCAATACCCGCTTTCATGGAGAATAAGAGGCAAATTAGTTTTCGGGGGGAAGGATGCAAATTCCGAAGCCTGAATCGGCGGAAGCAACACAGCCAAAAAAAAGAGGGGCGTCGCAAGAACGGCCGCCCCTCTTCAATGAGCCTGTCGGAGGAAGGCTCATCGGTGTTCTGTATTCCTCACATAGAGGGAAGTCGTTCCATTTTTTTGGGAGGGATGATCCGGTAGAATAAAAAGCGAACACGCCTTAAATGCACACAACCACTTTTAGAGTTCAAACACGACAAACGGACGAATCAATTTAGACCCCTAGGCGACGGCAGACCTGCTCCGCCTCCCCAGTTTCGAAGGATTGCGGAACGCGCCCTGCATGAGGTCATGGGAGACGATTTTCCCACTTACCAAATGCATGGCATAAAACTTGTTTGAGGATCGCCTGGCGAGATCGGACATATGCTCTCGCGTGCCTTCGAGACCCACTACGCATGCCCGCCAAAGTGAAGAGCCATCGGGGAACTTTTCGAACAAATCGTATTTGTGATGCATGGGTGTCCCTTTCTGACAACCCCTCAGAATCTGACCACATGGTAGTCCTGTGCGATGGAAAAGTCCAATTCAACTGTTCGATGTTTGCAATCAGTATCTGGCCGGATATCCTGATCCTCGAGGCTGGCGGAATGGGATATATGTCTTACATCCTGTGTGCCTTACAATAGGGAACTCGTGCCGCCCCGCGTTGATCTCAGCCGCCTTCGCGTCGTCCTGGTTGCCCCGCGCAACCCGCTCAACATCGGGGCGGTTGCGCGGGCTATGAGCAATTTCGGATTTCAGTCGCTCCGCCTCGTCAACCCTTACTCGCCGTCCTTTCGCGAAGCGCGCTCCGCCGTTGGCGCCTCGCAGATTCTCGCGAGCGCTGCGCGGTTCAAATCCTTGCCGAAAGCCGTCGAGGATTGCACACTGGTTGTGGGAACCACGGCGGTGCGCAATCGAGACCTGCAGCACCCCGTGAGGCGTCCCGAATACGGCGCCCGCCTGATCCGCGATCGGCTGCGCTCCAGCAATGTGGCGTTGCTTTTTGGCTCTGAAAAATTCGGACTCTCCAACGAGGCCCTCAGCCACTGCCACTGGCTCATCCGCATCCCCACGTGCGAGGAAAACATTTCCATGAATCTCGGCCAGGCCGCCGCCGTTTGCCTGTACGAACTCATTCGGGATTCCAAACAAGGGCGCGCTGCGCCTCAATTAAAGCTGGCCACAGCGGAAGAACTCGAGCGCGTCACGGCACTCCTTCTGGAAGCGCTCCAAACAAGCGGGTTCCTGGACCGCCGCCGCGTCTCCGACGCCGATGAAAGAATCCGCCGCCTCGTCCGCCGATTGCGCTTGCCGGAACGCGACGCCGTGATTTGGCTGGGAATGTTGCGCCAGATGATGTGGAAGATGAAGCAGGCCGAAAAGCCGGAGACTTAAACTTTCAAATCTCAAAGGGAGCCATCCAAAAATCGCAAGCCGTTCAAACTCGATTGGACTTCAGGGGCTAAAGAGTCTGTGTGGGAACTCGTGTTCGGGCCATGTAGCGCCCGCCTTTAGGCGGGCATCCGCTTGATTCCAAAGTGCCCGCTTAAAGGCGGGCGCTACACAATCTTGCCATTCTGGAGTTCTCACACAGACTCTAAAGCCCTTGTTTTTCAGATGACTAAATGTCGCGGCTGAAGCCGCGACCCACAAAGATCATTTGCGAGATGAGCGCATCACAAATCAAAAATCAGAATCCCTCTTCGCCAGCCTCAGCGCCGCGCGGAAAAAAACGATTGCAGCAATTGCACGGACTCTTCCGCAAGGATTCCGGAAACCACTTCGACGCGGTGATTGAGCGCCGGGGCATCGAGCACCTGCATGCAGGTGCGAACGGCGCCGCCTTTGGGTTCGTCGGCCCCGTAAACCAGCCGGGCGATGCGAGCTTGCACGAGCGCCCCTGCGCACATGGCGCACGGCTCAACGGTGACGTAGAGCGAGACGCCAATGAGGCGATGGTTACCGCTCTTTCGTGCGGCCTCGCGCAGGGCCACGATTTCCGCATGCGCGGTGGGATCGCAATCGGTAATGGTGCGATTGCCTGCCGCCGAGAGGATGCGGTCTTCCAGCACCACCAGCGCCCCGACGGGCACTTCTCCGCGCAGCGCGGCCGCTTGCGCCTGCACAATAGCCAGATGCATGTATTCCAAATCGTTCACGGCTGTGGTGGCAGGGAAGAAGGAGGAATCAAGTATTCCACGAGCATGACGTCGTGCAGTCCGCTATTCAGGCGCGCGTGGGCGGAATGGCGCCCCACTTCCCGCCAGCCGGTCGCGCGGCACAGCACCAACCCATCCTGATTCTCCACCAGGACGCGCCCAATCAGCTTCCGGTACCCGAGCTTCCCGGCGGCTTCCTGCACGGCGCGCATCAACTGGCGGCCCACACCGTAGCTGCGAAACGCCCGGCGCACGTAAATGTAAACCTCGCCGATATCGTCCAGCGCGATGCGGCTGTCATACGGCGCGAGCTCAGCCCAGCCCGCGATCCAGTTTCGCAATTCGGCCACCAGAATCGGATGCTTCGGATCCTGCTCGGCGGCGGCGATCCGCAATTGCTGGTCGCCGACGGCGCGCGGGTCGGATTCAAACGTCTCCAGATGATCCTGCACGGCCTCATTGAAAATTTCGCACAAGGGAGAAGCGTCGTCCTCCTGGGCCTGCCGGACCTGAAGTTGAGGCCGTGCGCTGGCGGTGCTCATGGCCGCCAATTTTATCACTATAAAAGCGTCGTTGGCAGGGTAACTCGAAACCCATCTGCGGTTTGTACCGTCCAAATAGGAGGGACAGGGGATTACCCCGCTTGACGCGCGAGTCAGGCCCGTGATATTTGATCTAAATCGCAGGAAATGCAACGGTATAGTGTGTGCCTGGTGCCTTTCTATTTCCTCCCCAGGTCCGGTCGTCGCTGTGAATATGGATTCACCATGCTATCAAGGAGCTAAACTTGGCCGTACCTGAGGTTTTTAATACCATCGAACAATCCGGGCTCAGCAGGTGGCTTCGCGAATCACCATCGATTTTTGGTTTTTATTTCATTCTGCTATTCCATACCATAGGCATGTCTTTGGTGGTCGGCGCGAATGCGGTGGTGGATTTGCGTATTCTCGGCGTCGCTCCTGGCCTGCCGCTACACCCGCTGAAGCGGCTCTTCGGAGTGATGTGGACGGGACTGGCGATCAACGTGACCACGGGCCTGCTCCTTCTGACCGCTTATCCGACCAAGGCCCTTACGAACCCGGATTTTTACGTCAAGCTGACCTTCATCGGGCTCGCCGTTTACACCATGTACAGAATGAGCATCCAAGTATTTGGCGACCCCAGCTTGAGCGAAGCGGTCATGATCGCGAAAGGGAAGATGATGGCGAGATGGTCGCTTGTCTTCTGGATCGGCGCGGTGTGCGCGGGACGCCTGCTCTCGGAAACTGCGAGGTACTTTTTTTACGGACATCCGGCGGGAGGATGAGATTAGAAATTGACAATCGCGCAGTGAGGGGTTGAACCGGATTCCCTGAAACGGCTAATTGAAGGAATTTGAAGTTCTATAGGAGTCTTCCGTGAATTACGAACACCTGCATCTTTTGCTGAATCATTTTCCCATCATCGGGTCATTCATCGCCCTCGGCCTTTTCCTGGTCTCCTTTTTCGGCAAGAACGAAGACCTGAGACGAGCCAGCTACATCGTGTTTGCGGGGATCGCCCTCATCACAATTCCCGCGTTCATGAGCGGATTTGCCGCGCAGGCAATGCTGAAAGGGCCGGGCGTGGCGGACGCGCTGATCCGCAGGCATGAGAGTTCGGCGCTGCTTTCCTTGTGGTTCGTACTGGCGACCGGAACGCTTGCCTTGATCGGGCTTTGGCAATCTCAGGACACGGGACGTCCCTCGCACTGGAATGTCACCGCGGTGCTGATCTGTTCGGTCTTGTCCGTCGCTCTCATCGCCAGAACCGGATATACGGCAGGCGAGATTCGTCACCCGGAGGTTCGTTCGGGCGAAGCGGTGAATGCGGCTAATCCAACCCCTTCGGAAGGACCGATTGGGGCGTTTATCAGCCATTTTGAGCCGGACCCGGAAAAGTTCAGCGACGCCATGACCTTCAGCAAGTGGTGGTGGACCTTCATGATGGCGGCGCATTTCATCGGCCTCATCATGATCGTCGGAACGGTCGGACTTCTCGACATCCGCATCATGGGATTTTTCAAGCAGCTACCCATCGCGCCCCTGCATAGGCTCATTCCCTGGGGCCTCACGGGATTGGGAATCAATGTCGCTACCGGCCTCATGGCTTTTGCGGGCAGGCCGGAAAACTATGTCTACAGCATAGGGATCTGGTTGAAGATGTTGTCATTGCTGCTGCTGGGTGTAAACGCGGTGGCTTTTTATCTGACGGATATCTTTGGCCAAGTCGAAAAGCTGGAGGCCGGAGAAGATGCGCCTTTTGCCGCCAAGCTGGTGGCCGCAAGCGGCCTAATTCTGTGGTTCGCGGTCATCACCCTGGGCCGCTACATCCAGCCCTTGACCGACACTCTGATGGGTACAAACTAGCGGGATTTTCCCAGTTCCAGGAAGGTTCCAGTGGCGCATGCTTTAGCTTGTGGGGTTTTTGTCCTGCATCGGACAAACGCCACAAGCTAAAGCATGCGCCACTCACATCCCTACAAATTCGCCAATTCCTTCCCGTCCGACATCACGATTTTTTCCAATCGCATGAAGGGCGTCCCATTCTTGGTTCGATGGCCGTAAAACGTAATGACATCACCGACTTTAATCGTATTCCTGTCCCACCCGCCGTACCGGGAAAGCATCGCGGGGCTTCTGGCTTCGCCGATCCATTTTTCGGTTTCGCCTTTATCATTTTTGACATCAAGGGTAATTTGCACGTGAGGATTGACGAACTCAAACGCCGTCACGGTTCCCTTGATGGAGACGGTCTTCTCGGTATCGTAATTGGCCTCTCCGTGATGCGCCAAAAGCGGCGCGGAGAAAATTCCCGCACAAAATACAGCGGCTAGAACCAGCGCCGGCTTCCTCATTCCGATCCTCCTGAACGCACGTCGTGGACTTAAAGTCCTGAGAGTCGAGATTGCGTTCCTCCGAAAAACGAATTCCTAAAAATATCCGCTGCGATCCAGAGTATGTCAATCGCAATTTCACCCCGCGGAAATGATTACTCTGGCGTTTGCTTGTTTATGGCGTCCGCGATGGAACTGCCTTTTTAGCGCCCGCCTTCAGGCGGGCATCCGGGTGAGGCTTCAAGTGCCCGCCTGAAGGCGGGCGCTACAAAATCACGCCGATCTTGAGCTCCTGACAGGGACTCCAATGCCTCGTCGGCTACTTTCCCGGCGACGCTTCCTTTTTCTCCAGCCCCATGAAATTCTCGCCATCCACGCAAAATTGCTCGGTCAGCTTCCACGGCTGCAACTTGAACTCCAGACGCGCCGTCCAGGGTTTCGTATACGCCTTCGAGTCTTCGATGGTGATGTCGTCCACCAGGTGATCGTGCGCCGTCCGCCGGAAGCGCTCGATGACGTGTAACTGGTCACTGTGCGGGTGGCCGATCCGGTCCAGCCATGTCCGGTCGTTGAAGTTGACAGTGTCGACGACCAGCGTATCCCCCTCCCAATGCCCGATCGAATTCCCCATCCATAAAGGGACAAGCGCAGGATCATGCTGCGCTCCGTCCGTATAAATCTCGCGCCGCAGCGAATCCACTTCGAAAAGCATCACGATTTCGCCGGGAATCTGAATGAATTGGAACGGGAAGGGGTGCATGTAAACACGCGGCACGCCGGGCGGAAAACATTTGCTCAAGACCGGGTCGTTCGTTTCCTCCAGCGGATACTCATGAGATCCGAAGGAAGACTTTGCCGCTTTAAATTGCGCCTTGCCCCAATCCGTCATCGGTGGCTCTGCCTGATTGAGCTCGTAAATCCAGTATTGCGCCGCGGTGGCCGGGGGAGCATCCCGCATCCAGACTCCCGACAGGTCCGGCGTTTTGTTCGAACTCGCGGCCATTGCCGTGTCTTTGGTTTGAGCAGGTGCGCTTGCCGAGCAGCTCAATACGATCACGAGCCCAAGAAGAATCCCCAACAAACGATTTCGCATTTCGAAACTCCTCCCCCTGTTCCTGACAATCGTGATTAGAGTTGGCTTTGGCCAAAATTATACACTCGGGGTCAAGCAAGAAAAACCGAGGAATTTGTTCCTGCCCCATGATGAGCGCTCCGCGAATTCGAATTTGGGCGCGCCAATTGGGAGGTCCGGCCTTTAAGTCCGACAGGTAGCAATGTGTGAACGCGGCCTTTAGGTCCTGAAGCAAGGGACAGAAATTTATGTGTTATTATATAACTCATAACGTCCCACGGAGAAGCCGCGATGAAAAGCTTTGTTCCTTCTTTGCTCTTATTTCTAGGTGTCTCCCTGGCGATTCCGAATGGCGCTTGGGCACAGACAGACGCTCCGGCCACATCCGCGAATTCAGCCGGTCCGAATTCCCCGGCACCAGCAGTGGACCAGATCATCGAGCGCGCCGCGCTCGCCAGCGGCGGCAAGGCGGCCTGGTCGAAAATCACCTCCATGTACCTGAAAGGGAGCGTTGAAATTCCTGCGAGCCATGCGACAGGCACTTTTGAGAGCTACAATCTGGCCCCCAACAAGGCCTATCAAAGCATCACCCTCGGCGGCGCGGTCGTCGCCAAGCAAGGATTTGACGGAGCGAACGCCTGGAAGCTGACCCCCGACCATGGCATCGTGGACGTTCGAGGCGAAGACCTGGAAGACACCAGGATCGATTCCGATTTTTACAGTGAAATCAACTTGAAGCAGCTCTATCCGCAGATGGTTCTGCAGGATGACGCGAGCATTGCGGGTCATCCCGCGTACACAATTCTCGCCACCCCTCTCCACGGCAAGCCCAGAAAGCTCTATTTCGACAAGGAAACCGGCTTGCGCGTGGGGATGGCAACGGAAATCACCGAAGGCGGCAAGACATCCCAGGTGCAGATGTTTTTTGAAGACTTCCGCACGGTGGAAGGAATTCAAGTTCCGTACACAACCCGGCTCGTCTCTCAAGATCTCAATATGGAGTTCCATCTTCAAAATGTCCGCGCGAATCTTCCCATCTTGAATTGGACATTTCTCAAGCCCGCCGCCAGCACGAACGCAGCGGCATCACTCCCCGGCGGCACCTCAAAGGCCGCGCCCCCCACCGCTGCCGGGGGCGTCTACGGAAATACCTATAACAACAGCATGTTCGGTTTTTCATACACTTATCCGGCTGGATGGACGCCGCAAGGCGACGCGACAAACCAGGAAATCTTGAAGCTCGGGAGAGGCCTCGCGGGAGGCGACGATCCCGCTCGAAAGGCGGCGTTCGATGTGGCGATGGAACGCACCTACCAATTGCTCACTGTCTTTCAGTATCCCGTCGGCACGCCCGGAAAGCCCAACTCGTCCATCCAGGTAATCGCCGAAAGAGTGGATTTCGCGCCGGGAATCAAGGATGGAAGAGACTATCTGCTGGATCTCGAAACCCAGATCAAAAGAGGAGGGGTCCACCCCGAGTTTTCAGAAAACATCACGGAATTTACGATCGGCGGAAAGCAGTTCTTCCGACTGGACGATGACTTGCGTTTTCCCGCCGGCCTAATTCACCAGATGTACATTTCCACGAAATTGGACAAATACATCCTCAGCTTTATCCTCACCAGCCGAAGCCAGGAAGACCTGAACATGCTTTATAACACCCTCGGCTCAGTGAAATTCGATTCAGGGTCGCGCTGATGAGTCTTGCCCAATGAGTCTTGCCCCCTTGACAATCGCGCCTTGCCCCGACAGACTAACCCCATGAACTCATTCCTGAAGCGGCTGTTTTTGGCGGATTTCTGGAAGGGCATGCTCCTCACCTTTCGGACGCAGAATCCGAAGAATATCTATACCGAGCAGTATCCGCTGGAGCGGCCCATGGTCGCGGAGCGCTACCGCGGCGCGCCCCGCCTGAACATGAATCCCGAGACGGGCGAGACGCTTTGTATTGCATGCAACCTGTGCGCCCTGGCCTGCCCGGAAAATTTGATCGTGGTCGGCTGGCATCGCGATGACGCCACGCGCCGCAAGGTGCTGACCAACTTTACCTACGACACCTCGCGTTGCATGTTCTGCGGCCTCTGCGAAGACGCCTGCCCCACCGATTGCCTCGAGCTCACGCAGGATTTCGAGATGGCTTCCTACTCTCGCGAGGGCGCGATCTGGGACCGCCACCGCCTGGAGGAAGGCCCCACGCCAGCCCGTTACACTCGCTGATTTTACGCGGCCAATAATCTGAATGACGCATCACCAGGACACATTTGGTTTTCTCCATTCAAATAGTGAAGTTTTCTCTCCCAGCTGAATGAATCCTTCTGCATTCCGCCAGCTTGCCTTAGAATCCATTCATGGAACTTCGTAAAGATCCCATCACGCGCAGTTGGGTGGTCGTTGGCCACCGGAACAACACCTGCGAAACGACGGGCGGTTGTCCGTTTTGCCCCGAAAAAACGAACGCGAAAAATGCGCTTCTTCGTCTGCCCCAGCAAGGACCCTGGCAAGTTACGGTGCTGCCTCATCCTGATCCGCTTTATCGAGTCGAGGGCGACCCGGAGCGCCGCGCCGATGGAATCTACGACCAGATGCAGCCGGTAGGCGCGGACGAAATCGTAATCGAAACACCCGAACACAACCGCAAGCTCGAGGATTTGACGGACGACCAGATTCTCCTGGTCCTCGAAGCCTGGAGCCAGCGCGTCGAGGATTTGAAGCGCGACCGCCGCTTCAAATATGTCTCCATCTACAAAAATTACGGCCCCCTCGCCGGCCAGGAAGGCCCGCACGCCCACTCTCAAATTACCGCGACCACGTTCATGCCCAGAAGGCTTCTGTACGAGTTGCGCGCCGCGCGGGATTGGTATAAAGAAAAAGAACGCTGCGTCTTCTGCGACATCGTGAAACAGGAAGAACGCCAGAAAAAACGCATGGTGGACACGCAGGGCGATTACGTCGCTTTATGCCCTTACGCCTCGCGCGTTCCGTATGAAGTCTGGATACTGGATCGCAGGCACAATCACATGTTCGAGCGGCCTCGCCCCGGCACAAACCGGAAGCACCTGGCGGCCCTGCTGCGCCGCATTCTCAGGCGTATTCGCCTGATTGCGCCAGCCTACCATCTCGTCGTGCATACCTCGCCCAATATCCTCCACCCCAAGGGGGAAAACTCCACCACTTACTGGAAAACCATCGCCGACGACTACCACTGGCACATCGAAATCCTGCCCATCGTCGAGACGCGCAGCAAGTCCTACAGCATCAAGGAAGTCTATTACAACGCCATCCTCCCCGAAGAAGCGGCCGAGCGGCTGCGCAAGCTGGACCCGATCGCTTGAGATGAGGCGCGGCGAACAGGGCGGCATTTTCTTCCGGCTGCTGTTCCTGCTGCTCTTTTTCGGATTTCTCGCGGTTGTCTATACGGCAAGACATCCGCTGATGCGGTTCGCCGCACAGTTCTGGGTGGTGGACGAGCCGGTCGCGCCCTCTGACGCGCTGATCGTGCTCGGCGACGACAATTACGCGGCCGACCGCGCCTTCCACGCGGCTGAGCTGTACCGCGAAGGCGTCGCGCCTGTTGTCGTCGCGTGCGGCCGCAGGTTGCGCCAGAACGTCAGTATCGCCGAAGTCATGGAACACGATCTGGAATCCTTCGGCGTCCCCGCCTCTGCGATCGTGAAGCTCTCGCACCGAGCGGATAACACGCGCGATGAAGCAGTCGAAGCCGCCCGCCTGATCCACTCGGGCGGATGGAAGCGCGTCCTCCTTGTGACCTCCAACTATCATGCCCGCCGCGTCCGATTCATTTATGGCAGGATCCTCCCCGCGAGCGTCACCTTCCGCGTCAGTGGCGCGCGCGACTCCCAGTTCGATCCCTCGCGCTGGTGGGAAACGCGCATGGGGCAAAAGCTCTTCTTCATCGAATTGGTGGGATACGTAGCCGCAAGATGGGAACTGCGAACCGTGGCGGAGCCACCAGTAGCACAAGCACTCTTTACCCTGAGCCCTCAAGAAGGGCTGCCTATGCTACTGGGGGGCTCTTTGAACTAAGCCGGAAACCCCTGACCCGCCCCCTCCCGTATCTGATTGGAAACACGCTCCGTTTCGAGGTTCGCGGTTCGGCCCTCGGCGTACTATGCTTCGCTGGATACCGTCCACTCCGGGCTGCGATGGACCTTCCCCAGCCTGTGGCTACGGAGTTTTCGGTCGGGGGAAAATCCATGTGGCGTAAACCAGAAGACACAAAACCGCCGGCGCCTGCCGCCGAAGTTCCGACGTCAACGTCGGCACCGGCTCCGACGCCGGCTCCAGTTCAGAGAGTCGAGCCGACGGTCCGAAGCGTTGCCGGGCTGACTGCGGAAGTAGTGCAACCCTCCGGGGGGATCATTACATCTTCACTTTTAATTAAGGGAGAAGTTCGCGGGAGCGAGGACTTATACGTCGATGGCGAGGTGCAGGGCACGATCCAACTTTCCAACGGCCGCGTCACCGTCGGGCCGCACGGTAAGATTGCAGCGGATGTCGATGCGCGAGAGATTATCGTCCGCGGAAAAGTGACAGGCGCGCTGCGCGGCCGCGAGCGGGTGGAAATCGGGTCGACAGGAGAAGTCCGAGGCGATATCGCCACTCTGCGAATTGCCATTGGAGAAGGCGCGCAAATCCATAGTAAAGTGGAGATTGCCCGCGCGGACACACAGAGCAATCGCTCCGGCTCGAAGGCTTCCGGGAACACGACGGCGGTAACTCAGGGAATGAGCATGAAGGCAGGCGGGGAGAACGGCGACTAAGATGGACTTCTTCAATAAAATGCGGCCAGGCCAGGTCCCCGCGATGCCGCAAAAGCACTCGTCGCCGGGGACGATCCACGCCTCATCGAGAGTGGCGGTGGCGAGTTCCTCCACGCCGCCTCCCACCGCAGGCGTTCAAACCAAGTCCGGGCGCCAGTCCAACGGCCTTAAGGAATTTCTCTGGCAACTTCAAGGGATCGGCCACGGCCATTTGCTCGATCTGGGGCCCGCCCGCCAGACCACCATTACCTTCTTCATCGAGCGCGGCTTCAAGGTGTACACCGAGGATTTGCTGGCCACTTGGCAGTATTTCCTTGAAGAAGATTTGCTGCAGTCCAAGAAGCTTCCTGCCGATGCGGACAAATCCGGGCTGACCCCGGAAGCGCGCGCGAAGAGGTTTCTCGATACCACGCTGCTGTATCCGAACGACACCTTCGACGCCGTGCTCCTGTGGGATATGTTGGATTATCTCGATAACGATCTCATGACCAAGCTGGCGGCACGCATCACCTCGCTTGTCCGCGATGGCGGCGTTGTTTTCGCCATGTTCCACCAGCGAAAACCGGTCGTCTTCCACCGCTATCGCGTCCTGGACGCTCAAAGTCTGGAATTGATTCCCGCATCTTGTCCGTTCCAGCCCCAACGTGTTTTTCAAAACCGTGAAATTACAAATCTTTTCTCGCGTTTCCGGACTTCCAAAATGTTTGTCGGTCGCGATCAGATCCGCGAAGGCCTTTTCGTCAAGTAGGCCTGCCGCCGCATCCTTGCGTACCATGGGCGACAGAAGTGGGCGCTCCCCTGGAAGAACTTGCCGAATTTCCCAGATTTGAAAATTGCAAAGCCCGCTTGCTAAAAGTGCCGCATGGGCGTAGAAGGGAATTGTAGTTCGAAAGCTGCGGAGGTGAGGTTGACTCCACCGGGCTCAGAACACAAACAGCTGCCATCACACCGCGCACGCGGTGCGTACCGCCAGAGGCGCTAAACAACGCCGCGACGGCGAAAACCAAAAGCACTGAAACGGGGAGCCGCCAGGTTCCCCGTTTTGGTTTTTGCGCCCTCGGGAACGCCAATCTCCCGATTGGCGGGTTGGAAGACGCCAATCGGGAGATTGGCGTTCCCGGGAAATAGATGTGTGCTAGGCCGGCTTCGGACTGCGTTTACCGTGGCGCCCCTTCAAAATCTTTTGTTTCCTGTTTTTGCGTTTGTTCTTGTTCTTCCTCTTGTTCGGTGGATTGCTCTGTGGGGCGGCCGAGGGAAGCGCCGCCGCGGAGGCGCTGGGAACGAAAAGGGCCGCCGGCTGGATGGAGAGCAAGGCGATCGCGGACAAAATCACGGTGCGGCAAACTGTTCTCAAAGGACTCCTTCGTCACGAATGGTGACTAACGGGAGATATATCACACTTCCGGCCCATGGGTGCACGGCAATTTCACAAAAATGCGCGGCCAAAAAAAATGGGCGGCGCAGTTGCCGTCGCGCCGCCCATGCTCATTCCCCCCGGTGGGGAAAGGTCTGCGAAAGGAATCCGATTCGTTGGCTGGCTCGCTGCTGAGTCAGCCTGAGCTGGAGAGAATCGCAGGTTCTCTAGCGACAAAATTGATATGGCAAGACGGGGGCCATGCGGTAGCGGCACGACTGAAATTCACAAGTCCATTTAAGTGTGGAGCTTAGGTTTCGTTGCTCCAAGTTATCGAGTACGAGTGGCTACAAATGTGAGCGCAAAAAGGCTTTCCACTTACCACCGTGAGAAAATAAATTCTTGGGCGTAAAGTACTGAGAGTACTGAGACTACCCGATAATATCCAAAATTGTTTTGTTCCATCCCGCCGCCCCAGGAGCCTCTCCCATGGCGATGGCCTTAGTGGGCCGCCCGTGCTTTGTCAGCGGCTCAACGGAAGGGTCTGCGGCCTCTCCAGGAGCACCCGGGAGCATGACCGCGTGGTCCACCGCCTGAAGCCAGGCCAGGTCTTGTTCCCCTCCTCCAATCCCGACGAGCCGCAGCTTGATATGAGTTGCTTCCCGGAATAAATGCGCGAGAGTGCGTACGGCGCGAGCCGGGTCGCACCCCGAAGAAAAGTGCCAGAAAGTCGGGCCGCGCCGGGTGTCGAAACCTCGCGCGCGCGCGGTTTCCACGAATCTGGCGATTGCCTTGTCATCCGCGGAAGTGAAATAGAACGGCTCGTCAAATTCACGGGCGCGGGCCAGTTCGGCGTTGCGCGGGCGCATTCCGGTATTGTCGGCAATCTCGCGCAGGCTCATGTGATGGAAGCCGGCGACCCCGACGGCGCATTCCTCGGCGATTTCGTCGAGCGCCTCGCAGACCTCCGCGTACGGCCGCCCCTGGGCGATGCTGAGGTAGCGCGCCGTGCGCACGGAGCCCGGAATTCGCAGGCTGAAGTAGCCGTCCGGAAAGAAGATCCCTCCGCCATTTTCCGTCACGAAGGGATGATCGTGCCCCATCTTGCGCCGGATGGGATCGATTTCCTCTCGCGTGCGCGAGGTGAGCAAAACGAAGGCAATTTTCCGCCGTTCGAGTTCCGACAGGGCTTCTTCCGCCCCTGCAAAAGAATCCGTCCGCGGATCGATCAGCGCGCCTTCGAGGGCCGTAAAGATCAAATGGCGAGGGGCAAGCAAGAGGCCTAGCAGTGTAACGTGAGATGACGAAGCTTGGAAGCGGGTGTTTCGTTGCTCGAAGAAAGTTAGCTTGGATTTTCCCGCGGGAGATTGCGAAGCCAGGGAAGCACTGGTCACGAATCACAGGCCACGAACCACGAATCACGGTTAAGAAACGCCAACGGCGGGCAAGGCACCCCCGCGCCCTGCCCGCCGAAACGCAAGTCCGGGCGCTGAAACAGCGCCCGGACCTATTCAGGCTCTGCTAGTCGCTCGATGCGGATTGAGCGCCAGCGGCCTTGGGGACGCTGATGTAGCCGGTCACTTTATCCTTGGCTACGGTGTTGACGACCAGTTCCAACGGGCGGCGATCGCTGCCCTGGTGGAAGAAGATCGGCTCGTTGACCGGCAGATTCTTCCTTTCGATGCGGGAGTCGTCCACAACCAAGGCGACGTTGTAGCGTTTCTTGGCTGGGTTGGTGCCGCGCAGTTCGACCACAAAGCTCCCGACCTTTTGCGGCTTGTTCTTGGCATCGATGGTGAATTCGATGTAGTCGCGCTCGCCGAGACGGCGGAGCTGATCAACATCTTCGTGGTTGCGCGCGATCAGGGTTCCCAGTTCGCTGCGCGCCATTTTCAGGTCGTTCTGTGTGCCGGAGAGATCGGTGCGGACGCCGTCCACTTTGCCGTCCACGCTCTTGACGTCATCCGTGCTGGCCTTGGTGGCCAGTTCGGTCTTGGCGGCGGCATCGACTTCGGCAATCTTCTGTTGATCTTCCGTGCGGATCGTTTCGGCTTCGTCGCGCGCCTTCTTCAGGTCGCTCTGGGTAAGCCGCAACCGCTTGGTGACCACTGTCAGGTCGCTCTGCAAGCCGGCGTTCGTCGTGTCAACCTGCGCCTCATGCTGCTGCAACGTGGCGAGTCTGGCCGGTGAAATCGGTTTGCATGGCCTTCACTTTGGTGTCGAATGCTTGCTGCATTTCCGTGGTCTGTGTCGAGGCGTTGTGCGCCATGACGAGCCCTACCAAAGCCACAACCCCAAGGACAGCGACCGCTGCGATCACCCATCCGGGTGCGCCTCGGTTTTCGCTAGCGGGACGATCCATATCTTCTGCCATGATTCCCCCCTTTTAAAGTACCTACTCTGGCATGGGAATATGCACGCGAAACGCCAAGTGGCCATTGGGACAGGTAGCGCGTATTATAAAGAAAAATAAGGCGATACGTCGGCGCCCCTTTTCCTAATCGATTCGGTCTCCATGCAAACTTTACGTCGCTTCAGGAGTTTTCTGGATGTATCTGCAGGATTGGAATCCTAGGAAGGCCATTCTCCCAAGTGGTGCAGGCTTTAGCTTGTGGGGTTTCATCGATTCGAGGGCAAGGATCAAACCGGCACAAGCTAAAGCATGCGCCACTCGGGCATCTCCGATTTTTATTCTTTCCACAGTCCCAGGCGGGTGAATCCGGCAAGGAGTTCCTCGGCGGAAGTGAAATGGAATGCGTTAATGCCGAGGCTGGCGGCGGCGACGGGCGTTCTCGCGCAAGTCGTCGATAAACATGGCTTCGTCGGGCATGGCGGCGACTTCCCGCAGCGCGTGGTGGTAGATCACGGGTGAGGGCTTGCTCGACCCTACGCGGCAGGAGTAAACGCGCGCGGGGAACAGGCGGACAAACGGATAATTCGCTTCGAAATGGGCCACATGGATGGGATCGGTGTTCGACAGCAGGGCGAGGCGGCACTTGGTCGCCAGTCGTTCGAATAGGGAGTCCGGCAGGATTGTGACGGGGTCGAGGACGCTGTTCCAAATCGCGCAGAATTCGTCGAAGCCGTAGGAAAAGTGGAATTTCCTGGACAGGCGCGCGTGCCAGTCGCGCGGGGTCATTCGGCCTTCCTGCCAATCCGGCCAGTGGGAGTCCGCTTCCAGCGCACGCATGACCTGTGCATGGGTGAGGCCGTCGTGCTTTCCAAACGCTCCCATGGACCGGGACAGATCGACCCGAATGATGACGCGGCCGACGTCAAAGATCACCGCGCGCGGCGCTTTTTCAATCGGGGGACCCAGGAACGGCACGGCTAGTCACGCTCATGCGGCGCGGGTTGCGGAACGGAAGAGGGCGCCGCCGGCCCGGAAAATTTGGCGCGCAGCACGCCGATGATAGGTGGAAGCAGGGAAAGGAAGATAACCACGGCGATGACGTAGTGAATGTTTTCGCTGATGTTCGGGATCTGCCGGCCCAGAAAATAACCGCCGAGAACCATGCCGCCGCCCCACAGAATTCCTCCGGCGACGTCGTATGCGAAATAGCGCCCGTACGGCATCTGGGCCGCACCGGCCACAGGGGGACAGAATGTTCGGACGATGGGGACGAAACGCGCGAGGATGACGGTTTTCCCGCCGTATTTTTCGTAGAACTGGTGAGCGCGTTCCAGGTGTTTTTTGCGAAAAACCAGCGAATCCTCGCGGCGATACAGGGCCTGGCCTGCTTTTCTGCCAATCCAGTAACCAATTTGGTCGCCTACGATTGCGCAAATCGGAACGAGGAGCAGGAGTTCGGAAATATGAAGCTGCCCGGAGGCCGCGAATACTCCGGCCGTGACCAGCAGGGAATCGCCAGGAAGAAAAAATCCGACGAAGAAGCCCGTCTCGATGAAGACGATAACGCAGACCAGCAACGTGCCGCCCCATTCGATCAGGCCCTTTACGTTAAATAGGAAATGAAGTAATTGCTCGAGCGATGCGATCATTTGACTTTGCGGGATTCCTTTCGAAATTCAAGGTAAACAGGGAGACCCCGCACCCGAATCGTTTTCACCACCGTTTGGCGAATCTTCCGAGGAAGACCCGCGCGGGCTCCACTCCTATACGGTAGCAGAAAACGAACGGATCCTGGCTGCAGAGTTCCCACTCCAGCGCCAACATGACAATGAGCGTCCGCATCATGCGCGAGGTTTTCATAGCGCCAAACCACCCTCTGTAAAGAAGGGACGCATCCGTGGGTACCGCCGATCGGGAGCGCCGGGCGAGCAATTCACGCAGGCGCGGCAACGCGCGGCGCATGGCTTCGGCGCCCGCCGAAAATGCTTCGTCCACGCGCGAGAAATCATTCCAGGCGATGTGGCGGACTTGCGGTGCAAGCAAAATGTCCGCATGCCTGGACCAGGAAGGCTCCAGCGAGTTCCTGTGGGATGCCCGGAGGCGCGGATCACACTCCCTCATCATGTTTTCCGGGGAAGAGGAGCTTGCCGCGTTCGAACCGACTCTGACTCCCAGCACGCATCCGCCATAGGTTCGGGCCGCGATCGCCGTGGGCACGGGGGCCACAATGCAGCCGTCTGCGAGCTGATGGCCTTCGTACTCCACGGGTTTGACCAGCCCTGGAAAGGCGCAGGTCGCGCGAATTGCCAATTCGACCGGACCTCTCCTGAAAACGTATGGCGCTCCTGTATCGAGATCGGTGGCCACGATCGCGGTGGGAATTTGGAGTTCTTCCAATCGCGTGGCGCGGAACCATTCCTGTACAAACTGGCCGATGCAATCTTTTCTTTCCTTTCTTTCCTTCTGTTCGCCCTGCACCGACTTGTGAAGGCGGAGAAAGTCGCGGACGCGAACGCGCCGCCCCAAATCGCATAGGTCGCGCAGGGAAATACCGTCGGCGAAAGCTGCCCCGAGCAGTCCCCCGATACTCGGTACCCACAATCGCCGCAATCGGGATATGCGCTTGTTCGAGCACTTCCAGAACACCAAGATGGGCGAATCCCCTCGCGAAGCCGCCGCCGAGGGCCAGCGTAATCCCTGAAGAGTCGTAAATACGCGCGATTCCAGGGGTTTGCAGTGGTGTTGCTGACTGACGCGCAGAACTTCGGAAGCCCGTCATGGGGCCAGTTTGGCGGGCCGCTACGGTGAGGGCAATAAAGCTGAGGTGCCAGAGCTTGGGTACTTGCGTACTTGGTACCGTGCACCCCGAAACATTTGTGCCGCAACGGCTAACAGTACTTCTCTCCTATTGGATTGTGGCCTCCGTACCATTGTTGGAGGCGGTAAGCATACTCAGAATGGCAATTGTTAGGACGGAACTGAATCGATCTGAGGGGGCAATGCCATGCCAAGCGCTTATGCATCCTGGATAGGCCAAGCGGTCGTCCTGCAAGTCGCGGCTGGAGATTTGCGCGTGCCGCTGCGAGGGATCATCGTCGGGGAGTCAGATGGCGCGGTCCGGTTTCGAATTGGCGATACCTGGGACATCGATATTTACAAGCCGATGATCCTGGCCGTGGAGCAGGACAGCTGGGCCAGCATCGTCATGAACTAAGTCGTCCGTACGAGCTTCGCGACGTTGTGTTCCTGAAGGGGCCGAATCGGATGACGAACGAGACTTATCGAACGGAAGGCATCGACGAGAACAGGGCCGCCTTCATGCTGGGCCTGCCGAAAGAGCAACTGCTCGAGATTTGCGAGTTCTCCGGCCTGGGACATCTGGAAGAGGGAGTCACGGACATACGGATGGTTCTCACGTACGAGGAAATGTACAAACTGTGCCGATTGCTGGTCGGCCCGACTTCATAGCTTGAATCAAAATTGAGTTTACTCCGGCCCCGCTCCTGTTTTACCCCCCCGGCCCCGGGTTTGCATCCCCCTGACGAACCCGGGGCCTTCTCCCCCCAGACGTGATTCGTGATTCGTGAATCGTGATTCGTGAGCCTTGCCTCTTAACTTTCACCTCTCACTCTACTGTCGGCCAGTCGCGCGGCACATCCACGTAGGATTGGTCCAGTTCGCTGATCGATGCGCAGCCCAGCAATTTCATCGTGCGTTCCAGGTCCGCGCGGAGGATCGCGATTGCTCTGGTAACGCCGGGTGCTCCGGCCGCGGCCAGGCCGTAGGCGTAGGCGCGGCCGACCAGAACTGCGCGCGCGCCCATGCAGAGGGCCTTGATGATGTCGCCGCCTCGGCGCACGCCGCCGTCCATCAGGACTTCGATTTGCCCGTCCACGGCCTTTACGATTTCTGGCAGGACGCGCAGTGTTGCGGAAACGCCGTCCAGTTGGCGGCCACCGTGATTGGAAACGACCACGCCCGCGGCTCCCGCGTCAATTGCCCGGCGAGCGTCTTCGCCGGTGAGGACGCCCTTGGCGACGATTGGGCCGGGCCACACTTCGCGCAGCCAGCGAAAATCCTCCCAGGTGACGACCGAATTGGCTAGCGCCTCGGCGACGTCGATCAGAGCCATCGGTCCCTGGCCGGGAACGATAACGTTGGGCAATTTGTGCAGGCCGCCATCCATCAAGTAAGAGGCAACCCACGCCGGGCGGGAAAAAAACTGGGAGAGATATGGAATCATTCCGATCCAGTTTCCGCCCATGAGCTGGCCGGTGCCGTTTCGGATGTCGCGCTCGCGCATCCCGGATGTGCCCGTGTCGATCGTGACGAACAATGCGGAAAAGCCCGCCGCCTTTGCCCGCTCCAGCGTCGCTTCCGCAGCGGTGCGCCCTCCCAGCAGATAAAGCTGATACCAAAGCGGCCCCGTTGACGCGGCGCGGACGTCTTCAAGTTTGTGTCCGGCAATCGTGGAGAGAATGTAGGCGGTGCCCGCCACGCCGGCACCGCGAGAGGCGGCCACTTCGCCGGCCGGGTGGATGAGGCGGCTGTAACCAATGGGCGCAAGGATCGCGGGGAAGGAAAGTTCGGCTCCCAGAACTTTTGTGCGCAGATCGCACTTCGGCACGGCAATCGCATTCCGCGGGTCGAAAAGTGAGGGATTCAAAGGCGCGATTATTTTCGCGCAAAGACGTTTCGGTTTCGGCGCCGCCGTCGAGATAATCGAAAACAGCGCGCGGCAGGCGGCGCTCGGCCTTGCGCCGCAAATCCTCAATATTGACGACGCGGGGCGCGGCAATGGAGCGCGGCCAATTATTCATTGGCCACCGATTTTGACGGGCGGCGCAGTTCCGCCTGCGTTTGCGTTTGTGGACTGGACATGGCGGGAGGCATTGTACTCTACGAATTCGACCGGCGAGGACGCGCGATTCGATTTTGGATAGTCAGGCCTTCGAAACTTGAGAAAGATCAATTGAACTCGGCGCCCAATTTCGTTCGGATCCCGCGCCAACGGCGCGGAGGTAATTAGCCCGGGGCAACGCCTCGGTTTCTGATCCCAAATAATGGCGTCCGCCCTGAAAGGGCGGAGGGATCCCCGCGCCCCTTCAGGGCGCGCAACCAAAGATCGCATTGGTAACCCAGGGCGTTGCCCTGGGCTAGTTACCCACGGCGCTTTCAGCGCCTAAATTCAAATACAACGAGTCGCCCTTTGGCGGATTCCATGTTGCCTTCCACTGAGCGTCACGTTGCCCGCGGATTCCATGTCGCCCGCGCCCGTCTGGGATGGGTTTTGGAATTGACGCGAGAACCCCCACCCGTTTTCGTTTGACACTTCGACTTCTTGCAAGGACACTTAACAGCCGATTCCTGCAAAACTCGCGGGTGATTCGCAGTCGGACTCTCCATGACGCTGACGCTACTCGACTGGGCGGTGATCGCCGGATATCTGTTGCTGATGCTCGCGCTGGGGGTTTATTTCCGGCGGCGTTCGAGCCGGGACACGGAAGAATATTTTGTGTCGGGGCGGCAGGTGGCGTGGTGGCTCGCGGGAACTTCGATGGTGGCGACGACGTTCGCGGCGGACACGCCCCTCGTGGTGACGGGCCTGGTCTACACGCAAGGCATCGCGGGAAATTGGCTGTGGTGGAGTTTTCTGCCGTCGGGCATGATGACCGTGTTTTTGTTCGCGCGGCTGTGGAGGCGTTCAGGCCTGCTCACTGACGTGCAATTCGCGGAGATGCGCTACGCGGGAAGGCCGGCGGCGTTTCTGCGCGGGTTTCGCGCGGTTTATCTCGGACTCTTGATGAATTGCCTGATCCTCGGCTGGGTGACCAAGGCGATGACGAGCATCGTGGGATCGGCGCTTGGCAAGAGCGAGGGCGCGAGCCTCGCAATCTGTATTTTCTTTCTGATTCCGTTTACGGGGTTTTACGTTTCGCTCGGCGGGCTTTGGGGCGTATTGTGGACCGATCTATTTCAATTCGTATTGAAGATGGGGATCGTGATCGCGGTCGCGTACTATGGCGTGCGTGGCGCGGGGGGGATGCACGCGATGCTCGCGAAACTGACAGCGATGCGGGAGGTCGCTGGTCCAGCCGCATCGAACATCACGGCCATGTTTCCCGATTTTTCGCGCGGCCTCACGGGCGAAGCGCTATGGACGCTGCCGGTGCTCACGTTTCTGGTGCATCTGGGAGTGCAGTGGTGGGCGTTCTGGTATCCGGGAGCGGAGCCGGGCGGCGGCGGTTACATCGCGCAGCGAATTTTCAGTGCGCGCGATGAGCGGCACGGATTGCTTTCCGTGCTGTGGTTCAACGTGGCGCACTACGCGCTGCGGCCGTGGCCGTGGATTCTGACGGCGCTGGCCGCCGCGGCGCTGTATCCCGGGTTGCAGCATCCGGAATCGGGGTACATGCTGGTCGCCACCACTTTTATGCCGCACGCGCTGCGCGGAATTTTGATCGCGGGATTCATGGCGGCGTTCATGTCCACGATCGCGACGCAGCTTAACTGGGGGAGTTCGTACCTCGTGGAGGATTTTTACCGGCGGTTCATCCGGCGCGACGCGACGGAAAAACATTACGTGAATATTTCGCGGATCGCGACGTTTCTGCTGGTGGCCGCGTCGGCATATGTTTCGGCGCAACTGGTCACGATCAGTCAGGGCTGGGAAGTGGTGCTCGAAGTCGGCGCTGGGACCGGCGGCGTCTATTTGCTGCGCTGGTACTGGTGGCGCATCAATGCCTGGAGCGAAATTTCAGCGATGGCCACGGCGCTGGCGATGACTCTGATCTTGCATCACTGGCAAATTTTTAGCGGCAGCGCGCCAGTCGTCTTTGCGAAAACTACGCTCGCGACAACGGCTATGACGACAGCCGTGTGGGTTGCGGTCACGCTGCTGACGCCGGCCGAGCCTGCCGAAGTTCTGCTGCGCTTTTACAGAAAAGTGCGGCCTCACGCCGCGGGCTGGCGCCACATCGCCGCGCTCGCTCCGGAGTTGCCCGAGACACGCGACCTTGGGAAGAATTTGCTGGCGTGGGTTCTCGGGTGCGCTATGGTGTACGCGGCGTTGTTTGGGATTGGCAAAGTTTGTCTCGGTCAGACGGCCTCGGGAGTTGCGCTTCTGGCGATGTCCTCTGCTTGCGGCGCGTTGCTTTATCGCGATATTTCGCTGCGTGTGACTGCCGAACCATTAGGAGATACCGTTGTTTAACAAGGACCGCGACAGCGGAGTGACCGGACTTTCGGCCTCGGGGCAGGCCCATGCGGTAACGGCATCCTTTCTGGGATGGACGCTCGACGCGTTCGATTTTTTTGTCGTTGTCTTCCTGATTGATAAGCTCGCCGCTGAATTTCACGTGGGAAAATCGGCGATCATCGCGTCACTGTTTGTGACGCTGGTGATGCGTCCCGTGGGCGCGCTCATCTTCGGTTTGATGACCGACCGCTACGGCCGGCGCATTCCCCTGATGGCCAACGTGGTTTTCTTTTCCGTCGTGGAAGTCGCGTGCGGCTTCTCGCCCAACCTTACATTTTTCCTGGTGATGCGCGCGCTCTACGGCATCGGGATGGGCGGCGAGTGGGGCATTGGCGCTTCGCTGGCGATGGAATCGGTTCCGCCGCGGTGGAGGGGCATCCTTTCCGGAATATTGCAGAGCGGCTATTCGACGGGGTACATCCTCGCGGCGGTCGTGGCGCGATTCGTGCTGCCCACATGGGGCTGGCGGCCGATGTTCTGGCTCGGCGGGTTGCCGGCGCTGCTGGCGTTTTATATCAGCGCGCGTGTGCCAGAGTCGGAAGCCTGGAAGCAACACCGCGCGCCGTCCACGATTGCGGTGCTCAGAATCGTGGCCACGCAGTGGAAAAGCTTTCTCTATCTCGTTTTGCTGATGACGTTCATGATGTTTCTATCGCACGGCACTCAGGACCTGTATCCGGATTTCCTCGGCACCGTACACAAGCTGACTCCCGCGATGCAATCCTACATGGCGATTCTTTACAATGTCGGGGCCATCACCGGCGCAATCATCTTCGGGCAACTCTCGGAGAAGCTGGGCCGAAGACGCACGATGATCACATCGATGTCGCTAGCATTGCTGGTTATCCCTCTCTGGGCGTTCGGCAGCACGCTCGCCGTGCTGGCCATCGGCTCTTTCCTGATGCAGGCCGGTGTGCAGGGCGCGTGGGGGATCGTCCCGGTCCATCTGAGCGAGCTTTCCGCGGACGAAACGCGCGGGCTCGTCCCCGGGCTCGCGTACCAGCTTGGAATACTGATCGCCGCGCCGACGAATACTGTGGAGTTCATGTTGCGCGCACACGTGGGCTACCAGTGGGCGCTGGCGGGATTTGAAATTGTCACCATCGCGGTGCTCATCGTGACGATTGCGCTTGGAAAAGAACGCAAGGGCCGCAGTTTCCATCGGGCAGTCGAAACACCCGTTTCGACTTGAACTCCGGTTTTCTTCAACTCAAATTCAACGCTTGAAACATGGCGAGGCGCTGCTCTCGCAGCGGATCGTTGACCACTTTGCTCACGTTGTTGATGACCATGGTCGCGCGGTCTTTGGCGTCGTATGCGGGCCAGTGCGGCAACTTCGGCGTGTTTGGATCCCCGGTGCGCGCGAAGGCGATCCAGGCATCGCTGACTTTATCGGCGAGGGCCATGGCGTCGGCTCCTCCGCCTGTCATGCGCGCGGAAATTTTCACGTTGTCAAAGGCGAACGGAATTTCCATGGTGTGAGGCGATTTGAGGCGTCCGCCCTGCACGGGTGTCTCCCAGGTGAAGTAATAGAGATACACGGGCGCTTTGCCCAGTGCGGCGCGCCGCTGGGCGGCGATCATCGTGGGAGCGCCGTAGCGGTAATCGCTGGCGATCAAGAAGTAGATGTCGGAAGGCGACGCTCCTGGATTGAGCTTGCGATACAGGTCGATCATGGCGGGAGCGCGGTCGCCGAGCAGATCCGTCGATGCGTTTGCGCATGTCCGCATCGTTCAGCGAAAACGCGGAGGGGTCGTTCAGAGAGAACAGCGTCATCTCCGTGCGAGTACAGCCGATCATCACCGGCACGTCGGCTGAGACGGGCGAGGCGTTGGGGGAGAACGGATGCTGCGGCAGGATCTTGCCGTCCACGGTGGGAGAGAATCCGCCGAGCGAAGGATCGACGTCCGGGTTGTCCCTCACCACGGCGAAATACGCGGCCATGATTTTTTCGACAGGGAAGCTTTTGCATCGCCCGCACATTTTTCTTGTCGATGCCCAGCTTGGCGAGGAGTTGTTCCGCGTTGCGCACCGCGACGTCGCGATCGACCACCTTGACCGCCGCGCCGCTTTCGACGATCGCGCGGTGGAAAAGTCCCTTGGCTGAAGGCATCGCCAGCAGCGTTTCCACTTTGCGCCCGCCGCCGGATTGGCCAAAGATCGTCACCTTGTTCGGATCGCCGCCAAATTGAGCGATGTTCGCGCGCACCCATTTCAGCGCCTGAACGATGTCCAGCATGCCGGCGTCGCCCGAAGCGGCGAAGTCGTCGCTGAACGCGCTCAAATTCGCAAAGCCCAGAACATTGAGGCGATGATTAATGGTCACGACGACCACGTCGCCGCGGATGCGCGAGATTCGTTCCGTCGTTATCGGGAGACGATCCTGAACCTGTGGCGAATCCTCCGCCATGGCACCAGAACATCACGGGGCGCTTGCGGCCGCTCTCGGCGGCAGGGGCCACGGCGGGCGTCCAGATATTGAGCACCAGGCAATCTTCGCCCTCGGCCGGCAAGTTTCGGCCGGAGATGCGTAAGAGCGCCCGGCGTGGGCGGCGCGTCCGGGTCGCGCTGCGGAGCGCTGTGTCCGTAGGCAAGCGCATCGCGCACGCCGGACCAGTCCGCCGGTTCCGCCGGCGGCATGAAGCGGTTCGCGCCCGCGGTGCTCGCGCCGTAGGGGATGCCTTTGAAGATTTTGATTCCGTTGTTGTCGACGCCGCGAATTTTGCCAAAGGCGGTTTCGGCGACGACAAACTTTGTATCCTGCGCGTTTAGTTCATGAAGAAAGACGCCGCCGGAAACGGCGAGGGCTGAGAGGTGTTTCAGGAAATTGCGGCGCGTTGACGGAGAGACGCGGAAGGTTGGGTTCATGACGGTCTCCTTGCGGGCGATCTTATCACTCGACTCAAATTCTTTACAGCTTCGCTGCAACTGCGTAGTGGCTCAATTTGAAAGGTGCCGTGGCCTCTCCGTCCCGAAGTGCACGGGACGGAGAGGCCTCTACAAAACCGCTGCGCTAAAGAGCAGTTGGTTTTGTAGCGGCCGCCCGTTTTTAGGGCGAGCAGCTCTTCGCTGCCACAGCGATCCAAACTGAGGCACTGACCCCCGCTGATTGAGCGGCGGGGATGAGTGTGCAAGCGCGAGCGCGCATTTTATTTCCGCCCCTTCAGATCCTTGAAATCGCAGCGCACATTGTCGATTCCCTCGCGATACGCGGCGGCGTCGCCGTACGGGAGGAAATTCGCGTAGCGGTCATGCGTGTTCAGAACACGTCGCGCGTGCCGGATCGGGCACCAGTGCTGTTCGGTTCGCCCCGCTACTTCCACGGCGTAGGCGAGGACACCGTTCCCATACGAGCAGTACAAGCAATTAAATCCTTCGATCGCGTTCAGGTATCGCAATTTGTTTCGGTCGATGGCGATGTAGTCCCTGCGCCGCGCCTTGGGGACGCCGTAGACCGGAAAGCACACGGCCTGATACACGGTGACAAATAAGTCCAGCAGCACAAATGGAATAATCACGCCATAAATAAACGGCGCCGTTAAAATCGCGAGCACACGCGAATGCAGGACGTATCGGGCCAGCGAAGTTTTCAGCCGCCGGTGCTCCTTCTTGATTTCCTCGGAGAACCAGACCTTGCCCTTGCGCAACTCGTAAAATTCCGTCTTGATGTCCTCTTCCAGTTTCTCGACGACGGGTAGCTGGACGAGAGGCTCGGATTTCTTTGCATCATGATCGGCCACGTTCACCTCGCGAACACTGATTTGTGCAACGGTCTCGACCACTTTTTACACTGATCCCGCCGCCTTTCCTATTGGGAATTCGCTCCAAGGACGGAAAAAAGCTTTAACACAGAGGACACCGAGAAAACCTGAGATGGATTACCGCCGCCTTTCTCTGTGCCCTCTGTGTTAAAGCTTTTCAGATGCGCGCCTCGAGGCGGATCGCCCCGGAGATTGCAGTGAAGTCTCACTTACGGCATGATTGCGCCCATGGAAAACGTTGAGCCGAAAAAGAACTTTGCGGGACTGCGCGTGCTCTCGCTCGAAAGCAGGCGCGGGGCGGAGATGTCGAAATTGATTGCAAGCCACGGCGGGGAAGCAACGATTGCGCCGTCGATGCGCGAGATTCCCCTCGAAACGAATACCGAGGCGCTGGCGTTTGCGCGGTCACTCTTCGCAGGCGCATTTGATATGGTGATTTTTCTAACGGGAGTGGGGACGCGCGCGCTCGCCCGGGTGGTGGAGACGATCTATCCGCTCGATCAGTATCTGGCGGAGCTTCGCAAGGTTGCAGTCATCGCGCGCGGGCCGAAGCCGGTGGCTGTGTTGAAAGAGTGGAAAGTCCCGATCGCCGTCACCGCGCCTGAACCGAATACGTGGCGTGAACTTTTGCGCGCGCTGGATGAAAATGCCGCGGCCTTGTCCTTGAAGGGGAAGCGAATCGCCGTGCAGGAATACGGCGTGCCAAACCCGGAATTGATCGCGGGCCTGGCTGCGCGCGGCGCGCAAGTCACTCCTGTCCCCGTGTATGAATGGGGCTTGCCAGAGGACACGGGACCGCTTCGTTCCGCGATTGCCGCGATCGCGCGCAATGAAATCGACGTAATCCTGTTTACGACGGCGACCCAGGCGGATCACCTCCTGCAAATTGCTGCGGAAATGAATGAGGAAGAGCCGTGCATCGCGCGCTTTCGCGCATCGTGGTCGCATCGATTGGCCCCACGACAAGCGAGAGGCTCCGCGAATTCGGAATTGCTCCGGATCTGGAACCGTCGCACCCGAAAATGGGATTCCTCGTCAGCGAAGCCGCGCAACGCAGCGCCGAAATTCTGCAGCGGAAGCGAAAGGTGTCCGGCTAACCCCGGGTGCCGCACCCTTCACGACTTTGGTGAAGGGTGCGGTTTTTCCGTTGATAAGGAGCCCCGTTCTGCGGTCTACCGGACACGCTCCCCTCACCTCTTCGAACCATTGATTGGAGAAAATCGATTGAGCAACGGGAAAACCCGCACCCTTGAACCCCAAAGGGTGCGGCACCCGAAATTCAAAACCCGAAATTCAAAACCCGAAATTCAAGCGAGCGTGTCTTGACCAGTCGCATAACTCGCCAAACTTTTGTCGTCACCTCGCCATTTATGAATGGTGTGTGACGGCAAGCAAAGACTGATGGTTCGCATCCATAGGACGAATTGGACAGTCCTGGCGCGCGCGCATAGCCTTGAAGTGTGAATACAGAAATCTCAAAACTAGTTATGTCCGATAACCCAGAGGTTGATTTTATCCACAAAATGGCCAGCCGTATGGCTGCTGCCGACCCCCTGCATGAAGTACTTTCCCAAATCGTGGATTTCGCCGCTTCCGTGGTGAGCTGCGATTCTTGTTTCCTGTATGCGCTGGAGGAGGGCGAATTGATTCTCCGCTCTTCAAAAAATGCGCACGCCGACGTTGTGGACCGGCTGAAGTTGCGGTTGGGGCAGGGCATCACGGGATGGGTGGCGGAGCACGGCAAACCGGTCGCCGTCGCTGTGAACGCCTCGCAGGATCCGCGCTTTCAGCTGTTCAAGGATTTGCCGGAAGACCGGTTTGAAGCGTTCTTGTCGGTGCCGGTGCTGTGCCGCGGGCGTGTCGTCGGAGTGATCAATCTCCAGAATCGCGAGCCTCATGAATATTCGGAGCGCGAAATCATGCTCATCTCCACCATTGGATTTCTGGTGGGAGCGGAAATCGAAATGGCGCGGCTGGAAAGCGAGAACCTGCACCTCTCGGAGAAGCTGGAGACGCGGAAGCTAGTCGAGCGAGCGAAGGGGATCCTCCAGCGCGAACTGAAAATCACTGAAGAGGAAGCGTATCTCACCATCCAGCGCCAGAGCCGCCAGCGCCGCAAATCGATGAAAGAGGTATCCGAAGCAATAGTGCTAAGTGAAGATGTGAGACGCGGATTGGCCGAATAGTAGGACAGGCTTCAAGCCTGTCTGGTTTTGACCGCTGATGCAGCTATGTGTGTCATGAACATTCACCCTCCCAGGGCCTAAATTCAAAACCAGACAGGCTTGAAGCCTGGTCCTACTGAAAACCTACTGAAAACCTTGACATTTGGGCTGTTCCTGCGTATTCTCTCCTTCGCATGCATTCACGCTATTATTCTTGGTTCGCCTTTACGTACCGCTTCCCTTGGTTGGGAAGCGGCCAGGGGCGGATCGCGCGCAGGACAAGCTAGAGAGAAAAGCAAGATAGCGCGAAAAGATTCCTGAACTGGCCGCGAGAACCCAAAGGGTCCGCGGCTTTTTTGTTGTTGGGACTAAAACCAGCCGAGGAGAAGCCCGATGATCGTCAATATGTCAGCCAACGCCACGGAGGAGCAGATACAACACGTCATGGACAGAATCAAGGAATGCGGGTTTCTCCCCCATCTGATTCAAGGCGCCGAACGCACGGTCATCGGCGTGGTCGGAAAGAATCGCGGGCGCCGCGCCGAGGTCGAGGCCTTGCGCGTCGCTCCAGGCGTGGACGAAATTTTGATCATCTCGCAGCCCTACACTTTGGTCAGCCTCGAGCTGCAGCCTCAGCGCACGGTTGTGGATGTAAGAGGAGTAAAGATCGGCGGCCCGGACCTCGTGGTGATGGCTGGTCCCTGCTCGGTCGAGTCACGCGAACAGCTGATGGAGACTGCGCGCGGGGTAAAAGCCGCGGGCGCGCACCTGCTGCGTGGCGGCGCGTACAAGCCCCGCACTTCCCCCTACGATTTTCAGGGCCTTGGTTTGGAGGGCCTCAAGATCTTGGCGGAAGCGCGAGAGGAAACCGGCCTGCCCATCGTCACCGAAGTGATGGGTGTTGAAGACCTAGACGCGGTCGTCGAGTACGCGGACATGATGCAAGTGGGCGCGCGCAACATGCAGAATTATCCGCTGCTGCGCCGGCTCGCCACCGTGCCCCGGCCCGTGCTGCTCAAGCGCGGGCCTTCGGCCACGATCAAAGAATGGCTCCTGGCGGCGGAGTATTTGCTCTCAGGCGGAAACCCGAACGTCGTGTTGTGCGAGCGCGGGATCAAGACGTTTGACGCCGAATTGAGGAACACGCTGGACCTTGCGGGCGTGGCGCTGGCCAAGGAACTTTGCCACTTGCCCGTGGTGGTCGATCCGTCGCACGCGACTGGACGGCGCAGCCTGGTGCCCGCCGCCGCTCGTGCCGCAGTCGCAATCGGCGCCGACGGCATCATCGTCGAAGTGCATCCCTGCCCGGAGCGCGCTCTCTCCGACGGCCCGCAATCGCTGGACCTGCCGGCCTTCGCCGCCATGATGCGCGGCCTGCAGCCCGCAATCGCAATGGCTGCCGCTGGAAGATAGGACAAGTGGCGCATGCTTTAGCTTGTGGGGTTTAGTCCTTCCAAGGACCAAACCCCACAAGCTAAAGCATGCGCCACTTAAACCCGCTTCTGAATTCTGCTGTGATCGTCGATTAAAATTAGCGTTTAGACCACGCCACGCCGTCGGGGTCAGTGCCAATCGGCATAGTGCTCAAAACCTTCCGCGTGGCCACATCGACGAAGGTCAACTCGTTCGCAACCGCATTGGTAATATAGGCTCGCTTTCCATCCGAAGAAATGTAAACACCGCTCGGCGATTTTGACAGAACCAGGGTGGCGATCAATTCGCGCCCGCGTGCGTCAAATACGGTCGTCTGATTGCTCGCGGGATTCGTCACCCACACCTGCGTTCCATCGGGCGTGAAATCCATCCGCTTTGGCCCTTTCCCGCCGCTCGGAAATGTCGCCACGATCTTATCGGTGGCCGTCGAAATAATTTCAATCTTGTCGTCGAGCCGGCTGCCCGCCCAAACTTCTTTTCCATCCGGTGAAATGGCGATGCCCTCGGTGCCCGGCCCGGTCGATATCACTTTCGCCTCGCCTGTGGAACGGTCAATTACACTCACGCTGCCAGAGACGGTGTTGGTCACGTAAAATTTCATCTCATTCGGCGTGGCCACGATCATGTGACTGCGGTCCTGCGTGGTGTTCCAAACGTGCAGAATTTTTCCCGAGCTGGAGTCGAGTTCAAGCACCGCCTGCGGCGTTTCCGTCGTCGCCCAGATGAGTTTTCCGTCATGGCTCACCACCATCCCGTGCGGCCCCGTGTGAGTGCCCAGATCGAAAGTCGTCTTCACCTTTCGATCCACGAGATCAATGACCGTGATGGTATTGCCCGCCTTGTCGTGAGCCGTGTCTCCGGCGGGATACACACTGTACCGGCCGAAATTGGAGACGTAAGCCGTGCGCCCATCCGGCGAAACCGCCACTTCATGTGGCCCGAGTCCCGTCGGCAGCTTCACCAGCACCTTCTCGGTCGCCGGATCCACCAGCGCCAGTTGGAAGTCCGATTTACAGACCACTACAACCGTGTCCGCCCACGCCCGCGGCGCAAAACTGCACGCCGCCAGAAATGCAACCAGCAAAAATTCAAAGCAGGTTTTCTTCATGTTGTAACCTCTCGAATGATTCAAGACCCAGCCCCGCAGCGCAACTCGCCCGGATATCTTCGCTTTGGCTGTTCATCGCTAATCTCGTTTCAAAGGCGCTGGAAAAACCAATTTATTTTGTCATTCCGAGCGAAGCGAGGAATCTCTCTTCGATTTAAGTTCGAGAAAAGAAAGAGAGATTCCTCGCTTCGCTCGGAATGACAAAATGGTGGCAGCACTTTTCCTTGCCCGTCCAGCCACAATTCTTGATTCCGGCCCGATTCATGATCGCGACCGTACTCCGACCCGCGTCCCGTGTCAATCGCAGATCGCCTTTGGCGGGCGCGACAAATTCCATTGCCACGGCGCGAAATTATGTTTCCTTGCCAAAACCCCGGCTTCACCTGCATGATTCCGGGCGGAGAGCAAAGGCCAAACATGACTCCTATCGAGGCGAACCAGCCCCACGACACGGATAGGCCGTCGAAATTGAACCGCGTCTTCCTGCTGAAGCTGGAGCTGCGCAGCCATCCCACTTTGCTCTGTGTGGTCCGCGGCGCTCTCGAACCCTTGATGGAAACGATTGGTTTTTCTCCGGAACATAACAGGGCCATCATCCGTGCGGTAGATGAAGCCGTGTCCAACATCATGCGGCATTCCTATCAAGGCCACCCGGACCAGCCCATCGAACTCTATTGCAACCGCCTCGAACGCAGCGCGAACGGCGAAACGGAACAGGGCGTCGAATTCCTCCTCTTCGATTGCGGCCCTGCCGTGGACACCACCAAGATTCAGCCCCGTCCACTGGACGAGATACGCCCCGGTGGTTTAGGGTTGCATATTATTCGGGGGAGCATGGACACGGTCGAGTACAAGCGCGCAGGCCGGCTGAATCGTCTCCGATTGGTAAAATACACTCGGCTCTCGAAGGGCGATTGCGGATCCGCGGAGGGGAAGTCATCTTGAAGATATCTGCGCGCAAAGTCGATCAATCCACGATTCTGGATGTGTCCGGAAACATCGATATGTCGAATTCTCCCGAAATGAGGAAAGCTTTGTTGCGCGAGCTTCGCGATAAAGGCGTGACTCGAGTCGCTTTAAATTTGACCGGAGTGGCCTACATCGACAGCTCGGGCGTAGCCTCCCTCGTGGAGGGGCTCAAGGCATCACGGGAATCCGGCTCGCGTTTTGTCCTGTTCGGGCTGAACGATTCCGCGCGCGAAGTGTTGAAAATATCGCGTTTGCTGAGGCTTTTTGAAGTATACGACGACGAAGCGCAGGCCATGGCCTCCTAGACGCTTTCCATTTGAGGGACAATTGAGATTGAAATGGCTGCGGAAAACGTGATGGAATTTGTCTCTCAAATCGGCGCCAGCGTCACGGACAGTCTCGCTTACCTCGGCTCTCTCGCGATGCTTGGAACGCGCGCGGCATACTACACCTTCATTGGGCCTTTCCAGGGCAAGTCGCTGCGCTTGCAAACCGCCGCCTCGCAAGCGATGGAAGTCGGCGTGCGCGCGTTGCCGATTCTTTCCCTGATCACCTTTTTCATCGGACTTATTCTCGCGTTGCAGAGCGCCTACGAGCTGAGCAAGCTCGGCGCTATGAATCTCGTGGCCAAGGCCGTCGCCCTGTCCATGTCCAGAGAACTTGGCCCCCTGATTACGGCCATCGTGGTGATCGGCCGCTCCGGCTCCGCATTTGCCGCGGAGATTGGAACCATGAAAGTCACCGAGGAAATCGACGCGCTGGAAGTGATGGCCATCAATCCCGTTCATTTCCTTGTCGCTCCGAAGTTTCTGGCCATGGTGATTATGCTGCCGTGCCTGACGATCTGGGCGAACACGATGGGCATACTCGGCGGGTCGCTGTTCGGAGTCGCGCAGGCGGATTTCACCTTCTCACGTTACATTCAGACATCGATCGAGTCGCTCTACCTGCGCGATATTCTTTCGGGGCTGGCCAAGAGCGTGATGTTCGGCATCGTGATCACAGCGGTGGGTTGTTTTGAGGGACTGTCCACGGGCGGCGGCGCGGAGCAAGTGGGCCACTCGACGACAAGGTCCGTAGTGGTTTCCATTCTGCTGGTTGTGATCGTAGATCTCGTCTTTACGGCGATATTTTTCTTCATGGGGAATGGATAGCCTGGCTGAGTCTTTTATGGATCGAGGACATCCAAACCTAAGTGAGCCAAAAGCGGTCATCGCCTTGCGGGACCTGCGCGTCAGTTACGGCGAAATTGAGATTCTGCACGGCATTCATTTTGACGTAAATGCCGGCGAGACGCTGGTCATCCTGGGAGGTTCCGGCTCCGGCAAGAGCACGCTTCTGCGGACGCTGGTGGGGTTGGAAAAACCAAACTCGGGTCAGATCTGGATCAACGGTCAGGATATCGCCGCGATCTCGGATAACGAGTTGTATGAGATCCGAAAAAAAACGGGGATGTCGTTCCAGGGGGGCGCTCTGTTCGGCTCCATGACGGTTGGCGAAAACGTGGCCCTGCCGCTGCGGGAACACACCAAGCTGGAAGATTCGACAATCGAAATCATGCTGCGGCTCAAGCTCGAGCAGGTCGGGCTCGCGGGCTTTGAATATCACATGCCGTCCCAGCTCAGCGGCGGCATGAAGAAGCGGGCAGCCGTTGCAAGGGCGCTCGCGATGGATCCGGAGATTTTATTTTTTGACGAGCCCTCGGCCGGGCTCGATCCCATTATCGCGGCGGGTATCGACCAGTTGATCCTGGAATTGAAGAAAGCGTTCCACATGACGATCATCGTGGTCACGCACGAGCTCGCCAGCGCCTTTCTGATCGCGGATCGCATGGTGCTGATCGACAAGGGGAACGTGGTCGCCATCGGCACGACCGAGGAAATGCGGACGAGCAAACAACCGCGGGTGCGCCAATTTCTGGATCGCGTACCCGAGCCGGACGTCGAGGGGGAATTGGATTATTTGCAGACGCTCACCGAGCGATACCGGCGCAACGGATGAGCGGAGACGCGAAATGATGCGGGCTGAAATTGTGCGAAAGCGAACATAATGCGACTCGAATCTAACGGACAACGATGAGCCCAAAAACCGAGCAGACGCTGGTGGGATTGTTTGTACTGATTGCCGGTGGCATTCTCGTCGTCGCGGTTTTCGCGATCAATGGCGCCTTTGGCAACTCGGCCAAGACCTACCACGCCCACTTTCAATTCGCCGGCGGGCTCGAGCCCGGCGCCACCGTGCGCTATTCGGGAGGCCCCAAGATCGGGCGCGTCGAAAGTTTGCGCATCGATCCGCAAGACCCGACGCTAATCGACCTTACGTTCAGCATTCAGCCCGATGTGGTCGTAAAAACGGACAGCAAAGTGAAAATCATGAGCCTGAGCCCGCTCGGTGACAATCACCTGGAGCTGTATGCGGGGTCGCCGCAAGCCTCCGCCGCGCCCGTGGGATCCTTGCTTCCTTCCGATAAATACGTCGATTTCAACGCCCTTACCGAGCAAATCAACAATCTCGCCCCGCACGCGCAAGACCTCATTCAAACACTGGATGCGCGCGCGACGGAGCTCAAGGTCACGCTCGATCGCGTCAACGATGTGCTCAATGCACAGAACCGCTCGAATCTTTCGGAGACGCTCGCGCAAACGCGCGGTTTGATCGCGGATTCCCGCCCGCAGGTGAAGTCGACGCTGCAACACGTAGACGAGCTAACCCAGAAATTAGGGCCGTTGATCGCCGACTTCCGCAAGACTTCCGGCGAAGCGAATGAGGTGCTCGCGCACGTGGATTCCTCGATCGGCGAGACGGAACCGGAAGTTCGTAAGGCCATTGCCGATCTTCGGGGCGTCCTGAAGTCCCTGACCGATTTGACCGGGCAGCTCAACCAGACTCTCGACGTGAATTCGGAAAACATCGACCAGCTTCTCGATAATCTGCTCCACGTCACCGAGAACCTGAAAGAATTCACCGAGACGATTAAAATGCGGCCCTATTCGCTGATCCGTTCGACCGCTCCGCCCGAGCACAAGACCGGCGGACAATAGGAGACGTAACCCGTGACCTGTGAAAACCAACCTTTGCAGGCGCGGTTTTCACGGGTCACGGAACACAGGTCGCGGGCCACGACAGAGAGGCGTTCAATGATTTGCAGATTCATCTCAACAGCGTCACTGGCTGCCGTGCTTCTCACCGGCTGCGGGGCCGCGCGGCCCAGCAAGTTTTATCAGCTTACGGTTCCGGGCGGCGATGCAACTCAAGCGGGGCAACGAAGTTCAATCGGCGTGACACTGTTGCTCGGCCCTCTAAGGGCTTCTCACCTGTATCGCGAAGATCACATCGTCTATAGCTCGAGGGGCGAGAACATGGGCACGTACGAATATCAGCGCTGGGCGGAACCTCCCACCGAAATGCTGGTGGATGTTTTGCTGCGGGAATTGCGCGCCTCCGGAAAATACCGCGCCGTCGATGTCCTGCGCAGCAATTCTCACGGCGACTATATTCTCTACGGACGCTTGTACGATTTTAAGGAGATAGACGCTTCACCCTTGATGGCCCGCGTTACGGTCGATCTGGAACTGCGCGAAACGAAGACCGGCTCGACGGTCTGGACCCATTACTACTCGCATGACGAGCCCGTGAGCGGCAAGGACATCTCCGCGGTCGTCGCCGCGCTGGACCGCAACGCCCAGCGCGGCATGGTTGAGGTAGAATCGAGCCTGGGCCAATATTTTTCATCTCGTGCATCGAATTAGGAATTGAGCTATGACCGTCCCCAACAACGAACCAGTTGCAAGCAACAAGTCCTCCCAACAAATGACCTGCATGGAAGTCTGGGGCGGAAGCCAGCTCACCACGCGGGGCGTGGAAATGGGCGGGCTGGACGCCTGGGTATACAGCAAGCCCTTCGGTGACGCCGAGCGCGGCGGTGACGTTTACTACGCGTCAAGCTGCGCCACCGGCCGGATTACGCGCCTGCTGTTGGCCGATGTTGCCGGACACGGCACTTCGGTCGCCTCCACTGCGGCAAATCTCAGAACGCTCATGCGGCGTTTCGTAAACCGCCTGGACCAAACCGAATTTGTGCGCCTGCTCAATCAGCAATTCGCCGCGCTTTCGGAATCGGGCACTTTCGCAACGGCCGTCGTTTCCACATTCTTTGCCCCCACTCAGCGTTTAATTATCTGCAACGCGGGCCACCCCAGGCCTCTTTTGTACCAGGCGGCTAAGCAGGAATGGATGTTACTGGGCGCCGACACGGCGGCCGAAGCGCCGTCCCCGAATAACATGCCGCTTGGAATCATGGACGTCACAGAATACGAGCAGTTCGACGTCGAACTGGAATCGGGTGATTGCGTCCTCAGCTATACCGACGCCCTCGTCGAGTCCCGCGATGCCGATGGCGAAATGCTTGGCGAAGCCGGACTTCTGCGCATCGTGCGCCACCTCGGGGATGTCGAACCGCAACTCCTGACCAAGAGTCTCCTGCGCGAGATTAAGGATCGCTACCCGAAAAATCTGACCGAGGACGACGTGACCGTTCTCCTTGTTCGCGCCAACGGGCATAAACCGCGGCCCAGGTTCCGGGATTTCCTCTGGGCAAACGTCCGGTTTGTCGGCTCGCTAATCCGTGCGATCAATCCCTGGGCCGAGCGCCCGCCCCTCCCCGACCTAAACGTGGCGAATATCGGCGGCGCGATCATTCCCGCCCTGGAACAGCGCTGGCGCGCAACGGGCACGACGCATCGCGCCCCCGAAAAGTAGGACAGGCTTCCAGCCTGTCTGGTTTTGATTTCCGCGACGGCGAAAAAAAAAGAAGACAGGCTGAAGCCTGTCCTACTGAAAGGCCATAATGAATCGAAAATCTGCTCTATTGCTCACCTTATTAGCAGTTTTCGGAGTATTTTCCGGTTGCGGCGGTAATAAAAGCACCGCCCCCAGCACGTCCAGCCCAATGAAAGTGACCGGCCAGCCGACCACAACCGCATCCGGCCTCCAGTACTGGGACATCGTGACAGGCACTGGCGCGACGGCAACGCCCGGGAACACCGTCAAGGTCCACTACTCCGGTTTTCTAACCAACGGCCAAAAGTTTGACAGTTCCCGCGATCGCGGCGAGCCCTTTTCATTTCCGCTGGGCGCCGGGCAAGTGATCAAGGGCTGGGACGAAGGCGTCGCCGGAATGAAAGTCGGAGGCCAGCGGCAATTACGAATTCCTCCCGACCTTGGATACGGAGCGACAGGAGCAGGCGGCGCAATTCCGCCGAACGCGACCTTGATTTTTGACGTGGAACTGCTTGATGCCGGCAAATAAATTGCAAGATTTTTTCCGAAATTTCAGCTGCCTTCAAAAAGATGCGTCCCTGCGCGCACGAGCCATCCTGTATTCCACCAGAAACGTCACAGCATTAATCATCCTTGGCATATCCACCTTCGTTTTAATTGCCATTCATGCAAGCGCGAAACAAGGAGCCGCGACGCTTCAGGCCTTGGATGCGAAGAGGCCAATCACCTACTTCATTTCCGATGGAAGCGGCAAGCCCGGCTATCATTCTTCGGACCGGGAACTCGCGCAATGGGCCCTGCAGGACTGGCAGCGAAGCGTCGCCAATAAATTTCGATTTGCCCCCGCGGCCGAATCGACTGCGCTCATTCGGGTCTATTGGGCCGGGCCCGAAAGTGGCGAGTCCGGAGAAACACGCCCGATCATTGTCGGCAACGAGCAGGGAGCGGCGGTATTCATACGCCCTGACGTCGATTCGCTCGGGCCGGAAATTGCGCGGCGCGCCAGGGCAGACGCGCTGCTGCGCGACAGCATCGTCTATTTGACCTGCGTGCACGAACTCGGCCACGCGCTCGGACTCGACCACACCCGCGATTTCCGCGACATCATGTATTACTTCGGCTACGGAGGAGATGTCGTCGAATACTTCGGCCGGTATCGCGCAAGGATTCACGCGAGAAAAGATATTGCCGCAGTCTCCGGCCTTTCAGAAGGTGACGTCAATCGGATTCGAGAGGTGTATGGCAGGGAATGAATCGCGGCGGGGCGATCGTCTACGGTTTTGGTTCTAACGGCCCGCCATCTCCGGGTGTGCCGCCAAAAATTCTGCGACCATCGGGCAGGGTCACTCTTCTCGCGTCGGCAAGTTTGGAACCGTCTCTCGCCGGGTATGCGCCGACGATCACCTGATCACCCACCTTTAGAGAATCACGATTCCAGCCTTGCCGGTGCAGCGAGCCGGGACTCGCCGCCTCGCAGCCCCATTTCGCCGTGTTGCCCTTGTCATCCTTCACATCGAGGTAGAAATAAACGTGAGGATTCGCCCAGTCGATTTTGGTGACGGTGCCCTTGAGCTCGATGAACTTGCTCCCGTCAAACTCCGCCGAAAAAGAATGATGCGCAAAGACGGGCATCGCCAGCACAAGCGCGAAAATCGCGGCCGCCAATGCAAATATCCTTTTCACGAAACGCAATCTATATCAGAGGGAGAGTGCGGTCAAGCTATGGAAATGATGCCTAATTTTACTCGGCCGCGAGGATGCCCGTTCCGCCCCCAAATGCACGGGGCGAAACGGCCGCTACAAAACCAATGCACGCCTTGGGTTTTGTAGCGGCCGCCCGTCCTTTGGGCGGGCACTTATTGCCCCATCGAAACTCAACCCGCGAAAGCGCATTTCTTGACACCGCAATGGCACTCCGCTAGTTTACGCACATGCGCTTCACCATTGCGGTTAGCATTCTCACCGCGTCGTTTTTGGCCTGCCACTCCGCGTCCGCGCAATCAACTCTTCCGCCAGAAAATCCATATGGCGAAGTGGCCAGCGAATCCGGAGGAATCAAGACTCTTACGGGGCCGCCAAAACCCGCTCCCCGCACTGCGGACGGCAAGCCGGACCTCTCCGGATTCTGGAAGGGCCCGCTGATCTTCGGCGGCATGTTCAAAAGCGTCGGCGGTCCTCCGTTCACCCCGGCCGGAGAAGAAGCTTATAAATACAACCTGACAAAAACGATTAATCCGGAAGCCCTGTGCCTCTTCGCCGGGATACCGAGGGCCAGCATCAGCGGCGTCCCATTTGAAATTGTTCAGAACAAGAATCGCATCGCGTTTCTTTACGAGCTGATGTGGACTTTCCGCACGGTCCCCATTGACGGCCGTGGACACCAGAAGGATGCCGACCCCACCTTTTTTGGAGACGGCGTCGGCAAGTGGGATGGCGACACGCTGGTCATCGACTCGATCGGATTCAAGGATAAGAAAAGTTGGATCGACGACGACGCGCATCCGCACAGCGACGCCATGCACGTCGTCGAGCGCTGGTCGCGCCCTGACTCCGACCATCTGGCGCACGAAGTGACGGTGGAAGATCCGAAGTTCTACACAAAGCCCTGGACGTTTTCGCGCGTTTTCACAGCCATGCCGTCCGGCGACGAACTCATTGAATTCGCCTGCGACGAAAACAACGTGGACCGCGACGGTGGCCACCTGGGGCCCGGCCCGCTCAACCTGAAATCGTACCCGCTGAATCCTCCCGCACCCCAAAAATAGCCGGCGGAGTCGTTGAAGGAGGAATCAAAAATGAACTATCAACTTCCCCCGCGTTCCCAAACGCTGCTTTTTGCGGCGACAGCGATTGCCATTGCACTATCCGGAATTTCGCAGGCGCGCGCGCAGCAGCCCACCGTCCGCCCCACCGTTCCCGCCGTGGAAAAACCCTACATGGTCGAATGGGTTTACAAGGTGAAGTGGGGCTACGCCGACGAATTCTGGCAACTCTTCAAGAAATATCAAATCGCAACTTTGAACCGCGAAAAAGAACTGGGATACGTAACCACCTACGCCGTCTACCGCCCAGGACTCCATGCGGGAGAAGACTCCCGATGGGAATACCGCATCGTAATCACCTACAAAAACATCTCTTCCTCCACACACGGCAGTGAAGTCGAAAAACAAATCTTCCCCGACCAGGCCGCCATGAAACGCGAAGAAAATCGCCGCTGGGAACTCACGGAAGCCCACTACGACCTGCCCATTCACACCATCGATCCAAATGGAGACGGCACGGAATAAATTGAACGTATCCCATAATTATTCTTTGTGAATCGCAGCTTAGGCCGCGGCGCGGCCACAATCCTGTAGCGCCCGCCTTCAGGCGGGCACTTTGAACTAGGCAAGATGCCCGCCTGAAGGCGGGCGCTACAGAACCAAAACCAAGTCCTCACACCGACTCCTTAACCCCCGCACCTTTTTTCCTTAACACTCCCGTAGACGCTCTGCTATAAGCCACGTATGCTTAATACTTTCCGTCACCAGAAAAAGACCCGGGGAGGCCAGACCTACCATGCCAAGTGAATCCGCAAAAGCAGACAGCACGTCGCGCGTCAATGTCACTGCTACAGGAAGCGCCCTGGGAGCTGAAATTCGGGGAGTAGATTTGCGCACCCTCGGCGCGGAATCTTTCGCTGCTATCTACCAGGCCTGGCTTGACCACTCGGTCCTCCTGTTCCGAAATCAAAATCTGTCCGACGACGATCTCATCGCCTTCAGCAAAAATTTCGGAGATCTGGATTGGGCCCCGGTTCAAGAGTCCGGCCGCCGCTTTGTCGAGGGCCATCCGGAAATTTACGTCGTCTCGAATGTAATGGAAAACGGCGTGCCCATCGGCAGCCTGGGCGCCGGTGAGGCGACCTGGCATACGGACATGTCTTACCTTCAGGATCCTCCGAAGGCCAGCATCCTCTATTCGCTGGAAGTCCCGCCCTCTGGAGGGAACACATATTTCAACAGCATGTATCGCGCCTACGAAATTCTTCCCCAAGAAGTGAAGAACCGTATCGAAGGCAAAATGCTCAAGCATGACGCCACCTACAACAGCGGCGGCTACGTCCGCCAGGGAACCGCCGCGATCGACGACCCCGTAAATTCTCCCGGCACTTTTCACCCCATCGTCTGCACTCATCCCGAAACCAAGCGGCGCGTCCTATACCTCGGCCGCCGCCGCAACGCCTACATTGATGGCTTCTCGCTTCCCGAATCCGAATCCTTGCTGGACGAGTTGTGGATGTACGCGAACCGCCCGGAACTCGAATGGCACAACGAGTGGCGCGTGGGCGATCTGGTCCTGTGGGACAATCGCTGCACCATGCACCGGCGCGATCCCTTTGAAGCCACCTCGCGCCGCGTCATGCACCGTACCCAAATCAAGGGCGAAACGCGTCCAACTGCTTGATCTGCATTCTCAACTAAAGTCGAAAGTGAAACTAACGCTGTGACTGAAATCATTCGTCGACATTATCCGAGGATCATTTGATGGGAAGCGACCTGCAAAAGAAAACTTTTACAACTTCCGACAACTGCGCCATCGCCTACACCCTGCGCCCCGCGCCGCGGCCCGGCGCGCCGCGATTGGCGCTCATCCATTCTCTCGCGCTGGATGGCAGCATCTGGAACGGCGTCGCGGCGAAACTGGCCGGCCAGGCCGAAATCCTCACCTATGACTGCAGAGGCCATGGGCAGTCGGACCGTGTTTCCGGCCCCTTCATGACGGATCGGTTCGCCGGTGACCTCGCTGAATTGTTTGATCATATCGGCTGGCCCGATGCTGTTGTCGGGGGTTGCTCGATGGGAGGCTGCGTCGCGCAGGCATTCGCCGGCCTGAATTTATCTCGCGTCAACGCTCTCGGACTCATCGACACATCGTCGTGGTACGGCCCGGACGCCCCGAAAAATTGGCGCGAACGCGCCGCCGTGGCCCGCACAAAAGGTCTCGCGGGCATGGTCGAATTCCAGGTCACGCGATGGTTCAGCGACCAATTTCGACTTGCAAATCCCGGACCGGTCAAGGAAATGACCAATGTTTTCCTGGCCAACGATGTGGAGTGCTACGCCGCCACCTGCATCATGCTCGGCGACGCCGACTTGCGCCCCTATTTGCCGTCGCTGCGCATGCCCGTCGCCGTAATCGTCGGCGAAGAGGACTACGCCACGCCCGTCGCCATGTCAGAACAATTGCACGATGCTATCCCCGGCTCGACGCTGACCATACTCCCCGGCGGACGCCACCTGACTCCGGTCGAATGTCCGGACGAAATCGCCGCTCAACTCTCGGCGCTCTTAGGTCGGAAAAGTTCTCAGCACACTGCGGCAGAAGCATAAAAACTCGGCCTATGTAGCGCCCGCCTTCAGGCGGCATCTGGTTGAGCGCAAAGTGCCCGCCTAAAGGCGGGCGCGACATGAACTGCCCGAACTCCACATTTGCTTTGACTGGGAGATCCATTTAATTCCATGAACGGCCAGGTTGGTACCGAAGCGCGCGAAGGCGACCAAGCACGCCACAGCACTGCCGACGCCGCCAGCCTCCTCGCGCGAATGGAGCAGGTCCCCTTCTCGCGATGGCACATGAAGGCGCGCCTGATCATGGGCAGCGCGACGTTCTTCGACGCGTTCAACGCCTTGTCCCTCGCCTTTGCGCTCCCCACGCTTATCCGCCTGTGGCACATCTCTCCAAAGCAAAGCGGCCTACTGATTTCATCCAGTTACATAGGACAACTCGCCGGCGCGCTCGTCTTCAGCGCGCTCGCCGAAAAGGTGGGCCGCATCCGCGGCACGACGGCCGCCATCGCCATCATGTCCATCATGAGCTTCGGATGCGCGCTGGCGGGTAATTTTCCAATGCTCCTCGCCTGCCGCCTCGTGCAAGGCATTGGCGTAGGCGGCGAAATGCCGGTGGCCGCGACCTACATCAACGAGTTGTCCAGAGCGCACGGACGAGGGAGATTTTTCCTTCTGTACGAAATGATTTTTCCCTTGGGGCTGATGGCCACGGGACAAATCGGTGCATGGATCGTCCCGTCTTTTGGTTGGAGCTCCATTTTTCTCCTGGGAGGAATTCCAGGATTGCTGATCACGTTCCTCGTGGCGCGCCTCCCGGAATCGCCGAGGTGGTTGATCTCCAGGGGCCGCCTCGCGGAAGCCGAAGCGATTGTCGAGCAGGTTGAAGCCAGCACAGCCCGCAGAGTTCCACCCGCCGCAACCTCCCCCACAGCTTTCACAGCGCACCTGATGCAACGGGGGAAGTGGACGGAACTTCTCTCGAATATTTATCGGGGACGCACCTTGATCGTGTGGACTCTCTGGGCCTGCGCGTTTTTCGTCGCCAATGGGCTCAACAACTGGATGCCAAGCCTCTACAACACCGTTTATCACCTGAGCTTGCGGCAATCCCTGCGCGCCGCTTCGATGACCAATGTTGCTCAAGTCGCGGTCCTGCTCGTCTGCGCATTCAGCATCGATCGCATTGGCCGCCGCAACTGGACCGTGGCTGCGTTTATTCTGGGCGGAGCAACGCTGGCCTATCTGGGAATCATGGGGGCGCAAAAAGCGTTGAGCGTGATGATTTTCGGAACGATGGGTTACGGCCTCATCGGATCCATAAACGCGGTTCTCTACCTCTACACCCCGGAAATTTATCCCACCCGAATGCGCGCGATTGGAACCGGCCTGGCCACATCCTGGCTGAGGATTGCGTCTGCAGTAGGTCCCGCATTGGTAGGTTTCATGGTCGACACAAAAGGCATCCATTCCGTTTTCCTGATGTTCGCTGCGATCAGCGTCCTGGGCGCATTCGCCGCAACCTGCATGGTCGAAACGAGCGACCGCCGCCTCGAGGAAATCGCGCCATGACACAACCGGCAGAAACAAAACCCGCCAGCCCGAGTGCATCGTCATCCGTCCGGCCTGTCTGGCTGACTGCGCCGAGGATTGTTCTTGGCCTCCTGTGCGCAATCTATCTAATTTTGTATATCGACAGGGTCAATCTCGCAATTACTGCTCCCTTAATCAAATCAGACTTGAAGCTCAGCAACACCCAGTTGGGCCTGGTCTTCTCGGCTTTTGCAGTTCCGTATGCCCTGTTTCAGCTGATCGGAGGCTGGATAGGAGACAAATTGGGGGCACGGCTAACGCTGTCCCTGTGTTGCGCAGTGGTCGCCTCAGCCACCATCCTTACGGGCGCGGCAGGCGGCTTCGCATCCCTCTTTGTGCTGCGCATCGCTTTGGGTTTTGGCGAGGGCTCAGCTTTCCCCACGGGCACTCGCGCGATCGCCAGTTGGATGCCCAAATCCCAATGGGGCTTCGCACAGGGCATCACCCATTCCTTCGCGCGCATGGGCAATGCCGTGACCCCGACTCTGATCGCCGCGCTCCTGTTGTGGGTCTCCTGGCGGGGGGCCTTCGTGATCGCGGGGATTCCAAGCCTGCTATGGCTTTTTGTCTGGGCCTGGTATTTCCGCAACGATCCCAGGGAGCATCCTTCGATTACCGCGGCCGACCTTTGCATGTTGGCCCCGCCGCCGGTCGGTGGCTGCGTGGCAGTCCCGTGGTTGCGCCTGCTGCGGCGGATACTTCCACTCACCGTCGTTGACTTTTGCTACGGCTGGACGCTCTGGCTCTTCCTGAGTTGGATTCCGGCGTTCTTCTTCGAAAATTATCACCAGAAACTGCAAGCATCGGCATTGTTCTCCTCCGGAGTTTTCTTCGCCGGAGTCGTTGGTGACACCGCTGGTGGCATCATCAGCGATCGCCTTCTTCGCAAAACGGGAAACTTGCTCGTGGCGCGCCGCTACGTCTTGGTAATGGGATTCGTCGGCGCTTTTGTTTTCTTAATGCCGGTGATTCTGATCCACAATCTCACTGTCGCCGCGGTATGCCTGTCTTTTGCATTCTTTTTCGCGGAACTCACTGTGGCGCCACTATGGTCGATGCCCATGGATATCGCCCCGAAATACGCAGGCTCCGCCAGTGGCATGATGAATTTCGGCTTTGGCATTGCGGGCATCGTTTCGCCGTCCAGTTTCGGCTACCTGGTGGATCGAACGGGGAGCTGGGTCGTTCCCTTTATTGGCTCGGTTGCACTTCTGCTTTTTGGAGCTGTTTGCGCCTCCCGCCTGCGGCCTGACTTGCCATTCGAATAAAAAGTTTCTCGAACGCCAATGCACCGCAAAAGAGCCGGCGAGACGCCGGCGCCACAAGAACTTGCATCCAAAAACTCCGCCGCCGGGCTACCCGCGTGATATACTCCGCCCACAGTGTTAAAGGGAGGTCCTCCTTGCGACACAAGATTTCCGCAATTTTGATCGCCGTCATCCTGCTCTCCGCCGCGGGACAGGCGTGGGCGCACCATTCGCCTTCCGCCGTCTTCGACATGACCAAGCAGTTCACGCTGACCGGCACCCTGACCAAAGTCGACTGGATCAACCCGCACATCGTCGTGTATCTGGACGCCAAGAAAGACGACGGCACGATCGAAAACTGGAAGTTCGAGAGCAACCCGCCTTCCTGGTTCCGCCGCGTTGCGCTGGCACGTGACGATTTTGCGAAAGCCATCGGGCAAAACGTCACCATCGAAGGAGTGCGCGCGAAAGCGGGCGGCCTTTACGGCTATCTTCTGAAGATCACGTTTCCGGATGGCAATTCCCTGGAACTGGTGTTCCACTCCACGCCCGATGCGAAGTAATTAGGAGGACCCACGCCATGACACGCCGGCTTGTTTTCCTGTTCTCCGCCGCTTTACTGCTCGCGGGATTCGCGGCTGCTGATAAAAACGACAGCGCGAAGACCAGTAAGGCCCTGCGCGCCGCCGACGGGCATCCTGACCTGAGCGGCATCTGGGCCTATGCAATCGACCTCCCGCCCGTAACTCTCAAAAAGGAAATCAACGGAAAAGTCGTCACCACGGAAATCGATCAAAGCGCGGCCAAGCCCGCCAAAAAGGCCGTCTCCGGCGCTCTGCCGTCGACTCCCGCTCCGTCCTACAAACTCGAGTTCCGGCAAAAAGTGCAGGATCTCTTCGACAACGAGAGCAAGACGGACGAAGTCTTCTATTGCGGCAAGCCCGGCGTCCCGCGCATCGGCCCGCCGCGCAGAATTATTCAACTCCCCGGCGAGATGGTTTTCCTCTACGAAGACATTTCGGGAGACCCTTACCGCATCATCCCCACCGATGGCCGCGCCCACCGCAAGGACGCCAATCCGTCCTACTACGGGGATTCCGTGGCCCGCTGGGAGGAAGACACGCTGGTAGTCGACGTTACGAATTTTGTCGAGAACGGCTGGTTCGGCGAAGGCGGCTATTTCCATACCGACGCCATGCACGTCACGGAACGCCTGTGGCGCGACGGCGAAAATCTGATCTGGCAAGCCTCCGTCGACGATCCCAAGGTGCTCGCCGCCCGCTGGGTCATGCCCCCTCGAGTGATCACACCCTCCACCGATCCCCTCGAGGAATCGCCCCCCTGCGTAGAGGACGATGGTCACCGTCTCCTGAATTCCGACCATCATCAACAGCGCTAGAGCAAACAACGCGAGACCAAACAACGCTAGACCAAACAACGCAAGAACAAGGCGAAGCCATCTCGATAACATTGTTTGTGGGTCGCGGCTTCAGCCGCGACATTCAGGAAACCGAAAAAGGGCTTTAGAGTCTGTGTGAGAACTCGTGTTCGGGCCATGTAGCGCCCGCCTTTAGGCGGGCGTCCGCTTGATTCCAATGTGCCCGCCTAAAGGCGGGCGCTACACAATCTTGCCATTCTTGAGTTCTCACACAGACTCTTTAGCCCCTGACGCTTTACCTCGCGCTAATCTCATAGTGATTTCGCGGTCGAAATCGCCATTGCCATCCTAGCCTGACAAGCACGAGTCGCGATTGACCCGGATGTATGACGAGCGTATGGTCGTGTGGAGAGATGAAATGCAATGCGAATCTCGCCGCCTAGATAATGAGAGACCTCCTAAAACGCTACGCTAAATTGGCCCTGGGAAAACCCTTCTCACCCGGCTTGCTAAATATCCTGGTGACTTCGGTGTGCGACATGCGCTGCACCCACTGCTTTTTCACCGAGCAGCTCGATGACGCCCCGCGCAAGAAGCTCCAGATGACCACGCGCGAAATCGAGATGATCTCCGAAACACTGGGCGGAAATCTCGGCGTCCTGATTCTCGCCGGCGGCGAACCCTTCACGCGAAAAGACCTGCCTGAAATCGCTCGCGCCTTCTACAAAAATAACCATCTCGAATCGGTCTACATCACATCGAACGGCCAGATTCAAAAACGAATCTTTCCGGACGTCACGCGAATGTTGCAGGAATGCCCGCGATTAAATGTGACGGTGGCGCTTGGGATCGACGGCTTGAAAGAGCAGCACGACAAAATCCGCCAGAAACCCGGATCATGGGAAATCGCGATCGACACGGCGCGCCAGCTGCAGGCCATGAAAAGGGAATACCCGCGTCTCGACGTCCAGTCCTGCACCTGCTTCATGCACTCAAATCAGGACACGATCTTTGAATGGTACGATTTCCTGAAACACGATTTAAAGCCGGACAAAATTAATTTCAATTACATTCGTCCTCCCGCAGCGGACTCCACGGAACTGGATATTGATGGCGCTCGATACGCCCGCCTCGCCGCCACGATCGACGAAGACTCGCGCTGCGGCGCGATCAAAAACCACTACGCAGGCGACACCGGTTTTTTTAAAGCCGCCCTCGATGTCTATATGCACGGCCTCATCGCCAGAACCCAGGAAACCCAGCAAGCCCAGCTCACCTGCTACGCCGGAACCGCCGGCGGCGTGATCTACGACGAGGGAACCGTCTCGTCCTGCGAGAATCTCGAACCCGTCGGCAATCTTCGCGACTACGCCTGGAATTTTCAAAAGCTCTGGTTCTCTCCCTCCATGCAGGCCCGCCGCGAAGAGGCCGCCGACGGATGCTTCTGCACTCACGAATCGAATTGCTACTACCCGTCCTTGCCGTACAACCCAAAACACCTGATCCAAATCAAGCTACTGGAAAAAGAAATGAAAAAAGCATGGGTAAGCGCGGCCCACAGCCAGGACCTAGTCGATGGCATATCGAAAACAACTTCCCCCACATCTCGCTAAACACATCCAGTAATATAAGCTCCGAAGTCGCATAGATTTTCGTAGCGCCGGCGTCTCGCCGGCTCTTCTACGCTTTAGATCAGTGAGAAAAAAGAGCCGGCGAGACGCCGGCGCTATAATTTCGCCCGCGCAATTAGATTTTCATGATGAAGGGAAGAACGAGACAGGTGACCCAGACCCAAGTCCTGATCGTCGGCGCAGGCCCAGTAGGCCTCACACTCGCTCTTGATCTGGGCCGCCGCGGCATTCATTGCACGCTGATCGAGCGCAATACAACTTCCATCCAACTCCCAAAGATGGAGCGCTGCAACGCCCGAACCATGGAAATCTACCGCCGCCTGGGCATCGCTGAAAAAGTCCGCGACGCCGGACTGCCGCGCACCGCGCCCATGGATGTTTTCCTGGCGCTCTCCATGGCGGGCCCTCCGCTCGTGCATCTGCCGTATCCATCGGTCGCCGAAGCCAACGCCGAAATCGCCGCTCACAATGACGGCGGCCTGCTCGAACCCTACCAATTCATCTCGCAATACACCCTCGAGCCGCTCCTGCGATCGATCGTGGAAAAGCTTCCCAGTGTAACCGTCCGCTTCGGCTGCGAACTGGTCGAATTCTCGCAAGACGCAGCAAGCGTGACCTCTGTCGTCCGCGCAAACGGCGCGGCGGACGAAACGATTCGCGCCGCGTACCTCGTCGGCTGCGACGGCGGCTCCAGCACCGTCCGCAAGCAACTCGGCATCCGCCTGCGAGGCGATGGAAATATCCGCAAGCTCCGCCAGGCGCTCTTCCGCTGCGACGATCTCTACGAACGAATCCCCATGGGCAAGGGGCGCCACTACCACATCGCCGAAGGACCGTTCTTCCCGTTCATCATCCTGCAAGACAGCACGCGCCATTGGACCCTGCACGCCGGCGCATCGAGCGACGCGGAAATGGCCGAGATATTCAAGAAGTCGCTGGCCATGCCAATCGATTTCGAAATGCTGTCCGTCAACGAATGGACGCAGCATCTGCTGTGCGCCGAGCGCTACGGCGAGGGCCGCGTCTTTATCGCCGGAGACGCAGCGCACCTGGTCATCCCCACCGGCGGCCTCGGCATGAATACCGGCGTCGGAGACGCCGTCGATCTATCCTGGAAACTCGCGGCGGCGCTCGCCGGCTGGGGCGGCCCGCAACTGCTCGCTTCCTATGAGGCCGAGCGCCGGCCCATCGGCCTGCGCAACGTAAAAGCCTCCCGCGCCGCGATGCCCGGACGCCTCGGCTGGCGCGCAGCCTACGATCCAAATATCAGAGACGACACGCCGGAAGGCACGGCCACGCGAACCCAGGTCTCCGCGCTGTTCGATACCCAGCAGCGCAAAGTAACGGAGATTTTGGGAATCGAAGCCGGCTATCGCTATGTGGACTCCCCAATTATTTGGCGAGAGCCGCGCGAAGGCCCCGATCCAGACAACCCGTCCTACGTCCCGACGACTTGGCCGGGCGCTCGACTCCCCCACGTTTGGCTGAGCGATGGCACCGCACTGCACGATCGCTTGGGCCAGGGATATTCGCTTCTTCGCTTGGGCGGAACGCACGCCAATACATCTCAGCCTCGAGCAATCGTTCCGCGAAATCCATGCGCCGCTCGATGTCCTCGATATTTCCGGCCGAAGACCCCGCGAAATCTATCAATACGATCTGCTCCTTGTGCGCCCCGATCTACACATCGTCTGGCGCGGCATCGAACTCCCGCAAGACGCATCAACGATCGCGGGGATTGCCACAGGCCGCTTCCCACCCTTCGACGCTTGAATTACGCCAATCAAAAATCGGAATCTCCCGCAGTTTTACACGCCGCATTGGACAACCTCAGAGGGGTACAAACAGTCAAAGACTCTGGGGAAGGATGGGTCAGACCATGAAGTCTGGGCGCAAATCCTTGAGGGTGGGCACGTTAGCGCACATCTGGCGCGGGCTCCTCGGCAGCAAGGCCTTTGTCCCACTCTGCCTGTTTACCTTGCTTTGGAGTTCCTCCGCGCTGGCCCAGTCTCCGCAGACCATGCCGGAGGCCCCCACCCCAGCTAGCCAGTTGCTTCCGCCGGATGCAGGGAGCATCGGCGGACTGGTAGTTGATCCGAGCGGCGCTGCAGTCGCAGGAGCCCGAGTGGGACTAACGCGCGGCGGCCAATTCACAAGCCAGGAGATGCTCTCAGGCGACGACGGGCAATTCTCATTCAGCAACGTCGCTCCCGGGCCTTTTCAGCTCACCATCGCAGCGCAGGGCTTCGCAACGCAAACGTTGTCCGCAACCCTTCATCCAGGGGAAACATTTAATGCTCCCCACATCGGGCTGGTTTTGGCGACGGAAAAGACCGAAGTGCAGGTAGTCGTCCCCAGCTTTGAAGTGGCCGAACAACAAATCAAGGAAGAAGAGAAGCAGCGCGTCCTCGGCTTCGTTCCAAACTTTTACGTCAGCTACGTCCCCGACGCGGCCCCGCTCAACTCCAGGCAAAAATTCGAGCTCGCCTGGAAGTCGACTTTCGATCCAGTCACATTCCTTATTACCGGGGCCGTTGCAGGAGCTCAGCAGGCGAATAATTCCTTCAGCGGATACGGGCAAGGCGCGCAAGGCTACGGGAAACGCTACGGCGCTGACTATGCGGACGCCGTCACAAACACCTTCATCGGGAGCGCCATCCTCCCGTCGCTGCTGAAACAGGATCCGCGCTATTTCTACAAGGGCAGCGGCAGCGCAAAATCGCGCACTCTATACGCCATCGCCAACGCCGTGATTTGCAAGGGCGACAACGGACGCTGGCAGGCCAATTATTCCAATATCCTCGGCAGCCTCGCCTCCGGCGGAATTTCAAATCTCTACTATCCGGCGCAAGACCGCAACGGAGCGGCACTGACTTTTGAAAACGCCGCCATCGAAATCGGCGCCAGCGCCGCCGCCAATCTCCTCCAGGAATTTGTCATCCGAAAATTAACACCGGCCGCCCGCACCCACGATCCCGCCAAATCTTCGAGTGGAACAAGCGAGCCATCGCAGTCCCGCTAACCGCATATCGCGAGTGCTGCGACCTTCTTTCCGTTGTGCTATGTCGCAGCAACGTGAGCCTACCGCGTAAGCAGAAACGTGCTGTTGATTTCCCCATAAAGCCCGGCCGAAGTGTTGAGTGCCTGTGGCAGCCACCGGGTCCTCCGTGGTCAATCACCCGTCGGGTCGCAAAATCGTCCCGACAGCCACGCCCGTGTCAATTTCGGCGAGGATCGCAAATGGCCTGTTGTAAAAAGGGCGTCTTAGGAAATTGCCGCGAGGAGCGGGCTGGTCTGGAAGCGCGTCCTGCGAGGAAACGGTTTGCGCTCCCACGCGTACAGTAAAAAGGAGCAGAGCCAATGCGAGACGGTCGGGCCGTCCCAATGTCCACCTTCACCCTTGCAGACCGGCGAATCACCGCCACGGTAGCAGTGCAGATAACCGCAGATTGAATCGCGCGCGGTCGCGTGCTTCGGAATCCGGGAGACGGTTGCCGGACGCTTTCCAATTAGGGATCCGGTCCACCGCATCGGACCCGCACGTGCTGCACCGGCCGTGGCTGTCCAGAGCTATTTGCGTCAGGCAACTGACGCACCACCAATAGCTCTCCATTTTTTGTACCGCTGGCCTACCGCTGTTAGGCTGTCGAAACATGATCTCGATAAGAAGCAATGGCTGGGCCACGGCGGTGGCCGCAACAGCTTTTCCTCGCAGCTTGTGCTTTGTTGGTCACAAGCAGCGCCTGCCTAAACGCAAGACTTATCCCGCGCTCAATTCAGCTCGATTCAACCGTCTTGAAAATTGGAGTGGTGCGGTCCTTTAGGAGAACGGGAAACAGTAAATAGTTCCAAAGACTCGAAATTCTTACCCTTTGGCCGCTCCAGGTTCAGCTGGAGCTGGGTGTTCGGGAAGCGGGCCACACCCCGCCGAGCCAGCAAGGCAACCGCCAACGCTTTGTAGGGTACGCCTTCAACCGTGCCGGAAGGTATGTAGAATCAATAAGGCTTTAGAGGCTGCGGAAAAATACATTTATTGTCATTCCGAGGCGCGCCGCGTGCCGAGGAATCTCTATTTTCCGGCGTGAAAACCAGGGAGAGATTCCTCACTTCGTTCGGAATGACAAAATAAGATATTTTTTCCGCAACCTGTTTAGATTATGTGTGTGAACTGCGTCTTGGGGCATGTAGCGCCCGCCTTCTGGCGGGCATCTGCTCGATTACAAAATGCCCGCCTGAAGGCGGGCGCTACAAAAATGTGCTAATTGTGAGTTCTCGGACAGACTCGATAGCCTCTGGCCCGCTTGCAATCAAGTCGGCGCACAGGCTCCGCCGGAAGCCATCCTGGCGGCTGCGTCGTGGGAAATTAATTACCGCGTGGCAAGATCTAGAAGCTGGAATACCCCTGATAGATCCAAACGCCGACCGTGGTCAAAAACAGCAGTCCTGACACCAGGGATAGCGCGATGATTGGTCCGTTCAAGCGTGAAATACGCGCGATGATGGCCTGTTGTTCCCGGTAATAGTGCTGCTCCGCGTCGCCCAGAAAGATCTGATCGTCTTCCTTCGCCGATAGCACGCCCCGGTAAACTAAAACGCTAATTAGAACAACCGTAATGACACCCCAGGAACTGGAAAGCAGCGTAAGTGCGAGTGATTTCACATCCAGCATGGCATCCTCCTTCGCGGACATCCCCACAGATAGTGCCCATTAACTGATAATTTACTGATGCAGGCAACTACAGATTTCGTGCTATGTGCCCTTCTGGGCAACTGCAATCCCCGCCTGACTCCCGTTCCGAGCCATGTAGCGCCCGCCTTCAGGCGGAAACTTTGGAATCACGCAGATGTCCGCCTAAGCGCGGGCACTACAGAGACCCAAACCGAGTTCCCACGCAGACTCCTCAGCCCCTGGAGACCAATCGAGAGGAAACGGCTGGCAATTCATGAGGTGGCTTCAACTCATTTTCCTTTACCGCTCGGACTTGTGCGCTTCCCGGGCAACCGTGTGAAATTGGTCGCTATCTTTCTTCAGGGAGGAGTAGCTGGTTTGTGAATAGTTGGTTCTCAGTTCAGTCATGAGAAAGGAGCGACGCTCGGCGCAAGCGTCATTCTTCTCCGTCTGGTTCGCGTCGGTCTTCGGCGAGATCGGCGTATGATCTGGATGAGTGAGCGCATACGCTTTGTAGACTCGTGGCGCTTCCCGGATATCGTAACCGGCGGATAGCATCCATTTCAGCGCGAGGCGATCCGATTGATCCGTCAGAGATTCCACGAATTTGTCGTGAGCGACTGCATATACAACCACTGGCGCTAAGATTCCGGCGCCCATGGCGCCGAACCCGGCTTCAGCGGCGGCAATCGCCAGCTCCTTTCCCGAAGGCGCGAAGTGTCGCGACAGGTGCCAGATGTCCCTCTCTTCCACCTGCGCCATTCCGCGCGCCATGTAATAAGCAAGCTGCGCCTCGTTCTCCAGTCCGTCGAACAGCCCGGACTTCACCAGGATCACGCCGTTGGGAAACGATAAAACGTCAAACTTTTTGTCCTCCACCAGGTACAACCGGTAGGCGATCTTGAGCGCGCTGTCCCCCGGCAATTCCCTTTGATGGAGGGGAACCAAACTCTCTCCTAGCTTCTGCAAGTAATCCTGCGCGTCCTGCGACGGCACCAGCTTGTACTTAGTTCTGCCAATTTCAAGTTCATCTGGTTGGGAGATTAGGGCATCGCCTTTGTGAATTGTGGGTGCGAGCTTTTGCAATAGCTTGGCTTCGCCGTGGAGCAATTCAAAGTGCTCGAATTCCACTTTGGAAGCGGACACCGAGCTGTCTTTCTGGCCGACGCCTTCGTAATGCGCCATGGTATCGGGGCCGATTTCGTCGAGCGACGCAAGTGACGCTGTTTTCGGAGCGGATGCGCTTTTATCCGGTGATTTAGATTCTTTAACCTCAGTTTTATTCCTTCGGAAAGTAACGCTGGTCGACTCCGTGACGTGGATGCGCATTCCATCCACGAAGATGTAACCGGTCCAACCTGCAGAAGTCCTTTGCAATTCCGGAGGTTTGTCTGGAAAAGCGGTACTGTTGAATTGCCGTGCGTCAGCGGAAAGAATTTTTACGGATTTGACGGTCAATTGGTGAGTAGCAGTCTTGTAGTCGCCCCGGATTTCAACCTCTTCTCCGACCCGGACGCCGCCGGGCTTGAGGACGTTTGGGGCATTTCCAGGGTTGACCGCATTGATTTCCAGCGAGAGCCGATTTTCGCTGGTAATACTGACGTCGTCGATAGCGATCGTGTCTGGCGGCGTGATGCCGACAACAAACCCGTGGAGTGTTTCCTCGCCACCCGCGGCCCTTCGAGCGCAGCAAAAAACCAACAAGAAAACCAGGATTGTCCGACGCATCATTCCCTCGCAAAATCCAGCGTAGCTGCGGGGCCTTGGAGCCTAAATTCCGATTCAGACCTCCAACTCGCGCGCGGTTAATGCTTCATCGTGTCGGAGCGGGAAGCGCAAACGCTGTAAACGTCAGTCCACCCGTCGTGACGACCCATTGCCGGCCATCGAGCATATACGTCACTGCAGCCGATCCCCAGACCGGCGCGCCTACTTGAAACTTCCACAACTCTTTCCCGGTTGCTCCTTCGAAGGCGTAAAAATAGCCGTCGTTGTCGCCCGTGAACACCAGCCCGGACGCCGTGGACATCACGCCGCCAGTTAAGTCGAGCGAAACGGTCGACGGATACGGGCGGTATTTGTGTTCCCAGCGCCTTTCGCCCGTCGTCGGATCGATGGCCCTCAGCGCGGAAAATTGGTCGTGCCCTTCGACTAGGCTCCGGCCGCCGCTCGGGACCCGCACGCCCATCTCGATCGGCTCGGTCGGTTTCACTCCCTCCCAGGTGGCGCAGGTTTCGTGGGCCGTTACGAAAAACAATCCAAGGTCCGGATCGAATGTCGGCGGTTGAAAATTCGTGCCGCCGTGATTGTCCGGCAGGCATTTGTCCGCGGTCCCATTGTTATCGAGAACGACCGGGCGTCCGTCCTTGCCGATTTCTTTGGCCCAATTCGATCCGTCGATGAAAGTTTTGGCGACCAGCAGCTTTCCGTTTTCGCGGTCGAGCGTATAGAAAAAGCCGTTCCGGTTGGCGACCATAATCACTTTTCGAGCCTGGCCGCCAATATTCAAATCGGCCTGCACGGGGACGTGCGCCGAGTCCCAGTCATGCACGTCATGCGGAGTGAACTGGTAATGCCACTTCAGTTTTCCCGTATCGACATCGAGCGCGACGAGCGAACAGGTGTAGAGATTGTCGCCCTCGCGATCGCCGCCGTAATAGTCGGGATTCGGATTGCCTGTTCCGTAGTACACGAGGTTGAGCCCAGGGTCGTAACTGCCCGTCACCCAAACCGCGCCGCCCCCTCGCGCCGCGACATTGGCATTCGGCCACGAATCGCTGCCCGGCTCGCCCGGCATGGGAATCGTGTCGAAGTGCCACGAGCGCTCCCCGGTTTGCGCATCGTAGGCTTCGATGTAGCCGCGGCTTGAGAAATCTCCGCCGGCCACGCCGATAATCACTTTATTCTTGATAACCAGCGGCGCCGCTGTGATGGCGTTGGCCTTCTTCAGGTCGCCGACCGCAACGTCCCAGATCACTTTGCCGGTCATCCGGTCGAGCGCCACAAGGTGCGCGTCCAGCGTCCCCATATACAGCCGGTCGCCCAGAATCCCGAATCCACGATTTACCGGACCACAGCATACCGAAGCGATAAAATTCTGCGGAAGCCTGCGCCGGTAATTCCAGAGCGGAAGCCCCGTCCGCCCGTCAATCGCCCACGCCTGATTGTTGTTCCCCGTCACGTACAGAATCCCGTCGACGACGAGCGGCGTGTTCTCAATCCCGCGCCCCAGAAGCCCAGGAATATCAGTCTGAAAAATCCACTGCGGCACAAGCCCCGCCACATTTTGCGGCGTGATCTGCTTCAAAGGACTGTGCCGCTGCCCCGTGTAGTCCCCCGAAAACGTCAGCCACCGCGAAGGATTCTTCAACCCTGCGAGCAAGTCCTGCTCCGTAATCGGCGCCGGCGCCGATTCCTGCGGCCGGGCAAACGCCGGCATGCCGAGTGTGAAAATCAATGCAGCAATTGAAATTATCCGCCGAATCGGCATGGGCTTGCTCCCATAATTTTTCACGCTGCGGAAAAAGCACTAATTTTGTCATTCCGAACGAAGCGAGGAATCTCTCCTCGGTTTCAACGCAGGAAAAGAGAGATTCCTCGGCGAGCGGGGCGCCTCGGAATGACAAAAGTTTTGGTTTTCGCGCAGCTCGTTAAGCGTTCGAACAAACAGAGTGCCCGGTAAAATAGGTTCGTTCAGATCTCCGGAACATACTCTGGCCAGAGTACTCTATTCAGAGTATTAACTCGCGCATCGTACGCCTCTCCCGCAGAAGGCACAACCGATTTGCCGCGAGTGCGCGATCATCGTCGGGTGCCGCTCTAATTTGAATCCTTTCGACTTTAGGAGGGCCGAGCTTCAGCTCGGCCGTTCGGGTTTCGTTTCATTGCGGGCTTTAGCCCCTGAAGCGAATCTTCAGGGGTTAAAACCCCCGAACAGGGAACCCTACTCGTCGGGACTGAAGTCCCGACCTTCTCTTGAGTCGTGCCGCACCAAGGCTCTTCAAGTTATGACCGCGCACATCGTTTCCGATTGTTCTAGTGAATGGCCTCACAGTGTATACTCTCGCCACTCTCGGTTTATGGGAGCCTAATGGCGATCCCCTCAGGCACAAAATTCGGGTACTACGAAATCGTCGCGCAAATTGGCGCGGGCGGCATGGGCGAGGTGTATCAGGCGCATGACACCAAGCTCGGGCGCGACGTGGCTATCAAAGTGTTGCCCGAAGCAGTTGCACATGATGCCGAGCGGCTCGCGCGTTTTCAGCGCGAAGCGAAAATGCTGGCGGCGCTGAATCATCCCAACATCGCGACGATCTACGGCCTCGAACAATCCGGCGCGACGCATTACCTGGTCATGGAACTGGTTCCCGGGGACACGCTGCAACAGCGCGTCCAGCGGGATGGAGCCGTGCCCATCGAGGAAGCGCTGGCCATTGCCAAGCAGATCGCCGAAGCGCTGGAAGCCGCGCACGAAAAAGGAATCATTCACCGCGACCTTAAGCCCGCCAACGTGAAGCTGACGCCCGAAGGAATAGTAAAGGTGTTGGACTTTGGTCTCGCAAAAGCGTTCGAGGGCGACCCATCCACAATGGACATGAGCAATTCGCCCACGCTGAGTCAGGCCGCAACTATGCAGGGAGTCATCCTGGGCACGGCCGCCTACATGAGTCCGGAGCAGGCGCGCGGCAGAGCGGTGGACAAGCGGACGGACATCTGGGCCTTCGGCTGCGTGCTCTACGAATTGCTCACGAGCAAACCAACATTCCACGGGGAGGACACGACCGAAATTCTAGCCTCCGTTGTAAAGTCCGAACCGGAATGGACCGCTCTGCCCGCGAAGATTTCTCCGTCCATTCGCGTTTTGCTGCAACGCTGCCTGCGGAAAGATCGGCGACAGCGCATCCCGGATGCGGCGATTCTCCGGATTGAAATTGAGGGGGCGCTCACGACGCGTAAGGAATTCGGTGCCAATCAGGTTGCTCCGGGTCCCACGCGCAAACTCCTCCTGGCGGTAGGCGCCGTGGCCGCCGCACTTGCAATCCTTGCAGCCATCTCGGTGTCGGGCTGGTGGCGGTCGACGCGGCCTGTTAAGCGACCTCTGGTGCGGCTGGACGTTGACCTCGGCCCCGATGTATCCCTTGGCTCAACATCGGGCCCCGGGGCCGACGAAATTATTTCGCCCGATGGCACACGTATAGTTTACGTGTCGCAAGGGAAACTCTTTACTCGTCGGCTCGATCAGCCCAACGCCACGGAGCTTGCGGGAACGCAGGGAGCATACGCTCCTTTTTTCTCTCCGGACGGGCAGTGGGTTGCTTTCTTTTCGGTGGGGAAGCTGCAAAAGATTTCGGTCGATGGCGGTTCGGAAGTCACCTTGTGTAGCGCCAACAATGGGCGGGGTGGAAGTTGGGGCGAGGATGGGACGATCATCGCTGCGCTCAACATCGGCGGCGACTTATCGCGAATTCCGTCCGCCGGAGGAACTCCAACGCTTGTCGCAGGCATACAAAGCGGAGAATACTCGCATCGCTGGCCCCAAATCCTCCCCGGAGGCAAGGTTGTGCTATTCACGGCCAGCGCATCGGCTGCATACGACTCGGCTACTATTGACGTGATGTCTTTGGAGGATCACCGCAGAAAAACCCTCGTGCAAGGCGGCACATTCGGGCGCTATTTGCCCAGCGGGGATCTGATCTACCTGCACCGGGGCACGGTGTTTGCTGTCCCTTTCGATGTGGATCGGCTGGAAATTCACGGGACGCCTGCCCCGGTGCTCGACCAAGTCAGCTACAACCCCATACAGGGTTCGGCACAACTCGATTTCTCCCAAACCGGAACGCTGATTTACCGCAGTGGGGAGGCGGCAGGCGCACTCCTCACTGTTGCGTGGCTGGACAGCGCCGGAAAGATCCAGCCATTGCTGGCCAAACCGGGTTCGTATAATCGTCCTAATCTTTCTCCCGACGGGCAGCGATTGGCCTTGGATGTGACAGAAGAGGCAGGCACAGATATCTGGGTCCATGACTGGCAACGAGATACAATGACGCGCATAACTTTTACCGAAACAGGGAATGCCCCTGTATGGAGCCCGGACGGTCGGTACATTGCATTCACAGTTGCGAAAGAGGGCATGTTTGTGACCCGTTCTGACGGATCCGGCAAGCCGCAACAATTGACGCAAAGCAAAAACGCTCAGTTTCCGTATTCCTTCGCGCCAGACGGAAAGCGGCTGGCGTTTATGGAACTAGGTGCCGGGGGATTTCAATTATTGACCGTGCCGTTGGAAAGCGATGATGCGGGGCTGCGCGCCGGGAAGCCGGAGTACTTCCTGCAAACGCACTCGGACGAACGAACGCCTTCCTTTTCTCCCGACGGGCGGTGGATCGCCTACCGTTCTGATGAATCGGGGACCAATCAAGTATACGTTCGAGCCTTTCCGGATACAGGCGCCAAATGGCAAATCTCGAATGGCGGCGGCACGCTCCCGATGTGGCCGCGCAACGGGCACGAGCTTTTTTTCGAGTCTTTGGACAACCGCATCATGGTGGCGACTTACGTGACGAAGGGCGATTCCTTCGTTGCAGACAAACCGCGAGTGTGGTCGGATCAACAGCTGCCGAACACCGCCACGATCTCCAAGAACGCCGATCCCGCGCCCGACGGCAAGCGATTCGCGGCGTTGCAGCCAGCCGGGACGGCGGAAGGCCAGAAGTCGCAGAGCCACGTAATCTTCCTTGAAAACTTCTTCGACGAAGTACGGCGGCGCACGATGACGCAAGCAAAATGATCGTCAAAATCATCTCGCATTTTCGTAACCCGAAGTCAGCGTAATGAACATAGCAACTATTGCGCGTCTCGGTGCTTACGAAGTCTCCGCGTAAATAGGCGCGGGCGGCATGGGCGAGAGGCATCAAGCGCATGACACCTGGCTCGGGCGCGAAGTGCCCATCATAATTCTGCCGCCGCTACCCGCAGGGGACGCCCCCACCGCGTCGCCAATCGCCGTGAAGACGAATTGGGAAGTATGGTTGAAGAAGTAGATTACATCTCGCCGCGCTTATTCCCTTACGAATCAATAGGTTAAGTTCCATCGTTCGTGTACCAATTTGATCCCGAAGTACAGACGTACTACCGCCGCATTACCTCGGAGCCATTGGCCTCCCCACTCTACCGTTTCATAATGAGTTGGTTACGAATTATGAATTCCGCAGACGATGTCGACGCACTCCTGAGGGCACGAGCTGAGATCGATGAACAGCTCCGCAGGCACAAGAATGCCTTGACGGTTCTGTTTACCGACGTGGTCGGCTCGACCAGCTTCTTTGAGCGCCACGGGGATACGGCTGGCCTGGTGATGATCCATCGCCACGACGAGCTGGCCGCGAAAGCCATCCAAAAGTATGAAGGCAAAGTAGTTAAGACCATCGGCGACTCCGCAATGGCGGAATTTCCCGATCCCGAGTCGGCTGTGCGCGCCGCCGTGGAGATTGAGCGCGAATTCCTGAAGCTGAACCTGACGTTGGCCGAGGATCAACGCGTAGAGGTGCGGATAGGCGTCCATACCGGTGTCGGCTTCCGGAAGGGCGATGACCTGTTTGGGGATGTGGTGAACGTTGCGGCGCGCATTGTGAAACGCACCGCGCCCGCGCAGATTCTGATTTCTCGCGTTATGTACGAGGCTTTATCGAAGGATTCCGGGCTGACCTGCCGGTGGCTCAGCAAGCTAACGATCGACGGCCGCACGGAGAAGGAAGATATCTTTGAAGTCGTGTGGACCGACGTCGACGCTTATCGTGACGTTCAGGAGAGGCTGGCGGCTTCCTCGTTGATTCCGCCGCGATACGAAGCGTTGTCTCAGATTGGGGCCGGCGGGACGGGGATCGTCTATAAAGTTCGCGACCTCGAAACCGGCGAGATCGTGGCGCTGAAGATTATCAAGCCTGAGATCGCTTCCGACCCGGATGTTCAGGAAAATTTCAAAAGGGAATTGCTGCTCGCCCGCAGGATTACTCACAAGAATGTTTGCCGAATCTATGATTTCAACCGCGTGAATGGGACGGCCTGTACTTCGATGGAATATGTCGAGGGGGAGAGCCTGGCGTCCCGGCTGAATCGGGTGGGGCAACTGCCTTTGAAAGAGGCGCTGGACATTGCGCGGCAAATCAGCGCCGGTCTGCGCGAGGCCCACGCGCAGGGAATCGTGCACCGCGACCTGAAGCCGGCAAACATCATGATCGACCGGAACGGCACGGTGAAGATCATGGACTTCGGCATCGCCCGAATGATTCAGCGCGATGGCCCGATGACGGGCACCATCGTCGGCACGCCGGCGTACATGTCGCCCGAGCAGGCGGAACTCAAACCTGTGAGTTCTTGCACGGATATTTATGCGGTGGGACTCCTGCTCTACGAAATGATTACAGGGGTTCAGGCGTTTACGGGCGACAGTCCCGTCGCCGTGGCCTTGAAACAGATTCGCGAATATCCGAAGCGGCCTCGCGAAATCGTGCCGCTGCTTTCCCGCCCCATCGAAGCAGTAATCATGAAGTGCCTGCAAAAGGATGCGACGAAACGCTATCAATCCGTGGACCAATTCGATGCCGCGCTGGTGAAGGCTGCGAGGGCCAGACCGGTAAGTCCGTGGGAGGCCGCCGTCAATCGATGGCTCGCGCGCGCGGACGCAGAGATTCGCATGAGGTTGCATTCGGGCTCTGAAATGGCGCAGGAATTTCTGGAGCGGCAGGATTGGGACGGCCTGGTAAAAAGTCAGAAGGAACCCACGGCGATGCTGGGCGTAGCGGGCATCGTGGGGGCCTTAGCCATCTTCATTCTGGCCGGGGCATGGAAGCCCCGTACGATCAATGCGCAGCCCATCCAGGCCGCCAACCAGAATTCTCCGGGGCAGGTGAATGTGGCCAATTATCCCGGAGTTGGATCCACATCGCGCGCAGCCCAGAATTCGTTTCCCCCGATTGCATCGCACGATGTCGATCTATATGCAGACGCCCGGAGCGACAAGGGAAAGACACAAACGGCCGATCCTGGGATGACAGCTCACAATGTGGCATTTGAAGCCCCTGCGCCAGGCGCAGTTTCTCCGAAACCATCCCGAGTAATGAAACGAGTGAAGTCAACTTCAGGCGCCGACGAGCAGAAGCCGCATTCAGATGCACAAATCACGACTCCGTCGCAGGCGCCCGCGAGCACGCCACAATCCGAGAGCATCACGCCGGCAGACACCCCGGCAGACACGCCGACATCAACAGCTGTATTTGAGTCTGCGAAAGACATGATGCAGACAGATCCTTCGCCCGAACGCGCCGTCGCGCAACCCAACACGGCGAGCAAGGCAAAAACGGGAAGCGATGAGTCCAAGGCGCCCAACTTATTTTTTGAGGTGGGGTCGTTCAAGGACGAGACCTGGGCGAATAATGCGGTCGACAAATTGACGCAGCTTGGTTTTCACGCCGTGTTAATTCACAAAAATGTTTTGTGGACGCAGTCCTACCATGTTCAAGTCGGCCCTTACACCAGCCAAAAAGAAATCGCCGAAGCGAAACAAAATCTTGCCGCGCAGGGCTTCAAAGCTCATCCCGTAAACTAATCTCCCCCGATTTAACGGAATTTTCGATTTGGGATTCCGGCTTGTGAAATTTTCACGCCTCTGCGGCGCGACAGGCTGCGGGAAAAAAGCCCCCCTGTCATTCTGAGCGGAGCGAAGAATCTCTCCTCGTTTCTTTTCTGATACTTAAATCCAAGAGAGATTCTTCGCTCCGCTCAGAATGACAGGGGGGCTTGAATTTTTCCGCAGCCTGGTGAGCCAGTTCTCCAGAGGAGGTGGCGGCGTCCCGAACTTCAAAATCAGCTAGACTTCCCATACCGCTTGCTAACCCCCCCCAAAATCGTCATTCCGAGGGCGCTGTTTGCCCGAGGAATCTGCTGCAGTCTTGTAATTGGCGAAAAAGCAGATCCCTCGCTCCGCTCGGGATGACAAACGCACACTTTTTTTCCGCGGCGCGTTTAGCCAGAAATTCGGTGAAACTAATTGTGGCCCGCAAACGTAAACTATGCCATAAGGGGCACAGGTTGGAGTTAAACTAGACGCACCTGTGTACAGGTTTCCTTGAGAATCGGCCTAAACGGCATTGCGAGGACACTAGAATGAAGCGTAAAAAACTTGTTTCTTTTCTCGCCGTATTTGTTGCTCTGCTGGGATATACCCCCGCATTCGCGCATCACGGGACCGCCACTTACGATTTCACGCATGAAGTTACCGTTGAGGGCGTAGTCAAAGAATTTCAGTGGTCCAGTCCCCACTCGTGGATCTACGTGACGGTTACAAACGACAAAGGCGAAAAAGAGGAGTGGGGTGGCGAGACGGGCTCTCCCGGCACGCTGGCGCGGCGCGGGTGGACGAGTCATCTCTTGAAGCCCGGCGATAAAATTAAGATGACCGGCCATGCCGCTAAGGATGGAACAAAGGTGCTGATGCTTATGAAAATCCAGGCCGCGGATGGAAAGGAATATTAATGAGCGACATTCGCCCATCGGCACGCGGAACGTACAACAAGGAATTTTTCCCAAAGAGTCGTCTCCTTGGCTGCTGTGCCTGCTGCCTGCTCGTCCTATTCGGTTTGACTCCAGCAATGCTTGCGCAGAGTTCGAACCCATCGAAAGCATCGGGAGCCAACGCGGGCGGATCTGTGCCAGACATAAGTGGCATTTGGATGACCACGCCCCCCAGGCGATTTGGTGGACCGAGCGATAGCATTCTGGATCCTCCGGACAAGCGAAAACCAGACAGCGCGACCATGGTGCCGTTTCTGCCGGGAGCAGAAGCAAAGTACAAGTCCGCCAACGAGGCCGATAGTCCAACAGCACACTGTTTACCTCCCGCCGTCCCGGGGTTGATGCTTGCACCCGTCTATCCGCTGGCGATCCTGCAAACGCCAGGGAAAGTGGTCGTGATTCATGAATTCATGAACACCGTCAGATGGATTTATACGGATGGGCAAGGACATCCAAAGGACCTGGATCCCACTTGGATGGGAAACTCGATCGGGAAATGGGAAGGTGACACGCTGGTTGTGGACACCATTGGATTCAATGACAAGAGCTGGTTGGATGGCCGTGGAATGACGCACAGTGAAGAACTTCATACGGTGGAGCGCTTTCACCGCCGAGGAAATGTTTTGGAATACAGTGTAACGATCGAAGATCCCAAAACGTTCAGCAAACCCTGGACGGTTCATATGGATTACGACTCCAAGCCGGATTGGAAGATCGCGGAATATTGGTGCGCCGAGAACAATAAGGACACCAAGTGATTAACGCTTGCGCCTGACGCACATGGAATGCGAAGCCGGCAAACCATCGTCACGAAATCCGATGGTCGAACTATCTGCCTATCTGCGCAGATTTCACTGAACCCACACAGCGAATCTAAACTTCTCTGTGCTTATCGCCTAATGAACGGGATTACAGTCATGTGGAAATAAAGCAAATCCCACATGACGATAAGCCGACTTCACAGGCACTGGATGTAGTTTTTGCAGAATGCGCGAGATTTCTGGTTTACGAAATTGGCAGCGTTGTCCGATTCTCAAAGGCGCTCAACTCTAGAGTCACAATCCAAAAGGCAAACGAAAAATTACCAAGACAAGCGTCACGCACAATATTGTGATCGTGTAGCCTATAGAACTATTGTGTTGAGATGTTTGAGGCATCAGGCCCCATCCAACCGCATAGCGAATTACTAGCAAACCCATCGCCAAGGTGTAGATTCCCATAAGCAAAAAACCGGGACGCAAGTCTCTGTGAGCCCTGGCGTACTTGCGTGCAAAATACATTCCGGCGAACGCAGCGATTTGAATCGAGACGAAATAGAACGTTTGGGTAATTACGGCATTCCAGGAGGCTCGCCCGGCGGCGTGAAAGCATATGGCCAGACCTGCGCCTACCGCAAAAAATATCGACGCACCCACTAGAAGCCAGTTCTTGAAACTTTGATTCATCCACTCATCAATATTCATAGGCCCACTTAGAAAGAACATTTGAATCTCGCTGCTTGCAGGCTTTCCGTAAGGGTACGCCCAGGAATTCTTTGATGCAAAGGATTACCAAGTCCTGAGAAACGGGGCGTTATCGGTAACTGTCTTTTGGGCATTGCGGTGAATCTGGGCCGGGGGACGGTCTACAGCGGGCAGGATGGCGATTTTATGGTTAGGGTAAAGCGATTACGTGCCATCGGGCTTCAGGTGGACATTGCGGACTTCTCCACGGCGGGTGTATATCAAATCGTGTCCGCGCCGTCCAGTTGCAGCACGGCGGAAGCCTGCCGGATGGCCGTGCGGCGGGTGTTGTGACTGAAAAAGTCCGATTGATACATAAAACGATACAAACAGGGAATGCAAAAAGCATATCCCCCCTTACCCTGCTATCACATAAAAGTTTTTAATTTCGTGTTTTTAGGGCGGGCAGTCTCTTCGCTTGCACCGAAATCCAAACTGATGAACTGCCAGTAATTGAACCGCCCTTGCCAGATCGGGGAAGCGGGCCTAAGATTGCGCCCACGCAATGTTCAGGGAGGCTCTCATGAAAAAACAATATTGGATTTCAGCTGTTTGCGCGGCCGTGATTTCGCTTTGCGCTGTTGGAATGATGAACGCGCAGGGCGGGGGCGGAAATGCAGTGCAAATACCGCAGCTGCCATACCACCTGGTAGAGAACTTTTTCCATTATCCCGCCAACTCAGTCGTGGGCCGCATGAGCGGAATCACCGTCAGTCCCACGGGTAATATTCTCGCGCTCAATCGCGGCTATCATCCTGTGCTGGAGTTCAAGCCGGACGGGACCTTCCTGCGCTCGTGGGGCGAAGGCTCGACGATGTTTGTCGGCGCGCATGCCCTGCGCTTCGATCCGCAAGGGCAATCTCTGGTACGTGGATGCCGCGGATGACATTATTTACCGGTTTGATTCGGAAGGCCGCACGGTGGGCACGCTGGGGACCAACCCGGAGCCCTGGACCTGGTTGACGCATGTGATTGAGCGCGCCGCGCCGGGAAGGGCGTCCTTTTATCAGGAGACGGATATCGGCTGGAGCAAGGATGGGAGCATGTTCGTGTCCGACGGATACGGCAATTCACGTGTAGTAAAGTTTGATAAAGATGGCAACTATGTAACTGCCTGGGGCGAGCGCGGCACCCAGCCGGGCGATTTCAACACCCCGCACAGTCTGGTGGTGGATAACAACGACATCGTTTACGTTGCCGACCGCGGCAACAGCCGCATTCAGGTTTTCGACACGGAGGGCACTCGGAAGGCGGTCTGGAACCTGCCGACGGCTCCCTGGGCGCTCTGCCTCACGAACGGAGCGAATCAGGTGATGTTCGTGGGCAGCGTGGGCCGCGTCTACAAGATGGATCTCAGCGGGAAGATCCTGGGCTCTTTTGGCCGCCCTGGGCGCATGCCCGGCACGATCGATTCCGTTCACGGGATCGCGTGCCCGGATGAAAAGGCCATTTATCTCGCCAACTTGTACGCGTCGCGCATCGACAAGTGGGTCGCGCAGTAACCAAATTTATTTCTGAATGGTCGGCAACCGGGCTGCAATGAGCCTGGTCAGGATGTGCGTGGATTTCGTTCCAGTTGTTGCCTTTCTCCAGATGAAATATTCGTGCGTATAGGGAGGCCGGGATGAATCGAAAACTGGCGGCGATGGCTTTTTGCTTTGCACTTTTGGCAACTGCCATGGTCCTGTTTCTCCGCGCTTGCAGCGCGGCTGCGGATACTGTCGCGGAAGTTTTGACGTTTGAAAAGCAGATGGAAGCAGCCGTCGTGCGCGGGGACGTGACGTTTCTGGACAAGATCTGCGATAGCGATTTCAGTTTTACGCATGGGGATGGCTGGACAACCGGAGGCGCGCCGCTGCTTGTCGAGAACCGGGCGCATTGGCTTGCATCGGTCAGAAAAATACCGTACGCGTACCGCAAACTCGACTCGGTCCAAGTGGAGCTGCACGGAGACGTTGCGATTACTTACGGAAGGTACCGGGCGCGATACAAGGCTGGAAATCCGGAGCAGCGCGAATTTATCGTGTGGTTCGAGCGGGTTTACGCTCGGCGCAATGGAAGCTGGCAATTTCTGTCGCACCGGACTGTGCATGGGCCCGTCTTTGAGGGTGAGCCGTCCGCGCCAAAGTGATGGTCTCTTCGCTCCCCGCAAGTTGAGAATCGTCGCGCGGATGGGGATTGGATTCTTGGGGTTCGTGTAGCGCCCGCCTTCAGGCGGGCATCTGCTCGATTCAAAGGTGCCCGTCCGCCGCGGCGGACGGGCGCTACAGCTTCTCGCGCTGATTCTTTTTCCCGGTTCACTTAGTGGAGGGAACATGAAAATCCCGGTGATTGGTTTGTTCGTGTTGGGCGTTGTAGTTTCCGTTCCATCCGTACGCGCCCAGAACACTGCGCGCCCGACGATCGCAAATGAAGAGGATTACCACCGCGCGTTGAAGGAGCTTTCCAACTGGGGACGATGGGGGGCTGATGACGAACTCGGCGCCGCGAATCTCATCACGCCCGCCAAACGGAAGCAGGCGCTGGCCACGGCAAAGGAAGGCGTGACGATTTCCCTGGCGCACGATGTGGCGCAGGAAAGGGCGGCGGATGCTCCGAATTATCTGGAGCGTACTTTAGGCAACGTAACACCGGCGGGCACGACGGACCGTTACCAATACACGGGCACGTATCACGGAGTGGTACACAGCCATCTGGATTCCGTGGACTGCCACATGATGGTTGACGGCAAGGGATACAACGGCGTGTCCATGGAAGACATCAACGCCGCGGCGGGCTGCCCGAAGGGGAGTATCAACGCGCTGAAAGACGGAGTGGTGACGCGAGCTGTCCTCTTTGATGCAACGCGCCTGCCGGGGAAAGCGACTCCGCAAGGGTGGCTCGAGCCGGGCACCGCCGTCCATCGGGAAGATCTTGAAGCCCTGGAAAAGATGGAGCATGTGAGAGTGTCGCCTGGCGATGTCATTCTTCTGTACACAGGCCGGTGGAAGCGGCGCGCCGCGGTGGGGCCCTGGCCGAACACCGAGGGATTCGCTGGCTGGCACGCAGATGTTGCGTATTTTATAAAGGAACGCGGCGTTTCATTCATTGGAAGCGACGGACCGAATGACGTTTCGCCGACGGGCTTTCCGCCGTCGGTCACAAACCCTCTTCATCGCCTGGCGCTCGTCGCGATGGGCGTTAGTATTTTCGACAATCTGGATTTCGAGAGAGCCGTCGAGCATGCAAGGAAGTTGAATCGCTACGAGTTTCTGTTCTCGGCTGCACCGTTGCGGATCGCCCTGGGAACGGGCTCGCCGCTGAATCCGCTGGCGATTTTCTGAGCTGGGACGCGGCGCGGGGAGCGGCGGAATTCAACCGCTCGCGGACGGGCGTTCGTTTGTGCACATTCGCTCCCGCGTATTTACGCCCGAGTCCAGACATGATAGAAATCACGAGTGACTCAATCAGGAGGACCGGAATCCATGAGACGCTTTTCAGTTCTTGCCATTTTTACTACGCTTGCGCTCGTCCCTGTCAGTTTGTTTTGCCAGGAATCGGCCAAATCATCGCCGTCCGCTGCGGGCGCAAACCTCGAACAGGTTATCAAGCTGAACGAGCAGCTCATGGCCGCCGAGGTGCAGCCGGATGTCGCTTTTGTCAATAGCATCCTGGCTGACGATTACAGCCATACCCATGCGAACGGGATTGTACAGTCCAAAGCGGAATTCCTGCAGGGCCTGAAATCCGCTTCGCACGGCTACGCTTTGCTCGATCTGAGCGACGTTCACGCGCGCGCTTACGGCGCCACCGTGATCGTCGAAGGGCACGTCCACATCAAAGGGACCAACATGGGCAAGCAGACCGGCGAGGGACGCAACTTGTTTTCCGAATTCTGGGTCCAGCAGGGTGGCAAGTGGCGGCTTGCGGCCTGGCTGACGCTTCGCCTTCCCGCGCCTGCCGCAGGCCAATAGTCCGGCGCCCCGCTCACGAATTGAAAAAAGTATCGGGGATGAGGAGAGACTTCCAGGGCCGGCGGCGTAGGTCTAGTCATGAAAACCCCTTAGGTCAATGCGTAAGTGATGAATCTGCATCGGGTTAGCCGAGAGCAAAGAATGGAACCACAGTTGCTCTTCTTTGAGTCTGGAGGTTTGATGCCATGGGCGAACGAATATCAAGTCGCTGTAGCCATTGTGATTGCGCATTGCGAACCGAGAAAGAAAAATTGATGGGTATTTGCCAGGATTGCCGAAGCTACGGATTACTCCACGGTTCCTGGCCCGACATTAAAATGCCCGTTGGTACTCACGCAAGCGGGAATTGATTTGGCGTGAATCATGCGAGGCGGAAGAAAAATAGTTACCTCGGGAACCAGCATCGTCCAAAACCCAGCTTCCCAAAACGGCATTTCGGCAAACGGAAACGCAGGTTTCCGCGGTACGACAACGCACCTTCGCAGGCAATCACTCCATCCAAACAACTGAGTACACTCGCTGTCGGCTCATGGCCAAGGTTCAACCGCCATGGGCGCCGGCTAAATCGCATGTACACCGGCGCCTCCTACAATGTAATCGACCCTCGACGGCGAGCCTGTTTATGGTTGCATCTCACATGCGACGAAGTACGATTGCGCGGCGTCAGGTCCGCTTGTACTTTATCCTTGTGGCGACTAACCAAATGAAATTGGTGAAACGCAGGTCTCTGTGGCTGATCCTGATCAGTTTGTGCGCGGCTTGTTACGGGCGGGCGCAATCGCAAGTATCCCAGGCGGATACGAAAGCCTTTGTCACGGAATATGTGGCTGCGTATAACTCGAAGAACGCGGCCCGCTTGCAGGGGCTCTATGATTCCAAGTCGCGCGCGTGCTTCGCCGGCGAGGGCAAGGATTTCTATGACGGCGCTCTCGAGATCATGTGGCGGGATCCGATTCCGGCGAAATACACGTTTAAAGTTTCCGCGCTCAATGAAATCAACATGAAGGCGATGGAATCGTTCGGGCAATTCGCGCTGAAGCCGACGCGAGAGTTGCACATTGACTACCAGCAAGGCGATGATTTAGGGAGCGTGATTGTTTACCTGGTGCAGGAAAACGACCGCTGGCGCGCCGACCAGCCCTGCGCCTCGGAACAATCGTTGAAAGAGTTTCGGGATAACGCGCCGGCGCGGAAAGAGCGCGAAGCCCACTTTAAGTCTCTTGCCGACTCGATCCAGGAGCCGCTGCGCGCCCATTTGACCGCGCTGCTTCGCGAGCACAAAACCGCCGAAGCGATAGACCGCTATAAGGAAGCAAGCGGCCAGGACGGCCAAACCGCGATGCTGGTGATCAACCAGCTTGCTTTTGACGCGAAGCGCTAAGATCTAAGAGCGATCGATTCCTCTGAGGAAGACGGGATTGTCGGCAACCAGCCCACCGGGGTAAAAAAATTCTCTACTCTCGACGGGGATATGCAAGAGGGCGATATCCAATCATTGTTGCAACTCCCATAACACTGGTTTTCCACGGCCCACAAGAGGGCAGCGAGTCTCTTCTTATTTCTCAGAACGGCCAGTCGTAAAACCGGCATCCCCCACATTTCAATAACGCCTGTCTTCCCGGAAGATGGCCTGGAAACTGGCTTCGCGGGGCGGGAATCAGTTTTTCGGCTTGTGCTACAATGCCGCCTCCGGGACAGGAGAAACGATGCAGATTTTGGAAAAGCTCAAGCCGCTGGCGCTGTTGCTGCTGCGGCTCGGTGTCGGAGGCGTGTTTTTGCAGCAGGGGTATCTGAAGCTGTTTCGCGAGCCGACGAAATGGCTGCATTGGTTTCCGCAGCACGGGTTTCCTTCCTACTTCGCTTACCTTGCCGGGGGCATCGAATTTTTCGGCGGGATTCTGTTGCTCCTGGGGCTTCTCACGCGTGTCGCGGGGCTGTTTCTCGCAGTGGAAATGGCAGTGGCGGTTTGGAAAGTGAACCTGCCGCATGCGGGCATCCGCAACGTGGACGGTTATGGATTTACTCTGATGCTCGCGCTGGCGTCGTTTACGCTGGCGGCGGTTGGAGCGGGACTACTATCCGTGGACGCCGCTACGTTTGAGCGAGCGGGGAAGTCCCGGTCTAAAAGCAAAGGGTAGCGTTCGCTATGGCAGCGTGGTCCGCGCCTCGGCGCGATCCCTCTAAGAATGGCCTGATTGTGTAGCGCCCGCCTTCAGGCGGGCATTTTTGGATGCGGCCACAATGCCCGCCTGAAGGCGGGCGCTACATTTTCAAATCTCGGGGCAACTGGCTGAAAAAACAAGGCGCAAGCGATTGCCGGTGGGCGTCGCCTCATATTCGATCTTGTCGGTGAAATGGCGAAGGAAGGGGATGCCCTGGCCGCCGACCCGGATTGTCCGAACGTGGTCCGGCGCGGGCGCATCCAGAGGGTTGAAGCGTTTTGCTTCGTCTTCGATCTCGAAAACGAATAAATCCTGTGCGGTCTTATTGAAACTTACAATTACGGAGCCGCTGGCTGCGGCGCCGTAGCCGTGGCGGATTACGTTCGAGACCGCTTCCTCCAGGCAGAGATTGATGGCGAACTCGACATTTTCCGGAATCGCGTGACGCCTTGCGAGACACTCGATCCAGACGGGCAGCCGCGTAATTTCGGAAAGTTCGCTCCGCAGGATTAACTGCTCCTCTGCTTGATTTGTTTCGCGCTGGGTCATGTTGCGCGTCGCTCTCCTGGGCAAGAAATGCCGGCTTTATTGGAGCGCGGCCAATGCGCTTTGAAGCTCATGGTGCACAGGAATCATGGTTTCAATTCCGCTGACCTTCAGGACTTTTGAAACCAATTCGTTGGGACCGAACAGAACCAACTTTCCCCCTCGGCCCTGAATGGTGAGGGCGGGGGCCACGAGCGCTCGCAGGCCCATCGATCCGAGGAAGGAAACATTTCGCAAGTCCACGAGGACCGAATTACGGTCGCCGGCAATTGACTTCATCCGCGTATCGACCGCAGGGGAATTCTCAATGTCGAGCCTGCCTTCGAGAGTTACTTTGGTGATTCCACCCGCTAGCTCTTCGGTTGTGATGGCCATGGCTTAATCCCCCCTCTTGAGATTCGATTGGTGTAACGAAGCTGCAGCGGCCACTTTTTTGTAGCGCCCGCCTTCAGGCGGGCATTTTTGGATGCGGCCACAATGCCCGCCTGAAGGCGGCCGCTACATAAACCAAAGCCGCTGCTAACCAGACTGCCGAAAAACTCAAACCTCTGTCATTCTGAGCGGAGCGAAGAATCTCTCCTTGTTTCTTTTCTGAGACCTAATTCCAAGAGAGATTCTCCGCTCCGCTCAGAATGACAGAACGGGGCATTTTTTCCGCAGCCTGTCAAGTCGCGACGCACAAAATCAATTGCGATTTCGCATCATTTCACGTCAAAGCATCGACTGCATGAAATTCGATCCCACGTTGGTGAATTCAAACGCGTGCAGGCCCAATTCATTGGCCAGGTCTTTGCATGCCAAAATGCCGCGCACGCTGTTGCCCTTCGCGTCTAATTTGGGAGAGTACACGGCGATTCCCAGCTGCCGGTTGACGATACCCATGATTCCGCCGCTCACGCCACTCTTGGCCGGCATGCCCACGCGATAGGCCCACTCCCCAGCGGCATCATAAAGGCCGCAGGTAAACATTACGGCCATCATGTCTTTCAGGTATTGAAAATCAAAAGCGCGTTCGCTCGTCACCGGATTGGTGCCCACGTTGGCAACCGTCGCCGCCATCATGGCCAAATCCTGGCAATTCACGAGAAGCGAACACTGCGAGAAATACTGCTGCAGAGTCTGATCCACGCCCGCATCGATGATGCCCCAGTTAAGCAGCAAGTACGCGATCGCCCGGTTGCGATTTCCCGTGCTGGTCTCCGACGCGAGAACATCCGGGTCAATCCGAAGTGTCCGGCCTGCGGCCCTGCCCATTTTGTCAACAAATTCCTGAATTCCGGAATCGACGGGTTCCTTTTTGATGAGAGAAGAAACAGCGATCGCGCCCGCATTAATCATCGGGTTGTACGGGCGCATCGTTTTGGGGTCCAGCTCGATCGAGTTGAATGCTTCGCCGCTGGGTTCGACGCCAACGTGTTTTATCGTGCCTTCCCGCCCGAATTGTTCCAGGGCCATTTGAAAAGCGAACGGCTTGCAGATGGACTGGATCGTAAATTCCTGCTCCCAGTCGCCTACGCGGACGACGCGGCCATCGACGGTCACGAGGCAAATGCCGAAATGATCCGGATTGGCCTTGGCCAGTTCGGGGATGTAAGTCGCCACGTCCCCTTCGTCGACATTTTTATATTTCTGATGGATGTACTGAACGATTTCTTCTATATGGGAAAGGGCAGACATGTTCTCCTGCGTGGAAAATTCACGCAAGACTCCGATCTCGCAAAGTCGCGAAGAATGGCGCATATCCTAACGGAGATTAACTGTCTGGTCTAGATTGAATTTCAGATCGGGCGCATCTGAATTGCCAATTCTGTCGGCGGCGTCCAAGAGTGCGCAAAACTTTTCACATGTGAAAACCAAACTGTTAAAGGAGCCAGCCTGGCGGGATTGCCCGTCTCCAAAGGTCTGTTATTTACCGCTGGCAGCGAAGGAAGATGGCGCCAATACCGCGAAAGAACACTTTAGACATGCTCCGACGAGTTTCTTGACATGATTTGTGTTTGACGCTATAGGATTCGCAAGCGGTTTTCGGCTGGGAGGACCCCACCATGAATTCCAAGAACCCTAATCGCAGAGGATTTCTGAAGCGCGGCGCCGCGCTGGCCGGTTTGGCGGTGGGAGCGATGCCCTTCGCGCGTGCCCAGACGCCTTCGACGGAAACAGCCGAAGAGCGCCCGCCCAAGGATCTTTCCTACGGCGAGCGTTCTCGTTTTGAGACCTCCGTGCGCACGGTAACTCTCGGCGGCGTCCGCGACATTATTCCGGGGCTGCCGCCGGGCGAGATGGGTCAAAGATTGACTCCGCTTCAGGATTCGACGGGAATTATCACGCCTTCCTCACTCCATTTCATGACCGGGCGCGGTTCGCGCCTGCCGGACATCGATCCGCGCGAGCATCGCCTCATGATCCACGGCATGGTGGACCGCCCTCTGGTCTTCACCATGGATGAGTTGAAGCGGCTTCCGTCCGTATCCCGGATTCATTTTATCGAGTGCGCGGGCAATAGCGGCGTGTCGCATTACAAGGCCATGGTGAAGGGGCTTCGAGGTGGCGAATTCCCCCGCGCTGACCAAGAGCACGTACGTCATCCAGCAAGTGCATGGAAGAGTCAGCACCAGTGAATGGACGGGAGTGTTGCTGTCCATGCTGCTCAAGGAAGCCGGCGTGCAAAAGAATGCCAGCTGGCTGGTGGCGGAAGGGGCGGACGCGAACCGGCATTCGAAGAGCATTCCGCTCGAGAAGGGCATGGACGACGTGCTCGTGGCGTACAGCCAAAATGGCGAGGCGGTGCGTCCCGAGCAGGGTTATCCCTTGCGGCTGGTCGTTCCCGGTTGGGAAGGGGTCAGCAATGTGAAGTACCTGCGGAGCATCAAGGTGGTGGACAAGCCCTACTACCTCAAAGTGGAAACCGCCAACTACACAAATTTGACGCCGGACGGCAAGGCGAGCTGGTACGAGTTTCAGGTCGGACCGAAATCCTTGATCACTTACCCATCCGACGCGCACCAACTGCCCGGCCGCGGATTGTATGAGATCACCGGCCTGGCTTGGTCGGGCCGAGGCGCGATCAGCAAGGTGGAAGTCAGCACCAACGGCGGGCGGACCTGGAAGGACGCGCAACTTCAGCAGCCCGTGTTCCGAAAGGCATTTACGCGATTTCGCCTGGCCTGGAATTGGGACGGGGAAGAGACTCTGATTCAGTCCCGCTGCACGAACGAATTCGGAGACATTCAACCGACGATGAGAGAGCTGGGCAAACTGTGGGGCGATAAAAGGGAGCCCCCCGTAGCGGGCAGCGATGTTGAGAACTTTTGGGAAAGCGCGCCGATCATGGAATTTTTCTCGAATCCGATTCAGCCCTGGAAAGTGGGCCGCGACGGGAGCGTTCAAGATGCGCTTTACAAGAGCTAGTCTTCTTGCTCGCCGGTCGATGGCTCTGGCGGCCTGCGGCGCGGCCATGGCGCAGTCGCCCACTTATAAAGTGGGCAGGCCTCCGACGGAAGCGGAATTGCGCGCCTGGGATAACGTCGTCGGCACGGACGGAAAAGAACTTCCGCCTGGAAGCTGGAACGGCCAAAGAGGGAGCGAAAGTTTACGCCGGCAAATGTTCCTTTTGCCATGGACAAACCGGGACGGAAGGCCCGGCCCCGCGATTGGTGGGCGGCGTCGACTCGCTCTCCACGCGCAATCCAGTACTGACTCTTGGAAGCTATTGGCCGTTTGCGACGACGGTGTGGGACTACATCAACCGCTCCATGCCGCGCGACGCTGAGGGATCTCTCACTCCTGACCAAGTCTATGCAGTAACTGCATTTCTGCTCTACAAAAACGACATCATAAAAGAGAGCTGACGTCCTCGACGCCAAGACTCTGCTGAAAGTCCAAATGCCGAATCGCTGCGGGATTTTTTCCTGCCAAGCCGGAAGCCACGGCGAAAAACGGCAATTGGAAGCCCAATTGGAATCAGGCAAAGCCAGCGTCGAAATGACGGCGCGCTTTTTCGCGAGAATCTCGAAGAATTATAGGTCCAGTCCAAATTTGAGAAAAGTCGCATGGGTGCTGATGTCTAGGAGGTCGGGGCTTCAGAGTCTTTGTGAGAACTCGTTTTTGGTTTATGTAGCGCCCGCCTTCAGGCGGGCATCTGTTTGATTCCGGAGTGCCCGCCTGAAGGCGGGCGCTACAAAGACGTGCCGCAAAGACGTTCGGACCTCCTAGGCGAAATCTCCGGGTCGCATGAATGCAGAATTCTGTCCAAGGTTGAAAGCAAAGGAGAAACTTCGATGCGTAGAAGAAACGGTTGCCTGCGATTGTCGGCGTCGTTGTGTTGGGCTCTCGGGATCAGCGCATTTGCGTGCCTGGTATTTTCTTTGGCGATTCCGGCGGCGGGCCCGCAGGATCGCGTCAACTCCGCTTATGCCGCGATGGGCGGCGACAAATTGAAGATGCTCAGCCTGAAAGCCAGCCTGGAGCAATTCGATCCGGGCGAATCCTATTCCGTTTCCGACCCAACCAAGCCGGACACGGGCGTTTCGGACCTGAAGGAGAGCCGCGATCTGGTACGAGGGTTGACGCGCAACGATTGGATTCGCCCGATAGCCGGAGGCGACACCAAGCGGATCTACAAGGAAGTCATCACGCCAACGGCCGGCTACGTAGCCGGCAATGACGCGGCGGCCGGGCGCCTGCCCAAGCGGGCGAACAACGCAGCGCCGCCGGAACACACCATGTCGGGGCGGCGTCTCGCCATGAACTTGCGCGAACTCGAGCGGCCCCTGGTGGTCATCGAAATGAAGCAGCATCCCGACCTCGTGTCTGCGATGGCCGATCAGAAAGTTGCGGGTAAGACGTATGCCGCCCTGAAATATCGCGGCGCTTATGGCACGTTCATCGTGATGTTCGATCCGGCCACGAATCTTCCGGCGCGCGTGCGTACGCTGGACTGGGACGGGATCGAGGGCGATTCCGTATTTGACGCGGAGTATTCGGACTGGCGCGACGTGGACGGAACGAAGATCGCGTTTCACACCCTGTATACGCTGAATGGAATGAAGATCGTGGACATGAAACTTTCCAGCGTGGTGGCGAATCCGACTCTCGCCCCCGCGACTTTTAATATCCCGGAGCGCTCCTCGCCAGCGCCGCCAAGCCCACGCCCGAGAACATGACGCCGTATCAATGGATCATCCGCCGCCAGTTCCTGGGTTTCTATTACGATTCGGACAAGATGTATACCGACGATTTAGACGAGCTGAAGCTGGTGGACATTGGCCCGAATATCAGCATGACCCAGGGCGGCACGCACAATACGGTTTTCATCGCGACGAACAGTTCGCTCATCGCTGTGGAATCGCCGAACGATGACGGCCAATCGATGCTGTCCATTGAAATGGCGAAAAAGAGATACCCAGGAAAACCGGTCCGCTATTTGATTCTCACTCATCACCATGTCGATCACGTCGGCGGCATGCGCGCATACGCCGCCGAGGGCGCTACCATCGTGGTGGGCAAAGGGAATGGTGAATATTTTCGGAAGGTGCTGGCGCGGCCGGAAACTTTGAACCGGTTTGCGCCGAAGGCGGCCTTCACAGCCAAGGTGATTGAAGTCGATGGGAAATGGAGCGTGAACGATGGCGGGCGCGAGGTGGACGCCTATGCCATCGAAAATCCGCACGCTGCGGGATATGACATCGCGTACGTGCCAGACGCCAAGCTTGGGGTCGTCACCGATCTTTATACTCCGGGCGCGCCTGTGCCCTCGAATGGGGCGGTCGCGGCGCTGGTAAAAGGCGTCGACAAATGGGGGATCAAGCCGGAGCGTTTTGCTGGCGGCCACGGGTCGGTGGGCCCTTATGCCGATGTGGTCCAGGCGGCGCAAAAAGTCCAGGCCTGCAGCACGCTGACAAGAGCGAATTTTGTGGCGCCGGCGTCCCGCCGGCGGTTTTACAAGCCGCAGAGATCGGAAAACCCCCGGCGGGACGCCGGCGCCACATCATACGTGCTTTTTTGCGGTGTTGATTGTTCGTGTTCCATCGATCCCTGCGGTAGCGGGAATTGGGTGCCGGGACCATGCAAACCAATTTCCTGACAAGTGACAGCGGGCGTTTTTTGGCGGACGGGCGAGGATTCTAGAGGGAGGAGAGTCCCGGGTTCGTCAGGGGTGTGCAAACCCGGGACCGGAGGATTGTTTCGAGGCGGGGCCGGAGTAAACTCGTTTTAAGCTTCGGTCAGGCTGCCAGGCGAGTGGCCCAACGGCACAGTCGGTGTAACTCATAGTAACTAAAGAGCCTTGGCTCGGAGGCCTCACTCGCTTCCATGGCACTGAGGCCGGATTCTTCGCACAGTTGCCGGAACTGCGGCCGGCTGAAACCGAGCAGTTCCGCCGCTCGATCTTCGTCAATTTGTTTCCGGCTGTGCTTGATGTTCATCGGAGGCCCGCCTAATTGACCAGGATGCCAGCCCAGCTATCTTGTTCCACGGCCAGGATCATGTGCTTGTAGATGTCGATGTCCCAGCCTTCTCCCACTCGAAACTTCACTGCCGATTCCGATTCCCCGACAATCACCCCGCGCAGCGGAACGCTCAAATCCTCTGCCGCGACTTGTAGTACGACTGACTGACCGACCCAGAATGCGAAAGCGCTTGGCATGATGCCCCCCTTTAGTCTGTCGCAATCACATGCACTTACACATGTGCATTTTGGTGACCAGTCGGGCTCAAAATGGAATGGCTCGTTAGCCAGGAAAAAGTCGTTGCAAACTAGGGAATTAGCTCGCACCCGGGAGCAATTTGCGCCGCCCGGAGGTAAAAATTCCGTTCTGGAGGGAGTTGAACGCCAAAGGATGTCACTCCCGAATGTCGCAAAATGTCAAAGCTCGCAAAATGGGCAATGAGATTTCCAGGGCTCGCGGCTTTTCCCGGACCTCTCTCATGGAATTTCTTTCAGACTTTCATTTGCAGGCGTGTGGTAATCTTTTTTGAATTACGAGGATCGTTCCGAAACGAATAAGCGGAGCCGAAAATGAACACATTGATGAGGGCCCTCGGTCTGACGATCTTGTGTGCGTCGCTCACACAGGCTGCCCCCGGTGGAGTGATTTCCGGCAGCGTCAAAGGCCCGGATGGATCAGCCTACAAAGGGGCGTTTGTCCGCGCGCAGAGCACCAAAACTAAAATCGCCGTGAACGTCCTGTCGGACCGGAACGGGGCTTACCGGATTCAAGACCTGGAACCCGGCGAGTATCAGGTGACGGCTAGCCGCGGTGGGCTACAAGAGCGATCCTCGCAACGCCGTGAAGGTCGACTGCGGAACATGCGGTATCTTTGGATTTCGCTCTGCAGAAGGGAACGGTCCGATGGGCCGACCTTTCCATTCACGAAGGGCAGGTTCTCCTGCCGGAAGGCTCCGGCAAGCAGTTGTTGTTTTACAGATGCATGAGCTGCCATGGACTCCAGACCAAGATCGCCGCGGTTCGCCGCGATGAAGAAGGCTGGCAGAATTGCGTCGCCTTGATGCGCGACCGCGCGAACGGCGTTGGCGACCTGCGGATCACAGAGGAGGACGGCGCTGCCGTTGCTTCCTATCTCGGCAGAACTTTTAGTCCCGATTCCGACCTTCCTCGTTCTCCGGCCGATCTCCCCGGCTATCCGAAAGCCAAACACGCGGAGTTCAGCGACGAAGCGATGAAAATTGTTTACGTCCTCTACGATTTGCCGAAGGCCGGCCGCATCCCCTGGGTCGCCTATCCCCAAAAGGATGGCAGCGTCTGGATGCCGCATTCCTGGACAGCCGACCAAATCGCCAAAGCTGGATCAGCGGACTGGCGAAGTTCAGGAGTTCGACGCTCCCCAGGGCACGAGGAAAGCGCTGCACCTTCACTCCGTAACCGAAGCTCCCGATGGGATGGTTTGGTTTTCCGAGGATGCGGCCTGCAAGCTCGGGAAATTCGATCCCGAGACGCGGAAGTTCACGGAATATCAGCCTCAATTTCTGCAAGCCAAAAGACGACGATGCGAAGACCGGGCGCGGGATGAACTCGATCGGACTCGGAAGCATGAACTCGATTCGTCTCGATCGCTTCGGGAACATCTGGGCCGGCGGATCGATGCTGTTGCGCTTCGATCCGAAGAAGGAAGAATTCATGGAGTTCCCCGAAGCGCGCACGCCCTACGGCATCGAGCTGGATCAACAGGGCAACATCTGGTTCGCGGAATTTCCCCGCGAAGGCATGATCGGGAAGATGGATACGAAGACGCTGAAGATCACGAAATGGACTCCGCCTACCACGGAGAAGCTCGCGGCGCTCAATAAGAATCAGCCCGATGAAAACTACGGGAACAGCAGCACGCATCCCAAAACGTCTGGGCCGCGGCGAATCACGGTCGACTCGCAAGGAATCGTTTGGTTTGGCGAATGGTGGGGCAATCAGATCGGCCGCTTCGACCCCAAAACGGAAAAGTTTCAGGAATTTGCGTTGCCGGATCCCGATCCCACGCCCTATGCGATCGCAGTCGATCGCAATGATAATGTTTGGTACAGCTCCTACGACGACGACATCCTCGGCCGCCTGGACCCGAAGACGGGTTCGGTCGTCGAGTTTCCCATGCCTTTTTCAGGGCAATGGCATGCGGGAACTCATGCCGGATTCGCAAGGGCGGATCTGGTTCGGCACTCCGTTCAACAACAAAGTCGGCTACTTCATTCCGCCCGAGCAGCCGAAAACAGCGCAGCGGTAATTTAGCGTGAACCGAGCCTCGCACGAAGCTCTTGCCGCGTTACACGTGCGCCATCCTCTGTCCCAACTCAGGCGTTCGGCGCTGAAAGCGCCGCCGGAAGCTAGCCCAGGGCAACGCCCTGGGTTTCGAGTTCACGCGATTTGATGCGCCCTGAAGGGGCGCAGGAATCCTCCGCCCCTTCAGGGCGGACAATAATGCACGCGCACGATACCCGGGGCGTTGCCCCGGGCTGGTTTCCTCCGCGCCGTTGGCGCGACAAGTTGGGCAGATTCTCAAGCGGGCGAACTTACCACTGTCAAAAAGCTGCCAAACAGCGATTTAAGAGATAGCCGGTAACTTTAGGATCGTTGGCGCAAAGGAATTGAGGAAGAGATGCGGATGGCGAACGTGACAAAGGGAAAAAGACCGGGCCGCTCGAAGGGCTGAAAGTGATCGATCTTTCGCATATCATGGCTGGCCCGGCCTGCTCGATGTTGCTGGCCGACATGGGAGCGGACGTCATCAAGGTGGAAAAAATGCCGGGCGGCGATGACGCGCGGCGCATGGTGCCGCCCGACGGTTGGCGATGAATCCGCGGCGTTCCTGATCATGAACCGCAACAAGCGCGGCATCGCATTGAACCTGAAGACGGAAGCAGGACGCGGCGTCCTCTCCCGTCTGCTGAAGGACGCCGACGTGTTGATCGAGAACTACCGCCGCGGCACGATGGAAAAAATGGGCTTCGGCTACGACGTTCTGCATGCGTTGAATCCGAAATTGATTTACTGCTCGATCTCCGGTTTCGGACGGACTGGGCCGTACGCCGATCGCGGCGGATTCGATCTGGTTGCGCAGGGCATGAGCGGATTGATGAGCATTACAGGGGAACGCCCGGGCTGCCCGCCCATGAAGGTCAGGAGCGCCCGTTGACCGACATCACCGCCGGCATTCTCGCCTGCGTGGGCGTGCTGGCGGCGTTGCATGCGCGCGAGTCCAGCGGGCAAGGGCAGATGGTGGACACTTCGCTGTTTGAAGCAGGGATCACTCATACCTACTGGCATTCGGCCATTTGCTTTGCGACGGGCCAAGCGCCGGGCCCGATGGGGACGGCGCATCCGTTGAACGCGCCCTATCAGGCGTTTCCCGCGTCGGACGGCTGGATCACCGTCGGCGCCGCGAATCAGGAAAATTGGCTGCGGCTGCTCGAGGCGCTGGAAGCGCCGGAACTGCGCGACGATCCGCGCTTTGCGAACAACGCGGGGCGCATGCGCAATCTATCCGCGCTGACTGACGCGCTGACTCCGCTTGTTCCAGCGCCGCACCGTGGCCGAATGGCTGCGTCGTCTGGAGGAAGCCGGCGTTCCGGCGGGGCCGGTGCTGGACATTGCGCAGATGCACGCCGATCCGCAGGCGCTCGCGCGGGAAATGATCGTCGAGACGACGCATCCCACGGCTGGGCAAACGAAAGCGATCGGACTGCCAATTAAATTTTCGGACACGCCGGGCGGCGTGCGCAGGGCCGCGCCGGTGTTCGGCCAGCACACGCGGGAAGTGCTGCGCGAACACGGCTTCTCCGATGCCGAGATTGACCAAATGGCGGCGCAAGGCGCGATCCGGATATGTAATGCATGAGTTTGAATCGCGGATATATCGAAAGGCTGCCGGCCCAAAAAACGGGCGGCCTCTACAAAACCAACTCCACAAATGCGGTGCGGTTTTGTAGAGGCCTCTCCGTTCCGCGCTCTTCGGAACGGAGAGGGAAGGTTTGTTTGAAATACGTTCAATCCAACAAATGCCGGTCCCAACAAGAAAGGCGCAACACGATGAGCCAGGAAATCCTCTATGAAATCAAGGACGGCGTGGGCCGCATCACGTTCAATCGCCCGGAGGCCCGAAACGCGTTCACCTTCCGGATGTACGAGCGGCTGTGCGGAAATTTGCCAGGAGGCGTCGGCGGATTCCTCCGTCAAGGTGATCGGTGCTGACCGGCGCGAATGAAAATGCATTCGCGGCGGGGACCGATATTTCCGAGTTCAGGAAATTTTCCACCGCGAAGGACACGCTGGATTACGAAGTGCGGATCAACAGCCTGCTCGACGGTTTGGAGCGCGTCCCGAAACCCACCATCGCCGCCATCGCCGGGGCCTGCACGGGCGGCGGCGCCACGATCGCCGCGTGCTGCGACATTCGGATCGGCGCGGCCAACGCCCGCTTCGGCGTGCCGATTGCCCGCACGCTCGGCAATTGCCTGTCGATGGCGAATTACGTCAGGCTGGTGGCCCTGCTGGGGCAGGCGCGCGTGAAGGAAATCATCTTCACCGGCCGCCTGATCGATGCCGGCGAGGCGCGCGCGATCGGACTCTTAAGCGAAGTGCTGCCCGATTACGCGGCCCTGCAGAGCCGCGCGGACGAACTCGCGCGAACCGTGGCCTCCCGCGCGCCGCTCACCCTGCGCGCCACCAAGGAAGCCCTGCGCCGCATCAAGGAAAAAATGACCCCCGAGGAAGATGACAAGATGATTGTGGCGTGTTACATGAGCCACGATTTTCAAGAGGGCATGGATGCATTCCTGAACAAGCGCACGCCCAAATGGACGGGAACGTAGGACACGTTGGCATGCGCTTTATGCGCTAAGAGCGGATCAACCCTGGGGAGACACAATTCACCGCGTAGCGCGAACTTCTCCTAATCTCGCGCTATTCGGCGTTCCGTGCGGGCAGCGATTTAGTATGCCGCGGTGCCGACCGGAATATTTTCGTTTTCCTTGGTTTCTTGAATCGGCGACTGGACGCGCTCGATTTCGATGTGTCCCTTGAAATAGGCGCCTTCCTCGATGCTGATCCGCGTGGTCGTGATGTCGCCGATCACCTGGCCGTCCTTCTTGATCTCGACGCGGTCGCGCGCGCGAAGATTGCCCGAGGCGTTGCCGTAAACAATCACTTCGCGAGCCGTGATTTCGGAATTCAACTTGGCCGTGCGGCCCACCGTCAGCCGGTGCCCCTGCAAGCGAAATGTTGCCTTCGACCTTGCCGTCGATCTGCAGGTCTTCGTCGCTGTAGATTTCGCCCTTCACGACGATCGTGGATCCCAGGCACGCCAGCGTGCGCGCAGTGGGAGCGCTGGGGCGCGCGGGCGGAGCGGTATTCAACGGCGGGGCCGGAATTTTCGAGTCCTTCGACGGGGATGTACCGGGCACTTCGGGCTGCGATTCCTTATTCCACATAATCCCTCCACATTCCACTCGAGATTGGATACGGCCGCAATGGACCTATCTAATTTCACTCTAGGCGCGTGGATTGGCGGAGGCTACCGCAAAATGGGAAGGCATTGCCCACGTCGGAACCTGCCCAACCGGACAGGTTGAGTGGAAAGATTCCGAGGATGTCTAATCAGGCAGTGGCGCCCTTCGAGAGGACGTGAACCTTCTTGCCTAGCCCGACTTTCAAGAGTTTGATTTCGAGAACGCCGTTGCTGACCGTTGCGTCCACACGGTCCGGGTCGATTTCATAGGGCAACTCCAGGGCGCGAAAAACCTGATTGGAGCGCCGTTCGGCATAGACTGCCTTTTCATCATTTCGTTCGGTTTCTTCTTCCCGCTTTCCGGTGATGCACAGCGAGCGAGGCGTAACGCGGACTTCCAGTTCCTTCTCGCTGAAGCCCGGGACATCGGCGCGAATCCTGAGCCCGGTCTCGGTCTCGAGGACATCCACGGGGACGTTCAGGAGAATTTCCGAAGCAGCCTGGGCCCAATCTTCGCGATCGTGGCCGTCCACGCAGCCACGAAGCAAATACAGTTCGTAGGCGCGGCGGGTAATCAGGTCCGAGAATTCCTGCGCGAGCTCGAAGAACGCATCGCCCGGATTCGGCATTCGCTTTTCCGGCGCGAGGGAACGTTCCAATCCCGCTTCCTCTTTCATATTTTCGTTTCTCCTTTTTTGAAAGTTCTTCTCATTGGGTGCACTCGTCCCGGGATACGAAATTTGACGCACATCACGGGGCGAATAACGAAAACGTTAGAACAGTTAATCTGTGGATATCAAGCGACATCAGGAATTGGCACTGTCCTCATTTCGAATTCGTATGGATGAATCGGATCCTTAGGAGATCCGACCTTCAGGTCGGACAATCAACGTCGAAAAACTTGGGCTTTGCCTCCTGAAGCTTCAGTGCCTAAAGGCCATCTATGTATGGTTCTGGGTGTCCGACCTGAAGGTCGGACCTCCGAACCCATTTCTTCCGACACCATTTCTCCAAATTCGGACAAAACCCAGGAATTGGAGGGAGTTAGCTCGCCCTCCAGTTTGCAATTTCCACGAGGTGAAAAGCTCCGGCTGATAATCGCGCTCGGCAACTAATCGTAAAAAGCGGGCGCGTCGAACCGATGCCGTAGTCGCGCTTGTCGACCGGAAGGCCGAGCGCGAGGTTGGCCTCGACCGTGTCGGCGCCGTGATCTTGCAGCTCGTAGGCGCGCAGCTTGTTGGCAAGGCCAATGCCGCGGCCTTCTTGACGCAAATAGAGGAAGACGCCGCGGCCTTCTTTGGCGATCATCTCCATCGCGCCGTCGCGTTGCGCCGCGCAATCGCAGCGAATCGAGTGCAGGGCATCACCCGTAAGACATTCGGAGTGAACGCGCACGAGCACGTCTTTGCCGCTCGCTGATATCGCCCATGACAAGCGCGACGTGGGTGTTCCCGTCGATGGTTGTTTCGTACGCGACGCCCTTCCAGTCGCCGGTGGTGGTGGGCAGGTTGAATTCGGCGATGCGTTTGACCAGTTTTTCGGTGCGCATACGGTAGGCAATCAGATCCTTGACGGTGATGAGCCGCAGACCATGACGGTCAGCATACTCCCGTAACCCGTCGAGGCGTTCCATCGTTCCGTCCTCGGCCATGATTTCGCAGATGACTCCCCGGGATAGAGTCCGGCCAGACGCGCGAGATCGACCGAGGCCTCGGTTTGCCCCGCGCGCACGAGCACGCCGCCCGTCTCGCGCGCGCAGCGGAAAGGTGTGCCCGGGACGCAAGAAATCGCGCCGCTTCGGCCTCGGGGTCGAGAAGCTTTTTGATCGTCGCAGCGCGATCGTGCGCCGAGATACCCGTCGTCGTCAGACCACGCGCTTCGACCGAAACCGTGAAGGCGGTCTCGTGCACGGCGGTATTGTCGCGCACCATCTGCGGAATTTGCAGTTCGTCAAGCCGTCTGCCCAATAACGGCACGCAAATCAATCCGCCGGCTTCTTTGCGCATGAAGTTGATCGCCTCGGGCGTGACCTTCTCGGCGGCCATCACCAGGTCGCCTTCGTTTTCACGATCCTCGTCGTCGAGCACGACGACCATCTTGCCCGCGCGAATATCCTCGATTGCTTCAGCAATCGAATCGAAGGGCGACTCGCGGTCAGTTGGCGACGGCGACAAGTCGCCGGCAAGACCGAGGTCAGCCGCTGCAGCGTCCGGTAGGAAGGCTCGCGCCGCCCCGCGCGCAGCAGCGAAACGGCGGATTCGGTGATACCGGCCTTGGCTGCAAGCTCGGAGGCCGACAGACCGGCGCTTTCCATGGCGGCGTTGAGGGAGGTGGCGAACTGGCTCATAGCCCCACCAGGCTAGACGCCGACTTGACAAATGTCAAGACGACTGGGACCGCCGGGCTTTGCCCACAGAGGGCAGATGCAATGTTGAGGAACCAAAAATGCGGCAACCAGGTGAGAACCGCGGTAAAGCACCTGATTGTTCTTATACGACATCCACCCGCCTTTTTGTCGTCTCAGGCCAGTTCGTAGGTCGCTGCGAAACTGCCGGGATGTATGCATCCTCGCCGATTTCGTGTTCGAGGCCTTGAGCTGCCAACTGCTGTGGCCAACCCGACGCTCACAGGTAACGGTCGAACCAGTCGAAGGTCTCCTCGTAGACGTTGCGGCGCTGTTCCCACAACCGTGGAAAGTGCGGCGAGCCCGGATAGGTGACCATGCGCGCCGTTTTGCCCAACTCGCGTAAGTAAATGAAATATTCCCGTCCTTGAAAGGTCGGAACGCGCAGGTCGGCATCGCCGTGGAGAATCAGCAATGGCGTGGTGACGCGATCGGCGAACATGATCGGAGAGAACTGCAGAAACACTTGTGGATCTGCGATGTGACTGCGCGCGTCGTAGTCGATCTGCGCGATGTCGCTGGTCGGAATAAAGCTCAGCAAATCGGTGATGCCCGCGCCTTCGACGGCTGCCCGGTAGCGCTGCGTCTGCGTCAGGGTCCATGCAGTCATGAAACCGCCCGCACTCCAGCCGAACATGCCGAGCCGGTGCGGATCGGCCCACCCTTGCGCCACCGCATAATCCGTTGCGCTGTCGACGTCGGCGAACGCGCGGTCGCCGAAATGCTGGTAGACGTCGGCGGTAAAGGCGGAGTTGACGCCGGTGGAACCGCGATATTCCGGCTGCATCACGACGTATCCGCGGGCGGCGAGCATTTGCGCCCGTACACCAAGATCGAGCAGGTCGTTGAACTCGGGGCCGCCGTGCGGAACGTTAACGAACGGATACTTCTTGCCGGCAACGTATCCCGGCGGAAACGTCACGATGCCGGTCAACGGCGTTTGCGGACCCATCCAGTGGGCGACCTCGACGCGTCCGAGCGCCGTTTGCGCGAGCAGCGCGTCGCCCTCGTGCGTGATCCGCGCGAGCGACGACGAGCGAAGCACCGCCACATTGTCCGCGTGCGTCGGATCGGAGACCGTAAACGCGAGCCGCTCAGACGCGCCGGCAAACGGCGAGAACACAGGCAATTCCTCCACGCTGCCGCCCGGCAGCGTAGCGATCGGTACGAGCGCGCCGTCGACGAAGCGGTCGACCTCGCCTTGCACGCCGCGCAGCACCCACACGAACAAGTCTCCGCGAACATCGGCAGCGGCAGCAAACGCCGTCGCTTGGAGATCGGGCGTACGATCGACGGGCGTGCCGCCCCCGGCGGCAACGGTGTAGACGTGTTCGGGAGTGAGCGTCGGCGTCGATGTGCTGACAAACGCGATGGTCTTTCCACCGTCGATCCACGCAATCGAGGCCGCGCTGGCGATCTCCGCGATGCGTGTCGACCCGCTGCGCGTGCAGCGATCGATCGATCCGCGTACGTCGTGATGCCCGACGCGCTGGCCGATCTTTCCAACTTGCGACAGCACCGCGAGCGCGCCTCCGTCGGGCGACCACGCCATCTCTTGTACCGAGGTCACATCGCGGCACCACCACGCGCCGCCGCTCCCGTCGACGTTGACGACGTACGGCGTCGAAACATCGTTTTCGACGACGGTCCGCACGCTCTCGCGCGGGTCCTTGGGTCTGTCCGACGCGAGCGTTGCAATCCGCCTCCCGTCGGGCGAGATCGTTAGGTTGCCGACTCCCTGCGGAAGATCGGTGAGCACGACCGGCGCGCTCTTCGACGGCGGTAGCACCGCAATCTGCCGCGCCGTGTCTCCCGCTTCGAGCGTGCCGTAGAGGCCATCGTCGTGGGTAAAGCCCGATGGCGTGAAACCCTTGGGAATGCGCAAGCGTATCGCTCCCGTGCCGTCGACGGAGACGGTCCACCACTCCTTAGCGCTCGGGCCTTTTTCGACGCCGTGCTCGACTCGATAGAGAACACGCGTGCCGTCGAAGCTGACGCTCTCCGCCGAAGCCGTGCGCAATCGCGTCCAAACGTCGGGAGTAAATGAAGGTGCGAGGATCACTTTAAAATCAGTTCCCGAAACAGTTCAGTGCCCAGAACTTTTCTGTATCCATTCCGGAGCGCTCTGGCCTTGTTCTGACACTCGGTGCTACAGATTACTTTGCTTGCAACTGCTTCTAGCGCGACTCCGTTATCTAAGGCCGCAGCCCCGTTTTTAAAGGTGATGAATAAAATGATATTGGGCTGATCTGGTGATCTTGGAGTGGCTTGGAAGACCTTGTAATCGATGATCAGCCCAGCTTTCTTCAGGGCTTCCATGGTCGGCTTCCATGTCGAATTTAGCCAATCGATGTATTCTGCAAAATGCCCGTACTCAACGGCGATGTAGTCCTCCTCCGTCACCGGGCCCTCGGTATACTGGCGATCGTCCTGGGCACGTGCATTCAGCGAAAGTGAGGCGGCTGCGAAACACATGGCTAAAACAATAGTCGTAATCGGTTTCATCATTTTCTCTTCTCCCGTTGTGATGTTGACGACGGCCCGGTCGTCAGAAGCTTCGCGAACCAGTGATGCGCGTAGGGTTCCTCGTTGAAGGGGGCCACTTCTTGGTACCCTGCGGCGCGATATAATGCTTGAGCTTCGTTGAGGTTGCGATTGGTTTCGAGACGTATCGTCCCAACCCCGAACTCCCGTGCGTGCGTTTCCAAGGTCTCGAGGATACGTCTTCCGACGCCGAGGCCGCGCGCGTCGGGGCGAACCCACATGCGCTTGACGTCGCCGTCGGTTCCTTTGACTTTGAGGCCTCCGCAACCGATGGGCCGGCCGGCGAGACGCGCGATGACGAACACGCCGGAGGGCGGCGACATCTCCTGGGGACTTGCGGAGAGGGTCTGTGTGGGCTCGCAACCTGCGTCGAAACGCTCGTTGAGTTCTTGAAAGTACGCTTTGAGACACGCGTGCGCGTCGATACTGTCCGGCGGCTCCACAGCCAATCGGATGGCGGACGCGCGGATCAGGCGCTCGACCTCGGACATTGCGGATATCAAGCGTTCGCGTTGTCTGGAACTGAGGCTAGCCAGAACGGATTCCGCAAACTCGTTCGAGCGACGATCCAGCTCCATGACTTCGCGGTGTCCCTTGCGCGTCAACTCGACGCGAACGACGCGCGCGTCATTCGCCGACGGCTGCGTCTTCACCAAGCCCTGACCTTCGAGCGATCGCAGCAGACGGCTGGCGTAGCCGGAATCGAGATCCAATCTCGCTCGCAACTCACGCACGTCGGCGCCGTCAGGACCAACTTCGTACAAGAATCTAGCTTCGCCAAGCGAGCGGTCGCGATTCAGAAACCGGTCGGAAAGGGCCCCAATATGCTGGGTAACGGTCCTATTGAAACTTCGGAGCCGGCGCACTTGCTCGGATTCCATTATCTGACTATAGTCAGATAATGGTTTTCCGTCAAGGGATGCCGTCCTGCCGTCGAGTTCAAACCACCTAATTAAATGGCTTTAAGGCGTTGGTAAGTATTACAAGATTGGAAGAAGCACGGACCCGGACAGGCGTGAAAAAGAAATCGGGCGCCTACTGCCACGGATGCCAAAAACGGTCCACCGAATCGAGACAGATGACCCTAGTGGGATCGAGGCATATTGGAAGCGACGGTTCAGCGAGAAGTCGGTCAGGGGTACGACCGAATGTTTTGACCTGAACGCCGCCGATGTTGCGGCTTTCAAGCGGATGAAGTGCCTTTGACAGTCGCGCCCCTTTTATGGGCAGATCGAGGATTTTATGGGCAACGACCCTTTACTAGGCAAAGCCGGACCGCCGCAAGCCCCGTTAGCGGATTTCGAAGCGATAGCCCGATGCGCGCGAGCCTACGAGCCGCCCAAAGGCGTGTGACTGTTTTTGCTGGGTGAGCGGGTAGTCTTTTGTGCTCGACCCGATCCGGGTTCCGCCGCTGCCGTTACACTGCGCGCTCGGCCGCACTTCCGCGAGGAATCTCACTTGCGGCGTAAGGCCGCGATAGTTGAACACGATCTGGCCCTGGAGGACGCCATTGCGACCAACCCAGTTCGGCCGGCCGTTTCCATTGTTGATGCGCCAGTGCGCTTCGCTTTTGTACGACCAATAGGTCGTGACCCACGCGCATGCGTCGGACGCGTTGCTCACGGTATATGCGAGTGTCCAACGGTCGTTGTTCGCCATCGACGGCGCGGCGAACGCAAAAAGCAGCGCCATCGTGGCGATGGCAAAGCCGCTGCGAAGGAGCTTCATAGACGCCTCCAATCTGGCTAATGCTACCAGCCGCCTTCTTTTTCCAACACGGTTAAACCCTCTAACGTTCAACAGGCGAGGCAGGCGATTCGGCCGGTCGCTTTTGCAAACTGCTGAATGCGAGCGTCGCGCGTCGCGAAACGCGCACCGTATGCAGCAGCGGTAGCAACGAGGATGCGATCGGCGGGATCGTCTCCCGCATCCGAAGGCAACGCCGTGGACTCAGCCGCTATATCGGCCGTTAGAGCAGCGGTCACGACTCCGCCCTGCGTAAAGAGCGCACGAATAAAATCGCGCAACGGCGTTTCCAACTTAAAGCGGCCTTTTCTCACAAGCAAACCAATCTCCCAAGCAGAGATCGGCGACAGCAATAGTTCATCGCGACTGGCCGCGGCTTCGAGCGTTTGCGCGACGCGAGGCGACATCGCGCCGCTTGCAAACCACAGCGCCACGTGCGTATCAAGTAAAATTAGACTCATCCGCCTCCCACGTTTCGCCGATCGGGCTCTCGATGTCGCCGATCTCCTTGATCATGCCTTTCAGCGAACCGGACAATGCCGTTGCCCCGGAGCGCGCCGGAACCAAACGCGCAACTGGCCTGCGGTGCTTCGTGATGACGATCTCAATACCGAGGCGCTCGACCTCATCCATCAGTTCGAGACAGCGAGCTTTGAAATCGGCGGCACCGATCTCACGTGAATCGAGCATGAGGAGCGAGACCGGCTTCCTGGCCTTCTGGCGCTTTGTGGTCATATTTAATGACCATTCTAGCTGCACGACACGGCGTCGCAAGGTACGGGAGGCTGGGAGCAACCAACGAAGACCTTGGTTACTATGAATGCTCGGCTCTTTGTCTATTGCGGCCTTCTTCTCGCGTTTACACTGGGGGCGACGGTGCCCAAGCCGGTCCCGAAACCGGCCCCGACGGAGACGTTGCGCCAATTCGTCAGCGCTCATGCTCATCCAGGCGCCGGCAAACTATGCGAAGATGCGCGGGGCAGTTAAAGACACCGACGTGTATCGTGTGCGCTACGATACGCTGCCGCAATTCGTCAAGAGTTGCTACAAGTGCATCATCAGTAACGAGTTCGCGTGGACCGGGCATCCGGAGAACTGGAGTCTCGAGCAACGCTGGAACACGCACAAGTGGACCCCAGCACAAGTACAAAAATATGTCACCGACCAGTTGAACCCGGCACTCAAAGGCTACACGTTCAGCAAAACCAGCAGCAAAGATTATCCGACGTTCACCTGGCACAACGGCGCGAAAGGCTTGTGGGTCAGCGTAGACATGTACAACGGCGGGTTTACGCCACGCGTCGGGCAAGATCTCGCCAAGCCAATCCACGAACTCAAAGCGCCGACCCCGTCGGATATCACCGCACTTCGCAACGCCGTGACCAACTTCATCACGCTCGGCATCGGGCCGGCATCGAGCAACTTCGCAACGCTGCGCACAACCGGCAAAAAGGATGTGCTCGGCGACATGACCTACGCGCCGAGCGTTTCATTTGGCACGGTCCTGCGCGATTGTCGCATCAACGATGACAGCGTCAACTCGCTCGGCCTCGATGACTTCTCCCCGAAGTGGTCGATGAATTGCGATACGGTCCCCATGGTTGGCGCCGCGGCCGATATCGAACCCCAAATCAAAGAGGCGATAGCCGAAGCGCTGCCGTCGGGCTTCAGCGTCACGACCGGGAAGTACTTAGGGATCGACGACTATCGCTGGGATAACACCAGTACGAGCGTCGCCGCCGATATCGATTCGTTCGCCGGATTCAGACTACCCAAGGGCCTCGTCTCGTTCGGCGTCGGGATCATTCACTTCTTGCCAAAATCCGCAAGCACGTAACGAGCTGATCCGATCGCGCAGAAACCGTCGTGTCGGCATCTGCGACGTGAGCTCCAGTGCGCGTTCGTATGCGGCGACAGCTTCAGATTTCCGTTTGAGACGTCGCAAGAGTTCCGCGCGCGCCGAGTAGGCGAGGTGATAATCGTGCAACTGCCCGAGCGCGAATATCTCATCGATCAGTGCGAGTCCCGCATGCGGCCCATCGCGCATCGCGACCGCAACCGCGCGGTTGAGGGCGACGACCGGCGAGCGATTGGCTTGCAACAGCAAATCGTAGAGATTCGTGATGCGTCCCCAGTCGGTATCTGCCGGCGTGGCCGCTTCGGCGTGCACGCCGGCAATTGCCGCTTGCAGCGTGTATTGGCCGACGGTTCGCGTACCCATCGCACGCGCGACGAGTTCCAGACCCTCATCGATGAGGCCACGATTCCACAGCGTCCGGTCTTGGTCGTCGAGCAACACGGGGTCGCCCTCGGGCGATGTGCGCGCCGCGCGGCGTGACTCGTGCAGTAGCATCAACGCGAGCACGCCGAACACTTCGGTTTCGGGCAATAAATCGCGCAGCAATCGCGCGAGATAAATCGCTTCGGACGAGAGGTCCGGTCGCGTCAACGTCTCGCCTAACGATGCCGCGTAACCCTCGGTGAAGAGCAGATAGACCACATGGAGCACGGCTTCCAGGCGTTCCGGCAATTCTTCGAGCGACGGGACTTCATATGGAATGTGGTCATCGCGGATCTTCGCTTTCGCTCGCACGATGCGCTTTGCGATCGTTGGCGTGCGGGCGAGAAACGCGCGCGCAATTTCCTCGGTTGTTAGTCCGCAGACCTCGCGCAACGTCAACGCCAAGCTTGCCTCGGAAGGAAGGGCGGGATGACAACAGATGAAGATCAGACGCAGACGATCGTCTTCGATTGACGCATCGTCGTATTGGATGTCCGCGAATGTCTGGTGCTCCAAGCGTCGCCCCAGGTCATCGATCGTGGCATCGAATCGCGCTTGCCGGCGCAGTGCGTCTATCGCTTTGAAGCGGGCGGTCGAAACGAGCCAGGCGCGCGGTTGTTTTGGGATGCCCCCGGATGGCCACTGTTCGAGCGCTGCGACGAACGCCTGATGCATGGCCTCTTCGGCCCGATCGAAATCGCCAAGCAGGCGGATCAGCGTTGAGAGAACGCGCCGCGATTCGGCGCGATAGATTGTCTCTACGTTTGCCAGACGCGCTTTCCCGGATTCGTGCTCGAAGTGAGTTCGCGCAGCGGGCGAATCTCGATTGCGCCTAGATACGCACATGGCATTTTCGAAGCAAGCGTAGTCGCCTCGCTCAGGTCGCGCGCCTCAATGAGAAAAAATCCACCGACCTGTTCGTTGGTCTCGGCGAACGGCCCATCACTAATCGACGTCTTACCGTTGCGCACGCGCACCGTTGTCGCCGAGCGCGCGGGCGCAAGCGCAGTCGCCGTAATCATATGTCCGCTCTCCAACAATCCATCGGAGAATGCGACTGCTGCGTCGTCCATCGCCTGCAATTCGCTACCGGACAGCGCCTCGTACTTGCTCTCGTCGAGCACCATCAAACAAAGGTACTTCATGGGCTTCTCACCCAGAAGAAACGCGCTAGCCGTGCATATGTGACGACGAGGCAGGCATGTCAAGCGAGCCATCTGACCAGCGGCGAACCGGAATGAAGATCGCTACCGTCTCGTACGGCCGGACGTTCGGCTCGACGAAAATCGGCGATCCGTCGAATCCGGCGGCCCAATCGTTGATCGGAGAGAACGCGATGAACGGCATAACGTGCGGATGCCAGTGTCCAACTTCGTCGTTGAGGTAGCCCTCTTTCGACAGCATGAATGCAAACGCGCCCGGGGCCGGGTCGGCAAATTGGTGGCTCGCATGTGCGGCCTTCACCCGCGCGGCGATCTGCTCGCGCGTCGCGCCGCCCAATGCCCATTTTGCTCGCGCGAGCACCTGCGGCAGCACGCTGCTCACCGCCGGCGGATTGAAACACTCTGGGGCGCGATTTTTGTAGTTCCAGAATTCGGGATCGTCCAAGCCGCTCGTCCACGCGCGATCGACGAAACAGGTCCATCCGTTGCTACCGCGCACCGCGACCACGTATCCCGTCTTCGTCAGGACGAGTACGGTGGCGCGCGCCGAGACCGACGGCGGCGCGGCGGTGCGCGCCATCGCAATCTCTGTCGCCCCATCGGACATCAGGTATTTCTCGACCGGCGCCATCGTCGGATACGGCGAGGCCTGTTGTCCTTGCGCCTGCGCGGACGCGCACGCGTCAAGCAGAACGACGAGCGCTAATAGCGCAAACTTTTTCATTGCGTTCCTCAAAGACGTATAGTCTAGCAGTCAGTAGTCGAACGGCGCTGCCCGAATTGGACACGTCCGCATGAAAGATGTCCATTCCGAGGGTTCCGCTTCGACCAATATACGATGGACGCCGTTTCCTTTGGCCCCTTTGTCCTCAGGCTGGACGAACGCCGGCTCTGGCGTGACGGGGTGCGCGTTCCCCTCAAGGCACGAGAAGCCGCCCTGCTCGGACTTCTTGCCGAGCGTCGGCCTGATGTCGTCGGCAAGGACGAACTCATCGAGCGTTTCTGGGGCGGCGTGGCAACCGATGCGGCCTTGGCAATCACCGTCTGTCGCTTGAGAAAAAAATTGAAGCAGTTCGGCGGCGATTGCGACGCGATTCGCACCGTGGCGGGCGTAGGCTTCCAGTTTGCCGCACGCAGCTTTGTTACATAGTGAAAAGACACGCTTCCAGCAAGAAGAGGATACTTTGCGAGTGTCGGTTGTGAGTGGCACGGTCGGACGCACGCGATAGCCCGTGCGTCCGGTCACTTTTTGTTACGATCTGAAAAGACGCTAACGCAGGCTTGTGTCATCCTGAGAAATGGCTGCTTCCTTTAAAGTAGCCATTTTATAACTAGAAGGGATGAGCAAGTTTATGAAACGTCCGCAACTCCGGCGTTCATTGATTGCGGTGGTCCTGGGACTCGCAGTTTTCAGTCAGGTAACATGGGCACTGGCTGGTGTAACTGGGGGTCTCGGTGGCTATGTAACCGACGATCAGGGCAAGCCGGTCGCGGGAGCGAGCGTGAAAGTTCTTTCCGCATCGCAAGCCGCAACTTCAATTTCCGACGGAGCGGGGCACTTCGTCTTTCTCGCGCTGGCACCAGATACATACACGGTGTCGATCGTGAAAGACGGATATGCCCCGTTCTCCGAGTCTGGCATATCGGTGTTTGCCGATAACCAACTCGCATTCACCTTTGCGCTACAGAAGCAGCTGAAAACCATCGCCAGCGTAACGTCGACCTCTGCCGGCTCGCTCGTAAAGAACGGCGTCGGCAGCGACGTCTACAACGTCAACTCGGCGACGATCGCCGCAGCAGCATCGCTCGGCGGCGGCTCGAATCTCAACTCCGCATATTCGGCCATGGCAGCCGTACCCGGCGTGTCCGTGCAGATCGGTAACATGGGCTGGAACCAAAACGTCTACGTGCGCGGTTCTCAGTCATACTTTACCGGCTATGAATTCGACGGCGTTCCGGTGAACCGGTCGTTTGACAACTACAACGCGTCGACCGAATCCAGCCTCGGCCTGCAAGAACTGCAGGTCTACACCGGTGGTGGCCCGGCCTCGAACTCGAGCTCCGGCACGTCGGGATTCATCAACCAAGTGATCAAGACCGGCACCTTTCCGGGTTACGCGAGCGCCGGCTTCGGCGTTGCGTCGTCCGCATTCTATCATCAAGCCAAGGTTGAAGCCGGCGGGGCATCTCCCGACCGCAACTTCAGCTATTACGTTGGTATAAGCGGATACAACCAAGCGTTTCGCCTCATAGACAACAATAACGGCGTAAGCTTCATGGGGCCCGGTGGCTATCTCTCGGACTACTCGACCAACACGCAGAATTTCCCGATCGCAACCGCCTCCGGCGCATTCTCGCAGTGCGACACCGCGACCGGCGCAACGCCGGCGTCGGCACTCGCAGCCGCGAATTCGAACGTTGGTGCGGACGGATTCGTCAATCCGCTACTGGTCAGCCCGGGAAATCCAACCGGAATGTTTCCGGGTTTCTGCATTGCGTCGTACACGGGAATAGAAGGTGCCACGAGCCTGCTCGCCGACCGCGAGAACATCGTGAATCTTCACTTCGCCATTCCGCGCAAGGACGGACAACGCGACGATGTGCAGGTGCTCTGGAACGTCTCGCTGATCAAAACCGACACGTACTCGAACCCGGCGGACATCGGCGGATACAACACCTTCATGCTGGTGGAGACCGGCTCGCCGTACGCCAGGCCGACGAACGGCCAATGCAACTCGGCCCTTAACCCGAACGCGACCGGTAATTGCCCCGGTTACGTCGACACCTATACGTACAACGCACCGTTCGGTACACCGGCATCTGGGCTCACGCCGTCGTGGTACCTCGAACCGAACTCGCCGACGGACCGTGTGTTCGACGCGCAGTTGCCGCTCAACGGTCCCCGCGACGGCTCGTACAACAATCAGGCGATCACCAAGATCCAATACACGCACGCGATCGGCGATCGCGCCTATGCTCGTCTGATGGGCTATACCTTCTTCTCCGACTGGAACCTCGCCGGCCCGACGACGACACTGGCGATACTCCAAGGATTCCCGGCGGGCATCACGTCCAACAACTACATGCTGGGCACGCACACCTATGGCGGCGAGTTCCAGTTCAGCGATCAGGTCACCGACAAGCATCTCTTGCAGTTCACGGTGAACCAGACCAACGCCAACGTGTTGCGTGATAACAACGCGACAAACTATACCGGTGGTGCGCCATTCGGCATCATCTCGAGAGCGTCGAACGGCCAATACACCTGTTGGAGCCCGTCGGCAGCAACCGGTGGCACCGACAGCCAAATCCCATGCTACGGCGTCGCGCTCGGCAACGCGTCATCCGCGCAATTCGGAAGCTCGACGCCCGCAATGTACGGTGTAGGCCCGAATGCAACGGCAGCGGGAGCCCAACTCGTCAACCTCTGGGACGGTCCCGAGAGCGCCTCGTACAACACGGTCAATCCGAAGTTCACGAACGTCTCGCTGAGCGATCAATGGCGCCCAAGCGACAAATGGCTTGTGAATGCCGCGTTACGATACGAAGACTACACCTACGACCTCGCCAACAGCACGTCGGCGGCCGATCAGTTCTATGCGCAAGAGGCGGCGAACTATTTCTGCTACGCGACGGCGGGCGCCAGCATCGGAGGAGCCCCACAATCGCAGGGCACGTATACGTTGCCGCTGCTACCAAGTCAGCCACCGCCGGCGAGGCCGGTCGAAACGAACCAGAACTGCAACGCCTACATCTCGACCGCAACCGGTCAGAGCGCAGTCGGGTTCGTGCATCCCAACGGCACGACGCAAGACGGTGTAGCAGCGCCAACATTTACCGCCAATTCACCCTCATCGTACGGTCTCAACTACTGGTCGGCTCGTCTCTCGGCGACCTACACGCAATCGGCCGACACGGTGTGGCGCGTCTCCGGTGGCCGTTTCATCGAACCGCCGATTTCGGCCTCGGTGCAGTACACCAATAAGTCGGGCAACAACCTCGCCCAATGGGCGAACTTCATGAGCCTCGGCTTCTTCTCGCCGTTCCATAACACGCCGGCGCAGACGTCGGGGCAATACGACCTCTCCCTCGAGCGTCATATTCGCGGTACGGATATGAGCTTCAAGATCACGCCGTTCTATAACATCACCAACGGCTATCAGGAACAGTCATTCATCGGACCTGGCTACGTAACGCAGGTTCCGGTCGGGCGGTTCCGCAGCTACGGTGTGGAAGGCGCGTTCACAAAGGGCGACTTTTCAAAGAACGGTCTTTCCGGAACGCTCGCGCTTACGTATACTAACGCCAAAGTGCAGTACCAGGCAGGGCTGGTGAACAACGAGGGAGCCAACCAGATCGGCTATTACAACACGGCGATCTCAAACTACAACGCACTCGCGAAGGGCGGAACGCAAAATTATCCGTGTTTCTCGTTTGCATCGTACAACCCAGCGACCGGCGCGGCCGCAGGCGGAGCCGGCGTCGGTTCACCCGGCGTGGCGCAAGCCTGCAGCGGAACGACCGTGGCGAATCCCTACTTCAGTGCGTCGCAACAAGGCCTGCTCGACCAGAACGGTTGGTACGCACCGGCCGGAGAAGTCGCGCTTGCCGGCGTCAACACGGCGGTCGGATTCTACGACTCTCCGCTAACCACGGCGCTGATCCTCAACTACCGCCGTGACAAGTTCGCCGTGACGCCCAGTCTGCAGCTCGCGACCGGCTCCTCGTACGGATTGCCGTTCGCAGTACAAGGCGTCGATCCGCGCCTTTGCACGGCCATCGACGGAACCCAAGCCGGCAACCAATGCGCATACACGTCACTCATCGGACAAGGTGCAACGGCCACCGGCTTGCTCTACGTCCCCAATCCACAGACCGGTTCGTTCGATGGCGTGGGACAATACCGCAATCCGAATATCATGGTTGGCAACATTGCCTTCAGCTACGACATATCGCCGCGGATCACGGTCAATCTCACGGTTGCCAACGTGTTCCACGCCTGCTTCGGCGGCTCGAAGGAGCCGTGGACAGCAGCTTACCCGCCAAGCACGAGCATCTGTTCGTACGTGCCGAATGCGTTCTACGTATCGAACTACCAGCTCGGGCCGGGCTATTTGACACCCGGAAATCCATCATCGTACAGTGCAGCGGCAAACGGCACGAACGTTTATCCGTGGCAGTTGCAACCGTACGCACCCGGTGTAGGAACGAATGCGGGCATCATCCCGCCGCCGATCAACGCCTACATCACGTTCAACATCAAAGTCTAGCGTAAGCTAGATTGCGAAGCGAAGGCGTAGCGAGCGAGCGGATCGATCTCGAGATTGACGCGCGACACCGGGCGAGCGCCGAGCGACGTTCGCCCAAGGGTCTCGGGAATCAATGCGATCTCGAACCAGCCTTCCCCAATGGTCGCGACGGTGAAGCTTACGCCGTCGACCGCGATGAATGCTTTTTCGGCGATCATCGGCGCGAGTTCCGCTGGGGTCTCGATTCGAATGCGCTCGCCTTGACCTTCCGGCGTTCGCGTCAATACTTCCGCCGAAGCGTCGACGTGCCCGTACACGAAATGGCCGCCCATACGGTCGCCCACCCGCAAAGAGTATTCGATATTGGCGTTCTCGCCCGGGTGCAACGAGCCGAGCGTGCTGCGCTCGAGCGTCTCCGGCACAACCTCGAAGCTGATGTCTTTGCCCGAAATCGCCGTATACGGGTGAGGCACACGCCGTTGACCGCAATCGAATCTTTCACCTCGGGTTTCTCCGTGCTCACGCCCTCGCAACGCAGCACGAGCGTCGCCCCGCCGCTCGCATGCGGATCGTTTGAAACGATGTTTCCGCGATAGCCGATCAATCCGCTAAACATGCGCGACCATCGTTCGCGATGGCGACCACTAATGCTTGCGAGACGATCGCGCCGGCATCGCGCAGCGCAGCGGCGCAATCCTCGAGCGTCGTGCCGGTCGTGCAGACGTCATCGACGAGCGTCACGCTGCGGCCGCGAACCAGGCCCACGTCGCACCAAAAGCGCCCACGCGCGGCGAGGCGCTCG
>CAWFVW010000018.1:0-163219 GCA_963819395.1 uncultured Acidobacteriota bacterium
GGCGGGGGAATTCCACCACCAGATCGCAGGTTTCAGCGGCACGGAGAGCGGTACGGAATGACTGGAAAAGGCGAGACGTGATACGTTTGGCCCATGAGATATTGCCTGTGCCTGCTATGCGCGGCTGTTGCTCTGCTTCTACCGCTTCCAGCGAAGGCGTTCTGCAATGTTCCCCAACCCCGTCTTGTTTGTGCTGAGTACTTTGCCAGCCAACTGGTGATCGAGGCCACTCTTGTCCAAACCAGCGAGCTTCATGACAAAGACGATCCCGAAGGCATATCGGCCTACGTGTACACACTGCGCGTGAATCAAACTCTGCGCGGGAAGATAGCCGGAACCTTGCGTGTGTATGAAGGGAACGATAGTGGCAGAGCCACATTCGACTGGGTCCCAGGAAGGGAGTACCTGCTCTTTCTGTTCCCCTCGGAACGAAAAGGGGCCTGGGCACTCGATGGCTGCGGCAATTCGGGTCCACTCGGAGGCTAACGTGGCATTGTCCGAAATCGCTGCGATCAAAGCCGCACGCGGCGGCGGAGTCATTCACGGCGTGGTCAGTGAGCAGGCGCTATCAACGCCCATTGCCGGGGTGCGCGTCGAGGCGCAGGGACCATCTGGTCGTTACGCGGCGACAACAAATGAAAAGGGCGAGTTCCAATTGAGCGTTCCCGCTGGTCGTTATGCTGTCCGGGCCAGCAAGGAGGGGGCCGACTTCGATACCGCCGACATCAGTTACGAAGACCCTCGTAATGTTCGGATAGAGCCTGGGGGTTGTGCTCAGGTCCAATTCGCAAGAGTTGAGCGACCGCCTGCTAGGTAAAAGTCGGTAGAGAAAGACGGTTCTGCGCTCTACACCACAAGTTTCGAGCTAGCTTCTTTGCGGCCTCTCTAACATAGGCCATCGGGTCATTCAATCTCTCATAGATTATTCTCGCAATATCCTCGTCAACCTTGTCTAGCGGCATTCTTGCAAAGGCTTTACACGCCGATTGGCGAATCATCGGGTCGTAGTCGCTCGCGGCAACTTTCAAATGCCTATCGCGTCCGGTGTCGCTAAGCGCCCCAGAGCCTCAACAATCCGGCCATATTCGAATGCGGACTTGCTTTCCGGCCCGTGAACGTTGATGGGGCTGAACTTCCGATTTGCACGATCTTTCAAGTCAACCAACTTGGGGATGGCAGAGAATAACATCTGCAGATCTTCATAGTTTCCGAGTTCCGCCAATACTGAAATCGAAGCGTAGTCCGGCTCACGCTGAAAAGCTTCACGGACTTCGGGCAGCACAGTGGTGATTTTCAATTTTCCGATGAGATTGAGGGTGAGCCAACGAGTGTCCGCATTTCTTAGCCCCGCCCGCAATACGGCGTCGTCGAATCTATCAGTCCACAGCTGATGGACGCGGGACAACAAACTCGCGTCTTCTTCCTTGACTGGCTCGTGAGCGGCGAGATGTTCTTTCACAATATCGAGGCCAGCGAGCATTCTTATATCGGTGGGCCTTTTCGTCAGCATTTCCAGGTATTCCGCGAGTAGCAGGTCTCCGTCAACCAATTGGTCAATTCCTCCCAACGGGTTGGGCTGTGTGATGAGCGTATCCATGAGTTTGGACATTGCTACGTACACCTGCGTATCGGTCTCGGCCAAGTGAACAAACCTGGAGAGTTCTATGTTTCCGGCGACGGTAAAGGCCACCTCCATCGGAATGCCCCCATTATTTTCCATCCCATAGATGAGGACTTTTCGTTGTACTTCGGTATCTCGGATGAGGTCGCTCTCGCCAACAATTTGTTGTATGAGGCTGATGACACCCCATTGTTGGGAAAATGGCAGAAGCTCAACCAGATAACGCTTCAGTTCTGGTTTTGCCGCTGCCATCCTGCGAATCGCATACCCGCTGTAAAGCGTAAATTCCGGGTGGCGGGCAAATATCAGTAGATCGCGGACTTGTTCTTCGTCGTTCTCTCCGAGACTTCCGAGTGCGATTCCCCACTTGACGACTTCATAGTCCGCGCTGAACTTGGCCGTGGTCCACAAGAGCTGGATAGCGTCGGATGAGATACGACTCCGCTTTATGTATTCGAGCACTGCGTCAACACATCCAATTGCCCGAACGCCGCGCAGGGCCTGGTCAACTTCTCTCCATTCCCTGATCTTGCCGCGTTCGATTCCTGAAACGATGTCTTTGACGACTTCACAATCTTTGTCATTATTTGAGGAAACCATGATGACAGCGTCTACAGCACCAGGCGCGTATGAAAGCTCGCTCTCGCCATCTAATCGAATCTTCGGGAAAAGTGATTCATCGAGCGGCGCGGTCGGATTCCGTGACACCTCAGCCGCAATCAGTTGGAAAAGCGATTGCGATGGTGAACCCGAGTGGCTTGAGCCACGGGTTCCCTGCGTTCGTGTAATAAGCGACCGGAGGCGGTTGAGCACGAGAGTCCCATTCAGCGTTGGCTGTTGCTGCCGCAAATATACCGCAGTTCTGCTCAAGCCCCGGCGAGCAAAGTTTCTCTGCCCAGGTGCCCCGAGCCAGCGGTAATTCAGCCTTCAGCGGTACGGAGAGCGGTACGGAAATTTCGCAACGCGGGTCACGGAAAACCGCTAAGCCCATCGAAATGACAGGAATAAGATGGTAGGCCCGTGCGGACTCGAACCGCAGACCTCTACCGTGTCAAGGTAGCGCTCTAACCAACTGAGCTACGGGCCTAAGCAGGTTTCCTGCGACAGCCATTTTATCATCTGCGAGCAACTACGCCTAGCGCCCAGCCATCGTAAATTGAGAGTGCTGCCCGAGGGCTCGGGCGGCGCGGCGAGATTTGCATGCCGAGGCGGATGCGCCCGCCGCCCACGGTTTATCCCGCTTGACAAATTCAAACAGTTGTTTTAAACTGACGTTTGATATGACTGGACAGACCCTAACACGCCTTTCCCCTCCCGCCCGCGCCAAACGCAAAGGACAGGACTTGACGCGCGAAAAGTTGATTGAAGCGGCCGGAACTGTGTTTGCCGAGCGTGGATATCGCGCGGCGACCATCCGCGAAATCTGCCGCCGCGCGGGCGCGAACGTCGCGGCGGTGAATTACACGTTTGGCGACAAGATGGGGTTGTACACGGAGGTGCTGCGGCACTCCGTGCGCGCGGCAAAAATCGCTGTGATGGCCGTCGCCCTGGATCCCAACCGGACTCCCGAAGATGTGATTCGGGGGGTGATCCGCGCGCGGCTGATGAGTTTGTGCCAGGAAACGCGGCCCGACTGGCACGTTCGCCTGGTGATGCACGAATTCTCGCACCCCACCTCCGCGATGGGGCGCGTAATCGACGAGGGAATGCGGCCGATTTATGAGCGGATGCGCAAAGCGGTGAGCGACATCACTGGTTTGCCGGCCGACCACGAAACAACGCTCTTCTCGGTGAACAGCATCGTCGGGCAGATTCTTTTCTACACGTTTTCGCGGCCGGTGCTCGCGCGGCTGCAGCCGGAACTGAAACTCACGCCAAGAAAATTGGAACGCATTGCGGACCACATCGCGGATTTTTCGCTCGCCTATTTGAAGAAAGTGGGACAGGAAAAAAGTCATGGATGAAATGAAAACCAACACAATGACGCAAGCGCCTTCATCCGTGGAGCAACGCACCACGCCGCCTGCCGTATCCAGCGCGACCCCGGCGGCAGAACACAATGTGCCGCGTTCGCGCGTCAAAAGAATCCTACTAATCGCGGGAATCATCGTCGCCGCGCTCGTGATCTGGAAAATATTTTTCTCGGCACCGAATCTTCCGGCCAGCATCATCGGGCTCAGCGGACGCATTGAAGGCGACGATTCCGCGGTGGCGCCGAAAACCAACGGAAAAATTCTGGAAGTTACCGTGCGCGAGGGCGACACCGTGACAGCCGGGCAAGTGATCGCGCGCCTTGACGACGCCCAAGTGCGGGCGCGAGAGGATCAGGCGCGGGCTGCCCTGGCCGATGCGCAGGCAAAAATGCAGGGCGCACGCGACCAGATCGCCGTCCTCCAGGAACAGCTGCGCCAGAATCAATTGCAAACGGGCCAGGCGACGATGGATGCGGAGGGCCGCGTCCGGCAGGCGCAAGCGGACCTGACGGCGGCGCAGGCGGACCTCGTGCAGCAACAGGCGGCGCTGCGTCTCGCCGAATTCAACCGCGACGCCTACTCGCGGCTGGCCAAGACGGGCGCCGCATCCCAGGTGCAAGGACTTCAATACGAAGTGCAGGCCGACCAGCAGGCCGCGGTGGTGGCCGCTTCACAGCGGAAAGTGGAATCGTCCCGCGGAGCGCTGACCACCGCGCAGGCGAACTTGGACAATCCGAAAATTCGCGTCGCGCAGGTTTCCAGCACCGAGGCGCAGATCGCCCAGCAGCAATCGACCATCGCCGGCGCAAAAGCGGAGACGGCCCAGTCGCAAGCATCATTGTCAGAGGCGGAAGCCGACCGCGCTGACTTGACCGTGCTCGCGCCGTTTGCCGGCACCGTGCTCACTCGCGCCGCCGAACCCGGCGAAGTGGTACAGGCGGGCACCGCGATCGTCACGCTGCTCGATCTTTCCAAAGTGTATCTGCGCGGCTTTATTCCGGAGGGGCAAATCGGCAAGGTGAAAGTCGGCCAGCCCGCGCACATTTTTATCGATTCCAATTCCAATCAGGCACTGGACGGATACGTTCTGCGCATTGACCCGCAGGCGACGTTCACTCCCGAAAATACGTACTTCCGCGACGATCGCGTCAAGCAAGTGGTGGGCCTTAAGGTCCAATTGACGCAAGGGATCGGCTTTGCAAAGCCGGGCATGCCCGCGGACGGCGAAATCCTGACGAGCGGCAATACCTGGCCTCCGCACAAACGAGCGGCGCAATGAGCACCGCGGCTCCGGACCGGGTAGTTCTCGCGCGCCCTGATGCGTCGTCAGCTACAGCCATTGACGTTCGCGGCCTCAGGAAACGCTACGGCGCTCTCGATGCCGTGCGCGGAATTTCATTTGCTGTGCGGCGCGGGGAAATCTTTGGCCTGATCGGCGCCGACGGCGCGGGCAAGACCACCACATTTCAGATTCTTGCCGGCGTGATGGAAGCCACCGGCGGCACGGCGGAGATTTTCGGAAAGCCGGCGCGCGACGCGCGCTCGCGGACCGGTTATCTCACCCAAACATTCAGTCTCTATCCCGACCTCAGCGTGAACGAAAACATTCGCTACATCGGCGAGTTGCGGCACGTTCCTCCCGCCGAAATCGAAGAGCGCGGCACCCGCTACTTGAAAATGTTCGATATGGACCGATTCTCGAAGCGGCTGGCGGCCCAATTGAGCGGCGGGATGAGACAGAAACTGGCGCTTGTGTGCGCGCTCGTCTCCGAGCCGGACGTTCTCCTGCTGGATGAACCGACCACGGGAGTCGATCCTGTTTCGCGGCGCGAGTTTTGGGACACGCTCGCCCACCTCGCGGGCGAGGGTCTCACCGTCCTGATTGCCACTCCCTACCTCGATGAAGCGGAGCGGTGCCACCGCATCGCTTTCTTTCACCTGGGCGAGATCCTGCAAGTCGGCACTCCGGACGAATTTCGCGAAAGTTTGCACGCCAAGCGCATCGAGTTGCGCTCGCCCGATCTCCGCAAGGCCTACCCTGCCGTGCGAAAAGCGATCTCCCATCACGCCGACATCTTTGACGTGCAGCGATTCGGCGACCGCCTCGATTTGCTCTCGCATTCGCCCGACGACGCGCAGGCAAAACTCGAGGAATCCCTGCGCGAGGAGGGAATTCCAATCGACGACATGCGATTGGATGACCCCACGCTTGAGAATACGTTCGTCGCGACGCTCCGTTCCCTGAGCCATGAAATGCAGGAGACTCCCTTCCCTGCCCGTCGCGATCACAAGGACAGACGCGGCCAGATCGCCATTGGCGCCGAGCACATCACCAAGCAATTCGGCTCCTTCACTGCGGTGCACGATGTGAGCCTGCAAGTGCGCTACGGCGAGATTTACGGTTTGCTGGGAGCCAACGGCGCGGGAAAAACGACGACGATCAAAATGCTCTGCGGCCTGCTGGAAGCCTCCACGGGAAATATGCAGCTTGCAGGGGAGACCGGTGCATTTCGCTCGACCGATATCCGGCAGCAGATCGGCTACATGTCGCAAAAATTTTCACTCTATGACGACCTAACGATCATGGAAAACCTGGATTTTTTTGGCGGCGTCTACGGCGTCCCCTCCGAGGAGCTCAAAGAAAAAGAACGCTGGGTGCTCGAGTTCTCCGGGCTCGAAGGCAAGGAACAGCAGCTCACCAGGAGTTTGCCTGGCGGCTGGAAGCAGCGCGTTGCGTTCGGCAGCGCCATCATGCACGAGCCCGGCATTGTGTTTCTCGACGAGCCGACCTCGGGCGTCGATCCTCTGGCCCGCCGCGCGTTCTGGACGATGATCAACCGGCTCGCCGACGCGGGCACAGCGGTCCTCGTGACCACTCACTACCTCGAGGAAGCGGAACAGTGCAACCGACTGGGCTTCATGGTCGCCGGAGAATTGCTCGTGGAGGGAACGCCGACCGAAATCAAGGCCCGGCAGCACGGCCACTTGCTGGAATTCCGCGTGGACCAGCCGCAACGCGCGGCCGATCTATTGAAATCGGAAACGCAGCGCTGGCGGGTCGCGCTGTTCGGCAAGCGTCTGCACGTCATCACGGATGGCGATGTGGATGCCGGCATTCGCGAGAATACGCAAAAGCTTGAAGCGGGTGGAGTGAACGTCCTTGGGGCGCGCGAAGGAAACTTCTCGCTGGAAGATGTGTTCATCAGCGTCGTCGAGCAGGCGCGAGAGCGCGGGAAAATCGGCGCGGAAGAGTAGGTAGATCAAACAATGGCCGCCCATCCCAGTTCGATTGAACTTCAGGGCCTTAAGAGAATTTTGTAGCGCCCGCCTTCAGGCGGGCATTTTGGGATCGCGCAAATGCCCGCCTGAAGGCGGGCGCTACACAAGTAAGAACCGACCACTTCGAGGGACAAACCATGCGGCGAATTTTCGCGCAAGCCAGAAAAGAATTGACGCAGCTGCTCCGCGACCGACTGGCCGTGGCGCTGGCCCTGCTGCTCCCCGTGATTCTGCTCCTGCTGCAGACCACGGCCATCTCGCTGACGGTGAAGGATCTCCCCATCATCGTACAGAACTTCGACCAGTCGCAGGCGTCCCAGAAACTCGTGGACGCGTTTCGCCAGTCGCTGAGTTTTCACGTTGCCTCGTGGCCCACGGACAAACAGCCGGAGGAGGCTTTCGCTTCCAACAAAGCGCGCGGCGCATTGATCATCCCGGAAGAATATGGACGCCAGATTGCGCGCGGCGAAGACGCCACGGTGCAAATCCTGGTCGATGCTTCGGACGGGAACACCGCGCAAATTATTTCCGGCGATGCGGCGCAAATCGTACGCGCGTACAACGCGGAAAACTCGGGCGCGACACGCCCCGAGCCGGTCACGGCCGCGATCCGGTTGTGGTACAACCCGAGCCGCTCGTCGCAAAAGTTTTACGGGCCCGGAATTTACGTGCTGGCCATGTCTCTTTTCCCGCCGCTGCTCGCAACGCTGGCCATGGCCAAGGAAGGCGAGCAGAAAACGATTCTGCAGGTTTACGTCTCGAACATTTCCGCGCATGAATTTCTGCTGGGCAAAATCGCCGCGTTCATGGTCGTAGCCACTGCGGAGGGAATCATTCTGATGTCGATTTTGTTCGTGGGATTCGGGCTGCGCTTCGCCGGCGACCCGACACCATTTATAGTATCCACGCTTATATATATGTTTACTGTCACGGCTTTCGGAAACATGATTGGCGCGGCAATTCCGAGCCAGGTGGCCGCGATGCAAGCCGTCGCCACGGCCGGATTCCTGCTCGTGTACATGCTGTCGGGCCTGCTCTTCCCCATTCAAAACATCCCGGCCGCCATTCGCTGGATTTCCAATTTTGTGTGGGGGCGGTACTACATCGAGATCGTGCGTGACTCACTCCTGGCAGGCGGGGGCTGGCCCTCGGTGTGGCTCAAGGTGATTGCGATCGCAATCATCGGCGCGTTTTTTTACATGATGGCGTGGCGCAACATGCGCCGCATGCAGTTGAAGGATTAAGCCATGAACACGATTCGCAAATTCATCGGTTATCGAATGCGGGCGCTGATCCTCAAGGAATTTCGACAGATCCTGCGGGACCGGCGTCTCGCCATCTCCCTGATCCTGCCGCCTACGCTGCAATTGCTTTTATTTGGATTCGCATTGAATGCCACGGTCACCAACCTGCGGCTCGGCGTCGTGGACGACAGCAGAACTCCCGAAAGCCGCGAACTCGTTGCGAACATGACCGAAAGCAGGGCTTTTCAGGGCGCCGGAACGTATTTCGACGTGAACGAAATGGGCAAGAAAATTGCGAATGGCGATCTGGATGCCGGGCTCGTGATCCCGTACGACTACGCGCGTGATCTGCAGCGGGGGCGGCCCGCCACCGTACAGGTTCTGCTCAACGCCATGAATTCCAATACCGCCACCATCGGACAGGGATTTGCTCAAGGCGTGATTGCCACGTACAACCAGACGCTCGCGGGCGAGGGAATTCACGCGCGCTTCAAGGAAATTGCCGCTCCCAACGTGAGCCGCCTCGGCAACGTGCTGATCCATCCCGCGTATCTTTACAATCCGGGCCTCGAGCCGACTTGGTTTATTGTGACCGGAATTCTGGGCGTGCTGTTGATACTGAACGGCTCGCTGATTTCGGCCGCGGCGATAGTGAAGGAGCGCGAAGCGGGAACGCTCGAGCAGCTTTTGATGTCTCCCGCATCGACGACGCAGATCATTGTCGCGAAGCTTTTTCCGCTCTTTGTGCTGTTGTGCATGATGGGGACTTTCGCGGTCGGCATCATGCGCGTCGTATTTGGAATCCCCTTCCGGGGAAATATATTTTTGGTGATTTCGGCCGCGGCTCTTTGTTTGTTGTGCGGAATCAGCATCGGGACATTCATCGCCACGTTCACGAAGTCGGCGCGGCAGGCGCAGCTCACTTTATTTTTTGTGAATCCCCCGCTGACATCGCTGTCCGGCGCGTTCACTCCGGTGGAGGCGATGCCCAAGTGGCTTCAGCCCGTCGCGCAATTCAACCCCATTCAACACTTCGGCCAGATTTCCCGCGGCGCGATGCTGAAGGGAAGCGGCATGGACACGTTGTGGCCGAATTTCCTCGCGCTCCTGGCATTCACCGTAATCCTCGTTTCGCTCAGCATCTGGCGATTCAGAAAACAACTCAGCTAGGCCCGGCTCAGGAGACCGCGTGCTAACCGCCGAATCTTTGTAGGGCACGGCTTCACAGATTGCGGAAAAAATATCTCAATTTGTCATTCCGAACGAAGTGAGGAATCTCTCCTTGGTTTTCACGCCGGTAAATAGAGATTCCTCGTCGCGCGGCGCGCCTCGGAATGACAAAAAATGTATTTTTCCACAGCCTCTTCAGCCGTGCCGTGAAGTAAGCAGAAGGAACGCGGCCTTAGCCGCTGGCCTGCTGGAAATCGAGTTATTACTCAGGCTTTTAGGGAGTCATATGCGCAGAAAAAAAGAAAAACGATTTTTCTTAATATTCTTCTCGAAGATGTCCGGCAAACGTTCGCCCTTCGGAATACCGGTCGTTGCGGCGGCTCTGTGCCTCGCTTCTCCCGCCTTCGCACAGCTCGGTCCGCCATCCGGGTCGTCACAGGGTACCCAAGCAACTCAGCTTCCCCTTTCCGGACGCACGGCGCAAACCAGCGGCAGCGTGAAGACCTCGGAGGCCCCTGCGCCGAGCACCACCGCCACCGTGAACACGCTGAGCCCGAGCGTTCAGGTGCAGGGCGCCTACGCGGGCAGCACGCCGGGCATGGCGAAGATGCCGTTCAACGGAAAGCTTGGCCTGCAGGATGCGATTAAGCGCGGCCTGGCCTACAACCTCGGCCAAACGGGCGCGACACAGGCTCTGCGGCAAGCGCAGGGGCAGAGCAAGGTGGCGCTCAGCAGCCTGCTCCCGAATCTCAACGGCACAATCAACGAAAATGTTCAAACCACTAATTTGCGCGCGGAAGGTTTCCGATTCAGCTTTCCCGGGTTCTCCATCCCGGCCGTGATCGGACCGTTTAATTACATTGATCTTCGCGCTCATCTTTCGCAGAGTGTTTTCGATCTCGCTGCGATCAACAACTATCGCGCGGCGAGCGATGTGGCCAGGGCCAATCGCTACTCGGCGCAGGACGCGCGCGAGCTGATCGTGCTCGCCGTCGGCGGCGCCTACCTTCAAACCATCGCGGCGAAAGCGCGCGTGGCTTCCGAAGAATCTCAACTGCAGAGCGCGAATGCCGTGTTCGATCAGAGCAAGCAGCAGTTCGACCAGGGACTGATCGCCAAAGTGGATGCGGACAAGAACGAAGTCCAGGCGCTGACGCACCAGCAACGCCTGCTTTCCCTCAAGAACGATCTCGCCAAGCAAAAAATAAATCTCGCGCGCATGATCGGCCTCCCGGCAAACGATCAATACGATCTCTCCGACGAAGTGCCCTTTGCGCCCGCGGCTCCTCTGACCATCGAGGCCGCCCTCGCACAAGCGTTTCAGCAGAGAGCAGACTTGAAAGCAGCTGACGCCCAGGTGCGCGCCGCAGAACGCGCCCACGCCGCCGCCCGCGCCGAGCGTTACCCGTCGCTCGGAGTCACGGCCGACTACGGCGGCATCGGCGTCAACCCGAGCCAATTGGAGACAACGTACACGGCCCAGGCCAGCCTGAAAATTCCGATCTGGCAGGGCGGCAAGGCGGAGGGCGACATTCAACAATCCGACGCCACGCTGGCACAGCGCCGCGCCGAGTACGAAGACCTGAAAGGCCAGATCGAGAGCGACGTCCGCAGCGCCTACCTGGATTTGCAGGCGGCCGCGAGCCAGGTGGAAGTCGCGCAGAGAAATGTGCAGGTCAACAAGGAAGCGCTCGAACTCACGCGGCAAAAAGTGGAAGTGGGAGTCATCGATAACGTCACCTATGTACAGGCGCAGGAAGAAGTGACCAACGCCGAATTCGATTTTATCAACGGCGTCTTTGCCTTCAACGTAGCGAAGCTGAGCCTCGCCCGCGCCATGGGCCACGCGGCCGATGCCCTGCCGGAAATATTCAAAGCGCCATGAACAACCGGGTGAAAAGCCGCACTCCTGTAGCGCCCGCCTTCAGGCGGGCATTTGGTCGAATCCAAAATGCCCGCCTGAAGGCGGGCGCTACAGGAGTCCTGCGGCCCGCATGCGACTGATTTAGTTTGCGCGATGAAGCTTCAGCACATGGAGCGTGATGTTCACCGGACGAAGCGCCTCCAGCTCCATCTCGACGTATCTCCCTTCGGTCACTTGCCTCAGACTGTAAACCGCCGGGTCCGTTTCGATGCTCTCGTGTCCTGTGAGCGGCATCAGGAAGTCGCGCGCGTCGTCGATGGAGGACTGCTCGCCGTTGCGCGGACGCGTCAGCGCCTCGATCACATAACTGCGCAGGAGCTTGGGCCAGTAGCGCTCAAACAGCGTTGTGGAAGCGAAAATATCGCTCCAGGCTACCTCGCCCCCGTAGGCTATGACAACGCCAACGACGGACTCTCCTTTCAATTTTGATGTGGCGTGCTCGAAGCGCCTTTGAACTTCTTCTGCGAATGTATCTGCCGGGACTCCCACTTGGGGGGACTTGTAAATCCGCGCGTACGATTGGGTCGGCGCTTCCGTTGCGATCACCCCAGGCAGAGCTTCGGTCACAGTTACTGTTTGCGAAGTTTGGCCGATCGCTCCGGCAACCGTGCTGATGGCAGGAGGAGGACCGGAAGCATCCGCGGTTCTGCCGTTGCGCACCGCCTCCCAAACTTTGGTTTGCTCCTGAGCGACTGCCGCTTGTTCGCGCACGCTTGGATGCACCATCAACTGGCCCGCGGAAAATTGCGCGCCCGCCGACCAGCGGCCAGCCTCAACGCAAAAGACATCGAGAGGAAGGGGGACAGCCCCGGGCGGCACGATGCGATCCTTGGCTATGATCCGGTCCTGCTTGCCGCCGCTCACCAGTTCCCCGGCCAGCAAGAGCAGCGGCTTCGAGCCGCGATTGACCAACACGAGTTGATTGACGGACGCCCCACGCTGGTCCGGGATCGCAACTGGATGCCCGTCACGCGACCGCCGCATGGCATCGGTTCCGCCTTCGGAAATAATCACTTGGCCTGACGACAAACTTTCGTCCAATGTGGCAAAGCTTCCCGTATCTGCAGATTGCCTGCTGACAATGGGGAACACACTTAGATTTTCGTACCGAACAGGCTCAGCCACCCTCCACTGGTTTGAAACGATGCTGCCCTCTTTTTGGCCGTCTTTCGGTACACCCTTCTGGGCCTTGTAAGCCCCCACGGCAGACAAGCACATCACTGCCAAAGCCACACCCTTTGCCCCCCAGGAAAGCCAATTCGCGCTGTACATGGCACCCTCCTTGAACGCACTCGTATTGTTGGACACCGCGTCGCAACGCGGGTTCCACAGGCTTTGAACGCTCGAGGTGGTTTTTCTTGCAGCCTACCCGGCTCCAGAACAGACACAGGGTAAAGTATGGGAATTCTGGTTAATTATTCAGATGCCGGACGACTTTCCTCTGTTGCCCAGGCAATTTTGTTCGAAACATTCCCAAGATCCCGTGGAACCAACCGAGGAACGAGTCGGATAAAGCCAAGACCGGGCGAAGCGAGTGCGCGGGGGGCGTGAGAGCTGCGAGTCAGGTCCGAAACATATTATATGGTCTTGACATCATATGTAGCTAATGCCATATTAAGTGAGTGAAATGGGCCGTTGCCATGGCCGATGAGTTTGAGCCAGAGTACGACGGACTGCGCGAAGAAGTGCAAAGCGAAATTCTTGCTTTGTCCTTCTTGCTGGAAATTTCTGGACCGCTTCTCGGACGGCCTCACGCAGACACGCTCCACGGCTCCCGCCATGCCAACATGAAGGAATTGCGATTTCACACAACTGATGGTGAATGGCGAGTCGCTTTTGCCTTTGATCCAAACCGGAGTGCGATTTTGCTGGTTGCCGCCGACAAATCAGGCGGAAGCCAAAAGCGCTTTTACCGAGGCTTGATACGCAAAGCAGATGAACGCTTTGAGGCCCATCTTGACCGCCTGAACAAGAAGAGGAAATAGCCATGTCCATCAGCATACGCACCAAGTTCCGAGAACTGAATGCAGCTCAGCGAAAAAAAGTCGAGGAGCGCGCCGCCGAGCTGATCGCGGAAGAAATGACCTTGCGCGACCTTCGGAAAGCCCGCAAACTCACGCAAGCTCGCGTCGCCAAGGCCCTGGGCATCACCCAAGACAGCGTCTCCCGGCTCGAAAAGCGGACTGATCTTCTTCTTTCAACGCTGCGAAAAACGATCAAGGCAATGGGAGGGGAGGTGCGTATCATCGCGGAGTTTCCAGATCGTATGCCAGTCGAGTTGGGGGAACTATTGGGGGACCAACCGGTGCGCAAGCAATCTCGAAATCATGCCGACGGACGTGCCTGAATTTGCGATCCTGACCCGTACGCTAATATCCGCCTAAATTTTTCAACGCGGCATTCGATTGGGCGAGAATTCTCGGACTCGAAAGGCTGAACCGGGCCGTGCTGCGCGGGAGGCGTGCGCCATCCGGTACAAAAACCATTAGGACTCAAAAAGAACGGACCGTGCGTCCAAGGTGAAATTCACACGTGGATTCGAAAATACCCGACCTAAGCGCGTCAATCAAACCAGGCGAGTCGGCCGCCGGCATATCAATTGGGACAACAGAACAAAGTTTATTGTCCCGGTTCCGACCTAAAGCAACCAAGAAGCTATTATCAAGTTCCGTCGTCCACGATTTCGGCCCTGTTAAAGCTTGGATTTTCCAAGGGGTCGTGAACCAGGTTGGTGTGTATATGTGCTACCACGGACTTCTCGACAACCTAATTGGGATCGGTTCCACCATTGCTGAGACCGAGGATTCGTTCCATTGCCGGGTTGAGGAAAACGAAGAGGATAGCCTTGTAGTAGTTGAGAAACCGGGCTGGTGTTTCAAAACCGAGGAGTGGATCGGCGATCAGACACTATCGGCTAATCGAAATGCCCGTATCACCGCAATCTTTGTCCACAAACGTTAGCACACGCTTGTTTTTCGCTCTCAGTCTTCCAAATCTTCGCGAAACACGGGCTGTGATGGATCGAGAACACCGTCCATAACGTCGACTATCAGGCGTTCGTAGACGGTGGTGGCTTCGGGGAGCGACGTATAGCCTCGCTCCAAAACTACGACTCCGGTGGAAGAATAGATGAGGGTGAAAAATCGGCCCGAGGAATATTGGAGTTCGAGGAGTTTGCTGGGCATCTCGGGATCGCCTTCCTGTCCCAGGATGTCCATCAGGGCGATGGACCACTGCCTGCCTTTCGGGTCGGTTACGGACTGGCGCTCGATGTAGCGCCAGTTGTCCATGCTCCAGGTGTCCATTGCGATCTCTCCGTGTTTCAGTAGCGCGGGCTTCAGCCTGCGGGTTTTGAGGTTTTTATGGACCGGCACGAAACCCACAGGCTGAAGCCTGTGCTACTGGGGGCCGAGCAACTCCGCGAGCGCTCTTGCCACGTGCGCGCCGGTGAATGGTTTGGGGATCAGCATCACTTGCTTCGCATCGCGTTCGCGGAGGCTCTTATCGGCCAGTTCCGGCGTGTCACTGATGATGACAACGGGGAGTTCGGCGTGGGCCGGATCGCCGCGCACAGTGTCGAAGAGCGTCTCGCTCATGTCGTACACGGAGCAGTCGAGCACTACTGCATCGGCGCGCTGCTGGACGACCAATTCGTTCACTGAGGTGTCAAAGCCGGAGGCGAAGACATCGAAGCCGTGATCGCGCAGAGCGAACGTCAATAGCTCGGCAATCTCCGGCGTGTCGTCAATCAGCAGGATGCGGCGCAAACGAATGCTACTTCGTGCCGTAATTGCCGGGCAGTCTCGCCTTCTTGCCCTCGGACGGCTCCAGATCCAGAACCCAGACACGCCCGCCCGCCGTGTAATAGGCGCGATGATCGTTTTGAACTTGCGCTCCCCAGGCTTCCAGGGTGCGCATCGCGAAGGTGTAGCCCTCGAAATTATTTCTCGCGTGGCCAAACACTTCGTTCGTGTGCCAGTTGTCGTTGAGGATCGCGTCACCGGCGTGAACGCGCGTGACGGTGTAGTATTTGTCGAAAGCAGCTTCGTCCCGAACCTCGCGGGTCGAGCCGCGCTTCTTGCCTTCGCTGACAATGTAGGCTTCCTGATGCAGGATTGGCCCGCCCGGAATATTCGGTGTGTTGGCGCTCATACAGTCTCCGCCGTGGCGGCCGCTGCTTCCGCGGAAGCCATGTTGACAAGATTTTTCACATCGGTGGCCTTGATCAAGGCTTCCGGCAGGGGAACGCCCATCATCTGCCACTGCATGTTGGCGAACCTTTGCAGCGTGGCGACGTGCTCGGCGTGCAAGTGGCCGAAGCGGCCCTGCAGCTTCAAGTATTCCGAGACCGGCCGCATACTCTGCGGGCGGAAGCTGTAGTCATACTCGCGCTTCGCGTTGTTCCACTCCCAGATCGGGTAGAGTCCGCATTCGACGACGAGCCGGCCGAGATCGATCGAGCGCGGCGTCTCGTAGACGAAACCCTTCTGGCATGGCGTGTAGATCATCAGGAAGGACGCGCCCTTAAAGTTGAGGCCCTTGCGCACTTTGTTCATGAGGTCGATCGGATAGCCCACGCTCGCGGTCGCCACGTAGCAGTGGGGATGCCCCGCGGCCATCATGCGCGCGAGATCCTTGGGGAACAGCGTCTTCGCTTCGGGAACTTTCGGGCCTGGGGGCGAGAACGTGGTCATGCCACCGTAAGGCGTGCGAGAAGACGCTTGGATGCCGGTGTTTGCATACTGCTCGTTGTCATAGCAGATGATCAGGCAGTCGTGATTCCGGTAGAGCGCGCCGGATATCGAGCCGATGCCGATGTCGGACGCGCTGCCGTCGCCCGCCTCGCAGATGATGTTCGGGAAGGCGCCCTTCCATTTGCCTTTCCGGATCATGGCTTCGTAGGCGGCGGCGATTCCGGCGGTGAAGCTGCCGGAGCTGCCGATCTGAGTGTGCGCCCACGGCACGTTGTAGGGCGTGCAGAGGTACGAGCTGTTGGCGACGTACATACATCCCGTCGGCCCGACGAGGATGGTATTGTCGCCCGACGCCTTGCTCGTCATCCGGTACTGGATGGACGGCCCGCAGCCGGCGCACGTGCGGTGGCCGGGCACGAACGGCTCACTCGACGGCAACTCGGGATTGTAGAAGCGCGCGCCCTGATTCGGGCTGCCCAGCATCGGCAGTATCTGTCGTTCGATTTCTATGACTGACATGATCAGCTCCTCCGGATGGCGGCCTCAAATATTCGCCCTGCTATTTTAGAGCAAACCTTCAAGCCCGTCTCAAATATATTGTCTGGCTACCGCTCGAAATTGACTACTCCTCGAACCCGACCCAGTGCGTGCGCTTCTCGATGCTTCCGCGCTTCTGCGCATCGAGCATTTTCTGCGTCATCCAGTAAAATTCCTTGAGCACGATGGCCTCGCCGCCCATTCCCGCCATGAATGAAACGACGAGGGGACGCTTCTGGCTTTCGTACAGCGCTGCGCAAGCTTCGGCGTAGAGTGACCCGCCGCTGCTTACGCTGCCGAGGCCCATGTTGGTCTCGATCACGCCGACTACTTTGAATTTGCTGAGAACTTCATTCACGCGATCGGTCGGGTAAGGCCGGATCGTGCGCAGCCGCACCATTCCGACTTTTGCGCCGCGGTCGCGCATGTGTTTGATGGCATAGCGCGCTGTCACTCCGTGCGCGCCCTGCAGGAAAAAGACAACGTCGGCGTCATCGGTCATGAATTCCTCGATCCAGGGATCGTAACGGCGCCCGAAAATTTTTGCGAATTCGTCATGAGCCTGCTCGATGACGGCCATTGAGCCTTCCATCGCGCGCGCGCGCTCGAGTTGAAGCGGCGGACCCTGCTCGGGCATGATCTGCGGGCCGTGCGATACCGGATGCCGCGGATCGAGCGGGTATGGATGCTTGTACGGTGGCAGGAATTCCTTCACCTGGCCCTGGTCGGGCAGCTCAACGTCGCACACAATGTGAGAAACGAAGAAACCGTCCTGGCAAACCATCTGCGGCAGCAGGACGCGCGGGTCCTCTCCGATCCGGTAGCCGATCAAATGATTGTCGAACGCTTCCTGCGCGTCGCAGGACCAGCCCATGAGCCAGCCCATGTCGCGCGTCGAGAGCGCGTCCGTGTGCTCGGAACCAAAATCGCCTGGGGGATCGAGCGTGCGGTCGGCAATCATCATTTGCACCGGCATGCGGCTGCCCGAGATCGGCGAATACAGCTCGTAGCCGTATTGCACGCCGACGCCGGAGCTGCCGGTGAACACGCGCGCGCCGCTTGAAGAAGCGCCGTGCGCGATGCTCAACTGGGAATGTTCGCTGTCGGCGACGATGTACTCGGCGTCGAGTTCTCCGTTGGCCACCATCTGCGCCAGCGCCATCATCGTGGCCGTGTACGGCCGGATGGGATAGGCGGTGATCACGTCGACGTCGGCGTATTTGGCTGCCTGCGCCGCGGCGACGCAGCCATTGATTCGAACCGTTTTCTTTTGTCCTGCGACTTGCGTTGCCATGTCTCGCTCCGCGTTCCACAGTAGGACAGGCTTCCAGCCTGTCGCTTTTGAATTCATTACGCGCCGTACAGATCAAAACCTGACAGGCTAAAGCCCGTCCTACTAAATGCTCTTCGCCGCGCGATCGCCTAGATTGCTTAGCTCTTTGGCCTGGCGTCCGTGCAGACCCGGCGAAATCGCGAAGGCCGTGTCCATTCGAACGACGCCCGTATCGAAGTCCAGCTCGGGCACGCCTTCGAGGCAGCCGGTCGGGCACTCTTCGATACATACGCGGCAGCCCTTGCAATAGTCCACCAGAATCTTGTAGAGGCCGTTCGAACGCGTCGAACGCACGATGCAAGGCTCAGGGCAGACAAGATAGCAGTTGTCGCAGGCGTTGCAGGTGCCGCAACTGAAGCAGCGGCTCGCTTCCATGCTCGCCTGCTCTTCTGAGTAGGCCAGGATCACTTCCTGCTGCGTCGACTTCCGCGCCACCGGCGAGAGCATGGCCTGCTGCACGCGCGGGAAATGCGGGAAGTACGTCATGTTCATGCGGCCGAGGTCGACGATCACGTCGATGGGAACCGATGCGCGGCTCGAGCGGAACGTTGCGCAGCACCTTGTCCAGATTGAAAGCTACGCGCTTGCCGTCGCCGACGGCATTGACCACCATCAGCGGCTGGCCTGCACCGAGCTGCACCACATCGCCTGCGGCGAAAAAGTTCGTCTCGGCGATGCGGCCGAATGCGTCGATATTGATCGTGCCGCGTTCGGTCTTGTATTCGGCAGGCAGCCAGTCGAGCTTCGCGCTCTGGCCTACGGCGATGATGACGTTGTCGACGGGAAATTTCTTGGCCGGCGCTTCCCGATCGATGGCGATCGGCGAGGCGTTGATTTTGCCGGTGAAACGGGCTGGATGCAGTTGCAACGCTTCGACCTTGCCGTCGCCGAGAACGGCGGTCATGGCCAGACCGTGCAATCAGCTCGACGCCTTCTTCGAGCATGTCGTGCAGATCTTCGGGAGACGCGGGCATTTCCTGGGCGTTCGCCTTCCACCGTGATCATGGTGACTTCGGCGGCGCCCTGGCGGAGCGCTTCACGCGCGCAGTCGATGGCGGTGTTTCCGCCGCCGATGACGACTACGCGATCGCCGAGTTTCACTTTGGATGTGCCCATGCCGATGTCGCGCAGGAATGGAAGGCCGAAGATCACGCCGGCCTTGTTCTCGCCTTCGGCGCGCGCGCTGTTGGACTCGGTAAGGCCAACGGCGAACACGGTGGCGTCGTAATTCTTTTTCAGATCGTCCGAGCGTAACGTCCTTGCCGACTTCGACGTTGGTCTTGATCTCGATGCCGAGTTCGACGAGGCGCTCGAATTTCGCGATCGAGGACCGCCTGCGGCAGAACCCAGTCCGGAATTCCGCCGCGATTGAGGCCGCCGGCCTTCGGGGACTTCTCGAGAATGGTCACCTTGTAGCCGAGGCGCGCCAGTTGGTACGCGGCGCTGTGGCCCGCGGGGCCTGATCCGATCACGGCAACTTTCTTGCCGTTGGGCGGTCCGGCCTTCACCACATCACGCGCGCAGCGCTTGTCCGAGATCGCCGAGAAACCGCTCGACCGCGCGGATCGAGATGGCTTCATCGTACTGCCCGCGATTGCAGGCCTGCTCGCACGGGTGGTAACACACGCGGCCCGTGACCGACGGGAACGGCATGTCTTCCTTGATGAGCGCATAGGCGTCGAGATATTTGCCGCGCTTCACGAGGTCAAGATAGCCCTGAATCTTTTCGTTCGTGCCGCAGGCGTTGTTGCAGGGCGGCAGCTTGTCCCGGTAAACGGGGCGGATCGCGCGCCAGTTGCCGGTCGGGAAAAGATCCTGGCCCTTTTCCTGTGACGGGGCCGGGGTGATACCGGCAAACGGCACGTTCAGCCAATCAGGAATGTGCGTACCTTTGGTCGACATTTTTAACCCTCATTCTGGCGGGTTTTAACGGAGCCCGCACCCGCAATAAATTTAATTTAGGCAGTAACCGGTTTCAGCGGCATGATGTGCAATTCCTTGAGCGCCGCATGGAACGCCGCTTTATTCGCAATCATTGGTTCAATCGTTTCCATCTTCACGATGCCCGTCGTCTTCACCACCGCCGCGATCAGCGGAGCGGCGATATCCGGGGCAACGGCTTTGCTTCGCTCGGCCGCGCCTTCGGTGGAGAGACGGTCGAGGCCGAGTTCGCCCAATCGGTAGTAGAGCCACTTGTGGTCGGCCAGCTTGGCGGCGTCGACGCAGACGAGTTGCGAGAGCCGCTCGACGCCGGGGACAAAGCGGATCATGTACTCGGGCGTGTAGTGCGTGTTGATGACGAGCGTGCCGCCCGGCGGCATTCCGCGCATGTAGTCCCAGCCCTTGACCATGGTGCCTTCGACGAGGACGACGATATTGGGATGCTCGTTCTCATAGGTCAGCGCGTTTTCGATCACGCTGTCGCTCACGCGGCAGTACTTGCGCGTGGGGGCGTTGGTGCGGTCCGGGTTGTCGACATAGTTTTCCATCGACTGCGAAAATTTGCCCTCATTGCGGGCCGATGCGCCGACGGAATTCACGATGTCGCGGCCTTCTTTGTCCATGATGATGCCGCGCGTCCAAACTGTCAGTTCTGTATAGCTCATGATCGGCCCTCTTTGTCATCCAGATGGATATGCGCCGCCAGGGTAAATTCCCCGGCATTGCCTGGCCGCGCGGTCGTGTCTTTCAACGGCGCAGGACTGCCGCGATGGGTATCCAAAACAGAATTAAAATCGCTTCGGCGAACGACGAATGCGGAAGCCTGCGCGCCGTCCTGATATTTAGCGATGCGCCAGGAGAGTCGCTTTCTTGCACAAGCTTTCGATGTCGGCGCCTGTGGACCCTTCGAGCTGGGCCGCAAAATCGTCGAGATCCACGTCTGGTGCGAGCGGAACGCGCCGGCAGCACAGCCGGAGAATCGCCGCCCGGTCCGCGGCGCCTGGTTTCGCGAACGGAAGGATATAGTCAAATCTGCCGCTGCGCAAGAGCGCAGGTTCAACGCGCTCGGGGCGGTTCGTGGCCGCCAGCAGGAGCACTCCCTTGACGTCACGCAAATTGTCAATTTCGCGCAGGAGCTGGCTGAGAATCCTCTGGTAGATGTCCGAGCCGAGGTGATCCGCGCCGAATTTCGGCGCGAGGGCGTCGATCGTGTCAAAGAAAAGAATGCAGGGCGCGGCGCGGCGCGCTTTTTTGAAAACTTCGCGCAGGGCCCGCTCGGATTCTCCGAGCCATTTCGAGTAGAGTTGCGGGCCGTCGATGGCGATGAGCGGAATCTGCTTCTCGCCTGAGAGCGCCCGCGCCATCGCTGTCTTGCCGGTGCCCGACGGCCCGACAAATAAAATGCCGCGCGGCGGCGCGAGGCCCACTTGATCGTAAATCTCGTTGTGCATGTGCGAATGCTCGACGACGGAATCGAGCAATCGCTTCAAGTCGGCGTGGCCGCCGATTTCGGCAAATGTCGAGGAACCCTTTTCGATGAAAAATTCGCGCGTCGCGCTGGGTTCGACTTCCTTCAAGCCCGCAAGAAAATCCTCGCGCGTCACGAGCAGCCCGCTCAGGTCGGCAGGCGGCGCGCCGTCTGTCTCCAGCGGGGCGGTGGCGAGGAATCCGCGCAGGGCGATCATGCCCACTTCCTGGCATAGCGCCTCGAGATCGGCGCCCACGAATCCGTGGGAATGTTCGGCGATCTCCTGAAGGTTAACGTCGTGCGCGAGCGGCATGGCGCGCGTGTGGATCTTCAGTATTTGCAGTCGCGCCTGCGTATTCGGCACGCCGATTTCGATTTCGCGGTCGAACCGGCCGGGGCGGCGCAACGCGGGGTCGAGGACTTCGGGAATATTAGTCGCGCCGATGACGATCACCTGGCCGCGCGCTACAAAACCGTCCATAAGGCTGAGGAGTTGCGCCACGACGCGCTTCTCGACTTCGCCGGATACTTCGGCGCGCTTTGGCGCCACCGCATCGATTTCGTCTATGAACAGGATCGCGGGGGCGCGGCGCGCGGCTTCCTCGAAGACCTCGCGCAGCTTGGCTTCGCTCTCGCCGTAAAACTTCCGCATGATTTCCGGGCCATTGAGCGGAATAAAATGCACGCGGCTTTCTGCGGCGACGGCCCGAGCAAGCAAAGTTTTCCCCGTGCCCGGCGGGCCGTATAACAGCACGCCCTTCGGCGCGAAAATTCCCAAACGCTCGAAAATGCGCGAGTGCTTCAGCGGCAGCTCGACCATTTCGCGGACGCGCGCCACTTCCCGCTCCAGCCCGCCGATGTCTTCGTAGGAGACCGCCGGGGCGCGCGCCGCGGTCTGCTCACCCTCAACAATGCGAATGTCGGTGCGCGGTCCGATGACCACCGGTCCCGACGGAATCGTGCGCACCACCTGGAAATTCACGGCCTTGGCAAACGTGGGCACGCGCACAATGCAGCCCTGTGTTACGGGCACGTTTGTGAGGTCCTCGACGATTCGTTCGACCGCGATGATGGCCGGCGCGGCGCCAATCCACATGGGAGAGAGGCGCACAGCGACGGCCTGCGAATGTTCGATCACCGCGACCGTCACCTGCTCCTGCAGTCCCACGCCGCAGTTGCTGCGGGCCGTGCCGTCGATCTGGACAAAGCCTTCGTGCTGATCGTCTGAAATTTCGGCGCGCGCAACAGAGGAGGTGCCGCCGGTGACTTTCACCACGTCGCCCGCATGCGCGCCGATGCGCAGCAGGTCGGCGGGCGCGAGTCGCGCAATGGCGCGTCCCACGTCTTCCACGCGAGCCTCGGCAACGCGCAGTGTAATCGTGGCCGCGAGCGCGGATGGAGTAATTTCCGTCACTGCGCCACCTGAAGTCGGGATTGAATTTCGCTGCTGAATCGGGCGAAGAGTCTGGCGAGCCGCTGCTGCTCCGCGTGACCTTCAAAGTCCGCAAGAATTTCCACGCGGGTCGTTTCATTGCCCATGTCGGTGAGGCGAACCGTTCCCAGATTGGTATGCTCGAGGGCCCAACCTTCGCCTTGCGTGGAGGCGACGGCCATGCACAGCGTGGTCCGATCACTTTCCCAGGGAACGACAATCGCGGTGAGGCTTCCGAGTCCAATGGCCAATTGTTCAATCGCGCCGGAGACGGCGCGAGGAGTGCCGGAGGTAATGAACTCAAAAAGCTTTTCGCTCATGAGGATCTGTGGTACACTGGATCAGTGATTGAACCAGTTAACGACGAAACTTTACCACCGGCGCGGAATGCTGTCAAGCGTTTCGCGCATCCTTCCGGTGATGATTCTCGCGTCATCACTCCGATCAAAAAAACTCGTGTCGCTGAAGAGGTAGCGGACCGAATCCGCGTGCTGATGCTGGACGGCACGTTTCCGGCGGGCCAGCCACTTCCGTCCGAGCGCCATCTCGCGGAGCGGTTTGGCGTGAGCCGCGGGTCGATCCGGGACGCGCTGCGCACGCTGGAAACGATTGGGCTGCTCGAGACGCGGCACGGGCAAGGCACGTTTCCGCACGAGCTTTCGGTGGATCGCCTGGTCGCGCCCCTGGCTTCGGTCATGGCTTACCGCTCTGATTTGCAGGACGAACTGCTGGATGTGCGGCGGATGTTCGAACCTGCCGTCGCGCGCGCCGCTGCCCTGCGCGCGACCGATGAGGATTTGGCCGATCTGCAGCGCATTCTCGAAACGCAACGGCAAAAGCTGAAGACAGGGCAATCGGCCATCACCGAGGACACAGCGTTTCATGCCGTGCTGGCGCGTTCTACGCGCAATCGCGTGGTGATGAGTATCATGGCAACGCTCAACGATTTGCTCGTCGAATCGCGCACGCATTCGCTGGAGCAGAGGGGCCGCCCCGCGCGATCGATGGACGGACATGAAGCGGTGGTTGCCGCGCTGCGCCGGCGTGACGCCGACGGCGCTTCACAAGCGATGTACAGCCACATCGATCAGATCGCCGATATACAACTGCAATCGCATAAAGGCCCGAATCCCCCCGCCAAGTAGCCGGAGACGCCACCCATGGATGAGAGCCTGCGAGCGCAGATCGACTCCAATCTTTCGCATCTTGATAGTTTGATCCGCCGGGGTCGGCGGCTTCGCGAAACTTTGGCGGCTGAACCTTCCGATATCTCCGCGCTCGTGACCAATCGCGCCTGGCAGCAGGATATCGGCGTGGCGATCAATCAATTGTCCGGCGGCAGCAAAGCGCACTGGCTGGCGCGAGCGTTCAGCGAAGCGTTTTTGCTGCGCACGCCCTCAGGTCAAGTGATCGAAACGGTGGCGCCGGCGGAGATCGTCGAGCGCCTCGTAAGCGTTCTGGATCAGGCCGTTCTTTCGTTGTCTCGAATGGGGGATGGACAGGGTGCGTCTGCTTCACCAGTCGCCGCGCCGTTGCCTCGACGATTCGAGTTCGTTCATAAGGTGGACCTACGGCCCGTGCTTGAACAGGCGTACATCGATAGCCGGGACGCGCTGGAACAAGGCAAGTACGGCGTGGCGCTTGTCACCTCCAGCGGAATACTTGAAGCGATCGTTACGGATGCGCTGGAAAACACGGGAATCACCGCGCTGGCTTCCCTCGTTGAAGTTCCTGCAGGAAAGATTGGTGATTGGTCATTCGACAATCGGCTTTCTGTTGCGGAGAAAGCCCGGATCATTCGCGGCGGCTGCGCGCGGCTGCCGGAAATTGCGCGGAGGTATCGGGAGATTAGTGACGCTGACGGGAATCCGCAGCTGAGTGTGACCGAGCAGGACGCGCGGCGCACCACCCAGGTGCTGCATGTCGTGATGAAAGATTTGGATCCGGGACGGTAGGACAGGCTTCCAGCCTGTCTGGTTTTCTGCTCGTTAGAGAACGTCAAAAGCTGACAGGCTGAAGCCTGTCCTACTTTTCTATTTTCGCCAATAATTCCACGAATTTCTGCTGGCGCTCGGATTGGTCCTGGCCGCCGGCCGATTCCGCCAGCTGCGTTACGTTCATCGAGCAGAATTTCGGGCCGCACATCGAGCAGAATTTCGCGTCCTTGTAGAAATCATCCGGCAGCGTTTCATCGTGCATCGCCTTGGCCGTTGCCGGGTCGAGCGACAGCTCGAATTGCTTGTTCCAATCGAACAGGAAACGCGCGTACGAGAGCGCATCGTCGCGGTCGCGCGCGCCCGGCCTGTGCCGCGCCACGTCCGCTGCATGCGCCGCGATCTTGTACGCGATTACGCCCTGCTTCACGTCCTCCGCGTTCGGCAAGCCCAGATGCTCCTTCGGCGTCACGTAGCACAGCATCGATGCGCCGTGCCAGCCGATCATCGCCGCTCCGATCGCGCTCGTGATGTGGTCGTACCCTGGCGCAATATCGATCACCAGCGGACCCAGCGTGTAAAACGGCGCTTCGTGGCACAGATCCATTTCTTTTTTCACCTGCATCTCGATCTGATCCATCGGAATGTGGCCCGGGCCTTCGATCATCACTTGCACGTCGTGCTCCCACGCTTTTTCCGTCAACTCGCCCAGCACTTTTAATTCGGCAAATTGTGCCGCGTCGCTCGCGTCCGCGAGGCACCCGGGCCTGAGGCCGTCTCCCAGCGAAAAGCTCACGTCGTGCTTCTTGAAAATCTTGCAGATCGCCTCGAAATTCTCGTACAGGAAGTTTTCCTGCTTGTGCGTGTTCATCCAGTGCGCCAGGAGCGCCCCGCCGCGGCTCACGATCCCCGTGATGCGGTTGCGCACCAGCGGCACGAATTCCCGCAGCACGCCCGCGTGGATTGTCATGTAATCCACGCCCTGCTCGGCCTGCTCCTCGATTACCTCGAGCATCAGCCCGATCGTCAAATCCTCCGTGCGCTTCACGCGTGACAGTGCTTCGTAAATCGGCACCGTCCCGATCGGCACGGGCGAAGCCTCGATGATCGCCTTGCGAATCGTGGGAATGTCGCCGCCCGTCGACAGGTCCATCACCGTGTCCGCGCCGTAGTGCACCGAGTGGTGCAGCTTCTTCAGCTCTTCGTCAATGTGCGAAGTGGTCGCCGAGTTCCCGATGTTCGAGTTGATCTTGCACTTGAACGCGATGCCGATGCCCATCGGCTCCAGCGACTTGTGGTGGATGTTCGCCGGAATGATCGCCCGGCCGCGCGCGATTTCGCTGCGCACCAGTTCCGGCTCGATCTTTTCGCGCCGCGCCACGTACTCCATCTCTTCGGTGACGTGCGCCCGGCGCGCGTAGTGCATCTGCGAAACATTCCTTGTGCCGTTCGCTGCCGCCGTTTCCTTTAACCGCTTCTCGATCCAAGCGTCTCGCACTCCCATCGCTTCCCCCTGAAGAATCTCCGTGCCAATTCCGGCGGGCTGCAAGTACAGCCCGCACCCGGAGCGTCTGTCTCGTGACGCCGAATTATCGCACCACGGTGCGCGCGCGGCAACCAATCCGGTAGGACGGGCTTCAGCCTGTCAGGTTTTCTGCCGGGAAGAACAAGTCAAAACCACACAAGCTAAAGCATGCGCCACTCTATTCCCAAACGGCGAACGCGATACCTGTGCCGGTGCCGGCGGGCGAGCGGTAACACGGGATGTAGTCGGACCACCCCAGATTCAGGGATTCCATTGCGCCGGCGAGGGCAATCCAGTTGCGGATTTCACCGCTGCCGGATTTCAGCTTTGCAGGAGGGACCGAGGCGATTACGTTTTGGTCTTTGTGCTGCATGGCAGCAATGAGGTTGCGATCAAATTCTTCATCGAGGCAAAAATGGCTGAGGCCGCCGGTGGCGATGAATGCGACGCGAGCACTCTTGGGCCAGGATTTCACAGCGCGCGCAAGGGCCTTTCCGAAATCGTAGCAGCGTTGGGCGGAAGGCTGGTTCGGCGGATAGTAGGCGTTGATGCAAATGGGGACGACCGGGAGGGATTTAGTGGGCATCAGCACTTCGCGCGGAAAAGCGAAGGCGTGGCCTTCTCCTTCGCCAGCGCCTGCGGGCTGGCGTGTGGATTGTGCGACGTCAAAATTCGCTTCCATCAAAGCGCTGATCAGGTGCTCGCCCAGATCCGAGGCCACGGGGAAGGCTTTGGCCACCGGTTCGTAATAACGACGCCGCGCCTCGGTGTACCAGTCCCAGGGTTCGATCTTCGTCGTCGGCCGGTTGACAATTTCCTTGCCCCAGTAGACCAGAAAAGCGGGGAGATTGTCTTCGAGGAGCATTTCCTTCTGGTCGTCGCCGATGATGACGATAATGTCCGCCGCAATGCGCCCGACGGCGCTGCGCAACTTTGAGAGGCCGACCTGGCAGCGTTCGTATCGCGCGCGCATCGCGTCCGGGAGCAAGATCTCCTCGAGTCCCCTGGGCGCCATTGCGAGGAGGGCTTCGTAATTCGTGGGATTGCCAGCCTTGTCAAAATAATTTTTCGCGCGAACCTTGTCAACTTCGGCGAAGTGCCGCCAGTCCTCAAGCCTCGTCATCAACATGATGGAATGCGACGATCCGATCCCAGCCACGATGGATGCCATTGCTTCTCCTGAACTTCCGCAATGAAATGAATATCTCTGGCTATATAACGGCGCAAGGCGAAACGTCAATTGGAAAGGGACACATAATAATCTATTTAGGAATGAGCGTGGTTGCATCGGTTCAAAATTTGACGTATTAATAGCGCGCTCGCCCAATTTGATCCGACTGTTTACGCTGGCGATCTCCGCGTGCCGCTTGGCCGGGGAGCGTTATCGGATGATTTTGTTAGGACAAGCAATCCTGCCCGTGCGGTTTTGGGAGTCGACGTAGTGGGCATGATTTCCTGAACATCGAGAAAACCGCACAGGCTGGAGCGCCTGTGCCACACAAAGCCTAAGACATATATCCGCTATGAAGCTTCGACTCAGCATCGGGATGGCATCGAATCCCCGGACATGGCCCGTTCTGGATGGCTCGGTGTCCGCCGACGGAATCGATATGGTTCCGAGCATCATCCACCCGTCCGAACTTTTCTGGAGGCAGTTGCGCTTTGCGGAATTTGACGTTTCCGAAATGTCGTTTTCGTCGCTGATGATGGCACGGGCTAATGGGGACGAGCGCTGGGTGGGCCTTCCCGTTTTTACGACGCGAAGATTTTTTCACACGGAAATGCTGGTGCGGCGTGACTCGAGCATTCAAACCCCGGCGGATTTGAAGGGCCGGCGCGTCGGCGTTCCCGAATACCAACAGACGGCGGCTCTTTGGACGCGGGGAATTCTGCAGCACGAATTCGGTGTCGCCCCGAAGGACATGGAATTCTGGATGGAGCGCCTGCCTTCGCACAGCCACCGCGGCGCGCTGGGATTCACTTCTCCGCCGGGCGTTACGATTCACCAGATTCCGCCGGAAAAAAATATCGGGTCGATGATGATTTCGGGCGAGCTCGAAGCGACGCTCTTTTATCTCGTGAATCCCAACATGATTGACCGCAGTACGGCCGATCTCTGGCATTCTCCGGACATCAAGCCGATGTTTGGCGACGCGATGGCCGAGGGGGTCCGTTATTTCAGGAAGACCGGAATTTATCCGATCAACCACGGTATGGTGATCAAGCGCGAAATTGCGGAGGAGCATCCGTGGACGGTGTTGAATCTCTTCAAGGCATTCAAACTCGCGAACGAAATTGCAAACGAACAGCGCTTGGAGCACGCGAGCTATCATTTCGGGGCGGGCCTGATCCCCAAGGAAGCCAACGAAGCGCTTGCGAAACCCGTCGTGATTCATGGCATCAAGGCGAACCGCCACGTTTTGGAGACGGCCGCGCAATATTCCTTTGAGCAAGGGTTGACGCCGCGCCTCGTGAAACTGGAAGAAGTGTTCGCCGCGAATGCGATGGACGAGTAGCCGGGTGCGCCAAGATTTTGTAGCGCCCGCCTTTGAGGCGGGCATCTTTCGTCGCGCCGCAATGCCCGCCTCAAAGGCGGGCGCTACAATGCGGCGACATTTCGCACAGGAAATATTGGAATGATTTTACGCCGACATTGGCAATGGATATTCGCGGTGGCGTTCATTGTTACTTCTGCCGCGGCAGCTTGTGCGCAGGTGGACAAGCTCGTCGTTACGCACTATGCGGGCGCGCTGAATGGACTGCCGTACACAATCGCGCTGGAAAAGGGCTACTTCAAGGACGCGGGCGTAAATATCACGGGCATCATCGGCGGAGCGGGCGGCGGCAGCGGCGTGCGCAGCCTCCTGGCGGGCGGCTCGCTGTACGCGGAAGTCGCGCTTCCGGCCGCGATCACCGCAGCGAAACAAGGGCTCGACATCAAGATCATCAATTCGTGCGGCGAGGGCTGGGACCAGATCTGGGTGACGCGGCCGGACGCTCCGCTCAACTCCGTGCAGGATCTTCGCGGCAAAAAACTGGCGTACTCGCGGCCGAGATCGGTCAGCGAAATGTTTCTCTTGCTGCTGCTCGAGAAGCTGGGAATGAAAAAATCCGACGTGACGATGCTGGACGTGGGCGCGGACAGCGCGGGAATTACTGCCGTGGAAACCGGAGCGGCGGACCTCACCGTCACCACCGAGCCATTTTATGCGATGCAGGTGCATCAGGGAGGCAAATACAAGATTGTTTTCTATGGCAAGGACGTTTTGCCGCCGATGACGCAGACTGTGGGCATTACGACAGGCGCGTTCGCAAAATCGCGCGGCAAGGAATTGCGGGCCATTATCGAAGCGCGGCGCAAAGGCGTCGAATTCATCTACGCTCATCCCGACGAGTCCGCGGCGATTCTGGCGAGCGCTTACCATTTGCCGCCCGCGGTCGCCAGGGATGCGTTGCAAACTAATTTGCAGAAATTCGGCAAGTGGTGGAGCGCCGGGAATTTCGACATGTCCGGCATAAACGAAGTCCTGCACGCCATGAACATGACCGGAGAGCTTGCCGGATCGGTGGACTGGAATTCCATGATCGACCAGGATTTTTTGCCGGCCGATTTGCACCGCAAAATTCCATAACGCGAGACAGACAAGAAATTGCCCGACGCAACGAGAACGGTGCACGCGCGCGTCGAAGGCGTGACGCGACTCTATCCCGCGCGCAGCGGCCGGCCAGCCGTGAACGCGCTCGGCCCCATCCATCTCGATTTGTACAAAGGCGAATTCCTCAGCATCGTTGGACCCTCCGGTTGCGGAAAATCCACATTTCTCGAATTACTGGCGGGCCTCGCCGAGCCGACCGCAGGAACGATTGAATTTGAAGGGCGCGCTGTTCGCGGCAAGGTTCCGGAAGGCGTAGGCGTCGTTTTTCAGGAAGACTCCAGTTTTCCCTGGCTGACGGTTTGGGACAATGTCGCGTTCGGCCTTGAGAATGAAGGTGTCGATCGCGGCGAAATCAAACGGCGCGTGGATTTTGCGGTTGGCTTCATGGGGCTAGCGGATTTCGCGAAGTCCTATCCCGCGCAGCTTTCGGGCGGGATGCGCCAGCGCGTGTGCATCGCGCGGACGCTCGTCCTGCAACCGCGCTTGATTCTGCTGGATGAACCATTTGCCGCGCTCGACCAGCAGACGCGTTTGCTCATGGGCGACGAACTGCTTCGCTTGTGGCGCGAAACGGGAGCAACGATTCTGCTGATTACCCACGCGCTCGATGAAGCGGCAATGCTTTCCGATCGCGTCGCGGTCGATGTCGGCGCGGCCCGGGCGATTGCTCGAAATAATTCCGACCGGTTGGCCTGCGAACCGCGATTCGCGCATCGTCGAGGACGCGCGGTTCGGAGCGGTCATCGCGCGCCTCTGGACGATCTTGCGGGAGGAATCCATGAAGGCCATTGGGCGGGCGGAATCGAAGGAGCCGGCATGACGCGATACGGCTGGGTGCGGCTCGGGATTGTAGCCGGCGCGGGAATCGTTCTGGAAATTCTTTGCCGTGCGAGCGTCATTCCCCGCCTGATCATGATTCCACCGAGCGAGATGCTGGCGTCGGCCTGGCAAATTCTGGCGTCCGGCGAAATCAGGGGCGATCTTTATTTCTCGCTCGTCAATATTGCTTTCGCGATTGGAATTTCCGTCGCCGGCGGATTTTTGACCGGGCTTGCCATCTATAGCGTGCCGACTGTTGCGCGCGACCCTCGAACCGTTTCTCACTTCTTACTCCGCCGTGCCGCCCATCGTTTTCTATCCCATGCTGATTGTGATCTTCGGTTTGAACCGAGTCCCGCAAATCATCATCGCCGTGATGTTCGGCCTGGTGCCGATGGCAATAAATACGATCAACGGCCTTTACCGCATTCGCCCCGTCTTTTTGAAGGTGGGACGCGCGCATCGCGTTTCGGCGCTGGTTCGGTTTTTCGCATCCAGCTTCCGGCGGCGGCGCCTTATCTTTTTGTCGGCGTCGACGCTGGCGGTTTCCTACAGCGTGATCGGAGTGATCAGCACCGAATTCATTTTGTCCGCTTCGGGAATCGGCCATCAAATTTCTTTCGCGTACGACAACTACGATAATCGCGCGATGTACGGCCTGGTTGTCCTGTTGCTGATCATCGCCACGCTGCTGAACTCGACGCTGCGCTACTACTCGCAACGCATGCTGCGAGAGGTGGGCGCGATGAAGGCGCGCCAGGCCTTTCTTCGGCGGGATTCCTCGCGGCTCTTTTGATCTCGTGGCAGGCGATGTTTCTCGTTTTCGGTCCGAGAGTGCTTACTCCGCCGTGGACCACGGTCGTCAATGCCTGGAACATGCTGAAGATGCCGGAGTATTGGCCGGACATCGGGGAATCGGTTCGCGCGTTTCTGATCGCCCTGCTGATTGCTTTCGGACTGGGAATCACTGGAGGCATACTCATTGGCACTTGGCGGGCGTGCTCGGAAGTTCTCGAACCGTTGCTCGTGAATATCAATACGGTTCCGAAGGTGGCGCTCTATCCGGTAATTCTGCTTATTTTTGGATTGGGAATTTGGGCCAAGGTGGTTTTCGGCGCGCTGCACGGCGTCATTCCGATCATGATTTCGTCGATCGGCGCGGTCAGGAACGTCAATCCAATCTATGTACGGTGCGGCCGGGCGATGCATCTGACGCGCTGGCAAATGCTTCGCCGCATCTGGGTGCCGGCGTGCGTTCCGGAAATTTTTACCGGGCTGCGCCTCGGATTTTCGCTGACTCTGCTTGGGCACAATTTTCGGAGAATTTTTTGCTTCCCAGAAAGGCGTTGGTTTTCTCCTGATGAATGCGATCGACTTGCGCAATATTCCCACGATCATGTCGCTCATTTTGATGCTGGTTATTTTCGCCGTGCTCGTCCAATTCCGCGCTTCTGGCCGTCGACCGAAGGCTGCACCGCCGCCAGGCGTGAACGCCGTGGAGATTATAGCGCCGGCACCTTGCTGGCAGTTCTTAAGGATGAAAGGTGATCTAGGAGTCGGTGGGATGCCGGCGCTGCTGCAACCGCACTCGCACCCGTGTTATCCTCGCCTCAGGGAACCGGCGATGCGAATTGTAAAGGCTTGGTGGCTGCTGGGATGCGCGTTTGCTCTGGTGGGCGTGGCCTATGCCTACCAGGCGCCGTTCCGCGAATATCCTTCCGTCGAGTACGGCGTCCAACCGCTTCCTCCCGACTATCAGGAAAAAACGGAATTTGCGTTTGCGCGGCTGATGTATCCGCCCGGATGGAATGATGGCTATCGCGGACGCTTCGACGGCGACTGGCGTCTGGGGCTTTCCCTTTGGACGCAGGATTATCCGCCGGCGGACCGGGCTTTCTCCCAGGCGGTTCGCCGCTTGACGCGCATCCACACGCGGTCCGTCGAAGAGTGCGTGAATCTGGACGATGGCGACGAGGTCTACAACTGGCCGTTCCTGTATGCCGTGCAGGTGGGCGAATGGGGCCCGACCGATCAACAGATGCTGAAGCTGCGCGATTATCTGCTGCGCGGCGGATTTTTCATGGCCGACGATTTCCACGGGACAACCGAGTGGCAGGTGTTTGAAGAACGCATCAAGAAAGCTTTTCCGGACCGGCCCATCGTGGAAATTCCAAACAACGATCCGATTTTTCACACCATGTTCGACCTGGACGACCGTTACCGGATCACGGGCGCCGAGCACCTGCGCGTCGGGCTACAAGAATGGACGGCGTGGACGCGCACTGGATGCGGGATTTACGACGACCATGGCCGCGTCATGGTGGCGATTTCATTCAATTCCGATATCGGCGATTCGTGGGAGTGGTCGAACGTGCCGGGCTATCCGCAGAAATTCTCCGACCTGGGAATGCGCCTCGGCGTGAATTACGTGATTTACGCGATGACGCACTGAAGTAGGACGGGCTTCAGCCTGTCTGCGTTTTGTCAGCTTATCCAAGATCAAAACCGACAGGCTGAAGCCTGTCCTACTCAATGCACCGTGATATTGACTGTGGCCGTGGTCCTTCCAAAAGCATTCGTGGCGTAGAGCGTATACGTGGTGGACTGGCTCGGCGAGACCACCGCGCTCGTGCCGCGCACGGCGCCGATGTCCGGCGACACGATCAAGTAGGACGCGCCAGTGACATTCCAGCTCAGAGTGACGGGCGTGCCCGCCGAGACCGATTGCGAACTGGCGGTGAAACTTGCGATGACGGGACTCGCGCCGGCCGGAACATTCGCGGCCGTGTAGATCGGATTCATCTGCACGACTTCAAAATCCGCCGCGGTGACGCTGCCCAGGTTGTGCAGGTCGCTGTTGTTCCAGTTATCGTCCGGCGCGCCGCTGATGTACATCGAAGAGCCGTTGTCGGCCATGATCATTCCATATTTTTTGAGCGCCGTGAGAATCACCTGATTCGCCGCGGAAAACGAGGAAATATCGAAGCTGGCCTTGAGCCGCAGGCGCATGCCCATCGGCGCGGCGAGCGCGTTCGAGGAATTGGCGGCCCAGTGCGACGCGGGCGGCACGAACGCCGCGCGGCTCGATTGCAGCGTGAATCGCAGCGCGTGATTGATGTGGCCCGCCGCGACTTCATCGTAGCGCGCGAGGCCCGGGAAAATCGGCAGGCCGGCGGCGTCGGCCGACGTCCACGTGTAGGGGCGCTGTTCGTCGGCAGTGAGATCCCACACGGCGGCCGATCCGGCATTCCAGCTCGCGGCATTCGGATAGGAACTGTACAGCTCGTACAGCCAGCAATTGTTGTTGTCGAGCACGAGCACGTGCCGGTCACCGCTGCCGGGTGCCGGATAGCCCTCGATCAATCGGCGCTCACGGGAATCGGCATCGGTCCCGGATCGCTCTCATCGCCGTACGCCGTGAAGACAATCGGCACCGGCCCTTGCTGCGAGCCTACAACCAAATACGGGATGCCCATGCTCTGACCCGTTGTACAGACCCGAGCCGAAATCCGGATGCAGGCCAATGCCGGAGCCGATGAAATTGATGATCGCGGCGGAATTCGGGTCCACGGGAGCGGAGGAAATATCCTTATTCCAGAGATTGTCCGCTGGAAACGGCACGAATCCGTTCAGGCTGGCGCTCTGCCCGAGGCTCATCCCGCTGCAGCTCGGCGGCGGATTTCCGCCGCTGCGTCGAAGTCACTTGCAAATTTTGGGAAGCGGAAGTCGCGCTTCCGGGATTGGGATTCATCACCGCAACGGAAAATGTTCCAGCCGATGCTTCGTTGCCCGCCGCCGTGAGCTGCGTGGACGACACAAAAGTTGTTGCCAGCGGCGCGCCTGCGAGGAGCACTTGCGCGCCGCTGACAAATCCGCTGCCGTTTACCGTAATCGCGAACGCACCGGCGGGAACCGATGCCGGCGCGATGCCGGTGAGTACCGGCACGGGATTCTGTAATGTGACGGCGCTGCTGCCTGTTGCAGCGGCGTCGGCCGAACTCACGGCGCGCACGGTCACAGTGTTGGAGCCGGGCACCGTTGCTCGGCGCGGTGTACATGCCCGACGAGCTAATCGTGCCCGTAGCAGCGCTGCCGCCCGCCACGCCGTTCACCTGCCAGGTCACGGCAGTGTTCGATGATCCGGTAACCGTGGCGCTGAAGGATTGCGTCGCGCCGGCCCGCACATTGGCGCTCGTCGGGGAAACGGTAACCGTCACGCTCGATCCCGAATGGAAGGCGTCGACTGGAATTGGCAGGCGAGCGAACTTTTCGTCGTGCCCGTGCAACCAGCGAGCGCCGCAGCGGCGCAGACAGAAACACAAATAGCAGCGCATGTCGCAAAGTCGAATTTCTTCCTATTTGTCCATAAGAAAGCACACCGAAAGCGCGGCACCCGGGCGCTGGATTGCCTGTACTGCACTATGCCTCGGCGTGGGCCGCGGAACTACTGTACGGAAGGACAAAATCGGACGCAGAACGCCAGAGCAGGATCGGCAGGTCTCGAATGATTTGGGATCTGCATACAGGCAATCGCGAGCAGGCTCGTCACGCCCATGCATTCTCGATTTCAAGGCGCTGTGACGCTGTAATACGAAATACTAGATCGATATCTAATATTGACATACCAAATTGATATCGATAGAATGCGTGCAGGACAAGGACATGCAAACCGTCAGGGTTTCCCCAAAATTTCAAGTGGTCATTCCGAAAGAGCTGCGCGAGCGGCTCAAACTCCGCCCGGGGCAGGACCTGGTGATCTACGAAATCGACGGGCAGATTCGCCTGGAGATTTCGCACAAACCAAAGAGTCTTCGCGGCCTGGCGCGGGGCCTCCAGTGGAAAGAAAGCGACCGCGATCATGCCGAAAGGCTCTGAACTTTTCCTGGTGGATTCTTCCGGCTGGATCGAGTTCCTGGGAGACGGGCCGCTGGCGGATCGGTTTGCGCCCTATTTCGAGCGGGAGGAGCGCCTGATTGTTCCCGCGATTGTGCTCTACGAGGTTTACAAGAAGCTGCTTTCCGTGCGAGGTTCCACGGCCGCCGACAGGTTTCTTTCCGCCGCGTTGCGGGCCCGCGTCGTGCCGATCGATGAGCGGCTGGCCTTGCTCGCGGCGCGGATCAGCCTGGACCGCCGCCTGGCCATGGCCGACGCGATGATCTACGCAACTGCTTTGGTGGCCGGGGCGCACCTCGTCACATCCGACGCGCATTTTCAAGGCTTGCCCGAAGCGACAGTCTTCTGAGCCGAGCCATGAGCGTTTTCCTGACGAAGCTAGCGCCCCGCTTCGAATTACTTTCCAACGACGAGTACGACGAACGTATCGGGCAGGACCTTGTCGTGCGTCGCGCCGTGGCCGTGCCTGGCCGTGACGACCAGGACATTGTGCGTTTTCATGTCCACGGTCATGGTCCGAGCGCCCGATTGCGTATCGAGTTCCTCCAGCACCTTGAAGCTGTCGGGGGAATCCTCGTGAATGATAGTGAGGGTTCCCGCGCCGCCGGCCGAGGCGAAAGCATTCCCCGACTCCGGATCGAAGCCGGCGCCGTCGGTGCCCGCGCCTGTGCGCAGCGCGGCGATCACTTTGCCGGTGTCCGCGTTCATGATGACCATTCTCTGGTTGTCGCACGCGGAAAACAGGCGGCGATTCTTGCGGTCCATCGCCAGCCCCGAGGGGCCCGTGCCCTGCACGAGCGGCCAGCGATGGGTCACCTTCATCGTCTCCGCGTCGACCTCGGCGATTTCATCCTTGTCGGTGAGGTTGACGTAGACTTTGCCCTTGCCGTCGGAGACGGCGGCTTCCGGCTGCCCTCCGAGCACAACCGTGCCGGCGAGAGTGCCATCCTTGGCGTTGATCACCGTCGCGTTGGCGCTGCTGCTGTTCATGACGAAAACGCGCTTGGTGACGGGCTCATAGGTAAAGGAGTCAGGATCCTTGCCCGCCTTGACGCTCCCGATTTTCGCCAGTGTTTTCAGGTCGACGATGACTACCGATGCCCGCGTCGCCATTCATCGCGTAGCCTCGCCCGAATTCGGGGACAGGGAGCAGGCCGGAAGTCCCCTCCAGGCCGGCCACTTTGCCCACGACTTTGCCGGAATCAACATTTACGACGTCCACGTGATTTTCCCGGCCGATGTAGGCAAGCCGCGCATCAGTGTCCATCGTGATGTAGTCCCAGCCTTCCGTGCCGCCCGTCGTGATTTTTTTCACGATGTGATAGCCGGAGGAATCAGGACTTGCCGGCAAGGCCCGCGCGAATCCGGCCAGCAGAAGAGATAACCGCGAAGGCCAGAGTCGCACCCGTGATGACTGCCATGTTTCTGTGACGCATGGTGATCAATCCTCCTTCATCCATATGGCGTTTTGGGAAATCGTTTTTTCGGCGGTTCTTCGTTAAATTGCGTCTTTCTATAGGGGCAAGGCTGGAAACTAATAAATGCATAGCCGCTGGGTCATGGAGCTTATGTACCGCCGCATCGATTCAAAGGCAAGGATTAATTGCCAAGTCGCAACGCAAATGGGGAGGGGCTGAGCTGGGGACGCTCGTTGACTTGGATTCGGCGAAGCCTGTAGGATGCGGGTCACATCTCACTCTGGACGCTTGGAGGAAAATTCAATGTCTCACATTCGATTCCCGGTTTTGGTTGTGGCTACGCTTGTGCTTGTGGGCGCGTTCTCAATGACCGCGCTTTCGCAGGAATTGCTCACGGAAAAGGTGATCTCGGTGGACATGGCGCAAGCCATGGCGCAGGCGACCATCGCGCAATGCCGCGCCAATGGCTACCGCGTCAGCGTTTCAATTATTGACAATGCCGGCCTGCTTAAGGCCTTTCTCCGCGACGACGGCTCGGGCGCGGGCACACCCGATCTCAGCCGTAGCAAGGCTTACACGGCGCTGTTTTTCCGCAGGACTTCGGGGGAAACCGCCAAGCAATTTGGGGCGATGACGCCTCCGCCGAACGTGGCGGGCACCGTCCTGATGCAGGGTGGCGTTCCGATCAAGGTGGGAATGGATACCATCGGGGCGATCGGTGTGAGCGGCGCTCCCGGCGGCGACAAGGACGAAGTCTGCGCGAACGCCGGCATCGCGAAAGTTGCCGACAAGCTGAAGTAGGACTGCTCTCGCTTCACATTATTGGAACGACAATTTCCGGCCGGCCTCGGCGGTGAGCGGTTCCCGCAGCGACGGGAACCGCTTCTCCGCCAGGGCCATGCCGCCGAAAAGCAGCGCGACGTAGAACGCATCGCCCGCCAGCGTATTCCAGAGAAGCGGCAGGCCCGCTAAGTAGCATGCGGCAAGGCCGCCCAAATTTTTTGGATAATTTCCGATTGATAGCGCCCACATCGCGAAATTCGTGATGAGGAAAAACTGAATGGCGCCCGCTGCTGTAGCCGCGCCAATGCGTGTTGCGGACTTTTTTCGGCGTATCGAGAATCCGATTGCGACGCTTACGAGAAAACTGGCATACACGTACGGGACAAGCCGGTGAAAGCCCGTAAACATGTCTCCCGCGATAAGCGAGAGCAGGGGGACGGCAATGGCGGCTCGTCTCGTTGAAAAATAGGCCCCGCCAAACAGGGCCAGCGCGCCGATCGGGGCGAAATTCATGGGATGAGGAATGATGCGGAGCGCGACGGCAATGAAAACAATGCCCGTGATCAACGCCGCGCGGGGATGAATCCACTTTCCATTTTCCCTGCTGGTTTCTTCGTTCGCTTCGTTGTTCGTTTCCTGATTCTTCAGCAAAGTTGCCTCCTCTCACTCCGGCAGCAGATCGCAGAAACAGAATCCGTCTCTAATGACTTTTTCGCCGATGCGAAACTCGACCGGCGCCTTGAAAATGGGGCCGTCGAAAACGAAGGTGTGGAATTCGCCGTTCTCTCCGCAGGCATCCACGCCGGGCGGCAAATCGGCGAAGAAGGACGCATCCAACTCTCGCCCCGCGAAGGAAGCATCGAGAACGCGCGGATCGACGCAGACGGCGATGGCCCGGAAGCCTAGCCGCAGAAATTCGCGCGCGAGTTCCCGCGTGTCGCGCTTCCAGATGGGAAACAACGCATTCATGCCGATCCGGGCAAGATTTTTCTCGCGATAAGCGCGCAGATCTTCGAGAAAAATATCGCCGAATGCCACGCTTCGCACTCCCCGCACGAAGTGTTTTTCAAGCGCTTCCTTCATGCGCTCCTCGTAAATATCGTTGATGCATTGTGGAGGAATCATGACCGGGTGAAGCGGCAGGCCGATGGATTCGGCCTGCCGCTCGAGCAGCGCGCGCCGCACGCCGTGCATGCTGATGCGGTCGTACGTCTCGGTAATGGTGGTGAGCAGCGCGGAGACGCGGCAGTCGCGCGACGCACGCAACGCGTGCAGCGCCATCGCGCTGTCTTTCCCCCCGCTCCAGCAGAAGAGGACTTCTTCCGGCGCGCGAGCGTCACTCATGGCGGGTGGTGTATTTCACGCCGATGCGGAATTCGCGGCCGAGCGCGGGAAAGCCGTACACCTCCTGATATTGCTTGTTCGCGAGGTTGGTGATGCGGGCGTAGACACTGAAGCCGCGCGCGACGTTGAAACTCGCCGCGAGATTGATCAGCGCGTAGCCCGCGTCGACGATCTGTCCGGGATAGTTGTAGTCGAAGCGTTTGCCCGTAAAATATCCGGACAGATTCCAGTTCATCCGCCAGTAATTTGCGTTAAGCGCGAGATTTCCGGAATTGACCGGGCGGCGGAGCAGGCGGCTGCCAACGAGATAGTTGGGATCGACATTAAGAGGGTCGGTCGTCGCCGAGAGGGTGCGCGTGGAATCGTAAGTGTAACTTGCGCTCCCGCTGAGCCAGCGCGTGATGCGCGCTTCGCCGGAAAAATTTCCGCCGCGGGCGCGCGCCAGATTCGTGTTGAAAAAAGTTCCCGCGCCAAATGGAGCGCCAACCGCGAGACACTCGGCGGATGGCGGAAGGTTGAGGAAGCTGACGATGTCGTGAAAGGTGCTGTCGAAATAATCGGCGGTCACGCGCACCCGGTCCGCGGCCAGTTTTTGTTCAAACCCGGCGTGGATCGTCCGGCTTTGCTCCGGCAGCAAATTGGGGTTGCCGGGAAAGCAAGGATCGTTGCCGTATGACTGGTCGAATCTGGGCTCGACGATTCCCTGTCCGTAGGATGCAAGCAGGCGCGAGTCTCCGAACGCGCCCTTTGCCATACGCAAAATGTAGGATGCGCCCGCGCGCGGCAGAACATGCGTTCCGAAATAGGCGTTGTCTTCGGCTCGCGCCCCGGCGCTCAGCGTAAGCCTCGCGACGGGCAGCCAGCGGATATCGAGGAAGCCCGCTTGATTGTTCCGGCGCGCGTGAGTCACCGTTTCGCTGAGGCCCGCATCCGACGCGGTACTTAGAAATCCGTTTTCAATTTCGTATTCGTATCCCGCCGTGACTCCGAATCCCTTGAACAGGTAGGTGGACTGCCCCGCAAAACCCGCGCGGTTGTATTGATAAAACGTTGGAAAAAACGGATCGTAGTTGAATTCACGGAAATACATTTCGCTGCCGCTCAGCTGGTGATGCCAGTGCGAGCCGGTGGCAAAGTCCGCGTGCAGCCCCGCGGTGAAATCCTGCATGGCGATCGTGTCGGTGGGATTGGCCGGAAAGAGGACCGTTTGCCCGGGCGTGCCAGCTGTGCTGTCATTATCGCGCAGGGAAAGGCCGATCATCGCCTTATCGGAAATGCGCCAGCCGAAATTTCCGGAGAGTGTTCGATTGCGAAATGCGTCGTTCGTGCCCTGGCCTTGCGTTTCAAGATCGGAAACCGCGGCGGAATAATCGAACCTGCCAAGCAGGCCGGAAAGCTCCGCCCCGCCGTGACTCGTGGCGAAATTGCCGCCGTCCGCGAACGCCGTGAATTCCGGAATGCGCGTGGTTCCTCGTCGCGTGAAAATTTGAATCACGCCGTCCATCGCGTCCGAGCCGTAGAGCGCGCTTTCTGCGCCGTGAACGATTTCGATCTTCTCGATATTGTCTAGCGTGAAGTTTGAGAAATCGATCAGGCCGCCGGGCTGATTGGCCGGGACGCCGTCCACCAGCACCTTGGTGTAATTGGAATTGCCGCCGTCGAGGAACAGCGACGCCGTACCTCCCTCCGGTCCCGAGCGCCCGAGGCTGAAGCCCGGCTGCGTCTCCAGCAAATCGGGCAGCGAAGTCGCGATGCGCTGGCCGATCTGTTCGCGCGTAAGGATGTTGACCGGCGCGGGCGAGGAGTCTGCATCGAGCGGCAGAGCCTGCGCGGTGACAACTACCTTTGAGGAGAGCGGCTCGAGCGCGAGGCGGAATTGCAGCTCGCGCGTTTCTCCCGCGGCGACCGTGATTTCCTGCTCGGCCGCCGCGAACGAATCGCGCACAATCCTGACTCGATAATGCGCCGGCGGAAGCGTCAGATTAAATCGGCCATCGCCGCCGGAAGTGACTTTTGCTGGCTGCCCCGCCGGAGGAATCGTTTCCACGCTGATTTGAGCATCCGCGATCACTGATCCTTGCGGATCGGTAACGATGCCGGAAATTGCGGCGGTTTTCGTTTGGGCGATGGTTCGGGAAGCGGCGGAAAACACGATCAGTAAAACTGTGAAACCAAGAAAAAGCAATACACGGACGGAGAGACGCATACGAAAAACCCTCCTCTCCCGGCTCGCGCGGGAGGCAAAGGTTGTCGCGTGTCCGGGATCGTTTCCGGCTTTCGCGGTTGCGGACTCCGTCGGTCTCCTGGCTCGGCGGAATTGCGCCGCGCGGCCTTCCCGCCCCTTGCATGAGGGACAGTGGCTCGCGCGGAATTGTTTCCCGCCTTACAGTCGCGCGGCGGCGACGGTCTTGCACCGTCTTCCCGGCACGGAGTCTGCGGTTGATGTGGCGGAGGATTGAGCGTCCCAGTTGGACCGGGACGCTACAATGCTCCGGGTGAGCGATTTCGCGGAGCGCCCGAAAACGTGCGCGCCGCGCAACAAAACTGAACCTCCGGTCCTTGTAGCGCCCACCTTCAGGTGGGCACATTGGCGCGGACCAGATGCCCACCTGAAGGTGGGCGCTACATTAACGGCTACGTAATGTCCTCGCCGCGGCGAGCGCGCAAATTCACGCGCGGCCTTCCGGCGGGACCGAGTTCCACGTCCAGCGGTGCGTCAAACACTTGCTCGAGTAATTCCTTTTGATAAACGGCGGCGGGCGGGCCGACGCGAAGGCATCGCCCATGCTGCAACAGCACCACCTGGTCGGCGAATTCCGCGGCAAGCCCAAGCTCGTGCGTCACAACCACGACCGTGTAGCGATTCTCCTGCGCGAGTTGGCGCAACCTTTCGAGCAATTCCACCTGCGCGCCGATGTCCAGGTGCAGCGTCGGCTCGTCCAGCAGGATCAGCCGGGGCTGCTGCGCGAGAGCCCGAGCCAGAATCACGCGCTGCTTTTCGCCGCCGGAAAGTTCGCCAATCGTGCGTTTTGACAAATGTTCCGCCCCGACTTGCGAGAGGGCATTGCGGGCAATCTCGATGTCCTCGGGATTCGCGAATCGCAGCGCCCGCCCGTACGGAAAGCGGCCCTGCAAAACGAAATCACCAGCCAAGGCGGGATAGACAACCGGGCTTTCCTGATGCACTACCGCGATTCGTTGCGCGCGCGTTCGCGCATCGAGCCTGCTGGTTTCCTCGCCGTCGAGTTCCACGCGTCCGGAAAGCGGCGCGATCGTGCCCGCGATCAGGCGCAGCAGAGTGGATTTGCCGCTGGCGTTGGGGCCTAGAATTGCGACGATTTCGCGCTCGCGCGATTGAAAGCTGGTCGCACTCAACGTAAACGTCGGAGCGGATTGCGCGCTAGGCGAGTAGGCATAGCTCGCTTGTTCGACGTTGAGCCGCACTTCTGGTTCGCGGTTTGCCCGCTCCTCGTGCCCGCTGGGCGATCGCGCGAACGTATCCCGCGCGCTCATCGCAACCCTCGCCGGAGTAAATAAATGAATACAGGCGCTCCCGCCATGGCCGTCATCGCGCCCACCGGCAATTCCGTCGGCGGCACAATCGTACGCGCCAGCGTATCGGCCAGCACGATGGCAATCGCGCCGCACAAGGCCGAAGCCGGAATCAGCAAACGGTAATCCGATCCGAAGATCAACCGCACCACGTGCGGGACGAGCAGGCCGACGTAGCCGATTGCGCCGCTGGCGGAAACAGCCAGCGCCGTCAGCAGGGACGCGCACACGTATACGACCAGTTTCACGCGCGTCACGTCCACGCCCAGGTGTATGGCTTCCCGCTCTCCCGTGAGGAGCAAATTCAAATCCGCGGAAGTGCTGTAAATCGCGCCGATGCCCGCCAGAAGCCCCACGGTGAAAATCCACTGCATCGTGGCGGATACCGGCGTGGAAAGGTCTCCCATCAGCCAGAAAGCCATGCCGCGCAGGTCTCGCCCGCTGAGCGTCGTCATCAGAAACATGATGATGGCGGAAAAAAAAGACGCGGAGATGATGCCGCCGAGCAGCAGCGTCGTGCTGTCAAGCTGGCCCCCGCGCCGGCCCAGAAAATAAACTCCCGCAATGGTTGCGCCGGCCCCAAGAAAAGCCCCCATCGGAGTGACCAGCGCAAACCTCGGCGCGAGAATGAGCGCTAGAATCGAGCCTAGCGCCGCGCCGCTCGAAACACCCAAAACATAGGGATCGGCCAGCGGGTTGCGCAGCAAGGCCTGAAAACTCGCTCCCGAAACCGAGAGCGCCGCGCCCACCAGGATCCCCAATAAAATGCGCGGGAGTCGCAAATCAAAAACGATAAGGCGGTATTCCATCGGCAATTCGTCGGCCCGGCCGATCGCGATCCGGCCGAGATCGAGGATCAGGTCGGTGACCGAGATGGGCACGGCGCCCAGCTTCAGAGCGAGCACCACGCTCGCCAGCAGCAACACGGTGAGGCCGGCGCAGGTCCAAAGCAATCGCTTGAAGGTCAGCGGGTGCATGCGCAGGCCTCTTCAGCGATTGGATTGGGATACGGGGTAAGTGGAACAGGCTTGAGCCTGTGGGGTTCCGTGCCGGCGAGGACCAAACCCCACAGGCTGAAGCCTGTTCCACTAGGCGCGACTGCCGCCGAGAACGCTTCCGGGTGGAGCGCGCGCGCGAGTTGCTCGATGGCGTCCACCATGCGCGGCGCTGGGCGATTGATGGCATCGCTGACGACCACGATGTTGCTGTGCTGGATTGCGTCCAGATTTTTCCAGCCGGGGCGCGTACGCAGCGAGTCAATGTCCCGCTGTGTGTCTCCGGCATGCGCGCTGGCAAAAACCAGAACTTCCGGCTGAAGCCGTACAATTTCTTCGAGGCTCACGTGCGGCCATTCGGCATTCGTCTCCACGACGGAGCGGCCTCCGGCGCGGCGCAGCGCGTCCGCGATAAATGTTTCGCGCCCCACCGAAATCAAAGGATCGGTCCACACAACGAAAAGGACGCGGCGCGGCGCGGTGCCGGCAAGCCGGCGGTCGAGATCGGCGAGCCTGTCGCGCAACTCCCCGGCCAGTGTGGCAGCTGATTGTTCCACGCCCAAGGCGCTGCCCAGATGTTCCACGGAAGCGATCATCCCTTCAACGGAATGAGGATCCGTAACATAAACCGGCAAACTGATATGCTCCAGTGCATTCACCGTTTCGCGACGGTTGATCGATTTTGTGGCGAGAATTAAGTCTGGCACCAGCGCCACAATTTCTTCAAGATTTGGATTCACCGGCCCGCCCACATGCGGCTTCTGCGTGGCTTCCACAGGGTAATCGCAAAAATCGGTGTCGCCCGCCAAATGATTTCCGTCGCCAAGAGCAAAAACAATTTCCGTAAGATTCGGAGCGAGCGAGACGACGCGATCCACTTCCCGAGGAATTTCCACTCGCCTGCCGATTTCGTCCGTGACGGTCTGTGTTACTCGAACTTTCTCCTGAGGCGCAGCTTGCGCGCCGCCGCAAAAAAGCAGGAAAAGCCCGCAAGTAGCGCAGGCACTCCTGCCTGCGCGGTTTTCGCATATGTAAGTGATCCGGAGTCGCAGGCGCGATCTCCAAACCCGCACAGGTCCGCCTGAGGCGGATGCCCGTGCTACCGGGGCGGGAAATGCGCCGCAACCGTTCCGCGAGTTTAATTTGAATTTCATCGATCCAGTCTTTGGAGTAAAAATAAAAAAAGCCTCGCGAGAAACACGAGGCCCATCAAGCCCTACTCCTTCTCGCGAAGAGTGTCGGCTGCGGCGGCCCGGGAGGGTGTCCTGACTTACGGCGTTTCGCCGATCACAGTGGCGGGACCGTGGCCGATTCTCACGGCCTTCCCCGCATCCCAAACCTGCTAGATGTCGAAGGGCAGTGTATGTTGCTCGATCGTTGGTGTCAACTTTGGGCCGAGGAGCCAGGCGGGTCGATATGCGGCGTCCGCTATTTTAGTTCAGTAGGCCATTGAGACCCATCAAATTTTGTCGTTCTTGTTTGGGTCAATCGTCGCCGGCGCGCCTTCCCCATCTGGCACATAGATGGGCGAATGAGTCGTAGCTTTGTTCGGCGCGGCTCCATCCGTTGGGGCGGGACCCTTGCCAGTCGTAAGCAACTTATTCAGGACCGGGATATTAACGCGTTGCGATTCGACGAAGTCAACTCGCTCGGCCGTCAGAGTGAGATCCGAGTTGTCTGACCGGGTGATGTATCCCTTGTTTCGCAGATACCACACCGTGAATTCCAGATAATCGCGTGGAAACCCCATGCGGCTTTCCACCTCAATGAAGGCGACCTCCGGGGCGTAAGGGTTAGTGCGGCGCTGAATGTACAGAAGCGCCAGAATCGCGAGCCGCCGGTTGAGCTCGCCTTCTATGCTGCCCATGAAATCAATCGTAGTGGAGAGTGGCGCGGAATCGGGCCCCTCCCTCTTGTAAGACAAATCGTATTCGGCGCGGCGCGCCGGATCGGACAAAACGTCGTAAGCTTCCTTCAACAGGAAGAACTTTTCCGCGTCCCCGGTTTTCGGATTGTCAGGGTGGAGGCGGCTCGCCAGAAATCGATACACGCGGTGAATCGTCGCGGCCTCGGCCTTGGGGCTGATCTGGAGGAATTCGTAGTAATCCGTAGTGCTCATGAGTGTCTCCCTGTTGAGACGCTTCCGCCGTCCTATAAGATAGCCTGTAGCCCCGAAGACGTATACGGCACGATGGCAATGGGTTGTACCATTAACCAAAGGGTCTTGGCCACCCCCGTTCCTTGAGACCCCTGCCTCAACCCACCATCAATCCAGACTGCTCCCCGGTAACTGCGTACTTCGGGGTCGCACTGCTTAACCACTCGTACAGATCTCGAGGATTCCGGAGCTGCAATTAAATAGACTATTCCAACGAATATGAGTTCCGGTCGGGAGGCATGCAAAATCAGGCGTGCCGGAAAATCAAATACGCGAGAAGTCGCGCTCTTCCGCTTCCTGCGTCCAGTGGACATCGTCGATCCACCAGCGGCCCTCGGTGCGGATCAGAGTGAAGCGCGCGCGATAATCTTTATCATCGGCCCCATGCAGATGGATTTCCAGGGTGACGCCCGGGCCGCTGTACGCCGGCGATTCCGCGCGGACCACATCGGCGTGAAACATGCGCCAGTGCGTCACGAATAATTCGTGCCACGTGTCAAAGGATACCTGCCCGCGGTAGCGAGGCGAAAACATGTCGTAGGCCGGCCGCAGTTCGCCGCGATCGAGCGCGCGGAGCTGCGCGCGAACAATTTCCTGAGGGCCGGTGGAAAAGATGCCGAACGGCGAATCGATGCGCACCAGAATCCACGAAGTAAGGATGAACGCGGACAGCGTGAGCGAAAGCAGCAGGAGCAGGTTGTGGCGAAAACTTCGCCTTCGCGACGCCGCATCCGCATTCAAACTTGCAATAGATCCCAAATTGCTTTCATTCCGGAGCGCAATGCACGCCGGCGAATCACTCTTTTCCTGGCTTTCGATGCCGGAGAGATTCATTGCATCGCTTGAAATGGAGTCTTGAGGCGAATTTTCCGGAAGCTGATTTACAACTATATCCGTCGTTTCGCACTCACTAGGATCGCGCGGCGGGACACTCGACCCGATCAATTCAGCAGGCGGCATCGGTTCAGGCCCAGCGCCGGCGCCCACGGCCTCTTCGGGGGAATTCGGATCAGGAATGAATTGCGGATCGTCCATACGGATCTCCCGCGCGGCGGGGAGACGCGTTCAGCGTACCTAACGATTCTTCCACTGTGGCTTGCGTTTTTCAAGCAGCGCGCGCAATCCCTCCTGGGAATCCTCGAGGCGATACAATTCGTTCAGGAAAATATTCATCGAGTTGCGCAGGGAGTCGCGCAGGGACATCCCCATTCCTGCGAGAACCGCTTTCTTGGCCATGCCCAGCACTGCGCCGGATTGCGCCGTGATTTTTCCGATCAGGTCATTTACCGCGGCCTGCAGCTTGTCTTCCGGGACGAGCCGGTTCACGAGACCCAGATCGCGCGCCCGCTCGGCGGAAATGGCTTCGCCGGTCAGGATGAGCTCGAGCGTCCGCTTCGGGCCGACGATATGGGGAAACATCGTCGAAGCCAGCGGGGGAAACATTCCAATCGTAATTTCCGGCAGGGCAAATCGCGCGCGCGGCGTGGCCACCACCAAATCCCCATAGGCGACAAGTTCCGCCCCGCCGCCGATCGCCGCGCCGTCCACCACCACGAGCACAGGCTGGGGGGCCTCCACCATGGCGATGCACGCGGCATGAAACGCATCCAGCATGGAAAATGCGCGCTCGCCGGTGTACTCGCCGATATCCACGCCCGCGGAAAAAACTTTTCCCGATGCGTCCAGAACGATCAGCTTCACCGCGCCATTTTCGGCGAACATCGCGATCCCTTCCGCGAGTTCGCGCAGCATCTTCTCATTCAACAAATTGTGTTCGGGGTGGTGCAACGTCACGCGCGCGACAGGGCCGTCGACCTGGTGGCGGATAAATTCAAAGCCAGCAGGCGCGCGCCGCGCGGATTTGACAAGTGCTTCCTCGGTCTGAACTTCGTTTGCCATTTTCTGCCCCGATTCATGCTAGCACGGCCGAGGTGGGCCGAAACCGAAGCTGTGACGCGTGAGAAGTTAAGAGTTAATAGTAGCGCGGGCTTCAGCCTGTGAGGTTTGGTCCTTGCAAGCACAAAACCCACAGGCTGAAGCCCGCGCCACGAATCACGAGTCACGAATCACCTCTCTTCATGTATCCTATCCCGCATGCACGATTTGGGATATTTTCGCGAACACCTCGAAGAATTCGAGCAAATGGCCGCCAACCGCGGCGTCGCCATCGATTTCGCCGCCTTCCGCGCGATCGATCAGGAGCGCCGCGAACGAATTACCTCTGCCGAACGATTGAAAGCCCAGCGCAACAAAGCCAGCGAGGAAATCCCCCGCCGGAAAAAAGCCGGGGAAGACGTCTCCGCGTTGCTGGCGGAAATGAAGCAAGTCTCGGAAGAAATCAAGCTGGCCGACGAGCGCATCGCTGAACTGGACGCGAAGCTCTCGGATTTCATGCTGACCGTTCCAAATCGCCCGCACAGTTCAGTCCCGGTCGGGCACGACGCGTCCGCAAATGTCGAAGTTCGCCGCTGGGGCGCTCCGCCCAAATTTGATTTCAAGCCGCGTCCGCACTGGGAAATTGCGGAAAACGCCGGAATCCTCGATTTTCAGCGCGCGGCGAAAATTGCCGGCACGCGTTTTGCGATCTATCGCGGCCTCGGCGCGCGCCTCGAACGCGCCCTGGCCGCGTTTTTTCTCGACACGCACGCGGCAAACGGATACACCGAAATTCTCCCGCCTTTCATTGTGAACACAGCGGCTTTGACCGGCGTCGGCCAGCTGCCGAAATTCGCGGCAGACATGTTCCATCTCGAAGGCACGGACCTGTGGCTGACGCCGACCGCCGAAGTCGAGCTCACCAGCGTCTATCGCGACGAGACGCTCGACGCCGACCTGCTCCCCATCAAACTTTGCGCCTGGACCGCCTGCTTCCGCTCCGAAGCCGGCGCGGCCGGCAAGGACACGCGCGGCCTCAAGCGCCAGCACCAATTCCAAAAAGTCGAAATGTTCAAATTCACCCGTCCGGACCAGAGTTACGACGAGCTCGAATCCCTGGTCACCAATGCCGAACAGATTTTGCAGAAACTCGGCCTGCACTACCGCGTCGTGCGGACTCTGCACAGGCGACATGGGTTTCGCTTCCTCAAAAACGTACGACATCGAAGTGTGGCTCCCCTCCGCGAATGAATTCATGGAAATTTCCTCCTGCTCCAACACGGAATCGTTTCAGGCACGCCGCTCCGGCATCCGCTTCAAACCCAAGGGCGGCAAAGAGCGAATTCGTCCACACACTGAACGGCTCAGGCCTCGCCGTGGGACGCACCTGGCTCGCCATCATGGAAAATTATCAGCAGGCGGATGGTTCTGTTCTCATCCCCGAAGTGCTCCATCCCTATTTGGGAACGGATCGTATCCCCGGAAAGCCGTGAATTTGACCTTAAGTAGCACAGGCGCTCCTGCCTGTGCGGTTTTTGGCCTGCCGGTACGCCACGATTCATTTGCGATTTCAAACTCCGCACAGGCAAGAGTGCCTGTGCTACTGGGCAATGCTCGAAAGGTCGGATCACTTCGACCACCTCAGCACGGCAACCGTAAGGTGTTGCCATGCTGAGATGGTCGAGGTTTGGCATCAGCCGATCACCTCAGCGCCTCATTTCCTAGGTACTGAGAAGCTGAGATGGTCGTTCCAAGCCAATCTCCCGCGTAATCCTCTTTGGGGTGGATAGAGCCCAGGCAAAAGGGCTAGCACCAAATGCGCTCTAAGTCTATTAGTATGAGTTATATACGTAAATTCCGCCTATCATTTGTGTTAAGTCACGTGTTTCCAAAGAATCTTAGCCGAAAATATCCCCGTTCTTTGATTGACACCGCTTTTCCCGGTTGACTACACTCGGGTTATTGCACGGTCAACAGCCGCGCATGGATCATGAGCAGTTAATCTCACAAGGGGCTTCGGCCCGCCTGGTTCTTCGCAACATTCCTGAAAAGGGTGGCGAAGAACACGCGCGGCAGGCTGGGCCACGACGAGCCGCTGGGAAGCGTCAGGCGGGTGAACTTACAAGAACGAATCGATCGTTGGGTGAGCCAGGGGCTGGCGTGGCTGATGCGCAAGCTGCTCTCGCGGGCTTTCGGAAACGCAGGGCCGGCGACTGTGCCCACCCGCAGGAGCCGCGCTCCGCGATTCCCTTGCACCGCGATCCATGGTGCGGCACTTACGTCTCACCTGAAATTTCTTTTCCGTTGGAGCAAGCGGGCCAGGTGTTGCACTTCTGTTCTGCCGAGTGTCGCGCGCGGTACCAGCGCTCTTCGCGGCGCGCGGCAAGTGCGTAGTCGGCAATACTCAAGGAGAGAAACGTCCATGGCCACGGTGGTGAAAGCGGTCCCTCAACCCAACCCATTCTTCCGCGGATGGCTCCGCGCGAAGACCTGAATCCGTTTCGCATCGCGCAAATCCAGTTTGACATGGCGGCGGAATACTTGAAGCTCGATCCGGGCCTGCGCCAGATCCTGCGCACGCCGAAGCGCGTCATGGAAGTTTCCGTCCCGGTGAAAATGGACAACGGCCAGACGAAAGTCTTCACCGGATTCCGCGTGCAGCACAACGTGTCTCGCGGCCCGGCCAAGGGCGGGCTGCGTTATCACCCGAACGTCACGCTCGATGAAGTGAAAGCGCTGGCCGCCTGGATGACCTGGAAAACCGCGACGGTAAATCTTCCGTACGGCGGCGCCAAGGGCGGCATCATTTGCGATCCCAAGCGCATGTCCAAGGGCGAACTCGAACGCATGACGCGCCGCTACGCCGCGGAAATTCAGCCGATCATCGGTCCGGAAGTCGATATTCCCGCGCCGGACGTTTACACCGACGCGCAGACCATGGCGTGGATCATGGACACCTACGCGATGACGGTCGGCCATGCGTCGCCCGGCGTCGTGACCGGCAAACCGGTTTCGATTGGCGGCTCCGAAGGACGCACGGACGCCACCGGGCGCGGAGTCCTGTACGTGGTCGAGGAAGCCTGCAAGGTGAAGAAGATTTCTTTGCGCGGCGCGACGGTTGCGATTCAGGGCTTTGGAAATGTCGGCTCGGCCGTGGCGCGCCTGTTTGCGGAGAAAAAAGCGAAGATCGTGGCGATCAGCGATTCGCGCGGCGGCGTGCACAATCCGCGCGGCATCGATCCGCTGCGCGCCATGCGCTACAAGGAGCGTTCCGGCACCGTCGTGGGCATGCCCGGCGCGTCGCGCATCTCCAACGACGAACTTCTGGCGCTGAAGTGCGACATCTTGGTTCCCGCGGCGCTCGAAAATGTCATCACTCTGCACAACGCCGATCAGATCAAGGCGAAAATCGTCGCCGAAGCCGCCAACGGCCCCACCACGCCGCACGCGGACGAAATGCTTTCCCGCAAGGGCGTGTTTGTCATTCCGGATATTCTTGCCAACGCCGGCGGCGTTACGGTCAGCTATTTCGAATGGGCGCAGGATCTGCAGGGATTTTTCTGGCAGGTGCAGGAAGTCAATTCCAAGCTCGAATTCGTGATGAAGCGCGCGTTCAACGACGTGTACGAAACCATGCGCAAGTTTCACGTCTACCCGCGCGCCGCCGCGTACATTCTCGCCGTGGGCCGCGTTGCCGAAGCCACGTCGGTCCGCGGACTGTTTCCGTAGCGACGGAACGCCAATCTCCCATGCGTCAAAGCCGAATCGTCCGGCAAATTCTTGCAGCTATCTTCAACGGCCTCAAAACTCTGTCATTCTGAGCGAACGAAACTCTCGTTCTCCTTGAATCAATCCGCTTCGCTTCAGCAAGCCCGCGATCAGCTGCAGCACGATTCGACGTCCGAATCTTTCCATTCCGTCACTCCGCAAAAATGATGTTGCGCGCGGGCGGTCACGCGCGTACATTTCGATTTGCCGGCTCGCGCGACGTTCTTGCGCAGCCGGTCCATTTTTCTGTGGGCGATTTTTGTCGCGGAGGGACTCGAAGAATTGTCCAATCACGTGAATGTCGGCTCCGCCGATCGTGCTGACGATCGCGGGATTCGATCCCTCCGCCGGCGCGGGCGTTGCCGCAGACCTCAAAACCATTTCCGCGCACAATTGTTACGGCGTCGCGGCCATCACCGCGCTGACCGTGCAGTCCACGCAGGGCGTGAAATCCGTGCATGACACTCCCGCGGCGGAATTGCGCGCTCAACTGGACACGCTGCTCGAAGACATCAAAATTTCCGCAATCAAAATCGGCATGCTGGGCCATCGCGGCAACGCCGTCGTCGTCGCCGAATTTTTGGATCGCGCCGGCGTCGCAAATGTGGTTCTCGATCCCGGTGATGAAATCCACTTCCGGCGAAGCCGATTTGATCGACGCGGGCGGAATCAAATATATCAGCGAGGAATTACTGAAGCGCGCGACGGTGGTGACGCCGAATATTGCCGAAGCCGAAATTCTTTCCGGAATTTCGATCAAGGATCACGCCGACGATGGAAGCCGCCGCGCGCAAAATCGTCGAGCGCGGCGCGCGCGCCGTGGTCGTCAAGGGCGGCCACATGGAGAAGGCCATCGACGTTCTCTTTGACGGCGACGAAGTGCTCCGGTTCGGCGGCGATCACATCAAGAGTGAAAACACGCACGGCTCGGGATGCACGTTCGCGTCGGCCATTGCGGCGCAACTTGCCTGCGGACGCCCGCTGCGCGAAGCCGTGCTGCTCGCCAAAGCGTACGTGACCAAGGCCATCGAAAAAGGATATTCCATCGGAAAGGGCCCCGGCCCGCTCGATCATTTCTATCGCATTCACCAGGAACCGCCCACGCGCGGCGTCCACGAAGTTCCGCAACACGGCATGCACCCCGCCGCCGAACCCGGCGCCCACTAGAACCTCAGAGCAGCGGAACCACGGATTCACACGGATGAACACGGATAAAGCAAGAAGAAGAATCGGCAGAAAAGCTCATCCGCGGCTTCCTTTTCCGTCCAATTAACTGCTCCATCTTCTTTTTAATCCGTGTTCATCCGTGTGAATCCGTGGTTCTATCTCTTCGGTAGGCGATGCGGCCGGCGACAATCGTCGCCATGGGAGCGCCGCGAAATTCGCGGCCGTCAAACGGCGAATTGCGCGACTTGCTGGCGGATTCTTCCGCGCGGAATGTCCATTTGTGTTCGGTGGAAAAAATCGTCAGGTCGGCCGGCTCATTTTCCGCGATGCGGCGCTGCATGCCCAGGACGCGCGCGGGGCCTGACGTGAACAGTTCCACCATGCGCATCAGCGAAATTTTCCCCGCGTGCACGAGTTCGAGCCCGAGCCCAATCGCCGTCTCAAAGCCGGTGACGCCGAACGGCGCGCGGTCAAATTCCACGTCTTTGAGCGCGGCCTCGTGCGGCGCGTGGTCGGTGGCAATGGCATCCACGGTGCCGTCGGCGAGCCCGGCGATCAGTGCGTCGCGGTCCTCGCGCGAGGCGAGCGGCGGATTCATTTTGTAGCGCGTGTCGTACTGCACGTCTTCATCGGTGAGCGTGAAATGGTGCGGCGTCACTTCGCAGGTGACGGGCAGGCCTTTTGCCTTCGCGGCGCGCACCAGTTCCAGCGAAGAGCGCGCGGAAAGATGCGCGATGTGCAGGCGGCAACTGGTCAGCTCGCCCACTTGCACGTCCCGCGCGACCGCAAGCGATTCCGTGGCGGCGGGCATTCCGCGCAGGCCCAGCCGAACGGATTGTTTTCCCTCGCGCATCACCGCGCCGGCAAACAGCGAGCTGTCCTCGCAGTGGTCGATCACCGGCAAATCCAGCGCGCGGCAATATTCCATCACCTGCCGCAAAAGTTTCGCCGTGGCGATGGGCCGGCCGTCGTCGGAAACCGCGACGATTCCCGCCTGTTTCATCGCGGCGATTTCCGCAAGCGCTTCGCCTTTGCTGCCGATCGACGCCGCGCCGATGGGCCACACGCGCACGGGCGATACGGCCGCGGCGCGTTCCAGGATCGAGCGCGTCACCGACGCGTTGTCATTCACAGGGCGCGTATTCGGCATCGGGCACACGGCCGTGAATCCGCCGCGCGCCGCCGCCCGCGTGCCGGTTTCGATCGTCTCCGAAGATTCGCCGCCCGGCTCGCGCAGATGGCAGTGCAAATCGATGAAGCCCGGCGCAACAATCAGATTCGCTGGCGTCGAAAACTTCCGCGCCCTGGGCGCGCGACGCGAGTTGCCCGTGCGGCGCGACGGCCGCGATGCGATCTCCATCGAGCAGAATGTCGCGCGGCGCGTCCGTCCCGCTTGCGGGATCGAGCACGCGGCCATTGCTAATCAGCAGCATGAGAAGATTCCCTTTCCGAAGACGTGTCCGCCCCGATCAACAGAAACAGCAGCGCCATGCGCACGGCGAGACCGTTCGTGACTTGCTCGAGCACGCAGGATTGCGGCCCGTCGGCGACCGCGGGATCGATTTCCAGGCCGCGAACCATCGGCCCAGGATGCATCACCAGCGCGTCCGGCCTGGCGATGCGCAGCCGGTCCGGAGTGAGTTGGTACTGAAGAATATATTCGTCGATGGCCAGCGCCGGTTCGTGCAGCCGCTCCTGCTGAACGCGCAAAGTCATCACGACGTCCGCGTCTTCGAGGGCTTCCGCAATCCGGGTGACGCGCCGGACCGTCGCGCCAGCCGGAACGAGACACTCGATCTCACGCGGCACCCACATGGCCGGTCCGCAAAGCGTGATGCGGCAGCCGAATTTCGAGAGCAGGTGAATATTGGAGCGCGCCACACGGCTGTGCAGGATATCGCCGAGGATCGTGACATTCAGCCCTTCGAGCGTGCCCCGCCGGTCGCGGATCGTCAGCGCATCGAGCAACGCTTGCGTCGGATGCTCGTGCGTGCCGTCGCCCGCGTTGATCACCGGCAGTGGCAGGTTCCGCGCCACGAAATCCGGAGCGCCCGAGGAGCTATGTCGCATCACGATACAATCCGGCTTCATCGCGTCAAGCGTGCGCACCGTATCGAGAAGCGATTCCCCCTTTTTCAGGCTCGACGATTCCGCCTGCAGGTTCATCTGATCCGCCCCGAGGCGCGCCGCCGCCGTGGCGAAGCTGATGCGCGTCCGCGTCGAGGCCTCGAAAAACGCCAGCGCGACGGTTTTCCCGCGCAGCGTCGCCAGTTTTTTCAGCGGGTGTCTCTGGATTTCCTGGAAGGGTTTTGACTGGTCCAGCAGAAATAAAATTTCTTCGGCGCTGAGCGCTTCAATCCCCAGCATGTGGCCGAAGCGAAAGGGCACAACCATCCTCGAAATCTAGGCCGGGCAGTTTAGAAAGTTAGCCGGCGTCAGGGAACGCGCTCGACAAGCATGACGCGCTCTTCCTGATCAATCTCATTCAGCCGCACTTCGATAATCTCGGCGTCGCTGGTCTGCACGGTCCGCCCGATGAACGTTGCCTCGACGGGCAATTCGCGATGCCCGCGATCGATCAGCACGCACAAACGTATGCGCTTCGGACGTCCCAGATCAAAGAGCCCGTTCATCGCCGCTCGAATCGTGCGTCCCGTGTACAACACATCGTCGACGAGAACCAGATCCTTGTCGTCGACTGGAAATGGAATGTCGCTCGATTGCAAAACCGCTTGAGGCGCAACCTTGGAGAGGTCGTCCCGGTATAGCGTGATGTCCAGCGTCCCCACGGGTACATCCACTCCATCGATGCCGCGCATCGCCTGCACAATTCGCCGGGCGAGCGGAACCCCGCGGCGGCGAATTCCGATCAAAGCCAAATTCGCCGTGCCGCCGCTTTTTTCCACGATTTCGTGGGCCAGACGCTGCACGGTGCGATCGATTTCCGTCGCCGTCATCAGTTGCGTTTTTTCAACAATGCGCATTGGCCGATCATCCTAGCATAGTGCCCGCCGCGCCCGAAGCACGTGTTATAAAGCGATCCCGGATTTCCGCTGTTTTTCCACAATCCTTCCACATCCTCACGCCAACTACCCATGCTAGAATCCCGCGCGTGACAGTGCCAGTGGCGGTAGACCTCTCCGTGAACGTCGGCGCCTTGCGCCTCTCCAATCCCATCCTGGCCGCCAGCGGCACCTTCGGCTACGGCGTCGAATTTGCCCACCTCCTGGATTTGAACCGCCTTGGGGGAATCGTAGTAAAGGGACTTTCCCTCGAACCGATCGCAGGAGCGCCGGCGCCCCGTCTGTGCGAAACGCCCTCAGGGATGCTCAACGCCGTCGGCCTGCAAAACATCGGGGTACGCGCCTTCGTGGCGGAAAAGCTGCCGGCTCTGCGCCAGTACCGCACCGCCGTCATCGCCAACGTGTTCGGTTACTCAATCGATGAATACGTGGGCGTGATTCGGGTCCTCGAGGATGCTGAGGGGATCGCCGCTTACGAACTCAATATTTCTTGCCCCAACACGTCACACGGCGGCATCCAGTTCGGCAGCGATCCCCAGATGATCACCGAAGTCGTCTCCGGCAGCCCGGCAGGTCTCTCGCCGGCCTCTCTGGGTCAAGCTCTCGCCAAACGTGGCGGATATCGGGGTAATGGCCCGGGCCGCCGAAAATGCCGGAGCGGATGTCCTCACGGTGGCAAACACCTACCAGGCCATGAGTATCGACGTCCAGACCCGGAAATCGAGATTGGGCCGGGCAACGGGAGGCTTATCCGGCCCAGCGATCAAACCTCTTACCCTGCGACTGGTGTACGTAGCGAGCCACGCCGTGAAGATTCCGATCGTTGGTTTGGGCGGGATCGAAAAGGGGGACGATGTCCTGGAATATGTCATCGCTGGGGCCTCGGCAGTACAGGTCGGAACGGCCAGTTTTTCCCATCCTACAGCATGTTTGAACATCTTAGATCAGCTGGAAAGATCGTGTAGCGACAATAACATCAATAATATCAATAGTTTAATTGGTTCGTTTCAGGCCGATTGTCCTTGAATCGCCTGGTTGAGCGTGTTAGCATTTCCTCGTGCCTATGACAGGGGGCAAATGATGCGTAGGCGACTTTTCATGGTTTGGGCTGCCCTCCGCTGGCTGCCACTGATGTTCATCGTAGCCCAGGGTCTGGAAGCCCCCCTGGTGGCCAACGTCAGCCATCCCCTAAAGCCTCTTCGCGCTTGGACGGCCAAGACCAGCTGGTATGGGGGCAAGTTCCAGGGCCGCCGAACGGCCAGCGGCGAAAAATACGATATGTATGCCATGACTGGGGCAAGCACAGACCTCCCATTCGGCTCCCTGGTACGGGTATCGAACCCCAGGACCCACGTCGCCCTGCTCGTAAGGATTAACGACCGAGGCCCGTTTATCGATGATCGCGAGCTGGATGTCTCCTATGTAGTTGCATGCCGATTAGGGATGCTTGATACTGGAATCTCACGCATGCGAGTTGAGCTGCTGGAGGTCCCGAAACGTCAGTGAATGAGCGAGCCCGTCAGAAGCTGATTCTCGCGCTTGATTTTCCTACCTTAGATTCGGCCTTTGAATTAGCGCAAACCCTTTCCAAAGTAATCGGCATCTTCAAGATAAATATACAGTTATTCACAGCTGAAGGCCCTGCCGCAATCTCAAAACTAAGCCAGCTGGGTCCAGGCATATTCCTGGACCTGAAATTTCACGATATCCCCAACACCGTCAAGGGGGCCGTATCGAGCGCTGTTCGCTTGCCCGGCTTGCAGATGCTGGACATTCATGCCCTGGGTGGCTTGGAAATGATGCGCGCGGCGGCAAAAGCCAGAGATGACGCCAAGGGGTCTAAGTTGTCTGTTCCTAAGCTGCTGGCGATCACCATCCTGACGAGTATGGATAGTACCGAGCTTCGCGGGGTGGGGATTGCAGGCCCGGCTACTAGACGTGTAGTGCAATTGGCCCGGTTGGCTCAAAAGGCGGGCATGGACGGGGTGGTAGCATCTCCCCAGGAAGTCCGGGCGATTCGGCGCGCATGCGGGAGGAACTTTTTGATCGTGGTTCCCGGTATTCGACCCTTAGTGGGGGGTGGCCGGACCGGCAGACGAAAAGGAAAGACTGACGATCAGGCTCGAGTTGCCACGCCAGCAGAAGCGATTCGTGCCGGGGCAGATTACCTGGTAGTCGGCAGGCCGATCACGGGCGCACCCGACCCGGAAGCGGCTGCGGGGGCGATTCTTGAAGAGATCAGTTCTGCGCTTCCACCAACTTGAGCTTCCCGGCTTGCTCCAGGGAATTCCAGCGGACTTTGCTTAAGCTGGCAGTATCGAATTCTGACTTGCGGCAACCGGCGGGTTAACGTGCTATAATTTGGATGTTGGGTCATGCGCAGTACCCGTCAACCGGACGGAAAGCGACTCAAAAGGCAGGTACATCATGGGAGAGTTCAGCCCATTTCATTGGCTGGTAGTGCTGGCCATCGTGGTGCTTTTGTTTGGCGGCAAGAAAATTCCGGAAGTGATGCGCGGCTTGGGCGAAGGGATTCGGAGTTTCAAGGAAGGGATGCACGGAGCAGGGCAAGGGCCCGTGCAGACAACGCAAGTGTCTCCTCCCGCTGCGCCAACCGCGACACCGGCCACCGAGGAAAAGAAGTAGTTCCTCCGGCGTTTCGATCAGTTCAGGATTCGTGTGAAAGGGCGGTCCACCCGACCGCCCTTTTTGTTTGCCTATTTCTTCCCTTCCCGCCAACCCAATTCGCGCAGCAGCGCATAGAGTCTCGCCAAAGGCATTCCTACGACGTTGAAATAACAGCCCTCAATTTTGGGGATGTACCGCCCGGCGAGGCCCTGGATGGCGTAGGCCCCCGCTTTGCCCATCGGCTCTCCGCTGGCTATGTAGGAATCGATTTCGCTATCGCTCAGTGGCGCGAATGTCACCGCTGAATTTTCGACTGCGGCGCGAGTAGAATTGCCGGACAATCGCAGCAGAAAAATTCCCGTGAGAACGTGGTGAGTTCGCCCGGAAAGCCTGGCAAGCATTTCACGGGCGTGCGCGGAATCGCGCGGTTTCCCGAGAATTTCTCCGTCCAGCTCCACTGTGGTATCCGCGCCGACGATAATGCACTCGCGCTTGCCCGCTTCTGTTTTCGCCGCGGCCGCGCGCGCTTTTGCTTCCGCGAGCCTTGCGACCATTGCTTGCGCTGTCTCGCCTGGAAGGACCGCTTCGTCAATTTGAGGGGCGAGAATTTCAAATGGAATTGCCGCATCGCGCAGGATTTCCGCGCGGCGGGGCGAAGTGGAGGCAAGAATGATCTTCATCTTCGTGGTTGCTGACGCGGATTGGCTTGATTATTCAGGTGCAAATGTACTTCCGGGTTGGCTGGTAGTTTGGGCTTCAGCTGTGGGTTTTCATTTTCGTTTGCACCAAAACCCACAGGCTGAAGCCCGCGCTACTGATTACAAGACCACTGATTCGGTGTACTCGCCGAAAACGCGGCGCAGCGCGTCGGAGATTTCGCCGACGGTTGCGCACGCGTCGACGGCGGCTGCGATGGCGGGCATCAGGTTTTCTCCGGAACGGGCGCGGCGCTCGACTTCGGCTACGGCCGCGTTGGCGCGTGTGGAATCGCGGCGGGCTCGCAAGGCGCGGACCCGTTCGATCTGCGCGCGTTCGAGGTCGGGATCGACGCGCATCGTCGGGATCGGCGTTTCCTTTTCCGCGACGAACTGGTTCACACCGACGACGATTTGCTCGCCGCGCTCGATGGCGCGCTGATACTCGTAGGCGGCTTTCTGAATTTCGCCCTGCACGTATCCGGTTTCGATGGCGCGCAGCATGCCGCCCAGTGCGTCAATCCTCGCGATGTGCTCCCTGGCGCGCGATTCGATTTCGTCCGTCAATTTCTCGATGGCGTAGGAACCGCCGACCGGGTCCACTGTGTTCGCCACGCCGGTTTCATGCGCGATGATCTGCTGCGTGCGCAACGCCAGAAGCGCGGCGTCTTCCGTGGGGAGAGCGAGCGCTTCGTCCATCGCATTCGTGTGCAGGGACTGGCATCCGCCGAGCACGGCGCCGAGCGCTTGAATGGCAACGCGAACGATATTGTTTTCCGGCTGCTGCGCGGTGAGCGAGCTCCCGGCCGTCTGCGCGTGAAAGCGGAGCATCATGGAAGCGGGCTCGGTGGCGCCAAAGCGGTCGCGCATCAGATGTGCCCACAGCCTGCGCGCGGCGCGGTACTTGGCGATCTCTTCGAGCAGATCGTTGTGCGCGTTGAAGAAAAACGAAAGCCGCGGCGCGAATTCATCCACGGCCAGGCCAGCGGCGGAAGCGGCTTCGACATAGGCAATGGCGTCGCCGAGCGTGAAGGCGACTTCCTGCGCCGCCGTCGAGCCCGCCTCCCGAATGTGATACCCGGAAATGGAGATCGTGTTCCACGCAGGGAGCTCCGTGCGGCACCACGCGAAAAGGTCGGTCACGATGCGCATCGCGGGGCGCGGCGGGTAGATGTACGTGCCGCGCGCGATGTACTCCTTCAGAATATCGTTTTGCACCGTTCCGGAAAGCTTGCGCAAATCCGCGCCCTGTTTTTTCGCCACGGCCGCGTACAAGACAAGCAGAATCGCCGCGGTGGAATTAATGGTCATGGACGTCGTTACGCGGTCCAGAGGAATGCGGTCGAAGAGCGTCTCCATGTCCTCGAGCGAATCGATGGCCACGCCGACTTTTCCGACTTCGCCCGCCGCGCGCGGGTGATCCGAATCGTGGCCGATCTGCGTCGGCAAATCGAAAGCGACGGACAAACCCGTTTGCCCTTTGGCCAGAAGATAGCGGAATCGTTCGTTCGATTGCGCTGCCGTGCCGAATCCGGCGTACTGCCGCATGGTCCACAGACGCCCGCGATACATCGTGGGGTAAATGCCGCGCGTGTAGGGAAATTCTCCGGGGACGCCAATCGAGTTTTCGGTGTTATCGGCGGCGATGTCTTCCGGTGTGTAAACTGTTTTCAGCGGGATGCCGCCGAGTGTCGTGAAACGTTCCTTGCGTTCACTCGTTGCGGCGGCCTTTTCGGCGGTTTGCTCGGGAGGTGGATTCATCGGACCCGCCGCGAATCGCGGAACGAAAGCACGCCAAAAACAATCATCAGGACTGCGTAGCCGACGCTCATGCCCAAGAGCCAGTGGGCCGCTCCGTTGTGCCAGCCCCGCCAGGTGGCTTGAAGCGCGGCCAATGCCAGGATGAAAAATACCGCGCCCGTGACTTCATGAAACAACTCGCGCGCTGCGCGCCAGAGCACGCGGAGAGAATGCCGCACCGTCGCAAACAGTCCCATGGGTTGCGTGGCCACGATTGAATTCTAGTACAAAACGGCCTCTTCCACAGCGAAGACCGCGGGGATAGGCATATTGAGCACGCGCCTCCCCGCGCGAGGACTTGTTTCCCGCGGCACTGCGCCCTACAATAAAAGCAGGGAAGTTTTCCAGGGGGAGGCATCGTGCAACTTGACGATAATCTGAAACAACTGCTGCGCGAGTTGGGACACGCCATCAATGACACCGTGTCGGAATCCGGACGCATCTCGGAGGCCATCTCCGACGTGCGCTCCGCGGGATTCGATATCGTATTGAAGCTGGACGCGACGATCGGCTTGGCGCGACGCGATGGCGATGACACGAAAATTACCACGGGCGACCGCCGATTCCTCGAATCCCTGCACATTCAGGTGGACCAGGAAATTCTGAACGAGGAGCGCGAGGCGCCAAAGTTTGAGATGACGCCGCAAGACATGCGCTTTCTGAAGTCGCTGAAAATTACGATCGATGACGCGCAATAAGACTCACGCGTTCGTGTTCGCCGCGGCGTTAGCGCTCTGCGCCGCCTCCTTGGCGGTCTCCGCACAAAGCGCCCAGTCCCCGGCGTCGCAATTCCAAAAAACCATCAAGACGCGATTCGAGGTCGTGCAAATGTCGTACCAGTCGATTCAGGTGCGCAGCCTCGATATGCGCGAACATTTCACCTTCACTTATTCCCCTCAGATCAGTGGCGAAATGCAAAACATTTTTAACGCGGGCGGCTACCAGTACGGAGACAGAATAATCGTCTGGCATAAGATCGGCGACGATGTCGCCTTGAAAATCAAGGGAAAGCCGTCCAAACCGAATTGAGCCTTAAAGGCTCGCCATGATTCGCCTTCCTGCTGTCGCCGGCCGTTTCTATCCAGATGATCCCGGACCGCCTGCGTGCCGCCGTAGATTCTTTTCTTGCGGGCGGCAGCGCGGAAAAGAAAATCCGCGCGCGGGCATGCCTCGTCCCCCACGCCGGATACGTTTATTCGGGCGCCGTCGCCGGTGAAGTTTACCGGCGCATCGAAATTCCCGGGCGTGTGATTCTGGTCGGGCCGCGGCATTTTCCGCGCGGTGGGGCACTGGCGATTCTTTCCGAAGGCGCCTGGCAAACACCTCTCGGGATGGCGCCCATCGATTATCCCCTGGCGGAAAAAATCGTTCGCGCGTTTCCTCTGCTGCGTGAAGACCCCATCGCGCACAGTGCGGAGCATTCCCTCGAAGTCCAGCTTCCTTTTCTGCAGCGGCTCGCGCCTTCGTTCTCGTTCGTGCCGATCGTGATTGGCCCGGCGCAATGGGAACAGCTCGAAGCGCTGGGCCGCGCACTCGGCGGCGTGATTGCCGCCGAAAGCGAACCCGTTCTGATCATTGCCAGCTCGGACATGAACCACTACGAAAGCGACGCCGTAACGCGCATTAAGGACCGCAAGGCCATCGATCAAATCCTCGCCCTGGAGCCGCGCAAACTTTTTGAGACCGTGCGCGATGAAAAGATTTCCATGTGTGGATACGCCGCGGCGGTGGCAACGGTAATCGCCGCATGCGAATTGGGCGCTGTGGGGGGCGAACTCGTTCGCTACGCCACTTCGGGAGATGTAAATGGCGATATGGAGCAGGTTGTCGGCTACGCGGGGATTGTCATTGAGTAGCACAGACTTAACAGGCTGCGGAAAAACTCAAGCCTCTGTCATTCTGAGCGGAGCGAAGAATCTCTCCTTGTTTCTATTCTGATACTTAAATCCAAGAGAGATTCTTCGCTCCGCTCAGAATGACAACGCGGGACATTTTTCGCAGCCTGTTAAGTCTGTGGATTTCCATTGAGTGTTGGCAAATGCGGACCGTTCGGAATCACTGACGGAAACCCACTGACTGAAGAGGCTGCGGAAAAACTCAAATAGTTGTCATTCCGAGGCGCGCCGCGCGCCGAGGAATCTCTCTTTTCCTGGGTTTCAATCAAAGAGAGATTCCTCGCTTCGCTCGGAATGACAAAATAAATTCTTTTTTCCGCAGCTTGTGAAGTCTGTGTTACTAAACCCACCTCAGGCAGTCCTAATGATCGCGGGAGTTCCGGATGCGTTCGGCCAGGGCGCGGGCGCGCGTTCTTGCGATTTCCACGAAATGGGAGTCGGCGGCGATCTGATCGAGCACCGGCAGGAGGCGTTCGGGCTCGGGCAGGATACGGTGGTCCATGTCTGACTCGAATTGCATCAGCGCGTCGTTTACTCCGAGGCGGTCAAACTTGGCCTGTCGCTGGAGCAACACCAGATCTTGCTGCTGTCTCGCGAGCCCCTCAAAAATCTGCATGAGCTGATTGGCCGTGGGATTGATCGTGTAATTGAACGAGGTCTCGTGGGCCTCCGCTCCGTTTTCGTAGCGAAAAGTTTTTTGGCCGAGATTGGCGATTTTCTTCTGGATGTCAATGCTGGCGATCGCGAAATACTTCATTTCGGCGGCCAGGTCGAATATTTTTTTCTGCACGGCAGGCCCCACTTCAAACGGCTCGGGATCCGCGTCTTCGTCCAGTTGGCGGATGTCAAAAGTTGTCTTCCCCTGATCGCTGATCCTTATTTCGATGAACTCGGGGGTGCTGCTTTTGAAGACGCGGCGATAGGTGACGGTCGCACCGTCCGGATGGGCGCGGGCCGCGGGGACAAGAAGCCAGACGAAGGCAAGAAGGGCGAGGAATCGCGTCAGAAAACGGTTGCAAGTCATCGTAATTATGAGATGCGCGAAGAGACGCCGCGGCTGCGCGCGCCGCGCAGGGTCGGCACGGTCTCCGACTCCGGTGCGGTGCGCGGGGTTCCGCCGCTCAGACGGGCGCGAAATTGTTCGGCCTGCACGTGGCAGAGCGCGACGGCAAGAGCGTCGGCCGCATCGGCGGGCTCAGGCGTTTCGCTCATGTTCAGCAGCGCGCGGACCATCAGCTGCATTTGCTCCTTGGCCGCGTTGCCGTAGCCCGCGACGGACGCTTTTATTTCGCGCGGCGAATAGCTGCAGACGGGAATCCCTCGTTGCGCCGCGGCCAGCAGGACCACGCCGCGAACCTCGGCAAGTCTCAGCGCCGTTTTGATGTTCAGAGCGGTGAATACGGATTCGACCGCGACGCCGTGCGGCTGAAATTCCTCGATCAATTCGGCGAGCATGGCGTGAATTTCGCGCAGGCGCTCGGGGAAATGTTCGGGGCCTCTTCGAGTGGCCCGCAGGGCGCCGAAGCGCAGCATGCGGCAGCGGCGGCCGTCGCTTTCGATCACGCCGTATCCGGTGGCGCCGGCCGCGGCGGGATCGACGCCGAGCACGCGGAAAAAATCGCCATTCGTTCGATTAGGAAGCGGCACGGCAATGAGTGTAAGGCGGGGCGAGGCGGGCGGCCACAGTTTTTTAGGGGAGTTGTAGCACAGGCACTCTTGCCTGTGCGGGTTTTGCGATCTCTAAAGGGTCGCATGGCCCGCTCTTGACGCTTTCAAAACCGCACAGGCAAGAGTGCCTGTGCTACTGCGCGGCCATTACTGCTTGCATTTCTTTTTCGTCGATGTCGAAATTGGCGGAAACTTTTTGCACGTCGTCGTGCTCTTCGAGGGCTTCGACGAGCCGAATCATCTGCGCGGCCTGATTGCCGGAGAGCTTCACATAATTTTGCGGCACCCAGCCGACTTCGGCGGAATCCGGATTGACGCCTTGCTTCACCAGCGCTTCGCGAACCGGCTCGAAACTTTCAGGGGGAGTGAGCACTTCCCAGGCTTCGCCGTCATCGCGCAAATCCTCGGCGCCCGCGTCAAGAACGATGGAGAGCATTTTGTCTTCGTCGGCCTTTTCCTTGGACACGACGATGTCGCCCTTGCGGCTGAACATCCAGCCGACGGCGCCGTTTTCGGCCATGTTGCCGCCATTCTTATTCATCATGTGGCGGATTTCGCTAACGACGCGATTGCGGTTGGTGGTGACCACTTCGATGATCATCCCCACTCCGCCGGGGCCGTAACCCTCGAAATTCACTTCGTCGTATTGCTCGCCTTCGAGCGTTCCGGTGCCGCGCGCCAGGGCGCGCTCGATATTTTCGTTCGGCATGTTTTCGTTTTTGGCTGCCAGGATCGCAGTGCGCAGGCGCGGGTTGGAATCCGCGTCGCCGCCGCCCACCCGCGCGGCAATCGTGATTTCGCGAATCAGTTTGGTGAAGATGCGGCCGCGCTTGGCGTCGGTAGCCGCTTTTTTATGCTTAATTGTGGCCCACTTAGAATGCCCGGACATGTTAACCGCCTCTTGGGAAACAAGTTGGGGGACGAATCCCTGCTTATTGCCACGACAGTTTAGCATAGGCCGTTGCGAATCGGAATATCACGCCGGACGTTTCGCGATGAGGCCATTTGCGGGGATTCACACTTGCATGCCAGGGCAGGCAACTGCCCAGGTGGGGCTTCTAGTTTGGCTTCGTGGGTTTCGCTTTTTGCTTGGACGGGCTTGGCGCGCTGTATGCCCCGCTTTTCTTAATGAATTCATCGTTGTAGTCGCCGTTGTCCGCGCAAATAAATTCCTTGATGTTCCAGGTGGGCTCCAGCTTGTAGTTTCGATAGCCCGACCAGGTTTTTGTATAGGCCTTGGGGTCATCGATCGTGATGGCAATTTCGAGGGCGTCGTGATTGGGCCGGCGGATGCGTTCGATCACATGCAGCTGATCGGAGTGCGGCAGGCCCCCGCGATCGATCCAGGTTTTCTCGTTGAGGCCGACAGTGTCGATGACGAATGTATCCCCCTCGTACCAGCCAATCGAGTCCCCCATCCAGGTCAGCTCGGGGTCCTTGGGATGCTGGCGGCTATCAGTAAAGATTTGCCGGATGTGGTGATCGAACTCGAAGTATTCCAGCATGCGGCCGGGGGTCTGAATCATCTCCAGCGCGAAAGGCTGAATGTAGATGCGCGGCACGCCGGGAGGGAGGCAGCCAACGTCCTTGCCGGTCGTTGGATTCACGTAGTCGGTGGAATCCTCAAACGACCGGGGTCCGTAGGAAGGCTTCACGGACAGGTATTTCTGCTTTCCCCACGGGGTCATAGGGGGAATGTCCGGCGTGAAGGAATAGGTGGCCCATTTGAGGCCGGGCATGTTGGCTTCCCAAACTCCGGAGAGGTCCACCGTTGGGGTCGAAGAGCGGGCCGTTGGCGCTACGGAGGAATCGGCAGTCTGGGCGCGCAGTATGGGGGAAGAAGCGAATACCGCTCCCAGTGCCAAAACGATCGCCATCAAGTAAATGCGCATTTTGAAAAGTTTCTACCACGGCAGCGAAACGGAATTTAGCCGGAGGCCGGGCGGCTATTGATATGGCCAAACTTTTCCTTGCGAATCCGTCACTGAACATTCCGAGCACTGGAGTTCCAGCACGCGCGCGCCGTTCCTGGCGCGATGACCGGCTATTGTGACCTGGTCGCCCGTCTTGAGCGTATTCTTGTCCCAGCCGCTGCGGCTCAGGTGGTTGTTGCTGCTCTCTTCCATGATCCAATGTTCGATGTCGCCTTTATTTCCTGCTGCGTCGACGTAAATCAACGCGTGGGGATTCATGAACTCAAATTTCGTGACCGTTCCTTTCACCGTGGTCAATGTCTCCATATCAAAGGCCGCCGTGCCGTGATGGGCCAACACCGGCACCGATGCGACCAGAGGGAGGCATGTTAAAACGATGAGGGTCAATCGGCGATTTTTCATGAGTCACCTACCCGGCTTAGGGGCATGATTTCATCTCTTTCTGCAATCTGTCAATGTGTTGACGGTGTTAGGCGGCCTCCAGTCCTGTAACACGGATTGGACCTCAGGGTTTTGGGACTACAGCCGGAAGGGACTGAATGTCCGTGTCCCAGCTCTCCATCATTTGCCAAATGCCGTCATGGTCGACATGCCAGATTCGCGTGCTCAGTTCCGGCTTGCCTATATAGGGTTTGTTGCGCGAGATGATTACGACCGTGTCTCCAAAGTGAAAAAACTTTGCCGGGGGCTCTGCCACCATTTGTGACTCGCACAGTTTTCCGGCGACCCAGTTTGGCCTGCACAAAGTTACTCGGGCCCCGCCGGGCTTGCTGATGGTTGCGATTCGATCGGCCTTCGTGATCGGGCCGGTGGCGCCGGAGGTGGCCATCAAATATTCTTCAGGGAAATGGGGAGTCCAGGCCTTTGTGTCGTGATCGGTGAGCGCCAGCTCCAGCCCCGCCCACGAAGTGCGAATGCCTTTTTCGGCGTCGTCCTTCGGCGGGTACGGCACATCCTTGCAGGGTTTTTCGCAGTCGTTTGCGCTCAGCGCGCTGGTTGCCGGATGCGAAGCCAGAACAACCTCGTGGTAATGCAGAATCCGCCAGCCCGCGGGGCGTTTCACCCAGACGCGGAGAACATACATTTTTCCGCTGGCGACGCGAATCTCTCCAACCTGGCCGTACGTGTACTCGGTTACCTGGATGCCGCTCTCGTCGCCGAGCGGGGGCTTGGGCAACTGGCCGAGAACTTTCGCTCTGCTCAATGTTTCGCCGGCCGAATTTGTCCACATGAAATCCGCGTCAAGAAATTTTTCGGCCGCCGCTTTGTCCGCTTTCCCGATGGCCGCGACCAACGCATGGTCGGCTTGCAGCACGCTCGGATCATCCTTCACATCGGCGGCAGCGACCGGCCGAACCGCCAGGGAGGCTGCCATTCCGGCGCACACGATCGCCGTGGTGAGCGCATTCTTGAAAAAACATCGCATCGCATCCTCCATTGGTTGGGGCCTCCGCGTTCAATTCCTAATTGGGAGGGAATATACACGCAACCGCGCGGGCGCGACAATCGGAAATAGTGAATCTTCGGGCGCGCTACAACACGGGTGTGGATGAAGGATCAACCTTTTCAAATCATGCCCATCTCTCGCGACAACTGTTCCGCTTCCTCGATCAAAGCTCCCAGGCTCACTGAAATTCCGTCGTTCCAAAATGCCTCGTTGCGCGCGTCGAGATCGAACGGCGCAAGCAGCTCCACGACGTCCTTGGTGGACCCGGAACGCAAAAGGTCCAGGTAGAGCGGCTCAAATTTTGCTCCCAGGCGCTGGCGCTGCGCGTAGAGGCTTTGCGTCAGGAGTTCTCCGAAGGCATAGCCGTAAACGTAAAACGGGCTGTGAAAGTGCGGAATGTACGCCCACAGGTGCTCGGAATTTTCGTAGGTGAAAATTTCGCCTTCCTTGCCGTATAGCTCCTGCGCCGTTCTCAGCCAGATCGCGTCAAGCTCTTCGACGGAATGTTTTTTCGGCTCTGTCCACTTTGCGTAGGACTCATCCATGCCGTGGAGGCGGCGCTCGAAATTTGAAAAGCCGATCTGGCGGACGACGGTGTTGATGGTGCTGTCGATCTTGGCCATGATCAGCGCGAGGAGCGAGCTCTTGTCCCCGGAGCGAATGAGGCGATCCTTCAGGAATGTGAACGTCGTCATTTCGCCGAACACCGACGCCGTTTCACAGTAGGCGATCGGCGCGTGGAACATCAGCGGGCCTTGCGCTTCTCCGGCGAGGATGCCGTGGACACCGTGGCCGAGCTCGTGCGCGAGCGTCATCACATCCCGGTTGGAACCCAGATAATTCATGAGCGTGAAGGACACAGCCTTTCCGCCAGGAAGCACGTGGGAGGAATTGAACGCGCCGCTTCGTTTTTCCTTTGCGACCGGCACATCGATTCTGCGGTCGTCAAAAAATGTTTTTACGAGCGACGTCAGGGTCGGGCTGAAACTTTCGTACGAACCCTTCACAATGCCGGCGGCCTCCTCAAACGGAATCATCGTGGTATCGGCGAAGGGCATCGGAGCGTTGCGATCGCTCCAGCGGAGGACGGGCAGCCCCAAGTGGCGCGCTTTCAGTTTGTAGTATCGCCGCGTCAAGGAACCGCCCAGCGTGGTGACGGTGTTGTGGAGAACATTGACGACCGAGTCTGGAATTCGGTTGGCCTTGTTGCGCAAGTTCCATCGGGTGCGCGTAGCCGCGTTCCTTGTCCTCCACAGCTTTCAAACCGGCAACCATGTAGAGCGTCTGCGCGGAATATTTAGCGAACGGGCCGGCCAGGCCGCTATTCACACACTGCAAAGCTTCGGCACGCTCGGCGCCGTCTTTCGATTCGGCGATCAGGTGCATCATCTCGGTGAGATTTTTCGTGGCGCCGCGAAATTCAAAATTCAGATCGGCCTCCACTTCATCAAAAAAATCGCTCCAGGAACTGGAGTCAAACGGCGAACGCTTGACGAGAGCGGACTCGACAGGCTCGGTCAAATAGTGCGGCTTGAACGTCCGAATGTGTTCGATCCACGGACGGTGCTTGGAAACGACGGGGTCGCTTTCATAAAAGTTCTTGAGGGTATCGTCGCTGAGCTGGACGAGCTCCAGTTCAAAAAAAGTCAGGTATTCTCCACTGATGGCGCTCAATTCGCGTTGAAAGGCAGCATGCTTGGCTTTGATCGCCGAGTTGGTCAGGTCGGTACTTTCGCGCAAGAACAAGTAGGAGTTGATTTTGCCGCTGAGCATTTCGATCTCTGCATAATCCCGGATCGCGCCGCCCAGCAGCTCCGCCAGCTTGCCTTTGTAGGTAAGGGAGAAATGCCTCGCCATGGCTGTGAGTTCGCTTAAATCGGAATCCAGGCGAGGATCCGCAATATCCGCGTACAAAATGCCGAGGTCCCAGCGAATGAGTTCTGCGCTTTCGATTGTATTTTCCATGATGAAGCTGAATCTCCTGATAGAAGCTGCGAATCAAACGTAATCGAACAAAGTCATGAGTCCGAAGTCCATGTGCAGTTGCTGGTGGCAATGAAAAAGCGTCAAGCCCGGGTTATCAGCGACAAAATCGATCTCCGCTTCCTGGTACCCTCCCAGCATCAATACGTCCTTCATAATTCCCGCTGTGGGTTTTCCAGCCAGGCTGGTCAACTCAAAACTATGCCGGTGGAGATGGATGGGGTGGATGTCATCGCTTGCGTTGCGCATGCGAATGCGATAGCGCTTCCCTTCCTTGAGGTGAAACGAAGCGGGGGCCATCGCGGTATTTGGAAAAGACGCCCCATTGATCGTCCACTGATTAAAGCCCTCCTCCGCGGCGTTCTTTTTTTCAATGAGCATTTCAAACGTTTCGTCGGGAGATTGCGCGGCCGCTCCGGGTTTCGCAAAATGGGCGTAATTCCAAAGGTATTTTGGGGGCGCAACCCATTGCGCTTTGCCCGTGCTTCCGGCGTACTCGACCACGATGCCCATGCCATGCCGGCGATCATCATCGGCGAGATCGCCCATCGTCCAGACGCCCGGATGATTCATCTCGACGATGGCGGAAATGCGCTCGGCGGTGCCGAGCCACAGCACAGGCACCGTCGCCGGATTCGGCACCGGATTTCCGTCCAGCGCCACAACGCGGAACGAATGGCCGGGCAACGCCAGGCTACGGATCTCCGTCGCGCTGCAATTCAAAACATGAAAGAGAACCCGCTCGCCCTGCTTTACGCGGATGGGTTCCGCATGGCCTCGCATCCGTCCATTGATCGTGAAAGAGCCGTACCCAACCTCAAACCCATGCGGCATTCGCTTGGCGAGCGAAGCCTTCATCGCGGATTCACCCTGACTTTCGAGAGTCTTCACACGCGCTGGCGGAAACAGAAAATTCATGTCCATGTCGCCGCCGCGGCTGAAAGTCGGCTCAAACTCCTTCAAGACCAGAAAAATTTCTCGGTCGTATTTCCCTGGCTCGCGTTTCGGCTCGATGTATACCGGCCCGACCTGCCCGCCATACATTCCCGCGGACAAATTCGCGCCGGCTCGAACGTGCGTGTGATAAAAGCGCAGGCCCGCGGGCTTGGGCGTAAACATGATGCGCACTTTACCCCGGGGAGGAATGAACGGGGTGCCTTCCTCGGACGCCCCGTCGACCGCCGAGGGCACAGATTGACCATGCCAATGCAATTGCTCCGGCGTATCCGTGTCGTTGGAGATTTCGATTAAGACCGGCTGCCCTTCCTTGAAACGAAGCAAGGGGCCGGGAAACTGCCCATTGTAGGTGGTCATCGAAACAATTCGATCCGGCGCAAGTTCGACGGGAACTGTTTTGATCCGCAGTTTGTAATCCGCAGGGCCGGATTCATGCGGACCGGGTTGCAATTCGCTGCGTTGTACCATCATTCCTTGCTGCCCGATGATGTTTTTGGGAGATAGCAGCGCCGCACCCGCCGACAAGCCTGCCATCTTTAGAAACTGCCGCCTCGACTCGACAAGCATATTCATGCCGCCCTCTCAACCAGTCTTCCTTCCGGGCTTGATTATTGCAATCAACCGCTTCGCAATCAACCTTATGGAGCCCCCCGGTGCCCCTGGGAACCCCCGGCCATTGACCAGCCGAGTAGATGGCTGATTCGCATCAAATTTCTTGGATAAAGTAGATTTTTGGCAGGTAGGGTGCATACAATCATAGTCTTGGGGAAAGTCCCCGACCATGCCCACACTTACCGCCTGCGGAGAAAACGGTTGCAAGGGACAGGTACCGGCGGCGCTTGAACCGGTCCACATGTGCGTGCTTCATTTCACGCTCAGAGTCGAGCAGGAATGCGCCCAGATGCGACGCGAAACCGTCTACGGAAAGACTCCCCACGCGCGCCAGGTCGAAATCATCCGCTTTATCGCCGAAAATGGCGAAATGCTGGCCCGCGCTTCCACCAGCGGCCTGCACCTGGCTGACGAAATGAAGGCGCGCATCCTCAACACATTCCTCACCCTGATGAACCTGCGCGAAAACCTCGACCGCGCCGCTCTCCGCCAACCCATCGGCCGGAGCGGGTAAAGCTCGATTTCCCTCTCTCAGGATCAACCCGCAGCAAATTCTATACCCACTCCGTATGTTAAACTGTGATGCACGAGACTGCCTGCGCGAATGGAAAACAACGCCACAGCGAGCCCCCGCGTCCTGACCATTGGTCATTCCAACCATACGGTGGAGCATTTTCTAGGCTTGCTGAAGGCACATGGTATTCAGGTGGTCGTGGACGCGCGATCGCAGCCGTATTCCAAGTACGCCACGCAGTTCGATCATGAGGCGTTGAAGCTTGTCCTCCAGGACGCGGGAATTCGTTACCTCTACCTCGGGCGGGAACTCGGCGGGCGCCCCGAGGGAGAAGAGTTTTACGACGGCGAAGGGCATGTACTGTACGACCGTGTCGCGGCCACCAGCCTATTTCAAGAGGGATTGTCGCGCCTCGAGCGCGGCATCCGTGAATACACGGTCGCCCTGCTTTGCGCCGAGGAAAATCCGGCCGCGTGCCACCGGCGATTGCTGGTCGGCCGGGTGTTGCTCGACCACGGATTTCTAGTGGAGCATATTCGCGGCGACGGAAGGCTTCAAACAGAAGAAGAAGTCGCCGCGCAAACTGATCCGGATCGGGACCAACTGTCCCTTTTTGGGAAAGCCGAGGCGGAGCCGTGGAAGTCTATTCCATCGGTTTTACGAAAAAAACGGCCGAATCGTGAAACGCCATCCGAGTTTGCACCCACTTAGCCAGCACCATCATTTCGCGCTGATTCAGGCGCTGGGGATGCGGCGCGCGGCGGAAGCGCCTGCGGAGAAACGCGCGGCAGCGGTCGAGCGGCAGGCGGAGAAGTTTGTCCGCTTCTGGCATAAGACGGGGCAAGTCCATTTTCGCGAAGAGGAGGAAGTGCTGCTGCCCGCTTACGCGCGGCATGCGCGGCTCGACCGGGACGCACAAATTATGCGGGTCCTTGCCGATCATGCGGAGATTCGTGCCGCCGTGCTCGACATCGAGCAGCGGCTCGCGGAGAAGATTCCGATCCCCGCGGAAGAAATTGGGCGCTTGGGTAAGCTACTTCATGATCACGTGCGGCTGGAAGAGAACGAAGTGTTTCCGCGGATTGAAAAAGCGCTGGGCGAAGAGAAGTTGAAGGCAATGGGGCGCGGGCTCACGCGGCTGCATTCCAAGCACGACGTTTGCGAGATTTAAGTAGGACGGGCTTCAGCCTGTCTGCTTTTGACTTCTGCAGCACTGGAGAAATCAAAACCAGACAGGCTGAAGCCCGTCCCACTAAACCCCAATATATCGCGCGTAGAGCGATCTTGCCACGCTCGTGTCGCGCGTGCCCTTGATGATAGCGCGGCCGTCGGCGAAGACCGTCATTTCATAGGGGGGCACGCGGAAGCGCAGCAGAAAACCATTCTCTCGGACTTCGGCGACGGTTGGCGCGATGCGCTTGCCGAGCGCAGAGAGATCAAGCTGGCGGCGGCGTTCGTGGATCTGCACGGAGTCGCGGCCGCACATTGTCAGGTGGGGTTGCGCTTCGCCTTCAAGGTAGCGGAAATCGCGCCGTACGCACGCGCGGCATCCCGGATTGCGCGCCACCCGGACATTTTGAAACTTCCCGGTCCACACATCGAATGAGATGAGCCGTCCTCCCGCCGATGCGGACTTCCCGACGAGCAGCTTGATCGCTTCCGCGGCCTCAATCGAAGCAATTACGCCCGCGGCCGCGCCAAGCACTCCGACGGTGTCGCATGTGTCTTCCGATCCCGCTGCCTGAGAACCGTTCGCGTTGTCGGACTCGAGCGCGCATGCCAGGCACGCCGTTTCGCCGGGACGCACCGTGAGCGTCACTCCATAACTGGCCACCACGGCGGCGTAAATCCATGGAACATTCAAATGGATCGCCACATCATTCAAGAGGAAGCGCGTCTCAAAGTTGTCCGTTCCATCCAGAATCAAGGGGAAACCGTGCAATAATTCCTCGGCATTTTTTGCGCTAACGTCAGCGACGATGCCCTCAACTGATACCCCGGAATTAATGGCCCGCAGGCGGCGCTCTGCGGCCACGGCCTTGGGCAGGGCTTCCTGCGCGTCGGATTCCTCGAACAAGTCTGCCGCTGGAGGTTGGAGGGCTCGACAAAATCGCGGTCCACGATGCGCAGTTTTCCCACGCCCGCGCGCACCAGCAGATTAGCCAACGCGGTCCCCAGCGCTCCGCAGCCAACGATCACAGCCGAGGACTCGAGCAGGCGCTGCTGCCCCGCCTCGCCGATTTCGTTGAAAAGTATCTGGCGCGAATAGCGTTCGTAAGATTTTGCGTCCATGGGGAGATCCAGTAGGACAGGCTTCAGCCTGTCTGCTTTTGACTTTCGCCAGTACCGCAAAAATCAAAACCAGACAGGCTGAAGCCCGTCCTACATGATAGCCCACCGGGCCTATGCGGTGAAATTCAATGGCCTTTTCCGTGTGCCGCCAAGAATTCGCGGCGGGCAGGCAACCCTGGCTATGCTACGCTTGATCTTTTGTAGAGAGTGATGCCGATCGCCCATCGTCCCTTCGTTCGGTACGCCGCATGGCTTCCGGCGTTCTGGTTCCTACTCTGCGCGGGCCCGCTCGCCGCGCAGAACGCTTCTCCCGGCGAGCCGCCGCGCGTCGTGGCCGTGCGCGTGGTTGCCGAATCTGGTTCCGTGCTGGAAGAGAATCCTGCCAAGCTGACGATTCAGCCCGGACAACTCTTTTCCATTGAAGAGGAAAGCAAGAGCCTTCGGGAACTATTCCGCTCGGGCCGCTATGCGGATTTGCGCGCCGAGCTGGCCGATGTCCCGGGGGGAGTCCGCCTGGACTTCGTCGTCCGTCAATACATGTACGTCAATCGCGTGCAGATCGAAGGACTGCACGAGCCGCCGGGAGAGGCGCTGGCGCTCTCCTCGCTGAGGCTCAACGTCGGCGAACCGTTTCGCGGAAGCGATATGAAGGAGGCGCTCGACCGTCTCCGCCAGACCCTCGATGACGATGGGCAGTACCAGGCCAAACTCGACTATGTGACAACGCCGCATCCCGAGACGCTCCAGATGGACATTCTCGTAAAAGTGAACGCTGGTCCGCGCGCCAGGGTCGGCACCATCACCGTGCAGAATCAGACGCAATTTTCAAACGCGGAGGCCCGAAGTCAGGTGAGACTCAAGGAGGGAGCCGAAGTGACTTCCGATCGGCTGAACCGTGTGGCCGACCGGACGCGAAAATGGCTGGCGGGAAAGAATTATCTCGGCGCGCGAGTCAACATTCATCGGGGCGCGTACGATGCGAAATCCAATCGCGTGCCCGTCGAATTCACATTGTTTGCAGGGCAGGAAGTGCGCGTGGCCGTTACAGGCGCGAAAGTTCCGTTGGGAACTCTGCGCAAGCTCGTTCCCATTTATCAGGAAGGCGCGGTGGATGAAGACCTGCTTCAGGAAGGGCGCCGGTCCCTGCGCGATTGGTTTGAACGCGCGGGATACTTCGACACGCAAGTGAGTTACACCGTATCGGACGCGCCCGCGGAGGAATCGAGCCCTGTCGTGCGCGAGGCCGCGAGAGTGGTCACCTATCAGGTCAATCGAGGGGATCATCATCGTTTGGTGGACGTGGAGTTCTCAGGGAATAAATACTTTGGCTCGGACCTTCTGCGCGGGCGCATAAAGATTCAGCCTGCCGTGTACGCATCGCCTGGACGGTATTCGACCGAACTGCTCCAGGATGACGTCGCTTCGATTCGCACTCTCTACGACGCCAACGGTTTTCAGGAATGCACAGTCCAGAGCCAACTGATCGACGACTACAAGGGCCATCATGGAGACCTTTCGGTGAAGTTTGCCGTCCAGGAGGGGCAGCAAACCCGCGTGGCGAGCCTGGCCATTGAGGGCAACCAGCAACTGAGCCAGGATGAACTCCAGGGGGTGGTTGGCTCCTCCAAGGGACAGCCTTTTTCCGAATTCAACGTGTCATCCGATCGCGACAACATTCTTGCCACCTACTATGATCAGGGATTTTCCGAAGCCCGGTTTACCGCGGACATTCAGAAAGTCCCGCCGGCTGGACCGAATGCCGGCCCGACGGTGCGGCTGACCTATCACATCACGGAGGGGCGCCAGGTCCTGGTCGCGCGTGTCTTGCTCAGCGGATATGAGCATACGCGGGCCGGGGTGATCTCACGCCAGGTGGGCATTAAAGCTGGCGAGCCGCTGAGCGAAGGCACGGTCGTCGAGACGCAGCGGAAGCTCTACAACCTGGGAATTTTCAGCCGCGTTTCGATCGCGCCGCAAAATCCCGATGGCGAGGATGAGAAGAAAACGATCGTCGTCATGGTGGACGAGGCCCGGCGCTACACCATCGCGTACGGCCTGGGATTCGAAGCGCAGCGTCTCGGAAACTCCACAAGTCCCACTTCTCAATCCGTGAGCTTCGCGCCGCGCGGCACGCTTGAACTTACGAAAGCGAATCTGACGGGACGCGCCGACTCGCTCTCCTTCAAGGCGCGGGCCAGCACGATCCAGGGGCGCGCGCTCATTTCCTATATCGCGCCCAATTATTTCGCTTCTCCCAATTTCAGCCTGCAGCTTTCCGCCTATTACGAAAATTCGCGGGATGTGCAAACGTTCGATTCCCGCCGGGCGGAAGGTTCCATCGGCCTCGCCCAAAAGCTCTCTTCCACAAGTTCGATCCTCTACCGGTACGCCTACCGGCACGTGGTCGCCAGCAATCTGCACATCGCCGTCGAGGAAATTCCCCTGTTCAGCCAGAACACGGAAGTTTCCGAATTCGACGTGAGCTGGATTCGGGACCGCCGCAACAGCGTATCCGACCCCAGCCGCGGCGATTTTGAAAATGCGGATGTGAGCCTGGCCATGAAGCCGATTGGCTCGTCGGCGAACTTCATCCGGGTGTACTTGCAGAATACAACGTACACTCCCCTCAGCCGGCGCCTCGTCTTCGCCCGTACTACCAGGTTCGGTCTTCAGACGGTCTACGGCAATTCGCTTTCAACGGACATTCCGCTCCCCGAACGCTTCTTCGCCGGCGGCGGCACGTCCTTGCGCGGATTTGGCCTGAACCAGGCGGGCCCACGCGATCCCGTCACCGGCTTCCCCATCGGTGGACAAGCGGAGATTATCTTTAACCAGGACTTGCGCTTTCCGATGCATCTGCCGTTGATCGGCGACCGCCTGGGGGGTGCGGTGTTTTATGATGCCGGCAACGTGTTCCCGAGCATTCGGAAAATTTCCCTTCGCATCAAGCCGGCGGCGCCGACCTTCGATCCGAGCAATCCGAACGTGTGTTTGACGAACTGCACGAACGAGCTGAGTTACTTCTCGCATACTGTTGGATTTGAGTTTCGCTACGGCACGCCGATCGGGCCCGTGGCGCTCGATCTTGGCTATCAGTTGAACCCGGCGAAGTACTTGTTTCAGAACGGCGGAACATGCCCGGCCACAATGTCGGCGGCCTGTCTGACAACGACTGCGAGGCTTCCGGCCTTCCAATTCTTCGTCAACCTGGGGACGACCTTCTGATGCGGCGAACGATTTTCATTATCGTTTTGCTGCTGTCTCCGGCGTGCAAGCCGCAAGCGTTCGGCGGATCCGCGCCGCCGCAATCGGCGCGCGTGGTGGACCGCATCGTCGCGCGCATCGAGGACGACATCATTCTGCAGAGCCAGGTCCGAGAACTTGGCGCTTTCCAGGAGTTGGTCGATGGCCATGCGGAGAGCGACGACAAGCTTCTCAACGAATTGATCGAGCAGTGGGTGGTCGAGACGGAGGCCACGGCATCCCATTTCCCCCAGCCCGCGCAATCGGAAGTCGACCGCGAACTCGCGCGGCTCAAGGAGCAGTTTGCGAGCCCTGAGAAATATGCATCTCGCCTCAACGAGCTCGGACTATCCGCCGGCCAAGCCCGGGAAATGCTCAGCCGTCAGATTTACGTCGAACGCTACGTCGATTATAAATTTCGGCCGTCCGTGCAGGTCGAACCTGCTCAGATTGACGCCTATTATCAAAAGGAATTGGTCCCGGAACTGGCGAAAAAAAATCAGCCAGCTCCGGGACGGGCCGCGGTCGAGGAACAGATCCGCGAAGTGCTCATCCAGCGCGGAATCAGCGACCTGACGGCGAAGTGGCTGGACGATACAAAATCGCGGTTGAAGATCGAAATCGAAACCGCCGGCGGCAAGCAGTAACGCTCTACCGGAGCTGGGAACGATGGACGGAACGAAGCGAAAATTCGGCTTGAAACACGGGCTGGGCCTCGTTGTAACCCTGGCGATCGTCACGAGTTTGGCCATCACCTATATGGTTGCCAGCGGCCTGGCGGATCGCTGGGCTCGCAGGAAGATTGTGGAGCAGCTTGAGGAAACCACCGGCGCGCGCGTCGAGCTCGGCAATTTTCATTTCGGCTGGTGGTTGCTCAGCGCCCGTTTCGATGGATTGACTTTGCATGGCCGCGAGCCGGCTGGAAGTCCCCCGCTGTTTCACGCCGACCTGCTGCAGTTCGATATCCACATCGAATCGTTCTGGGGCCGGAAAATTTCGCTGGGAAATGTCGAGATGTCTCATTTCTCAACGCACATCCAGGTTGAAAAAGACGGCTCGACAAACGTTCCGGGACCAAAAGTCGCGGCAGGCTCCGGCCCGCCGGATCTGCAGGGCCTGTTCGATTTAAAAATCGCGCAGTTGCGCCTTGAGGACGGCGAGATCTTGTGGAATGACACGCGAATTCCGCTTCAGGCCAATGGCGGAAATTTTGTGTTCGCCATGAGCTACGCGAATGAAAGCGGGCGCCCCGCATACCTCGGCCAGGTCAGCTGGCAAAAATTTGAGATCGCGGCGCTGCGAAACATGCCCTTTGCCTCGGATTTCTCGGCGCGATTCACTCTCCAGCAGGATTCTTTTTCCGTGACGCAACTGCAATGGAAGTCGGCCGGCATGGACCTCGATGCGCAGGCAAATCTCGTCAATTTCGCGCAGCCCGCCTGGACTTTCCGGTACCGCGGCCAGCTCCGCCTCGAGGACCTGTGGACGATCCTGCGCCAGCGGGACGCGCCGGGCGGCCATATCGAGTTTGCCGGAGACGGCGGCTACTCCGCTGAAAAAATGAACTTCAACGGCCGCTATACTGCCGACCGGCTCACCATGAAATACCAGTGGTTTCATCCCGGAAACATTTCCGTCCATGGCGGCTACACCGCGGACAACCGCGCAATCGATTTGCCCGATTTGGAAGCCATGATTCTTGGCGGAATCGCGACCAGCCACGTGCGCGTTAATCTCGCGAAGCTGGATTTCCGCGCTGAGACGAAATTGCGAGGCCTGGAACTGCATCAGGCGCTTGCCGCGGAAGACAACCCAAGCCTGCCCATCAATCCCTTACATTGGTCGAGCCGCATGGATGCGGAGGCGACGACTACATGGGTCGCCGATTTCAAGCATGTCGATTCCCGCGGGCGTTCGGTATGGACGCCTTCGGACACGCCCCCGCCGGGCAGATTCCCAACATCTGCAAATTTCGAATTCCACTACGACATGGACCACAAACAGTTCGAACTTCCCCCGGGCGAGATTTCAACTCCCGCGAGCCGCATCCAGTTTCGCGGCTCTCTCAGCACGGTAGAGACCTCGATTGACATGACGGTTGACACCGAAGACCTCAAACCGTGGGACGACTTCATCAACCGCCTCCGCGGCCCCACTGCCGACCCGGAGGTAATTGCGGGCCAATTCCATTGGGACGGGCGGCTGACGGGGCCCCTGGGCGGTCCCACGTTCACAGGACGCTTCAAGGGAAACCAAGCGCAATACAGCTCGCTGTTTTGGGACGATCTCGAAGGTGAACTCACCTATTCGCCCGACGAGTTGCATATCGCCCGCGGCCGCGCGCGCCGGGGCCGGTCTTCCGCCGATCTCGAACTTCAACTCGACCTCGACAACTGGGGCTTTAATCCTGAAAGCGATTGGAAGTTTGACGTCAATCTGGTGGCGCCGATACGGATGACCTGCAAAAGATGCTGGGAACGTCCTATGCGGCGCATGGACTGGTAACCGGGCAATTTCATGGCAAAGGCACGCGGGCGCAGCCTGAGTTCTCGGGGTTGTTTGACGTCTCTGATGCAGTAGCAGGGTCATGGCGATTCGAACGAGCGCGCGGGCAATTGTCCATTCGCCCAGGCGAAGTTCGAATAGCCAACGCCGAGGTCCGGCTGGCAGCGCGTGCGCCCGGCGCGCCTACGGGTCTTGTAACGGGCAATCTGGACTATCACACAGTCACAGGCGATGTGTCGTTTGACTTCACAGGCGCGGCGATTCCTCTTGAGGCCATCGACAAGATTCAAATGGCACGTCTGCCTGTCGGCGGCCGCCTGAATTTACAAGCCCACGGCCAGGGGCCCTTGCGCGCACCGGAATTGCACGCAACCCTCCGCTTGATTGACTTGAAGCTGGGCGATGACGTAGTGGGCAGCTTTGACGGGAAAGTCGATTCAGATGGGCGCCAGCTGAGCGCCACGATCGATTCGGCGATGGCGTCGGGAAAGCTCACCGGGAAGCTGGGCATTGGCCTCGGGGGCGATTATCCGGTAAGCGCCCAGGTCACTGCCCAACGAATCGATTTCAATCCTTTCCTGGTTTCCGCACTGCATCTATCCCGTATGAACGGCCACAGTTTGGTGGACGGCCAGTTTGACGTCGCGGGCTTTGGCGCGCGGCCTGAAACGCTTGCGGTGGAAGCAAATCTCTCCCGCCTGACCTTTGATTTTCAAAACGTGAAGCTGGAAAACGTCGGGCCCGTGCGGCTGACCTATCGCCGGGACGAAGTTCGCGTCGAGCAGGCCAGTCTACGCGGGACCGACACGGATTTTCGCGTGACCGGTTCCGCGCTGTTCGCCGGGAGCAAGGCACTCAATTTGCGGCTGGACGGAGCGGTCAGCCTCCAATTGCTCTCGGGCTTCTACCCGCAATTGGAAGCGACTGGCCGCGCGCAGATCAATGCCCTGGTCGCCGGAAGCGTTGCCAAGCCGCGCTTCAACGGCAAGGTTCATGTCGAGGGCGCTTCGTTCCGGTACGGCGATTTTCCGGCGGGGCTGAGCAACGTGGCCGGGGATTTCAATTTTGACGCGACTCGCATGGTGTTTGATAACGTCGCAGCAGAGACCGGCGGCGGACGCCTCACCATTGGCGGCACGGTGGCCTACGGTGAAGGGCCGTTGACTTATGTACTCAATGCGCGCTCCGACCAAGTGCGCATTCGATATCCCGTGGGCATGAGCTGGCTTGTGGGCGGCACTTTGCGCCTCTCTGGGAACGACCAGGCGGCGACGCTTTCCGGGCGCATCGTGGTCGATCGCCTCCTAATGGCGGAGGGGTTCGATCTCGGCAGCTTCATGGTTTCAGCCAAGGAGCCGGCTACCGGGCCAAGCACGACTTCCTCGTTCCTGCAAAATTTGGAGTTCGACATCCAGGCGGATTCCACTCCCGATTCGAGGATGGAGTGGACAGGCGCCCGGCTGTTGACGGACGCGAGTCTGCGCTTGCGCGGAACATGGGAGCATCCCATTCTGCTCGGACACATTCACCTGCTGAGCGGGGAGATGAGTTTTCGCGGCAACAAGTACACCATTGCGCGCGGGGACATCAATTTCGCCAATCCGTTTCGCCTGGATCCGGTGCTGAACGTCGAGGCTACGACAACGATCCGCCAGTATGAAGTCACTCTCGATTTCACCGGCCCCGCGAGCCGCCTCACGCTCGCGTACCGGTCTGACCCGCCGCTGCCCTCGAGCGACATCATCGAGCTGCTGGCACTTGGGCCAGACCGGCGAAGAAAGCGCGGCGCGAACCGCCACCGGGCAGAACCCGGGAGTGGGCGCTTCGGCCCTGCTCTCGGAAGCGGTTTCCAGCCAGTTAGGCGGGCGCATCCAGCGCCTGTTCGGCGTCAGCCACTTCAGCGTTGGTCCATCGGTCGCTACTTTAAACACGCAGCAAAACTCCATAGCCAGCGTCACGATCGAGCAGCAAGTCACCCCCGGCCTGGTGGTTACCTACATCACGGACGTCACGACCACGCAGTATCAGGTGATTCAAATCGAATACACGATCAATCGCGAATTCTCCGTTGTTGGCTTGCGCGATGAAAACGGGACGTTCGGCCTGGATGTCGTGCGGAAGACGCGCTTCAAGTGATGGATTTGTCCATCCCGAGGACACGTGCACTGGCACGACACTCCGCCTGCCGATTCCCGGCTCTGCGTAAATGGGTTCGTGCTATCTTCAGCGGCGGGGAACAAATATGAAACAAGGTTGCAGTGAAATCATGCAAGACGATTCCGGATCGGAATCATCCTGACGCTGGCTTGATGGCCGTCGCGGTTCCGGCGGGGGCGCAAAAAAAGATAAGAACAAGAACACCCCGCCGCCCGACATGAGCGAAGATATTAAGTCCTCGATGCACACGCCGGATTCGCAGGCCATCGATCAGGCCATCGGCGAGGCCATGGGCTACTGGCAAATCGGCGACCCGGATTCCATGCACAAATACTACTCGGATGATGTGGTCCTGGTGAGCGGTGCGTGGGAACCACCCATCATCGGTTGGGATAATTTCCTGAAGGCCTATCAGGCGCAGCGCGCCCAGGTCAGCGGCGCGCGCATGGACCGTTCAAATACTCTCATTAAGGTCAATGGCAATTCGGCCTGGGCCACTTATCAATTCACTGTATGTGGCGCAGATGGACGGCAAAGTGGTGCAGTTCCGAGGGCACACAACCCTGATCCTGGCGAAGCAGGCCGACCGGTGGGTGATCACTCTGAACCACTCCTCAATCGTGGACTCCACGGTTCCCGAGCCCGCCACGACGACGGGATCGGCCCTGCCCAGTGGCCAGCGCTAGAAGCTCTTGAAGCCCTGATAGATCCAAACCCCCGCGCTGGCCAGCAAAAGCACACCGGATAAAATCGCGAGAGCGATAATCGGCTTGGTCAGACGCGAGATCCGGTCGATGATCTCCACTTGTTCCTTGTAATGATGCTGCTCGGCGGCATCAATGAAGATCTGATCATCTTCCCTCGACGACAGCGTTCCCCGGTAAACGACCAGCACCACCAGAAGAGACGTGATGACACCCCAAGAAATCATCAGCAGATCGAGAACGAGTGATCGGGATTCTCCCAAGGGTTCCTCCCCGCAGGCCCGGCACTTGGTGGAAATGGCGTGAGCGTTTGCGCCGTCCTGCAACGGCAAAAACTTGAACGGATTATAGCACCAATGCCGGGCAAGGCACGGCGGGTGTTATCTATTGGTGACCTCGTTTCAGGGGAAATGCCGCAGCCCGAGATCATCGGCGTGGTAGCGAATTGACGCCCGTTCCGCGGGGGATACCGTCGCGTTGACAAACCACCGCGCGGGCGGGCACAATCGAATCGCCTCGCAACAAACGCAGCTGTGCCCGAATGGCGGAATTGGCAGACGCGCTAGCTTCAGGAGCTAGTTCTCGCAAGGGAGTGGAGGTTCGAGTCCTCTTTCGGGCACCAATACTTTGTGCATTTCCATGTTCCATTATGATTTACGATTGCGGCGTGTCCACGGCCGTAATTTTTCTTGCAAGTCAACGAACACCGGACCAAAAGTCCTCTAAGGCTCAATCTACAACTTCATAGGCTGCGAAAAAGATGCCGCGTCATTCTGAGCGGAGCGAAGAATCTCTCTTAGATTTAAGTGACAGAGGATTGAGTTTTTCCGCAGCCTGTTCAGTCTGACTCCGGTGCTAGATGCATGCTGGCCGCATTTGGTGCCCGGCTCCAATCCGGCATGCTTGACCGTCAGGGATGGGATGGGTTAATAAGTGGTTATACGAGACACCCGGCCCTGGTCCATGAATTGATCCCGCACGGAGGCTCGAGTCATGTCCGACCAAAACAACGGAAATGGTCTGAGCGGCAACCGCGCGCGGAAGTGGGTCAGCCTGGTCCCTTACGGGCTGCACGAGCAGCATCCCAACGCATTCCAGGATATCGCCGAAACGATCTGGGAAAATCGCGACCAGATGGCCTACGCCTGGCGCATCCTGAACGATGGCTGCTGCGACGGCTGCTCGCTCGGCACCACCGGCATGCGAGACTGGACCATGAAGGGGATTCACCTGTGCCAGCTGCGGCTGCGGCTCCTGCGGCTGAACACGATGCCGGCGATGAACTTGCGCCTGCTGGAAGATGCCGATGCGCTGGGCAAGACCAAGGCGCGGCATTTATCGCGCCTCGGCCGGCTATCCGCTCCGATGATTCGCCGCAAGGGGGAGAAAGGCTTCCACCAGATCTCCTGGGACGAGGCGCTGGACGTGGCGGCGCGCGGCCTGCGTGAAACAGATCCGAAGCGGCTGGGCTGGTTCGTAACGTCACGCGGGCTGACCAACGAAACTTATTACGCGCAACAAAAGGTCGCCCGCTTTTTCGGGACGAATCACGTGGATACGAGCGCGCGCATCTGCCACGCGCCCAGCACGGCAGCGCTGGGAGCCACGATTGGCTGCGCGGCCACCACGTGCTCCTATTCCGATTGGATCGGCACGGACCTGCTGATCTTCGTGGGCACGAACATCGCCAACAACCAGCCGGTCGCCACAAAATATATCTGCCTCGCGAAAGACGCCGGCACCAGGGTTCTCGTCGTGAACCCGTATCTTGAGCCTGGGCTGGACCGGTATTGGGTACCCTCGATGGCCAAGAGCGCGCTCTTCGGCACGAAATTCGCCGACGATTTTTTCCAGATTCATCCCGGCGGTGACATCGCCTTCTTTAACGGCATATTGAAACTTCTCATTGAAAACGACTGGATCGACCGGAAATTCATCAATGAGCGCACTTCGGGATTCGCGGAAGCCGAAGAAAAAGTGCGCAATCTCGCCTGGGAAGATCTCGAACGCGGCTCAGGCCTCACTCGCGGGCACATGCTGCGCTTCGCCGAAGCGTTCGGAAATGCGCGGCACGCCATCATCGTCTGGAGCATGGGAATCACGCAGCATCGCTACGGCAGCGACAACGTCCGCGCCATCGTGAATCTGCAGCTCGCGAAGGGGAACGTCGGCCGGCCGAACACGGGCCTCATGCCAATCCGGGGACATAGCGGCGTGCAGGGGGGCGCCGAAATGGGAGCTGTTCCCACCGCGTACGTGATGGGTGTTCCCGTCAACGAAGAAAACGCGCAGCGCCTCGCGCAGCCGGAACTCTGGGGATTCGCGCCACCCACGTCGAAAGGAATGACGGCTTCGCACATGATCCTCGCCGCCGAACGCGGAGAGATCGACACGCTCTGGCAAACGGGCGGGAACTTTGTCGATACCATGCCGGAGCCCGACCGCGTGGTCCAGGGGATGAAAACGATTAAGCTGCGCATTCATCAGGATATTTGCGTCAGCTCAAACATGCTGATCGAACCTGCCGACACGGTCCTGCTTCTTCCCGGCCGCACACGTTACGAGCAGCGCGGCGGCGGAACGGAAACGAATACCGAACGCCGCATTATCTTCAGCCCGGAAATTCCCGGGCCGCGTTTGCCTGAAACGAAAGATGAATGGGAGATTCCGGTGCTGGTCGCGCGCCGCGCCGACCCTGAACGCGCGGCGAAAATCTTTCCGTGGCGGGACACCGGCGACATTCGCGAGGAGATTGACCGTGTCTGCCCGACGTACCGGGGCATCGCGAACCTGCGCAAGAAAGGCGACAATTTTCAGTACGGCGGCCCGCGCCTCTTAGTCGACCGCTTCCTAACGCCGGACGGCCTGGGCCGCTTCAGCGCAGTAAACCTGCCTGAAGAGAACATCCCGCCCGGGCATTTTCTGCTGGCCACGCGCCGCGGCCGGCAATTCAACAGCATCATTCACGGCGACAAGGATTTGCTCAACGGCGCGATGCGCGACCATATCCTCATGGCGCGGGAAGATGCGCAACATCTGGGTGTGAAAGACGGGGACGCCATCGTCCTTTCGAACGATCGCGGCCAGTTTCGCGGGCGCGTGAAGATCGACCGGATCAAGCCTGGGAGCCTTCAGGGATATTGGCCGGAGGTAAACGTCGTCGTTCCCGCAGGATGCCTAGACGCGAGCGGCGTGCCGGATTACAACGCGATCGTCGAAGTGTTCCCAGCGAGCCGCGCCCCGGAACAGCAAACAGCCGTGGCCGTTCCGGCGTAACAGTCTTTGTGTAGCGCTCGCCTTCAGGCGGGCACGGTGGATACATCCAAATGCCCGCCTGAAGGCGGGCGCTACATAAACCATTCGAGACACAGAAACTCCTTAGGAATATGAGATGAACATTTCCCGCCGGCGCGACACTGACGTCACGCAGGTTCACGAATGGAATGAGGGGCGCGTCGAGGCGCGGCAGGATGAACTCGCCGCTGAAGAACCTCTGGAGCTTCGCATTGGAGAGAGGCCGCTCACGGTGACGATGCGCACGCCGGGGCACGATTTCGAATTGGCGGCAGGCTTTCTTTTCACCGAGGGCATTGTCGAGCGCGCGGAGCAAATCGTTTCGATTCGCGAGCCCGGCGATGTGAAATTCATCGAGCGCGGAAACGTTGTGGAAGTTGAACTCTCTGCCGATGTAAAGCTCGACCTGGAAACCACGCAGCGCAATTTTTTCGCGGCCGCGAGCTGCGGCATTTGCGGCAAAACGTCGATTGATTCGGTGCGCCGCCGCGGCGTCCGCTCCGTCAATCCGGATTTCCGGATGTCGCCCGAAGTTCTTTGCCGGCTTCCGGAAACGCTGCGGGCTTCTCAAGAGGTTTTTTCCCGCACCGGCGGATTGCACGCCGCGGCGCTGTTTGACGCGGATGGGGCGCTACTTGCCGAACGCGAAGACATCGGCCGCCACAACGCGGTCGATAAAATCGTCGGATGGGCATTTCGTGAGAATCGTCTGCCGCTCGCTGGCTGCGCCTTAACGGTGAGCGGGCGCGGCGGTTTTGAGATTATTCAAAAGGCGGCGGTGGCGGGAATTCCTGTAGTCGCGTCAGTGTCGGCGTGCTCCAGCCTCGCGGTGAGGCTCGCGCGCGAAGTGGGCATGACGCTCGTTGGATTTCTTCGCGGCCAGCGATTCGTCGTATATGCGGGAGCCCAGCGTCTGGGCCTCGCCGCGGAAAATATTTCGTTGCGGGCTCGAATTTGAAGAACTTGGGAAACTGCATCGGAGTAGGCCCTAAATCCAACCCTAGGAGACGCCGATGAACACGGAGCACCTTCCAAACAGGTGGGGAATAGCTGTCGCAGCTGTCTGCATGCAAATCTGCCTCGGAGCGGTTTACGGCTGGAGCGTTTTCAAGAAGCCGCTGATGAGCGCGGGCCACTGGTCGGAAACCTCGGTCCAATTCAATTTCACGCTCGCGATTCTGATCCTTGGAATCGGAACCATCATCGGCGGCCTGTGGCTGGATAAAGCCGGGCCGCGAATCGTGGCCACGACGGCTGGAGTGATCTACGGCCTCGGCTACCTGATCGCCAGCTTTGCAGCCTCGCACAATTCGCTGAATGGACTTTATCTCGGCTACGGGATCATCGGCGGGTTCGGGATGGGGATGGGCTATATCTGTCCCGTGGCCACGCTCGTGAAATGGTTTCCCGACCGGCGCGGGTTGATGACAGGCATCGCCGTCTGCGGCTACGGATTCGGCGCGGCCGTGATGAGCCCGTTCGCCGCGTGGGAAATCATTCACTACAGCGTTGCCGCGACGTTTTTGACGCTTGGGATTGTTTACCTGGTGGTGGTCGTCGCCGCCGCGCAGTTTTACGCGAACCCGCCTCAGGGTTGGCGCCCCGCAGGCTGGGAGCCGCGCACGGCGGTGGCGAAATCGGCCAGCACGGTTGATTTCACCGTGGGCGAAGCGCTCGGCTCATGGCAATTTTATTTGCTCTTCCTGCTGCTCTTCCTGAACGTTTCGGCAGGCATCATGATCATCAGCCAGGCCTCACCCATGGCGCAGGAGATGGTCGGCATGACGGTGCTAAATGCGGCTGGAATGGTCGGCGTGATTTCGCTGTGCAACGGATTCGGGCGCGTCTTTTGGGCCTGGGTCTCCGACTATATTGGCCGCGCGCAGGTGTATTTCCTGCTGTTCCTGATTCAGGCCGTGATTTTCTTTCTGCTGCCGCGCATTCACGATTGGTCGCTCTTCACGCTGTGTTTCGCCATCATTGGACTTTGCTATGGAGGCGGCTTTGGCACCATGCCGTCGTTCACGGCGGACTTTTTCGGCGCCAAATCGATGGGCGGAATCTACGGCATCATCCTGCTCGCCTGGGGGCTCGCGGCGGTGCCTTCGCCGATCATGATTGCGCGAATACATCAGAACCTTGGCCGGTACGCGCCTGCGGTAGACGCCATCACAGTGGTTATGGTCGTCGCACTGGTCTTCCCGATTCTGGCGCGCTGGCGGCCGGGAAAATCCCAGCTCCCCGCGCAGACAGCCGCCGTGCCGCGCTAGATTCACACTTTGGCCGGGCGCTCCATCCTTGTCCCCCGCGTGGGGCTAGGGTAGGAGCTTTTCAGACCATTCATGATTCCGCATTCCAGGTGTGTCTTGAATCTAAACCCCCACCCTTTGAAACCCACAAAGGGTGGGGCACCCCCGCTGCTTTCTCTTCTATGAAAGTTGAGTTCTCGCGAAGAGCTTCTAGCGCCTGGATTTCCATCGGTCTTTCTTGCGTCTGCGATTGATGCTACTTTCTTCACGGCGACCCTTTAGAGTCTGTGTGATAACTCGGTTGCAGGTCATGTAGTGCCCGCCTGAAGGCGGGCGCTACAAAACCGTGCCAATTTTGAGTTCTCACACAGACCCTTTAGCCCGTGGGAAATTCATGCCCGAGCAATTTGCCTTTCGCGACCTGCGCGACTTGCTGGCCAAGGCCAACGAGGAAAAATCCGGCGATCAATTGGCGGGGCTCGCCGCACGTTCGGAGCGCGAACGAGTGGCCGCGAAACGCAAGCTCGCGGATCTATCTCTCGGCGAAATTGTCCGGGAGCCTCTGATCGATCCCTCCCAAGACGAAGTCAGCCGCCTGCTCCTCGAATCCTACGATGCGGAGCGGTTTCAAAGAATCCAGAGCATGACGGTGGGCGAATTCCGCGAGTTCATTCTCGACGATGCCACATGCGAAGAAAGATTGAAGGAGCTTCAGTGGGCCATCGTTCCCGAAATCGCGGCGGCCGTTGCCAAAATAATGAGCAACAAGGATCTGATTCTCGCCGCCGCAAAAATCAGGAATGTGACGCGCTGCCGGAACACGATGGGCGAGCGCGGGGTATTGGGAATCCGCACCCAGCCCAATCATCCCGTGGACGATATTGGCGCAATCTTGCTGGCCGCGTTTGAGGGGCTCCTCTTCGGATGCGGCGACTCTGTGATTGGAGTGAACCCGGCGACGGATTCAGTGGAATCGGTTGGCGCGATCCTGCACGCGCTCGCCCGGTTGATCGATGCCTATGATGTCCCGACGCAATCGTGCTGCCTCGCGCATATCACGACGCAACTTGAAGCGATGAAACGCGGCGCGCCGGTGGATCTCCTCTTTCAATCCATCGCCGGGACGGAGGCGGCCAACCGCAGTTTTGGCGTGACGCTGCAAATGCTGCGCGAAGGACGCGAGCAAGTTCTTGGACATCACGCACAACGCGACGTTCCCTGGAGGGGCGCAAACGTGATGTATTTCGAGACGGGCCAGGGGAGCGCATTGTCGGCCGAGGCGCATCATGGAATCGATCAACTGACGCTCGAAGCGCGCGCGTATGGCGTAGCCCGCGTTTTCCATCCTTTCCTCGTGAACAGCGTCGTTGGCTTTATCGGGCCGGAATATCTTTTTGACGAACGGCAGATTATTCGCGCCGGCCTCGAAGATCATTTCATGGGCAAGCTTCTCGGGCTACCGATGGGCTGCGATGTTTGCTACACAAACCACGCGGCAGCCGATCAAAATTCCGCGGACAATCTTCTGGTCCTGCTCGCCGCCGCGGGCTGCAATTATTTTATGGGCGTGCCGTGCTCGGACGACGTGATGCTGAATTATCAGTCCACCAGCTACCACGACGCGCTCGCCGTCCGAAAACTCTTCCATTTGCGCCCAGCTCCGGAGTTCCTGGAGTGGCTCCAGACGAAGGGGATCTTCCGGGACGCCGAGCCCGCGCTCTTGGAACCGTCCGCGCGGCGCGAGCTGATGCAAGGGCTCGAATCTTCCCTGGGAGAAATTTCCTGAATGCCGCGGGACGCCGATTCCTTTCTGGCCGCCGAGTTCCCCGACGCCCTCCGCAAAATTCGGGAACGCACGCCGGCGCGGATTTTGCAAGGGCGCGCCGGGGCCGCGTATCGCACCTCCACGCAACTGGAATTGCGCGAGGCCCATGCCGCCGCGCGGGACGCGGTCCGCGCCGAACTGGACCTGGAAACGGCATTCGGGGCGGCGTTTATCCGGCAGTGGAACCTCTTCGAACTCTGCACCGAAGCGCGTTCCAAGGAAGAATATCTCCTCCAACCGGACCTGGGACGCCGCTTGAACGAAGCGTCGCGAAGAGAATTGGTGGGACGCTGTTCGCGAGAGAACGATATTCTATTTGCGATCGGTGACGGCCTCTCGGTCACTGCGGTGGCCGCGCAAGTTCCTACGCTGCTGCCGTTGCTTGATGCCGGAGCCCGAGCGCGGGGCTGGACCGTCGGCAGTGCTTTTGTAATTCGCCACTGCCGCGTCGGTGTGCTAAATGAAGTCGGCGAGTTGCTGGCGCCAAGAGTGGCAGTCCTTCTGATCGGCGAGCGCCCCGGCCTTGCCACCGCGGAGAGTCTATCCGCCTACATGGCATACCTGCCTGGCAAGTCTCATACCGATGCAAATCGAAATCTCGTCTCCAACATCCACTCTCGCGGGCTCAGTCCCCAAGCGGCAGCAGACCGAATTCTGAACTTCGCAAAACAAATGATGCTGATGCGAATGAGCGGGTTCAGCATCCGGGAGCAATTGCCGGCAACCTCTGCCGGACCGATCCTACAACCATAAAGTGTTTAGAGAATAAGAATTTCAGCCCTGCGAGATTGAATCGCGCGATCGAACGTGACTAATTTCAAGCCGGCCACAATGGCGAAGGATAGCAGATATCCATCGGCCCAAACCTTCGGGGATTTGCTGGACATCCGGGTATGAGCCCGCAACTCCATTTCGAGGTTCTCAGGTTCCGGAAGAAATGCAATTCGCGAGTCAGCCCAAATTTTGTCCCACAGATCCCAGGCTTGGGACATATTCCGGACATCTTTCCCCATTACGGTTTCAGTGGTGAGAAGCCGGAGAACGGTCAACTGCGTGAAGCGGCAAAAGAAAAATCGCTCTTCGGCGGCTCTGTCGAACCATTCCTTCGCTCTTTCCGAATGGGCATGCCGGCTCCAGAGCAATGCCAGCCAAACGTTCGCATCAAGGAAATTCAATGCGTTCATAGATTTGTTCGTTGGTAAGTTCGACCTTGGGGCCTTTGGAAACGATCAGAGGAAAGCGGACCCTTTTCGGTTTCGGGCGCTTGCCCTCCAATAAAGTGATTTTAACTCCGGATAGAATGAGATCGCGGACTGACCGCCCTTGTGCCGCGGCTTGTTCTTTCAGCTTCCTGTAAAGGGAAGCGGGAATATCCACAGTCGTCCGGATGGCTTCCGGTTTCATTTTTGCATAATCTCATATTTGCCATAAATATGGAACTTTCATGTTCGTCGCTCGCAACAAGCTTCATTGCCCTCCGGCGGACAGTGTGTAATACAATATGTGTCTACGAGGTGTTTATGAGCGCTGCCTCCTTGAAAGTGAATGGGCGCGTGCACAGCGTGGACGTGGACCCCGCATGTCCTCTTCTGTATGTGCTGCGCGACAACCTGGAATTGAACAATCCGCGCTTTGGCTGCGGCCTCGGGCAATGCGGCGCGTGCACGGTGCTGGTGGACAATAAAGTTGTGCGATCGTGCCGTTTAACTGTGGCAGAGGCTGTTGGGAAGGAAATCGTCACGCTCGAAGGCCTGGAAAGCGGCGGCAAACCGCATCCCGTGCAGGCGGCGTTCATCGCGGAGCAGACCTTCCAGTGCGGCTACTGCCTGAACGGCTGGGTGATGACGGCCAAAGCGCTCCTCGACATCAATCCCAATCCATCTGACGCCGAAATGCGGACGGCATTTGAAAATCTAGTGTGCCGGTGCGGAAGCCACGTCGGCATTTTCGCCGCGGTCCGCCGGGCGTCTCAATCCGCGAAAAGGACCGCATAAAACCATGGCTCCGAAAAACACCGTATCGCGTAGAGAATTTGTGAAGGATGCGGGAGGCCTGCTGATCGGTTTCAGCCTCGCGGATTCCGCCGTGCTCCCGCGCGTCCTGGCCGCGGCATCGCCTGAAACCGTCGTGGCTCCTCCCGCCAATCGCCTCGATTCATGGCTGCGCATCGACAAGGAGGGAATTGTCCACGTCTTCACGGGCAAGCCGGAAATCGGCATGGGAGTCGGGACCGCCTACGCGCAAATCATCGCCGAGGAATTGGATGTTCCTGTGGACCGCGTTCAACTGGTGATGGGCGACACAGCTTCGACAGCGAATCAGGGCGGTGTCGGCGGCAGCACTTCCATCATGCTGGGCGCGAAACCCCTGCGCAACGCCGCTGCCAACGCGCGCTACCTGCTTACGCAACTGGCATCGAAGCGCCTCGGCGTTCCCGCCAGCGAACTGGAAATAGCGGATGGCGTCGTTTCCGTGAAGGGGCGCGCGAAAGATGACGCATCCGCGAGTGTCACTTATGCCGAACTCGCCAGCGCCGGCGACCTGAACGATGCGCTCAAAGTTTCGGGCGATGGATTTTCCTTGAACGTATCAGGAATGGGCCGGCCGAAGGATCCTTACACCTACACGATCGTAGGAAAGCCCGCGCCGCGCTCGGATCTGCCGCCGAAAATTCTCGGCCAGTTCAAATATGTGACCGACGTCCGCGTTCCCGGAATGCTGCACGGGCGCGTGATCCGGCCGTCGGGAGTAGGTTCGACGTTCGTGAGCCTCGACGAAACATCCGCGAAGGCGATTCCCGGATTCGTAAAAACAGTCGTGAAGGGAAATTTTGTGGGCGTGGTCGCGGAACGTGAATGGGCCGCCATTCAGGCCGCCAAAGCCCTCAAGGTCACCTGGACTCAGTCCAAGCAGGCATTCCCCGAACAAAAAGATTTGTATAACTACATGCGTTCTGCGACTCCGAAAGCGAGCGCAACAACCCGCAAATTCGGAGACGCCGGCTCGGTGCTGTCGAGCGCCGCGAAAAAAGTGGAAGCAAGCTACGAGTTCCCATTCCAGTCGCACGCCACGATGGGTCCGGGCTGCGCCGTCGCCGACGTTCACAAGGACGGCATCACGACGGTCTGGTCCGGCGGGCAGAAGCCGCACGATTTGCAGAAGGGCTTCGCGGAGTTGCTGCGCGTTCCGGTCGATACGGTGCGCGTCGTCTGGGTGGAGGACGCAGGTTCGTACGGCCGGCCGGGCTTTGAGGACGCAGCCGCCGATGCCGTGCTGCTTTCCGAGGCCGTCGGCAAACCAGTGCGCGTCCAGTGGATGCGCGAAGACATGACCGCGTGGGGTACGAAAGGCCCCGCAGTGATTTGCGATCTGGCCGCGGCGCTGGACGCGCAGGGCGATGCAACGGCGGTGCAATTCATTTCGCGCGCGTTTTCCGGCGGCGAAACGCATTTCCGCCCGGACGCAGCGGGAAATTATCTGGGAGCACAGCTGGCAGGAATTCCGAATACAACAGGGGTCGACGAGTTCGCGCAATGGGGCGCGGAAGCGGCGCCGTATGCGTTTCAAAATGTTCTCGCGACATCGCACGTCGTTGCCGCTTTTTATGATAGCGCGTCGCCGCTCCGAACCACGCATTTGCGCGACCCGGAAGGCCCGGCTACTTCCTTTGCCGTGGAATCTTTCATGGACGAAATCGCCGCCGCGACCGGCGCCGATCCGATTGAATTCCGGCTCAAGCACCTTGACGAGGACCGCGCAAAAGCCGTACTGACCGGCGCGGCAAAAAAAGCCGGCTGGGACACTCGTCCATCTCCGAAAAAATCAGGCGCAACGACTGAAATCGCCACGGGCCGGGGCGTCGGCCTCAGCACGCGCAACGGAACTTATGTCGGGACGGTTGCCGAAGTGGAAGTCAATCGCAAGACCGGAGCGGTAAGCGTGACCCGCTTCGTTTGCGCCCACGACTGCGGTTTGATCATCAATCCCGAAGCCCTTCGTACCACGATCGAAGCGAACCTGATCCAATCGCTGGGCCGCAGCCTGAAAGAAGAAGTGACATTCGACCGAAGCAATGTGACTAGCGTGGACTGGAAGACGTATCCCGTCGCCCGCGCATCCGACGTCCCGGATCGAGTCGAAGTCGTTCTGATCGACCACCCCGATCTTCCATCGAGCGGCGCGGGAGAACCCTCCAGTCGCGCCACAGCCGCCGCCATTGCCAACGCGATTTTCGACGCAACCGGCGCGCGCGTCCGCCAGGCGCCGCTTACTCCCGCGCGCGTTAAAGCCGCGCTGGACGCAACTCGATCCGCGTAGGAGGAGAGTGGCACAGGCTTCAGCCTGTCGGGTTCCATTAGCGATTCCATCACAAAAGCGGCAGGCTGAAGCCCGCCCTACTTTGCACCCATAAACACAGAACGCCCCGGCTGGCCGGGGCGTTCTGTTTCTTGCGAAGTGCCTTTGGCTCTAGTGCCGCTCAGCCGATCGGAAACTACGCGTTGGCCATGGCCGGTTTCGGGACGGCTATTGATCGTCTTCAGAATGCGCGAAACGATCTGGTAGGGATCGCCTTCGGAGTTCGGGCGGCGATCCTCCAGATAGCCCTTGTAACCGTCCTTGATGAAGTTAATGGGCATGCGGATGGAAGCACCTCGATCCGAAAGGCCATAGCTGAACTTGTCGATGGCTTGCGTTTCGTGGAGGCCGGTCAGGCGCAGATGGTTGTCGGGGCCGTACACGGCGATGTGCTCGGGGATGTGCTTCTCGAACGCTTTCATGAGCGTTTCAAAATACTCCTTGCCGCCCGTTTCGCGCATGTATTTCGTCGAGAAGTTGCAGTGCATGCCGGAGCCATTCCAGTCGCCCTTGATTGGTTTACAATATAGCACCATATCTACTTCGTATTTCTCGCAAAGGCGGAGCATCAGATAGCGCGCGGTCCAGGTGTCATCCGCGGCCTTGGCCGAGCCTTTGGCGAAAATCTGGAATTCCCACTGGCCCTTGGCGACCTCCGCGTTGATGCCTTCATGGTTGATGCCGGCGGCATGGCACATTTCCAGATGTTCCTCGACGATTTTGCGCGCCAGGCTGCCCATGTATTTGTAGCCGACGCCGCAGTAGTACGGGCCCTGGGGCGTTGTCGGATGGCCGTTTTCCGGGAACCCGAGAGGACGCCCGCCCTGATAGAGGAAGTATTCCTGCTCAAGGCCAATCCACAGGTCCGGGTCATTCTCGATCGTCGCGCGCGCGTTGGTGGAATGCGGCGTGCCGTCGGCGTGATACACCTCGTTCATAACAATAAAGGCGTTATTGCGGCTGGCATCAGGATACAGAGCTACGGGTTTCAGAACGCAGTCAGAGCTGTGTCCCTCGGCCTGCATCGTGGAACTGCCGTCAAAACCCCATTTGGGCAGGTCCGCAAGCGTGGGCGGCTTCTCAAACGACTTGATCAGAGTTTTGCCGCGCAGGTCAGGAACAGGCTTCTTGCCGTCAAGCCAGATATATTCGAGTTTGTATTTCGTCATGGTCTTTGGTCGGATCTCCTTAATAAGAGCTAAAGATGAAATCCTCGGACAAGCACAGCCTGAACCACACGCAAATCGCGTGAATGTGCAGAGTACCGTCTGAAATCATTACCGTCAAATCAAGAAATCTTTCGTTTGGTTCTCTTTTTGTGATGCGTTTGGAAAAAGTGGCGCATGCTACAGCTTGCGGGGTTCCATCCTAGCTAGGACCAAACCCCCGCAGGCTGAAGCCCGCGCTACTGGGGCTGTTTATATGTGCTCCCAATTAGTGTAAGCTTTTTGGCTCAACGACCGAGGCCATGATGAACCGTGTAACAGCCATTCTGCCCGCGGCAGGGCTTGGGCACCCGAATGGGCGCCGAGACGCCGAAGCAGTTTCTCTCGCTGGACGGCGTGCCCGTGCTTCTTTTCACGCTGCGGCGCCTGGCGGCCTGCCCGGCGATTACGGATTTCGTCATCGCGACGCGCGCCGAGGAAGTCGATTCGGTGGCGGCCAGCGTCGCATCGGAAAATCTTGGCCGGCCCGTTCGCGTCGTTCGCGGCGGCGATACGCGCCAGGATTCCGTCGCCAACGCTCTCGCGGAAGTCCCGTCCGAGGCCGACTTGATTCTGGTGCATGACGCGGTCCGGCCGCTCGTGACCCTCAGCCAGATCGAACGCGTGATCGCGGAGGCGGACGCCTGCGACGCGGCCATCCTTGGAATTCCGGCGATGGACACGGTGAAGGAAGTGAAGCGCGCGAGCCTGCCGACCGATGTCGCGCTCATCACGGCCACGATTCCGCGCGAACGCGTGGTCCTGGCGCAGACTCCGCAAGTGTTCCGCGCTTCCTTGCTTCTCGAAGCGTTTGCGCGCGCGCGCCAGGACGGAGTGACGGCTTCGGACGAAGCGGGCCTGGTCGAACGCATTGGGCCGCGACGTCCACGTCGTCGTCGGGATCCGAGCGCAACTTGAAGATCACGCGCCCGGGCGACATGGAGCTTGCCGAATTTTATCTCCGCCAGGAGCGCGCGGGCCGATGACCCGCGCGGGGATCGGATACGACCTGCATCGCCTCGCCGAAGGCCGCAAGCTGATCCTCGGCGGCATCGAACTCCCATTTCACAAAGGGCCCGTCGGCCATTCCGATGGCGACGCGCTGGCGCACGCCCTTTGCGACGCCCTGCTGGGCGCCGCGGGGCTGGGCGACATCGGCACGCATTTTCCCGACACGGATCCGAAGATGGAAGGATGCGTCCAGCCTGCGATTTCTGGAGCACATCCGCGACCTGCTCGCCGAACACAAGTTTCGCATCGTGCACATCGACGCGATCGTCATCACGGAAAAGCCGAAACTCGGCCCGCACTTTCCGGCCATGCGCGAGGCGCTGGCGAAGTCGCTGGGCATCGCTCCCTCCATGATCAATTTGAAGGCCAAGACCAACGAAGCCGTCGACGCGATCGGCCGCGGCGAAGCGATTGCCGCGCAGGCCATCGCCACGCTCGAGCGCTGAAATCGATGTAGCGCCCGCCTTCAGGCGGGCACGTGCGTGAATCGAGAATGCCCGCCTGAACGGGCGCTACATTCAGGAATCACCCTCAATATGGACCGCCTCACCGGAATCCACGCGGTTCGCGAAGCGCTCGAAGCCAACCGCCCGCTCGATTCCCTGCTTGTCGCCAAGGGCACGCACGGCAACCGGATCGAAGAACTGGTGCGGCTGGCGCGAAAGCAGGACGTGCCCGTGCGCTTTGAGGAGCGCGTACAGGTCGATCGCGCCGCGGGAACGCGCGAGCATCAGGGCGTGGTCGCGTTCGTTTCCTCCTCGCCGACGGCAAGTTTTTACGACTTGCTGAAACCGCGCCCGGCAGGAAGCGCTCCCGGATTGCTGGTCCTGCTGGACGGCGTCGAAGATCCGCAAAATCTCGGCGCCATCGTTCGCACGTCGCTCGCGGCCGGAGCGCAGGGCGTCGTCATTCCCGAGCGCCGCGCCGCCGGGCTTACGGAAACCGTGGCGCGCGCATCCGCCGGCGCGCTCGCGCACTTGCCGGTGGCGCGCGTCACAAATCTTTCCCGCGCCATGGAGGAAATGAAGGAAGCGGGCTACTGGCTGGTTGGGCTCGACGAACGCGCCGAACAGCTCCACACCGAAGTGGATTTCAAAGTTCCGGTGGGAATTGTCCTGGGCGGCGAAGGCAAGGGATTGCACGCGCTGGTGCGCGAGCGCTGCGATTTCCTGGTTTCGATCCCGACCACCGGCCCCGTGCGCGCGCTCAACGTATCCGTCGCCGCAGGAGTGGTCCTCTTCGAGGTGGTCCGCCAGCAGACGGAAAGCAACCACGGATGCACACAGATGAACACGGATAAATACAAGAACTTAAGAAATAACCGAAATAGATCGTTTGAAATGCCGTCTCGCCGTAATTCTACTCCCGTAACAATATCCATCTTTCTTTATCCGTGTTTATCTGTGTGTCATCCGTGGTTCCAAAGGTTTCTTACTTGTCGTACTGGATCATCGTGAAGACGTCGATTCCCGGCAGCTTAGCGCGGCCATTCAGAAACGTAAGTTCAACGGCAAACGATGCGCCGACCACTTTTCCGCCCAGCTTGCGCACCAGTTCCACGGTAGCCGCGGCGGTGCCTCCGGTGGCAAGCAGGTCATCGCTGATGAGCACGCTCTGGCCGGGCTTGATCGCGTCCTCGTGGATTTCGAGCGTGTCCGTGCCGTATTCGAGCTGATAGGTAACGGAGACCGTTTTCGACGGCAGCTTCTTGGGTTTCCGGACGGGAACAAATCCCGCTTCGAGCCGGTACGCCAGCGCCGGCGCCAGAATAAATCCGCGCGCTTCGATGCCGACGACCGCGTCCACTTTTTGGCCCGCGTAGTGGCCGCACAGCTCATCGACAAGGCTGTGGAACGCCGTGGGATTCTGCAGCAACGTCGTCAGATCGTAGAACAGGATTCCCGGCTTCGGATAATCGGGAACCTCCCGAATGAATTCCTTCAAATGGTTCATTCCGCTTGCTCCGCCTTTCCCGATGAATCGCTATTCTTAAATGGATCGCGATCTGCATCAATCCTTAGTTCGGCCTGTCATCACTCGTCGCGTTCAATGGAGAACACATTCGCATATTCCCGCAGAATGTCCGCGTCCTGTTCGTCCACCCGGTCCACAGCGGCCATGCGCGGGCCGCGCTGCAATGCGCTTTTCAGCGCTCCATCTGCTCCGCGCTGCCGATGGCATAGACTTCCACGCGCCCGTCGAACAGATTTCTCACATATCCGCCCACGCCCAGACGAGAAGCTGTTCGCTCGGCGAAAAAGCGGAACCCCACTCCCTGCACCCTGCCGGACACGAAAAATCGCTTGGCCTGTGATCCCACGGCAACACTTCACGCATCAAGAAGTTTTTGCAGCCGCGCGATTGTAGCAAAGCCGCAGCCCATCGCGGGCTGGAAACTGCACCCCGTAGGACAGGCTTCAAGCCTGTCGGTTTTTGATCGCAGCAAGCACGATTGCGCTCATCCCAACCCCGACAGGCTGAAGCCTGTCCCACTGGATTTTTCGTGTACCCGTGCTGCACAATACCAGCAAATGGCATCCAACAGATGGAAGCAAATTCCATGATTCAAAGACAAAATGTCCTGCCCGCGTGTTGCGCGCTCGCTCTGGTTTTGGCCGCGTCGCCTGCTTCGTTACGCGCGCAGGTTGCTGGCCCCATGCAGCCGCCCGAGTCGACAAAGTTCCCGACGCCCCCGCCCCTCGCGAAACCCGACACGCCCTCGCTGCCGCCCGAAGAAATCATCCGCCGGTTCGCCGCCAAGGAAGACGAAATGGTCCGTGCGATCAAGGGCTACACCTTCCAGAAAGAAGTGCGCATCCAGGAAATCGGACCGGACAGCAAGCCCGCCGGACAACTGGAAATCGTAACGCAGCTAAGGATTGCTCCCGACGGCAAGATGTATGAGAAGCCGGTCAGCAGGCAGCCCTCGACTCTCCACAATCTGGACCTGCAGCGGGGGGATTCGGACCTTCTCGCCCCGACGCCGATGTTCCCGCTCACGACTGCCATGCTTCCGAAATACGATATTAAGTATGGAGGAAAACAGCCGCTCGACGAGCTGAGCGCCTACTTCTTCACCATCAAACCGCGCGCCCTGGAACGCGCCCACGCCTATTTTTCCGGCGTGGTCTGGGTGGATGAGCAGGACCTGGTCATCGTGAAAACCATGGGCAAATGGGTCACCGAAACCGGAGACGTCACGGCTTCCGACCTTCCCTTCACTGTTTTCGAGACCATCCGTCAGCAGGTTGGGAAGAATCTGTGGTTCCCCGCGTACTCGCGCTCGGACGAAACGATCCAAGTCGGCGATGCGAGCGTGCCCCTCCGCGTCATCGTGAAGTGGAGCGATTTCACTCCTCAGGCAAGCGCGCCCGCGCCGGATTCACCCGCGATGGCGAAGCCTCCCGAAAACAAAGGGACTCCTTAGTCCCGGTGCGATGCATTCGAACTATCGCCAGTCGTCAATGAGGAATACATCGGGCCGGTTATATCCGGGGTCGCTATTCCGCTCCATGGCCACGCCCTGCATGGTTGCGCGAAACCCTGCCTGGAGCATCTCGCGATAGGCTTCCAGGCGCGAGAGATTCACTCCAGCGTCAAGCGTTTTCGCCCCGCTCACACGCGCGAATTCTCGGGACGCTTCGAGCAGGCGGCGAAATTCCCGCGCTGCATGGGGACCGCTCCGTACGGCGCCAAATTTGACATAGCATTTTCCGCTGCCCGCCTCCGTTCCCGCTCCGGCGTGGCACACGGCGAAGCCGGCAAGCTCTCCACCGGCCCACGTCAGCACGGTCTCTCCCAAATGTTGATGATCCACCGCGCGAATTTCTCTTTCCACGTCGAGACCTTCATAAATCGAGTTCGTCAACTTCCTGCACGCCAGCAGGCAGAGTTGCTTGTCTCCGATGGAAAGATCGCTGAACCGCGCCCATCGCGTGGGGGCGGAGGCCGGTTCAGTATCGACCGGTATCTGCATGATGGAAGTCAGATAGCGGGGCCAGAAACCGAATTTTTGGTAAAGGCCCACGTGCTTCGTGCTGTTCGCAAAAGTAAAAAGTCCCGCGTGGCGAATTCTCCATTTCTCGAATAATTCCATCGTGGGGCGAAGCAATTGCTGGGCGATGCCGCGATTCCACAAGTCGGGACGGATCGTGAGCGGGCCAAAAAAACCGACGCTCCCCCATCGCGTCGCGAAATTTGTTCCGACGAGTTCTCCTCCCATCTCAGCGGCGAATGCCGCGCCGGGATCCGCCAGCCAGCGCGTCCGCACGTAGGAAGCGTCACCCATGAATTTCATCGGGTCAGGCAAGCCAAGAAACGTGCCGAAGGCCAGCCGGACAATCCGGTCCACCTCGGGAAGATCCTTCTCGCGCAGCGTGCGAACCGTGATCTCCGGCCGTGGTTGCATCGATGTTGAAGTTGATGAACTCATTTCACTATTTTCCGGCAATCAGTTCCCTGACTTGCGCCGCAGTGTGGGCCTCTCGGGCTCCTCCGGGGTCTGCTCCTTTGGTTTTTCGCCGGGCGGAGGAGGAGGGGCTTTCGGCGGCTCGATGATCCACTGGAACCCGCGATCGTAGTCCACCATCGCCATTGTAAGTTTCGTCTCCGGGGGTGCGATGGACGGAAGCGCCGCTTTCATGAAACTGATAATGCTTGCTTCATCGGATTTCTGGCTCTGTCCATCGATAACAAGCTTCACGGACTTCGCCTGGATTTCATTCGCCGCGCGAATTTTTTCCAGCCGCGAATCATTCTGCTGGAGCAGGTCCAGAAGTTCGGGATCGCCGGTGGCCCGGTTCTCCGGCGGATAGCGAACCTCCATGAACGTTTTTGGCTTGCCCTTTTCCGGAGGGTAAAGCTGGTCGTAACTCGGGCGAAGGACGCGCGTCCGCCAAATGTCGTTCCCGAGCGCGTCCTGTTGGATGTGGTAATCGATCGTCCAGGCCTCGGGACCGTAATCCCGCACAAATCCGGCGAGAACAATGCGAATCAGCGGTTCTTCCTCGCTCAGATTTACTTTGTGATGCAACTGCCCGGCAAGCACGCGAACGCGCTCGAGCACGGCAATGCCGATCGACTCGAGATCGGTCGCTTGAAATCCCTTGTCCTTCTGCCCTCCGTCATTCAAAGCCGCGGCGACCAGCTTGGTGAATTCCTCGTCGAGCCGGACGGGCTTGTCCTTGGAATCCGGCAGCACCCATTCGACCGCGCCGAGCATCACGCCGATGCGCAGCGCGGAAAGAATCTCAATCGATGGCGGCAGCGAGCCGGCCTCGCCATGCGCGTCCATCGCCCCCAAAATGATCGCGTCCTTCGTCGCGCAAATCACGACGCGCCCCTCGGCCAGATTCACAGCCACTTCCTGATCGCTCGCCTCTTGCGCGTCTACGGGCGGAGAGAGAATCCACAGATGAACACAGATGAACACGGATAAAATCAAAACGAATGAAGAGGGGGAAAAACCGGGATTGAGCTGTCGTGTCGCCATATTCCATTTCCACAAATAAAAACTCTTTGTCTTTATCCGTGTTTATCCGTGTGCATCCGTGGTTCCAAACCTTTTTCTTTACGCGCGATGGCCTGCAGCGCTGTGAACGCCACGACGTTCGCGATATCCTCCGCCGAGCAGCCGCGCGACAGATCATTTGCCGGCCGGTCCAGCCCCTGCAGAATCGGGCCTAGCGCCTGCGCGCCTCCCAGCCTCTCGACCAGTTTGTACGCGATATTCCCGGCATCGAGGTCCGGAAAAATCAGCACATTCGCATGTCCGGCGACAGGCGAGCCCGGAGCCTTTGAATTTCCCACGCCCGGCACGAGCGCCGCATCGGCCTGGAGTTCACCGTCGGCCAAAATATCCGGCGCGCGCGCCTTCAGAATCCGCAACGCCTCCCTGACTTTTTCGACCCTCGCGTGGTTCGCCGATGCTTTGGTGGAGTACGACAGAAATGCGACGCATGGCTCCGTATCAAGAATCGCGCGCGCATTCTCAGCTGTGGCTCGCGCGATTTCTGCAAGTTCCTCGGGGGTCGGGTCCGGCACGACCGCGCAATCGGCGAAGAGCAACGCTCCGTCGGGCCCCAGATTCACTCCCGGGCGTTCCGGAATTACCATAACGAAAAAACTGGAAACGAGCTTAGCATCCGGCGCGAGGCCGATCGCGTGCAGCGCCGCGCGTACTGTTTCGCCCGTCGTATTCGCCGCGCCACCGACGCTCCCGTCGGTATCCCCGGCGGCCACACTCAATGCCGCGAAATAGAGGGGCCGCCGCGCAATGTCTCCCGCCTCTTCGAGCGAGACGCCGCGCGAGCGGCGGCGATCGTAATAAATCTGCGCGTACGCTTCCGCGCGAATGCTCGCCGCGGGATCCGCGATCGCGACGTCCGCCAGCCCCACATGCAAGTCCCCCGCGACGGTATCGATAATGTGTTTCCGTCCGAGCAAAGTAATTTTCGCGAATCCGTCTCGCGCGATTGCAGCGGCAGCGGAAACAACGCGCGGATCTTCCCCCTCCGGCAAAACGATGCGCTGAAGGCGCACGTGAGCTCGGGCCTTGATTTTCTCGACCAGTGTCATCACACGCCCAAGTTATCACAGGTTTGCGCGTCTCGCCGATTTCTGTAGAATGGAACCTCACACCAATCTAGTTGACTCGAGGCTATGGGGTCGCCTGGCACAATTCCGGGCGGAACCTGCGGGCAAGGAAGGCGGAGACCATTCGACACAAAGGCAAGAAGCTTAAGGATATTTTGGACGCGCACGAGAAATTCCATAAAGGGTATCCGGGCGGCGAGCGCGCCGATCTTTCCGGCGCGGACCTGTCCGGCGCGGACCTGAAGAAACGGGACTTGACCGGCGCCAACCTCTCGGGAAGCAACCTGCGGAAAGCCGATCTGCGCGGGGCCAAGCTCAGCCACGCGGATTTGAGCCGCGCCGACCTGCGCCACGCGGATTTGCGAAATTGCGATTTTACGGAAACCCAGCTCGAAGGCGCGGACCTGAGCGAAGCCGATTTGAGCGGCACGGAACTGTTTCGCGGAGATTTGCGGTCCGCGAAATTGCACAAAACGATTTTGCGGGGAACGGTATTGCGTCAGGCGAATCTTCGCGGCGCCGATTTTTCCGGCTCGGACCTGGCCCTGGCCAGCTTCCGCGAAATCGACCTCACGGATGTCAAGCTGGATGGCGCTGACCTCAAGGACGCCGTAGTCCGGGACATCCGTAAAGGCTGATGCCTTTAAGTAGGACAGGCTTCAGCCTGTGGATTTCCATCGTCCTAGCAGGGCGGAAACCCACAGGCTGAAGCCCGCGCTACTTAAAAACCCGTCCTACTTCCCGGTAGCGCTAGCGGAAGACTCCGCAGCTCCAGCCCGAGCAGCCCCGCGCCGCCGCACATCAATCCCAAGCCGCTTAATCTTCTGATTCAAAGTAGAAAGCGGAATCTGAAAATTTTCCGCGGCTTCGGTCTGATTCCATTCCGTGCGCTCCAGCATGTCGCAGATCACGCGCCGCTCAATCTCATCCATAATTTGAAACAAGGAAGCCTTCGAGCTGTCGGCCCCCCTGCGCGAACCGTGTTCCCCCGGCAGTGGCGGCATGAACTCGGAAAGCTGCAGCCGCACGCCGCCGAGAAGTTCCCTCGTCCGCACGCTTTCCGGCAAAATATCCACGTCCAACAATTCCTGCGAAGAGAGCACCACAGCCCGCTCGACAACGTTTTCGAGTTCGCGCACATTCCCCGGCCAATCGTAATCCACGAGCAGCCGGAGCGCCGCCGGAGTAAATCTTCCCACCGGCCTGACATTTTCCTTCGCGAATATGCGCAGGAAATGGTCGAGCAGGAGATGAACGTCTTCCTTGCGCTCCCGCAGAGGCGGGAGCGGTACCGCGATCACGTTCAAGCGATGATAGAGATCCTCGCGGAAACGCCCCTCGCGAACGAGGTTGAGTAGCTGCACGTTGCAGGCGGCGATGATACGGACGTCAACCTTGATCGTCTCCGTCCCGCCCAGCCGCATGAATTCGCGTTCCTGGATCACGCGCAGTAGCTTGGCCTGCGTCTCCGGCCCGATCGTCGAAATCTCGTCAAAGAAAATCGTCCCCTGATCGGCGACTTCAAATAGCCCCTTCTTCGACGCGACCGCGCTCGTAAACGCGCCCTTCACGTGCCCGAAGAGTTGCGACTCGAGCAAATCCACGGGAATGGAGCCCGTATTGATCGGGACAAATGCCTTGTCCGCGCGCGCGGACGCGGAATGAATCGCCTTGGCAATTAGTTCCTTGCCGGTTCCACTCTCGCCATGAATCAGCACCGTCGATCTCGAAGGCGCCACCTGTGCCACGAGGTCGAGCACCGCGAGCATTTTCTCGCTCTTCCCGATGATGTTCGGAAAGTTGTATCGCTGCTTCAGCGCGCGCTTGAGCTGGACATTTTCCTCGCGCAGGCGGCGGCCTTCGACTGCCTGCGCCACCTGTACCAACAGTTCGTCGTTGGACCACGGCTTGGTGATGTAATCCTGCGCGCCACTCTTGAACGCGGCACGCGCCATATCGATGGACCCGTAGGCGGTGATGAGGACAACGGAAAGATTCGGATCGCGGCGGCGAATTTCGCGCAGCAAGTCGAGCCCGTTGCGGTCGGGAAGACTGACGTCGAGCAGGACAAGGTCGAACGGCTCTTCCTCGAGCATCGCGAGTCCCGCTTCGCCCGATTCGGCGCTCGATGTCGAGTAGCCCTCCGTATTCAGCAGAAGTTCCAGGCCTTCTCGAATTTCAGATTCGTCGTCGACGACGAGGATGGAGCCCTTAGACATGAACTGCTTTCCGGGCCACCGGGAATTCCAGCCGGAACGATGTGCCCTTCCCGGGCGTCGAGCGCACATCCACTTTCCCGGCGTGCTCTTTCACGATGCCGTAGCTCACCGAAAGTCCGAGGCCGGTGCCGCGCCCGGAGGCTTTCGTGGTAAAGAAGGGATCGAAGATCCGGTTCAGATTTTCACGGGGAATTCCGCCGCCGGTGTCGATGATTTCCACTTCCACCGAGCCGTTGTGCGCCGACGTCCGGATTTCGACGATCCCGCCGGAGGGCATGGCATCGCGGGCGTTCAGGAAGAGATTCAGGAATACCTGCTGCAGCTTGTTGGTCGAGCCCAGCACCGATGGCAATTCCTGCTGGAGATTTCTGGTTACATGCACCTGCCCGGTTCGGAACGGGTGAGCAACCAACGTCAGCACTTCTTCGACCACGGCGTTCAAATTCACTTCCGTAAATTCCGCGGCGCCCGTCCGCGAAAAATTCAGCAAATTGTTCACGATCTCGCTCGCCCGGAACGTCTGCTTGACGACCTTCTCGATCAGTTGTTGCCGCGGGTCGCCGCTCGGAAGCTGCTTCGCCAGCATCTGAATGTAATTTGAGATCACCGCCAGCGGGGTATTTACCTCGTGGGCGACGCCCGCGGCAAGCAACCCGAGCGAGGTGAGCTTCTCGTTCTGGAATACCTGCTCCTCGAGCCGCATCCGCTGCGTCACGTCGTCGAACAGGATGAGGCGGCCGATCCGGTCTCCCGATTTCCCCACCAGCGGGGCAATCGAAATGTTGACGACCAGGTTCCGCCCCTCGCGGTTCTGCATGTGAAATTTGTAGAGGCTGGAGACGCGCTCGTCTCCGGAGCGCGCCGTAATTTCCGCCGTCAGATCGGCAGGCAGCACTTCCTCGAGCTTGCGGCCCACGGCTTCTTCGCGGGGCACGCCGATCAGTCCTTCCAACTGCGTGTTCCAGGATTCGACCGCGCCGCCGAAATCCACTGCCAGCACGCCGACGTTCAGCGATTCGACGATATTTTCCGAGAAGTCTTTCAGCCGCTCGATTTGCGCGGCCTTTTGTTCGAGCGAGCTGTAGAGCTGGGCATTGTCCAGTGCGATGGCCAGGTACCCGGCGATGGTGCCCAGCAGTTCGACGTCCTCGCTCGACAAAAAGTCGCCGTCGACTGTTTTTCCCAGGCCCAGCACAGCAATTGCGTGGTCGCGAATCTGGCAGGGGATGAAGTAGTTCAGATCGAGCTGCTCGAGCGTCTGGCGCACGGAAGAAGAAGACTCTCGCGCGGCGCGCGCCGACTCGTAAAACAGAACGCCATGCGCGAACGGTTTTGCCTCACCGTCCAGAAAACTCAGATCGAGCGCCCCCGTGTACCGCACGCCGACCGACCGCGCAATGCGGTACGTTCCCGGATGGCTCTCGTCTTCGATGAAGATCGCCAGCCGGTCGACAAGCAGCGCCTGTGAAATTCGATCCATCACCGATGCAAGCATCGGGTCGAGCCGCACCTCCGAAGTGAGCGTGCGGCCGAATTCAATCAGCGTGCGGCGATAATCCAGCCGGTCCCTGTAAAAAAAACGGTCCAGGCGCGCCTGAATCCAGTCGCGGAAGGGCTGAAACAAGAATGCCGCCACGACGATCGCGATCACTCCGCCCATCATCCCGGAAGGCCACGCCGTGTGGAACAGCGCCCCAATAGCCGCCACAATCGCGATATAGACGGCCACCACTCCGCCGCTCGCCGCCGTATACGCAAGGCCTCGCTTGAAGATGATGTCCACGTCCATCAAGCGGTAGCGAATGATGGCATAGCCGAAACTGAGCGGAATCAGCACCAGGGAAATTGTGGAAAAATTCATCCACGGCCGGGGCACCACTCCAAGGAAAAACGGCACGATGTAAAACAGTAAAAAGGGAACGATCCCCGCGAGCGCTCCTCCGGTCACCCACTTCAACTGCTGCCGCAGAATTCCGGACGACGCCCGGCGATAGCTGACCACGAAAACAAGGGCCGCGAGCAGGAAATAAATCCCAAGGCAGGCCAGGTCGAGCCGGTCGAGAGTATTTCGCGCTGCGATCGACGGCATGAAACCCAGTTCGCGAAGCCCGACCAGCACCCGCACCAGCAAAAGTATTCCCGGCACTCCATAGATGGCGCCAAGAATCGCTCCGTGCCCCTTGCGAGCCGGGCGCCGCTCCGGAAAGACCAGCGCAAAGTGCAGCAACAGCGCCGGCTGCAACAGCCTGGCCACGATCGCAGCCCAATAGATTTCCCAGTCAAATGCCGTCAGCTTCCCGGTGTATTGAAACGAGTAGAGTACGAACGACACCAGGCAAAAAATATAGAAATGCACGGCGCGCGTCGCGTTCCACCGGCGGGCAAAAATAAAGAGCCCGATAAAAAGATAGAGGACACCTACAACGCTCAGATAATTTTCAATCGAGGAGGGCCTCTCGGCGGGTTGGATGACCAGCTGAACTTCAAATTGTTTTCCGCCCCGCTCAATCTGGTAGTGGGCCAGGGACCACAGTCCAATTCGCCACAAACGCTTCGTGACATCTATCGGACTGTGAATCGCAACGTCGTTAATTGCGAGGACGCGGTCATCGACGCGCAGTCCGGCGTTTGCGGCGGGAGAATGAGGTGTGACGTGCCATGCGACAACTGCGGACTGGTTGTCGATCCACGACACCCCATCGTCGGGCGCCGTGAACATGGATCGCTGCTGGAAATTGATGATGCCGAAAACAATCGCCGCAAGTGTCGCCAGAGCAAGAACAGCCGCGCCCAACCGGACTCGGAGATTGTCGTTGATTGGAACGCTCATCCGCTGTTCCTACAAAGTCCTGTTGCAGGGAATGTCGTGCAACCCTGCTTCCAAATTATATAAGTTAATTCGAATCAATAACCATATGAAATTAAATCGAATACACGGAGACCAACCGGGGGAAGGGGAATTCTACTTCCCACCCTCCATTTTATGGAAGGCGCATTCCTGTTTTTAATAGGCCCTCTAAATCTAAAACTGGAAGCTCACCCCGCCCCGGAACGATCGCAAATTCGGACAAAGCATCATTCGAGAATCCTGCCCATTCACCGTTACATACCCTTGAGCCAAGAGGTTGCTGAAATCGGCCAGCGCTTCCCATCGCCCATTCAATCCAGGAAGCGGTTGGCGAATCGAAAGATGCAGATTCGGATCCATTTGGTAGGCAGCTTCGCCGAACTGGTCCATATGGGAGAGCGTCGTACCAGAAACCCACTTGTAACTTGCGGAAAATTGCGTCCCGGATCGAGGGATTTTGCCCGAAATGCGCGCCGCCACGCTGTGGTGATTGCTGGTCATAAAATGATCGCGCAGATCGGACGAAGTCGTATTCAGCGCGCTTCCCGGTGAAAGAGCTCCGGCCCAGGCATAGATGGCGGATATCTCCAAATCCTCAGAGAGCTTCTGAGTGTATGCCGCTCGCGAGCCCCACGAACTGGAATTGCCGCCGTCATAAAGGAATGCAGGGGAAAACACATCCTGAACGAATTCAGGGCTGGCGGCGGGACCAGACCCGAAAATGGCCAAATCACGATCCGAATCATGGAATGCCGCGATCTCAAAGGTCGATTGGTCGTCCAGCTTTCGCCTGACGGAAAGTTCCTGATGCCAGCCCCCCTCCAGCACGGGATTGCCGTTGTGAAACAGGACCGGCGGGAGACTATCGAGCTCGTTAATTGCTGTTTCCAGAGCTCCGCTGCGCCCCCATTGTTCGGACGGAGGATTCGCAGCAACGATCAAGGAGGCCGTCAAGCTCGGGGAAAGCGATGCGCTCAATTGGGCGTGCGGGCGCAGCGAAGAAACCGAGGAAATGATTCCGGCACGAAGATACTCTCCGCCAGCTCGAAGCAGGAACCTGTCCCCTAGCGCGATCTGTTCCGTATGATCAATCCTCATGCCTTGAAACTCCATACCCTCGGCGCCAAATCTGGATTGGCGCCAAACAAATATGGTTTCAGGGCCATTGCCTGCACTGCCGAAAGGGAGCCAAACACTGGCGAATGAGCCGGTTGCTCCTCTGTCGAGACTCATTTGTCCGGCCACCAGCAGGCGTCCCAGGTTGCCAAGCTCCTGGTCGTAGGAAACAGCGGTCGCCGGAGCATTCGGAAGATTTGAAGCGGATCCTGGCCGCAGGGCGCCATTGGTTACCTGGACTAGGGCGCGAGGACGTTGCGCGTTGGGCATGTCCCCGCCCAGCGTATTCGAAGCGATTTGGTTGCCGCTGTCGTCCCATTGCATGATCGTGCGAGTCGCCGTCGAGGACCGCAACACCCACTTCCAGTCATCCTGCTCGGCCGGGGCATCGGATTTCTTGCGCAAGGTATCCAGCGAAGAGAACAGGGTTTCCACTTGCACGCGCAGGAGGGTATTCAGATTAGACATCACTGCAACGTGGCGTTCCATCGCCGGCAAAAAGCCAGCCACGGCAACTCTCACCGCATAATTCCCTGGTTTCAGATGGTCCGTGAAGAACGCACCATGCTGATTGGAAAGGAGTTGCGCGACAGTGCGGCCCCCGGCGTCTTCGGAGATCAGCCAGACAATTGCACCCATCTGCGGCGTTCCGCTTGGATCCAGAACGACCCCAGAAATCGTGCCAAAGCCCGTCTTTGCCGCAGCCGGAGAGGCCAAGATCAGCCCAGCGAATAGAACCCAGCCCAGTGTTCGACGAATCGACTTCATGGGAACTGGTTACCTCCCTGTGGCTCCGTTCGTTGCCACTTTCTGAATCACGGCGGGGGGAGTAACGGTAAAGTCCGCGGTACGCGTAACCGTCTGGTTGGCTACCGCATCCGTGGCTTGAATTTGCAGTTTGTATTTTCCAGGCGGCAGCGTCTGAGGCGGAATTACCTGTTGGACCGTAATCTGCTCCCCGCTCTGTTTGATCTCTTCGCCCGTCTTCACCTGATGGGAAACGGTTTGGTCGCCCTGCGTGATCTTGAAATCCACGGAGACGTTGTTCTTGTGCGTCTTGTCATCGACCTTCAAGTTGTAAAACTGCAGGTAGATGTCCAGCGGCTGATCGGCATGGAATTCCGCGTCGAGCTTAGGGCGAACCTTGGTCGAGCCGAGGACGAATTGCCCCAGGCCCACGTCCTTCGAGGAAACTGGCTCCATCTGGTCGGCCAGGATCAGCGAACTGGCTTCCAGTTTGTCGTCAGGAATCGGAGAAACCGCAAGCCGCGTATTCACGACTCCGACGTTCCCGCTATTTACGTCCTTGATTACGAGGTCAAGCTTGTACAGGCCCGGCCGGAGCGGAACGGCCTTTTGGTAAATGGAAAACCCTTTTAGCGAGGATTCCAGCAGGGAGTCAGGAAAATCCCGCTGGATTACGTCTTCAAACGTTTGGATCACGCGCCCGGTCATCGAGCTGATTCGCCCAAACAGATTGAGCGACGCGGATTGCACGCCGTCGCGGTCGCGGAAGGTCATCTGCTTGTTCTGAATCTGCACCGTCACGGGCACAAGTATCGTGTCGCCGGTAATCCGCATGAAGTCGAACCGGTAGTCGAAATTAATCTGGTTGCGCAGGATGCGGGAGCTGACCACTTCTTCGAGGTCCTTGAACTTGACCGGAGGCGGGGCCTGCACTTTGGCGAATTGTTCCAGGCGCGTGAATTCATTCTGGCTTTCGAGCCCATTGGAGCCGCCAGGTCCGAGTGGCGCAGTGGAACCGTCCGATCGCGTGAACCGTGCGGCCTGGGTGGACAAACCCATCTGCTCGAGCATGCTCGGACCGCCCCCAGGGACATGAGCCATGGCGTCTTTTTCACCGGGGTCCAGGGTGATGTGGTATTCGCCCGTTCCGGTGGGGTCCACAAACTCGATGGTGATGTTTTGCCCGATTCCTTCCATGTAATGGTAGGTCCAATCATCGAAGCCATAGACAGTGGTCTGCCCGCCGCCTTCCGTCATAGGACGGTTGTAAACGCTGCCAGCGGAGTGGGTCTCGATCTCATCGGGCGGACCCCACATGATATAAATCCGGCCGCGATCGGTCCTCCATCCGGGTATGCCCGAAGAGAATCGCTCATTGGTGTAGGCGATCCGGCGGTAGTGCTCTTCCTTGAATTCGTTCTCGACCGTGTCAGGAGTGGGATCGCGCCTTTGCCAGAAAGCCTCTATGAATTGCTCGCGCTCTTCATTGGTCTGCAACTGCAAGAACGCCGAGCGCTCTTCATCGGTGATGATGTATGGGACTTCCTCTTCCAGCCACTTCTTATAGGGCGTGTCGAGTTCGTTCTCGAGCTTCCTCAGGTTCTTCTTATTCTTGCCCTTGTCATCTGCCTTTTTCTTTCCAGTGTCCTGCTGTTTGTCGGCTGGAGCGTCCTTCTGCATCCTGGGCGTAGGAACGCGCGCATACGGGCAGAAGAAATGCTCCGCCCATCAGTACCATGAGTGAAATGCGTCGCAAAAGGTTCATTGTCGTACCTCGCCCCTGATTCGGAAGTTCGATTCTATCCCCAGCCTTTGCAAGCGTCAATCAAGGAATCTCCCCAAATCGATCCGCGCCGCGGGCACCCTATTCCCCGTACGGATACCCCTGCAAGGCTTGGGACGATGAATACTAAGAATTACGAGGAAGCCGCCGGGTTGCCCACGATTTTCCCCAAATTTCTGCGGACTGGCCTCCGGAGATCATGGCCCCGTCTACTTCTCGTGTCCCCGCCAAATTTTTCAACAAATCGGTCCAGAATCAGGCGTGCTTCGTTTCCACCCGAGGAAGAGTCGTATATGCATGCTGATGGGTAGGAACCGGTAAACGAGAATCGGCAAATTACTTTCTTCCGTGCTCAAATGACGGTAAAATTCATTGTTGGGCGAGGTTCCCTCAACATGCTTCGCCAAGCGAGGAGATTTCCGGCCTCCGACACAAACCCTTGAAGCGCACTCGCTTGCCGGGAACGCCGATTGACTTTTCCCTGTGGTGACCGCCGGGAAATTTTTGAGCGTTTCCCAGCGTAACACTTAGGGACGGCGTCGGGAGGAAGTTACTCGGAGCTGAGGGCCAGAGCTGCAAATCCATGAACCTATGGCAAAAAATCGGAGTTGGTGTGGGTGTCGCTGCTGCCCTGGGAGGCGGTGCATGGCTGGCTATCTGGCAGATCAATAAGGGCGTCGTCACCGTTCAGACCGCACCCGCGGTGCGACAGGATGTTACTTCCATCGTCACGGCTTCCGGCGAAGTCAAACCGCTTACCTACACAAACGTTCTCGGGGAAGGCATCGGCAAAATCACAGAAATCGCGGTGAAGGAAGGCGACCACGTCAAGAAGGGCGATGTCCTGCTGCGCCTGGAAAGCGTGCAGCCCGCCGCCGACGTTAACGCGCAGCGCGCCGGCATCGCCTCTGCCGAATCGGGAATAAAATCCGCCGAAGCCAACGATGTCTCGGCTCAGGCGGACATCAAATCGCGCGCTGCGGACCTCGAACATGCAAAACTCGACTGGGATCGCGGCCAGCTGCTCTTCAAGGAAGGTCTGATCCCCAAACAGGATTACGATTCTCGAAAGGCCACCTACGATGGCGCGTTGGCCGCCCTGGCATCCGCTCAGGCTCGCGCCGAGCAGGCCCGCGCGCAACTCGGCCAGGCGCGCTCCGGATTGTCCCAAAATCAAGCCATGCTAGGCCGCCTGAACGACATCCTGAAAAAGACGACCTACACCGCGCCGATCAATGGAGTCGTGACATATATCGCCGTCCGCGTCGGCGAAAATGTCGTTCCCGGCATCCAGAATGCCACCGGCAGCTACCTCATGACGATTTCCGATATGTCCATCGTGACGTCGGAGGTGATGGTGGATGAAACCGACATCGTCAGTGTGAAACTTGGCGAAGACGCGGAAGTCACCATTGACGCGATCCCGGGAAAATTCTTTAAGGGAAAAGTGACCGAAGTCGGAACGCAAGCCGTGCTACGCAGCTCGGGGCTAGCTTCGACGCAATCCACAACGGGCAACCAGGAAGCCAAGGATTTCAAAGTCGTGGTGACGCTGCAGAATCCCCCGGATGGCTTGCGTCCCGGACTCTCCTCGACGGCCAAAATCACCACCGCGCAAAAGAAGAACGTGATGACGGTCCCGATCCAGGCGCTCGCGGAGCGAACGAAAAAAGATCTGGACGAGGCAGCCAAAGAAAGCGGCCAAACCTCCGTCACCCTGGCGGCCGGCCGGCCCGCATCCGGCTCCGCAGCGGACGGATCCGCTTCCTCCGCTCTCGATAAAAATCCGTCGATCCAGGGCGTCTTCGTGGTTCGCAACAAGCGCGCTTTGTTCGTTCCCGTCTCAACCGGAATCACCGGCGTCACCGATATCGAAGTCTTGAACGGCCTGCAGGAAGGCGATCAGATCATCACCGGAAGCTACAAGACCCTGCGCACGCTCAAGCCGGACGCGCGAGTGAAAGTGGATAATTCCACGCCGAAAGCGCCGGAAGAAAATTAAATGACAAACCGCGCGGGATCGAGGAACTGAGGAATGCCCGAGCAAGCCGTCTCACCCGATGCATTTCGCCAGGACCTTGTCGATCGAGGCATAGCCATCCTGACGGAAGATCTCTGGAAGACCTACGAGATGGGCGGCGAAAAACTGCATGCCCTGCGCGGCATCGATCTGACGATTCGCAAAGGCGAGTACGTCGCCATCATGGGACCGTCAGGTTCCGGAAAATCGACGCTCATGAACTTGATCGGATGCCTGGATACGCCGACATCGGGCAGATACTGGCTGGCCGGGCGGCTGGTGAGCGAGCTAAACGATGACGAGCTTGCCGCCATACGGAACAAGGAAATCGGTTTCGTGTTTCAAACGTTCAATTTGCTGCCCCGCGCCACCGCGTTGCACAACGTCGAACTGCCCATGATTTACAACGGCACTCCCTCAGGGGAACGCCTAGCCCGCGCCAAGCGCGCGCTGGAAGCGGTCGATCTTGGAGCGAGAATGTTTCACAAGCCGAATGAACTCTCCGGCGGGCAGCGGCAACGCGTGGCGGTCGCGCGCGCTCTCGTGAATTCCCCCTCCATCGTGCTAGCCGATGAGCCCACTGGAAACCTGGATACGAAGACGGGCGATGAAATCATGGCGCTGTTTGCTCGCCTGCATAATGAAGGCAACACCATCATCCTGGTCACGCATGAAAATGACATCGCCCGGCGGGCCAACCGCATCATCCACGTCCGCGACGGCAAAGTCGAAACCGACGAGGCAGTTGTCCAAAAGTAGCGCACGCTTTAGCTTGTGGCGGGTTAGTTCTCGCAAGGACGAAAACCCGCCACAAGCTAAAGCGTGCGCCACTGGAAGCCTGCCCCCCCAGTTCCATATGTCTCCAAACCCACTGAGGCGCATCCAATCCTTATGAGCGAATCCAGCACTCCCGAATTTACCGCGGCCTCGCAAGCGCGCCCGCGGCCTGCGTCAAATGTTCGTTCCGGAATCCCTCTTTTCGTCTCCATCATCCAGGCATTCCTTTTCCTGGTGCACCTCGCGATCTACGCGACCTGGACTTTTTTCTGGGGCGCGCTGGATGGTTCGCGTGCAGTGGAATTGCGAATTGCGTTCGTGATCCTTTCCGTCAGCTTCGTCACGGCATCCTTCCTGGCCCACCAGTATTTCAACCCTCTGGTCCGGGCCGTCTACTCGATCGCCTCGGTCTGGCTGGGCTTCGTGAATTTCTTTTTTCTTGCCGCATGCGCAAGCTGGATCGCCTACGGCGTGCCGTTCCTGTTTGGAGTTCATGTCGAAAAACGCGCGATCGCAGCCGTGTGCTTCGGGCTCGGCCTTTTCGCGGGCATCGGCGCCATCGTGAACGCCGCGTGGACGCGCGTCGTTCGCCTCACCGTCAAGCTCCCCAATCTTCCCGAAGCCTGGCGCGGCCGCACGGCGGCCCTCGTGAGCGATTTGCACCTCGGCCATGTGCGAAACACCGGCTTCCTCCGCCGCATCGTCCGAAAACTTTCGGAATTGCAACCGGACGTGCTCTTTATCCCGGGCGACCTGTTTGACGGGACCGAGGTGGATCTTGCGCGGCTTGAAAAACCCTGGGCCGAATTTTCCGCGCCCCTGGGTTCTTTTTTCATCACCGGCAACCACGAGCAATTCACCAGCGCCACGAAATATCTCGACGCGGTCCGCCATTCCGGCATCCGCGTGCTCGAAAACGAAAAAATTATCATCGATGGATTGCAAATCGTGGGCGTCCATTATCATGATTCGACGCACCATGAGCATTTTCGATCCGTCCTCCGGCAAATCGCGATCGACCGGAATGTGGCCAGCATCCTGCTCGTTCACAATCCGAACCAATTGCCGGCCGCGGCGGAAGCCGGCGTCTCTTTGCAACTGTCCGGTCATACCCACTACGGACAATTTCTCCCATTCACTCAAATCGTTTCCCGCATTTACGGAAAATTCGCCTACGGTTTGAATCGGTTCGAAAATCTTCAGGTCTATACTTCCTGCGGCGCCGGCACCTGGGGTCCTCCCATGCGGCTCGGTTCAAACCCCGAGATTGTCCTGATCCGATTCGAATGAAATGAGAGTCGAAGGCGTTCGAGCGGCGAAGATTGAATTTTCCGCACAGGCATTCGAACTCCGAAGGGAAACCTGCGGAGAGATGTTTCATACCGGTACGCACAGCCCCTTCTGTTTCGTTCGAATTATCTAAAGTTCTAACGCCAGCCGCCGATCATGGTATTCGAAGCATCCTAAACTAGCGGCTCGTACAGGCCCTCAGCAAGACCTTCCCGCCGCGGAGGTGGATGATGGCTGTGGAAGGCATAAGAAGTCTCGCGCAGAACCTTGCGGATCAATTGCGCGAAGAAACCTTAAATTCACAGGCGGAGGCAAACACGCCGGATGCGGGAAGCCCTGCAAATGTCGCGGTAAACGAAGACACTTTTACTCCATCCACTCAGAACGATTCCCCGCAGGCAACCGCGCAAGACGCTGGCATTTTCCAATTCGATCCGGGAACCCTGACCGCTGTTACGGCGAATCTTCTGTTTGAGCTTACAGCGCCCGCCCCTGGCAACGCTGGGCCACAGACACAAGCGGCCTCCGTAACGAGCGCGAGCGCAACGAAAGCCCAACCCGCGACGGCGGCAAACCCAGACACATCTGCACACCCGGGGCAGCTCTTCGCGCCCACTCCCGCGGGGCAAGAACCGGCCGCCAAGGCAGCGCCCGCCACAAATGTACAGGAAAAAGTTCAGGCACTTAACGCGGACCTGCCGGCGCTTGGCCTGAGCAAGGTGGAGATCCAGGAGATCGACACCATTGCCACGCAGATCCAGAATTTCAATCCCGCCGCTTACACGGCGCTCGTCAACCAGTTTGAAGCACTGGCACACCAGGCAACACAGCAAAGCGCAGCAAACGAAGGCAGCCCCGCGGCCCAGAAAACCGCGGCGAGCACGAAAGTGGACGGCGGCGGATCCCAGGGCTAGGGGATTTTGCGCAGCCGTACCAAATCCCGCCGCGTGGTATAAATTCAATGCTCACTTTTCTCACACATGTTCGCATCGCGCACGAATTGGCGGCTGGAGACGAACCGTTTGACGCGGGCTCTCGAAGAGCACCGGCGGAGCGGCAAGGAACTCTTCGATTTAACGGCATCAAATCCCACCACGTGCGGCCTCGCCTATCCGGAAAGTGAAATTTTGGCGGCGCTGGCCGATCCGCGCGCGCTTGTTTATCGCCCCGAAAGCAAGGGCTTGCGCGAAGCGCGGGAGGCGGTGGCTGAATATTACGCCGGTCGCCTCGGATTTTCCGGCCCGTCCGAGCCGCAGGTCGATCCCGAACACATCCTGCTCGCTTCGGGAACCAGCGAGGCCTACAGCAACATTTTCCGTCTGCTTTGCGAAACGGGGGACGAAATTCTGGTTCCCGCGCCGAGCTATCCGCTCTTTGAATTTCTCGCGGATCTCGCCGACATCCGCCTCGTGCCGTACCTGCTGCTCTACGATCACGGCTGGCAGATCGATTTCGCTTCACTGCGCGCGGCGCTCACGGCGCGTTCGCGCGCCGTGCTGGTCGTGCATCCCAACAATCCCACCGGTTCGTTCGTCAAGCCGCGCGAAGCCGCTGAACTTGCGGAAATCTGCGCCACGCGGGATATCGCCATCGTGGCCGATGAAGTGTTTCTCGATTACACCAGTGGCCGGGAGCGGCCTCTCCTTGGAGCCCGCCGGAAGGAAGACTCGGCGCAAACCTTCGCGCTTTCCAATGCGGCGCTCACGTTTACGCTGAGCGGCCTTTCAAAAATCTCACTGCTGCCCCAAATGAAACTTGCCTGGACGGTTGTGAGCGGCCCCAAAGGAGCCCCCCAAACAGCTGTCGATCGTCTGGAAATCATCGCGGACACTTACCTTTCACCAAGCACTCCCGTGCAACTGGCGTTGCCCAAGTTTCTTTCGCTCCGGCACGCGTTGCAAGCGCAATTGCAGCGGAGAATTTCCGCGAACCTTGCCGCACTGGACGCGATGTTGCGCGAGTCGAAGTCCCTCGCGCGCCTCGACCGTGAAGGCGGCTGGTACGCAATCCTGCGCGTGCCGGTCACCGCATCCGACGACGACTTAACCGTGGCGCTCCTCGAACGCTCCTGGGTGCTGGTCCACCCGGGTCACTTTTTCAATTTTTCGCGAGACGGCTTTCTGGTTTTGAGTCTAATTGCCCCAGAGGGCGAATTTCAGGAAGGTGTGCACCGTTTGCTGAATTTCTTCGCCTAATTGTCGTTGGTTTTGTAGCGCCGGCGTCCCGCCGGCATTTTTGCTTGTCATGAAATTCACAGAACTGCCGGCGAGACGCCGGCGCTACAAAAGCCTGCGTGCCAGGTCGCAGCGATTATTTATTTTCCTTGCCGGCCTCGGCCCTGTGCCGCAGGTCCAGTCCATAATGCGGGTGCTGCACGGAACCCGTGATTGCAATCGGCAGAACCGTGCCTTTCCCGCCCTTGGAGAAAATCGGATCGGCAAATCTCAGCAGAAACGACTTGAATCCCGTCGTGGTCTGAGAAAGCTTAGCCTGCATGATGAGCCTGCCGTACAGATCAAGATTTTCGGAATCCAGCGAATACGTGCCGGCAAGCTGGACATCCGCGCCGGGGATTCCAAAATCGATCCCGGCGAGCGTAAGGATCCCATCCTCGACGCGGAAATTCCCCTTCATCGCGCTGGCCACATCATCCGACTTTATGGCTTCTTCCGGATTCACTACCTCGCCCGGTTTTCCCTCGCTGCGTTTACTCATGTTGTCTACTTTTTGCTGCACGGTGCCGTTCGTGAAGTGCACGGAGTCCAAATCAAAGGAGCCGTTCAGGTTCAAGCGGTCCGGAATCTGCTTCGGGCCGGGCACTAGGACAAATTTCGTTTTCAATCGCACGGGCCCGGTCATTGGCGGCGGCTCCTTCATGGCCAGCAGGAGTAAATCCTCGATCCGCGCGCGGGTTGCGCTTACGTCCAGGGTAATGGTTTTTCCTTTCTTGCCTGCCGCGCCTTCCACTTTTCCCTGCGCCAGTAAATCCGTTTCGCCGAAATGAGCTTGCACCGGTTGCAAATAAGTATCGCCGTTCATGCCGTCCACCTCCGCGTGAAAAGTGGTGATAAGGTGCACGGGATGGCCGGCAAGCGTGACGCGAAAATCGGGAGTATCCGTCGTCCCGTCGACGCGGATTTGATCCAGCACGCCCTGGTAATTTCCCTTCGACGACATGATTCCGGCGATGCCGGAAAAAACGCCCAGGTCGGCTTTCTCAAAGGTGTAGTTTCCTGAGACAGGCGTCTGGCTGGGAACATCCGCGTCCCAGGGGCCGAATATTCCAACAGATACGATTTCCCCCGGTGGCATCGGGTTGGAAAGCTTTGTATGGAAAGTCAGGGCGCCGTCCGTGCCGGAGGAACTTAGGCGCAGTTGCTGGAGATCGAATTCGAGAGGTTTTTTTCCCGGCTTGGAGGTCAGAATCTTGAGCGTCGCGCCATCGGAATCGATTTCGTCGAAGAGGAGCGCGCGAAACTTTCGCATGGCGCTTTTCGCATCGACGCCGCCTGTGCTGCCGCTCTCCTCGCGCGGCGGAACGTTGATTTGAAGTCCTTCCACGCGGACATACGATATGCGTCGCGATTTGTGAAGCAGCCCCCAAAGCGACGCCCGCAGCGTAAATCGCTTGACCACGATCAGCGGCGGCAAATCCTGGCGGCCCTGATAATGGAGCGTCAGATTTTCGCCTTCCCCCTCCACCAACGGAAAAGGCACGGCGACACGAAAGCCGGAGAGTTCGACCTTGCTTTTAAATTCGCGCGTCAGCGAGTCTTCCACCCAGCCTCGGGCACTCCGCGAAATCACCACGGACACGCCGATCAGCGCCACCACAATCGCCAGGGACCCGCCGCCGGCGATCCAAAGGCCGATTTTCCAGCGTGAAGACACAGTGATCCTCGCCCTGATTCTACGCGCTTCCATTTTTGCAATAAGTACGGGATTACACTTAGATCGAGCGGCGCGTTAGCGGTAGATTTCCTTCCGGTGCCCAATCCGAATGACCAGGACGACCAGGCGGTCATCCTCAATCTTGCAAAGGATCCTGAAATCGCCCAGGCGGTATCGCCAAAATTCGCCGAGACGGGAACCTTGCAGTGCTTTTCCAATGCTGCGTGGATCTTCCAGTATTGCAACCCGCTCTCGGAGAAATTTCAGAATTCGATGGGAATGTTGGGGATCGAGCTTGCTCAATTCGCCGTCTGCCGTCTCGGAAAATTCAATCTTCCACGCCATGACGTTTCAATACATCCTCCAGGGGGATGGTCCGTTCTTCTCCGTCCCGAATGCGCCGTAAAGTGCGTTCGGCGAGATAGGTGTCTTCCAGATCCTCCAGGTGTTGCAGGATCGCTTCGCGCACGTAGAAGGTTTTGGTACGCCCCGTACGCCGCGCCAGTTTCTCCAGCCGCTTTTCGATCGCCTGCGGAAGCCGAATGGCAAGCATATGCACCTCGCTATACAAGTATAGCATACGATCAGCCCTTCCGGAGTTGAACTCTCGTTAGACGAGAGGTAGGTTGGAATGAAAATGCAAACCGGTGGTAGACTGCGCATATGGCAAACAAAAAGAAACAAAAACAGAAGACCAAAGCCAAGCCGAAGAAAGCCCCCAAGAAGAAGGCGGCGATGAAGAAGGCGGCGGCGCCGAAAAAAGTCGCTCCAAAGAAAAAGCCGGCGCCCAAGAAGCGCAGGGCGCGTGGAAAGGGCCTGAGCGAAGTGCCGGTCCGGTTTGAGCCCAGAGGGTTGGGAGCGGCTTCGGGCGGCCAGTCGGGAGACTTGCAGGGCCTGTCCAGCACCGCGGACGCGGATTCAGAGAGCGTGGACGAACTGCTCGAGGAAGGGAACGCGTTCGAAGCCGAAGTAGTCGAAGGCGTGGAAAACGTTCCCGATGCCGATCAAGGCGGGATCAAAACCCGCGAAGTCCCGGAAGACGACGTCCCGGACGAATACTTGGATAAAGATCAGTAACGCGGCTAAACACTTCTTGAAGGTATCAAAGTTTTGTCATTCCGAGGCGCGCTGCGCGCCGGGGAATCTCTCCTTGCCTGCATTCAAAAAAGAGAGATTCCTCACTTCGTTCGGAATGACAAAATATCCCGGTCCTTCCGTGACCGCCAATCTCTCCCGATTCACCGCCAGGCAAATTAATCACACTTCTGCTTCGAGAACGACGACGGGCTGGTAAGTGCGCGGCACGACGGCCTCCGCGATGGCGATCAGGCGTTCCTGCTGGCTGAAGACGCGCAAGCGCGCGGGCTTCCATTCGCCGGAATTGAGTTCCGTGGTGGCGCCCTGCGCGGCGCTGGCGCGGCCGGGCTGAATCTGTGCGATCTGCACGTTGAATTTCGAGCCGTGGCGCACGCGCTTTTCGAGGAGGGGGAGAATCGTCACGCTCGGGAGTTCCGGAAGCAGGCGCTCCAGGGGAATGATATAGCGCGAGAGGTCTCCCTCCTTCGCGGCGCGCTCAAGGCCTTCGAGTTTCACGGCCTGATCCAGCGTGAATTCGCCCACCGCCGTGCGCACAATTTCGGCCAGGTGCGCGCCGCAGCCCATCGCCGCGCCCATGTCGTGCGCGAGCGAACGAATGTACGTGCCGGCGGCGCACTCGATCGAAACTTTTGCGAGCGAGCCGTCAACTTCGTTGACGTGAAAATCGTAGACTTCGATCTCCACCGCCTTTAATTCCACCGGTTTTTTCGTGCGCGCAAGTTCATGCGCCGGGCGGCCGTGAATTTTCTTGGCGGAATAAGGGGGAGGCATTTGCGGAAAGCGGCCGACCCGCGCGCCGGCAAGCCGCTCGATTTCGGCGCGATTGATCCGCGGAGCCGAGTCCGGGCCCAGTGGTGCGCCGTCGGCGTCGTACGTGTCCGTGGCGAAGCCGAAGCGGAACGTCGAGTCGTACCGTTTGCGCCGCCCGATGTAAAACTGGGCTAATCGCGTGGCGCGCCCAAGCAGCAGAACGAGCACGCCCGTTGCCAGCGGATCGAGCGTCCCGAGATGCCCGATCTGCCGGAACCCCACGATGCGGCGCACCGCTTCGACCACGTCATGCGAAGTGCGGCCGCGCGGCTTGTCAATCACGAGTGCGCCATCAACAGGCGCAGGCTGAGGTTTTCGTGGCATTTTGTAGGACGGGCTTCAGCCTGTCTGCTTTTGTGCGGCGCTTTCGAAAATCAAAACCTGACAGGCTAAAGCCCGTCCTACTCGCGGCGCGGATTTTTCGCCTGCCGCAAAAGGTCTTCGATCCGCTGGCCGTATTCCTCGGAGTGGTCGAGAATGAAATGAATTTCAGGCGCGCGGCGCAATTGGATGCGCTCGGTCAGTTCGTGCCGGATGTAGCCGACCGCCGCGAAGAGCCCCCTGATCGTGCTCTTCTGCTCGGCATCGTTCCCCATCACGCTGACGAACACGCGCGCGTGCTTCAGGTCAGGCGTCACGCGGACCTCGGTGATCGTGACCAGCCCCTCGATTCGCGGGTCTTTTAATTCACCGGCCACCATGATGCCCAATTCGTGTCGTATTTCCTCGGCCACGCGTTCGTGCCGATGCCCCGCTACCGTCATTGTCGTTTCACCGGATAAGAAAATATTGAATCCCAACCCCTTCAAATCCACGACCTCGTTACAGATTACAGAACTTCCAGTTCGTGCCCAACCAGATCGCGGCCCAAATGCCTTTCGGAATCCTCCAGCACCGTGCGCAAGGATTGTTCCAGAAATCCTGCGTTGTTGGCGAGGCTCACGACGCCCACCACCGAGCGCTGCCAGGAGTCCTGCCCTTCCAGTTCCGCCACGGCCACATTGAATTTTCCCCGCAACCTGTCCTTCAGGCTGCGGAGCACCTGCCTCTTATCTTTAAGAGAGTGCGCCTCGGGGATATAAATTTCCAGGGTGAGCAGACCGATCGGCATCTTCATCCCTGCAAACGCGTAGAACACATGCCCCTGTAACAGGGCCGGGCAATCTTCACCTGGGCCGAATGCAATTCTTGAGCGGCGGAAAAACTGCCCAACCCTTTTGTCATTCCGAGCGGAGCGAGGAATCTCCCTTACTTTTCTCACACGCGAACCGAAGAGAGATTCCTCGCTCCGCTCGGAATGACAAAATAAATTACTTTTTCACCGGCCTGCGGAGTCCGCCACCGAAATCAGGCCGTCGCTTCCGCCAGGATGAGCTTCTGCATGTGGAAGCACTCGAGCAAATCGCCAACCTTGATGTCGTTGAAGTTGGAGACGCTGGCGCCGCACTCAAACCCGGAGCGCACTTCGTTCACGTCGTCCTTGAAGCGCCGCAGCGAACTGATTTTTCCCGTGTAGACCACGACGCTGTCCCGTACCACGCGCACGTCGGCGTCGCGCTTCAGGATGCCGTCCACCACGTAGCACCCCGCGATCATGCCCACGCCCTTCACGCGGAACGTGTCGCGCACTTCCGCGCGGCCCAGGTGCGTTTCCTTGAAGACGGGTTCGAGCAGCCCCGTCATGGCCTTCTTGATTTCGTCGCTCACTTCGTAAATGATCGAGTGCAGCCGGATTTCCACGCCTTCGCGCTGCGCGAGATCGGAAGCCTTGCGGTCCGGGCGAACATTGAACGCCACGACGATCGCGCCCGAAGCAGAAGCAAGAAGAACGTCGTTTTCCGTCACCGCGCCAATGCTGGCATGAATGATTTTCAGTTTCACGCGGTCGTCGGAAAGTTTCGGCAGCATCTCGCTCAGCACTTCCACCGATCCCTGCACGTCCGCCTTGATCACCAGCGGAAGTTCCTTGACCTCTCCCGCCCGGAGCTGCTCGTGCAACTGGTCGAGCGTGATGCGCGCTCCCGCGGACTTCGCCAGACTCGCTTCGCGAAGTTTTCCCTGGCGGAATTCGACGATGTGCCGCGCGCGCGCTTCGTCAGCCACCTGGAACTGGTCGCCCGCTTCGGGAGCGCCCTGCAAGCCGAGCACTTCGACAGGCGTCGACGGCCCCGCGCTTTTCACCGGGCGCCCGTGATCGTCAAACATCGCGCGAACTTTTCCGTAGACCGCGCCGCAGATGAAAACGTCTCCGGCATTCAGCGTCCCGGTCTGCACCAGGACCGTCGCCACCGGGCCGCGGCCCCGGTCCACGCGGGATTCCAGCACCGTGCCCGCGCCGGGCGATTTCGGATTGGCTTTCAATTCGCGCAAGTCGGCGACGAGCAGAAGCATCTCGAGCAGCTTGCTCAGATTCTTTTTCTGTTTCGCGGAGACTTCCACCATCACGGTGTCTCCGCCCCATTCCTCGGGCATCAGGCCGCGCTCGGAAAGCTGGCGCTTGACGCGTTCGGGGTCCGCGCCCGGTTTGTCGATTTTATTGATGGCCACGACGATGGGCACGCCCGCGGCTTTGGCGTGGTCGATGGCTTCCTGCGTCTGCGGCATCACGCCGTCATCGGCCGCAACGACCAGCACCACGATGTCCGTGACTTTCGCGCCGCGCGCGCGCATGCGCGTGAAGGCTTCGTGGCCCGGCGTGTCGATAAACACGACCTTGCGCCCGTCGATGTGAACCTCCGACGCGCCGATGTGCTGCGTGATTCCTCCGGCTTCTCCCGCGGCCACTTCGGTTTCGCGGATGGCGTCGAGCAAGCTGGTTTTGCCGTGATCGACGTGGCCCATCACGGTCACCACGGGCGGGCGCGGCACGAGATTTTCCGGCTTCTCTTCCAGGGCGACTTCCCGGACGACGTCTTCCTCGAACGTGATGACGTTGACGATGCCGTTGAACGCTTCCGCGAGGCTCGTGGCGGTCGGCGTGTCCAGCGCCTGGTTGATGCTGGCGAAGATTCCGCGATCCAGCAAAATTTTCAGGACGTCCTTGGCGCGCACGTCGAGTTTCTCCGCCAGATCGCGGACCGTGACTCCCTCGGTGATCGTAATCTGGCGCGGCTCGCGCGGCGGAGGCGCGGGAGCGCGCTCAATCTGCGCGCTGCGCCGCTGCTCGCCGACGCCCATGCGCGCGCGGACCGGATGCAGCTTGCGCTCGCCCTCTTCAAAGCGCTTCTCCATCGTGGGGCGCGCGCGGGCGGCGGGCTTGCGTTCGTAAATCGGTTTGCCGGGCTCCGCCTTTGGCGGAGCTTTGTCCGGCGGCAGAAGCGTTCCAGAGCGGCCGCCGGGACGCGGCGCGCCCGCGCGGTCATGCAATGGCTGGCCCGGTCCGTCCAGGCACAGGCTGCCCCGGACGCCCTTGTCCCGGGCGCGCCGGAAATCTTGATGGCTGGCCCGCCGGCCTCGCGCTGGCCGTAGGCCTTGGCGCTGCCGGCGGATTCACTCGCGCACCGGGAGGCAACGGATTCCAATTCGGTTTGGGAGGCGCAGGCGCTGGCTTTGCGCGCAGCGGGCGGGCGCGCGGCAGCAGCAGGCCTCGCTGCGCGCCGGGCGCAGGAGAAGTTGCGTGGCGCGCCGCCGCAGGCGCGGCTGCGGGCGGCTTCGCGGCAGCAGGAGCGTGCTTGCGGTGGCGCCGCAGGAACAGGCGGACGCGCCGGCGGCTTGGCAACGGCTGGGCTTGGCGCGGGAGCAATCTTTGCGGGCTCCGCGGGTGGAACGACCGCCGGCTTTGGAATCGCTGGGGCGGCGGAGCTGCCGCCGCGGGCTTTGCTTCGACGGCGCTCGGCCGGAGGCGCGGCAGGGCGGCTCGGCTCGGGAACAACAGGAGCGGTGGGGCGGAATCACGGCGGAGGCGGCGGAGGAGCTGCCGCAGCGGGCTTCATGCGAGCCGCTCTGGCGGCTGCTTCTTTCGCTGCCTTATCCGCTACTGCCTTCTGTTCGGCCTGCTGCTTCCGCTTCGGCGAGCGCGCGAAAATGCTCGCGCACTTTTACCGCGGCTTCTACTTCGATCGAGCTGGAATGCGTTTTTTTCTCGGTAACGCCGGCTTCGGGCAAATAGTCAATGATGGCCTTTGCCTTGACCTCGAGCTCGCGAGCCAGTTCGTTGATTCGGATTTGATTCGAATCGGTCATTGCCCTCCGGGGCGGCTACTTGTTTCCGTGCTCGTCTGAATCTTCGGTTGGCGCATCCGGCTCCGCGCTGCCGGCCTGGCCCTGCGCTGCCGCGGCTTCCGCGATTTCTTCCGCTTCCGTCGGAGCCTCGATGTTCTTCCGCCGCAACATCCGCGGCTTCGGCCGTTTCCTCGGCGGCGTCCGCCTGTTCCGCGGCGTCCTCCGCGGTTTCCTGCTCGGCCAGCGCCTCGAGCGATTCGCGTTTCCGGCTGCGGATTTTCCAGCGACTGGAAATAGGCGGCCACGGACAACTGAATCTTCTCGACCATTTTTTCGCCGATGCCCGGAATTTCGGTGAGCTGTTCCGGCGTCATGTCGGCGAGTTTTTCGATGGAGCTGACGCCGTGCGCTTCAATTCGTTCGATGGTTTTCGGCCCGACGCCCTTCAGCTCGGAGAGCGGCGTTCCGGGAGCCGTCAGCGCGGTCATTTGCGCTTCGATTTCCTGGCGCTTTTCTTCCTCGCTCTTGATGTCCACGTTCCAGCCGATCAGCTTGCTGGCCAGGCGCACGTTCTGGCCCTTCTTGCCGATGGCGAGCGAAAGCTGCGTGTCTTCGACGATCACTTCCAGATGGCGCGTTTCGGGATCGATGATCTGAACGCGCGTCACCTTGGCGGGAGAGAGCGCCTTCTGCGCGAACTGCACGGTGTCTTCGGAATAGGGGATGATGTCGATTTTTTCGCCGCGCAATTCGCGGATGATGGATTGCACGCGCATGCCCTTCATGCCCACGCACGCGCCCACCGGATCGACGTCCTTGTCGCGGCTCTGCACCGCGATCTTGGTGCGCTCGCCGGCTTCGCGCGCGGCGGCGCGAATCTGCACGGTGCCGTCGTAAATTTCCGGCACTTCCATCTCGAAAAGGCGCTGCACTAAAATGGGATCGGCGCGGGAGACGATCACCTGCGGTCCCTTCGCGGAGCGGTCCACGGCGCGAATCACGACGCGCAGGCGGTCGCCGATGTTGTAGGTTTCCAGGCGCGACTGCTCGCGCTTGGGCATGCGCGCTTCGGCGCGTCCGAGATCGACGATCACGTCCGGCCCCTCGGTGCGCTTGACGACGCAATTCACCAGCTCGCCGACGCGGCCGTTGTATTCGTTGAAGATGGTGTCGCGCTCGGCCTCGCGCACCTTCTGCATGATCACTTGTTTTGCGGTTTGCGCGGCGATGCGGCCCAGCACGTCGGTGGGCTTGGGAATGACGATCTCGCCGCCGATTTCGGCGTTGGGGTCGATTCGCTTGGCTTCCGCCAGCGTGAATTCTTTTTTCGGGTCGGTAACTTCCTCGACCACCGGGCGCACGGCAAACACGTCGACCTGCCCGGAATCTGGATTGAACTTGGCGCGAAGGTCTTCTTCGGTCTTGTAAAACTTGCGCGCGGCGACGATCATCGCGTCTTCGATCGCCGCGACAATCACCTCCGGTTCAATGTGCTTTTCCCGGCTGATCTGCTCAATCGTCTGATACAGCAGATTGGCCATCTGTCCCTCATCTCAAAACTCAACCACCAGGTTCGCTTTGCGAATTCCTTCCATCGGCAAAGCAATCACCCGGCCTTTCACTTCGATCTGCACCTTGCCGTCGGCGACGCCCGCCAGACGGCCCTCGAAAAATTTCTGGTTCTCCACCGGCTCGTTCGTGGAAATTTTCGCCAGCCGCCCGGCGAAGCGCTCGAATTCCGCCGGCTTCGTGAGCTTCCGGTCCAGGCCCGGAGAACTGACCTCCAGAATATAGTGCGGCCCCGGAACCAAATCCTCGACGTCGAGGATTACGCTCAACTGGTTGCTGACCGTGCTCGCAATCCTTGTGGCTGATGCCTTCCGGCTTATCGATATAGACGCGCAGGAAGCGTTGCTTGCCAACCTTCCATTCCACGTCCACCACGTCCATGCCCAGCGACCGCGCCACGCGCTCGGCCGCCTCGCGGATGCGCTCCAGTTCCATAGTTCCTAGCAGGCTCCAAATTCGGCCCGCACCCGTTCCCGCTTCCCGTCGCCCTCGAACCCGGCGCGATGCTCCCATCAGAGACACCACATTGCGTTCCGGCCTCCGCCCAACAAAAAAGTGGGCTCTCGCCCACTGAGGCTTTCGACCGGCTTAGGCTTTTCCAGTATAGTCACCCGTACCTTCAAAAGCAAGCCGCAGAGGGGCCGGGTACTGGGTCAGTTTCAACTCGCATGTTTCAGTTCGCATCCAAAATACCCTGCGGGGGATTGGTATGGCAATTGCCCTACGCGGCGAGGTGTGTTTAGATGACACACCCGAAGCCGTTTCTCCCTCACATCTCAAGGCCAATATTTGGGCGGCTTCCAGAGAGGAAAGCCGTGACTATTGTCGCTGGTTTCAATTGTACTGATGGCATTGTGATTTGCGCTGATACAGAACATAACGCAGGGGTATCCAAGTTCGAGCGTAGAAAAATTGTGCATTTTGATGACGAAGAATGCTCCGTCCGTTTTGGCTATGCAGGGAATACGGACTATACGGACATGGCCATAGATAAGATGCGAAGGTCTTTAGCGGGCAAGGGAAAAACGGTTCAGGGGATAAAGGATGCGTTTGAAGAAATCTCTCTCGATGTTTACAACCGACACATTAAGGGCTTTTTTGATATGCACGATCCGAACAGGCCGCAGATTTTATTGCTGGCAGGAATCCGGCTTGCGTCGGGTGAGATGCAGCTTGTAAAAGTTACGGATACAGCCGTTTCTCCCGTCGCTTCTTTTGATGCTTTGGGAACCGGAGAATATTTGGCTCGGTCGATGGCCGATTGGCTATATGACGAGGACATCCCAGTTCGCCTCATGCGAGTCATAGCAATCAATATAGTTCAGCAAACAAAACGTTATGCAAGCGGCGTCGGCGGCTCTACTCATGTTTCTAGCCTTACGCGCGAACGACAAAGAAGGTCAGTCAGTCTTTACGATGATTCTCAGTTCTTTTGGGGCATTCAAGGATTACTCAGGCCGATATTACTCGGATGCATGGATGAGGCGGTATCGGATGAAGTTTTTCAACAGGCCCAAAATAGACTTATCGAATTGTTCCGTGATGTCAGACAGGCGATCAAGCACCAGGAAGAATCACGCAAGGAATTTTTTAGGCTGCGCGGCGCTCAACCCGACCAAGCCGATCCTGCCGCACCCAATGATTCACCTTGAACACGCATCGGACCAGCGGACTTGATTTCTTTGGTATCCAGGGGGGGTGGCCCGGCCTTCGAAGTTGAACTTGGGGTGCGGGTGCCCCACCCTTTGTGGATTTTCAAAGGGTGGGGGTTTAGATTCCGTTACAATCGGGAATGTGCGGGAGGAAGAGGGTCCGAAAATCCCCACCCTTGCAAGAGCCGCAAGGATGGGGCACCCGCAGGATCAAAATCATTCAAAGGCCGGGCCACCCGCCCGGACGCCGAATTACTGAGTCATTTGAATAAGATATTTCTTGAGGTTATGCTAATTGATGATAAGGTACGCCTTCAAATCTCCGAAAAGGTGAATGTTTCACATTAGGTGACTTCCGCCTTCGGCGAGCAACTAAAATATGCTCCCCGATGAAAAAGATAAAAGAGGGCTGATTATTGGCCCCGAAGAAAAAACCGTTGTCGCCCACACCGTCGAACTAGAAACATCTATCCAAGGATTTCATGCTCCTCTCGCCAGCTTCCTGGACCGCCTCGGCCTTCCTACTGAAAAGGTATTAGTCGATACAAGAGAAAGATATTTTGTTCTCCAATCCTTACAACGAACGCTTGAAGTTCTGCCATATGAGGAACGGACAAAAGCGTTCTACTTGAGTAAATTCTCCGTCGCAATTATGGTGGGGCTTTTCGATGCGGCGCTAAATTTCCTTTGGGACGAAACGATTCTTGCGCTGCGACGCTTGGCCGCTAACATCGACCTTTCGTATTTCTTCGATACTGCAGAAAAACGGGAGAGCTACCGTTCGCGCCTTCAGAGTGAAGACGACCTAAGGCTACTAGATGATCTGACCTTGATCGATACCTGCGCCCGCGTTGACCTTCTGTCGGATGTGAACCGAGAGCGCTTACGGCATGTCAATTTCATGCGAAATCATGCCAGTGCAGCCCACCCGAATCAGAGCGAACTCACAGGCGAGGAAATGATCGCGTGGCTCTCAAACTGCCTCAGATACGCGATTACAGCAAAGCCTGAGCACGCAGTTATCGCGACCAAGCAACTCCTAATGAATATCCGCACAACGCTGATTCTGGCGAAAGATATTCCCATCATTGCAATTGATCTGGAGAAGTTTTCGACCGAGCGCATTGACGATTTGCTTTGGACGCTGTTCGGGATTTATGTTGACCCCGCGCAGAAAGCAGATTGTCGAACCAACATCGCCAACCTTGCCCCCTACGTGTGGAAGTTGGGTAGCGAAGATCGGAAGTTTCAGGTTGGCGCGAGACACGAGCATTTCATCAAGCAGGGTGACCAGCAACGCCGGACTTTCGCCGACGAGTTCCTGGTCCATGTGAACGGACAGCAGTACCGTTCAGAGGATGTGCTGGCTGGAGAATTATTAGACAAGCTAAGAAATCTTCATGCTGCTCATAATGGCCTGAACAACTTTTATAACGAAGGGCCGCACGCGCAAGCGCTCCAATCTTCGCTGCCCGTAACTGGAATCGTGCCTAGAGCGGCACGATCTGAATGGGTGAAAGTTATTGTAAAATGCCACCTTGGAAACGGAATGGGGTACTACCAAGGTGTCGATACGACCGCTGATCGCTATTATCAGGGTTATATCTCTCGCTTTGGGGAGGCCGAAATCATTCAGTTTCTTCGATTGTTCGGCGACCAAGACTTCACGATTGATTTTGACTTGGCAAAACCCCACCGAAGAGCACTGGCTCTTGTTGACTCCTTCAAGGTAAAAACGAGGAACCCTCACATTCAGAAGGCGCTCGACGCTCTGTCAGCGCAGCCCGAAGGCACCCTGCGGAAGATTTCTGTTGTAATGAAATTCAAGGAAGCCGTTGCAGGCATTCCGAAGTAGGCTTAAGGAGCACACGTACTTCGCAACTGCGGCAAATATTCCCAGTCGGGACGGGTGGCCCACCCTTACGAAGCGAATGTAACCTGCCGGTAAGGCTCTCCCTTGTGATGGCGGCTCACTTCGATCTTCACTTTCTGATCCAGGCGCTTCAAAAAATCGAGCAGCTTGTCTGTGGTAAAGCGGCTGAAATGTCCGTTCATCAGGTGTGAAACATCGGGCTGCGCAATCCCGAGAACCCCTGCGATTTCACGCTGCTTTAACTTTCTGTCTTTCAGAATTTTAAAAACGTGAACCCCGATTTGCGCGCGAGTATACAGTTCGCCCGCATCCTCCAGCCCCAAATCGGCAAAGATGTTGCCGGAACCTTCCTCAAACTTAATTGGTCTTCGCTTTTTCGTGTTCATGCGCCAGCTCCCGCGCCTCCGCGTATCGCTTTCTTATCAAGTCAACGTCCCGCCTGGACGTTTCCGCGCCCCTCTTGGATTTCTTTTGGAATGCGTGCAAAACATAAATCCGCTTGCCGATCTGAACTGCCAGCACAACACGGTAGGCATCCGACGCGTATCGCAGCGCAATCTCAAGCACGCCGCTTCCCACGCCTTTGAAGGGCTTGGCGTCTTTCGGCATGCCGCCGAACTGAATCAGCTGCAGTTCGTCTCCGAGCAGTTTTTGCGCGCCCTTTGGAAAATCCCGAATGTTCTTTTTCGAGCTTCCCAGCCACACAACCGGGCGTGGAACGGGCGTTGGAATGCTCTCCAATATCGCACCTCAACAATATATAGTAAATCTACTATAAAGTCAAAACCCAGTTCGGCAATCGTCACCACCGAAACTCCGAAGAAGCTGCGCCTCAATTCACTTCCCAAACATCGGTTCGGGGGACATCGTGTTAGATTACCTCCAATCTGGAAGGCGGCGCAAGCTTGGTTGCCATCGACCGGGAGAAGATTTGGAGGGACGCTGTGAGAAATATGCTTCTGTCAATTCTGTTTGTGCTGGTCGGCCTCTTCGCGGTTTCCGTCCCGGTGTTTGCGCACCACGGAAACGCGTCGTACGACTATGAGAAAACGGTTACTCTCAAGGGGACCGTGACGCAATGGCTGTGGTCGAATCCCCATTGCCTGCTGAAGTTCGACGTGAAAGACGACAAGGGTGAAGTGCAGCATTGGGTTACGGAAGCCAGCGGTCCGGTGGACATGCTCCGCATTGGCTGGAGCAGCACTGTATTGAAGCCCGGAGACGAAATCACGATTGACGTGATGCCCAGCAAGAACGGCACGCCCGTCGGGCGCATCCGGCAGGTCACGCTGAGCGACGGCACGGTTTTGAAAGCGACCACTCGAAACAGCCATTTAGGCAAAAGACCCAGAGGGAGAGGAGCAAGCAGCTCGGCAGGTTTGCTCCGAAATGTGTGGCAGCGCAGTGTGCATGTGCTGTGGCTGCCTCCAGCTAGAATCCGTGGAGGATTTCCAAAATGCCAAAACAAGCGGTGGTCTGGACCATTCCGCTGGCCGCGGCATTGATGATCTTGATGTTCCCGCGCATTCCGCGTGCTCAATCCGATCCTCCGAAGCAGTCAACAGGACGCTCAGAAGCAAGACTGGTGGTTGCACCACGATAAGTGGGATACGCCCTTGCCGGAAGATAAGTCCGTATACGCCGGCAGAAAGTCAGAACCTGCGCCGCGCCGCGACCTGTCCGGCACATGGGATGGATTTGCGGAGGGAGGGACCCAGGCAAAGGGCGCGAAGTCATTCCCGGATGACGCCCGGCATTTGCCGGACGTGCCTTACACCGCCTCTGGGGAAGGCGGCGCGCATGGCCAATAAGGCGGGAGAGGGAGAAGAACAAGCTGCAATTGGGCTGGTGAACGACCCGGTGCACTCCTGCAACCCGGTCGGGTTCCCGCGCTCGGATTTGTTTAATTTAAAAACGATGGCGATCGTTCAGACCCCGAACTACGTGCTGTGGTTGAATCAATTTTACACCGTGTTCCGCACCATCTGGACGGATGGGCGGGAACTCCCCAAGGATCCCTTCCCCAGGTACTACGGGTATTCGGTTGGCCACTGGGTGGACGATTACACGTTTGTGGTCGAGACGGTTGGGCTGAATGAAAAAACCTGGCTGGATAATGCGGGCCGTCCGCACAGCGACCAGCTGCGGGTGGAGGAACGGTTTCACCGGCCGAGCCGCGAGATTTTGGAGCTCACGGTAACGATTGACGACCCGAAGTTCTATACCAAGCCCTGGGTGGCCGCGGACAAGTTGATTTTTCACCTGCTGCCGGCCGATTTCGATATGGGAGAGATACTCTGTTCACCGCAAGAGATGGAGGAATACAAGAAGCAGGTCGCCAATCCAGTTACTGAAGGGGCCAAATAGCCTTCGGTTGGAGATCGTGGAAGCCTGTGGCTCACTGAAATTCTGTCGACCTGCAATTTCAATGAAATAGAACCTCGTGCCGGTAATCCACCCTTTGCGATTTTCAAAGGGCGTGGGTTTAGATTCCGCGACGGCGGAAAGTGTATTAGTCGGAAATCCGAACACCCCCGCATTCGTCCCCCGCGGCGGACATGAATGGGGGGCACCCCGCAAGCTCAACCCCGGTTCAAGATGTGCGCCACCCGGCCGTTCTCAGAGGCTTTCTCAAGAATCGGGCCGGCCGGATGGCATGCAAACTCCGAGTCGGACTCCCGCTTCAGAAGTGATGCAGATCACAGCATTCTTCCCGATTTGTTTGTACAAACCAGCAAACGAGTGTCCTCTACTTCCGGTCTCGGAGGCTTTCATGCCCAGCGGGATTAGAAAAAGAGCACGTCCATTGAAGCGGAAGGCGAAGAAAAAGCCGCGTTCGGGGAACCATATCACGCTCGCGCACCCTCCCGTTAACCTGGCCTCTCTGATCAGGGGTCTATACCGGCGGGTGGCCCGTCAGCTTCATGTCGATCCGTCCTACGTGAGCCGTGTGGCGCGAAAGGAGCGCCGGTCGAAAATTATTCAAGCCGCGCTGCGGCGCGAATTGATCAAGACCTTTCAGGATATTCAGTTGCGCCGCAGGGACCCCGCGCCAAAGTCCTTCCACCGGAAAGCAGTGAAAAAGAACATGGAACTTCAACCTTAGGCCAAGTAAAGCAAACTCCTTAATGCCAATCTCTCAATCTGCAATGGGCCTGCCGGCCCGGGGCTCATTCAAAGGATTGTTTCGGTGAAGGATCTTGTGGACTCGCAGCGCCTGATCAAAGGGACCTGTTGGCAGAATTGGCAGAATTGATTGCGGTAAAAGCACGAATGGAATATCCTTATCGGTGTCGTGTCGATTTAGATAAGAGGATCCTTGAGCCAGGAATCAGGGCATTCCTGTTTTGAATCTGCATTTAGGAATAAGTGCTTTTATGACTGATCATATTAAGCGGCCATCTGAAATTGATCACGGTGCAGTTTGAAGAAAAAGCATAAACATCCCGGGACCCGCAACAAAAAGGTGATTCCACCCGAGCGCATCCTCCGAAATATTATGGGAAGGAAATTGACCAGTTCCGAACGGACCTGCCTGGGCCTGAAGCCCTCTCCGCGAGCCGGGCGACGCAAATCAAGCAGGAAAAAGAAGTAATTGCATTCGCGCCCCAAAATCCACTCCGTTCCAGTGTCCGGCGCCGCAGGCCAGGCTTTCGAATTATTCCGCGAATAAACTTCCCAGTGACCAACACTTTGTAATTTTCAATCGTGGGCCATGCGCCGCAGTTCCCCGGGTACTGGTCCTTGACAGCCCGCGGCGGCAAGCAGAGAATCATCGCTCAATTTCCCGGTGGCATCGTCCCCCGCCGCTGAACAATCGTCCCAAACAGGTATCCAGCTGCGCTTGCGAGTTGAACTCTGTGAACTCAGGGTGAAACCGGTTTGGTCTGGCTCCTGGACTCATTCTTAAAGGAGATCGCGCATGAACTTGATGCATAAAGAGTTTCGGAAAATGGAAGTTCGAGGGAATACGAAGCATCCTCGGCTATTGAACGTGGCGGCAGCCCTGGCCGTTTTATTCCTCCTCGCCACAATGATCGTTCCCTCGGCAATCCGTGCCGAGGAAAATCCCTACACGGCAGAAAGCCTGGAAGGGGATTATTCTTTCGTGGGCGCTTACAGCGGCGATGTGGCTCGCCTGCTTGGCACAGCCCAGTTCGATGGCAGGGGTGATTTTACGGGCGGCAGCGCTCGCGTCGTCATCGTGGGCGGCACCGTAAAATCAATCTCCTATTCCGGCCAGTACACTGTGAACCCGGACGGGACCGGCACGATCTCGCTTACTGTTTTCGGCGTCGCGACGCCGCCCCCGGTGGTGATCATCGACTTCGTAATCTCGAAGGCTCAATTCCACAATGGAGTTAAGGTCGCCACGGAAATTCAGGCCGCGCTGGAGGGTCCGAGCGTAGTGGTGCCGGGTCAGAATAGTTTTGTCACCCAAGTCTTTACCAGACGACCCGAGCGCGAACGTCGCAGATAAAAATGAAAGGCCTCTTCCCCCAGGACTTGGAGGGGCGTGCCGGTTGCCCTGCCTATTGAACTTTTCAAAAGACAGGAGCTTAGGTTCCGCGAGGATCGTGTTGCTCAGTGTGGGAATCCGAAAACCACCATCCTTGGCTGCCGCGGCAGACAAGGATGGTTAACCGGTGAGAGAGCAGCTTTACGGAGTCGGCTTCTTCGCGGGTGCGGGAGCCGGAGCCGTCGGCTTCGGAGCAGCCGGAGCCGCAGCAGCCCCGCCCTTGATCGGATAGGCCTGATCGTACAAACGCACGATTTCCTGCGTGATGTCTGAATTTGACGATCCGTAGACGACGGGGCTGCCCTGGGCGGAGGTGTCCAGCACGGCGGTAAAACCGTTCTCACGGGAATAGCGATCCAGCACTTCGAGCATCTTGCGGCCAATGCTGTCGACGAGTTCGCCCTGCGCGGCGTTCAATTCCTCGTTCAGGTCGTCATTGCCCCGCTGCAGGCGTCGAGAAAGCAGCTCGCCCTCGCGTTGCAATTTCGCTTTTTCGTCATCGCTCAGCGTGCGCGCCCCGTCCGTCAGCTTGCGCTGCAGATCTTCGATCTGTTTTTGAAGTCCTTGCAGTTCGTTTTGTTTCGGCGCGAATTGCGATTGCAATTGCGCCTGCGCCTGCTTGCCCTCCGCCGTGGCCACGATGGCGTTACGGACGTTGATGACGGCGATCTTGGAGGGCGCCGCCGCGGCGCTCGCCGCGCCCTGCGCGCGGACGCCGCGAACCGGGGCCAGGCATAACATGGCCAGCGCGGCCAGCGTACCAAATGGAACGTGAATTGACAATCATCCTCACTCCTTCTTTCCCTTTGGAAAATCACAAATCGCGGATTATAGCGGTCCCATTCACGGGCGTCAATCGGAATTGCTCACCCTCGATCCGATCGAACCCGCGGCCATGCCGAGCTCTTTTCCGGTACCCGTTGCGATGCGCCTGGAGGTCCCCCGAGTTGGCCGCGCCATTCTAGCGCGGCAGGGGCACAAACAGCACGCGCCCATTCGCCGTGTCCGCGATGACGGCGACATTCGTAAACGGGTGAATATCCAGCGCGTACTGCAATGATCCTTGAAACGCCAGGCTGAGCGCCAGATTGGAGTTCGTCGAGAGCGTCGGCGGCAATGTCAGGACCGCCCGGATTTTTTGTCCCAGGAAATCGGCAACCGTCACCGTGTGGCTCGCGGTATTGGTACTGACCAGCGTGCTCGTCCGATAGTTGTAGGCAATCGCGGTCGGGTTGATGCCAATGCGGAACGTAATTTGAATGCCGCTAACCGGATCAATCACGCTCACCGAATTGCCCGTGCTGGAAGCCGCGATAAAGCATCCGGTGGTATTGGTTGTGGTGCCGTTGCTGTTGGAGCCGCAATCGGTCGGCACAGGGTCGTAAATGACGGAAGTCGGCGCGCTCACGCTGAAGCTCTGATTCTGGCTGCCTGCCGCGCCGTCGGAAATTCCCACGCTATTGCCGCTGGACGCAGCCACGGCCACTTGATGATTGACGTAGTTGAAGCCCACGGCAATGGGCCGCTGGCCCGCTGAAATGGTGTTGGCCCCTCCAGTGACGGCATTTACCACTGTAGCGGTATTGGCCACGCTGTTGGCGATCGCCACTTCTCCCGTGGCCTCATCGGCAGCCGCACCGACCGGCCCGGAACCCGTCGAAACGGTCTGCGTCACCGATTGCAGCAGTTCATCGACGATTGAAGCCGTTCCTGCGGCGTTGTTGGCAACCACTGCGACGTGCAGCCGCGGGAGCACTGCGACACCGATGGGGCTCGTCCCCACTATTACGGAGTTCCCCGTGCCAGTCGCCAGATTAATAAGCGCCAGCGAATTGCAGCCAAACAATGTGACTGCGGCGATGTTTTGCTGCGGGTCGATGGAAACGCCCGAGGGCAGCGGGGTCGGCGAGCAACCGGTGACGTCCACGCTCTGCTCCACCGTGAAGTCCTCCGCGTTCGTGACGCGGCCCGCTCCATCAGAAACATCCAGTGAGAACCGCCGCGCCGAAGTCAGCAGATTGAACGGCACGACGGCAGTCAGCAGACGATCCCCACTGCCGGCGCAGGACGTGGGAAGGGAAATCCCGTCAAGGCGAACGCTCAGATTCGTCGAACCGTTCACGCACGTGAGGCCCTTGCCGGTGACGGTCAGCGTTTGCGGGGTCGGGGTTGGACCCGTGGTGAGCGTGGAATTGGTTACGTAAGTCTTCGGGCTCGTCCCGGTGATGGAAAATGTCTGAATGGCGCCCAGGTTCAAGACGCTGACGGTATTGTCCGTCTGGTTGGCCACCACCGCGATGTTCGTGCCGGGATCGATGGCAACAGCGACAGGGCCTGGCCGGGTGTTGAATAAATTGTTGTCGTTCAATCGCCGCGGCTGCGTCGGATCGATCACCGAAAGGGTGTTGGCAAAGAAATTGACCGCCACCACCGTGTTGGTCAGCGGATTATAAGCCCCGGCAATCGTCCCTACGTCCGGGGAATTATTTACTCTGAGAGCCAGGTTGGTGACGGATTGGTCGATCAGGCTGAAAAAGGTAACGTTCCCGCCTGCGTTCGATGACGGATCGAGCAAAACAGCCTGCTGCGTCTCGGGGTTGATTCCAATCCCCTGAATCGTCTCCGCCAAGCTGACAGTCGCCACCGCCTGGGCATAGTTTACGGCTCCCGTGGCGCCCTGCGGAACCGATTGCGTCGCCACGTTGGGCAGTGTCGCGCCTGTCTGGTTATAACTGAATTGATTGGGACCCGGCCCGATGGACGACACGGAGTAGAACCCATTGAAACTGGGCGCAAGCGCGGCGATCGTGGGATCGGTGCCCGATGGGAATTGAATATTCTGAATATAGACGGCATCTCCGACCTGCACCGACAACGGTGGAGAAGACGCGGTCGTTTGCACCGAGACAGTGACCACGTTGTCCCCGATCCCATCATTTGTCCGGGAGATGGCGGTAATCGCGTTCATGGACTGCTGATTCAGGTCCACAATTCCCACCGAGCCAAGCTGCCCTGGCGTCGCCAATGCCCAATTGAGATGCGGCTCAACGGCCACACGCGTATTTGGTCCCGTGCTGATGGACACAATGCCCGCATAAAATGGAGGATTCACCTCGTCCACCAGGATTCCATAATTTGTCTGCTGCATGGATACCAGCGCGCGGCCAGTGACCGGGTTGACGGCAATTGCCGACGGAGTGTCCGCGATGCCTGAAGTTCCGAGCGGGATAGGGTTAACAGACGTAACAGCCTGCGCATTGAGGTCCACAACCGCAATCGATTTCGACGTAGCATTCACCACCAGGGCGATATTTCGAACGTAGTCGACCGTTACGCCGGTGGGCCCGGAAGAGGGGCACGGGGGAACTGCTCCGACTGCCGCCGTGCAAATGTTGGTGATGAAAGTAGGAGTGGCGGTCGTCAGGTTAATCAGGCTAATGTCGTTCGACCCCTTGTTTGCTACCACGGCAATGCCCGTCGCCGGGTTGATCGCGACATCGCTCGGCGCCGAGGCTGAAATCGAGCCGACCGGGATGGTGGTCGCCGAGGGAGGATTGTAAGTCGGTTGGACTGCCAGATTGGTGACCGCGAATTTCGTGGGGTCCGTGGCACTCTTCACGGTGACAGGATATAGGCCAGGCACCGTGAAATCGGCCGAGTTTGACGAGCCTCCAATCGTGACACTCAATTGCCGCGTGCTGCCTATGGTTCCGCTGCCCGGCAGCTGAATCGCCCGCAACTGGCCGTTGAAGGTCGCGCTCACGGCCGGCGACGCGGGATTGCTGCCCGTTCCGAAGAATCCTCCATCCACTCCGAAAGACAGAACCCCCGCCGTGCCTTGCGGGATGCTGTCAGGGGTAGGTCCGACAACCCCGGGGCGCACGCCCGCCACCGTAATCTGGCAGAGCGACGCGTCCGTCATGCATGTCTGAACCGCCCCGGATTGCTCGGAGACGCCGACCTGCAGGATCCCTTTCGGCGGCGGCGAGGCCAGGAGATAGTCCGGAATGCGCGCCCGGATAAGGGAACTGGATACTTGCGAAATCAGGCTCGACGCCAACTCGATGCTATTGGGGGAGTTGGGGTTGAGAAAAACATTGTCCGTGGAGATGAAATTCGTCCCGGTGATGTAAACATCCTGGAAGAGCCCGCCGAGTGCCGTAAAGTTCGGACTAACCGAGGTCACCGTGGGAGTCGTCGCGGTCACTACGGTGACCGTCGCGGTGGCCGTCACCGAAGTATCGGACACCGAAGTGGCCGTGATGATGACCGTGCTGGGCGAGGGAACCGTGCCGGGGGCGGTATAAAGACCGGTACTCGAGCCAATGGTCCCGATGCCAGTAAGCGTGGTGGAAAGCGACCAGGTGACATTGTCGCAGGTGGTGTTCGAGATGGTATTGCATCCCGGATTGTTGACGGTCGCGGTGAATAGGAACGTCTCTCCCGTGCCCACGGTAGCGTTGACCGGCGTAATGACGATGCTGATCCCGGTAATGATGGTCAGGGTGGCTGTCGCGGTTTTGGTGCGTATCGGCTTGCGCGGTGCCTGTGATGGTGACCGTGGGGGCGATCGTGGTCGTGCCGTTGGAAGTCGTCGTTGGGATCATAGCCGGCGCGGTGTAGAGTCCGGCTGCGTCGATGCTGCCGCAGGAGTTTGCGGCCACGCCGGTGGCGCAAACCAGAGTCCAGGTAATCGCCGTATTGCTCGAACCGGTCACCAGTCCGCTGAACAGCTGCGTCCGGTTGGTAATCACGCTGGCGGTGGTCGGCGAAATTGTAATGGTAACGCCAGAGGAGCTGCTCCCGCCGCAACCCAGGGCTCCCAGCGCAGCCGCGAGAGTGAGTATTGTAGAAAACTTCCACCAACTCATCCCAGTCCTCCCAAAATTTCTCGACCTTCGCCCTCGTCGCACGAGCATTGACCTTTGGCTCTCACCAGATTTTCCAAACTTCAAACCCCACAGTGTAAATTCCGCGCGGCAAAATCCGCAATCAAAACGTCCGGCTCACAGTGAACCGGAAGGTGCGCACCGGATCGAAGAAATTCGTCTTCTGCGGATTGTTGAATAAACTAATAATTTGCGGCGCCACCTGCGCATTCCAGATATCCGTCAGCGGCACCTGGGCCTTGTAGATATTCCAGGGGCACTGATTCGGATCGGTGGTCGACTGGACGCAGGGAGTGGTGAGCGCCGATACCGGGCCCGGGAATTGCGTCTGGGGCGCGGTGATCACTTCCGCCTCCCGGTTGAAATTGTAGGCCCAATAGATACGGAACGGCGCTTGCACAATGGGGAGTTGCACGACCAGTTCCAATCCCGCCGATGTGCGAGGCTTGAAATTCGTGCCCGGCTGGAACTGGAGCGTTCGAGAAATGCTTGTTCCCGGAAACTGTTGCGCGAGTGTCGTGTAATCGGCGGAATTGAGCTGCAGTTGGTCCTGCCGGAGCGCGCCGGTCGCGCCCGCATCGCCAAAAATCGACAGGGCCACGTGCGGGAATAAGGGGATGCGGTACTCAAAATTCCCGACCAGCTCGGTATCACCGCCGGGAAACGAAGTTTGATAACTCAGCGTCGGAATGCTGACCGTCCCGGCTGTGGGATTCCCGTTGGCATCCAACCTTTGCGGATTCAGATACGAAGCCGAAGTCGTGGTAAGCGTCGGCACAAACACGATCGGGGAAACCGTGCGGATGTCGAATCCGCGCAACGTGTCCTCGCCGCCCAGATAAAATCTGCTGAAGGGGGGGATCACCTTGCCGCTGTATCCCGTCTCGAAGGCGGCCAGGACGCGCATGGCGATGACATTCCGGCGGTGATAATTCGGGCGAAAGTACTTGCCCTCGAAAATTTCCGAAACGGTGTTCACGTTCCCGCCCAGAATGCTTCCCTCGAAAGAACTGGAAAGATAGAGGCTCTTGCCGCGGGTGGGGTTCACCGGACTGTCCACCGAGTTGTAGCTCAAGGTGGGAGTCACCTTGCTCTCATGGATGCCGGAGAGCGAGGACGGCCCCTCGAGCTGTTGAAATTGCAGGACGTTGAACAGCGCCGTGGACGCCGTGCTCAAGCCAGTGATGCTCGTGTCGGTAAATCCATACGTCAAGCCCAGGCGGGTGAAGCCCAGTTTTTTCAGGGGGTAACTGGCGAACACGGTAAAGCCGCTGCTATTCTGAATGTAATTCTGCACCGTATTGGGATTGAGCTGCACCTGATAACCCAATGCCAGCGAATATTGTTGCGCCTGGTTGAAATTGTAGCGGCTGGCGAAGACCGTGAATCCGGTACTGATCGGCCGGTCGAACAGGTAGGGTTCGGTAAAGCCGAAGGAAACATTGCGTTGCAGCGTGCCGACGTTCGCCGCTGAGGGTAAGGGTTTCGCCGAGCCCCAGGAAATTATTGGTCTGATAAGTCAAGCCGATGTAGCTGCCGGCGAAGCCGCTGACGCCGCCCGTCAAACTGATGGATTGCTTCCCCTTCTCCTTGAGCTTCAGAAGAATGTCCACTGTGCCTTGCTTGACGTTGCGCTTGATCTCGGCGTTCTCCGGCTTCACCGCTTCGAAATAATCCAGCTGGTTGAGGCGCAAAAGGCTCAGCTCCCACAAATTGTTGCGGAACATGTCGCCTTCATTGAGGAGCAGCTCGCGGCGGATGACTTTGTCCCGCGTGCCGGTGTTCCCGCTAAAATCGATGCGCCGGACGAAGAATTGTTTTTGCTGGTCGAAGGCAAATGTCAGGTTGATTGTTTTGGTCGCTTCGTCCACTTCCGTATCCGGCACGGCGGTAAAATCGATGAACCCGAAATTTCCGTACAGTTTGGTGTAATCCTCGATCGACTTGCGGACCTTGGCCACGCTGAAGATCTCGCCCTTCTTGATGGGGAATACCGATTCCAGGTAAGCGGTTTTGAAAAAGAGGCCTTCATCGGGATTCGCGTTGCGCACATGAAGCGTGCCCATGCGGTATCGCTCGCCTTCCTCGATGGGAATCGTGATGTTGGTGGCCCGGCCCTGGTGGACTCCCACCAGTGGAACGCCCTTGGGAAGCATGCCCTGATTGAGAGTCACGTTCTGGATGATCGGATCTTTCACGAGCACTTTGAAATAACCATTGTCCTGGTACAGCCCGCGGATGCCGATTTCCATGTCCTCGTCGAGCTTCGGCCGGTCAAAGGTCTTGGAGAGTACCGGAATGAAGTAGGGTGGCACCGGTCCAAGCGGAATCCCGTAAGGCTTGGAATTGCGCATGGTGCGAATGATTTTGCCGGCGGAGAACGCCGTGTTTCCCGTGATGAGAATTTTCCCCACTTTGACCTTGGGACCTTCATTGATGTTGAACGTGAGCTTTACGGCGTTCGTGCCGGGGAGGCGCTCAAAGGTGGGCTTGACAGTGGCGAACTGGCGGCCGTGCTCGGCGAGCAACTCTTTCAAAACGACTTCCGCTTTCTTGATTTTCGTGGGATCGAATTGGCTCTCAATCGAGAGGCCGACTTTGCGGTCCTTGAACCGGTCGAGAATGTCCGATTCCGAAACCGATTTGTTGCCCTTGTATTCGATGCGGCGGACAATCGGGCGCTCGGTCACGTAGAAAATAACGATTTTCTGATTGGGCTTGTCCGCGCTGTCCTCAATTTCGAGCCGGATGTCCTCGAAATATTGCGTGTTCCACAGGGCGTGGAAATCCCGCCGCAGGGCGTCGTCGTTGACCGGGTCGCCGGGCCGGGAAAAGATGCGCGCGCGAAGCGTTTCGCTGCGGATTCTGCGATTGCCTTGAAATTCGATGCGCTCAATGGTGGGAGTTCCCGCAGGCACGGATGCAGCCGGCTGTTGCGGCGCCTGCGCGGAAAGGGAACGAGCGGGGGTGGCGGGCACAAGACACACGACAACGGCGGCAAGCAAACAGAGCATGCTTGCGCGCAGTCCCGTGCCAAAACACGAATATTTTACTACGGCCCGGAAACACATCAGGGCCGCTTCCCCCGAAACAAGATTGTACGCTCCCCCCAACCGGGCTCAAGAGTGTGAGCCCGGCCTGCGCGCGTAGGATTCGCTAGTGGGATACCGGGGTTGCTTCGACCACCGGTCGGAATCCGAGCCCGTCATTTGTTACGTAGACTTCCAGCGTGGCCGGGCGCTGCAGGCCCCCCTGAATCAGCGCTTCCGACAACGGATCTTCGACGTACTTCTGCAGCGCCCGCCGCAACGGCCGCGCGCCATAACTGCGATCCCCGCACGTTTTCTCGAGGAGCCACTGGCGCGCTTCCGGCGTCAGCACGATCTGCACCTGGCGGTGGATCAAAGTGTCATTGGTCATGCCGACCAACAGATCGATGATGCGGAGCAGGTCTTCGTCACCCAACGGGTTGAACAGAATAATTTCATCGAGACGGTTCAAGAACTCGGGATTGAACACGCGCTTCACTTCGCTGAGCACTAGATCGTCCATGCTCTTCGCCGTGCCTTCTTCCGCGGCCGACTGGAATCCCATGGTGGCCCGCTTCTGAAGGTGCCGCGCGCCGAGGTTCGAGGTCATGATCAGAATCGTGTTCCGGAAATCGACCGTGTTGCCCAGCCCGTCGGTCAATTGCCCGTCCTCGAAAACTTGGAGCAGGATATTGTACACATCCGGGTGGGCCTTTTCGACCTCATCCAGCAAAATCACGGAATAGGGCGTGCGCCGCACGCGCTCGGTCAACTGGCCGCCCTCTTCGTATCCCACGTATCCTGGAGGCGCGCCGATCAACTTGGAAACGGAATGTTTCTCCATGTATTCGGACATGTCGAAGCGGATCAAGGATTTCTCGCTGCCGAACAGGAATTCGGCGAGGCGCCGCGCGACTTCCGTCTTGCCGACGCCGGTCGGGCCGAGGAACAGGAAGCACCCGACGGGGCGCCCCGGAGCCTTCAGTCCGGCGCGGCTGCGGCGAATGGCGCGGGCCAGCGCGGTAATGGATTTGTCCTGGCTGATGACGCGCTTGTGCAGTTCGATCTCGATGCGCAGCAGTTTCTGCTGCTCGTCTTCCTTGATCGAGCTGACGGCGATTCCGGTCCAGCGCGCTACGACGTCCTCGATGTCCTCGCGCGTGACGATGCCGGTGTGCGTGTCGTCGAGCTTTAACCGCTCGCGAACGGCGCGCAGATTTTCTTTTTCTTTCCGCTCTTCCTCGGAATAAAAGCGCGCCTTCTCGAATTCGTGATTGGCGATGGCGGTTTCCATCCGGTGGGTGATGAATTTCACGCGCTTTTGCACTTCGGCCACTTCATCGGGCAGCGTGGCCTGGCGCAGCTTCACTCGCGCGCCGGCTTCGTCGACGAGGTCGATGGCCTTGTCCGGCAGGAAGCGGTCCGGAATGTAACGGCTGGAAAGATAGACGGCGTAGCGGATGGCTTCGTCCGTGTAGCTGACCGCGTGGAATTTCTCGTAGCGTTCGCGCACGCCCTCGAGCACCAGGATCGCTTCGTCCTCGGATGGCGCGCCCACTTTCACGGCCTGGAAACGCCGTTCCAGCGAGCGGTCTTTCTCGACGGACTTGCGGTATTCGCCGGGCGTTGTCGCGCCGATGCACTGGATTTCGCCGCGGGAAAGCGCGGGTTTCAAAATGTTTGCTGCGTCGAGCGAACCTTCCGCCGATCCGGCGCCGACAAGCGTGTGCAGCTCGTCGATGAAGACGATCGAGTTCTGGCTCTCCATCAATTCCTTCATGATGGTCTTGAGCCGCTCCTCGAACTGGCCGCGGTATTTCGTGCCCGCGACGATCAGGGAAAGATCCAAAGAAAGAATGCGCTTGTCAGCAAGAAATGGCGGAACGTCACTGTCGGAAATGCGCTGCGCCAGGCCCTCAACGATGGCGGTTTTGCCCACTCCCGGCTCGCCGATCAACACGGGATTGTTTTTCGTGCGGCGGCACAGGATTTGAATGACGCGCTCGAGTTCGCGCTCACGGCCCACCAGCGGATCGAGCTGGCCTTCGAGCGCGGCTTGCGTCAGGTCGCGGCTGAATTCCGCGAGCAGTGAGGTCTCTTTAGGGCGCGCGGCGGGCGCTTTTTCACCGGCGCTGCGGGCCAGTTCTTCGCGCAGCGTCGAAAGACGCAGGCCGCGCTCCTGCAAAATTTCCGCGCCAAAGCACTTCTCTTCGCGCAGGATTCCGAGCAGCAAATGCTCCGTGCCGACGTGCCGGTGCCCGAGGCGCTCTGCTTCTTCCGTGGCGAAATTCAGGATGCGCTTGGATTCCTGACTGAGCGGCACCTCGACGGACGTGGAGATGCGCTCACGAATCGTGATGCGCTGTTCAATCTCTTTGCGGATCGACTCGATCGAGCCGTGAGAACGCAGAAAACGATTGGCCAGCGCCTTGTCCTCGCGCATCAGGCCGAGCAGTAAATGCTCGGTCTCGATGTACGGGGACCCGTACTGGCTGGCTTCGTAGCGCGCAAAAAATATGACGCGTCGTGCCTTCTCTGTGTAGCGTTCAAACACGGGTCAACTCGTTTCTCCCTCAGTACAGGAACCAGGGCTTTGGTCTACGCTTCCACCGGCCGGAGCTTTCCGTGCTCTAACTGCAGCACGCGATCTGCGCGCCCCGCCAGAACCGTATTGTGCGTTGCCAGGATGGAGGTGAGCTGGTGCTCGCGATGCAGCCGCTGCATCAGCTCGAAAACCGCCATTGCGTTTCGCTCGTCCAGATCTCCGGTGGGTTCATCGGCCAGCAACAGGGCTGGTTTTTGCACAAGCGCGCGGGCGATTGCCACGCGCTGTTGCTCGCCTCCGGACAACTCCCCCGCACGCTGTTTAAGCCGCGCTCCCAGGCCGACTTCCCTGAGCCAGCGTTCGGAGGTTTCGAGCGCCTCATCGTACCCTGCGCCGCGCATCAGCAGCGGCATGGCCACGTTTTCGGCCGCCGTAAAATCGGCCAAAAGGTGGTGCCTCTGCCATACAAAACCTAACGACCGATTGCGATAATTCGCAAGCTCGTTTTCCTGAAACGAATCTATCGCTTTCCCTTCGAAGTATACTGTACCGCTTGTTGGCGTGTCTAGCGCGGCCAGCAGATGCAGAAAAGTACTTTTTCCCGCTCCCGAAGGGCCGATCACCGCAATCAATTTTCCCGGCTCGACATTCACCGTGATGCCATCGAGCACCGTGATTTCGGACCCGCCCGCGCCATACGTCTTGCGCAAATCCAGCGTCTCAATCAGCGCGCCTGCATGCAGCGCGGCGCTCGCCGGAGTTTTTGCCGAAGTTGTCGTCTCTGCCGTCATCGATGCTCGGAATTTCAGTCGGGTCCGACCCGATTGTGTCTCGCGACAATCCAAAAACGTGTTCACGTCTTATCTATAGTTAGATGCCGTTTTTCGCCGCGCCGTCCAATTGCCGGCCTGCCATTCTGAGGTCACTCGCTCACGGGGACAAACGATTTCACATAATTGCCCTGTGAGTGCCTGTGGAAATAGTGTCTCTTTTTGGCACTCGCCTCCTGGCCCCCTAAGTCATTGATACGGCGGCAATTCTAATACGGGCCGGATGACGCCTTGCGCCTATTGGGCGCAACTTTCAGGACTGCGATGCTTACCCCATTATAAGTGCAACCGGAACGCCAAAGAGCTAAAAGCCGCATCGAATTTTTCTGGTCTGGGTATTTCGAAAACCGGTGGCTGGGATAGCGGGCCGAGGTGCTGCCCAACCGATTCCAGGACGTGAGGCCGCCAATGGGTATCCAAACTGTACCTTGCTCTTCAATTTAGCAGATATGGGATACCATCGTCGCGATGCGTATCGGAAATCCGTTTGGCGAGCGTAACGATTGTCTGCCTACGAAGCGGCTCATTCGATCTGCTCTCCTCTTCGTGATTCTCGCCGCGGCGAGCGCCGGCCGGCTCGCGGCCGGCCAAGCTCAGCAACCCGCTGCGCAAACCGCGCCGCAACCGGCCTCGAAATCAACGCCCGAATCGGGCGACGATTCTGACGAGCCCGAAGCCAATCCCGGGCGCCCCACTGTGAGCAATCCCGCCACGCTCACTCCGGTCGGGTACCTGCAATTTGAAACCGGCACGCTCGGCGCCACGACCTCGCCCGAATTTTCCACGCGCTACGAGTTCAACGAGGTCATCAAACTCGCCGTCACCCCCCGCCTGGAATTTACCGAGTCTTCCGAACCCGCTGTTCACTACACGGTAAACGGCGTTTCGGCTAACGGCGTAGCGGAAGTTTTCCTCGGCGCGCAGTTCGTCTTGCTGCATGGCGAAGGCGCGAAGCCCACCCTCGCCGCCAGCTATTCCCGCCGCATCTACGACGGCGGCGCCCCCGAACTCGACGTCGGCAGCCCGCGAAACTCCGCGATTTTCTACGCCAGCGCCGACGTAAAGGGTTTCCACTACGACGCGAATGCCATCTTCAACGAACAACTCGAAGGCCCGGTCCACAGGCTCCAGTTTGGCCAAACGCTCTCGATCTCCCACCCGCTCGGCAAAGGCTTCGCCCTCTCCGGCGAAATCTGGCGCTTCTCTCAACCGTTCCTGCGCGGCAACGCCATCGGCAACCTCTGGGCAGTAAGCTACGCCGCCCGCAAAAACCTGGTATTCGACGCAGGCTTCGACAAGGGTTTGACGGGCACATCGACGCGCTGGGAAGCCTTCGCCGGCCTGACGTATTTGCTCCCCCACCGTTTGTGGGGCAAATAGCAGGCGGGGTTCTAGTAAGACAGGCTGGAAGCCTGTCTGCTTTTGACTTCTGCAGCACTGACAGAAATCAAAAGAAGACAGGCTGAAGCCCGTCCTACTCGTAGCGAAGAATATCCACCGGCAAAATGCGCGAGGCGGCGCGCGCGGGGATCAGCGTGGCGGCGACGCTGATGGCCAGGGCGGCGGCGGCGATCCACATGCCGTCGAGGGCGCTCGACACAAACGGCACGTAGGGCACGGAGTACACCTGCGGGTCGAGCGGGATGAGGTGATACGAGCCGGCCGCCCACGCGACGGTGTAGCCGATGATGAGGCCGGAGACGGTGCCGATCACGCCGACGGTCAGGCCTTGGAGCATGAAAATGTTGCGGACTTGCGGGCGGTAGGCACCGAGCGACATAAGCACCGCAATGTCGCGGGCGCGGTCGGTGACGCTCATCGACAGCACGACCAAAATATTCAGGCCGGCGACGAACGTTATCAGGCCGATGAACAGCGCGGTGACGAGTTTCTCGAGACGCAGCGCCCGGAAGAGAGCGCGATTTTCGTCTTCCCAGGTCGTCGTCATGTATCCCGCGCCGGCGGCCGCCTCGATCGCGCGGGCCGCTTCCGCGGCGCGGTCCACATCGTTCACGCGGAATTCGAGGACGCTCACCACGTCGCCGACGCCGGCAAGATTTTGCGCCGCGGCCAGCTTGGCGAAGACCCAGTTGGCGTCGTAATCGTAGAAGCCGGAATTGAACACGCCGGCGATGCGAAAGCGCCGCGAGCGCGGCACCATTCCGTAGGGTGTGAGGCGTCCTTCAGGGCTCGTCAGCGTGACGTAATCCCCCGTGCGGAGGTTGAGTTCGTCCGCCATGAGATGGCCGATGACAATGGAGTCGAAGCCGTCGGCATCCGGCGTGAAATCCGCGGCGCCCGAAACGATGCGGCGCAAAGCGTCATCGAAGCGGCGTTCGCGTTCCGGGTCGATGCCCTTGATCACCACGCCGCGCGCGTGCCCGCCGCCCGAAAGCAGCACAGTCAGATAAATCGCGGGGGCAACGCTTCGCACTCCGTCCACATGGCTCAACTTATCGGCCAGCGCGCCGTAATCCTCGATGCCTTCCGCGCCGGGCCGCGTCAAATTAACGTGAGCAGAGACGCCGAGCAAGCGATCCTGAATCGTGCGGCGAAAGCCCGTGTTCATCGACAGTGCAATAACCAGCGTGGCAACGCCCGCACCGATTCCAATCACGGAGAAAAGCGTGACGAGCCGCAGCACCGCGGGCTTATAGGGCGACCGCAAGTAGCGCCGCGCGACCAGCCACGCGAACTTCATTTCTTTTCGCCTGAATCCTGCTCGGTGGAATTCGATGCGCCCGCCGCCGCTGCGCTCTGTCCGGACGCCTCAGGTCGCAGCAACGGAAACAGGATGACTTCGCGGATGGAATGTGTATCGGTGAACAGCATGGTGAGGCGGTCGATCCCGATGCCCTCGCCCGCGGCGGGAGGCATGCCGTGCGCGAGCGCGCGAATATAATCCATGTCCACTTCGCGCGGGGCTTCCTCGCCTCCGGCTTCCACTTGCTCGCGGAAGCGGCGTTCCTGCTCGATGGGATCGTTCAGCTCGGAAAATGCATTGCCAATTTCCATCCCGGCCACGTAGAGCTCGAAGCGCTCGACGAGCGAGGGATCGTCCTTGCGGCATTTGGACAGCGGCGAAATGTCCGTCGGGTAATCGTACAAAATCGTGGGTTGAATCAGCCGGGGCTCGGCAAAAGTTTCAAAGAGCAGGCCGGTAATTTCGCCATCCTTCATGCTGGCGAGTCCCAGCAAGGGTTCGCGGCCCGAGGAAGTCGCCCACGCGTTGTAGCGCTGTCCCGCGGCTAGGGGTCCGCCGCGAGCGGCAAGCTCCGCAATGGTGGGCGGGGACTCCGCGCCGGCGGGCCAGTACCGGCAAACGGCTTCGCGCATCGAGAGCCGCTGAAAATTCGAGAAATCGATTTCGTGCTCGCCGTATTTCACAAAAGTTGAGCCGGTCACTTCCCTGGCGAGGGAAGCGAAGAGCTCCTCGTTCAATTTCATGAGGTCGTGATAATCGCTGTAGGCCTCGTAAAATTCGAGCATCGTGAATTCGGGATTGTGCGAGGTGGAAATACCCTCGTTCCGGAAATTGCGGTTGATCTCATACACGCGGTCCAGCCCGCCGACCACCAGGCGCTTCAGATAAAGCTCCGGCGCGATACGCAGGTAAAGATCCAGATCCAGCGCGTTGTGGTGCGTGACGAACGGCCGCGCCGCCGCGCCGCCCGGGATGGGTTGCATCATCGGCGTTTCGACTTCGATATAGCCGCGGGCGTTGAAAAACCGCCGCAGTTCGCGGACGATCTGCGCTCTCCGGATGAATATTCCGCGTGCGCGTTCATTGGAAATCAGATCGAGATACCGCTGCCGGTAGCGTATCTCCACATCAGAAAGCCCGTGCCATTTTTCCGGCAGGGGCAGAAGCGCCTTGCTGAGCAACGTCACTTCGGTAACCCAGACGGAAAGCTCGCCCGTCTTGGTCCGGAACAAGTGTCCCGCGACGCCGATCAAATCTCCAAGATCGAGCAATTGAAATAATTCGTAGGACTTGGCGCCCACATTGTCCAGCTTCACGTAAATCTGCAGCCGCTGTCCCGAGCCATAAATGTGGGCGAACCCCGCCTTTCCATGACCGCGCAGAGCGAGAATGCGTCCGGCCACGCGGACCGCCGGCTTGGCGGTCTCCAGCGTCGTGGCATCGGCCGACCCGTACTTCTCAAAAATCTCTTCGGGTGTAGCCGTCCAATCGAATCGATGCGGATAGGCTTCATGCCCGCGCGCCTCGATCTCGGCTAGCTTTTTCTGGCGCTGCAGGAACTGGTCGACTGGATCAAAAGGTAACAGTGGATTCTCCCAACGAAAAGTGAGGGGCAGTATAACGGCTGTTTCCACCACTGGCAAGGAAGCCGATGATGGATAACTATAACAACGGAGGCTCACGCCCGCAGGCGCCGTTTGCCGCATGCAGAAAGAAGCCGAGCAGTCAATACCACGGAAACCTGAATCTTGCACCGTATGATATACTGCGCATTCAAGTGGGGGACCCTTGGGAGTAACGCGTTCCAAACGCGCAGGTAGACGTTCGCGTTCCGTTCACGAGGATTGGTTCGCTTGGATTCCCAATGAGATGGATCAGCTCTTCGACTCCACCCGCCATGAGTTGGAAGCTTCCAATTTCATCCTGAGCATTTCCCTGGACGACGCACTGTCTCTCTGCAAAGGCGGGCAATTTGACTCCGCAAAAGAGCGCGCTATTGTCATTTCGGGACTGTTCGACCGCCTGGCCCTCCGCGTTTGCCATGTGCTGGGTACCATCAAGGACCACGGCGCCCATTTTGGGACTCTTCCGAATGTTAAGCCCCTCTCCCCATCCAACTTTCGGGGCGCGACTGGCCAAAAAGTCTCCCTCATGGACACTTTGCTCGCCAAAGTCCTATTCCGGGAAAGGACACGCTTCTTTCACAAGCTACATTCCCTCGGCGAAATCATCGCGGAATTGCAAAAAGAAGCGCGATCCATCATCGGCGGAATTTCCGAGGGAGCTCCCCAGCTTTCGGATCAGCACTGGCAACAGATGGAAGTCCTTGGTTATGACCTCAATACCTGCATGGGGGAGACGACGATCCTTTTGAAGTCATTTTTCTGCGCCCTGCCCTCCGAGGAGTTGGCCGCCTTCCGGGAGAAGCTCCTTGGTTCCGCCCCCTCCAAGTCTCCTGTTGACCTTGGATTGACCGGGTCTGTCGACAGCAATTAGCACCCAGTCGTGGGGCGTTTGGTATACTGGATGCGGAAGTGTGCCCAGTAGTGCAGACTTCAGTCTGCGAGGTTTCGCAAGAGTTCCGGGGCGTCCGCTACGATTTCTGAAGTGGTATGCTTATCGGCAGCCGCCTGGGAGCTTTATCGAAAACCCACAGACTGAAGTCAGTACTACTGGAACCCTCCCTCAACGACGCAGACAACTCAAGGAGAAAGGGTCGCATCCCAAACTGTGGATGCGTCCCGCACGGGTACGGTGACCCGCACGAGACGATCGGAAACCAGCGAAATGACCGAGGCTGAGGCCATACGCCTCGCCCAACAGGGCGACGCTGGCGCCTTTGAGCGAATCTACCGGCTTCATAACCGGCGGGTCTATGCGTTGTGTCTCCGCATGGTCGGAAATACGGCCGAGGCGGAAGACCTGACCCAGGATGCCTTCTTGCAGTTGTTTCGCAAGATCGGCACGTTCCGGGGAGAGTCGGCGTTTTCCACGTGGCTGCATCGGCTGGCCGTGAATGTGGTCCTGATGAAGCTGCGCAAGAAAACGCTCCCGGAAACTTCGCTGGAGGAATCGACCGATCCGGAGGACGAGTCGACTGGGCCAAAAAGGGAAATCGGAGCCCCCGACCTTTTGCTTTCCGGTTCCATCGACCGAGTTCATTTGGAGCGGGCCATTGAGCAGTTGCCGCCGGGTTACCGGCAGGTGTTCGTGCTCCATGACGTGCAGGGATATGAGCACAATGAGATTGCCGGGCTGATGGATTGCTCGATTGGAAATTCCAAATCGCAGCTTCACAAGGCCCGGATGCGGTTGCGGGAACTGTTGCAGGAAACGCTGCGAAACATCGCGCGCCAGGAACGGCAAGCGGCGAAAACCAGCGGAACTTAGTAGCACATGCTTTTGCCTTTAGTGGCGCATGCTTTAGCTTGTGTAGGTTTTGTGCTTGCAAAAATTAGATCCACACAAGCTAAAGCATGCGTCACTGGGAAGCGACTTTAAGATTTTTGCAGAGGCTTGAGATTCAGGTTTCACTTAAGGACAACGAAAATGCAGTGCGAACAATTTGAACAGATGTTGGAACAGCAGGACCAAGGCACGCTCCCCAAGCACGCGCTCGATCACCTGGATAGCTGCGAAGCCTGCCGCGCCCTCTCGGCCGATTTCGCCGCCATCCACGATGCCGGCTCTCGAGCTGGCCACGGAGGACGTTGCTCCTCCCGAACGCATTTGGATCTCGCTGCGCAACCAGCTCGATGCGGAGGGGGTGATTCGCGACCCGCGGGAGGCCCCGCGCAGCGCCGCCCCAGCCAGCCACGGCTGGTGGACCGCGCTTCAGCGCCCTGCATTTGCCGGAGCCTTTTTGGGGATCGTGCTTGCCGCGGCCTCGGCCGTCGGTTATCTATCGAATGCTCCCCAAACGGCGGTCCAATCCCAACTCGCACCACTGCAGGATTCTTCCTCCGTTCCTACCGCTGACAGTGTTTTCAAGGAAGAAGTCCTTACCGTGGGGAACGATTCGATTCCTGGATTGCAAAGGCAGGACACCGCCGTGACTGATTCCATCCGGCGTAATCTACAGATTGTTGACAACTTCATCGCAATATGTGAAAAGAGCGTACGCGAACAACCTGACAATCAGATGGCGCGGGAATACCTGTACGGCGCCTACCAGCAGAAGGCGGAGCTTCTAGCCACGGCCACGAACCGTAGCTTGACGGGAGGACTGCAGTGAACGCATCGTATTCCAGCCCAGTACGTGTAGGCGCCCTCGGAGCGGTCATGGCGGGATTTATTCTCGCCGCTTCTCCCGCGCACGCCGACCGCATCGAGAAACATTTCCCGGTGCAGAGCAAGCCGAAGATCACCGTGCGCAATTCGAACGGGCGGATCCAGGTGAAGGCCTGGGCCAAGAATGAAGTGCAGGTTGCCTGGACGAACAAGAGCGGCAAGGCGGCCGTGGAAACCGAGGAGGCGGGAAACCGCGTCGAAGTGTCGGCGCTGGCGAACCAGGACGGACTTTCCGCGGACGACAGCAAGGTCGATTTCGAGATTACCGTTCCTGTCGAGAGCGAGCTCAGCGTGCGCACCGATTCCGGCAATGTGACCGTGGACAGCGTCCACGGGGACATGACCTTTGACACGGTCGGCGCGAACCTGCAGCTCTCCGACGTGGACGGCTACATGGTCGTCAAGACCATCGACGGTTCCCTCGTCTGCAACCGCTGCTCGGGCAAGCTCGAAGCCAATTCCATCAGCGGCAACGTGCAAATGATCGCGCCGACCCTGGACAGTGTGCGCGTGCAAACCTCCTCCGGAAATATTCTCTTCGACGGCAGCTTCCTCAGCCGCGGCATTTACATCATGAAGAATTTCAGCGGCACGATCGAAGTCCATTTCACTTCCAGCGATTCCTTCGACGTGAACGCCACATCGCTCAAAGGCGACGTCATCAATCAGGCCACCTTCAAGCCGGACACTCACGGCAGTCCTCATCCCGCTTCGAAGTGGGGACACAGCCTGTTTGGCACGCTGAACGAGGGCCATGCCAAAGTCGAGCTCTCTTCCTTTAGTGGTACAATCAAGATTCTGAAGCGTGACTAACGCTCAGGGTGCGGGCTGTACTTGCAGCCCGCCGGAACACCGAATCTCTTGCAGGATTCATCCCCATCAAGCATGCCCTCCGCTGGGCCTGTGCCGGAATATCGAGTGGTCTGCCTGACGGGATTCATGGGCTCGGGCAAGAGCACGGTCGGCCGCCTGCTGGCAGCGCAACTCGCCTGGCACTTCGTCGATCTCGATGCGGAGATCGAACGCGAATCGGGGCTTTCCATTTCCCAAATTTTCGCGCAAAAGGGCGAAGCGGTGTTTCGCGACCTTGAGCACGAGTGTCTCGCGCGCGTTCTCGGATCGGCATCGGCGCGGAACACGCGGCTCGTCCTCGCGCTCGGCGGGGGCACGTTCGCGCAGCCGCGCAATGCGGCCCTCCTCCGCGGACCCGGTGCAGCGCCGGGCGGTGCGGGAGCCGTGGTCATCTGGCTGGATTGCCCCGCGGAAGACCTTCTGCAGCGGTGTGTACTCATGGGTGACCGTCCGCTCTTCCGCGATGAGGCGAGTTTTCGTAAACTCTACGAGGAGCGCCTGCCGTATTACCGGCAGTCCGATTACCGAGTCGAAAGCGGCGGAGAACCCATGCGCGTGGTCGAGCAAATTCTGGCGTTAGGAATTTTCGGCCGCACGACAAGCCCGCACGCAGGCGGCAATGTCCCCGGAGTGCCGTTGTCATGATTAGTGACAATCAATTCGCGAAAAACCTTTTCATGGCAGCGCTCGCATTGTCCCTGGTCGCGGGAGGCTCCGCAGCCGCACCCGCAAGTGGCACAGGCTTCAGCCTGTGGGGTTCCGTCAGTCCTACTCAGCCCGCGCCAGTCAGGAGCGCACCCGCGCCCGCAGGCGCTCCCTCCGTCTTCGCCCCAGACAAAGGCAAGCTCCGCATCACCATCAACAACCAGCAAATCGGCACCGAAGATTTTGAAATCTCTCCGTCCGGCGATTCCTGGACCGAGCGCAGCTCGATGACCGCGCAAGTCCCCGGCGGCGGCCAAATCAAGGCAAATGGCCAATTAAGGCTCTCGGCCGACGGCGCACCCCTTCATTACGACTGGTCCGCTGAAGCCCAAAAAAAAGCTGCCGGCGCGGTGGACTTCATCAACGGCACGGCAAAATGCGTGGCTGACCTGGGTGGCCCCGCCCCGCTCAAGAAAGATTTTACGTTCCCTTCGCCCCGCATCGCCGTCCTCGACAACAATCTCTATTACCAGTACGGCGTGCTGGCCCGCCAGTATGACTGGAAGGCCGGAGGCAAGCAGACCTTTCCTGTCGTCATCCCCCAAGATATGGTCCCGGGAAGCATCACGGTGGAGTCGCTCGGCCAGCAGCAGGCCGGTGGCGGGAAATACGAAGCCGTACGCGTCAGCTCCCCGGACCTGGAAATCATGGTGTACGTCGATTCGAGCCGCCGCCTGATGCGGATTGAAGTCCCCTCCTCGAACGCCTCCATCGAACGCCAATAAGCTTAGCGAATTCAGGTTGCACAGGCACGGCGTGGCGAATCTAGGCGCCGATTGTCACGAATCTTGACATCTGTGGTATAATAGCTCTCGCGGAAGTATGCCAGGACGCAACCTCTAATTCCGCGACCGCCGGCAGCCCTTCACAGTCAAGCCGCAGCCTATGCTTAGGGTGGCGCATGCTTTAGCTTGTGTAGGTTTAACCCCAAAATTAGGTTTAACCCCAAAATAAAGTCAAAACCACACAAGCTAAAGCATGCGCCACTTCAACCACCCGGTGTGAGATTCATCGAATGTGGCTGATTTTGGTTGGCTCGCAGGGCCCGGTGTGCTTGTGGACCGCGGAGACTGAACAGGTTGCGGAAAAACTAATTTATTTTGTCATTCCGAACGAAGTGAGGAATCTCTCCTTGGTTTTCACCCCGGAAAAGAGAGATTCCTCGGCGCGCCACGCGCCTCGGAATGACAAAAACTGTATTTTCCCGCAGCCTCTGAAGTCTGTGCTACTTACTGCGCGCCTAACTCGCCGAGGGCGGCGGCGCTTTGCTGGCGGATTTCCATGCTGGGATCGTTGCGCAGGCGGTCGCGCAGGACGTCCAGGGTTTGAGGGTCGCGCGCAACGTAAGCGTTGCCGGATCGCACGGCGTTGCGGAGGAGGTGGATGGCGGCGACCCGCACGCTCGGATTTCCGTCGCTTTCCAGCGCGTCCAGAAGGGCGCCACGGACGGCGGGATCCTGCTCGAATCCCCGGAGGGCTTCTAGCGCCTTCACGCGCACATCGGAGTCGCGGTCATAGCGAGCGGCGGCGCAAAGCGTGCGGCGCACATCCGGGTCGGCGGCGTTCATCCGCAGAACATCGAGCGAATCCAGGCGCACATCGGGATCAAAGCGCTGGCCATTTTCAAGCAAGAAGGTGAGCGCGCGCTGCACGTCCGCGTCATCGGGCGCGCCAACGATATTCATCGGCGTGGGGGACCTCAGCTCGACCTGCACGGTGGGATTGCCCGAGCCGGCGGGCGACACCCAGGCGACGTGTGCACTATCCACGCGGCGCAGTTGCTCTTCAGTCACACGGGACGGCGCGGTTGAGCCCGTTGAAGCGGGCGCGCTCGAAGCCGTGCCTGAAGTAGACAACGTTGCGGTCGTGACGGGCTGGCCCGGAGGAAGAAATTGTGGGGGAACGACGCGAAGCCTTTGCCCCGCGACGCCCGCGAGGAATCCGGCCACCACCAGCATCGTCATGCTCATCGCCGGGTGGTAGATCAGCGTGTGCCGCAACCCGCCCCACCACGCCATGGGTGAAAAAATCGAGCGCCACACAGACGTGGAACGGCCCGCGCGAGCCACGCGATCGTCAAGCGTTTCCGAAAGCTCGCTGCGGCACTGCGCGAGCAGCAGGCCGGAACGGTCCAGGGTATCGGCAGGCTGGTCGAGCGATGCGATGGCCTGTTGCAGGCGCGCCTCGCGGGAGATAACGGCGGCGCAGGCCGGACATTGCGCGGCGTGTGCATCGACAGCGGCGCGCTCGGTGGCGTCCAATTCGTCGCAAGCATACAAAACAGCAAGCGTCTCGATGTCCTCGCAGCGAACAGGTAGGACAGGCTTCAGCCTGTCGCTTTTCGTCAGCTCGGAAGACAAATTCGCCTGGTCGGAAGCATTCACTTGGTCAGGAACCTTCGTCTGCTCAGAATCAAAACCAGACAGGCTGAAGCCTGTCCTACCGGTTTGTTCCCTGTCTTTCACAGCAGCCCTTCCAATTGCGCTCGCAGTTTTCGCGTCGCGCGGAACAATGAATTTTTCACGGTTTCCTCCGTGGTGCCGAGTGCCTCTCCGATGTCCCGCAGCTTCAGGCCCTGGTAGTGCTTCATCTCGAAAACCATGCGCTCGCGAGGCGTCAGCAATTCGAGCGCGGTGGAAATGCGGCGTCCGATTTCGATGCCCCTCATGCGCCGCTCGGGATCGGACTGCGCTCCATGGTCCTGTTGCCGGTCAAAGAAATCGCCCGCCACCGGATCGCCATTCTGATTAGACGCGAGCTCGGGCGCTTGGTCTTCCGGGCGGCTGCTTCTGCGGCGCAGGTGATCCAGGCAAACGTTGGTGACGATGCGGTACGTCCAGGTATAAAAACTGCACTCGAAACGGAAGCGCGGCAGATTTTTGTAAATTTTGAGAAAAGATTCCTGGTAGACGTCGCGGGCTTCGTCGGTTTTGTGCAGGATGTTCAGGGCGATTCGCAGGACATCACGGTCATAGCGATGGACGAGATCCTCGAACGCATCACGGTCGCCGCCCTGCGCGCGTTCGATCAAGGCGCGCTCTTCCGCGGGAGCCAGATTGCGGCCCGCGACTCCGCCCGTGACTCCAATGGCGGCCGAGCCGCTCACAGGTTCCGCGGAGCCGTTGCCAGACCAGGCGATCGTCATTTCCTCAGCAGCCATCGTGGACTCGCCTACATCGCTCGAACCGTTACACAGTCTATTAGACGCAAGAGCGAGCCAAAAGGTGAGCACCCTTGTCCACAAAGCGCCGAGGATGCAGAATGCTCTAACTGTTTCATTCCCAATATATTAGACTAGCGCCGCTTTTGGTAGCAGGTTTTAGTGGCGCATGCTTTAGCTTGTGAAGGTTTTGGTCTTTGCAACGATCAAACCTTCACAAGCTAAAGCATGCGCCACTAAAACCACTCCCGAACCATGAACACTTCAAAGATCAGCGCCGCCAAAATCTCCGTTGTGCCCATGATCACGGCGACGTATTTCATGGTTGCGGGCGGGCCTTATGGCCTGGAAGACATCGTTCAAAAAACTGGCTACGCCGCCACGCTGCTGATCCTGGTGATCACCCCTCTGCTCTGGAGCCTGCCGACTGCCATGATGGTGAGCGAGCTGGCCACGGCGATCCCCGAGGAAGGTGGCTTCTACATCTGGGTGCGCCGGGGCATGGGCCGCTTCTGGGGATTTCAGGAAACGTGGTTGACAATGGCGGGCAGCGTGTTTGAAATGGCGCTGTATCCGAATCTGTGCATCGCCTACATCGGGCAGTTCGCGCCGGGGCTCGTCGCGGGGCATCGTGGGCTGATCCTCGGCTTCGCGATGATCGCGATATGCACGGCGTGGAATGTTTTGGGAGTGCGCTCGGTTGGCGAAGGTTCGGTGTGGCTGAACGTGGCGCTGCTCGCGCCCTTTGTCGCGCTGACGGTCATGGCGATTGGAATTGGGAAGCTCTCCCCGGGTGAAGGCGCGGCGCCTGTCCCGCTGCGGCATGCCGATCTGCTGGGCGGCGTGCTCATCGCCATGTGGAATTACATGGGCTGGGACAATTTATCTACGATTGCGGGCGAGGTCGAAAAGCCGCAGAGGACGTATTCGCGGGCGATGTTTGGAGCCGTGATTCTGGTGGTCGCAAGCTACTTGATTCCCGTGGGGGCGGTGGCGCGCACCGGGATCGATCCGAATCGCTGGACGACGGGCGGCTGGGTGGATATCGGCCAGATCGTCGGCGGAGAAACGCTGGCGATCGCGATTGCGATCGCGGGAGTGATCGGCGCGATCGGATCATTTGGCGCGCTGATGCTTTCTTTTACGCGCCTGCCGCTGGTGATGGCGGAGGACGGTTTTCTGCCGCGCGTTTTCACGCGGCGCGATGCGCGCACGGGCGCGCCGTGGGTGGCCATCCTGGCGTGCGCGGTATTGTGGGCCGTTTGCTTTCCGCTCGGTTTCGAGAAGAGCCTGCTGCTGGACGTGATGCTGACGGGACTGAGCATCCTGCTGGAATTCTGGGCGCTCGTGGCGCTGCGCGTGCGCGAACCGGACCTCCCGCGCCCTTTCCGCGTCCCCGGCGGAATGGCGGGCGTGGTGGCGATCGGCTTGCCACCGCTCGCGCTGATGGCCGTGGCGTTTGCGCGCAATCGCACCGAGTTGATCGGCTCGACGAATGAATTGGCTATAGGAATTGGAGTGATTGCTCTGGGTGTGGCGCTATATTTTCTTAGCAAATTGTACAGCTATAAAAAGATCACGAAATAAAAAAACGCGAGGTCGCGGAAAACACCCACTCTTTGTAGGGCACGGCTTCAAGCCGTGCCGTAAGGCCGTTGATTTACAAACGGCTTTGCAGGCCGCGGAAAAAGATTTTATTTTGTCATTCCGAGCGAAGCGAGGAATCTCTCTTTGTTTGAAACTCAGGAAAAGAGAGATTCCTCGGCGCGCAGCGCGCCTCGGAATGACAAATATTTGAGTTTTTCCGCAGCCTGTTTAGCCGCTGGCTTGTTTAAATTCAAACTGCCCCGTAATTCAATGAGCCAGCGGCTAAAGCCGCATCAGTTTTTTCAACGTTACGGCACGGCTGAAGCCGTGCCCTACAAACAATTTCATGTCGTCACATGGGTTCTGAAGCATCGCTACCCCAATGTTTCTTTCGTGCCACTACCGCGCTGCCACCGCATCAGCGGCCATGCCAGTATTGCTAGTGCCACAGCAACGACGGCGTAGCCGTTGGCGTGCAGGTAGGGATTCGGCTGCTGGAGCAGATCGATCGCGGCAGGCGCGAGCACGGTCATTGCGGCGAGCAGGAAGTATCCCAGCACATTGAACTTCGCAATGCGCGTCACACCAAACCAAATCGCAGTGACTATCACCAGATGGAATACCGCGTCGTGGATGAAAGCGCCAGCCGTGGCTACGTTCGTCGCCTCGAGGGCGGCATAAAGGAGCAGCAGCGCGGCGCGCATCCATGGCGGACGAACGTACGCGGCGATCAGGCCTGCCGCAAGGCCGAGAAGCCCCGCCCAGAGAAACGCGGCGGCGATTGCTGAAGCGAGGCTTCCCACCGCGGGATTGAGCACGTCCAGATTCTGCGGCACGCTCGCGCCAAGCGAATGGCGAAGCACGGGCCAGCGCTCGAACAGCATGGGCAGGCGATCGAGAGCCATCACCGCCGCGGAGCCAAATAGCGCCAGGCAGAGCGCGTCGCGGAAGTAGGCGCTCTTCATCCCGGGCCAAGGCGGAATGCAACCTGGGCCAAAACCGCGCTCCAGGAAAAACCAGTCGAGCCCCAGAACAAGCACCGCGCCCGAAATGAAAACCCCCGTGATGAAAATCATCGAAATGAAAAGAATAACGTAGAACGTGGCGAGCGGCGTGGCCGTCGTGTAATTCTGCAGAAGCTGCGGCGCCCGGTTGACGTAGATCACGATTCCCGCCAGCAGCGTCAGGACGGATAATTTCCCGAGCGCCCGCCACGGAACGCGGGCCACGTCCGGACTTTTCAGGCTGCGCAGGAAAATTACCAGGACGGCGATGATTGCAACGCCGAAGAGGCAGGCCTTGCCGAAGGCCTGCGCGATCTGCGCGGGCGTGGTGCGGCTTTCCACTTCGCTCCAGGTTTGGGGAATTTTGATGTAGATGCGGTAGCCGGAAACTTCGTCGCCCTGCACTTGCAACTGCATGCGGATGCGCGCGCCCTCCGTGCCGGACTGGCCCGGCGCAACGCCGAGGGTGGACTTTTGTTCCCACTCGAAGCTGTGATCGGTTCGCGCGGGCTTTTTATCGGTGTGCGACTCGACCAGGTTCCAGTCCGCGAGGTTCACACCTTTCCGGTCGCGCAAAAAAACTTCCGCGCGCGCCTGCGCCTCCTCCTTGGAAAGATTCGCGCCGGGAGCTTTTTCGTCGATGGTGTGATGCACCGAGTGAAGCGAGCCGTCCGGCTTCAACACGACGAAGTATTCTTCCTTTTGCGAATCGCGGAAATAGCGGACGGTCCAGAAGGCGGAGGGAACCTGGTCGCGATAGACGCGGTTGGCGGCGGCAATGCCGATGGCGCGGCGCAGATATTCGTTCGTGTAATCGTCGAACGTGTAGGTGACCGTTGTGGCGTGGTGATAGATATTCGGATCGACTTTGATCTGGCGCAAGTCCTCGTTGGCGCGATCGGTCGCTTCCTGCGCGTCGATCTGGAAACGCACAAAATCGCCGAGCGCTTCTCGCTTTACTCCGGCAAGCAACACAATACCCAACGCGCCGGACGCGATTAAGACACCCAGCGCGCGGGGAGACATTGCGGCGTGGCTCGCAGGAACGTCGGCAGCGGGAGCGTCAGCAGGCTGGACGATTTCCATAGGCGCTGCTCGCTCGGTTTCTGAGAGCGGTGCGTCCATCGGCGGGCCGCCCAGCGGCCGGGCGCTATTTAAGAGCGATGCATCGGCGACGAATCCTCCGCGCGAAATGTAGGACGCCGCGGCGATGGCCAGGGGAATCAGCGCGCCGCCGCCCACGATTGCTCCCGAGGCGACTAAATACACGCTATGCGAGCGCAGCAGCGAGGTGCTGATGAGGAACGCGTCCACTGTGTAGTGCCACGTGAGCGTCGCCCAGATTCCCCAGCGCAGCATCACGAGGCCGACGACGATGCCGATCAGGCCGACTTCGAGGCCGCGAATGTACGCGGGCTCCTGCGGATAATTGCTATGCAGAAATCCCCAGAAAAATGCGGGAAGGACGACGGCCAGAAATCGCGACTTCGTGGTGCGCAGCAGAAAAGGAATCGCGAACAGGCGAAAGAGAAATTCCTCGCTCGTCGCCGCGTAGATGCCGATCGTCAGGGGATAAACCCACGGCACATAGGTGCTGACTACGTTTTCATAATTGAGGTCTTGCGGCGCCCATGCTCCCAGTCTGCGGCTGATGATGTAAAAAACGGTGATGTAGCCGATGTGCGCTGCGGCAAGGCAAACGCCGATGACGTTCGCGCGGAAGAATTCCTTGGTGCGAATCCCCGGGAAGCGGAATCCTACGTCCAACCTTATCTTATCGGGCTGAAAGATACGGTAGAGCGGCTCTCCGGGAACGATGGCGATTACCACGAGCAACGCACTGAGGACGCTTGTCAATGCGGCCTGCCCGACCTGACTGAAGAAAAAGCTGGAGTACGGAGAGTTCGTGTCATATCCCGCGCGGTCCAGCGGCCACTGATTCATGGACATGGCGAAGTACAAAACCGTGAGGAACGCGCCGAGTGCGACGCCCATGCGCCATTCGAGCAAGCCGCGGCGTCCCAGGGAAACAATCAAGTACAGACAGCCGCCGAGCAGGAAGGCGTACGGAAGGGTCGCGATAATCGTAAAGAGCGTGTTGGACGACCGCAAGCGCTCGTAATCACGTGTCCATGCTTCGGGAATTTTCAGGAATTC
>CAWFVW010000019.1:0-68020 GCA_963819395.1 uncultured Acidobacteriota bacterium
ATGTATTGCTTGACATTTTCCGACGGCCCATTTTCGCCGGCATGGGCCGTCAGGTGCAGCCCCGCATTTTTTGCGCGCCGGTAGACATCTGCATATTGACTTGGCGGATGGCCGGCTTCGTCGTAATCCAGGCCGATTCCGATCACTTCCGCGCGCCGGTCTGACAGCACGAAATCGAGAAATTTCATGGCGGTGCCGGGGCCGAGCTCGCGATTGATCGCGGGAACGAGGCGCGACTGGATGCGTAAGTCGCGCTCGGCATCGCGCATCCCGGCGGTGATGCCGTCCAGCATGGTGGAGTAAGCCACGCCGTTATCGAGATGCGGCTGCGGGCTGAAGAAGAATTCCACATAGCGCGCGCCGCTGGCCGCGCATCGTGCGAGTGTTTCATACGTGACGAGATGGAAGTCCTCCGCGTCAACGATCGAGCGGCAGATGACGTCATAGGCCGCGAGGAATTCAGCGAGATCAGCGAAATGGAAAGCCTTCGAGGCATCCTCGAAGTCGTGCGTTGGCAAGTGATGCTTTCTTGCGAGCTCGACTGCGGTGTGGGCCGAGACCGCGCCCTCAGATGCAGATGGAGCTCCGCCTTGGGAAGCGCCGTCACAAATCGTTCGAGATCCATGGAGGATTGCTGCTCGTTTGGCATAGGCTCCTCAAATACATCTGTTCTTCCAGTTGTCAGTAATTTTCAAGCTTCGGAATTTCACACACAATCGAAATGAAGATAGCCCTTCTGGAGGTCCGACCTTCAGGTCGGACATTGGGCAACTCTAGTGCGAGGTCTTTCAGGCCCTGAAGCTTCAGGGGCTGAAGCCCACGAATGAGAGAACCTGAACGTCGGGGCTGAAGAGTCTGTGTGAGAACTCAAGATCGGCGCTTTTTTGTAGCGCCCGCCTTCAGGCGGGCACTTTGGAATCACGCAGATGCCCGCCTAAAGGCGGGCGCTACATGAACCAAAATCGAGTTCTCACACAGACTCTGAAGCCCCTACTTCCTGAACATGCGCATTATCGCAACGGTTTTCAAATCGAACCATCACCCGCTAGCGCGATCTTTGAACTCGACGACAGGCCATATTATAATGCGCCACCCGCACGGTTTGCCTCGCGTTTGTGCGGGCCGGAATTCTCAGAGTGGGGAATCAGACGATGGATGCTCTTCCCGTTATCGACGTTTCGCGGTTGAATTCATCAAAGCTCTCCGACCGCGCTGCCGTGGCCGCTGAACTCGGACGCGCCTGCCGCGGGATTGGTTTCTTCTACGTTTCCGGCCATGGAATCCCCGACTTTCTGCGCGACTCACTCTTCGCGGCCGCCCGAACGTTTTTTGCCCTTCCTGCCGCCGTGAAGGAAGAGGAATCGATCAAGCGGTCGCCGCACAATCGTGGCTACGTCGCGCTCGAGGCGGAGCGGCTCGACGAATCCGCCGCCCACGCGGATTACAAGGAAGCCTACAACGTGGGCCTGGAGCTTGCCGCCGACGATCCCGAGGTGCTGGCGGGCAAGCCGTTTCGCGGCGTCAATCTTTGGCCTTCGATTCCGGGCTGGCGGGAGAAGGTCCTCGAATATTACGACGCGTGCTGGGCGCTGGGCCGTCAAATTCACCGCGGCTTCGCCCTCGACCTGGGCCTCTCTGAAGAATTTTTCGAAGACAAGCTTGACGCCCCGCTCGCGACGCTGCGCATGCTGCACTACCCGCCGCAGCCGGTCGCCCGGGACCGCGCGCCCGACAGCGGAGCCGGCGCCCACACCGACTACGGCGACCTCACGATCCTCGCCACGGACGGAGTAGCCGGCCTCCAGGTCCGCGCCAGAAGCGGCGCGTGGATCGACGCCCCGCACATGCCCGGCACGTTCGTCTGCAACATCGGCGATTGCCTGATGCGTTGGACGAATGATTTGTATGTCTCGACGCCTCACCGCGTCGCCATCCCTCTCCGCGACCGCTATTCCGCCGCCTTCTTCCTTGATCCCAATCCCGACGCCCGCGTCGAAGTCCTCCCCAGTTGCCTCAAAGCCGGCGCCGCCCCTAAATATCCTCCCACCACCGGCGCCGAATACATCCGCGAGCGGCTTACGGCAACATACGCCCACCTCAAAGATTCGCGCCTGAATTGAGAAGGCGTGCATTTTTGCAGTCGCAAATCGAAAATGAGTTTCAAAGTGGTGGTATCCTGCCACGCAATGCCCGGTGGGTGGATATATTACTTGGGTTTTAGCTTGGTGTGGTAATTTGAGCGAAAACTAAAACCTGCAGGCTGAAGCCCCCGCCACGAAGGCAAACTGAAATGCTTCCAGGAGGATTACTGTGAGAGCGATTCGAGTGCTGTGTTTTGTCGCGGCCATGTGCGTTTCGGCATTGGCCTTCGGCCAGGAGCCGGCCAAGCAGGCACCAAAGATGGGCAGCAAGGAGTGGACGGAGCTCGAAAAGACGCTTTGGGATGTGGATCAGCAGTGGCTGTGCAGCGCGGGCGCGACTCCCTATCACAAGGATTACAAAGAGTGCGTCGAATTCCGCAGCCAATTTTGGACCGACCAATTTTTTGAAATTTCCATCAAGGGCAAGGTCCAAACCAAGGCGGAGATGGTTGCCGCGCAGAGGGCGGCTCATCCGTCCAAGGGCGTCGGCCCGCATCCCGATGATTTCAAACTGATGGCGGTGTACGGCAATTTTGCCCTCGCGACCGATCATACTTTTCTCCAGGCCGAAAGCACGAACGGCAAAGTTGCCGGCACCGAAACGCGCGTGCTTCGCATGTTTGCCAAGGAAGATGGAAAGTGGAGGCCCGCCGGCGCGGCGCTCGTGCCGATCGTTCCGTAGCGAAATTCAGCTTTCAGGGTGAGCGCTCCGCTTTGAATTATAGGAGGTCCGGGCTTTAGCCCGGACGTTCAGGAGTTGTTGATTCGCGGGCTTCAGCCCCTGAAGCTGAATATTCAGGGTCTAAAGGCCTTTTGCGTTCGACTCATGGTGTCCGACCTAAAGGTCGGACCTCCAGCACACCAAACTAAAGTTCAAATTCAATTGACCGAGGATGGTCGAAGCTTGGCCCGCAGGCGGGAGGGGTATCCGTTTCGGGGCTGCGAAACGTTCCACACCATTAGTTCAGGCTCCTTTTTGATACACTTATTGTGTAGAGCCCACAGCGAGAGGAGGAACGTCATGCCAACTGGACCTCTCGTGGCAGCAGCCCCTTATCTCATCGAACAGAAATATCAGGACTACACGCCTGACCAGCATGCCGTTTGGGCGGAACTTGGTCCGCCGGCGGCGTCCGCAGATCGATGCTTACGCCTGCCAGGAATATCTCGAAGGATACGAAATCATCGGATTGCAGGATGACCGGCTGCCGAATCTTTGCGCGATCAGCGATCGAATCGGGCCCAGAACCGGCTGGAGCACGACGCCGGTGAGCGGCTTTCTTCCCGGGGAAGCGTTTTTTGAAATGCTCGCCGCGCGAAAATTCCCGACAACCACATGGCTGCGCAGCGCCGATTCCCTCGAATACATTCCCGAGCCGGACATTTTTCACGATGTCTTCGGGCATGTCCCGATGCATGCGCATCCCGTATTTGCGGATTTCCTTCAGCACTACGGCAGCGTCTGCGCAAAGGCAAAAGATGCGGACATCCTCGAACGGTTGGGCCGCCTGTTTTGGTACACGGTGGAGTTCGGGCTGATTCGGGAGAATGGAAAAATTAAGGTTTACGGCAGCGGCGTCATCAGCTCTCATCGGGAGTGCACCAACGTGATCGAAGGAGGCTGCGAAGTCAGGGATTTTAATCTGGACGAAGTTCTTGCGACTCCTGTAAAAGTGGACGAGATTCAGAAACGCCTCTTCGCGATCGAGAGCTTCGATCAAATCTACGAGGCCGTGCAGGAAGCCGAGAAGCGGTTGATAGCGGGTTAAGTAGAACAGGCTTCAGCCTGTGGGGTTTCGTCATGGCAAGCGCCTAAACCCACAGGCTGAAGCCTGTTCCACTCAAATTCAGCAGCCGTTTGACATGGGCCGAAACGCGAGCACAATCGCTCGAAATTAGTGGGAGGTGCGGCATGTCCACCCATATGTGCATCGATTGCGATTCTCCCGGCGACGGAAATTGTTCCGTGTGCCACGGCGTAGGGAAGATCCGCAGGGCCAGCGCCCCCGGCGCGTTCGGCGGACTCGGAGATGAATCATCCTGCGCCTCGTGCGGCGGCAGCGGCCATTGCCAGAAATGCGAAGGAAGCGGCGAGATCGAAATTGGCGGCGAAGGTTGAAAGCCTGCCCGGCCGCAACGCCAATCTCCCGATTGGCGACTCGGCGACAAGCCAATCCGGAGGTTCGGCGTTCCCGGGTGGCGAATCAGAACTCACTGCACCGCGAAGACCATAACCTCCGCGCACTTGGCTCCATGCGGCGGCACGGCCACAAAATACTCATTCAATGCCGGCACAAGTAGTCCGGTCTTGCCCAGCGGACCGGTGGGAACTTTCCCGATGGCCTTGATAGTGGTCCGGGTCGATCTCCTTATAGACGTTGACGAACCCTTCGCCCGCGGCCACGTAAACCCTCTGGCTTGCAGGATCGAAGATCATGTCGTCGACGCCGGTGGAAATCGGGAGGTTCTGCAGCACCTTTCCGGTGTCGGAATCCAGCACATTCATGTTGCCGTCGCGGCACGCGGCAAAGAGGCGATGATTTTTTTCGTCAATCGCGACGGACGCATTCACTTTACATGTGAGCGGCCAGACCGCGGCCACAGCCTGCTTCTTGCGGTCGATCACGCCAATGGAATTCTTCTCGGTCATATTCAGAAACAGTCGGGATCCGGATTTCTCGACGACCATCGCTTCCAGGCGATTGGAATCGATCTTGATTTGGCCTACCTTCTCGCCCGTGTCCGTGTTCACGATTTCCAGGAAGGTGTAGTTGAGTTTCGCGTCCAGCCCGCCGTCCGCGATGTAAAGGTAGTGCGTCACGGGGTCATACCCGGTCGCATCCGAGTCCGCGAGGAGTTTCACGGACTTCAGCAATTCGTACGTGGTCCCGTTGAAAATTTTCAAATCGCCATCGGAGCCGTCGGTCACGAAAATTCTGTCAATGTCCGCGCGGTACACCACCGAATGCCCGACGCCGATTCCCTTGATGCTGTGAACAAATTTGCCGGTGCGAATGTTGTAGACTTCGATCGACTTGTTATCTTCCGGGACGACGAAGAGGCGGTTGTTTTTCAGATCGGGCGTCAGGTGGTCGAAATGATTCGGCCACGCCCACCATGCGAGTCGTCGTCAGATTTTTGGCGAGCTGATCGGCCGAAACGTCGGGTTCGCCGCTGCGAATATCCGTAAGTTCGATTGTCTTGACCAATTTCAGTGGAGGCGTGTCCTCGGCAAACACGAATGCGTGCGGCGCGGTCCACGCGGCGATCGCCAGAGCGGCAAACCAGAAGTAAACATACCGTTGATACGAACGCATCCATCCCTCCCAAATTTCGACGATTGGCAAAATCGCACTGCGGCAATTCCAAAATGATACCACGCGATGGAGCCTCGATTCAAAACACGAGTGCCCCGAATGATTTCTCAGGTGCTTTCTGAAAATGCCCGTTCCGTCCCGAAATGCACGGGACGAAACGGCCGCTACAAAACCGTCCTCGCAAGGTTTCGTAGAGGCCGCCCACTTTTGGGCGGGCAGCCGTTTACGCTAATCACTCCAAAAATGTCCCGCCTTTCTCATCCAATCCCGCGCGGGCTTCGTAGTACAGGCTGCAGGGCAAATCAAAAATAGAAGAGAGGGAAAACGAAATGAAGAAGATTGCGCAGATGTGTGTCATCACGCTGATTGCGGCATCGGCCATTTTGGCGGCAAATAATCCCATGGTCGGCGGCCATGAAATGTTCCCGTCGAAGAATATCGTTCAGAACGCATTGAACTCCGACGATCACACCACGCTGGTGGCCGCCGTAAAGGCTGCCGGTCTGGTGGACACGCTGGAAGGCCCCGGGCCATTCACGGTCTTTGCGCCCACGAATGAAGCGTTCGCCAAGCTTCCTGCCGGCACGGTGGATACTCTGCTGATGGCGGAAAACAAAGCCACGCTGACGAAGATTCTCACCTACCACGTCGTGTCGGGAAGAATGGACGCGAAGGATATCGCCAAGGCGATCAAGGCCGGCAACGGCAAGGCGGAGTTGACCACCGTCAGCGGCGGCAAGCTGTGGGCCGAGAATGCAGGGCAAGGACACTCGTCCTCACCGACGAAAAGGGCGGCACGGCCAAGGTCACGATCTCGAACGTCTTCCAATCGAACGGCGTGATCCACGTGATCGACACGGTCCTCCTGCCCAACTAACGCAAGAACAATTCGCAGCGGGCGCAGTAAAGAAATTCTAAAGAACCAACGGGTGCCGCACCCTTCACGCCTTTCGGGAAGGGTGCGGGTTTTCTTACTTACGAGCTACTCTTTGGGGATTTGATCTGTTTTTGGCCCTGCACGCTCCGTCGGATGTGCGCGATGAAATGCGTCAGACTCAATCCCCGCTAATACTGATCAACCGGAAATGTAATCGGAAGGATAAAACCCGCACCCTTGAAACCCGCAAGGGTGCGGCACCCGATGAGCGATTCCAAAGTGCCTCTTTTCTTGACAGGCGCGGGACGCGGGCGTATACGAAGTGTGACCCTGTCCGTGGCCGCAGAATATCAAGGAGGCATCCTATGAGCACCAAGAAGCGGGACGTTGGAACACGCATCAGCCAGATGGAAGAGGGTGCGCAACGCGCCAAACCGGTCCTCCACCAGCACGCCCGGGAAATCCAGCCTTACGGAAAAATCGCCAAGTTATCCATCGCCCTCGATGAAACCGCCTGTGAATCCAGCATCAACAACCTGAACCAGATCCTCGCGGACACCATGACCCTGCGCGACATGTACAAGAAGCACCACTGGCAAGTCGCGGGCGCCACGTTCTACCAATTGCATTTGCTTTTTGACAAGCACCACGGAGAGCAGGACGAACTCGTCGACACCATCGCCGAACGGATTCAACTCCTTGGCGGCGTGAGCATCGCCATGGCGGCGGACGTCGCGGAAACAACGATCATTCCGCGTCCTCCCCGCGGCAGGGAAGAAGTCCCGTGCAGATTTCGCGCCTTCTCGAAGCGCATGAATTCATCTTGAAGGAAGCGCGTACCATGGCTCGCGAAGCCTCCGAAGTCGGCGACGATGGAACCAATGATTTGCTGGTCAGCGACATCATTCGCGGCAACGAGTTGCAGGTCTGGTTTCTCTCCGAGCACCTGGTGGCCATGCCGCTCTCGCATCCGGAGCAGGCCAAGGCCGCGGCGTCCGGGGATTAATTGGGTGGCGTACTTGGAGCCTGACCGGAAAAAGCTTTAACACCGAGGACTCAGAGAAATTCTGGAGAGATACGTCCTCCGCATTTTCTCTGTGTCCTCTGTGTTAAGGCTTTTGGTTTGCACCTTCAAATCACCCGTTGTTTACGCTTGCCGACTTCCCGCGAATCATCGCGACGAGTTCCCGCGCAACAGGCACGTCGATGCCGTGTTCCTCGGCGCGCCGCAAAATAGGCCCGGCGATGCCGTCAATTTCGGGCGGATTGCCCGCCGCCACATCCTTTTGCATCGAGCTGCGCCCCGTCTGTGGCGTCTTGTCAAAGAAAGTAATGATCACCGAGGGGTCGAGCGGCGTCCCGCTTGCTGTCCCCACGGCGGCCACCTCGCGGGCCACTGCTTCCAGCCTCTTCCGCCAGGCCGGATCGCGAATTCACACCCCCAATCGTCAGCCCTGATGCCGTGGTCGTGAGCGCAAAAGGCGCGAGGAAGGACAGCTTCGTCCAAAGGATCTTCATCTCATCCGCAACGAATTGACAGGAGAAGCCAAACCTCTTCAGTTCCTTGACCGTGCTCGCAAGCCTGCTCTCCCCGATCGACGAGAACGAGAGCCGCACCGCCATCCCTCGATGAACAGTCTTGCCCGGCGCTGCCCGCTCAACTTCGACGCCAATGCTTGCGGGTACGACTCGGTCATGTCCAAAGCGCTCCCGCAGTAGCGTGACGTGGTCGATCCCATTCAATAGCGGCACCACAGCGCCAATCTGGCCGGGATCCACCGTGACGCTGCGCAGCGCCGATTCCAGCTGCGTACCCTTCACTGTGATCCACAACACGTCGTAGGGTCCCGCGACACTCGCAACCCGACTCACGGGGACACTGAATGATCCCAGGGGACTTTCGAGCGAGAGTTCCGCCGGGTAATCCTCCACCGTCTCTGGTCGAAGCACCAGTGTGACGGATTCACCCGAATGCGCCAGCGCCACACCGATCAGCCCGCCAACGCCTCCTGCTCCCAATATCGCGTGACGCATGTTTTTCTCCTCTTGGTAGGACGGGCTTCAGCCTGTCAAGATTTGCGATGTTTCCGGTACATCCATCCTGGACAGGCTGAAGCCCGTCCTACCGGTCCCAGGCAGCGGGGCAGGCGCCCCATTGTACGCCGTGTTGCGTTTCAGAAGGCTTCCCGATTTAGTCAGCCAAAATGGGGCAATCTAATTTTTGACACAATTTTTATCCGGCCCTTATAGTCTTGGAATCAATGCAGGTTAGGAAACGTATGTACAGATCAACTAGGTTACTGAGGGAGGCCGCAGTGCTATGATTTCCCTATGGTGACGGAGAAGGGCACACCCAAAATTGCTTACTTTTGCATGGAGATCGCGCTAGACCCGACCATACCCTCATATGGAGGGGGCTTGGGCATCTTGGCGGGTGACATGCTGCGCTCGGCGGCGGACCTGGAACTCCCGATGGTCGCGATTTCGCTGGCCTACCGCAAGGGCTACTTCCGGCAGCGCCTCGATCAGGAAGGGAATCAGTCCGAAGAACCGGATCCCTGGCAACCGGAGACCGTGCTCCCATCTGTCGAAGTGGCTTTTACTGTACGCATCGAGGACCGGGACGTCCACGTTCGCGCCTGGCGGTACAGCGTTCACGGTCTTTCCGGGTTCATCGTCCCCGTATATCTGCTGGACACGGATTTGCCCGAGAACTCCGATTACGATCGCACCCTTACCGATTCGCTCTATGGTGGCGATCAGCGGTATCGGATCTGCCAGGAAGTGCTGCTCGGGATTGGCGGCATTGCGTTGCTGCGGCACCTGAAGGTCGCCCACATTGGAAGCTATCACATGAACGAGGGGCACGCCGCGTTCCTCACGCTGGCGATGCTGGAGGAGCAGCTCAAGCTTCGCAAGTACACCGTAGCCGTGGAAGCGGACATCGAGGTAGTCCGCCGCCGCTGCGTATTTACGACGCATACCCCGGTGGAAGCGGGCCACGACCGGTTTCCCTGGGACCTCGTTCACCAGGTGCTCGGGGAATACAGGACCGGCTTGTTGCAGCAGGCAGGCTTCGCCAACGCCAACATGCTCAACATGACCGACCTGGCCATTCACTTTTCCCGGTATGTGAATGGAGTCGCCATGCGGCACGGCGAAGTTTCGCAACACATGTTCCCCCAGTTTCCGATCCACGCGATTACGAATGGCGTTCATGCGGCCACCTGGGCCTCGCCGCAATTTCAGGAATTATTCGACCGCGAAATTCCGGAATGGCGCCGGGACAACGCGTACATGCGCTACGCGGTCGGGATTCCCATCGAGGAAATCCGCAAAGCTCATTGTCTTGCCAAGACGGCGCTGATCAAGGAAGTACAGAAACGCACCGGCGTGCAGATGGATGATTCGGTGCTGACGATCGGATTTGCCCGGCGCGCGGCAACCTACAAACGCGCGGATTTGCTGTTCAAGGATCTTGACCGCCTGAAATCCATCGCCCGGTCGGCCGGCCCGATTCAGATCCTTTATGCCGGAAAGGCCCATCCGCACGATCAGGGTGGAAAGGCCCTGATCCAGCGTGTGATTCAGGCCGCCGCCGGACTGAACGACAACATCAAGATCGTCTACCTGGAAAACTACAACATGGCGCTGGCGAAGATCATCACTGCCGGCGTCGATGTGTGGCTGAACACCCCGCAGCGTCCGCAGGAAGCGTCCGGAACCAGCGGCATGAAGGCGGCGCTGAACGGCGTACCCAGCCTCAGCGTGCTGGACGGTTGGTGGGTCGAAGGCTGCGTCGAGGGCGTGACCGGCTGGGCCATCGGCTACGACAGCAAGATTGTCGGCGACGAATCGGCGGCCGAGGTTGCCTCGCTCTATGACAAACTCGAGCACCAGATCATTCCCATGTTCTATCGCGCGCCCGAAGCTTATGCCAACATCATGCGATCCTGCATCTCCCTGAATGCCAGTTTCTTCAACACGCACCGCATGCTCAGCCAGTACAAAGCGAATGCGTATTCCCCCAGGGCCCTGATCAAAAAGGCAAAGGAGTTTTAGTCGTTTCCCAATTCCTGCCTTCCGTTTCAGCGATGATCGGCAACACCCGTCCACTCATAACCCTCTAAACTTTTGGGGCATTTCGGTTGGTACTGGCGCTCTATGGACGCCGCCTGGCCCGAACCGTACCCTACTCCCACGAGAAATAGACTGGGATGAGGGCTCCATTCGCATAAGCAAAGAGCTGCGAGCCCTGAGGGAGTCTGCCGTGAATGAACTCGAACAGAGGATTTTTTCCCTGAACGAAGAGGAGCCTCCGAAAGACCGCTCGGAGCGGCGCCGTGAGCCTCGCGTCCAGGTCGACCGCCTCGTTTACGTGCAGCCCGCCGATTCAGAGGGCTGCCATTTTGAGGAAGTTCGAAGCATGAGGGATCTGAGTCGCAGCGGGTTCTATTTTGTTACGGAGAGAGTTTCCTACCGGCCGGGGCTTCATTTGCACGTCGTTCCGGCCTTTGGGGTTCTCAACCTGGACTATTTGGGCGAGGTAGTAAGGGTCGAAAAGCTGCCCTTCGGAGAGTTCGGCGTTGCTGTCCGCCTGGTTCGCGTTGAAACCATGGTGCTCAACAAACGCTCGACCACGATGGCTGCGTTCGAAGAGCTTGCGCTGGCGGATAGCTCTCCGGTAGCCCTCCCGTAATGCGATTCGAACAGCTAGTCGCAATTCCGAATAGAACGACGTAGATCTCGTCTTCCGTCATCAAAGCGCCCCGCCCGCCAACCACCTGTTTCCCAGAGCGTACAATGCGTCGGCTTCCGGACCTCTCAGCCCCGGCATGTCCACCTTGACTTTGAATCCGAGCCCGGATTGCAAATAGGCGAGGTGACGATAACCTTCAGGGAACTGCGCCAGGATTTTCGGATCGAGTTGCACAGTTTTGGAAGGATCGACGGGATCCATTCGGTCCTTCTCATAAAATAGCCGCCGCAAGACAATGGCCCAGCGATCGTTGCGCTTCTCAAAAAAGTCGTAAAAGCGCCCCGTGCAAAGCACGTCCACCATCACATCATGTACCGGCGCGCGCTGAGAAATCGTCATTTTCGTCTGCGCGATGGCCCTCGTGCCCGCGACTTCGACCGACGTACCTCCGAGTAGGTGCAAGATGCTGACGCCCTTGTTCCAGCCCTCCTGGTTGACGCGGATGAACTCCTCGAAGGAGCCTTGAAACCACGTCGCCATCATGACGCCTTCTTCATGCCACACCGTGCGGAACCGTTCCCAATCGCCCGAGTCGCGATACACCGCCCAGTTCTCGACGACCTCCTTGATCAACAGTGTGTCTAGCATTCGCTGATCCATGCAGCCTCCGGGGAAGTGACTGGTGATTCGTGATTCTTAGGCCAAGCTCTGTGCTGCATGCTAAATGTGCACGACGGAATAAATTATTGACTATGTAATAGTTTCCTCAGATTTCTCACCAGTCACCAGTCACCAGTCGCCAGTCGCCATTTTCACCTTACATACGTCGCCAGAAACTTCAGGGCCAACTCCCACGCCTGCTTGGCCGCGGTTTCCTTGTAACTGGGGCGCGCATCGCAGAAAAATCCGTGGTCGGCGTCAGAGAATTCCACGTTCACATAGGTCTTCTTCGCTTCCTGCATGGCGTCGATGATCGTTCGGATGTGGTCTTTAGGAATGTGCGAATCAAGCGCCCCCCAAAAGAATAGGATCGGCGCGTGCTGCTGGGTGGCGCGCGGAAGCAGGGCGGGGACGATTCCCCCGCCATAGAACGAAATCGCCGCCTTCAGCGGAATGGCCGAATTGGCAAGAAAGAGACGCGCCCGCCCATGCAAAATCCGACGCAGGCTGTGGCGTTCGGCAAAACGCGCGAATTTTTTTGCAGCCAGTCAAACGCCGCTTGCGCGTCGGCGATCATGCCGTCCGGCGTGAGCGCCTGCATGTGCGGCATGCAGGCGGGAAAATCCGAATAGGCGCCCTCAAAGCCCGGCCCCGTGCGGTGAAACAATTCCGGCGCGATCGAGAAATAGCCTTGTTTTGCGAAGCGGTCCGTGACATCGCGAATGTGCGCGTTCACGCCAAACGCCTCCTGAAACACGAGCAGCCCCGGCGCCTTCGCGCCCTCCGCCGGAGTCGCCACATGAGCGTTCATGGATGTTCCATCGGATACCTGCAGCGTTACTTTTTGCGTGGTAATCGTGTCCATCGGATTGTCCTCGCGTATAGGTTTGATGAGAGCCGACACATCATATCCATTTTCCCGGCGGCCTCCAAGTAGCGCGGGCTTCAGCCTGTGGGGTTTGGTCGGAGTACGGCCGATCGTGCACTGACCAAACCCCACAGGCTGAAGCCCGCGCTACCAAAAGCCAGATGAGATAGGATGTCTCAAGAAGCATGAAGGAAAGGAGTTTCGTGTCGAATTCATCCCTGGCGGGAAGCGTTGCGTTGGTGACCGGAGCGGCCAAGCGCATCGGCAGAAGCATAGCTTTGCGTCTCGCGTCGGAAGGCGCGGATGTGATCGTCAATTATCGCAGCTCGAAGTCCGAGGCGGACGAAGTGGTTGCACAAATTGCCTCGATGGGTAGATGCGCGGTAGCCATTCAGGCGGATGTCGCCAAACGCGCGGAAGTGGCGGCAATGTTCGCAGCCGTGGAAAAGGAATTCGGCCGTCTGGATATTCTCGTCAACAATGCTGGAATGTTCTTTTCCGCAAAATTTGAGGAGCTGACCGAAGAGCAGTGGGATCGCATCCTGAACACAAACCTGAAGTCCCAGTTTCTGTGCTCCCAGGCGGCAGCGCCCATGTTACGGCGCAGCGGCCACGGCCGGATCATCAACTTTGCTTCGCTTGGCGGCTTGCTTGCCTGGCCGGCCTACACGCATTACTGCGTATCCAAGGCGGGCGTGATCATGCTGACGCGCTGCCTTGCGCGCGCCCTCGCGCCCCAAATCACGGTGAACGCCATCGCCCCCGGCACCATCTCGTTTCCCGGCGATGCACCGGAACTTTCGGAGGATTATATTCGCCGCGCCCCGTTGCAACGAACCGGCACGGCAAAAGACATCGACGATGCCGTCGTGTACCTCGCGCAGTCAGCTTTCGTCACCGGACAGGTAATCGTAGTAGATGGCGGAAGGACTTTAACGTAGGACAGGCTTCAGCCTGTCAGCTTTTGACTTCTTTTAAATTGTCGGGGAAATCAAAATTTGAAAGGCGTAGTTGTCGGCCGGCTCTGAGTTAATTGGAAGAAAACCAGACAGGCTGAAGCCCGTCCTACAAAGAATCATCCACCGGAATCGCACGCGCCGCGAGCAGAGCGACGAATTCCTCGTCGGCCTGGAGGAAATTGTAGCCGGGGAGCGCGGAGGGATCGGCCCACTCGAACCCTTCAAACACCAGATTTTGCAGCGTGGCGGAAGGATCGACGCTGGCCTGAAGAAAAATCAATTCAAGTTCCGGCCGGGATTCGCTGTACCGGTACCGCGTGCGAAAAAGTTCGCGGCCGATCGTGGCCTCGATCCCCAGTTCTTCGCGAAGTTCACGCGCCAGTGCTTCCCGGGGCGTTTCGCCCGGCTCGATTTTTCCGCCGGGGAATTCCCATTGCAGGGCGTGCGAATCGTCGTGGCGCCGCTGGCAGACAAGAATCTTGGAGTCGCGAAGGACCAGTGCCGCGACGACTGTAAGTGCGGGCTTACTTAATTTCTCCGGTGCAAGCTGGGGTGCGCCGACGTCCATAAATTATTTTTACGAGAAGAGTGGATTCGGCTTGTCAAGGTTGATTTCAAGTTCCATGACGGCCTTTTGCACGACTCCCGACTCGATTTTCCCTTCACGAAACAATTCATACAGCGTGGCGAGCGTGATGAATCGCGCGTCCACTTCGAAAAAGTCACGGAGCGATCCGCGGCTTTCGCTGCGGCCGAATCCGTCGGTCCCGAGCGAGGCCAGGCGCCGCGGCGTCCACCGGCTGATCAGATTGGGAAGCGCTTTTAGGTAGTCCGAAGCGGCCACCAGCACTCCGTCCGAATCCGCAAGGCACTCGGTCACATAAGGCACGCGCGGTTTTTCGCCCGAATGCAGCAGGTTCCAGCGCTCCGCATCGATCCCGTCCGTGTATAGCGACTTGTAGCTCGTGACGCTCCACACGTCCGCCGAGACGCCGTATTTTTCCCTCAAAATTTCCTGCGCCTTCAGGGCCTCGCGCAGAATTGCGCCGCTGCCGAAGAGTTGCGCGCGCAGTTTCGACGTCTTGTTTTCCGACGCGCGGAATTTGTACATGCCCTTGAGAATTCCGTCCTGCGCGCCGGGGGGCATGGCAGGCATTGCATAGGGTTCATTCATCACGGTGATGTAATAAAAAATATTTTCGCCGTCCTTGTACATCCGCCGGATTCCGTCCTGAATAATGACGGCAATTTCATAGGCAAACGCGGGATCATACGCACGCATTGTGGGAATCGGCAGGGCGAGAACGTGGCTGTTCCCGTCCTGATGTTGCAATCCTTCGCCCGCCAGCGTCGTCCTCCCGGCCGTTCCGCCCAGCATGAATCCGCGGCAGCGCATGTCGGCGGCCGCCCAAATAAAATCGCTGATGCGCTGCAGGCCGAACATCGAATAGTAGATGAAGAAGGGAATGGTATTGATCCCGTGCGTGGCATACGCGGAACCCGCGGCGATGAACGATGCCATCGACCCCGCTTCCGTGATGCCTTCCTCGAGAATCTGGCCGTCCTTCGCTTCCTTGTAATAAAGCAGTGTGTGGACGTCGACCGGCTCGTAGAGTTGCCCGCGGCTGCTGTAAATCCCGACTTGCCGGAACAGCGATTCCATGCCGAACGTGCGGGCTTCATCGGGGACGATGGGAACCACCATCTTCCCGATTTCAGGGTCGCGCAGCATCTGGCGCAGCATGCCGACGAATGCCATCGTCGTCGAAACTTCGCGCCCTTCGCTGCCGGTGAGAAATTCGCGGAATAGCGCATCGTGTTCCGCAACTAACGGCTTGGAGCGCACTTTTCGCGAAGGAACGTAGCCGCCCAGCGCCTGCCTGCGCGCGCGCAGATACTGGATCTCGCGGCTTTCTTCCGGAGGAAGATAGAACGGCGTCTCCGCTAGCTGTTCGTCGCTGATCGGAATGCCGAAGCGCGAACGAAACTCGCGAAGCTCTTCCTCATTGAGTTTTTTCTGCTGGTGGGTGATGTTGCGCCCCTCGCCGCTCTCGCCGAGGCCGTAGCCCTTGATTGTCCTGGCAAGAATGACGGTGGGAGATCCCGTGTGCTCAGAAGCCGCTTTGTACGCGGCATACACTTTGCGCGGATCGTGCCCGCCCTGGCGCATCGTTCGCAGCGCCTCATCCGGAAGATCCTCGACCATTTTCAAGAGGCGAGGATCGCCTCCAAATACATGCTCGCGAACGTACGCGCCAGATTCAACGCTGAGCTTCTGCGCTTCGCCATCCACCATTTCGCCCAGGCGCTTAGCCAGCAGGCCATCCGTGTCTCGTTCAAAGAGGGGATCCCAGTCGCTGCCCCAGAGCACCTTGATGCAATTCCAGCCGGCGCCCCGGAAAGCGGCTTCCAATTCCTGCACGATTTTTCCGTTGCCGCGCACGGGACCATCGAGCCGCTGCAGGTTGCAATTAATTACAAAAATAAGGTTGTCGAGATTTTCGCGGGAGGCAAGGGTGATCGCTCCCAAAGTCTCCGGCTCATCCGTCTCGCCGTCACCGAGAAACGCCCAGACCTTGGCGTCCGTGCGCGGCTTCAGGCTGCGATCTTCCAGGTACCGGTTAAACCGGGCCTGGTAAATGGCCATGAGCGGGCTGAGCCCCATCGATACGGTTGGAAATTCCCAGAAATCCGGCATCAGCCAGGGGTGCGGATAGGAAGATAATCCGCCGCCCTCCCGAAGTTCACGCCGGAAGTTTTCCAATTTCTTCCTGGACAGGCGCCCTTCGAGAAACGCTCGGGCGTAGACGCCAGGAGATGCATGCCCCTGAAGATAAACCGTGTCGCCCTCAAATACGTCGGTGCGTCCGCGGAAAAAATGGTTGAACCCGACTTCAAACAGCGTAGCAGCGGAGGCGTACGTGGAAATGTGGCCGCCGATGCTGTGGTCGACGCGGTTGGCGCGCACCACCATAGCCAACGCATTCCACCTCACGAGGCTCTTGATGCGCCGCTCGATTTCCTGATCGCCCGGGAAAATGGCCTGCTTCTCAAAGGAAATGGTGTTCAGGTAGGGAGTATTCGCCGTAAAGGGGAGGGCGATGCCGCGGGATTGCGCATGGCCGCGAAGCCGGTCCAGCAAGGTAATCGCGGATTCCTGGCCTTCTTCGCGGACTACCTGGTCAAAAGATTCTACCCATTCCTGTACTTCCTGTGGATCCATGCCTAATACTTTGGTTGTATCTTGCTCCATTTTTACTTGCCCCTGCGCTCGATTGGCGGCTCTCAAAACAATCTTACGCCCGAACTGTTACACGGGCGTCAAAATTCCGTGCGCCATGGTAATTCGGCTGACAAGACGACGTGGCTTGTTAGCGGTTGGCGCACCCGGGTGGCGCCGGTTCGCCAGCGCCGAAAGGGATATTTTCGGGCGCCCGCCCCAGGCACAAGCAGCGCCAGGCGTGGCAGCTGCGGAAGAAAACCTCGTGCCGATGGACGACAGTATCTTAGCAGGTCCGGCAAATCCTGCAATTGCATTTAGTGGATGAAGTGGAACAGGCTTCAGCCTGTGGGGTTTGATTTTCGCGAGCGACACGGAAAACCACAGGCTGAAGCCTGTTCCACTAAAGGCCATCGCGCCAGCAGTTAGAGCAGGAGCAGGGTAGTCGGGAAGCTTTTCCTTGGTGTTATCGGCGCGCTTAACCTCCAGCTCGTCAAACAGCACCGAGGGACTCACGATCGTCATAAACGGCAAGCCGGTCCGATTGCTGACCAGCGGGTCGTCGCCCGCGGCCACCAGATCGCTGCGCAAAGCGCGGATGTCCAGCTCGTTGAAAATCGCTCCGCGCACAAGCTCCTCATGCCCGTCGCTTGCCCACACGCGGAAGAGCATGCGCGGCGTGAGACGCGGCCCCAGCATATCCACGTAATACCCGTACTTCAGCCCGCGATTACGGCATTCGTCGATCAGTTGTTTTTTGAGTTCCTCGCGCGTGCTGGTCTTGGCCGGCCGAAAGAACAAATTGCCCGGCGCGGGCGCCGTGTTGCCGTTGCCCGAAGCCCGGCCGTGCCCATTGGAAGCGGGGAAATCGCGGATCGGGACTCGCCCGATCAAGTAGTTCACGAGCATGCCCTTGTCCACCACGGTGACAGGCGCGGCAGGGACCCCTTCATCGTCCACCTTGTAGCTTCCTCCGAGGCCGTGACCCGCAAACGTGTCCACCGTCGGATCGTCCACCACCGAAATAAAATCGGGTAGTACGCGGGCTCTCCAACTGCTGGCGAATGCTCCGACTGTGCGGGCGGGGCGTCCGGGCGCGGGCCTGCGTCCCAAAACATTGGGCACGACCAGTTCGAAAAACATATCGGTTGAAGCGTCATTCGAGAAAAGAACCGGGCCGCGATACTCCTCGTCCACCACGGGAGCTTCGCGCAATGTTTTCATGTCGGCAACAAGCTTGAGCGCGTCCTTCTGAAATTCATCCGGGGTTGGCAGTTCCTCGATGCGATTGGCCGTGTATTGCGGCGAACGGTCCAGCCTCATCCCGTCGGCCGCCTGCTCGCTCGCGCTCAGGACAATCTGGAAATGCGAAGAACCATTCCGGGTGATTGTGCCTTCGGTGTTTACGAAATACTGGGAGATTACGGTGAAGTTGAGGCTGCCCGTCAGAGTTTGAATCTGCGAATCGCCCTTGTATACAGCCGTGGCGGACTCCAGCATCTTGGTCCACTTGGCTGGATCCACATCCAGCTTCGCCGTCGGTCCGATGGAAACGACCGGCTCGGCCTTTGCGAAATCGTCAACGGGATCATCAATGTTCAGCTGTTTGAGCTGAGCTTTCTTGTTGGAGAAGGCCTCGCCGGCGCGCTTGTAGGCCTGATCGGTCGCGAGCCAAACCTGATGGCGAACGGCCAGCTCATCATTGTCGAGCGGAAGAATGTCGCTGATGCCCTGGCCGGCATTGAAGAAACTATCCAGCTTGTAATCGCCCAGGCGCACGACGGCTCGGAGCAAACGCAAGCGAGTCCGATTCTGGTCACGTAACGCCCCGAACGCCGCATTAGCTTCGAATTGCTCGACGTCGAAGACGCGGTACTCGATATAGAACGGCGAACCGACGTTGTCCATCTTCAGCTGCGCCTTCGAGCGCGCAAGTTCCGCCCGAAGCGCGCGCAAAATGGGGTCCGAATTGGCATCGGGAGGCGGCTGCTTTTGTTGAGCGGCAACGGCAAGTGGCATCGCCGACAGAAGGCCCAAAACAATTGCGACCCTGGACGGCAGGTTGATGCGCCGGAAAGTTTTCATCGCGCGCCTCCTGCTTGCGGGGCTGGCGCCGAACTGCCGGACAACTCTTCAAACCCCGGCGCCGGCAAAATCGGGGGACGCTCGCGCGAGGCGCTCCGCTTTTGTACTTCCATTTCGCTGAACAGCATTGCGGGCGCCGAAGCCGATACGGGAACGCTTCCCGATTCCGCCCCGCAGATTCCGTTGAACACTTCGGTCTTATCGCCCGTCAATAAAATTCGATTCAAAGAAGCCAGAGGGGTACCCACAATATCCACCCCGCGCACGAGTTGGTCCGGTCGGCCATCGGGATAAATGCGCCAGACAATCACGGGGAGCACTTGAAAAGCCTGCGGGAGTTCGCGCGTCGTCAGCGTAAATCCTCCCTGCACGTCTTCAAAGTAGAGCCCGTACGGCTTCCCCTCTTTCTTGACTTCCTCGATGAGCTGAGCGCGCATTTCGGAATCCTTCACAGTCTTCGTCGATTGCACGATCAGATTTCCCTGGCGCCCTGTCGGCATGAACCCGGCCTGGTGGCGTCCATGCCCATTCGATTTCGAGAAATTCGTGATCGGCATCCGCGACATCAGAAAATTCTTGAGGATTCCGTCTTGAATCAGCGGCACGCGCTGCGAGGGAACGCCCTCGTCATCGTGGGAATATGTTCCCGACAGCGGCACGCCGTTGATGGTTCCAAGAGTCGGATCGTCGTACACACTCAAAAACGTGGGGAGCACCGGCTGGTTTACCTTTTTCGTGAACGTTTGCCCCTCGGTGTCGCCGCGTTGCCGATGCCCTTCGAGGCGGTGTCCCAGCACTTCGTGGAAAAAGACTGCGGCCGCCCGCCCGGAAAGCAGCGCCGGGCCGTCAAACGGCTCAGCCAGGGGAGCTGCCCGCAGCGCCTTCAGGTCCGCCGCCATTTTTTCTTCCTTGGCGGTCAGTTCTTTTTCAGACGGAAGCCCGTCTGGCTTCGTCGATTCAAACGTCTCGACGCGCACCAGGTCCATTCCGTCATCCGCGCGGGTATTGGCCTCGACCACCAGCCTCGCCATCACGCCGGGAGTTTCCACTTTGCTTCCTTCGCTGGAAACAAAATAGGAAGTCGACTGCTCCACTTGCAGCGTCACATTGGAGCTGTAAATTTCAGGATATTTCCGGAAAAGCGCCGAATATTTCCGTATTTTTTCTTCCCATTCCTTTTGATTAAAGGTGACGGGAGCCGGCGGGGTTTCCAGATGTGACTCGGCGGTCTCCTGGGAAAAATCGGGAGATTTATCTTCCTCCGCGGCGTCGACGGACTTGTTGGTCGTCACTTTCGCGTATGCCGGAGTCGCGCGGCGGTATTCCCGGTCCGTCAATTCCCATAGCGTGCGCGCAATCGCGTCGTGATCATCCGCCAGGGGGAGCGTGCCGGAGGTGATCCCGGAATCGCGGTTTTCATTGTGCGTGTTGTCCATGGCGGGAGAGCCGACGCGCATCGTCACGTCCGCCCACCGGTGATTTCCCATGACGGAGGTGACGATGGTTCCATACGTCCCCGCGATCGTCATATTCCGCTGATCGTAAACCTCGTAGCTGATGAAATAAGGCGCGGGATCGGATTTCGCCAGGGAGGTTTTCGCGCGATCCAGCTCCGACTGCATGGTCGACAGAAGAACGCCCTCGCCTTTATCGGCGGGCGGCGCGCTCCATGCAAAAATTCCATTGACGGCAAGGATGGCAAACAACGTGACTGGGATAGAAAGCCGGAGTCGTTTCATGGGGGTTTTAAGCGTAGAACCTCCTGCTTTCGATAGATGCAGAATACCCATCTCGCGCACGGCAGATTTTTTACCAGCGCCCAATCCCCTGATAATGCCCGGAATCGACCCGCCGGGCAAACAGTTTTACAATACAGTCATTCTAAGAGACAGGACATTGACCACCCAAGTCCGCCGGAACTAAGATGCGTCGACTCCAAGTGGCGTATGCTTTAGCTTGTGTTTTTTTGTATTCGTTTTACTAGGCGGAGGTGCCATGCCCGGCCGCAGAAATTTCATAAAAAGTTTCGCAGTCGCTTCCGCGGGCCTATGGTTCGCAAACTGCAGCTTGCAACGCGCGATCGCAGGCGCCCAGCAACCGACCGCAACAGGGAAGCGCCGCCAAATCCTGTTGGGCGGCCGCCGCGTCCGCACGATTGACATCCACGCGCACTGCTACGTGGACCTTCACGACTTAACCCAAGGCCATCCCGAAGCCCTCATCCCAAACGGCGGCCCACCCACATTCGATGGCCCGTTTCTAAGCCCCACGAAGGATGTCGAAGCCCGCCTGCGCCACATGAACGAACACGGAATCGATATCCAGGCCGTGAGCCTCGCCCCCGCGTACAACTACTGGGCCGACCGCGACCTGGCCGCCAAAATTGTCTCGCGCCAGAATGAACAAATCGCAGCACTGTGCGCCGCTCATCCGGACCGTTTCGTGGGCCTCGGCGGCCTCGCCCTGCAGCATCCCGATCTGGCCGCCGACCAAATGGAGCATGGCGTAAAGCAACTCGGCTTCCGCGGATTTGAAATTGGCGGCAGCGTGAATGGCGACGAACTGGCGAATCCCAGATTCGATCCGGTCTGGGCCAAGGCAGAGGAGTTCGACATTCTCTTGCTTCTGCATCCGGCAACTTTTGTGGAAGGATTAAAGCGTTTTCAGGGCAACGGATTCCTCCCCAACGTGGTGGGCAATCCGCTGGAGACGACGGTCGCCTTCACCCACCTGATTTTCGAGGGAACACTGGACCGCTATCCCGGCCTGAAAATCGTCGGCTCGCACGGCGGAGGCTATTTCCCGTCCTACGCCGGCCGGGCAGATCATTGCGCCGAACTCAGCAACCGCTGCAAGCCGGTGAAAAAACATCCTAGCGAATATTTCAAAGGGCAGCTCTATTCCGATTCGATCGTCTTCACCGCCGAAGGCTTGCGCCACCTGGTCGCTGAAGTCGGAGCAAGCCATGTCCTGTTCGGCACGGATTTTCCCTTCGACGTAGCCGACCCCTTCATGGGCGACCCGCGCGAAGCGGATTCCGTGCTGGGCGTCCCCGGCCTGAGCGAAGCCGACCAGCGCGCCATTCTCGGTGAAAACGCCGCGAAATTGCTGGGGTTGTAGGACGGGCTTCAGCCTGTCTGCTTTTGACTTTTGTTCCTCTCCGAAAAACCAGACAGGCTGAAGCCCGTCCTACTGGAACCCCCGAACGAGTTATACTTCATCCATGTACAGCGCAGCCGTCCTCGATCATTTTCAGAATCCGAGAAATGCAGGCACGCTCGATGCTCCCACGGCGACGGTGTCTGTTGAAAACCCCGTCTGCGGCGACATTCTCGAGCTGTCCGTCCGCATGGAATCTGGCCGCATCTCGGAAGCGCGATTCCGCACCCGCGGGTGCGTCACGGCACTGGCATGCTCGTCTTTGCTCACGGAATTGCTGCGCGGAAAAACTCCCGACGAAGCGCGGGCCATCACTTCGGAGCAAATCTCGGAAGCTCTCGGAGGTCTTCCCCAAGCCACGCTGCACGGGGCGCAACTCGCGCGTGATGCCGTTCAGGCGCTTCTCGCCAAACTGAACTAGAAAAGATTTAACACAGAGAACACAGAGGGTACGGAGGAAGAAAGGAGAAGAATAGACAAGTCAAGTATCGTTCCGTCGCTTCCGCTTCTGTAGTTGCTACGCGTCCGGCCCTATCGCGCGTTTCAGCATTTCCGGGTCATTGAGATTCAGGGTGACTCCTTCTTCGTCCGTCGGGACTTCGAGGACGTCCGCAACATGAGCCCACACTACGGCGCGCGCGCCTTTGTCCTCTGGTGCGGAGAGCAATTCGCTATATAACGTGTGCGAAAAAATCGCGGGATGGCCGCGGCGGCCTTTGTAGGTCGGAATAACGATGGCCTTTTTCTCCTCGTAAAATCGGTCAATCAGTTCATTGATCAACCGCGCGCTCACCAGTGGATGATCGACGGGGCAGAGAACAATCCCGTCGGTCTCAATCCCGTCCAGGCTGCGCAAGCCCGCGCAGATCGAGGAAAGTTGCCCTTGTTCCCACTCCGGATTCAGCACCACAACCGACGGATCGAGTTTTGCAAGCGCCCGAATCACTTCCGCGCCCGCGCCCAGCACGATGCGCGTCGCGCCAATTCGGGGATGCCGTGTAACCTGGATTAAATGTTCGAGGAAAGTTCCTTCGCGGTAGGGAAGCAGAGCTTTCGGCCTTCCCATCCGGCTCGAAGCGCCCGCGGAGAGGATAACAGCGGCAAGCAAACGAGTTCCTTTATGCAAGAGTTTACGAAGAACGTTCGCTTTGTGCCGCGACCGTTGCGGTGCGTTCAACGTTTACGGACTTGTGCGGAATATTGTTCGCGCCGCGGCGGACCGCGATCAACTCGGCCGTGATGCTGATGGCGATTTCTTCCGGCGTGAGCGCTCCAATATCCAGCCCCACGGGTGCATGCACGCTCGCAAACTTTTCCATCGGGATGCCTTCTTTTTCGAGCGCCCGGTAAACCGAAAGCACTTTGCGCTTGCTGCCAATCATCCCGATATAGCGCGGCGAAGTCCCCACGGCCCATCGCAGCACGTGCATGTCGTCCTTGTGCCCTCGCGTAACAATCACCATGTACGTCGCGGCAGTCGGCTTGATTTTCTCGAACGCTTCCTCGAAGCTGGTGTGAATCTCCTGCGCCATGGGGAACCGCGCGCTGTTGGCAAATGATTCGCGGTCGTCGATCACTCCGATGGCAAACCCCGCCGTATTCGCCGCGTTCGCGAGCGCAATTGAAACGTGGCCTCCGCCGAAAATGTAAAGGATCGGCTGCGGCAGGATCGGTTCGACAAAAATCTCCAGCGTTCCCCCGCAAATCAGACCGTTGTCGTAATTGGCTTCATTGTTCAGGCTGAAGGTCATCTTGCGCGGCGCTTCCGCCTGCATCACTTCCTTTGCCGCCGCCCACACTTCCGCTTCCACGCATCCGCCGCCGATCGTCCCGGCAATCGAGCCGTCCTCGCGCACTAGCATCCGCGAGCTTTCATAGCTCGGGATCGAGCCGTTGGTGTGCACAATCGTCGCGAGCGCTCCGCGCCGTCCAGCGCGCCGGAGCTTTACGACTTCTTCAAACAGGTCCATAGGGAAGCGCCTGAAAATAGGGTACGGCGCGCGCTCCCACCTGTCAACGCCTGCGCCAGCCCGGTATTGACTCAAAGTGACTCAATCTGAGAAGGAACCTGCCCTCTCCGGCCCGAAATGCGCGGTTCACAGTGAGCGTTCACCGTGAAAGGGACGGAGAGGCCGCTACAAATGCGTAGAGTCTATGTGCAGTGGTTTTTGTAGAGGCCGCCCGCTTTTAGGGCGGGCAGCTTTTTGCCCTTTCACTTTCAGACAAGAAGGGAGGTGAGCCCGCCGCGGAATGGAGACTCGTGGTTCGCCATTTGTACACACCCCGCCTGGCTAGCCGTAATGAGCCCCCGATATCGGTGAACCGCGGCGGACCCTCTGAGGAGAGAAGTGGTGGAGGGTTGCGGCTAACTGTTAAATCTCGCGTCGGGCCTCATCGGCCTCTTCTGCGAGATCGTGCAGGAATTCAAAGAAATCCGGCGTCTGCCCGATAAAAAGGCCGTCGGCGGTGAGAGCTTTTACGGCGCCCATGGCGACTCCTTTCGTGGCTGTCGGCCGGATAATCGAGCACACCGGAAACTTTTTGCTCAGGAAAATAGTCGGCTCCGGCATGATCAGGTTGGATTGCAATGTCTCCGGCTGCGGGATATCAGCGGTGAGGTCTGGAAACACCAGGGCGCCATCCGTCAGCGGAATTGCGTTGCCCGCCTTGTCGTGCCAGGTTTGAAAGTGCATGATTTCGGTCCCGCCGATGCTCAGCACAATCCTCAGGACTTCCAGATTGGATACCCTTTGCGCGAGCGAGGCATACAGGCTGGTTCCACCCTGCTCGATGAACGCGAAGTGAAATCCGGACGTGTTGGCGATGGCCTGTACGTGAGTGTTGACCGGGACAATCGTGTTCCCGATCTCGAGCTCGGCGTTGTTTCGGGGAATTGCTGTGAATTTTCCCGCGGCCATTGTCGGAACAGCATTCGGGAAAGTGTCTGCGAAATCGGGATTCATATTGCCGCTGCGGTAACGCACCCACCAGCTGGTGTCGACGGAAAGCTGCATGAGGTTGGTGAGACGCTTCCTGGAGGCGACGCCGGGAATATCGGTGACCTGGCTGCCCTCCAGATTGCGAAACTGCTCGAGGTCAACTGGTTTCGCGCCCTTCGACTTCAAGTACGCGTTGATGAAAAGTTCATGGCTCAGTTCATCGTCCGTGTTGTCGGAGATGTACTGCGGCATGTCGCCATCCAGTTGCTGGAGGCCTGTTTTGTAGCCGGAGTCGGGAGCGTCCTGTCCACCGAGTTCCGTGTATTGTTGCCACAAATCCGTCTCGAGAATCTCGGCGCCAGCGAGGAATCTGAGGATAGCGGCGTCTCCCTCGGTGATTCCGCCATCGTGGTCGGCACCCAGAGCCGAAAGGCCGTTGGACAGCAACCCCGCCCCGACGGTTGCCGCGCTTGCGGCCAGGCCTTTTTTCAAGAATGACCGCCGGGCCGTTTGATTGCCGATTTCAATTTCCGATCGCTTCATTATCTTTTTCTCCTGTGTGTATTTGATTTCGATTTTGTCCCATGCCGCACCCCAAATCAGGTGAGGTTTGAACGGATTGATCGAGGCGGGAAACAAATCAGGAGCAACTTTTCAAAGCCGCAAAAAAATGCTCCCCGCCGTCGATCCGTCCCGGAAAAGGACGATAACGGGAATCGTTTCCGGACGTGTCACGCTGCAGTCAAATCGAAGTCAACGTCTTGACAGGGAGAATTGACAAATTTCGGACGAAGAGGGAGGCAACCCGAAGGCAAATTCCTATGTGAAAAAAGTTTTGGTGTGAACGCATGCGGCTGCAAAGGGTCGGCATTGCATGCCGGGGCATCCCATCCGGGTTGAATGGAATGCCCCGACACGAAGCGCGTTCAGGCAAGACGTGCGGATTAGTGCTGCCCGGCAGCCTTGGCAAAGAATGCGTCCTGCCGCCGCTTCATCTCCTCCGGGGCCACGTCTTCGATGTGCGTGGCAATTCCCCACTGTTGGCCAAACGGGTCGGTCAGTTTTCCGTAGCGATCGCCCCAGAACATGTTTTGAATGGGCATATCGACGCGCGCGCCTCCAGTCACGGCGCGGTTGAAAATCGTGTCAGCGTCCGGGACATACAAATGGATGTACATGGGATTACTCGCGCCGTCGCCGGGCGCCGGCACAGGAGTCTTGCTCATCGAGTCGTTGATGAAGAATGTTGAGTCGCCGATCTGCATCTCCGCGTGCAGGATGGTTCCATTGGGTCCAGGGGCCCTCCTGAGTTCCGTGGCGCCAAAAGCGGATTTGTAAAAATCGATGGCGCGCGCCGCGTTGCGACAAACAAGATTCGGAGTCATGGTGCGGTATCCTTCGGGGATTGGTTTTACCTGATTTGCCATTGGATTCTCCTCTTTACTAGGTTTTTCGGGGCGGGGTTCCGCGGCTCTGAACTGAAAGCCGGGAGCGAACACCAAAATTGTGCGACTCCTGCACGCGCCCTGTCAATACGGTTGCAAGCAAATTCGCAAGGCTTTCACATTCAAATTTGTAGCGCCCGCCTTCAGGCGGGCATTTTGGAATCACGCGGGTGCCCGCCTGAAGGCGGGCGCTACAAAAGCCCCCAGTTCTCAAACACACTCCTCGGGCTGTCGCCTTTCCTCCGTGCAGCAAAAAAACCAGACAGGCTAAAGCCCGTCCTACTCGCAAGTAGGGAAGCCTAGGCACATCGTATCCCCCCTGGTCATTCAGGTAATAATCCAAGAAGACCGGTGGAAGCAAGCAGAGATCGAGGGGAGAACGAGGAGTGAGCCGCTCGATGATTTGCCAAGGGGTTTGAATATTCCTTGTGTGAGTTGGGCCGCGCCAGGTTGAAGTAGAGCTGGTAGGTATGGGCCTTGGCGAGGAAATCGCCGCGGCTGGAGAACGACTCCAGGTCAAAGAACTCGTCTTCTTCGAGGCGGTGCACGGTTTCGACATCGCTCTGGAAGGTGTGAGCAGCGGGCGGGATGCGCACATGCTGGCTATCGCCGAGGGCTTTGGGGAAATCGCCTTTGAATTCACCGCCGTTGTCGGTTTGCCAGACCAGATCGCGCAGCGAGACGCCGTAGCGATGCAGATGCTGCTGGATGCGGGAAGCGAAGACGGCGCTGGCTGCGGCGCTGCGTTTTTGGGCAAAGGACCAGAACAACAGGCCGCTGCGAACATCGCGGGCGGTGTACTGGACGATGGGTAAGGCGAGTCGCTGGGCCTGTGCCCAGTAGTGGGGGATATCGTCGAGATCCTTGGTATCGGCGCTGATTTGCTGAAACACGGCCCACTGGGCTTTGATGTGGGCCAGGTCTTGTTTGCGTTGATATTTGCGGCGGCGCTTTTGGCATCAGGCCGTGCTCGCGCCAGATGCGTTCCAGAGCGGCGTGGCTGATGGGCAGATCGAACTCGCGGATCAGGCGGCGGGCGCCGAAGGTGGGCAGGGTTTTGCGCAACTCGACCAGTGGAGCTTCTTGGGCAGCAGGAGTTTTTAGAGACTGCTGATGGCGAGCGCGGGAGAGATCGAGCAGGCCGGAAGGGCCGCGCTGCTGGTAGCGGCGCAGCCATTTGCGAACGGTGGGCACGGTGGTGGCGAACAGCTGGCGGTGGGTTTGATCCCGCGCTGCTTGGCGCTCTCGACGAGCCGCAGGCGATGGTTGTAAGGATTTTTCATTTCACGCACCAGATCGAAATAACGGGAGGGGGCGGTCATGGCGATCGGATTTTACACGCGGCGCGCGGCCCGGCTCCTCCCCCCTCCGCCGGGCCGCGCGCCCCAAACCCAAAAGCAAATCCAATTCCTTCACCCGCTTCGGACTCACACACTTCAGCCCCACAAAGGGGATACGATGTGAGTAGGCTCTCCCAGTCCTACTCGCAAGTGGCACGGAACCGGAGACTGTGAGAAAATAAGGTTGAGCATAGAGGCCCCATGAGCACATCCGTCGGCAAGAACGTCACCCTGGAAAAACCGGACGATTTCGGCAAGCTGCTGCAGGACGAAGGAATTATTTTCACGCAGCTCGATAAGGCCGTGAACTGGGCGCGCAAGAGTTCCATCTGGCCGCTGGGATTCGGCCTGGCTTGCTGCGCGATCGAGATGATGTCCATGGCCGCAGCGCGTTTCGACGTCGCGCGTTTCGGCTCGGAAGTTTTCCGCCCATCGCCGCGCCAGGCAGACCTGATGATCATCGCCGGCCGCGTTTCGCAGAAAATGGCTCCGGTCATCAAGCAGCTCCACGCGCAAATGCCCGAGCCCAAATGGGTGATCTCCATGGGCGCCTGCGCGACTTCCGGGGGCGTCTTCAACAATTACGCCATCGTGCAAGGCGTCAATCAGGTGATCCCCGTAGACATTTACGTGCCGGGCTGCCCGCCACGACCCGAGGCGCTGCTCTATGCCATCCTCCAGCTCCAGGAAAAAATCACCAACGAACGCGGCAGCTTCAAGCGCGCCCTGAACATCGCGTAATCCTCCCCGGCAAACTTTCTCCAGATTTTCTCTGTGTTCTCTGTGCCCTCTGTGTTGAAATCCTTGATGTTCGATACAGAGCGCACTGAGTCCCACAGAGAAATTTGCAGCGAGGAGGATCCATGACCAAAATCTCGGCCGTGCAACCAAGGCCCGAAGAGGCCTCCACCATGCCCTACGCTCCGGCCGTAAGCATCGAAGCGCCCGCGGAGCTAGTTTTCATCTCCGGGGCCACCTCATCGCCTCTCTATCACAAGCACCCGCATGTCCCCGAAGAGCACGTTCAACCCGACGACATTCGCGAACAGACGCGCCGCGCAATGGAAAATATCAAGATCGTACTCGACCACAAGAAGCTGACCTGGCGCAACGTCATTAAAGTAACCAAATACCTCACGGACATGCGCGAAGCCGATGCCATGCACGAAGTGATGAACGGCTATTTCGGCGAATGGCGCCCGGCCAGCACCACAATCTGCATCAACAATCTGAGCTCGCCCGGCGCCCGCATTGAGATCGACATGATCGCCGCAGGCCCTTTGCCACGGTAGCCATTCATCGAATGAAAAATTTGGAGGATAAGATCGGGAGGCTTAGGGCTGGATTGGACTTACTGATCGGAACATCTTGCCCTTAATGGCGAGCGTGCGTGAACCATCCCCACCCCAGACGCAATTGCACTGTGTTGATGCCGGGGTTCCGCGTTTCTAGTCCCGCGTTGGAGATGTGCATGAAGCGCACGTCCGCGCTCCAGGTCCCCTTGCTCGTGAGGAAATGCAAGCCCACCGCGCCCGCGCTGGTAAAGTTGATCTTGGAAGTTCCCGCCGGAACCTGCGTGTTGGTAAAAAGCGCCCCTCCGCCAAGATCAAGGTATGGCACGATGCGACCATGCGTATCGAAATTCCAAATCAGCGCGAATGGATTGATCGCGGTGCCGTACGCGGTATTCGTCGGCTGAAAGACAATGAAGACAGGGACGGCGTCGACAGCGTACTCAAATCGTCCGCGCAGAAAGCCCGGGCCGTGCGGTTCGGTGATGACCCATCCATACCGAAAGCCCGCGGTCCAGACTCCGGTGTGCTGCGTGATCCCATTTGTTCCGTGGCCTCCCGTCGTCCAAAATTCAAGTTCGTTTCCATCCGTCTCCGGCCCGTTCTGCGCGCGTGCCGGAGAAGCGAAGCCAGCGAGAAGCAATCCGCAAAAAAGCAAGATGATTCCGAGGGGCTTGGTGAATCTATTTTTTCGCGATGGAAATAAATCGTCCATGAAGTGAGAAAACGATACCCGAACTCGCCCAAATACTCAAACGCGGCTTGGGGCATTTTCAGGCTGAAGTTTTCTTCGTTAAGAGAGGAGGCTCGATTACTTCCGCGGGAATTCCTGAAGCGTCCAGCTGAGTTCCGACGGCGGAATGCTCGCGCCGTAGATAGCCGAGGCCGATCGCCTGGCCAAGTGTAGGCGAGAAAGCGCAGCTTGTGATGTTCCCGACCTCATTTCCGTCACGTAGCAGTTTCGTGCCGGGAGCTGGCGACTCGGCGCCCAGAAAGCGCAATTCCGCGAGCCGGCGATTCACGTGCCCGCGCGAGCGGACCCGCTCGACGATTTCCTGCCCTGTGTAGCATCCTTTTTCGTAGTTGATGTGCGAATGTTCGAGCCCGGCTTCATGGGGAATTTGCTTATCGTCGTAGTCGGCGCCAAACCACGGAGTCCCGCATTCGAGCCGAATGGAATTGACCGCCTCCATGCCGGCGGGCGCGCCGCCATGAAGCCGCACGCGCTCTGCAAGGTCCGTCCACAAAGCGTGGAGCTGCACGCGCCCGGCGATCAGCGTTGCGCCCGCGGTTCCCGCGAGATCCCGGCGCACCACGCGGCAGGGAATTGGCCCCACCATGATTTCCGCGTGCGCGAGGCCTGGCATTTCCCCAAAGTTTTTCACGCCAAGCTCTAGCAGTACCGCCTCGGTGCGTGGCCCGGCCAGGTCCAGAGTCCCAAGCGAGGGCGTTAAATCTTCGAGCGTAACGTCGTCCATGATGATGAATTTCTCAAACGTGGAAAACGTTCGCTCGCGAATCATCGCGTGGCTCGACGCAAGGATGCTTTCCTCCCGCGCAAATGTTTTGACCTCCGCCAGAATATGTCCCTGCGGATTCAATAGGAGCCCGACGGTCCCCTGGCCTGGTTTCAGGTCGCGGACATTCGACGTCAGAATCGCGTTGACGTAGCGTTGCCGGTCCGGCCCTCTAAAGGAAAAGAAAGCGCGGTAATTCGTGTCCACGAGTGCCACAGTTTCCCGCAACGCGCGATATTCTGCGGTGAAATTGCCAAATGTCGAGGGTAATAGCGCGCCAAAGTACTCGCCAATCGGCGCGCCAGACAATCGGTGCAGCTCAAGCAATGGAGCTTCCAGCGGCATGTTCAGGGGAAGCAATCAAATTCAACCACACCATCATAGCAGAATGAAGGTCTGCTTCTGAGTAGAACAGGCTTCAAGCCTGTTTGTTTTTTGCCCACGGAGCCCCAAACCCATACAGGCTGAAGCCTGTTCTACAAATGCTATATTGAACCCATGAAGGAAGCTCAAAAACTCATTCACGAAATTCTCCCGGTCGGCATGCTGCAATGCAATTGCCACATTGTCGGCGACCCGCAAACCCGCGAAGCGATTGTCATCGATCCGGGAGACAATGCCGAAAAAATCCTGGAAGTGATCGAGCGCCATCATTTGAAAGTCACGGCCATCGTGGTTACGCACACGCATATCGACCACGTCATCGGGTTGCGCCGCGTCCACGAGGCAACAGGCGCACCTGTTTATGTCCACGCCGACGATCTCGACCTGTACCGCCTGCTCGATGTGCAGGCATCCTGGCTCGGCTGGAAGACGCCGGAGTCCGTGAAAATAGATCAACTGGTGCGGGAAGGGGACGTAATTCGCTGGGGTCATTTCCAGGTTCAAATCCTTCATACGCCCGGCCACACGCCGGGGAGCATTTGCCTGTACCTGCCTTCGGATATGCCCGCGCCGCCCAAAGATCAGGGCGCACCCAAATCCTCGCCGCACGGAACAGGCCGCCTGTTCGCTGGGGACACTTTATTCTCGGGCAGCATCGGCCGCACGGACCTCTGGGGAGGTTCGTTCGATGAGATCATCCGATCGTTGAAAGGGAAATTACTCGAACTTCCGGACGACACCATTGTCTATCCGGGGCACGGCGAGACCACCACGATCGCCAAAGAGCGCGCAACGAATCCATTCTTGGTTGGCACCCGGTAGGACAGACTTCACAGGCTGCGGAAAAAATGCCCCGTTCTGTCATTCTGAGCGAAGCGAAGAATCCCTCTTCGATTTAAGTATCAGAAAAGAAACGAGGAGAGATTCTTCGCTTCGCTCAGAATGACAGAGTTTTGAGTTTTTCCGCAGCCTGTGAAGTCTGTGTCACTAATCCCGCCTAGTTGGCTCGCAGCCGGTTTTCCCTCTCCACTCGCAAGTCTTCCATGACACTTTGAATCAGTTCCTTGGCCTTGCGCAATTCCTCCGTAATGATCTGAATGTCCATCGTCGGTTTGGAAGGATCGCGCTGGCTGTGGCAATACACGCCGTGCTGCCCCACGAGCACCATCGCATTCGTCACTCGGTCCAGCGTCACCGCCAGCCGCCCGCGGTGCGCCCCGAGCATCTGCTCGTAATGTTGAAGCTCATCCTTGTGGTCGTCAAAAGCCGACATGGGGTCCCTCCCGCCTGCATACACCTGTAAATTTTCCCATTTCCAAATTACGCGGTTCGGTAAAGAATGGCAAACCGCGCTGCATGAGAGAACGAGGATCGCGGGTGTCCGAAGTCGGATGCCCGCTTTGTAGCGCCCGCCTTTAGGCGGGCATGGGGGCACTGCAAGATTGCCAACCTGAAGGTTGGCGCTACAATCGTCCCGGGTCCGGCTACATTTCCTGTTGCCCGGATGGAACCTCCGCCGCGCCGGAATCTTTACACACGGGATAACCGGTCGGATAATCCAAAATGACTTACGAGCCCATCTACGAGCGGTTCGAAGTGGTGGGCCCTGGCGGCAAGCGTTTTGAAATAAGTTTTGTCCGTGCGGGTTTTTTGACCCAGGGGGACCGGCCAGAACTTTTCTTCTTTCGCGTCAATGGAGAAGAAACCGTGGTTGGAATATCCGGTTTGAGCCTGGCGCGATTCGAGCGCGGGCGCACCCGTTTGTCCCGCGAGCAAAAGATCGACGTCACCGGAAATTGGCTGAAACGGCAGATCGAAGCCGGCTTGCATCTTGATTCAAGGAGCCTGTACATCCAAGACGATGAGCTGGCAAATCTGGCAGGCGAACTCGATTTTACTCAGTGAGGTACAGATGAGACGCTCTGATTTGGTGCAGACGCCGTCCAAGGGTTCCACCCCAAGGACCACGCAGATTGTTTTCGGGGAGCGCCAGCACCTCCTGCGTGTGCTTGACTCGCTGGAGACGACGGCCGTGCCGCAGGTGCGCCTCAACCAGGAGCGCCGCGTGATCGAAGAGCTGATCCACGAGCGCACGCGCGAACTCAATCACATCAATTCCTCGTGGGATGAAAAGGTCGGCCTGGTCCTGAACGCGGATTCCAAATCCGAAATGCTGGACAAACTCGAGCGCGAAGCGCCCCAATCCGATTTCTATTTGCTGCGCCTGATCAGCGAGCACCCGAAAGTTACATCCAAGACGCTGTCGCGCCTCGCAAAACATCCTTACGCCGCGATCCGCGAAAACGTCGCGCGCCATCCGAACGCCGACCCCACGACGCTTGCCTGGCTCGCCAAAGACCGCAGCCAGCCGCTGTGGTATCTCGTCGCGTTTAATCCCAACACGCCCGCCGTCCTCCGCCGCAAACTGCAGGACCGCCTGCGCAAGCTCGGGCAGAGCACTTCCAGCAAATAAACGGTACCGTCACATATTTTGGAATTTGTGAAGAAGACTTACCGTTTGATGGGACTGATTGTTTCCGAAACATCCGCTCACAGCTGCCGTTAAACTTGCCGTGGAATTGATCGTTTAGTGTTTATCGTCAACCGTGTGGCCGTGCCCGTCACGCGTTTCATTTCCCTTGAAATTGGTGGCTTTGTCGGGATGTTTTGCTGGGTCGGCCTTCTCGCCATGATTTGGGGTGGGCCCTTTGTAGCCCTTCTGAGGATCGAAGTGGTTGTTCACCTTGCCGTGGAAATTGTCCGGGCCCTTATACCACGGACCTGCTCCGATGAAGGCTCCGTCCTTGAACCATTCCGGACCGTAGTATCCGAATGGAGCGCAGGCAAAAGGAGTCGTATCAAAATACCCGTACGGACAATCCGGAGCGGCAGCGACATCGCAGGATTGCGCGCGCACCACGGAACCGTTTGACGCGAGGCACATGCCCGCCACCGCTGCCAGCGCAAGAAATATGATCAGTCTCTTCATGGAGTCCCTCCGTCTCGAACTACAAGTGTGCACCAGCGCCGCGAAAATGAGAATCGAATTTTTGTTGGCGCTGACCTTCGCAGCCTGTAGCGCCCGCCTTCAGGCGGGCATCTGGGCGATTGCAAATTGCCCGCCTAAAGGCGGGCGCTACAAAGTTTTCCCAATTTTGAGTCATTCGCACTAAACCGGCCAATGCGCCCATTAACGGCTGGCGTGCGTGGCGGCCAGATACTTCTGCATGGCCGTCTTGTACGCGTCATTTTCAGGCTCGCGGGCCAGCGCCTTTTCTTCGGTCTCGACCGCCTTGTCATTCTGTCCGTCGGCGAAATAGGCCGCGGCCAGCGTGTCGAGATAATCCGGATTGGTTCCAGCGGCGACAGCCTTCGTTGCAAGATCAATGGCCGCCTGCGGATTTCGCACGCTCGGCTGCTTGGAGGTAACCATCAGCAGAGCGAGGCTATTCATGGCGGGCGTGTACTTCTGGTCCACCGCTTTTCGATACCACTTCGCGGCTTCGACTTCATCTGCCGGCACGCCATCGCCGTTCTCGTACAAAACGCCTAATCCCTGCTGGCCGGCTGCAAGATTCTGATCCGCGGCTTTGCGCATCCAATTTGCCGCGTCCTTCACATTTCTGGGCACGCCCTGTCCCTGGGTGTAAAGGACGGCGAGATTGTACTCGCTCTGCGCGTCGCCCTGTTCGGCCGCCAGGCGCAGCCATTTGGCGGCCTCCATGTTGTCGGCCGCCACGCCCCGTCCCTTGAAATACATCTCGGCCAGATAACGTTCGCCGAGCGCGCTGTCCTGATCCGCGGCCTTGCGGAGCCATTTGATGGCCTCTGCGTCGTCCTTCGGCACGCCGTCACCGGTTAGGTAGATTACGCCCAATTGAACTTGCGCATTCACGTCTCCGGCGTAAGCGATCTGTTTCAGATCGGCTATGGCTCGCTGTCTCGCGGACGCCTGCCCCGAGGATTGCGCCAGTGCCAGTCCGCCCGGTAGCAGAAAGCATGCCAATAGGAGTGTAATCAGACGCTGCATGTTCGTTTTACGCCCAACCGATGCGCCAGCTTATCACTTTGAACCACAGGTTGCCCACATAGGCCATTTGGTCGCCGATCCGCCTGGAGAACCTCGCCATTTGCCCTCCGCTCAACAATTGTGATCTCTGTCACTTTCTCCTGTGTCGAGGCGCACAGAGCGCCGCCTGTCATCGCGCGAGAATAAAAATGCAAGAAGGAACTAAAGTTTCAGCATGGGCGAGGAGGAAATTATGGCCGGCATATCGAATTTAATGACGTACCTGTTCATATTCTGCGGGGCAGCCTCGGCGGTTCTGGTGGTTCTGGTAATTTACGGGAACGCACTGGACACAAGAGCCGACGAAGAAATTTATCTGAACAAGACCGAGGAAAAGATGATGGCCAGCGACCAGCCGGCGCTCGTCAGCAGAATGAACCGTCTCGCGCGAGTAATCACGGTTCTGGCTATTGTTACGGGCGTGTCTTTGCTGGCGACCGCGGGCATTTGGGTTTATATCGGACTTTTTAAATCGTAAGTGCCGCCGGCCGGGAGCGACGTAATTTGATTGCAAACCTGCCCTCTCCGTCCCAGAGTGCGTGGGACGGAGAGGCCTCTAGAAAACCGAAGGGCAAATGTGCGGTCGGTTTTGTAGTGGCCGCCCGGTTTTTGGGCGGGCAGCTTTTCGCTCCGCCCGCGATAAATCGCACTCGCTGCCGCTCACTAAATTGTCTTCGTCCATCCGCCGTCGAGATCGATGAGCGAGCCGTGCAAGTAGCGCGATTGCGGAGACACCATAAGCGCAGCAAGGTTGGCGATATCCTCGGGCTCGCCGAGGCGGACGATGTTCGACTTGCGAGCGATTGCCTCCAGGGTAGCGTCCATATCGCCGCCATAATGAGCTGCCTCGTCCGCGAGCAACTGTCTCAGACGGTCGGTCTTGACGCGTCCGGGGTTGATCGCGTTCACTTGCACTCCATCCTGAATTCCGAGGTCCGCGACCGCCTTTGTAAATGAAAGACACGCCCCATTGACCGAACCGCCAATCGTGAATTCGGCGCTCGGTGTGCGTCCCCCTGAACCGATGATGTTCAGCACGGAGCCGCGCCGCGCCTTGAGGTGAGGCCACGCCGCGCGCGTCAGGCGCACCGCCCCATAAAACTTCAGGGCAAAACCGTCCTCCCAATCCGCATCCGTCAATTCAAAAAAATCGCCCCTTTTGGTGGCGCCGGCGTTGTTCACGACGATGTCGATGGCCCCGAATGCATCGAGTGCGGCCTTCACGAGCGCGGCCGGAATAAGGGGATCGCGCAGGTCCCCCGCGATTGTGATGGCTTTGCCGCCGCCGGATTTTATCTCAGACGCCACCTTGGCCAGGTCGGCCTCGGTTCGCGAGGCCAGTACGAGCGTGGCGCCATCCTGCGCCAGTCGCAGCGCGATGGCGCGGCCAATTCCCCGGCTCGCGCCGGTCACGATCACGATTTTTCCTTCCAGCGGTTTTTCGCTAGCCATCACGTAATTCCCTCCAATGCGGACAAGAAGTTTACACCAAGTAGGACGGGCTTCAGCCTGTCTGGTTTTGTGCTTGGCGTGGCGAAAACCAGACAGGCTGAAGCCCGTCCTACAAGAAGCAGGAGACAAATTGGCTCTTTACATCCAGAAAAGATACTATAGATTGGCCTGATTGGATGAGCCAATGATTGCCTTGCATCTGCAACCCGAAAGCCACGTCCCGCTGTATATCCAGCTGCGCGACCAGATTCGCGCGCTGGTCCATGGCGGAGATTTGCGTCCCGGCGAGCGCATCCCGGCAAGCCGCGAACTCGCGACGCAACTGGGCGTTCACCGCACCACCGTCGCCAATGCCTACGCCGAACTCGAATCGGAAGGCCTCATCACCGGCCACGTGGGTAGGGGTACGTTTATCCGCGCAGATGGCATAGCTCGGAGGATCTCTCCCGCCGTGCATCCGGTCGCCTTGGATGGAAACCTCCGCTGGGAATCGCTGTTTGCCGACGACCGGGGCGAGGAAATCCTGGGCCGGATGACTCGGGCCGTACCGCGCGGCGCAATCTCGTTTGTCATGGCCAGGCCCGCTACGGAATTGTTTCCGGTCGAGGAACTCAGGAATTGTTCGAACGCCGTGTTGAAGAAGGAAGGCCCCGCAATTCTTCAGTTCGGCCCCTCCGACGGTTATCCCGCGTTGAAGCAGGAACTCGTCAGCCTCTTGCGTTCCGAGGGCTACGAAGTAGGCGACGAGAATCTGCTGATCACGGACGGCTGCCAGCAGGGGCTGGATTTGGTCTGCAAAGCCTTCGTTCGGCCGGGCGAGTCCGTGCTGATCGAAAATCCAGCCTATCCAGGGGCCCTCGCCGTTTTTGCGGGGGGCCGAGCCAGGATTCTTGGAGTTCCGGTGAAGACGGAGTCGGGTCCCGGCACGGTCCCCGGCGTAGACGTTTCCGCGATCGAGGCTGTGCTCATGCAGAACCGGATCAAGATGATCATGCTGACGCCGGATTTTCACAATCCGACGGGCAGCACGCTGCCAGTTGCCGAACGCCGCCGCTTGCTGGAGATCGCGGCGCGGTTTCAAGTTCCCATTGTGGAAGATCACATCTACGCGCGGCTGCGGTCCCGCGGCGGGCCGGTTCCATCGCTGAAGCAATTGGACCGTTCGAACGTGGTCATTCAGGTCGACAGCTTTTCCAAGATTGCCTTTCCGGGATTGCGGGTCGGCTGGATCGTGGCTGCTTCGAATGTAATCGATCGCCTGCGCAAAGTGAAGGAGGCGACCGACCTGCATACCGGGCAACTCGGGCAGGCGATCTTCGCCGAATATATGCGTCGCGGGAAGTTGAACCGTCATCTGGAACGCACCCGCAAGGCCTATAGCGGGCGCCTGGCTGCGCTCGAACAGGCGCTGACACTCCATATGCCTCCCGGGACGAAATGGACGCGCCCTGAGGGCGGCATGTGCGTTTGGGTCGAGCTGCCTCCCGGTTTTGATTCGAATGAATTGTTGATTCACGCGCGCGAACGCGGCGTTGTGTATTCCCCCGGGCGGTTTTTTTATCTGCAGAATCCGCAGCCGAATACGCTGCGCCTGGGGTTCGCAGGCGTGAATGAACGCGAGATCGCGCGGGGAATCGCCACGCTGGCCGATGTCCTGCGCATCGAAATGCGCAAGCGCCAGCGGGGAGCCCGCCGTGCGGAAGTCCCGCGGGTCGCGCTGGTCTGAAGAAAAAGCGTTTCGAACGAATGCAGGTCCCAGCGGCTGGAGCAAATCACGGAGAAGCGATGAGTTTTGCGATTACACAAGTAGATGCTTTTGCGCTAAGGCCTTTTGCGGGAAATCCTGCGGCCGTTTGTATACTCGATGAGCCTGGGGAAGACTCATGGATGCAACTGGTTGCCCGTGAAATGAACCTGTCGGAGACTGCCTTCCTCGTGAAACGCAGGCACGGCTACGATCTGCGGTGGTTCACGCCACTGATGGAAGTTGACCTGTGCGGCCACGCAACACTGGCGAGTGCTCATGTGCTTTGGGAGCAGGGCCGGCTGGGCCCCGGCGAGACCGCGTGCTTTCATACCAAATCCGGCTTGCTGACCGCCAAAAAAGAAGGGACGTGGATCGAAATGAATTTTCCTGCCACACCGGCAGAACCTGTTTCCATTCCCGTCCGCGAAGATGTTCAGGCAGCTCTCGGAACAAGAGCCAGAAGCGTGGGGCAGAGCCGTTTTGATTATTTGGTGGAAGTGGAACACGAAGATGCCGTGCGCTCTCTAAGCCCGGACATCACCAAAGTCGGCCGTTTGGAGGCGCGCGGATTGATTGTGACGAGCCTAGCCTCCGGTTCGGAGTACGATTACGTTTCGCGCTTTTTCGCTCCGGCGGCCGGCATCAACGAAGATCCCGTCACGGGCTCGGCCCACGCCTGTTTGGGCCCGTTCTGGAAAGATCGCCTGGGCCGCGATAACCTGATCGGTTACCAGGCTTCCGCGCGCGGAGGATTTGTGCGCACGCGATGCGAGGGTGACCGTGTTTTCATTTCCGGCCAGGCTGTAACTGTACTGCGGGGAGAATTGGTTTGAATATCGAGGGAGCGCCATGAGGCTCGATCCGAAACCCGATAACCCATGCTTCGGTTGCGGCGGCGCGAATGCGGGCGGCATGCATCTCGCATTTGAGCAGGATGATGCCCGCCAGCGGATCGTGGGACGCTTCCGACTTGGAGAAGAGTACCAGGGCGGCTCAGGTTTCCTTCACGGCGGCATTATCGCGGTGCTTCTGGACGAAGCCATGGGCAAGGCTGCGCGGTTTCATGCCGAGCATGCCGTTACGGCCGAATTGCGCGTGGAGTACAAACGTCCGATCCGCGTTAACACGGAAATTGTGGTGGAAGGATTTGTGACGCGCCGCGATGGCCGTCAGTTGTATCATGAAGGGGAGATACGCAACGAGGCGGGGGAGTTGATGGCCCGGGGCGAAGGGCGATTTGTAATCATCGATCGGGAAAAATATAAGAATCGGTGACAATCGCATGTTGACCAGTCGACGGAGATTGGGTGTCTACCGAATAGGTGGTCCATTTTGTCATTCCGAGCGAAGCGAGGAATCTCTCCTGGTTTCGAGCGGCCAAAAAAGAGAGATTCCTCGCTCCGCTCGGAATGACAATAGGTCCGGTGTTATTGAATGACTGTGATCAAAACAAATTTGGATGAGTTGAGTTCGAGCGAGGAGAAAAAGGAATGACAGCGACGATGGGAAGCAACGGAAATTACGGCACCGATCAGTGGCGCGTGAAGGTGGGCCTTGCTGAAATGCTCAAGGGCGGCGTGATCATGGACGTCACCAACGCCGAGCAGGCGCGCATCGCCGAGGATGCCGGAGCCTGCGCCGTGATGGCGCTCGAGCGCGTTCCGTCCGACATCCGCAAGGAAGGCGGCGTCGCGCGCATGGCCTCGCCGAAAATTATTCGCGAGATCATGAACACGGTCAGCATTCCCGTGATGGCCAAATGCCGCATCGGCCATTTCGCGGAAGCGGAGGTGCTCCAGGCGCTGGAGGTGGACTTCATCGACGAGAGCGAAGTGCTGACTCCCGCCGACGAGGAAAATCATGTCTGGAAGCATGATTTCAAGGTGCCGTTCGTTTGCGGCGCGCGCAATCTGGGCGAAGCTTTGCGGCGCATCGCCGAAGGCGCGGCGATGATTCGCACCAAGGGCGAAGCCGGCTCGGGCAACATTGTCGAAGCCGTCCGCCATATGCGCACGATCATGTCCGAGATGCGCCGCCTGACGACGCTGCGCGGGGACGAATTCATGCGCGTGGCCAAGGAACTCGGCACGCCGATCGACCTTGTCCGCGAAGTCGCCGGCACCGGGAAATTGCCTGTGCCGAATTTTTCCGCGGGCGGAATCGCGACTCCAGCCGACGCCGCGCTCGTCCGCCACCTGGGCGCCGAAGCGGTTTTCGTCGGGTCGGGAATTTTCAAGTCCAGCGATCCGGAAAAACGCGCGAAGGCGATCGTGAAGGCCACAACGCATTTCCAGGATCCCAAAGCCGTCCTCGAAGCATCGGAAGAATTGGGAGAAGCGATGCGCGGCCTGGACATCCGCCAGATCGACGAAAAGGATTTGCTGCAGACGCGCGGATGGTAGTTCGTAGCGCCGGCATCTTGCCGGCAGATTTTCAGTCCTCGAGACGGCAAAGAGCCGGCACCTCTTACGTTGGGGCAAGCGGTACGCCGACGCTAAGAAACCTTCTCGATCCAGGATTTCCGAAATCAACTTTCATGGAAAAAGCAATGAAAGTCGGAATACTCGCCGTGCAGGGTGACTTTGAAGCGCACGCGGCGACGCTCGCACGGCTGGGTGCTGATTATGTGTTTGTTCGCACTCCCCGCGACCTCGAAGGAGTAGACGCGCTTATTCTGCCGGGCGGCGAAAGTACGACGCAGTGGAAATTTCTTGTGGAAGAAGGCCTCGACAAGAGCCTGTTTGCGCATGCCGCAAAGGGCGGCGCGATTTTTGGAACGTGCGCCGGAGCGATCTTGCTGGCGCGCGAAGTTCTCAATCCCGCGCAGCAATCGTTAGCTCTGGCCGACATTACCGTCATCCGCAACGCCTACGGACGCCAGCTCGCGAGCGAAGTGCGCCACGGGTCCACTGCCATTTCGGCCGAACCCATCGAGATGGTTTTCATTCGCGCTCCGATCATCGAACGCGTCGGGCCCGAAGTGCAGGTGCTTGCCGAGTCCGAGGGGCAGCCTGTCCTGATCCGTCAGGGCCACATCCTGATCGCGACATTTCATCCTGAACTGACCAGCGACACCGCCGTGCACGAATATTTTCTGCGCATGGCCCGAGGTGACAGAGCCGCTTCCGGAAACGACGGAAATGAATTCGCGCACGTTTCCCCAAAAAATAGAGATTCAGTTTGAATGGAGGATTTTAGAGGCGCATGCTTTAGCTTGTGGGGTTTGGTCCTTGCAAAGACTAACCCCAGAAGCTAAAGCATGCGCCACTCCGTCTCCGGACGGCCTTCTTGAGCCGGGCTGAATTCCGTGTCATTCTGTGTATTGAGACCTCGGCCCGGAAAGAGAATGATGGCCCCGCGCACCAAGGTTTTGTTTCTCTGCATCGGCAACGCATGCCGCAGCCAGATGGCGGAGGCCATTGCAAGGCAAAAGGCTTCGGACGTGATTGAGCCTTCCAGCGCCGGGCTTGTGCCATTTGGGGAGATTCCCAGCACCACGCTCACGGTGCTTCGCGAACGCGGCATATCCGCCGACGGCCAAAGCTCCAAGCCGCTGCGTTCGGAAGATATGTCTGCGGCGGACATCGTGATCAACATGACCGGACGATCGGGAGCGACGATTTTCCGGAGCCGGTGCGGCGGTCGAGGATTGGGACGTGGGCGATCCGTACGGATTTAATCTGGCGGTATATCGCGCAATTCGCGATCAGATTGAGGCGCGAGTCGAGGATCTGGCGCGGCGGCTCCGCGCAAAGGGAAATTCGCCGGAAGCGGCGTAGCCAGACATATGTAGCGCCAACCTTCAGGTTGGCAACTTTGTCTCACACAAATGCCCGCCTGAAGGCGGGCGCTACATATTTCAAGAGGGAGATCGATGCGCGCGCGAAAAAACCAGCGTATCGCGCGAAGATTACCTGAAGGCCATCTGGGAGATGGTCCAGGAAGAGCACGAGCCGATCAGCGCGCGCCTGGCCGAAGAGCTGGGCGTCACGCCGCCTGCGGTGACCGCTTCGCTGAAACGCATGACACGCGACGGGCTGCTGGTCGTGCGCCGCGACGGCCGCATCGCCCTCACGCGCAAGGGCAGCAGCATCGCGGACCGGCTTGCCATGCGCCACCAGCTCGCGGAAAAACTGCTCACTGAAGTCATCGGCCTGGACTGGACGCGCGCTCATGACGAAGCCGAGCGCCTCGAACACGGGATCTCGCCCGAAGTCGAAAAATTACTGCTGGCGCGTTTTGGCGCCGAAGGTTTTTGCCCGCACGGCGTTCCGCTGCAAGGCGGGCTCGCAAAGTTGCGGCGCAAACATGGTGCGGTCCCGCTTTCCGATGTGGAGACGGGCCGAACAGTTGAAGTTCTTTGCGTCTACGAGAAAGACCCGGAATTCCTGAAATTTCTTTCAGGGCTCACGCTCCATCCCGGCGCGCGCGCCCGCATCAAGAAGCGCGAATACGACGAAACGATGACCCTCGCGGTCGGCAATCGCACGATTCATCTGGGTAAACCCGCGACAAGCCGCATCTGGGTTCGATTGGTGGCGCAATAGTCTGCACAACGCATTTGCGCGGTCGTTTACTTTGGTGGAGAAGGTGGAGAATTTTTTGAGTTTCCGGCTACCCTGGAGTTTTCTGAGTGTGAAGCGGAGTTGTTAGTCGCCGCGCGGCAACCATTCCACCTATAATACAAGTAATCGCCGGGAAAAGCGCACCAATCCCTTGGTAAACTCTGTCAAGAGGCAGGGGTTGCCGCGCCCAATGGTAGCCGAAAAAACCAAAGACCGAATACAGCAGAGCTGGCAATATTGTCCAAGCTACACGTCGAGCGGATTCAACCAACCATATGACTGATGCTCCGACTATGGCACCGACGAGCGCCATAGGCACATTATTGACGAGGGGCATGACGACCGCGCCTGCGAAGTCGCCGCTATAGATAATGCCATTAGTCAATTTTCCCCAGACAAAAGATAGGGGGCTAACGAGCCACCATGAAAGGTAATAGGCCCCAGCACAAATCAGTAGATTTGTAATTGTGGCTTTATAACGCAATGGTTGCATATTTGAAGGGTAAACGATGGGCACGCAGGAGTCTGGTTGAACGGGCGCCGACCAGGACAAGTAAGGTACTTGGGCCTGTGAAGTTTCCAGATAAAAGGAAAAGGGCCGAAGAAACTCTTCGGCCCTTTTCCCATTTTCAGCTTTTCTTTGTCTTCCCTTTACGAAATCGGGGTGCAAACGGCCTTGACCTCGGTGTACTGCTCGAGGACTTCGTGGCCCATCTCGCGGCCCCAGCCGGACTCTTTGTATCCGCCGAAGGGGAGCGCGGCGTCGAACACGTTGTAGCAATTGATCCACACGGTTCCGGCGCGGAGCAGGCTCGCGAGCCTGTGAGCTTTCTTGATGTCGCGAGTCCAGATGCCGGCCGCCAGGCCGTAGATCGAGTTGTTTGCTTTCGCGGCGATTTCCTCGACGCTGCGGAAGGGAATCACCGTGACCACGGGCCCGAAAATTTCTTCGCGCACCACTTTCATTTTTTCGTTGGTGTTCACGAGGACCGTGGGCTTTACGAAGTAGCCTTTGTCTCCGGCTCGCGATCCGCCGGTGACCGCCTTTGCGCCTTCCGAGAGGCCCGATTCGAGATAGCCGCAAACTCGATTCAGTTGTTCTTCGGAAACGAGCGGCCCCATGTCGCTCGAGGGATCCATTCCGGGACCGACGTGAATGTTGTTGGCATAGTTTTGCGACGCCGTCCACGACTTTGTCGAAAATATCGTTTTCGACGAAGAGTCGCGAGCCCGCGCAGCAGCACTGGCCGTGGTTGAAGAAAATGGCGCTGGCGGCTCCGGGAATGGCGGCATCGACATCGGCATCTTCCAGCACGATGTTGGGCGATTTCCCGCCGAGTTCCAGGGAAACTTTTTTCAGATTGCCGGCAGCGGCCTGCAGGATCAGTTTGCCGACTTCCGTGGAACCCGTGAAGGCAACTTTATCGACGTCCGGATGGGCCGCCAGGGCAGCGCCCGCCGTCTCTCCATAGCCCGGCACGATATTCACCACGCCGTCGGGAATGCCGGCTTCCTGAATCAGTTCGCCAAGCAGAAGGGCGGTGAGAGGCGTTTGTTCCGCGGGCTTCAGCACGACCGTGCAGCCGGTCGCGAGAGCCGGGCCAAGTTTCCAGGCCGCCATCAGCAGCGGGAAATTCCACGGGAATGATTTGTCCGACGACTCCGACCGGCTCGCGAACCGTATAGGCCAGAAATTGGGTCGTTCCGCCGCCCGACGAAATGGGAATCGTGTTGCCTTCGATCTTGGTGGCCCATCCCGCCATGTAGCGGAACAGATCGGCCGCGAGGGGCACGTCGGCAACGCGCGCGATGCGTGAGAGGCTTTCCATTGTCGAGCGATTCGAGCTGCGCGAATTCTTCCAGGTGCTTTTCGATCAAATCGCCAAGTTTCCAAATCATGCGGCCGCGCTCGGAAGGCGTGATTTTCGACCACGGGCCGCTGTCGAATGCGGCGCGGGCCGCCTTCACGGCGCGATTGATGTCTTCCTTATCGCCTTCGGCGACCCGGGACAGGACGTCGCCCGTGGCGGGATTGTAGGTGGGAAAAGTCTTGCCGGAAGCGGCTTCCACCCACTTGCCGTTGATGAGAATCTTGTGCGTCTTGGCAACAAATTTCGAAACATTCTGATCGAGCAACGGTGCGGATGCTGTTGTTGCCATATTTTGCTCTCCTTCTCTGCGATCCGAATGCATGGATGCGTTGTATTGGCGAGGCGAAATCCAAGCTACTCCCCTGGAAGGGAAAATTCAAGCGGGCGATTTTTCGTGCCAGGCTGCGTGAGAAATACTTGCCGAAGCCGCTGATCGAAACTATTTCGGTTCGCCGAGCATTGCAGCCGCGACAAATCGAGTATGTCGAAAGGCCGGTCCGAACCGAATTGCGCTACACTGGGATGATCGCGGCAATGCTGGCGGCATCAGAGACGCCGAAAGATCGTGGACATTTTCGCGACACGCTGAGGAGTTGAAGAGAGGAATAGCATGGATCTGCGTTATCCCATCGGGAAGTATGAATCGAAGATCTCGCTCACTCCGGCCGAGCGCGCGGAGGCGATTGCGCAAATTGCGGAAACGCCGAAGCGCATGCGCGACGCGGTGGGCGGCCTTTCCGGAGGGCAACTCGACACGCCGTATCGCCCCGGTGGATGGACCGTGCGCCAGGTCGCGCATCACGTCCCGGACAGCCACATGAACGCCTATGTGCGGCTGAAACTCGCGCTCACCGAAAACGAACCTACTGTCAAGCCGTACGAAGAAGGACTGTGGGCGGAGCTTGCCGGATTCGCGGGAAACGCCCGTCGAAGTTTCTCTCGCGCTGCTGGAATTTCTGCACCTGCGTTGGGACATCTTGCTGCGCGCGCTGCAGCCGGCGGATTTTGCGCGCCGCTTGCGGCATCCCGGCTCTGGGGTTGATGACGGTGGACAAGTGGTCCACCACTATGCCTGGCACGGACGCCACCACGTCGCGCACATCACTTCGCTGCGCCAGCGCGAGGGCTGGAACTAGCCGGCGTGATGCTCACTGCGCTCCGCTACTACTGGATCACGGCGAAAGGTTACCGGCTGCGTCCGTGGGCCAGTCCGTACATTCGCTGGCGCCTCGAAACTTTTTTCGGCGGCGACATGCACGCGCTGGGGCCGGCGGAATTCTTCCGCCTCATTTGGCGCGAGCGCAAGCAACTTTCCCAATTCATCGCATGGATGGCCGAGCGCTGGCGGGTGCAACACGGCCGCCCAAACTGACCTATCCAGTGTCTGCGAGTGCTATACTTACGCTATAGAATTCAACGGCGTGAAATGTTTCCCTTCCGCAAGCCGCTATGAACGAATTGAAAATATTTCAGAAGACGGAATCGCTCCACGAAGGGCGCTGGTGGGAGCCCATGCCGGACGGGCGCGTGCACTGCTATCTTTGCCCGCGGCATTGCCACATTGGGGAAGGGCAGGCCGGGTTTTGTTTCATCCGCGTGAATCAGGGCGGAAAGCTCTACAGCCTGGGATACGCTTCGCCGGCGGCGCTGCAAATCGATCCGATCGAGAAGAAGCCGCTCAATCATTTTCTGCCGGGCACGCGCGTGTTTTCGCTCGGCACCGCGGGCTGCAACATGGGCTGCTTTTTCTGCCAGAACTGGGACATTTCAAAATCGAAAGCCGACCAGGTCCGTTCGACGCACATTCCGCCGGAAGATGTTGTCGCGCTGGCGATCCGCTACGGCTGCCCGTCCATCGCATTTACCTATAACGAGCCGACCATCTGGGGCGAGTACGTGATCGACATTTGCCACGCCGCGCGGGAAGCGGGAATCCGCACGGTCATGGTCACGAACGGCTACATCACGCGGGAAGCGTTTCACGATATCTACGACCACGTGGACGCCGCGAATGTGGACCTGAAAGCGTTCACCGAAGGATTTTACGGCCGGATCACGCTCACGCATTTGCAGCCCGTGCTCGACACGCTCATGTGGCTGAAGGAGGAAACGAACGTTTGGTTTGAGGTCACCAATCTTCTGATTCCGACGCTCAACGATGATCCGCGCGAAATCCGCCAGCTTTCCGACTGGATTCTGGAACATCTCGGCCCGGACGTGCCTCTGCATTTCACGGCGTTCCATCCCGATTTCAAGCTGCAGGACAAGCCGAGAACGCCTCCCGAAACGCTGCACGCCGCCCGCAAAATCGCGCTCGATGCGGGCCTGCACTACGTCTACGAAGGCAACATCCACAGCGGCGCGGCCCACACCTTTTGTCCCGGCTGCGGCAAAATTGTGATTCGCCGCTCCTGGCACGATGTTCTGGAGAATTCGCTCCGCGACGGCGCGTGTCCCTCCTGCGGCCACAGCGATCCCGGGCCGGTGGACAAATGCTTCCGCTCCAGGCAAGCCCGCGGTCCTGCAAGCCTCCGATAAAGCGGCAAGCAAGTACGGCGCGCTGAATCTTTGAATTATGCGAGATTCGCAGGTTCGCAGATTCCGGCGGCGCGAGAGCCAATCGGCGTCAATCGAACATTCTCAATCATGAATTTCAAATCTCAAATTTGAAATTTCAAATTAAAATTCTTAAAACGCAGATTTCACAGTCACCGGCAACCAATGACTCGGACAACTCACGATCACGAATCACGAGTCACGAATCACGAATCACTGCGCTGCTTCGATCGCCGCGGCAGCCTCATTGCCAGCGAATCACGAGTCACCAGTCACGATCTCGTCCTAATGGCTTCCCGCCATCGGCATATCCATCGGCATGCCGGAATCGTGCGGCGTCGAAGGCATTCCCGCGAGATACGCGTACATCCACAACTGCCATTTGCGATCGAGCTCCAGCGGAGTCGTGCCTAAGGCTTTCGTCACTTCGGCAACGTTGGGGTGCGGCATTTTTGCGGCGTAGAGTTTCCGAACCGCGCCCGCGCCGCCGAATTCGGCGATTTCGCTGATCCATGCCGCGCCGAGCAGGGTCTGGTCATCGGGAGAGGAAATTTCGCCGCCCGGGTCGACCAGCAAACTCGCGAGCTTCTTGTGACCGAGCCTTTGCTCCACTTGCGCGGCCGCCATTCCGATTTCCGCGCCGCGCCATTCGCCCACGAGCCAGAATGCGGTCCACCGCGCGATTTGCGCGTTTCCGGGTTTGCCCCAGGCTGCGTAGAGGAGCGCTTCCGCATCGGCGGCGGCGGGAAGCTGGGGAGTCTGTCCGTTCAGCTTCGTGCGAATCGTTGTTCCCGTGACCGAGTAGGGCTGCTGGCCAGTCTCGTCGGGCGGCGGCGCGGGGAAATCTGGGGTCGAAGACGATGCGGATTTCCATGTTTGAATCGGCGTCGCCGAGCTTTTTGTCCAGGGCCGTGAACAAGGGCTCCCTGCTGCGTCGCGAATTCCGTCATGGCGTCCTGCGACAACGCGCCCGGCGGGCAAAGAATTTCGTAGTGCGCGGAAGTCACGCGCTGCATGAAGGATTCGCGGACGAACCGGCGAAGCGTGGCCGCCAAAAAAGAGAAGGGCCACGGCGATCGCCGCGATGCTCAGGGAAAAGATCACCAGCGGCTTGCTGAAGCCGCGCTCGGATGGCGCATTTGCGGTCATGACGTTACTTTGCCCGGCGGTCAGTGCTCGATATTTCCGGCAGGCGCGGACTGGAAATATTTTTCGACGTCCGTGTCGGGAAAGCCGCGATTGTTCAGGTGGACGCGCAGTTGCCCCACGGAAATGGGGCCTCGCGGAAACAGGGCGCGGATCGATTCAAAGACGACCTGATGCTCCGGCTCGACGAAAGTGTTCGGGCTGAGGGATTGCATGAGGTTCTGCCGCTCGCTCGCGAGGAACCGCCTCATCGCAGAGCGTGCGGAGGGCTTGAAGTTCGGTTGCGAATTGTGTTTCGCGATCCATGGCAACGGCGTCCGGCGGAAATTCTCTCCCTTAAAGACAGGTTCTGATTTGCGCGAAAAAATTGCTGGCGCGCTGCAGTTAGTTTATTCCAGAAGTCGCGCCAGCGACGAGGATTCTTCTCCAATTGAATGAAATAGGTTTTGCGTCTGAGAGGCCCATGTGCCGCCACTATCAGGTTTGGTTGAGAACTCAAGATGGAACAATTTTGTAGCGCCCGCCTTCAGGCGGGCATCTGCCGTGATTACAAAGTGCCCGCCTGAAGGCGGGCGCTACATAAACCAGACAGGACTCTTGGCCGAACGCCGTTATCCCACAGCAACAAGAAGAGGCAGACTGGGGCGAGACTCGAACGCGCTGGCGAATTGGCTCAGTGAGACCCGGTTTGCGGAGAGGCGCTCGCGAGGAGGCGATTGGCTGCGGCTTTGGCGTCGGCATCGGAAGGGTCCATGGCAAGTCCACTTTCATATTCGCGAGAGCGTCGCCCGGCCGGCTCGTGGATTCCAGGACTTTGCCGAGGCCGAAGTGGGCGTGGCTGTCAAAGGATTGCCGCTGAGGGCGTGGCGAAACGCTTTTTCGGCGCGCGGAAAATCCTGCCAGGCGAGATAAATATCGCCCAGCTGGTCGTACGCGTCCGCATTGAAATCGGCGTCCACGGAGCGTTCGTATTCGGCGCGCGCATCCTCGGAACGGCCCTGGGCGAGCAGAAATTTGCCGTAATTGTTGTGAGCGTTCGTCGAGAGCGGAGAGAGCGCGGTGGCGTCGCGGAATTGCCATTCGGCCTCGGCGGCGCGTCCCGCCGCGGCCAGCGTCTCGCGCCAAGATTGACATGGCCAAAGGTGTCGTCAGGACGAATCGCAGAGACTTCGTGGAGTAATCAATGGATTCGTGATACCGTTGCTGCATCTGGCGAAGAAGGGCCATGTCGTCGAGCGCATGATATTCGTCGGGTCCAATGCGAGCGCATCCAGCCAATCGCGCTCGGCCAATTCGAAATCTCCCCGATCGAAAGCGATCGAGCCGAGGTTGGCGCGGATCAGGCTCGTGTCGCCCTTGCGTTTCGATCACGCTGCGATACAAGGATTCATCGCTGCGCCAATCCCGATTGCGGGAAATTGTTCTCACGCCATACGCAAGCGCGACAATGCAGAGCAGCGCCGGCACGGCGTGCGTCACGAACCGCGGAATGGCGGGGACGCTCCCGCTCCAGAGTTGCACGGCGCCCAGGCCACGAGCCAGCAGAATCCCAGCGAAGGCAGATACAAATAGCGCTCTCCAAATACGCTGGCCGGCATCCAGCGCGCATTCAGCACGGGGCCGAGCAGCAGGAAAATCCACAGCAGTGCGAAGGAAACGATGTGGGCGCGCTTCCACAATGCCGCGAACAGGATTGCGCAGAGGGCGAGTCCCGCGAGGCCAAGAAGAACCTTCGGGTCCGTAAAATGCTGGCTCGCCTGAAACACATAGAAAACCGAAAGGCGCGCGGGCCAGATTAATTTCCCCAGGTATCTGCCGAAAAGCGCTACGCCAGTCAGGATGGCCTCATACCAGGACAGATTTGGGCGGATGAGGGCGCTTGCGAATCCTCCGAGTACAACCATGCGAACGGTCAGATAGAGCACGGCGACAATCCAGAGCGCGCCCGTAGCGCGAGAATTTTTCCTTCACGCTGGTTGCGGAACGGTCGTCCCGGTAGAAATGTTCAAAGATCATCGCGAGCACTGGAAGGGTCATGGCCTGTTCTTTCGAGAGCAAAGCCAGCGCGAAACAAGCGCACATCACCGCCCGCGGCCATGATTTGTTTTTTGATTCCGGCAATTTCAAGATAGAAGAAAAAAGCCGCCAGATAAAACACGTCAAGCTCGAGGTCGGTAACGCCGGCGATCCACGTGACGGTCTCCGTGTGGATCGGATGCAGGGCGAACAATCCGGCTGCCACAAGCGCCACGCGCTCACCGCTCAATTGCCGCAGGATGAAGAAGATAAGCCACACGACGATTCCGTTCAGCAGGACGTTCACCAGATGGAAGCTGAACGGGACCAGGCCCGCTATCTGATAGGTCAGCAGGTACCCGAGCGTCATCATCGGGCGATAATAATTGGCAAAGCCCTGCGCGCCCTGGAACGACCAGACGCTGGTCGTGAAAATCTGCCGAAGATATTTGAAGGAATGAGCGTAGGGATTCCCCACCAGCTGGAAGCCGTCGTCGTACACAAATTGATTAAAGAAAATATTGCTGTAGGGAAGAAAGGCTAGAAGGAACAGGATCACGAACGTGACCAGGTCCCGGTTGTTTCCTTGCGGTGCCGGTTTGCTTAGTTTCTCCGCGACGGGCATTCTCTGATGCTACTGGAGAGGCTTGGCGGATGCCATCCTTGCTGCCATGCGGCGTGACACAACAGTCAGCCGTGCGGAGGGATATCCGTCCGCTGCGATTTTGGAGTAGACTACCGCCAATCTCTAGGCTAATTACATAGGAAAGGGGATTGCCCCATGGCAAAACGGTTCCGCCTCTTGATCTTTCTGTCGCTTTTGGTCTTTGCCTGCGGCGCGCTGGCTCAAGAGCCGCCCGACTGGACCAATCCGTTTCCGCCTTACCGGGTCATCGGCAATCTTTATTACGTCGGGAGCCAGGGACTTGCCGTCTATCTGATTACGACGCCGCAAGGGAATATTCTGATCAACAGCAATCTGGAAAAATCCGTGCCGATGATTCGGGGAAATATCGAGAAATTGGGATTTCGCTTCGGCGACACCAAGATTCTGCTGATCAGCCACGCGCACATCGACCACTGCGCAGGCAGCGCCGCAATCAAGGAGTTGACGGGCGCCAAGTACATGGTGATGGATGCCGACGTGCCCGCTGTTGAGGACGGCGGAAAGATTAATTTCGGGCAAGGTATCAAATCCAACGCTTCCAGAACCTCTCAATACCAGCCGGCCAAAGTCGATCGCATCCTGCATGACGGCGACGAGGTGCGCCTTGGAGATGCGGTCCTTGTTGCGCATCTCACGCCAGGACACACCAAGGGCACGACGACCTGGACGACGAAAGTGGCCGACGGAGGAAAGACTTACAACGTGGTCATCGTTGGAAGCCCCAACGTGAATCCCGGATACAAGCTGGTGAACAACGCGCTCTATCCGCAAATTGCGTCTGACTACGAGCGCATGTTCCGCGTCCTGAAATCCCTGCCGTGCGATGTGTTCCTCGGGGCTCATGGAGATTACTACGGTATGGAGGCGAAGTATGCCCGCATGAAAGCGGGCGGCCCCAACCCATTCATCGATCCCGATGGCTACAAGAGCTATATCGCCGAGCGCGAGCAAACGTTTCGTGCGGATTTGGCGAAGCAAACGGCCGCAAGCAAATAAGTCTCAATTGCGTCCCCGATACAGCACGGGTGATTGCTAACCGGAAAGCGAACAGCGGAGGTTCCCGATGACAAACAGGTTGCTCGCGGTTTTCGCTGTGCTTTTATGCTTTTTGGCCATTCCTGTGGCGGCGCATCACGGTACCGCGGGCTATGACATGGAAAAGCAGTTGGTCCTGAAAGCAACCGTGACGGAGTGGCTCTGGGCCAATCCCCATTGCTTCCTGAGGTTCGACGCAACGGACGACAAAGGGGAAGTCGCGCACTGGTCCGCTGAGGTCAGCAATCCGATTGACATGACCAAGCGCGGCTGGTCCAGGCACATTTTAAATCCCGGGGATCAAGTCACGGTGACTGTGCGGCCCGCCAAGAATGGCGCTCCGGTCGGCCAACTGATGAAAGTCGTCCTGCCCAACGGCCAGACCTTGATCGGTTGGAACCCCGCAGTGCGTTAACGTGAGGTTTTCAAAATGCCAAGCCGATATAAGAGTCCTGTCCTTGAATTGGTCAGGTTTGCCGCGGGTGCCCCATCCTTGCGTCTTTTGCAAGGGTGGGGATTTTTGATCGCAATGCTGGCATGCTCGATCGGCACGCAAGCGCAGACCACACTGCCTCAACAATCAGAGGCGGCCAAGGCTCATAAATCAGCGCCCGCTCCTCGTCGCGATCTCTCGGGAATCTGGGCTCCGGTGGATACGATGGAGGGAATCGCCCCACGGGGCGTAAATTCGCACGCGCCATTCACGGCCTTCGGAGCGAACATTGCGAACAATGTCTATAAACCCGGAGACGGGCCCAGAAAAGTTTCCATCGGCCTGGTGAATGATCCGCTGGACGGTTGCGATCCGGCGGGATTCCCGCGCGATTTGCTGTTTGAGCTGCGGCCCTTTCAAGTGGTTCAGACTTCGAGCAAATTGCTGCTGCTGTATCAGTACCAGCAGGTTTGGCGCACCATCTGGAAAGATGGGCGGGAACTACCGAAGGATCCGGATCCACGGTGGTACGGGTATTCGGTAGGGAAGTGGGAGGATGATTACACTTTCGTGGTTGAGACCGTCGGGACGGACGAGCGAACCTGGCTGGATAACGCCGGAGACCCGCACAGCAGCGAGATGCGTGTGGAAGAGCGGTACCACCGCGTGGATCGCGACACCATGGAATTGACCGTGAAGATTGACGATCCGAAAGTTTATACGGAGCCGTGGCTGGCGCGAGACAAGATGCGCCTCACGTTACTGCCGGACAAAACGGAAATTATGGAAATGATCTGCGCCCCCAGCGAAGCGGAAGAATACAAGAAGACGATGGCCAGCCCTCTCTCCAAGTAGAGAACATCCAATCAGTTAATTAATTCCTCGGGAGGAACGTGAAAGAAAGTTTTGCAGGTTGGAACTTCCGAGGCTTTACCAAATAACTCGACCTCTCCCGGCGCTGAAAGCGCCGGCGCATGCTAGCCCAGGGCAACGCCCTGGGTATCGGGACCGAATAATTGCGGGGCGCCCTGAAGGGGCGCGGGATTCCTTCCGCCCCTTGAGGGCGGAAATTGTTACCTGGGCGTGATACCCGGGGCGTTGCCCCGGGCTGGCATCCTCGGCGCCGTTAGCGCGACAAGATGGCCGCGATTTCAATCTGGGGAAATCATCAATGCGAAATTCCACGATTAAATATGCTGCAGATCTTCGCGGCCGATTTCAAGAGCGGCTGATGGCTTATTTGTGTTTGCTTTCCACGTGCTCATCGATCCACTTCATGATGAGGTCGGCGACTTGGTTGCTGTTTTTGTCCTGCATGAGCATATGGCTGTTGCCGAATTGGCCGTACTTGGGCAGGTGCATCATGGTTGCGTCGCCTCCCGCGGCGTTGACCTGGTCGACGAATTGCTGGCACCCGTCGAATCTCTCCTTCCACTTGATCGGGGAGGAAGGAACGTCTCCGAGGTGATCGCCGAAGACGACGAGCGTCGGTATTTTCGCCAAGTTCGATATTTGCTGCGAGTTCAGCGCGGGGCAACCAGTTTCAATCGTGACCATGGCCTTGACGTCCGCCGGATTGAGGAGCGCCGTCTGCTCGGGAAAGAAACCCGATTCGGAGTGGCCTATCAATACTGCGCCTTTCAATTTGATCGCCAGGCCCGACAGATTCGTCCAAGTGGGATTGACGGCGGGAAGTTCAGCGTTGAGATCCGGGATCACTTGTTTCCCGAATTCTTCAAATGCTTCGACGGGAAATTTTTCATCCGGGAACGCTTTTCCCATCGAGGGCCCGAACCGGAAACCCAGCCAGGCGATTTCGTAAGTTGCCGTTCGCATCTCCGGCATATCGCTCGGCGGGCGCTTCCCTAATTTAATTTCATTGTAAATCGTCGGGTCGAATCCGGAGCGCGCGCGCGAAACCTGGTCAGGAAGATAAACGGCGCGATGTTTCCTAAGGAAATATTCATTCCAGCCCATGCGGCCGTCGGGCGTAGTTTCATAGCTCTTCGAGCTCAGGCAGCAGCCGTGCACCATGACGACGGGAATATGCGAATCGGCGCCTTCGGGAATTTGATACTGGACGTACATCTGATCAACCGTGATGTTTCCGGTGTTGATGCCGGTGCCCAAAAATCCAGTGGTGGATCCCGTAAGCGCATCCGTGAAAATTGAGTGGCCGCCGACGAAGAAACTGCCCTGCTCTTTGAGGATCAGCGAGTCAGCCATGGTCGCGACGGCGGCGGCAAGGAGCAGCATGATCATCGCCGCGGGCGCGACTAAGGAGCGAGCGGATTTTGTAAATCGAGGCGTGTTTTTCACGGGGATCTCCTCTAGCTGTTTTTCCGGCTTGGGGAAAGGTACCATGCTTTCTCATTCCGAGCGAAGGCTGGGAAGGCCACGTGGTGGGCCGGTTGCCGATAAGAGGACGCAGTATAAAAGGGCGTCCCTTCAGGAGTAGGTTTTGAGTGTTCCGCTCAAGCCCTCCAGAAAGGAGCACCCTTTTTATGGATAACGCCAAGTATATCGGGATGGATGTCCACAAGGAAACGATCTCGATCGCGGTTCTCAATGCAGCGGGCAAGTTAGTGATCGAAACGGTCATCGAATCCAAAGCCAGCACGATCGTTCAGTTTATGCAAGGGCTGCGCGGTGATTTGCACGTCACCCTGGAAGAAGGAACCTGGGCCGCGTGGTTGTACGACCTGCTGAGGCCGTACGTCCGCGAAGTGCTGGTGTGTGATCCGCGGAAGAACGCGTTGCTGAAGGTTGGAAACAAGAGCGACCGCATTGACGCTCGCAAGCTGGCCGAACTGTTGTATCTGAACCGGCTCACGCCGGTCTACCACGGAGAGCACGGCGTGCGAGCGTTGCAGGAGTTGTCGCACAGTTATCTGGCGATCAGCGGCGATGCGGCTCGGGTGATGACGCGCCTGAAGGCGGTGTACCGCAGTTGGGCCATTCCCTGCGCGGGCAAACAAGTCTATGCGCCGCGCCATCGTGCTCAGTGGCTGGGCAAGATCCAGCGAAGCGGGAGTGAGGCGCCGGGCGGAGTTTTACTACCAGCAACTCGATGAGCTGAGGAGGTTGCGGCAGCAAGTGCGGCGCGAATTATTGGCCGAGAGCGGCAAACACCAGGCGTCGAAACTGCTCTGCCAGATTCCCTCGATTGGCCCGATCCGGGCGGCGCAGTTGATCGCGATCCTGCAGACCCCCCATCGCTTCCGCACCAAGCGGCAACTGTGGGCGTACGGGGGCCTGGCCATCGAGACGCACAGCAGCGCGGATCATCGGTATGTGGAAGGGCAGCTGCGGCCATCGAAGAGGCCCGTGTCGCTGCGCGGGCTCAACCGCAATCACAATCACGATCTGAAAAACATTTTCAAGGGGGCCGCCATCATCGCGGCCACCAAGGCGGGGCCTTTTCAGGAATTTTACGCGGCTCTGGTGGCCAAAGGAATGAGGCCGGAGATGGCCCGGCTGACGCTGGCGCGCAAAATTGCGGCGATCACTTTGATCGTTTGGAAGAAAGGAGTCTCGTTCGACGCCCAACATCTGAAACCACAAACAGCTTGAGTGTCTCGGGCGTCCGTCCCATCCCCTGGAAATTTTCCGGGCGGTGGTCCGTCAGGTTCTTGAGACACTCGGGTTCGAGAGCGAGTCTCCACTGTGAAGTTAGGCGCTGCGTGCCTCGGGCACTCAGTCTCCCAGACGACCCTAGCCTGAATTATTCACGATTTTACTGGTGAAAAAAGAAAGGATGCTCTAAAAGGAGTGATGAACACTGGGTTTTCGCGAACCCGGCATTCTCTTTCGGAGCATCCCAGAGATGACATCTTGTTGTATACCACAGCTGTCCTTTTCCTTCTACCGACACCGACCTATTCGAGCTGATTTTTCCGGTGGACAGATCAGTTCTGACGCCGGTCTCCTTCCGCTGCGGGCCTTTGATCAGCGATATGGGCTTACTCACGGGCTGGCAGAACTCGTCTGTGATCCTCGCGAAGAGGAACGGGTTCGTCATTCCGTGTTGTCGTTGTTTCGCCAACGCCTCTACCAGATCATCGCTGGCTACGAGGACGCCAACGACGCGGATCGGCTTCGTCACGATCCGGTTTTTCAGATTCTTGCCGATCAACCGCTGGGTGAACCTCTCGGATCACAACCAACTCTCAGTCGCTGGGAGAACTCGCCCGCGCCTCGCGATCTCCTCAAACTGCAGGATGCTCTACTCGATTGGTTTGTGAAGATCTGCGGGAAGCAAGTCCGGAAACGAGGAGAGATCCTGCTCGATGTCGATTCCACTGACGACCCAACTCACGGGCAGCAGCAGCTCAGCTTCTTCAATGGTGGTTATGACCAGCACATGTATCACCCCTTGCTGATCTTTGAGCGTCACACCGGTTGTTTGTTGGCCGCCAGACTGCGGCCGGGCAGGGTCGTTAGTCACGCCCGCATCATCCCCTTGCTGTTACGCATCGTTCCGCGACTCCAGCGTGAATTTCCTAAGCGTCCGAATCAAGTTACGCGCTGACGCTGGTTTCGCCACGCCACTGCTGTATGAATTCTGCGAGTTTTTCGGCCTCCAGTACGCCATCGGCATAGGCACCAACTCACGGTTGCAAGGTAAAGCACAGCGGCTGCAGCGTCGTCTCGCGAGACGTTATCGTCGAACCGGCAAGCCGCAGCGCTCCTTTTCCAGTTTTCTCTATCGCGCTCACCCCTGGTCTCATCAGCGGCGCATCTGCTACAAGGCCGAACACACCGCTGCCGGTACCAACCTGCGTTTTCTGGTCACCAACTTGCCAGGCCGCAGCCGTTCCGTTTTTTCCTTTTATAACGATCGCGGGGAATGTGAGAACCGTATTGAAGAGTTCAAAAATGGTTTTGCTGCTGACCGCTTGAGCTGCCACCGCTTTCGGGCCAATGCGTTCCGCCTGTTGCTCCACAGTTTCGCCTATAACTTGGTCAACCTATTTCGCCTGCAATTGCCTTCGTCGATGCGCTCCGCACAAATCGAAACTCTGCGCATTCGGTTGTTCAAGATCGGTGCGCGCATCCGCGAAACAGCTCGTTGTATCCGCATCCACATGGCCAGCGGCTGGCCTTATCAAGATCTCTTCCAAGCCGCCTCGCTCTGCAACTCCTCTTAGATTGTCTCGCCTGTTCGACAACATACTCTCGGAAGCACAAGGCGGAGCTATCTCGAAAAACGGTTCGTGAGGTCAAAAAAGCAGCAGCGCATACCTCTTTGAGGGTCGACGATGGGGCTCCATCCTTTCCTCCGTCACCAATGCGCTTTCTGCGTTACGATTCTCGCCTCTGATGAATTAACCAGGCTAGGCCCTCTCGGATAACCCGAAAAAGCGATAGGCCATGAGCCTCAGATAGAACCATGGTTGGCACCTGACAACCGTTTTGCTTGTCGGTCTCAGAACAGATGGGCTTCGTCGCAACAACGCGATGAAAACCGCTGATAGAGAAAATCCAAACAGCCGCGCTTGGCTGTGCAACGTACCGAGCAGATGGGCCGGAAGACCAGAACCATCCTCGCTCATTCACGTGGGCTGGAAAGCCAGAAACTTTCCGGCGGTGGGAGAAGTATTTTTCTTGACTTTACCTTTTATAGAACTTATCGGGCACAATCCGTCAATCCTGCCGTCCGTGCTAGGGATTTAAGGTAGCCAAAGAGATCGTTTCCGGATTGCCCACCACCAGGGCACAATCCATAAAAACTTATTTGAGAGAACTAGCGCCTATCAGGCATCTGACCGAGCGCCGGCACATCTTGGCCCTTCAGCAATCACAAATATGCTGAACTATAATATTAGAAGGCACTGCGCGGTGCTCCCAGCTAATCGCCAAACGTCCGTTATTCACACACGTTTTGCAGATAAGGCGCGCCTGCGATCACCGGACCCGGGTTGCACGGGACCGCGCTCAAATACTCGTAGATTGCCCGGAGATCGTGGTCGGTCATATTCCTGAAAAACGGCCATCGCATAACCTGGAGAAGATCGCCGTTGTTAGGTGGCATCAAGCAATTGGCTGGCATTCCGGGGGCAGTGCAATTCGGGTGTACGTGATCGAAGTCGGTACCTTTCCTCATGATATCGAGGAACTCCTGGAATGTGTGCCCACCCGCAGGCAGCCCCGTTTTGTCCGGTGTCAAATTGCGGGAGTAAAGGTGCGGAATTTGCGGAGCTGAGCCAAACGGGCCAAAATCCCGCCCACCGCCTAAATAAGTCGCCAGATTTATCTGTTCTGTCCCGGTAAAAGGAGGAAAGCGAAAATACGGATTGCCGCCAGTAGCAAATTCGGATGGCGGGCCTGCCGAGTGGCAGCCGTTGCAGTCCCCCACAGCGTTAACGATATAGCTACCCAATCCCACCAAAGCCCGATTCTTGTGCTCCAGATTAAGATGGACCGGTGCAATGTCGAATCCCTGCTCAATCCTCGTGTCTTTGTTGTCGTCACGGTCATCGCGGTCATCGGCCCTACTACGTGGAGTACTGATCAACACTCCAGCAAACGCCAACGCAGCAAGTGCTAAGGTGACAGCCACAAAGCGGAGTCGGTATACTCGTCTCATTTCATTTTCCTTTCATCATCCCCCATTTTCGAACCATGCTTTCTTGGGGGGATGTGGTCTAGTTTTCTATGTGCGGCGTAGCCTACCAGGAAGGGCCGAACCTACTTCGAGGGACACTGACGGCTCGAAAGGTTATTCGTGCTTGTACTCTTCTGCTTACATAAGAGTCAAGGAGATCTTTTCCCCCTGGACTTTACTTCAAAGGTCCGGCGCGAAAACCATTTCGCAGGATTCGGTCAACTCCCGAGAAATGGCCTTATCGTCAACTGGCAATCGGCCGTTCCCACATGACGATAAGACGACTTGTGCCTATCCGGTTGACTCCACAGGCCCCAAGGGATAGTGTCGGGCGCGATGCGCCCAGAGTATCCTCGGTCATTGCACGAGTTTAGAAAGCTCTTCAGTGACGAGACCTCCTGTCGGTGCCCACAACGATCGCCTTATCAAGAACTTCGTGCCTACACGTAGGACAGCGATGGCCGCCTTCCAGACGCTTCTCGGACTGGGTAGCCAGCAGTAACCCACCACATACAAGCAGTTGTACCGAGTGGAGCTAAACGGATAGGCACGAGACGACTTATCGGGACTTGGCAAGTTCGCGTTTGTGCGTCGACGAAAGCAGAAGATGGGAGTGACGGCGCGTGGGCGGCCACCCCGAAACACTTGCATCAATTCAGCCCCGACTGTGTGGCTTTGACTAAGGTCTGACCGGTCTTAGTCGCGTAGTAAATGCTCGACGCTTGGGGAATACTGCTGTCGTTATCAACAATGAAGCCGCTTGTGCCTCCAGCGGCGGCGAGCGATGTTGTGCCGGCATTGACGGTTGGAAAGCCTGCCGTGATGTCCAGCGTCATAACGCATCCGGCAGTTCCACCGTTTATCGTCGCCGTACAGTTGTTCGTGACTCCAACGAAAAGGAAGTCCTTCGCCAGCGTGGGGTTGTAAAACTCCGTAATCGGCGACGCGTCCGCTGCGCCAGTCGTTAACGCTGCTGTGGTACCGTTAGGGGTGCCGTTCATCAACCCGCTTCCATTAAACCCCACGCTGTAAAGAGTGGGAGTCGTTCCGCTCCCGGTTCCCACGACGTACATAAGAGGTGTTCCCACTCCGGTATACCAAGCATTGTTAAAATTCCACTCCATACGGCCCCGTATAAGTCGTATTGCCGGTGCCGACAGGGACCGAAACGTAACTGGCCAGGCTCGTGGGGGCTTGCACAACGATGGCGTTTGTGCCGTTGGTGTTGAAGGAAGCGTAGATGTATTGGCTGCCGTTATCGACGGTTACAGGGTTCAGGGATGTGGTGCCACCGGCAACAATCGGGCCATAAAAAACCGAGGGCGATGTGCCGCTATCCACGACGTAATCGATGCGGCCATTGCTGTCCGTAAAAAATACGCTGTTGGATCCTGAGTCGTAGACCGGGGTGGAGGGAATGGCGTTGATGGAGACGCTCCAAACGATGGTCGGTGTAGCGCTGCCGTTAAATACGTTGCTGATCTTGTACAGGTAGCCCGAGCCCGCTCCAGCCGAGCTATAAGTCGTAACATATGCCACATCGCTGACATCGTTATTCGTGTAAACGATGAACGGGGAGCTGGTGGAACTTTGGTTTGTTACGCCGCCGTCGGGCGAAAGCAGAACGGACTTGTCCACGGCGTTGTTGCCGGTGCCCGGCACAACCGCATTTGTCGGGCTGGTCCCATTTGAACCCGAGGTTCCAATGGTCAGGATGTGAAAATAAGATTTCCCCGTCGTGAGATTCTCGATGTAAGCGAGCTGCGTTCCTTCCAGCGAAATTGTCAAGTAACCAGGGACTTCTCCCGTGCCGGAGGCATAGGCGAACATAACCGTTGGCCCGTTCGTGGTGCAATTGGGCGCCGCAGACGCGGGACTTGTGCTGTACAGGTTATTTACACCAAGTATGTTCGCTTGGCCGCCCGATGCGGGATTCGACCCGATTCCGATTGCCACGAAGTCGCTGCTGCAACTGGGAGCTGCTGTCACATCGAAAATAAATTTGGCTGGGTAGCCCTCGCCGCCGCCGGGATCGGTCTGGAAGCTGAAGGCACCCGTTGCATTCAATTGCGTACCGTAGACGCCGGGGCCGGTACTATCGTAGAAGGAATAATTGTTTGCGCTGTTACCCCAAACATTAAGTTCTTTTCCGGCAACTCCAAACAGAAGTCCATCGACATCGAGCGCCGGATTCGCGGACGGGTAAATCACATTGTCGTAAAGGAAGCTCCCTAATGGGCTGGTGGTTACCCCTGGCCCGCCTGGGATGAGCGTGTAGGTCCCCACGTCGCTCCCGCCGGTCACGGTAAGACTGCCGGAGGTGGCCAGCCACGTACCGCCGCCCTGATCCGTCACGTTCAGAGAACCGTATGCCGTCTGGGGAGAAATGGTGAAGCTGAAGTCGATGATCGGCTGAAATGCGGCAGTCCCCAAGGAGATGCTCCAGTCTCTTTGGCTATCTTGACCCGGCAAGCGAGGCTCGCGACGATGTTCGCTCCGCCATTCTCTCTGGCCATCTTCATCCGGCAAGCTCGGCTCGGGATGATATTCCGGCCACCATGCCTCCCGATGTCGGAGATACCGGTTCTGCTCCCAGCGGGGATCTCTTCGGAATCGGGCGATCACCGAATCGTCCTTCGAATCCGGGTAAAGGACATGACGTTGTGTCCAGTCCGAAACGATACCCTTCGGAACGTGCGGCGCGGGCTTGCTCGCGAGCACCTGCGCAGTCAATGTGAACACAATGGCTACAACAAAACCTCTAATAGCGTCACGAGAAGCCAATGCCGCACACATGGCTTTTGGCGTTCTTAATTTCACTGATTCCCCCGCATAATCAGGAATTTTCAATCTAGCCGAGATACACATTCCAATCGCTCCTGCAGGACGTCTTACGGCTGTTGGGACTGGATTCCCGTACATGCCCCCGCCTAGGGAGCATTTTATGCGGTGACTTCAATTAATCGAGTAGCACGTCGATGCTTTTGTCTTGAAAACGATAAGTTGACAGGAACCTTACTTAGGAATGCAACATTGAAATGGACCGTCCGCACATCCACGTCACGGCTTCTACTAGTTCGGAGCCATGCATAGCAGCGCCACAGGATCATCCCGTCTGCAATTTGTTTTGTTGAAACGTTGCAGAGAGTAAAGATTCGGTGGAATCATCTGCTGCATTGGCTCCACTAATCCGAATTCCGATCCCAACGAAATTCGCCCGCATGAATAAGTCCTGAGAAACGGGGTTATCGGCAACTGGGAATTTGGCCCTTCCTATGTCCCAAGAATCCAAGCCACGCGGCACTCGTAAAGAGCTATTTTGCATACTTCGTTATCGCGTCATTCAATCCTATTCTGAGCCCCTCTGATCTCTGCTTTAGGAGATACTTTGGCGGTGAAAGGGCCGCTCAAAGATCGCCGCATTTCCTCACGGATAGTCCAATCGCGGACAGTCCGCATTCGCCCTGCCGAATCACATTACCCCGAAGAGATTCGTACAACATTGAATGTGTCTTGGGATGGGTTCTATTTCGCGACTTCGATTGGGCACTATTTCAACGGCATGATTGTTTATGTGACGTGCGACTTCCGACCAAACGATCTGACGCATCGGGAGGAACAAGGCACTGTGGTGCGGGTTGACAAATTGAAAGAGGGCAGATGGGGTGTAGCCATCGACTTGGCCCGGGAGGTTTCGAGGAACAAGATCACCTGATCGCGATAACGACTGCTTTAGCCTACTCGGATCAAATCGCCAGAATGATCTGATACTCATCAAACCATGGATAGTTTCCCCGATAAACGGAGCCAGCTCACCAACGGGGAATCCAAAATGGACTTACCGGGACGTAACAACAGCCTTTCGGGTATCTGTCAGGAGTTCGAAAAGAATGTCGCGCGAAATGTCTTTAATCAATGGATTGATCAGCCACGCCAGCAAGTCCGGGAAAGTCCGGTTCAACGTGACCGATTCGTTTTGAATGTATACGCCCCCATCCTTTTCTTCGATTCGCCAATAGTTGTTGAAGCGCCACAGGTACCCATGGTCGTTCCCATCGCGACGCTCTATTCGTCCGGGCGGCCCGGATTCTGACTTCGGCGATTCGGGTTAAGCGGGATGTAGCCTGAAGTCTTGTGCTTCCGAATCGCGTGTCGCGGACGTCGAAATAAACATTCAGGACGACCGTAACAATCGATTTATTTACAAATTGAAGGTAAATTTTCGGATCGTTTCCGTCACGCTCGATCAATTTCGCTCGACGAATTTCAGGACTGTAAGTGTTCGTTTCGTTATCGTAATCCTCAATGACAGCAATAGTTTCAGAAAGTGTAGCCTTGGGTATGAACGTGACTCCCGCCCAATGATGGATCTGACCGTTCGGTATAGGAAACGGGTGATGATCTTCCTCAGTAAGCAATTCTTCGATATGAATTTGGCTCCGATGAATTTGGTCGTAAGCCTCCTGGCGTAGTGAATCAGGCAAGCGGTCAATCACCAGAAATTGATTAAGGCGCAGGTCGTTGTCCATTCGTGCTTCGGTAGCCCCGATGTAGCGCTCAAATGCCGCAGCAGTTTCCGGTTTCAATTCGTCCGCATGAGCTGAGATCGCGACCAACCCAGGGAGAATCCAGAGCAACAGGAGGGCTGTCTGCTCCATCCATCTGACTAAATGATGCAGTCGTTTGTCGGTATCCGAATACCTCATTGGAAGACCACCTGGTTTTCAGAGAGTCGTTTTTGTCAGTCCATAGGCGCATTATGTCACACTGCGGATTCGAATTGCAGCCGCACTGGACATAGGTTGAGAGATCAACATCACAGAAACTGCAGTGATCTTAGAGGAGGAATTATGAAAATCATGGGCAACCTCATCGTCGTTGTGCCGGTCGATCCCACACTTTTGGAAAAAGGTGCGGGAACCGTCAAACAGAATTTCGGGATTAATGATAAGACCGAAACTTGGGACTTACGCTGGCGAATCATTTCTGTTGGTGATGGTACACGGTACGCCACCGATGGCGGGCAGGTTGTGCATTTTCCATTGCAGGTTCGGGTTGGAGATATCGTTGTGCTGCGAACGTCTGATGTTTCGTGTCGTGAAACATGGGACCGGGAAAAATTTTATTGGCATGGCGTGCGCGCGATGAGAGCGATCGCCGCCCGCAATCCTTGGGAACTGCCCTGTGGCGACATTTTAGCGTTGGTGTCGCGCGATGGCGTTGAGGTGAATGATTCCCCGAACGCGATCCAACCCTGACCCCTGATAAACAGCGTTAGCAGAATATGGCGCAAGCCGTCACTTCGGGCGCTACAAAATCAACGGTGGCCAAGATCAAAAGCGGCACATTATTTCTGGGGTTCCCGGCAAGCCGCCTCGGCGACTTTTTCGAGTAGATGACCGAGGGGGTCAAGCACAATCACATGGACGCCCTGCTTGCGGAGATCGGTTAGGTCTCCCGACTTGTAAACGTCCTTTACGTTCTCCTTCGCCAAGTTGTACGAATCCCGGAACTCGTACTTGAACACTGGCCGAGGAGCAACAATCAAACACTGACCCAAAGCCTTCTTCTCCTGTGGCTTGTCCAGTGAGATCGCCACCGTTACCCAGCCACAAATGAACATTGCCGCTGCGAACTTTATTTTCTTTTTAGCTCTTCACCACGGGCAGACTTATTTCCGGTGCTTTCAGTCCAGTGTGGACCACTAGTTCGTCAGAACGAGATATGACTGGCATTGCTGTACCCAAGTAACCACCTTGTTGCCGAACGGGTGTATACTGTTTGAGTCTAACTGCACATCCTCATTCGCGCATGCCATGGGCGATGGCTCCCGTGCCGCAAGACGAAACTAAGTGACTTCATGATGTCAAAGGGAGATTAATGTTACTCGCTCCAGATTCTCAGGGTGCAATGCCGCAAGAATTGAAAGGCAAAAGGAAGCATTTGCAGAAGAGATTTGAGGAAAATCCGAACGAGATTCACCTGGCTCTCGAACTGAAGATAATCGACGATCAGATCGCTGAACGAAATCAGCAAGTTCATCATAAAAACAGTCGTTCGAGAGGCTCGGCGATTCTTGCTCAGCGCAAGTTGAGCTAAGGAGAATGCCACGAACAAAACTAGCGTAGAAATGGGAATCTGCCCAAGATGCAAGAAGCCTCTAAATCTCTCCCACCCAGATGCGATCGACTATAGAGGTCAACGTTTTCACTCTCGGTGCGCCATAAAGCGGCGGCGACTTCAAATTCACTAAAAGGGAACCCAGCAATTAGTAGAGAGCGATAGACCGTTAACTCAATGCGATAGATGAATCGACGCTAATGTGTCCTTAGTAAGCGTCCGGTCATTCTTTCAATTACCCACAAGTGGGCATTGAGGGTGGCTCCAGTCTGTGCTGTTGCTGATTTGGCACCGTGGCGTGAACTGGGGCTCCGGGAACGGGTAGGCGTGTGGTGAACTGCCGCTATGACGAAGCGGCAGGAGTTGCAACGCTCACTGAAGGTTGATCACGCCACTGCTTCCCAAACCAAGACATGGATCGATCGCGAACTCGCCGGCAGCGAATTCCGAGACGTCCGACTCAACAAGCGCTTTCGAAAACTTTTCGAGCAGCTCTCCGAGGGCACCGGCGAGAGCATTCCGTTGGTTTGCCAGGACTGGGCAAACACAAAAGCAGCGTACCGTTTTCTCTCCAACCCGCGCGTCAGCGAAGGGGACATTTTGGCGGGGCACTTTCAATCCACGCGGGATCGGTTTGCCGCAACCGATGCCACTGTTTTGATCCTTCACGACACGACCGAATTCAACTATCACCGTGAAGATATCCAGTCTGTGGGCATCGTAAAGCGAACTCCCCTCCGGAACCGTTTCGACCAGAGCCCGCAACACTACGTCGTCTGCGGCATTCTGATGCATTCCAGTTTGGCGGTGACCATGGGGGGACTTCCGCTGGGACTGGCAGCCATGAAGTTTTGGACCCGGAAAAAGTTCAAAGGCTGCAATGCGCTCAAGAAGAAAATCAATCCAACCCGAGTGCCAATTCAAAAAAAAGAGAAAAAAGAAAGCATCCGCTGGCTGGAGAACCTGAAGCAGTCCACGCGCTTTTTCAGGACCCGCGGCGCTGCGTTCACATCGGCGACCGCGAGAGCGATATTTACGAACTCTTCTGCACCGCAGAGGCGGCGGACACCCATTTCCTGGTCCGCACCTGCGTGGATCGCCTTGCGGGACGAGGGAAACATACGATTGCGGATGAAATGAGTGAAGAACGCGTAAAAGGGCTGCATCGGATCGATGTGCGGGACAAGAAAGGCCATCTGTCGAAAGCGATCCTGGAAATCAAATACCGCCGCATCCGCGTTCTTCCTCCGATCAACAAGAAGAGGCGATACCCAGAACTGACTCTGACCGTCATCCATGCTCAAGAAAGAGGGACACCAAAGGGCGGGAGAGGATCGACTGGAAGTTGATCACCGACTTGCCGGTGAGTTCTCGGGAAGAGGCCATCGAAAAACTCAAGTGGTATTGCATGCGCTGGAAGATAGAGACCTTTCACAAGATCCTGAAATCGGGCTGCAAAGCGGAGGAGTCGCGGCTGCGAACAGCAGCGCGGCTGGCCAATCTGATCGCGGTTTTTTGCATCCTCAGTTGGAGGATTTTCTGGCTGACGATGATGAATCGCGCGCTGCCCGACGCTTCACCAAAGCTGGCATTCACGGCGCTGGAAATTCATCTATTCGATCAGCTGGCAAAAGGAAAAGGATCCGCAAGTCCACAAAACTTCGGTTTCCACCTATCTCGTTCAACTCGCTCGTCTGGGGGGCTACTCGCCCGTGCGGCGATTCACCGCCAGGCAATCAGGTCATCTGGAAAGGCCTGTCCCGACTGACCGATATCGAATTGGGTTTCCTGATCGGAGCTAAACTTGTGGGTAATTGAAAGCAGCTTCGGACGCTTACTGTCCTTACCATATACTGGACACAACAGATTGGCAACTAGACGAGTGAAACAGCATGGCCAGATTTCCAAGTCCTTCCATGAGAAGGCCGGTTAGTGTCAAGCCGGTTTTGTAGTTGCCTTTATTCGTCGAGTGGTCTTCCTTAGAACCGAGCCGCCCCTGTCGCCATCCTTCCATCCGCACTCTTTGGTGAGCGATAATCGCTCGGTGCTCGGTGGGTGTTCTCGTTTCAGTAGGTGCTGCTACCTGTGAATCGACCTCTCGTCCCACCGTTTCTGTGGGGGTCGGGCCCCAGGACTTAGTCGCAGTCACCTGGACTCGGCGGTTGAGCTCGGCTGTCGGAATCGCAACTCTCTAGGCCACTTCCTTCATCGCTTTCTGACTATTGCGCAGTGGTTCGTACACCTCTCCGCCTACCCACAACCGATGCAGCAGTACGGCCAGCTTTCGAGCCACGGCCACCACCGCTCGCTTCTTGGCATTTTTTCCTCCTCGCTCCGCAAGCTTTCTGTCCCCATCTCCGCAGATCGCTGTCTTCTCCAAAAGGTCCCAGAATGTAGTGTGCTCCCTGCACCATCATCGTGCGCAGATACCGGTCTCCTTCTTTGCTAATGCCTTTCTACGGTCGCTCTCCCCAGAGTTCCTGCGGCCAGGTCGTAACCCCAGAAAACAGCCGACCTGGCGACTCTTCGGAAACCGATGCGGGTCCTCGATCGTCAGCACATACGTCAGAGCGATCTGTGTTCCCACGCCCTTCACCTGTTTGAGCAAGGCTACTTCCGGATACGCTTGCTTGGCGATTTTTTCCATCCGTTCGTCGTATTCCTTGATGCGCTCGTTCAGCGATTCGATTTCTTTAAACAGCGGTACCAGAACCTCGCGCAACTCAGCGCTCAATCCCTCGGCCAGCTTCTCGCTCACCTGATACGTGCCACACTTGGGCAGTCGTTGGCCATAAGACTTCACGACCAGCTCCCGTGCGGCATTCACCAAAGCC
>CAWFVW010000020.1:0-81803 GCA_963819395.1 uncultured Acidobacteriota bacterium
AAAGGATCTGCTGGTTTTGATTGACGGCCGCAGCGTCTACACGCCGCTGTTCGCGGGAGTGTATTGGGACGTGCAGGACGTGCTGCTCGAAGACATCGAGCGCATCGAGGTGATTCGCGGGCCGGGGGGCACGATCTGGGGAGCGAACGCGGTCAACGGCGTGATCAACATCATCACGACGAGTTCGGAGAACACTCACGGCGCCATGGTCACGCTGGGTGGCGGAAATGTGGACCAGGGGATCGGAACCATCCGTTACGGCGGGCAAGCGGGCAAGGATTTCAACTATCGCATTTACGCAACAGGTTCCATCCGCGCGCCAGAGTTTCACTCGGACGGGAACGATTTCGACCACTGGCGGATGGGGCAGACGGGTTTCCGCACCGATTGGAAAAGCGGCGAGAAGGATGCCTTCACCGTGCAGGGCGATATTTACAGTGCGGGAAGCGGCGAGACTTCGCTTATTGCGACATTCCCCACATCCTCAGCTCTGGCATCCGAGATCCAGCAAAACGCCGTCGCATCCGTCTCCGGAGGAAATCTGCTGGCGCGCTGGCAGCACACGGAGGGGGAAGGCTCCGACATACAGATTCAAGCATACTTCGACCGCACCAACCGGGTTGATATCGAAGGCGGCGAGACGCGCGATACGTTTGATGTTGACTTCACCCAACACCTGCGCACGCATGGCGAGCAGGAATTAACCTGGGGCCTGGGAGCAAGGGTAAGCCCCAGCAACTTCATTCAAACGACTCCGGGCATAAACTTTCTACCGAACAAGCAAACCGACAGCATCTACAGCGGGTTTCTGCAATACGAACTCCCGATCGTGCGCGACAAGCTCACACTGACGGTGGGAAGCAAGCTGGAGCACAACAATTTCAGCGGTTTTGAATACGAACCCAGCGTACGGCTGTTATGGTCACCGACGGAACACCAGTCATTCTGGGCCGCAGTGACGCGGGCAGTGCGGACGCCTTCGCGTCAGGACCAGGATGTGTCGTTCGACATTTTTGCGGGTTACCTGGGTGTCGGGACGCCGCCTGTGTCCACACCCGTTTACTTTGAGGTCCAGGGAAATCCCAAAGCAAACGCGGAGCAGAATGATCGGCTACGAGGCCGGATACCGCACGCAGGTCAACAGCAAAATCTACCTGGATTTTACTGCGTTTTACAATCGCTATACCGGCCTGCAGGGCTACGGTCCGGCTTTTCCCACTCAGGCCTCGCCCACGGCGCCTGTTTTCTTTGTCCTGCCCTACGCCAACATTATCCAGGGTCCCACAGTTCGGCACGGAAATTGCCCCCGATTGGAAAATTACACGCTGGTGGCAGGTGCGCGGGTCTTATTCCTACCTGGATATGTCGCTGAAGGACGAGCCAGGGTTCACGGATGTAGGGAATCTGCTCAGTTCTTACGAGGGTTCAAGCCCCCGCCACGTCGTCAGCATCCAATCTCTCTTTAATCTGCCAAAACATTTCGAACTCGACGCAACGTACCGATATTCCAGCGGGCTTCCGGAATACAGCGTGGCGGCATATAGCACAGCCGACATCCGACTGGGATGGCACGTGGGGGAAAGCATGGAGTTTTCAGTCGTGGGGCAGAACCTCCTTTCGCCCTCTCACGCGGAATTTGGAGGAGATCCCGGCCCATTGGTTGGGATCAAAAGAAGCGCATTTGCAAAGATAACCTGGAGAAAGTAAAAGGCACCCTAGGCCATGAAGCGGTCCTCTCACGCCGAGCTCTGCATGAGCGCGCCTGATGCTCTTACATCGCTGCGGCATCACGTTTCCATGTTCATGGCGATGCTGTTTGTTCTGTTTCCTTCCAATTTGAACGCCCAGCAAACCAAAGCCTCTGAGTACGAAGTCAAGGCCACTTATCTCTACAACTTCGGCCGGTTTGTCCAATGGTCCGCAGGACGCCGCTGCCGCAAAGGGAGAGTCATTTTCCATTTGCGTATTCGGGCAGGATCCATTTGGTCCAGTTCTCGACACGACACTTTCGGGCGAATCCATAAATGGCAAAGCGGTGGTGGCAAAGAGAGTTTCGAAACCGCAAGACGCGCTGGATTGCCGCATTCTTTACATCAGCGAGTCCGAGGAGAGCCGGCTCAAGGAAATCATTGCGGGCCTGGATAAAGCCGGTGTCTTGACAGTCAGCGACATCCCGCAGTTTTCGCAGCGCGGCGGAATGATTCAGTTTGTCGTGGTGGGAAACAAGATTCGTTTCGAGGTGAATTTAACAAGCGCCCAGGATGCAGGCCTGACATTGAGTTCGGATCTGCTGAAGGTTGCAGTCGCCGTGAGGAAGTCTCCGCAGCCGGGAGACTAACATACAATGTTTAGAGACTATTCGATCTCCAAGAAGATGACGTGGACGAACATGCTGGTGAGCGGCAGCGGCGCTGCTTTTGGCATGCGCCTCATTTATCGGCTACGATCTGGTCAGTTTTCGAAAAGCGACGGTCTACAATCTCTCCATTCAAGCGCAAATCGCGGGATCCAATGCGGTTTCCGCGCTTCTATTCGACGATCAAAATTCCGCACAGAAAACTTTGTCGGCGCTGCGAGGCTTCGCCAAACATCATTTCCGCGGGCATTCTCACCCTTGAGGGCCGGCCGTTCGCGGCATACGTCCGTGACAAAGGCGGAGTGATGCCGGCATTGCCGCCGCTCGCCGCAGGGCAGACTGAAACCTATCAATTTGGCGGCGGCGCGGTTCTACTGGTGCGCTCGATCGTATTCCAAGGGAAGCCGACCGGCATCATCTACATCCAATCCGGCTTGGAAGGATTGTATGCCCGCCTGAAACTTTACGTGGGGATCTCCGCCATCGTGTTGGCCGTATCTCTCCTGGCTGCCCTGCTGATTTCGCCGGTTTTCCAGCGAGAAATTGCCAGCCCGATTGTGCGTTTGGCGGAGATCGCGCAGCTTGTTTCCCGTGATAAGAACTATTCGGTTCGGGCGGATCCTGTCAACAGTCGCGACGAAGTATCCGTCCTGGTCGAGGCTTTCAACGGCATGCTGTCGCAGATTCAGGAACGCGACGAAGCCTTGCAGATCGCTCATGACGAATTGGAGCAAAGGGTTGAGGAACGCACCTCGGAACTGACCCGAGCCAACGATTTGCTGACTCGAGAGGTTACCGAACGCCGGCAGACCGAAGAAGCATTGCGGCAGAGCGAAGAACGGTTTCGCTTGATGGTGTCCGACGTAAAGGACTATGCAATTTTGATGCTCGATCCGGATGGACGCGTGGCCAGCTGGAATGTCGGGGCAGAGCGTACCAAGGGATATCTGGCGGAGGAAATTATAGGGGAGCATTTCTCGCGCTTTTATCCAGAGGAAGACATACGTCGCGGCAAGCCAGGCCTGGCGATGACGACAGCCTTGGAGCAGGGACGGTATGAAGACGAAGGCTGGCGCTTGCGCAAGAATGGCTCCCGATTCTGGGCCGATGTCGTGATTACCACTTTGCGCGACAAGACGGGTCGCGTATGCGGGTTCTGCAAAGTGACGCGCGATGTTACCACTCGAAAGCAAAACGAGGAGCTGCTGCGGCTCCAAAATGCACAATTGGAGGCCGCGAACAAGGAACTCGACGCCTTCAGTTACTCCGTGTCCCATGATTTGCGCGCGCCGCTGCGCGCCATCGACGGATTTAGCCAGGCTCTTCTGGAAGATTACCGCGAAAATCTGGATTCCGTCGGCCAGGATCATCTGCAACGCGTGCGACTCGCGGCGCAGCGAATGTCCGCGCTGATCGACGATTTGCTGAATCTTTCCCGCGTGACACGAAGCGAGATTCATCGAGAAAGACTCGATTTAACCGCGGTCGTCAGATCCATTGCGGAGGAACTGCAACGCGGAGCGCCGGGCCGGAAAGTGACATTTGCCATCACCGAGGGTCTTACAGTCGAAGGGGATTCGCGGTTGCTGCGAGTGGCCATCGAAAATTTGCTGGACAATGCCTGGAAATACACGTCAAGCCATAGCTGCGCACGAATTGAATTCGGCCTCAATCAAAGTAATGGCCGGCCGGCTTATTTTGTCCGTGATGACGGCGCGGGGTTTGATCCGCGCTATTCCGAGCGGCTTTTCGGGGCCTTCCAGCGCCTGCACGCTGTGACTGAATTTCCGGGCACAGGCATCGGCCTCGCCACGGTGCAACGAATCATTCGCAGGCATGGGGGAGAGATTTGGGCGGAAGGGGCGGTGGAAAAGGGAGCGACTTTCTATTTTACCTTGTAACGAATACGGCCTATCAAAGGATGACACCATGAATGACAACGTAATTCTGCTAGTGGAAGACAATCCGGACGACGAAGCACTGACGCTTCGCGCATTGAAGAAGAACAATATCGTCAATCAAGTCGTCGTGGCGCGCGATGGGAGTGAAGCGCTCGACTATATGTTCGGCAGAGGGGATTATTCCGGCAGGGACTCGAGTGTGTTGCCTCAGGTGGTCTTGCTGGACTTGAAGCTGCCAAAAATTGATGGCCTGGAAGTCTTGCGACAGCTTCGGGCGGATCAGCGGACAAAACTAACTCCCGTTGTGATTCTTACTTCTTCCAATGAAGAGCAGGACCGGTTCAAAGGATACGATCTGGGCGCGAATAGTTACGTGCGCAAGCCGGTTGATTTCAATCAATTCATCGAGGCCGTTCGCCAGCTCGGATTGTACTGGTTAATTTTCAACGAGCGGCCACCGGTTGGGAGGCACTAAATGGGGATTCCCCTTCGTTTATTGATTGTCGAGGACTCCGAAGACGACGCAGCCCTGCTTTTGCGCGAACTCCGGCGAGGCGGCTATGACGTCGTTCACGAGCGAGTGGATACTTCCATTGCCATGGTCACGGCTCTTTTCAGCCAGAAATGGGACCTCGTGATTTCCGACCATTCCATGCCGCATTTTTCGGGAATCGACGCATTGCGCATTCTAAGATCCAACGGTTCGCGCGTACCTTTCATTTTCGTTTCTGGAACCATCGGAGAAGAGACTGCCGTCTCCGCGCTCAAAGACGGCGCGCAAGATTATTTGATGAAGACGAACCTGAAGCGCCTGGTTCCCGCGGTTCAGCGGGAACTCCGCGAGGCTGAGCAACGCCTGGAACGGGAGCGACTGGAGCGGCAGGTGCAGCAATTGCATAAGTTTGAAACGATCGGGCGGCTGGCGGGCGGCATCGCGCATGATTTCAATAACGTCATCGGCGCAATTTTAGGCTGGGCTGAATTATGCAGCCAGGATACGCAGCCGGGCACGCATCTGCACGAGCGAATCCATAAAATCATCGAACAAGCCGACAGGGCTGCGGCGACTCACATCCCAGCTTCTTTCGTTCGCACGGCGGCAATTTCTGCAGCCGAAACGAATCGACCTGAACATGCACGTCCTGCAGAGCACAAGTCTGCTTCGGAGAGTGATCGGAGAACACATCACGATCACGGTTGAGACGGCTCGAGATCTGAACGTCACGCTGGCGGACCCGTCCCAGATCGACCAGGTCCTTATGAACCTTTGCTTGAACGCCAGGGATGCCATGCCGAAGGGCGGGCAGCTCGTTATCGAAACCAGGAATGTTGAAATTACCGAGGAATATTGCCGCCTCGCTCCTTATGCGCAACCCGGAGACTATGTCCATTTGTCGGTGTCCGACACAGGTATCGGAATGGATGCGCGATACGATCGAGCAAGTCTTTGAACCTTTTTTTACCACCAAGGAAATGGGCAAGGGGACAGGGCTCGGCCTGGCGACAGTGTACGGAATCGTGAAGCAGCACGGCGGCTTCCTCAACGTAAAAAGCGAACCGGGAAAGGGATCGACGTTCCAAATTTATCTTCCGGCCAGCAGCGGCCTGGCCGAGCCGCGCGAGGCCAAAGGGAACGAAGAGCCTCGGAAAGGCACCGAAACGATCCTCCTGGCGGAAGATCACGATGGACTCCGACAATCGGCGCAGGAAATGCTCGAGGCTCTCGGCTACCGCGTCCTTCTCGCGGCAAACGGTTCAGACGCAGTGCAACTCTTCCAGGCAAATTCCGACCGGGTCGATTTGGTTGTTTTGGATGTCGTCATGCCTGGATTGTCTGGTCCGGAAACGTTTTCACAAATGGCCTCTATTCGGCCCGATCTGAGAGTGATCTTTACAACTGGATACACAAGCGAATCGGCCTATCTGACCTCCATGATTGATAAAGGCGCGGCATTTCTCCAAAAACCTTACGGCCAGCGAAGCATTGGATTGAAAATTCGTGAAGTGCTGGAACGTGCGCCCTCCTCTATCTGAAAAGAAAATCCAGCGAATGTTCCAACATTCGGGCAAGGATATTATCTAATTTTGAAGTCGTTGGGTGAGAGCGGAGCGAGCATCAGCAGCAGCAGCACCGCCGCCAGCCGCCCCCGAATCTGATCCGAATGTCCAGCACTGAGCGTTGGCCTGCCGCAGGCGAACCGTGAGCCCATACACAGTTAACAGATACATCGAGAGGCCCTTGTCCCGATAAGTGTGGTTTAATCTGATTCAGGCATAGTGGCTTTTCTCCTGGCGGCCTGAGTGGAACGCAGCTCTCTGCGTTTCATTGCACAAGATCATCCATGAACGACAATCCAGCCCAAAATATTGTTCTGAATCCGACTGAAATACGGGACACGCAAGGCACGATTTCGGGCTGGAAGGGTTTCTTCCGATCCTGTTTTCGATGGATTGTTATTGGCGGGGTCCTGCTTTGGCTGCTTGCCGCGCTTACACTTGTGGCTGCCCGGTGGATTGATCCACCGACAACCGTGGTCCACATCCAGCGCCGCTTGCAGGCCGCGATTTACCACAAGCCGTATCGCGAACGCTACAAATTCGTTCCCCTCAACCAAATCTCAGTTGATCTGCAGCACGCGGTGGTCGCCGCGGAGGACGCGCGCTTCTACCAGCACCATGGGTTTGACTGGCACCAGATGCAAATCGCCGCCGAAGACGATTTGGAAGGCGATCGTACTCGCGGAGCTTCCACGATTACGCAGCAACTCGTAAAAAATCTGTTTTTCGGAACGGGCCGGTCGATCCTACGCAAAGGGGCGGAGGCTACACTTGTGCCGGTGGCCGAATTCGCCCTGGGCAAACGGCGGATTCTGGAGATATACCTCAACGTGGTGGAATGGGGCCCGGGTATTTATGGCGCTGAATCGGCGTCCCGCTATTACGACGAAACCCCAGCCCTGAAAATCAGCCGGGAACAGGCGGCGCGGCTCGCCGCAATTCTGCCGGCGCCCTTGAAACGCCGGCCCGAGCGAATGAATCGCTATAGCTCAATTATTCTCGGGCGGATGGGCCAAATGGGCTGGTAATGGCGGCTCAAATTTTGTTGCGGATGGGATCTCTATTTGCTGGCACCTCTTACCGGATTTCCCACACTGCAGCGGTTACAGTGCCAAGTGTTCGATTCCACCTCGTCTGATTTCCTTCTGGTAATGCAGTGAACACTGTATTTATTACTCGGCGTAGTTGGTCCTTCAGCAGCATTTACCCGATGGCGCTCAGCTGATACTTGTTTCTATTAGGGCGCCCCTCTCTCCATCCGCGGCTCTTGACGCTTCCTAACCGGGCGAACTCTTTGATTTGAAGCGCTCGTCGTGCGCCTGCAACCGGATCAAGTTCGGAGACAAATTACTTTGTTCCCCTGGATTCGCAAACCAGCTTCGATTGCAGGGAACCCGGATCCCGGTGCCCCTCCAAGGAGCGCGCACACGCTGCGTGTCATCGTTGCGCTGTTCGTGGTGATCATCTGCTGTTCCTTGATTCTTGATAATTTCCGCATCCAGACACTTGCGAGCATTCGGGCCTATGTAGAAGGCGAAGGGCTCTGGTCGAAAGCGCAAAAGGAATCCGTGATCGCCCTGCACCGGTATGCGCGGTCACAGAATGAGCAGGATTTCCAGAATTACCTCAATGCGATTAACGTACCTTTGGGTGACCACGTCGCACGCCTGGAACTTGAGAAACCGAATCCCAATTATGTTCTCGTTGACCGCGGATTCCTCCAAGGCGGCAACCACCCTGGCGATTTGGAAGGGATGTCCCGGCTTTTCCGCCGGTTTCGGCGGATCAGCTATATGGCGGCAGCGATCGATACCTGGACGCAGGGAGACCGGGACATCGCGCGCCTGCAGGAATCGGCGGCAAGCCTTCATGATGAAATCTCTTCTGGGAGAAGGGATCAGGAGAAGATTGATTCACTCGTCCGCCGAATCGATGAAATCGACATCCACCTGACGCCCCTGGAAAACCGGTTCTCCGACCAGATGACTTCCGGCTCCTTTATGATGTCTTACTACCTTACTCTCTTTGTGTTCGGATTTGCCGGTGTGCTTCTGGCGGCGGGAATCGCTTTCTCTCTCCATCTTGCCGGACAAATTCAAACCTCGGAATCGAATCTGGCAGCCGCCAGTGAATCATTGAAAAAGAGCGAGCGGCGGTTTCGGGCCCTCATCGGGGACGTCTCCGATGTCATTCTGGTTCTGGCATATGACGGCACGATTTATTACGCCAGCCATTCCGCCCGACGGATTTTCGGCTATGAACCCAGCGAACTAATCGCGCGCAAGATCATTTCGTTGATCCATAGCGATGACGTGGCACAGTTTCGCAACTGCCTGGACAAAGCCAGGATTCAGAAGCAAGGATCTTTCGCGACAGAGTTTCACCTTCTCCGCAACGACGGATCGTGGATCATCCTGGAGGCTACCTGCAATCCCATGTCGGATGATCCCTCGGCAGGAAGGACTTTGCTTACTTGCCGCGATGTAACCGACCGCCGCCGTCTGGAGCACGAATTGGGTCAGGCCCAGAAAATGGAGGCCATTGGCAGGCTGGCCGGCGGAATCGCTCATGACTTCAACAATATTCTCGCCATCATCGGCGGGTACGCCGAAATCATCCTCGGGGAACTGCATCCGGAAGATCCGCTGCGCAAAAGCGCCGACTCGGTTGTGAAAACCGTGGAACGCGGCGCCGCGCTCACCACTCGGCTCTTATCCTTCAGCCGGAAACAGGTGATGAGTCCGCGCCACCTCGACTTGAATACGATCCTCGAAGACATGAGCAAAATTCTTCCGCGCCTGTTGGGAGGGGAAATCGAGCTCACCCTCATGCTGGGGAAAAATATCGGAATGATTTACGCCGATTACGTGCAACTGGAACAGGTCCTGATGAACCTGGCATTGAATTCGCGCGACGCCATGCCAAACGGGGGAAAACTAGCGATACAAACGTCCAGCGTCGAATTCGATGAGTCGGGCACTGGTTCGCAACCATTCATCTTGCCCGGGAGCTACGTCATGCTTTCCGTGGGCGATACCGGTGGCGGCATGACTACGGAAACTAAAAATCACATTTTTGAACCGTTTTTTACGACGAAGGAGCAAGGCAAGGGCACCGGGCTGGGACTGTCCATCGTGTACGGCATCGTCAAGCGCAGTGGCGGCTACATCCTTGTGGAGAGCGAGCCGGACGCAGGCACGACCATCAAAATTTATTTCCCGCGCGTGGAATCCGCCACGGAGCAGGCTCAAACTCCCGGCGAGCCCGGCAGAATGGATCAGGAGTCCGGCGTCGTGCTGGTCGTGGAGGATGAGGCGCAATTGCGGGAAATGATTTGCGAATTCCTGACGCGCAGCGGATTCACGGTGCTGCAAGCATCGGGGCCGGCAGAGGCGATGTCGAAAGTGGAGGGATTTGGGAAACCCATCGACATCTTGGTAACCGATGTGATGATGCCAAAAATACGCGGTCCCGAACTTGCGCGAACGTTACTGGAAAAGATGCCGGACCTGCGCGTCGTCTACATATCCGGATACACCGGCACCGCCCTGGTTCGCGAGGGAATTCTTGAGGCGGGAACAGTGCTGGTGCAAAAGCCGTTCAAGCTCCGGGAACTGGCTCGTGTGATTCGTGAAACTCTGGCTCGCGTCCAAACCTAAATTGGCCGTGACCCGGAGTCCCTTTTGACTACTTCAGATGACCATGGTAATCTATTGTGGTCTTATGGGATTGCCGATGAGCCGAGGGAATAAGAAACGGATCCAAGAGATAGCCATTTCTGAGTTCAAGGCCAAGTGCCTGTCTCTGCTCGAAGAGGTGAGCAAAACGAAAACTCCGCTTCGAGTGACCCGCCGCGGGAAACCGATAGCGGACGTTTTTCCTGCCTCCAGCGGGCCGGACGAAAGGAGTTGGATCGGTTCCCTGTCCGGCAGTATCAAGATCGTTGGCGATATTGTTTCACCTGTCATCGAGATGGAAGAGATCGAGGCTCTAAAAGATTGAAGCTGCTTCTCGACACACATATTTGGATCTGGAGCCTGGCGGAACCTAAGCGGCTCTCACGCCGAGTGCAAAACGAGCTGAAAAATCAGAACAATGAATTATGGCTGTCTCCCGTGAGCACGTGGGAAGCCCTGCTGTTGCGGGCCAAAGGCCGGATCGAATTCGAAGGCGCTACGCACGAGTGGGTCGCAAGAGCAACCGCGAACATGCGCGAAGCTCCGTTAACGCACGAAATAGTTGCCGCAGCGCAAGAATTAGCACTTTCTCATCCGGATCCCGCCGACCGCTTCCTGGCGGCTACGGCGGCGGTGCTCGGCCTCACGCTGGTGACTGCCGACTATCGCCTTTTGGGTCTTGGGACTATTGCAACACTCGGAAACCGTTGAGCGGCTCTCCCAATCATCCTAGATCGTCGTTTCTTCCTGTCAACGGCCCTCGATGTATCGCAGCTATGATTCCCTGATGCGGCGAGTTAGTGGCGCGGGCTTCAGCCTGCGGTTTTGGTAGAATGGCAGCCCTCTGCGGCGACCTAAAGCCACAAGCTAAAGCATGCGCCACAAAGAACTCGGCTACAACTTCTCGCGATTCATGACATCGAATTGGGCATGAGCAAAACCGAGCCATCTTCCATCAGTGTCGTCCATCCCGATCAATTCAATCAAGGAACTTCCCAGACGCCGGGATCGCAGCGGCTCGCGGCGGTGTCCGCCGAATTGGGCATCGATTCGGCGCTGTGGGGCGGAATGTTTCTCGTCGAACCGGGGGCGCAGACGGGGATTCATCATCACGGCTCACAGGAAACAGTTGCTTATGTGCTGGAAGGCGAATCCTTCATCGAGTGGGGCGATCGGGGGGAACATTCCGTCGTAGCGCGCGCGGGCGACTTCCTTCATGTGCCGGCGTGGCTCGTGCACCGGGAAATGAACCGGTCGAAGGACACGCCCTTCCGCTGGGTGGTGATTCGGAGCACTTCCGAACCGGTCGTTATCAACTTGCCGGAAGATACCTGGAAACAATCGCGCTAGCGTTTCAGCGTTTTGCTGTGGCGCTAGCGCGACATTGATTCTACCAAGCGTAGAGAGCGAAGTCTTCTTCCGCGCTACCGGAAATTTGCAATGGTCCTAACCCTGCCTTTTCTTACCACGTTAGGCGCAAGGCCAGTTGCGCCTCTCTTGGGTCGCCCACGCCTTCCCGCAGGAACCCGTTGAAATCAAAGAGCAGGGGCGAGGTAAGAGTGTTGATATTGTTTTTGTTGTTGAAGGTGTTGAACATCTCGACTGTCGGGATCAAGGTGAAGCGCTCGCCAATCTTGAAATCCCGCTCGAGGCGCCAGTCAAACGTGAAATAACCGTTGTCCTTCCGGAGATGGTTGCGCCCGCAATCAACCGCCACGCCCCCCGAAATCACGAAGCGCGTGAGTGAGTTATTGATAGTGCAGGGCGCACCAGTACCGGTCGAGAAGGGGTTGTCGGTCTGCGGTTGCGCGGAGTGTGCCTGCATACGGACATTGCCGACAATCTTCCACGGCAAGTTTGCATACGTGTAGAAATTGAATTTATGTTTCTCATCGCGGTCGGAATACGAATATTCCTTCGCGAGGTCAAAAAGATTGGCGTACCGGAATGTGAACGGATCGCGTTCGTTCGAATCGTCGTCCAGGTCCTCGGAATAAGTATAGTTGGCCTCGAGTTGGAAGCGGTTGCTCATCCGCTTGTGAACGCCGATGGTTGCGCCACGGTAGAGGGAGCGGGCATCGCTGGTTGTATTGGTGAGGGCGCCGAGATTGGGAAAAACTGTCAGGCCGCCCACATAATTCACGGTGTCCTGCCCGACGGTCGGCAGAGTAAAGCCCGTCCCTGCCGTATTTGGATCTTCGAAGCGAGTCAGATGGACACCCTTGGACCAGGTGACGTCGATGTACCCGGACAAACTCGAAGTGATTTGTTGTTCGAACTGGCCGTTGACTGTATAGATTCGCGGGTTCGCGTAATCCTTGCTGAAGACGGTGACTCCGGGCTGGAAGGGGAAGGTCCCTGGAGCCAGAGGCGGAATGGGAACGGTGTTGGGATACGTCGGCGGCGGACCGCCTGTCGCAGTGTTGAAGAAATTGCAAGTGGGGGCATTCACGCAACTTGATGCGAAAATCGACTGCTGCTGGACGCCGTTGGTTGTGATCGCCCCGACCTGGGTCAGCATATTCTGCCGGGCATTAAAGATTCCCCAGCTTCCACGAAGGACCGATTTCTTGTTGTTCAAAATGTCCCAGGCAAAGCCGAGCCTGGGTTGGAACATTTTTTTCTGATTCGGCAGATAACCTGTTGAAGGGAACCGCGGATCGGATAGGTTCACTCCATACGCGGTCTGTGACGGGGGAATCGTCGGGTTGGGAAAAATTTGAGCTTCCCAGCGCAATCCGTAGTTGATGGTCAGATTCGGAAGGGCCTGCCACTGATCCTGAACGAAGAGGGCATACTCATTGTTGTTGATGCTGGAATATCCGGATGCGTCCAGCGACTCGGTAGAGGTCGTCGGACCGTGTTGCAAATAGAATAGCAAGGGGCCCCCGGTGTTAGTTCCGGCTCCGCAACCGATTGTCTCGTCGCTCCATGTGGTTACACCCGCGGCAGAGCATTCGACAGTCGTGGGGCCGAAACCTACTCCCATGGACGCAGGCGAAGCATAGTGCAGGAAGCCTACGACGCTGTCGAACAAATAGCGGCCCGCGAAAAAGCCGGGGAAGATTTGAGTATTGTTGCTGCGGAGCCAGGCGCCGCCAAATTTGATCGTGTGTTTCCCATGAATGATCGAGAAATTGTCGTGCAGGTCCGTGTGCCAGAATATTTCGGTAACCGTCGGCTCAAGGAAGAAGGGCTGGCCGAAACGGAACGATGGTGAAAAACCTATACCGGTGTCAGGAACCGCGGACTGGTCCGTCGCGGCGCGGGGACGATTTTCACGGCCGTAGGTGAAATGAAACTCGTTCAGCAAACTGGGGCTGAGGGTCGTGAACAAGTTGCTGTTGATGGTCTGAATTTTGGACGGACCTTCGATGCCGTTGGCGGTATCACCATATGTCGGAACGTCAAACGTCTGATTGGTATTTTTTGAATAGTCAAAATCGTACGTGATGGAGAACATATTTTTCGGCGTTACGGTCCAATCAAAACGCCCGAGGCCTGAGCCGTTGCGAACGGGGTGAGTTACCGGATTGCCCTCGTTGTCATTGAATGTCGTTTTGTAAAAGTTCAGGAGGGCCAGGCGCTGGCACTCGGTGTTCGTGTTGATGATCGCGTCGTTGATGCCCACGACGGGAGTGGCCACCGGGCACGAGCCAAGCGAGGCGGAAAGGTTGTCCCGGGTGAGGTCCTCGAAAATTCCCTCACCGGCTCCGAAGAAGAACATCTTGTCCTTGATAATCGGCCCGCCGAGCGTGCCGCCAAATTGTTCGCGCTTAAAATTCTGGAGAGGCTTGCCGTCCGAGGTGTCCGAACTGAGAGCCTGGAGACGCTGATACTCGAAGGCGCTGCCGTGCAGGGTATTGGTCCCTGATTTCGTGACGACGTTGACGACGCCGCCGGCGGTTCTGCCGAATTCCGCGTTCGCTCCCGCAGCAACAACCTGGAACTCCTTCACGGCGTCGAGCGTGATGTCTATCGCGGCGCGCTGCCCTCCCATCTGCTCGCCGAACATGCCGTTGTTGTAATCGCCGCCGTCCATACTGATGTTGTTGAAAATTCCCCGCTGCCCGTTGAAGTTGATTTCGTCGCCGTCTGGGCCCTGGACGATCCCGACTCCAGGCGTGAGGGTAAGCAGGTCCTCGAACTTGCGGCCCAGGACTGGCGTGTTCTCGACCGCAATCTCGGTCAGCGTGGAACTGGAAACCGTGTTGACGGTATCCACAAGCGTGGGGGCTGCAGTAACGACAATTTGTTCCGCCGCCGCTGAAACCTTTACTGTGACGGGCAATGTCATCGTCTGGCCAACGGTGAGCAGCGCGTTTTCCTCGACAATCGTTGCGAAGCCGGCCTTCTTAATCGTCAAGGTGTAACGCCCCGGAGGGAGAGCCAGAAACTGATATTGTCCCTCGGATCCGGTCGTGGTGGTCTTTGACAAATCGGTGTCGAGGTTTTTGACCTCCACGCCAGCGTCGGGAACCGCCCCTCCTTTTTCATCGACGACCGTACCTTGGATGCTTCCGGTTGTGATTTCCGCCTGGCCCCAAAGATTATTGTTGAAGCAAAGGATGGAAAACACGAATGCTAACGCCAAAAGGAATTTCCGCATCGAACACCCCCCGATAGATTGTGTCGATCTGAATTCCGACGCCAGGGTCAGTTGCAAAGTTAAGGAAAGACTTCAAGGTCTCAAATGACTGCGCCCCCGCGCAATCAGTTGTTGAGAACACTACGAACATACGAAGAGAATATCAAGTGAGAATCTGTGGAAATCTGGGCCTCGCCAGATCCGCAGCCAATGCTGCTCCGGTGGCTTGTCCCCAAATTAAGAGGCCGCCTTCCCAAAAGGCGGAAAGAAATTTATTGCAAAGGAATGCTTTAAAGCAGACGAAATCGCGGCGAGGCGTATCATAATTCTTGACACCAGAGTAAGCTAGCAGTACAGAAGTTCGATCCAGTCTTACTGCCGGAACCGGATGGCGATGGCTGGACGAGGGTGAATCCATTTTGAAAATACGACCGATTTTAATAATTTTTTTGGGGCTCGCGACCCTTTCTTCCTTCCAAACAGCGCGTTTGCGGGCACAGAATAAACCGGCTGAAACCCCGCGAGCAGCGGAGAAGTTGAGCGAAGATGCGAGGCGCGGAGAAGGATTGTTCCTGCAGCGTTGCTCCCTCTGCCATCTGCCCAGAAAACTTAAATTTGGATCGCCGCCGGTCATCGGGCCGAGCCTCAGCAGCCAGTTTAAGGACGCCACCCCCGATGAAATGAAAATTCTGCGGGGTTTTATCTTGAAAGGTGGCCCCGATATGCCGGGTTTTCAATATGGACTTGAGCCGAAAGAGATCGACGATGTGATCGCGTATTTGAAAACACTGTAGACTTTTTTGGATGGGTGGAGGCGCTTGTGCCGAGAATGAAGAGTTTTTCCAGGTTGCTTGCCGCGGGCGTTTCGCTGGTAATTTTTTCTGGCGCGCCGAGCGGCTATTCCCAGTCAGCGCCGGCGAAAAGCGCACTGTCGGGGATTGTAAAATCTTCGGACGGCAAGCCTCTCGAAGGCGTCGGCGTTTCCGCGCGCGGCGCGGGCGACACGTTTACCACCACGGTGTACACCGACGACTCTGGCCGATATTCCTTCCCTCCAATCAGCGCGGGCCAGTACAAAGTGTGGGCGCAGGCAGTGGGCTTTGATGCGTCGAAGGCGGAAGCAAACCTCTCGACCGGTGCGACGAAGGAAGTCGATCTGACTCTCGCGAGCCTCAGCGATTTTCACAGGCAGCTTTCCGGCACCGAATGGGCCGAAAGTTTGCCGGAGGATACTCCCCAGGACCGGCGAATGAAGACGGTTTTCATCAACAACTGCAGCGGATGCCATCAAGTCAGCTTCCTGTTGCAGAACCGGTTTGACGCGGCGGGCTGGAGCGCCGTAATGACCCTGATGGAAAAGATGCTGTCCATCGGATATGCCCCGGAAGACGCTACGCCCAATTCCGTGATTCATGCTTACAAGCAGGAACTCTCGGAATATTTGGGGCGCGTCCGCGGCCCAGGAAACGCTCCCCTCAATTTGAAGGTGCTTCCCCGCCCCATTGGTGAATCGGCTCAAATTGTCGTTACGGAATATGACTTGTCGCGACCCGATATGCCGGGATGGGTCATGGAGCACAACGGCACGGACTGGTCGGAAGGAACTCCGTCGCGGTGGAATGGGCGAGCCGCGCATGATGTCGCGATCGACAAGGGCGGATCTGTCTGGTTTGCCGACGACGCGACGCCCGAACGCACGCTCGGCAAGCTTGACCCTCGCACGGGGAAGATCACCGAATACATGCTCGCGGATCAGGCCAACACGGCGGAAAGCTCGCATGCTCTGGTCTTCGATAAGGTGGGCAACATCTGGTTTGCGAACGGCACGGAAGGCGCGCCTACTAAGTTCGATCCCGAAACCGAAAAATTTTTCAGATTCCCTCGGCCGCAGGACATTCCCTTCTCCGGCGACTTCATAACCATGGACACCAAGGGAAATCTGTGGGCGCCGCATCGCGAGGGCGCTTTCAAGCTCGATCCAGCGACGGGAAAATATACGAATTATTCCATCCGCCCGGGAAAGGCGAACTACGACCTTGCTGCGGATAATGAGGATAAAGTTTGGGTTTCCAAGCCGGGTGGAAATGATATGGAAATCGTCGACTCGCACACGGGAAAGGTCGACGAGTTGGATTTGAATGCTGTGGTCTCGCAAGACTATGAGGTCACGGCGAAAGATCGCGAGCTTTCGGCAAGCCTGGGATTGACGCCGAATACCGCGACGCCACTCGAAAAAGGGCCGCGCCGCTCGGTGGCCGACCGGGAAAAAGACGTCATCTGGGTGTGCGAATTTTTCGCGGACCGGCTCGCAAAAATCGACGCCAAAACAAGAAAAGTCACCGAGTATCCGCTTCCCCACCGCTTCAGCCAGCCGTACTCCGCTACGGTGAACGCGAAGGATCATACGGTGTGGATCACCATGCTGAACTCGGACAGAATTGCCAGGTTTGATCCCACCACTGAAAAATTCACGGAATTCGTGCTTCCCACACGCGGCACGGAAATCCGCCATATTCAGGTCGACAGCAGCACGAATCCGCCAACCGTCTGGCTGCCCTACGACCGCACCAACAAAATTGCGAGGATTCAATTCCGGTAGGACGGGCTTCAGCCTGTCTGCTTTTCTGATAGCTAATCCCGCACAAAACCGGACAGGCTTCAGAGTCTGTGTGAGAACTAGCCTTGACGCGTCTCTTATACTGCACGAGAGGGGAGACGCGATGGGGAAATTTTTGGATTACAACCCGGATCAAGCGTATTTGCTTCCTCCGAGTGTGGGCGATGTGTTAGGCCCAGGGCATTTGTGTTTTTTCGTGCGCAGGATAGTGGCCAAGTTGAACTTGAGCGGCTTCCGAGACGAGTACGGAAGCGAAGGGGGGCCGGCCTACGCGCCGGAGATGATGATTTCGGTATGGCTGTACGCCTACGCGCTGGGGGTGACCAGTTCGCGAAGGTTGGAACAGCGCATTCGGGAGGATTGGGCGTTTCGATATTTGGGAGGCGGGGCGGCGCCGGATCACTGGACGCTGAACGAGTTTCGGCGGCGGCACGCCAAGGGGTTGAACGATTTGTTTACGCGCGTGGTGGAGTTGGCGCGGGCCAACGGGCTGGGGCGTTTGGGGCACGTGGCTATTGACTCGACGCGCATCGCGGCGAACGCATCGCGGAATCGGCTGGACACCGAACAAGCGTTGCGTGAGAAACGAGCGCGCATACGGCGCGACATTCGGCGATGGCAGAAGCAGTGCGATGCGGAGGACCCCAACGAAGGCGCGGGCACGGAAGTGGGCCGCGAAGCGATGGAGCGGCTGGAGCGGCAAGGGCAGGAAATTCCCGCGCGGCTGGAGCGGTTGCGGAAATCGGGACTGAAGAAACTTTCGCGCACGGATGCGGACAGCCGATTTCTGCGCGAGCGTGGCGGGTTCACGCTGGGCTACACGGGCACGCTGGCGGTGAGTGAAGATCACTTGATTGTGGGGCAGTGCGTGACGCAGGAGACCAACGACAATGGGCTGTTGCTTCCGCTGCTGGATTTGGTGGAGCAAGCCTGTGGAGAGAAGCCGCGCTGTGCCAGTGCCGACAGCGGATTTTTTTCGGTGGAGAATTTGCGGGCCTTGGAGGAACGAGGAATCGACGGTTATGTTCCAGACTCCCATCTGGCGCGCTAGTTGAATCGCGGAGGGCGGCTGAGGACGCGGGCCAACGAACCGGCCTATCGCCGCATGCGACGGAAATTGCGAGACCCGGCAGGCCGCGCCATGTACGCCAAACGCAAAGCCATCGTCGAACCAGTGAATGGAGTGTTAAAAGAACAGCGAGGCATGCGGAGGTTCCGCCAACGAGGGCTGGCCAAAGTGACAGGAGAATGGGCCCTGAGCAGCACCGCCTTTAACTTGACGCGCATGTGGCGCGCCAACTAGCCGCCGCGCCAGACTAATTTCGCAGATTCATGCTTAGGAAACAGTCATAAGCTCAAAAGCGAAGCGCAAAAACAAAGCGGTATCGAGTCTTCACACAGACTCTGAAGCCTGTCCTACTTTTTTTACGGAATCAGAATAATTTTTCCGTGCGCACCCGTCTCCATGATTTCCTTGTGAGCGCGCACGGCCTCCCCGAGCGGAAGCTCCTTGCCCACCACGGGCCGCACCGTGCCGTTTTCAAGCCCTGCGTAGAGCCCGGCGTGCACATCCGCTTCATCGGCCTCCGAGATGCCCCAGAGCACGAAGCCGCGCACCGAGGACGTACGCGCCATCAGATCGCGCGGGGTGATCGTGATATCTCCGCGGCTGCCGATGATGATCACGCGGCCAAAGCGCGCGAGAAGTTTGAGGTCCGCAGCAAGGTTTACATTCGCCAGCATCTCGAGGACAACGTCCACCCCGCGGCCGTTGGTCGCCTTGAGAATGGCGTCCGTGTATCCCGCGTTCTTGTGGTTGAACGCATGATGCGCGCCCTCACGCCGCACGAGTTCAAGGCCCTTGTCCGTGCCCGCCGTGCCGATCACCGTCATGCCCATCGCGCGCCCCATCTGCACCGCGGCGATCCCCACGCCGCCGCTCGCGCCATGCACAAGCAGCGTTTCGGAAGCGCGCGCTTGCGCGTGATGGTAGAGCGCGTGATACGCCGTACCGCACGCCACGTAAATTCCCGCGCCCTGATTAAATGTGGCGCGCTCGGGCAGCCGGTGCAGCTGCGATTCCAGCGCGAGCGTGTATTCCGCGTACGTGCCGGTCACGGGATGCCCGACATAGACGCGATCGCCGGGCTTGTATTTCGTGACGCCTTCGCCGACGCTGTCCACAACGCCGGAGCCCTCGCCTCCGGGGATGTAGGGCAACTGCGGCTTGATGGCATAAGTTCCGGCGCGCATATATGTATCGAACGGGTTCACACCCGCTGCGTGAATGCGGACAACAGCCTGCCCCGCCCCCGCCTTCGGCGTGGGGAATTCCTCCAGCTTCATGACTTCAGGCGCTCCGAATTCGTGCACGACGATGGCTTTCATTTAAGTTTTCTCCCTTCCATCTGGACAATATTTATTGGCGAATCGGAATTCTGGCGACTCTCGGCGACAATGTCAATGCGCGACCAGTGGCGCATGCTTTAGCTTGTGTCTTTCCGTAAGCCTGGTGCCGATAAGAATCCAAAGCCCGCCCTTCGGAGATGCTAAAGGAAAAGAGTCGGCGCCACTCGAGGCCAAATCGCCCCCAAATTGTGTGCTAGATTAGCTAGCTTCGTATAAACTTTCGTCCAGCGCGCGAGGATTGTCCGTCGTTCGGCGGACCGCGCGCACGATCCCCGGAGACCCAAATGATCATAGACTGTCACGGCCATTACACTTCCGAGCCCCCGGCCTTTATCGAGTTCCGCAAGCAGCAAATCGCCGCGTTCACGGATTCTTCCGCCGCGCCGGCGACGCCGCAGATCAGCGACGACCAGATCCGCGAAAAACTGGAGCCCGCGCAGCTGAAGTTTCAACGCGAGCGCGGCACCGACGTCACGATTTTCTCTCCCCGCGCTTCCGCCATGGGCCATCACGTCGGCGACGCGAAATTGAGCGCGGCCTGGACGCGCATCTGCAACGACATGATCCACCGCATCGTCAACCTGTATCCCAAAAATTTCATCGGCGTATGCCAGCTGCCCCAGACGCCCGGCGTGCCTCCGGAAAACTGCATCCCGGAGCTGGAGCGGTGCGTGAAGGAACTTGGATTTGTCGGCTGCAATCTGAATCCCGATCCCTCGGGCGGGTACTGGAAAGAACCGCCACTCACCGACAAATGGTGGTACCCGTTCTACGAAAAAATGGTGGAGCTGGAAGTGCCCGCGATGGTCCACGTCACGGGCACCTGCAATCCCGCGTTTCACACCACCGGCTCGCACTACATCAACGGCGACACGACCGCGTTCATGCAGTTCCTGACCTCCGACCTCTTCAAGGATTTTCCGACGCTCAAGTTCGTCATTCCCCACGGCGGCGGCGCGGTGCCTTATCACTGGGGCCGCTATCGCGGCATCGCGCAGGATATGAAGCGACCGCCTCTGAAAGAACTTTTGCTCCACAACGTGTACTTCGATACGTGCGTGTATCACCAGCCGGGAATCGATTGCCTGACGAAAGTCATTCCCGCCGACAATATTTTATTCGCGTCGGAAATGGTCGGCGCCGTCAAGGGCATCGACCCCGAAACCGGCCACTACTACGACGACACACGCCGATACATCGACGGTTCAACCATCCTAAACCCCACCGACAAGAAGAAGATATTCGAGACCAATGCGTTCAAGGTTTATCCGCGCCTCGCGAAACAAATTCAAAAGCAAGGCATCGCCGCAACGGCCTGAAGAATTTTGAATTTTGACTCTACGAATCACCGGGTGCCGCACCCTTGCCGTCTTTGCAAGGGCGCGGGTTTTCGTTCTTCAGTTCCCACATTCTCGGTCGTCACTGAACTTAAACCCGCACCCTTTGAAAAACGCAAAGGGTGCGGCACCCCATTCACAATCACGAGATATTCAACTGCCCGGTTCCCACGCGGACCCCGCGGAACTTGGACGCTGTGTGAGCAGAATCGTGGGTGGAAGCGCCACAAACCTCAGACACTTCTTCTTGACGAACTGTGGGGGTTTCCGCACAATCAAGCCATCGGCGCTGCTCGTGAGCAATTCGCGCAAAGTTCAATGTGGGAAAGGTAGCCGCTGGTCACGCACGCGCGCCTTTGGATGAAAACGAGGGAACGAAAATGGGAAAGATCGTAGCCGCATTCGGAACGGTGCACGCACCGCAGCTCTTTGTCCGCCCGCCGAGCGAAGACCCCGCTCAACTCGACGCCGACATCGCCGCCATGCGCCAGCTCGGCAAGGACCTGGACGAAACTAAACCTGATGTGGCCATCGTGATCGGCAACGACCACATGGAAACGTTTTTCCTTTCCTCCGTCCCAACTTTCGCCATCATGTCCGGCGAGCGAGCCCGCGCGGAATTTGCGCGCAAATCGTACGATCTTCCAGTTCATCAGGGACTCGCCGAAGATTTGCTCGACAAGCTGGTCAACGCTGACTTCGACATGGCCTATTCGCAGGACGCCGTCCTCGGCCATGCGTTCGCGGCCGTGTATGAATGGGTGATCGAAGACCGGAAAATCCCCGTCGTCCCGATTTTCGTGAACGCCTACTTGCCGCCGCTGCCAACGGCGCGGCGCTGCGAGCAACTTGGGAAAGCCATCGCCAAGGTGATTGCGGGCAGGCCGGAACGCGTCGCGGTGATCGCCAGCGGCGGAATGTCTCATTTCCCCGGCACCTGGAAATACCCGCAACCCGATTTTGAGTTCGACTACTGGGCCATCGCCCAAATGGAAAAGGGCAACCACGACGCCCTGTTGAGTCTTACTTCAGAGCAACTTGACGTCGTGGGAAATACGGAGATGCTCTCCTGGATGATCATGTTCGGAATGATCGGCGACCAGCCCGGCGAACTCATCACCTACCAGCCCACCTGGCACCACGGCCACGCCGTGATGCGCTTCCTGCCGGACAAACGAACTGGGAAACTTTCGGAGGAAGGGACCAAAGGCCCCGCCGCTTACAAATTCAAAGGTTCGGAGGGATACGAGTTTTACAAGCATCCTTCGCCTTCCGCTTACAAGCTGAATAAAATTCTTTACGATTTGCGATTCAAGCCCAGCCTGCGCGTGCGCCTGATCAATGACATTCCTTCGGTGGCGGCCGAATATGGCTTGCCGCTCGAGGAATCGAAAGTCCTGGAAACTTTGCAGGATGAGGACATCGAGAAATTCCGCAACGGCACGGTTCACCCGCTGGTGAAGGCAGGGGCGCATCCTCTTGGAATGTGGATGAGCGTGATCGTGTTCCATGCCGAATTGCGCCGCCTGCGCGTCGCAGCCGCCAAGGCCGAATCCGAAAAGACAAGCGTAACGCCATAGAAGATTGAGTGGCGCATGCTTCAGCTTGTGGAGATTTTGCTCTTGCAATGTGCAGAACCTCCACAGGCTGAAGCATGCGCCACTCGGTCCCGCCGTCCAATGTTCTCTATCATTGCGATTGCAACCACCCCGGAGGAGCCATGCCCAAGATGCGCGCCATTCAAGTCCCGAATGCCCACGGAGCATTCCAGTTAGTGGAACGCGAAATTCCCGAACCCGCCGCCGGGTCCGTGCGAATCAAGGTCCAAGCCTGCGGCATCTGCCACAGCGATGAATATGCCAAGGAGGGTTCGCGGCCGGGCATCACGTACCCGCGCGTCCCAGGACACGAGATCGCCGGAGTCATCGACGCCATTGGCCCGGGCGTGCTGGGCTGGGAAACTGGCCAGCGCGTGGGGGTCGGCTGGCACGGCGGACATTGCGGCTACTGCGATTCGTGCCGCCGCGGCGACTTCGTGACCTGCAGCAAAGGGCGCCAGATTACCGGCCTGACCTGCGACGGCGGCTACACGGATTACATGCTGAGCTCCGCCGCGGCGCTCGCGACGAATTCCCGATGAAATTTCCGCGACGGACGCGGCTCCGCTGCTTTGCGCCGGCATCACCACGTTCAACGCGTTGCGCAATAGCGGCGCGCGCACCGGCGACCTCGTCGCCATCCTCGGCCTCGGAGGGCTCGGCCATCTGGGCGTGCAATTCGCTGCTAAAATGGGTTTCAACACCGTCGCCATCGCCCGCGGAAAAGACAAGGAAACTTTCGCGAAAAAGCTCGGCGCGAAACATTACCTCGATAGCGAATCCCAAAACGTTGCGGCGGAACTCGAACAATTGGGCGGCGCCAGAGTCATTTTATCCACCGTCACAAGCGGAAAAGCGGTGGATGCGGTCTTGGGCGGCATGGGAATCAATGGCAAGACCATCCTCGTCGGCAATCCCGATCAGCCGCTGGAAATTACCGGCCGCCTGCTTATCGCCGGGCGCCGCTCGATCAGTGGCTGGCCCTCCGGCTCGCCCATCGATTCCCAGGACACGCTCGCGTACTGCGCGCTCACAGGCATACGCCCCATGACCGAGGTTTTCCCTCTGGAGCGCGCCCCTGAAGCCTACGAGCGCATGATGAGCGGAAAAGCCCGCTTCCGCGTAGTCTTAAGTACTGGCCTTTGAGTGGCGCATGCTTTAGCTTGTGAAGGTTTGGCTTGTGAGGGTTTAGTCCATACAAAGACTAAACCCTCACAAGCTAAAGCATGCGCCACTAAGCGCTCGCATCCAATTTGCGTTTGACAGTCACGATTCATGCCAACTCACATATGGACTGCGAACCCCGGGAGTCTTATACTCTTCCCGTGAATTCCGAGCCTGACCTGCTGACACCCCTTCGCCGCTACTGGGGGTATGACGCGTTCCGCCCTTTGCAGGAGCGCATCGTGCGCACCCTCCACGCGGGCCGCGACACTTGCGTCATCATGCCCACGGGCGGCGGGAAATCGCTGTGCTACCAGTTGCCTGCCGCGATGTCGCCGGAAAAGACGGTCATCGTCATCTCTCCCTTGATCGCGCTGATGGAGGATCAGGTCGCGCAGCTCGGCCAGATGGGAATTCCGGCGGCACTGCTGAATAGTTCGATCACCGCGGTGCAGCAGTCTCGTGTGATCGAAAAGGCGCGCGCGGGCGAATATCGGCTTCTCTATCTTTCACCGGAGCGGCTCGCGCGCGAGGACACCATCGAATGGCTGCGCGGCGTTCCGATCCTGTTCTTCGCGATTGACGAAGCGCATTGCATTTCGGAGTGGGGCCACGAGTTCCGGCCGGAATACCGCCTGCTCAGCCGCTTGCGCAAGCATTTTCCGGATCGCGCCATCGCGGCGTTCACCGCGAGCGCCACGCAGCATGTGCGGCATGACATCATCCGCCAGCTCGAGCTGCGCGACCCCGACAAATACATCGCCAGCTTTCACCGCCCCAATCTGCGTTACGTCGTGAGGGCCTGCAGCGCCAGCGCGCAGACTGAGCTCCTGCTGCGCGCGGTACGAAGCTACGGCACCGGACACATCATCGTGTACGCGCCCACAATCGCGTCCGTGGAATCCACCGTTGATCTTCTCGAGGAAAACCGGATCCCCTCCATCGGCTATCACGGGCAGATGAACGCCGCCGACCGCAGGCGCAACCAGGAGCGCTGGATGGCGGACGAGGTCCGGGTAATGGTCGGAACGATCGCTTTCGGCCTGGGGATCAACAAGGCCGCTGTGCGCGCCGTGATTCATCTCTCGCTGCCAAAATCCATCGAGCAGTTTTACCAGGAAGCGGGGCGCGCAGGCCGCGACGGCCTCCCGGCGGATTGCGTGATGCTCTGGCAGAAAAAAGACGCTGGCTTGCACGCCTACTTCATCGGCCAGATCAACGATCCCGATGAAAAGAGGCGCGCCTGGCAGCGCTACGACGAAATCAGAGGCTTTGTTGAATCCAGCTCTTGCCGCCACCAGCGCATCTGCGGCCACTTCGGCGAAAACAAGAAATGGACCAACTGCGGGGCATGCGACGCGTGCGGTTACGAACCGACGTGGCTGTCCGCGCCGGTGGCAGAACCTAAACGCAGGGGGAAGCGCTCCAAGTCGAGACCCGCCGCCGCGCCCGTGCCGTCATCTCCACGGCAACCGTGGGAAAGACCCGCGCCCGTTCCAGCGCCGGCGCTGCTGCAGGAGGCATCTGACCTGGATCCAAACTTGCGCGAATTTCTGCGCGAGTGGAGAAGGGATGCCGCGAACGCGCAAAATGTCCCGGCCTTCGTCGTGATGCATGACACGACTCTCGACGAAATCTGCCGCATCCGTCCCGGCTCGATTGGGGGCCTTTTGCAAATCACCGGCATCGGCGAACGCAAAGCCGAGCTGTACGGCCGCCAAATTCTCGACGCCTTGAAAAGATTCCGCGACGGAGCACGAGCTGTGGCCGCGAACGGCAAAAAAATCACACCCAGCGAAGAGACGATGCGACTGATCGAGGATGGCAAATCGCTTGATGAAATCGCCCTGATCCGCGGGCGCAGGCGCTCCACCATTGTGAGCATGGTTTCCGACCTCGTGGAGCGCGGCCTGCTCGAATATGACGACACTTGGATCGCGGAAGACAGGCAAAAGCAGATTGAATCTGCGGCCTCGGGTCTAGGCCTGGAAAGATATTCGCTTATCAAGGAGGCCCTGCCGGAGGATTTCACGTACGACGAAATTCGATTGGTCGTGGCGAACCTGCGCCGTCGCCGCGATGACGCCGGCGGCGGTCAATCCATAGCCGCGGCGACGTAACCCGCGCCCTCCGTGGCGCCGGCGTCCCGCCGGCGGTTTTGCTTCGCGCCATAATTACGAAAATCACCGGCGGGACGCCGGCGCCACAAACCCCGCTCTACTCCTAGGCGCGGGAGGGCGCGAGCGAAGTCGGCCGTGATTCGCGGCTTTCAAGCGTGACCATTTCGAGATCGCCCATCATCCGGTGAATAATCAGCCACGCGATGATGTAAAAGCAGCTCATGCCCATAAGCACCGGAACGTACCCGATGTGCGGGATCACCGTTCCGGGAATGATTCCCGAAAACAGTGCGCCGCCGAGTCCGCCAAGGCACACCCCGAATCCATTGGCGCTTCCCACGGCTTGCGAGGGAAACACATCGGCGGGCGAAATAAAGAGGTTTGTCATCCAGGCCTGATGCGCCGCTGTAGCCAGGCCAAACAGCAAGACCGCGAATTGCGCGTTTTGGACCACCACGCCGAGCGTGCATGCCGGCATGACCACCGCGCAAAATAGCATGGTCATCTTCCGCGCTTTGCCGACGGTCCACCCGCGCTTCATCAGGAAGCTGGAAATAATTCCTCCCAGCAAGGCGCCCACGGCCGAAATGCTATACACGATCATCAGCGCCGTGCCGCGCTGTTGCGGCGAAAAATGGCGAACGTCCGTCAAGTAGGTAGGAAGCCAAAACAGATAAAACCACCATACGGGATCGGTAAGGAACTTCGCCAGCCCGTAGCCCCAGGCTTGCCTGTACTTCATCACTTCGCTGATCGTTATCTTTGCGCCCGGCGCCGCTGCAGCGCCGGTTTGCTTTGGCAGCCGGTAGGTGAGAAACCAGAACGGCAGCCAGAGAAATCCTAGTCCGCCCATGATGGCGAAGCAGGCCTGCCATCCCAGCGTCAACGCTATAAAAATGAATAAAGGCGGTCCGAAAATGTTGGCCAGGTTTGTGCCGGAGTTCACGATTCCCATGGCCGTGGCGCGTTCGTCGGGAGGGAACCACTCCGCGGCGGCCTTGCTGCAAGCGGGAAAATTGGCGGATTCGCCGAAGCCCAGCACGGTCCGGAATATGCCGAATTGCACGACGCTTCCCGCGAACGCGTTCAGCGTGGCCGCGAGGAACCACACCGTCGCAGCGAGGCCGTAACCGATCCGAGTCCCCAGGCGATCGAGAAGGTAGCCGCCAAGAAGCGATCCCCCCGCATAAGCGAGCTGGAACCACATCTGTATCAAGCCGTAAGCCGGCAGGCCGAAATGAAACTTGTCGCGGATTTCGGGAAGGATGACGCCAAGTATCGCGCGGTCCAAATAGTTGATGGTCGTGGCAAAAAATAAGAGGCCGACAATCACCCAGCGCATGCGCATTTGGCCGCTATCATACTTCAAGTCTCCGCATGCGCGGCTCGAAATTCAGATCGCACCCCCAGTTGCGCGGGCTTCAGCCTGTGGACTTTCGTCTTTGTAGCGCCCGCCTTCAGGTGGGCACTTTGGGGACAAGCAGATGCCCGCCTGAAGGCGGGCGCTACACGAACAAAACCTGGTTCACACAATGACTCCGAAGACTGTGCCACTAACCGCCGGCGGAATGCGCAACGACAGCGTGATTCGCCCCTGGCGCCTCGGAAGAGGGCGTTCCCTGCCGTTCGCGGGCCATTCCCGGAGAAAATTCGTACCGCTCCTGAACCAATCGAGTGATCGACTGAGTAAGGTCATGGATATGGCCGAGGCGAAAGCGTTGCTCTACCTTTCGGATCTCCGAGGCCAGCGCGTGATCGCGAAAAACTTCCGTCACCCATCGGGAGAAATCCCCGCGGAGCGCGTGTCCTGTAAGAACGGCGGGCGGAACGATCCCCAACAGCGTCAGAAAATCCTTGAGGGTTCGTGCCGGACCGGCAACTGTTCCAGTGTCATCCGTGAACCAGAATCCCTGCTCCACAAGCAATTGCACATCGAGGTATTTTGCCTTGTGCCGGACGTGGGACGTCAAACGTGGGAGCAATTTGAATTTCAGACATTGTCCCCCGGTTTCTTGCATGCCCGGCAAGAGGACAGCCTCGTCCATGCCTAGGGACGCAAGACTGGACAGGGCTGCGGTGCAACTGCCCTTGGCCTCAAGCATGCCCAATAAAGCTCGACTTTCGTGATCGTCGGTGGTGCGCTTCACGATCGTGCATTCGATCGCGTTGCGAAGATTCGGGTGCAAATCAGCGAGCCGGTAGGTTACGAGGGTGTAGGCGCCCAGCGCAAGATCCAGCAAGCCACCGACATTGGCCTCATGCAAAAAGTAGTGCGCTTCGTCAATGACGATCCGGTGAGGCAGCCCAGTGGCCCTCCGAATCGCCGCCAGCATTGGCAGAAGCGATTTCATGTAATTCATTTTTTCCTGATAGGACGCGTGTGACAGATCGATCACCACGCTCATATCCGGGTGGCGGAGCACCCGGGCGAGATCCGGCAGTTCCGGCGGCGGATCTTCCCCGCCGAAAACGACAACTCCCGGTAAAGTTTCCAGCGTGCGGTAGTCGCCTTCAGGATCGATCACGCACACTGAGTACCCTTGCAGTATTAATTGTTCGCACATCAGCCCTGTCACCCAGGATTTTCCTGATCGGGGATCGCCGGTAATGAGTGTGTTAAAGCCGCGAATGGCAAGCGTCAGTTCACGGCCGTCTTCGGCCGTTCCCAGCGACAGTTTGTGCTGCCCGATCTTTTCCGGAGGCAGCCGCAACTCGTGCGCGGCCTGCCGGATATACGCCGCCACCGCGGTTGGTCCGTTGCCCTGCAGGACTTCGTCGGCAACCTCCTGGAGGAGCCGGCTGCCCCAACTGACGGCGACACCGAGTTCGCACGCCGCCAGCAGGTCGTGATCGTTCTCCGCATCTCCGATCCCAATGGCATTGTGAACGGACAGCCGGAGTGTCGCGAGCGCCTCACGCAGGCCGGCGCCCTTGCTGACGGCCTGGGGAAGCACCATCAGGCGGCCGCGGTTGAACAGCAAAACAAGAGGTAATTCCAATTCCCGAATGATAGTGAGGACTTGATGGGCGGCGCTCGCGTCCAACTCGACCACACACTTCCCTGCCTTGAAATCGAGGCCGCGCCGCCTGAGTTCCTGGAGGAACGGAATGGAAGTCGAAGAAGCGAGTTGCCTGGTATGGCCGTTCGCGAACCACATCACGGCGCCGTTCTCTCCGACCACCGCGTCTACGAAATGCAAATCTCCGGCCACTTGCTCAAGTTCCGCGAGAATGCGGCCCGTCACGATGACGACGGCGATCCCGCGTTTCCGGACATCGGCGATGGCGGAGCGGACCTCGGGATCAAGAACGCCGTCTCGCGCGATTGTCCCGTCGTAGTCAAGTGCCAGCACTCCAAATTTCATCACCGCCTCCCGTCGACGGGTTCGCGCTCAACGAACATCCGGCTCCGCAACCAGTGTGAACCGCGAGCCTATTGTAGCTCAGTGAGTGCAGTCACTTCCGAAAGTGACGCCTGTCACAGGCGCAATATGGATTTTCAGACACAATAAAAGCGTGGCAACGAACCGGAAAAATACCGGCGCAACTCGTGCAGAAAACTCACTTAAGGGAGAGGGCCATGACGATTCCACTGCAAATCACGTTTCGCAACATGAAGCATTCCACCGAGGTCGAGAACTGGATTCGCACAGAGGCCGAAAAACTCGAAACTTTTTACCACCGCATCACGGGGTGCCGCGTGGCCATCGAGGTTCCGCACCGCCACCACAAGAAGGGCAAACCCCTCCACATTCGCATCGACTTGACTTTGCCGGGAAAGGAAATTGTCATCAAACGCGAGCCCGTTGTGATTCACCGTGCTCCCGTGAATGGAGAAGCGGCTGTTTCGAGCCACGCGCAAGCCAAGTCCGCGCACGCCGATCTTCAATTGGTGATTCATGACGCGTTCAAGGCCGCGGGACGCCGCGTTCAGGACTTTGCGCGCCGCCAGCGTGGCCAAGTGAAGAAACACCCGGCTATCTTGCTGACCGCGTAGGCTGGGCGGAAGGGTTCCTGTCTCGCGACAGTGCGGAGGGTGAATGCTTCGCTCAAAATAACTTCGGGCAAAGGCTCTCAGTGAGGCGATTGCCAAGAGAAAGAGGCCGTGCGGGAGTGGGGCCTCCGACAAACCCACTCCCTCACGGCCTCGGCTAAGATCTTCGTTTCTATACGTTGGCAAAGGTTTCGAGAGCGTCGCGATTCGGGATCATCAGTGTCGATCCTTGGATGGCGACCAGATGGCGTTCCTTGAAATCACTTAGAGTGCGCGTGACGGTTTCGCGGGTGGTGCCGATGAATTCCGCGATTTCCTCGTGCGTCAGGGGCAGCTTAATTCGCGTGCCGTCTTTCGTCGCCTGTATTCCCTCGGTCCAGGCAAGCAAGAGTCGTGCGAGTTTTTCCTGCGCAGAAGCGGAAAGGCCGATCGTATGCAATTGTTCGCATGCGCCTCGATATTGCGCGCTCATCTGCTTCACCACATTCTGCGAAGCCTCGGGATGCTTGGCGACGAAGCGCAGAAAATCTTCCCGGCGCACAAACGCGACCTGGCAGGGATGGATCGTCTCGGCGGTCACTTCAAATGGCAGTCCGGCGACAGCCGCCATCAGTCCCAGCAGTTCCCCGGCCCTGGCAATTCTCATGATGAGGGTCTTCCCTTCCGGCGAGCTGATGGACAGTTTCACTTCGCCCTCGCACAGGACGTACACCCCGCGCGCTTCTTGTTTCTCGACAAACAACAAGGCGCCCTTCGGATACGTGGCCGTGGACTTGATTGCGTCAAAGTCCTTGACCGCCGAGGCCGGCAATTGGCAAAAGAATCCAGACCCCTTCGTCTTGCAAGTCTTGCAGCCATCGTTCAGTTCTAATCCGTATGGACCCTTCATGATTGCCTCCTCAGATTGCCCTCTAGATGAGATCTCGTTCGAATGCCCCGCTGCGCTTGTTCCGCGAAATATTTCGTGAGTGGCGTATCTGCCATAAACTCGGCACCCGTTTGAGTGTGAATTTCCGCGAGCAGATCCCCGCCAGTCTCATCGACATGCGTCACGCCACAAAGGTCGACGAGAAGCTTTCTTTCTCCGAGCGAAAGAGCCAAATCCTCCCACGCTTGATGCAACGCTGGAACTAGTGGGCCCGGCAATCTTTCCTTCGATCTTCATGGTCACGGCTTCACCATCCGCTTGTTGGATCGTCACTCTCACTTGTTTGCTTGACCCTTTGCATAACGCATTGATATACGCAATCCAGGAGCCAAAGTGCTTATTCAGCGGCAGTTAGGCTAAGCTATTCTGAAATAAAGATTTAGTTGGAAGGTATGCTTTGGGTGCGCTGGCGCACAGGGCTAAGTGACGAAGATCACTGGCGACTAATCGTCAGCACTGACTAGATGTAGTCTTTTCTTTCGATTCCAAGCTTCTTCATTTTGGAGTTAACGTCGTCCGGATCAGGCCGAGGCGGGCGGCTGCTCCATCGGAGCCGCCAATCTTCCCCTTTGTCTCCCGAAGAACGCGGAGGATATGCTCCCGCTCCGTTGCTTCGAGGGAAGAATCCCGCGACGACACTGGTTTCTTCTCCCATTTCGAGTTCGCCGAGGGAGCGCGCAGGACAGGCCCTTTGGTGAGAATGACGGCCCGCTCGATGAAATTCTCGAGCTCACGGATATTTCCCGGCCAATCCCAGCGCGTCAGCGCGCGCATTGTTTCATCGGGGATGGTTTCAATTTTCTTATAAAGCTTTCGGGCGTGGCGGTCCACGAAGTAGCGAACCAGGAGGGGGATATCCTCCCGGCGCTCGCGAAGAGGAGGAAGCAAAATGGGAAAAACTCTCAAGCGGTAATAGAGATCGCTCCGAAAGTGCCCCTCGGCAACCATTTTTGCCAGGTCGCGGTTGGTCGCGGCCACTAATCGGACGTTGACCGGGATAGACTTAGTGCTTCCAAGCCTTTCAAATTCCTTCTCTTGCAGTGCGCGAAGGATCTTGGGCTGAAGCTCCAGGGGAAGGTCGCCAATTTCATCCAGAAAAAGCGTACCTTCGTGCGCCAATTCCAGGCGGCCGATCTTGCGGTCGATGGCCCCGGTAAATGCGCCCCTCTCATGGCCAAACAGTTCGCTTTCCAGCAGGCCGGCGGGAATCGCCGCGCAATTCAGCTTTACCATTACGTGCTCATTGCGCGGGCTCAGATGGTGGATCGCCCGCGCGATCACTTCTTTGCCGGTTCCCGTTTCTCCCAGAATCAGTACGGTTACGTCGGTCGCCGAAACGGTTTCCACGAGTTTCAAGACACGTTTCAGGCCAACGCTCTCGCCTATGATTTCCTCAAACCGGGCCTCGGTGTTCAGTTCTTCTTCCAGATAGCGTTTCTGCAGCTCGCTGCGCCGCAGAGCTTCCTCGGCTTCCCTTTTTTCGGTCAGGTCCCGAATCACGCTCAGCACGACGCGTCCTTCGGCAGTTTCTACCGGTCCCAACATGATGTCGGCGGGAAATTCGCTCCCATCCTTGCGCCTGCCGTAGAGTTCCAAGCCGGCGCCCATGGGACGAACGCGGGCTGCGGAGGCATAGTCACTTCGGCGGGCCGGGATGCGTGTGGCGAAATCGCTCCGGGACGAGGATGTCAATGGATTGGCCCAGCAAATCGCCTCGCTGGTAGCCGAACATGCTCTCTACTCGCGCATTTACCTCCGTGATTCGCCCTTCCTTATCGCTCGCGATGATTGCGTCAGGGGAAAATTCGAACAGCGCCCTGAATTGCGCTTCGCTGCGCCGGATGGCTTCCTGGGCTTTCTTGCGGTCGGAAATGTCGCGGATCACGCTGATCACGACGCGGCCATCCGCTGTTTCCATTGGGCTTAGCATGATATCGACGGGGAATTCGCTTCCATCCTTGCGCCTGCCGTACAGCTCCAGTCCCGGCGCCCATGGGGCGAACGCGGGCGGTGGCGCCATATTCTTCGCGCCGGGCGGGATGCGTGCGCCGAAAGCGCTCCGGAACGAGGATGTCGATGGATTGGCCCAAAAGTTCGCCTCGATCGTAGCCGAACGTGCTTTCCACCCTAGGATTGACTTCCGTAATGCGCCCTTCCCGAGTCGCTTGCGATGATGGCGTCGGGCGAGAATTCAAACAACGCGCGAAATTGCTGTTCGCTCCGCCGGAGGGCCTCCTGCGCTTTCTTTCGGTCCGAAATGTCTCGAATGACGCTGATGACGACGCGGCCCCCGGGGGTCTCCATCGGGCTCAGCATGATGTCTACGGGAAATTCGGTTCCGTCTTTGCATCTTCCGAAGAGTTCCAGACTTGCCCCCATCGGGCGCAAGCTGGCATGGGCATTGTAGGCGCCTCGATGGCCCGGATGTGCCATGCGAAACCGTTCGGGAACAAGGATTTCCACATCCTGGCCGATGAGTTCCTGACGGACGTATCCAAACAGCCGCTCCACCTGCGAGTTGATCGAAGTTATCCTGCCGTCCGCATCGGTGACAACGATGGCGTCAGGAGAGGCCTGGAACAGCTTCTCGAACAGGCTGTGTTGCGCAGGAGATTCCGGGATGCTGGGAGATGGCCCGCTCATTGGCCTCCAAATCAAGAACAAGGGTGACGGAGTTTAGTCATCCGGAACGAGCTATGCGGGCGGGCATTTACAAGCCTTGACATTGAATGGTTGCAAGGCACAAAAAATGACGGATGACCCAACCCACGCTGATTCTAACAAATAAATTCAATCGTGACGCAGATTTCATGCCGCTGTGATCTAAATCACTGAGCGACGGCGCACTATGGCAGAGCATCTAAGTCAACGTTGGTCGCGTTAGTCCAACGGGAAGGATGCTATTCGCGGGACATCGGAATGACACCTACTTTTCTCAGGCCAGCGCCGCCAACCACATAAAATTAAGGAGAATCAAGATGACCGCGCAAGCTGCAACCGCAATGCAACCCGCCAAAACATCGGCTGTCACCAAACAGACCGGGACCGAAAATACTATCGACCGGTTCCAACTGGTTTTCGATTCCATCGAAAAACGGGCCTTTGATATCTTCAATAACAATGGCCGGTGGTTCGGCCACGATTTGTCGGACTGGTTCCAAGCCGAATCCGAAATCCTTCATCCGGTCCATCTGGAAATCGCGGAGACGGATGAAGCCCTGACCGTCCGGGCCGAAGTGCCCGGATTCACAGCCAAGGAACTCGACATCCGCGTGGAGGGGAACCGGCTCACCATCACGGGCAAACACGAATCGAAAGACGAGAGCACCAAGGGCAAGACCATCTACTCGGAACGATGCGCAAAAGAAATATATCGGTCCGTTGATTTGCCGTCGGACGTCGACGGCACGAAGGTCAACGCGACGCTGAAGGACGGCGTCCTAAACCTCGAACTTCCCAAGGCGCCACATGCAAAAAGTGTGCGCATTGAAGCGAAGACAGCCAGTTAGCAAAAATCAAGGGGGCGGGCGCTGTTCCGCTCGGCGCCCGTTCTCCGATCCTAGAAATGCAAAAATGGAGCGGATCGCTGTGAAGGGGGAGGAATGCTCTCAAAGTGCTGCAATCCTGAATGCGAAGCGCCATTCGATTATCGGGAAGGCCGGCTGATCCGGCTTTCCAGGACGCTACCCGGCGGTGAACCAGGCGAAAATCAGCGCAAGATCAAGCATTTCTGGCTCTGCGGAAAATGCGCGGCACTTTATATACTTGAATATGAAGCAGGATTGAACCTGAAAGAAAAACTTCGCGATCGGGTTATAACTTTGGAAAATCTTCCCCCCTTAATCTCCGCCGCTTAATTACCCGAAAAACCAGGTCAACTCCGTAAGTTTAAGACCGGCCAGTCTGCGTTCAAAGTGACGCTCCCACCGATCGAATCTGAATAACGCGCAGCCTGAAAGAGATGCTTATCCGTGCGCCGAATATCGAGAAAATCACAATCCGAATGCTTTTCTTCGGATTCCCAAGTGTGGCTCAAATCACACGAAAAAGTGACCGACGTCATACGCGTATCCTCGCCTCGGCCTGAGAATCGCATGAGAGGGATAAGGCTATTCGACTCGCGGACAGTGCAGGAGGCTGAGAAGGCGGAATGGAGGCGCGGCGATGATCTTACTGAATCGAATCGATGCCGGGCGCAGACTCGCGAAAAAACTGGAATCGTACGCAAGGCGAGAGGATGTAATCGTGCTCGGCATTCCGCGGGGGGGAGTTCCGGTGGCCTTCCAGGTGGCCGCGCAACTGGAGGTCTCTCTGGATGTGTTTGTGGTGCGGAAACTGGGAGTTCCCTCGCAGCCGGAACTCGCTTTCGGGGCGATCGCCTCCGGGGGGATTCGCTTTCTCGACGACCAGATCGTCGAGTCCCTGGACGTATCCAAGCAGGCAATCGAACGGGTCACGACGGAGGAACGACAGGAATTGGACCGCCGCGAACGCCTCTATCGAGGCGGACGCCCCCCACTGAAAGTGGAAGGTAAGATCGTGATCCTTGTGGATGACGGGATCGCCACGGGCGCGAGCACGCAAGCGGCAATCACCGCGCTTCAGAAATTGAATCCGGCGAGGATTGTGCTTGCAGCGCCCGTCGCTCCCGCCTTGACTTGCAGGCGCCTCCGGCGCGAAGTGGACGAACTCGTTTGTCTGGATACCCCGGAAAATTTCTATGCGATCGGACAATTCTATGAAGATTTTTCACAGGTATCGGATGAGGAAGTGACGAGTCTGCTTCTGCTTAACGTTCAACAACGCGATCAAGAAGTTGCGCCCACGGGCCGGGGCCTTCGGAAAGGATTTTACCCATGACTCCCGCCAGTCTCACACAAAGTGTTTCCTACGAGCGGCCGGTTTCCATTGAACTGGCCAAGGCGACCCTGGAGGGAAATTTGGGCCTGCCCTCGTGTCCGAGCGGAGTAGTTCTATTTGCCCATGGAAGCGGAAGCAGCCGCCACAGCCCGCGTAATCGATTTGTCGCCGAAACGCTGCGGGCGCAGGGGATCGCCACTTTGCTCATGGATTTGCTTACGGCAAGCGAAGGGGAGGTCGACCAGCGAACCGCACTGCTTCGATTCAACATTCGATTACTGGCAAGGCGACTGGCTCTCGCTACAACTTGGACTCTGCGCCAGCCAGATCTTCGGGGGCTAAGGGTCGGCTATTTCGGCGCGAGCACTGGCGCCGCAGCGGCGCTTGTGGCCGCAGCCCAAATGTCGGACAAGATTGCAGCCGTCGTCTCTCGCGGCGGCCGCCCCGATCTGGCAGGGGATGCTCTCGGTTCCGTGATTGCACCGACGCTGCTGATCGTCGGCGGCAATGACGGACCAGTCATCGATTTAAACGAGCAGGCCCTGGCCAAGCTCGCGTGCAGAGACAAGAAAATGGTCGTCATCCCCGGAGCCACGCATCTGTTCGAGGAGCCGGGAACGCTGGAAGAAGCGGCGCGGGTAGCGGCACAATGGTTCTCGCGCCATTTCGCCTCGAATCGACACGCTCAAGCCGGGTGAATCGCATTCCCAGGTTACTTGCGAAAAAGAAGGCGTTTCGCAATCTCGACGAGGAGCAAATAGGTAATGGTCGAGGCGAGCAGGAAAACGAAGTAGGAGCCTGGCAGGGGGACGAATCCGAGGACACGGGCTAGAGGGGAAAACGGAAGGAAAGTTCCGATTGCCACAATCGCGACAGTTGTGAGTGCCAATGGCAAGCTCGGGCGGCTGCGAAATGGATTACCCATTGTTCGGATGACGAAGATGACCAGGGTCTGAGTGGCGAGCGACTCCACGAACCACCCCGTGTGAAAGAGCGGCTCGCTGGCATGGAAAAAATGCAGCAAGACATAAAATGTCAGAAAATCGTAAATCGAACTGATCGGCCCGATAAAAATCATGAAATTCCGAATCAGGCGAATGTCCCATCGTTGCGGGGTGCGGGTGTAGGTATCGTCCACATTATCCGAGGGGATGGTGATCTGCGCCGTGTCGTATAGAAAATTATTCAACAAAATTTGCGTGGACAACATGGGAAGAAATGGCAGAAACAGGGAAGCCCCTGCCATGCTGAACATATTTCCAAAATTGGAGCTGGTTCCCATGAGCAAATATTTCAAAACATTTGCGGACGCCTTGCGGCCCTCGATGATCCCGCGGTGAAGAGTCCCCAAGCCGCTTTTGAGAAGGATGATGTCGGCGGCATCGCGCGCGACATCCACGGCCGTGGCCACGGAAATGCCCACGTCCGCCGCGTGAAGCGAAGGCGCGTCGTTGATGCCATCGCCCATGTAACCGACCACATGCCCGCGGTGTTTGAGAGCGAGGATGATGCGAAGTTTTTGCATGGGCGAGACGCGCGCAAAGATGGTGGCCTGCTCCGCGACATGCGTCAGCGCGGGGTCCGTCATTTGCTCCATTTCGCTTCCAAGAACGACCATGGGAGATTCCAGGCCCACCTGCCCGCAAATGTACTGAGCGACCAGCTCATTGTCTCCCGTCAAAATCTTCACCTGGACGCCGTCGCGTTTCATCGCGGCCACGGAAGCAGCGGCATCCTCGGTCGGCGGGTCCGAAAATCCAAGAAAGCCGGCCAGGATAAGTGATTGCTCGTCCTCCGCCGTGAATGCCCCTTGCTGTTGTGCAGAGCGATACGCGACGGCCAGGATGCGAAAGCCTTGCGAGCACAAATCTTTGTAGACCTTGTTCGCGCGTTCGAGCGTCCCAGGCTCGAACGCCCGGATTTGGCCGCCTTCTTCGTAGGACTCACAGACGCTGAGGATTCCTTCCGGCGCGCCTTTCGTGATGAGAAGCCGATCGATACCTTGCGCACCGTTGCGTTCCACTACAATCGAGAGCCGGCGGCGGTTGAAATCGAAAGGGATTTCATCGATCTTGCTGTACTCATCCAAGTCATGCCGCTCTGCGCTTAAGATCGCCGTGTCCAGCGGGCTGCGGATTCCGGTTTCAAATTTGCTGTTGAGATAGGCCAATGCCACGGCCCTGTCGGACGTTTGCCCGAGTGTGTCCAGAGAGCAGTTCAGGGTCATCTCACCTTTCGTGAGAGTGCCGGTCTTGTCGCTGCAAAACACGTCAATGCTGCCGAAATTCTGGATGGCGGGGAGGTGCTTGACCACTACTTGCTCTCGCGCCATGCGCACGGCGCCGCTGGAGAGCGTCACGGAAGTGATCATGGGAAGAAATTCAGGAGTCAGCCCAACAGCCAGCGCAACAGCGAATACAAATGACTCGAAGGCATCCTTATGAAGTGCGAGTCGCACCACGATGATGAAAAGCACCAGGACAAACACGACGCGCATGATGAGCATGCCGAAGCGCCGAAGTCCGCGCTCGAATTCAGTCTCCTCCGGCCGGACGACTAATCGCTTGGCGATGGCCCCGAAGGCAGTCTGCGGCCCCGTCTTCAGCACGCGCGCGGTCGCGGTTCCGCTCACCACCGAAGTCCCGAGAAAAACGAGGTCGGGTGCATCCGGCGTCCCTTCGGTATCTTTATCGCCGGGGTGGGCGTGCTTTTCGGTCGGCATCGATTCGCCCGTAAGCGCCCCTTGTTGAAGGTAGAGATCGCGCGCCTCCACCAGGCGCGCATCGGCAGGAACCAGGTCTCCCGCGCAAAGGCGAACGAGATCATCCGGAACTACTTCATGTCGTTTGATCTCTTGCCATGTCCCGTCGCGCAGCACCGTGGCGCTTAAACTGACATGTTCGCGAAGCCTTTCGATGGCCCGCTGGGAACGATAGGTTTGAGCAAAATTGATGGAGATCCCGAGAAGGACCAGGACAATGATGATTCCAGCGTCGGCCTTTTGACCCAGCAAGCCTGAAGCAATTGCGGCACCCAGAAGGAGGATGACCAGAGGATTCACAAATAAAGTCAGGAGTTCCTGGAGGAGAGCGCCGCGACGAACTGGCGTAGGGTCATTCGGCCCGTATTCAGAAAGTCGTTCCCGCGCCTCCTGGCTAGTTAGCCCAAGGAAACCCTCAGGCGCCTCTTCCTTGGTGGTATGGAGTTCGCCCGGAATCGGAGTCATCCTCTCAAAATTTCTGCAGCCGTTATATACCACACGGACGTGAATTGGTTTACCCGCCGTCCTTTAATCATCTAAGACTTCGTTGACGATTTCCCCGTGACGAACGTCACAGAGAAAAGTGAGCGCGGTCACATTGGCGATCGCCTGGGGCGCATATGCTGGGTTTGAAGGAATCTTGGTTGGGAGGCAAGCCATGAAAACTCAGACGATGTCCAAAGCCATTACTTTTGACAACATTCTCTTCGCCACGGATTTCTCCAAACAATCGAACGTGGCTCTTCCCTTTGCCTTATCTATCGCGCACAAGTATGGCTCCAAAATTTTTGCCACTCACGTGCTCACCCCCCCTCCTCTGGGCAACTTTCCAACGATTGAAGTGCAAGCGCTCGCCGCGCAGGCGCTCCGGGAAGCTCATGACTATTCCACGGAGCTGGGGCGGAGGCTTGGCGCAATTCCCCACGAGAACCTGCTGAGAAAGGGCGAAATTTGGGACGAACTCTCCACCGTCGCGAAGGACAAGCACATCGATTTGATCGTCCTCGGGACTCATGGCCGCGCCGGAGTCAGCAAGCTGCTCATCGGTTCCGTGGCGGAGAGAATTTTTCGGCAATCCACTTGCCCGGTTCTTACGGTCGGACCGAATGTTTCCGGAGAACCGCGGAGCGTCGCGGATATCCACACAATTTTGTGCCCCATCGATTTCACTCCAGCATCCCTGGCAGCCTTTCCCTACGCGGTATCGCTCGCGCAGGAAAATCAGGCGCGGCTCTATCTGATGAATGTTTCCCTGGCACCGGTCTACGATTTTGAAAAGTCTTCCCTGATCACACGCTTGAAGGCGCTGGTGCCGCAGGAAGCGAATCTGTGGTGCGAACCGAAGGCGTTTGTGGAATCAGGTGAGGCAGCAGACAGAATTCTGGAACAAGCCGAAGAGCTTGGCGTCGACTTGATCGTCCTGGGAATCAGGCCCGTATCCACTCTGGCCGGGACCAGAACTCACCTGGGAACCGCGACGGCGTACAAAGTTGTGAGCCAGGCGATCTGCCCGGTGCTGAGTGTTCGCGGGTAGATTTGCTTGATTTCTTCAGTCCGTTAAGGGCTGTTACGACGGCCCACTCGAATCTCGTAATTTCACGAATCTGGTGATAAGTTGAATCCATAAAATCAGGAAAGGCGCCAGATTCGTGTGTCCCGCGGCGAGGTTGTGACCGGAAATTTGAACGCACGGAAAAGTGTACAGATCCGCAACCGGTGCACGCAGGCATGTCTCACCCTGATTATTGTTTCCCTTTTCGCCCAGCCTCATTTCGCGCAGACGCCTGTTAGCCGGGGTATTCCGAAAACGCAATCGGAATTTTCTCCACGAGACTTGTCCGGCGTATGGATGGAGCGCCAGAACACCATCACCTTCAGCTCCGAGGAGCCTCCCTTTCAGCCCTGGGCGGAGGAAAAATACAAGGGCGTAAAGCCGGGATACGGCCCTCGCGCCACGCCGGATTCGGAAGACCCGATTCTGAGCTGCCTGCCGCCGGGTGTGCCCAGAATCATGTTAATTCCCTTTCCGATGCAGGTGGTTCAAACCCCAGGCGAGGTGATCCTGCTGTTTGAATACGATCACTACATCCGCCATATCTATATGGACCGGCGCGAGCATCCGAAGGAATTGGATTTGACCTGGATGGGAGACTCCATCGGCTGGTGGGAAGGAAACACTCTCGTCGTTGACACCACCGGGTTGAACGACAAAACCTGGCTGGACCAGGTGGGCCATCCACATTCCGACGCTTTGCACGTCGTCGAGCGTTTTCAGCGGACCGATCATGACACCTTGCAGGACGAGGTGACCATCGACGATCCAAAAGCGTACAAGAAAGCCTGGACAGGACGGCAAATATTCAAGCTGAGGCCCACCTGGCACTTGCTGGAATATGTCTGTGCGGATGCGCGGGGCGGCGCACGGAAGTAGCGGAGTCCGGCCGCCCGCGGGCAGGCGGCAATGGATCGACAAACTGCCCGGTGCCGAAACCCTATGATGTGGCGAAAAAGATTCGGGGTGGAATTGATCGCGGTGATCGTGATGATCGCCGTTGTCTCGGTTCTGGCCGTTTACCAATACCGTTGGACGGGAGAAATCAGCAGGACCGAACAGGCGCGGCTGAGGAATTCGCTGGCCACGAGCGTCCGGAATTTTGACCAGGAATTTTCCTACGACTTTCAGCAGCTGTGCGAAGGTTTTGAGCTCGATCCCGAAGCGGATCCTTCCGCCATCGAAAACCGCGTGGCGCGCCAGCAGGCGAGTTGGACCAGAACGAGCGCGCACGCGGAGCTTGTCAAGGGCTTGTACGTTTGGAAGACGGAAGGTTCCAAAGCGGCCGCTTTGGAATACCTTAACCCGAACGATAATCGCTTCCACGACGCAAACTGGCCGCCCGGATTGGAATCCCTGCACCGTTTTCTAATGGAACGCGCCGAATTCTTTTCCAGGGCAATCGACGACCGCGAAGCGATTTATTATCCCTGGACATACGTTGCGGACCCTTCGGCCCTGATTCGCCCGATTTTTGAAATTGCATCCGGCGGGCGTGATTCGAGTTCCAGCGCACACACGATGGGCATTCTCATCGTTATTCTGAACCGTGAATATCTCGAGCGCAAATATCTTCCCGATCTCGTGGACCGGCATTTCGGCGCGGCAGGTCAAAGAAGCTTTGTCGTGTCCGTTCGTACTGTCAAGCCCCCCTATCAGACGATTTACATTTCGGACGCAAAATCCTCCGTCTCAGCTTCTGCCACCGACGCGGCCGTCAACCTGTTTGATCTGGTCGGAGAGGAAGCGCGAAGGCGAGGGCATCCTCCATTGCAGGCGGGCGCGGCGGGCGAGCAATGGCAACTCGTCGCACAGCATCCCGCCGGATCTCTTGAGGAAGCGGTCGCGTCGTGGAGGCGCCGCAACCTCGCCATCAGCCTGGGATTGCTCGCGGTCCTCGCAGGGAGCATGGCGCTCATTTTTTCCGGCGCGCGCCGCTCGAAAGCGCTGGCTCGCATGCAGATGGAATTCGTCGCCGGAGTGTCCCATGAATTATGCACTCCGTTGGCGGTGATCAATACCGCGGCGGAAAACCTTGCGGATGGAGTCGTTGAAAATATCGAGCAGATGCAGGAGTATGGCGGCCTGATTCGCACGCAGGGCCGCCGGCTCGGGCGTCTGGTGGATGAAGTTTTGTTGTTTACCGCTGGACGCTTCGGCCTGTCGGGCTACGATCTGGAGCCGGTGGAGGTGGCTCCTCTCCTTGCCCAGAGCCTGTCCACATCCGAGGCCAATCTGCACGAGGCGGGATTTACGGTGGCGAAACAGATCGGCGAAAATTTGCCCCCCATCCTGGCCGACCCTTCCGCGGCCATCACCTGCATCGAAAATCTGGTAAGCAACGCGTTGAAATATTCGAATTCGAGTAAGTGGATCGCGATTCGTGCTTGCGAAGCCGAAGCCGGCACGAAACCGGAAGTGCGGATCAGCGTGGAGGACAAGGGCTTAGGCATTTCCTCCGCGGATCTTGCGCATATCTTCGAGCCCTTTTATCGTGTCCAGTCCGTCCGCGACAATCAGATTCGCGGCGTGGGCCTCGGCCTTTATCTTGTGAAGCGGATGATGGAGGATATGGGCGGCCGGGTGAGCGTTACGAGCGATCTCGGCCGCGGCACTGAAGTGGTCCTGCATTTTCCCGCGGCGGATTTGGGGGAGCGTACGGAAAGAAGCGATGCATAAGAGAAAAACTTTAGATTCTGAGATTTCAAATTTGAGATTTGAAATTTCAGGTTTGAAGCTTCTGATATGGAGCTTCGGATTTGAAATTGATGAATTCTGAATTGCCAGAACGACCTGAAGAAATAAGATGGCCGCAAAAATCCTGATCATCGAAGACGAGCCGGGCCTGGTCACGACGCTCCGCGACCGGTTGCGGAAACAGGGCTATCTCGTGAGCGCCGCGCGCGACGGCGAGACCGGCCTGGAAATGGCAACACGCGAACCGGTTGATCTGATCTTACTGGATCTCATGTTGCCTGGGCAGAATGGGCTGGCCGTGTGCGAAAAACTGAGAAAGGCCGGATCGACCACTCCCATCCTCATGCTTACCGCGCGCCGCCAGACGAAAGATAAAGTTGCGGGATTGAAATCCGGCGGCGACGATTACCTGACCAAGCCGTTTCAGATGTCGGAGTTGCTGGCGCGAGTCGAGGCGTTGCTCCGGCGCGCCGCCACAAGCCCCGACAAGACGCCGGCCCGCCATCAATTTGGATCCATCGCGATCGATACGCGGTGCACGGAAGTTAGGCGGGACGGCCACGTTGTCCCGATGTCCGCCAAGGAATTTCAGTTGCTCCGGTATTTCGTGGAACATCCAAACGTCACGCTCTCCCGCGAGGAACTTCTGCGCGAAGTGTGGGGATACAGCAGCCATCCTTCCACTCGGACAGTCGACGTGCACGTTGCCTGGTTGAGGCAAAAGCTGGAACCTGATCTTAAGAATCCGCAATTCATCCTCACCGTGGTTGGCTTCGGATATAAGTTCGCGGTGTGATCGTTATTAAATCCGCGTAAAGTGTTTTTTACTCCGATTTAACTTCTGCATGCTGGCTTTTGGTCCATGATTGTTGCATCTGCAGGTGATGTGCGGCCGGGTGATATTCATACTCGCGCGGGGAGAAATAATGCGGTTTCTGAAAATTATCGCAGCCATGCCTATTATTTTCGCGGGGGCTGCATTGGCCCAGGCGCCCGCCTTTCAACCGGTTGGAACCGTCCGGCAAGTCATGCTTGGAATTGTCAAGCCTGCCTCTGATTTAGTTTTCAAATATCAATTTGATCCTCCCAAGACGGACGAAGAATGGGCGACGTTGCAGAATAACGCGTTGAATCTGGCCGAAGCCGGCAACCTCCTGCTTCTTCCTGGGCGCGCTAAAGACAAGGGAGACTGGACGAAGAACGCGGAGGCCCTGGTGGATACGGGATCGCAGGCGTTCAAGGCGGCAAACGCCAAGGATGCCAAAGCGCTTGAGCAGATCGGCGACAAAATAGACGCAGTTTGCGAGGCGTGCCACGCGATATATCTTCCCAAACCGCCTCAGTAGGTGGTGCGGAAATGACGGGGATACTCTCATCGCAGTTCGCTGCAGAGGGGCGCATTTTCCAGAGCGGGCTTGTGAAATTGGATCGGAGGTGTGCATGAAAGCAAAATTTTTTCGCCCTGTGGCCCTGATGGCTGGTCTTTTTGCGGTTACCGTCGCAGTGTTTGCGCATCACGGGCGGGCAACCTACGATGAAACGAAATTGGAAACGATCATGGGAACAGTTTCCTCCTTCGAGTTTTCGAATCCACACGCACTGCTTGTTCTCAACGTAAAAAACGATAAGGGAAATATAGAGATGTGGGTTGGCGAAGGCACCAGCCCGAACATGCTTGTCCGTGAAGGTTGGGACCGGAAGACCATCAAGCCTGGGGACCAGATTACGGCCACCGGCCATCCCGCACGCAGCGGCGCGAATGCCATGCGGGTTGAGAAGATCGTGCTTCCCAGCGGTAAGGAACTGACGTTTGAAGGCCCGGGCGGAACCTAGTCCTGGGTGATTGGCAAGACAGAAAGCAAGACTGGTCCTGGCGGGTCAGCACGAGATCCGCTCTGGCTTATTCCGGCCAGCTGACGGAGTTTGGCGGGATCTGAGCGCGAGAGGGAGGAAGATCATGAAACGCAAGCGGATGGTCATATTGTGGGCTTCCATAGTGGTTCTTTCGGTCGCGAGTCCCATGTTCGCACACCATGGGGCGGCGGCATACGATACAACGCAAGACGTCTCTCTCAAGGGGACGGTAGTGGAGTTTCAATTTATCAATCCTCATTGCCAACTTCTCATCGATGTAACCGACCCCAGCGGCAAGGTCGTTCGATGGGATGGCGAATTCACAAATCCCGGCGCTCTGCACAGGCGTGGGTGGACGAAGGAAATGTTCAAGCCGGGGGATCAAATTACAATGATCGGCAATCGCGCCAAGAACGGCTCCACCGTTTTGCGCGTGCTAAAATTTCAGATGGCCGACGGCAAAATGATCACCGCACTCGGTGCCGAGGATAACTGAGGATTTAGGGGGGCACGTCGCAGAATAGGGCGGGCATGAATGCGATACAGCCGTAAAAGATCGTGCTTCCCAATGGCAAGGAACTAACGTTTGAAGGCCCGGGGGAAACAGAATTCCGGTTTTGCGGCAAGGCAGCCGGAAAGGCTGCGCGGCGCGGCCCGTTGGTCCAAACTAATTTGAATCGTGGAGAGGCGCTAAAAAATGCACTTCATTCTTTCAATTTGCACCTGGCTGGAACAAACGACGATGGGCACGCACATCCGGGAATCCCTGTGGATGTTTCCGATCATCGAGACGGTGCATATTTTCGGCATCATCCTGCTGGTGGGCGCCACATCTATCCTGGATCTGCGCCTGATGGGATTGACTTTCCGTGATGAGTCAGTTTCCAAGCTGGCTGGGCGGTTTATTCCATGGGCCTTGGTGGGTTTCCTGATTCAAGTCACCACGGGGTTTCTGCTTTTTTCTTCCGAAGCCACGAAGATGTACGACAACCTCGGATTCCAGATCAAGATGGTGCTGATCCTGATTGCCGGAATCAACGCGCTCATTTTCCATTCGGTCGCCTACCAAAGCGTGGGCAAGTGGGACATGGATCCGGTGGGCCCGCTCTCGGCGCGGGCTGCCGGACTGATTTCCATTTTGCTGTGGTTCGGCATTGTTGCCGCGGGGCGGTGGATCGCTTACGTGTAACGGGCTGGCGTGCGAATTCCGGAGAATCACCGGGTGTGACCTTTGTCACTGAAAGCGACACACCAGCGCCATAAAGTGCGGGCCAGGGCATTTGGTGGAGGTGCTTGATGAGGCGCAAGGCATTAAGGCTCCTTCTCGTAGTTGCAGGATTTTCGATTGCTTCGGGCGCGGCATCGGCGCATCACGGCGTCACAAACTATGACATGAAGAAAACGATCCTGCTGACCGGAACGATCACGGCCTTCGACTGGGGCAATCCCCATTGTCTGGCCCACGTGGATGTAATGGAAGGGAACGGCAACGTCAGTCATTGGACGCTGGAAATGAATTCGACGTTCACGTTGTCTCACAAGGGATGGGATAAGGATACGCTGAAACGAGGAGACATGGTTGTGGTAGAGACTCACCCCGCCAGAAATGGCGCCCCGATTGGAATCACTTCAGGACCCGGATTTGCGTTGAAGATCGCAGTCAACGGCAAGGAGATCCCTTCCCGATAAAAGCCACAGACGCATTTTCGGAAACGATCTCGAGATAAAAGCGAAAGAAATTTAGCCGGTAATAGGAATTACAGGAGAGACCAGGGATGGCTTTGACCATGCACAGGGACAAAGGCGGCTGGAATTTTTCATGCCATAAATTATTCTGCCTGCAGCCTGTCATGGCACGGTCCATCGGTCTCCTGCTGGCGTTGCTGATGATTCCCTGCCTTGCGAATGTCGTTCGGGCGGATACGGTGGGGAGCATCTCGGGAACGGTCACGGACCAAACCGGAGCCGTTGTCCCGGACACCACGGTGAGCGCGCTCAACCTTGACACCACCGTTATTCAGACGACCAAGACGAATGCCAATGGATTTTACAATTTCTCCGCGCTCCCCGTGGGACGATACGAGATTGAAATTCTGCGCGAAGGATTTAGTCCTTACAAGCGTACCGGCCTGGTCATCGACGTAAATTCGCAGCTGCGGGCGGACATAGCCCTTTCGATGGGCGCGCAAACGGAGGAAGTCGTGGTCTCCGAGACCGCGGTGAATGTGGAAACCGTCGACACAAATTTGGGCGACGTAGTGTCCGGCACGCAAATTGTCACGATTCCATTGAACGGGCGCAGTTACACGGACTTGCTGTCGATTCAACCCGGCGTCAGCCCCGTCACATCGCTGACAGCCACTTCGGTGATCATGTCGGGGGTTACGGGAACGATTAATCCTTCCGGCGATCTGAATCCGGGAAATGTTTCGATTAACGGGCAGCGCGAATCCTCGAACGGTTTTTTTGTGAACGGAATTGACGTGAAGGAGTACATGAACGGCGGCACGTCGGTAATTCCCAACCTGGATTCCATCTCGGAATTCCGGCTTCTGACCGACAACTTCGATCCCGAATACGGGAATTATAACGGCGGCCTGATCAACGTGGTGACGAAGCCCGGCGGCGACGCTATTCACGGGGATGCATTTGAGTTCCTGCGAAACACTTCCCTCGACGCCAAGAATTATTTCGCGGCGACTCGCAGCGTGTTCAGACAGAATCAGTTTGGCGGCACCGTGGGAGGGCCGATCAAGAAACAGAAGATTTTCTTTTTCGGCGATTACCAGGGAACTCGAACCGATCAAGGAATCACCTCGCCGGTCATCTCCGTCCCGTCCAACGCGGACCGCCAGGGCAATCTGATGGACATCGCCTCCACCCTGAATGGAACGGTGGATACCGCGGGCCGGGCTGCTTATCTGGACAATGAGTTCGGATATGCCCCCAACACGGTTTTTGTCGGGGAGCCGTACTACACGCCCGGCTGCACCAGCGCGTCGCAGTGCGTCCTTCCCAACGCCATGATCCCGATGAGCGCCTGGTCCGCGCCGGCCCAAAATCTGCTGCAATATATTCCAACGCCCAGTAATACTTCTAATAGTACATTTTCTACTTCCGCCTTTTCTCAAACCGTGCGTGACGACAAGGGTTCCGTAAGGATCGACGCCAACACGAGGTGGGGGCAGGTCTACGGCTACTATTTCATCGACGACTACCAGTTGGATAATCCGTACCCCGGGGGGCAGGGCGGCGCCAGCGTTCCCGGGTTCGACGCCCTCACGATCGGCCGCGCGCAAGTGTTTACCCTGGGCGACACCAAGGTCATCGGAACCAATACGGTGGATGAGTTTCATATCGGTATCATTCGAAACTCGAACATCATTGGAGAACCCCATGGCGGATTGGGAGTCACCCTGGCCTCTCAAGGGTTTTCGACGGGCCCCCACTCCACGGGGATTGACGTGCAGGCGCCCCAGTATGAAGGCGTGATGAATCTCGTGTTTCCTTCGTTTGTCATGGGCGTGCCGGTCACGAACACGATTCAGTGGAACAATGCGCTGTACGGCAGCGATTCGCTCTCCAAGGTCGCCGGAAACCATTCGCTCAAGTTCGGCGGAGAGTTCCACCTCGATCAGGTCAACGAGCACCCCAATGCGACCTTCAACGGGACATTCAATTTTGCCAACCAAAACTCGGAAACCGGTTCGGCCTTCGCCAATTTCCTGCTGGGAGTTCCCAGCCAGTACACACAGTCTACCGGTCAACCCTTCTACCTTAGGAACCGGTACGTTGGGGCCTTCGTGGAGGATAGCTGGAGAGTCCGAAAAAGCCTGACATTCAATTACGGCGTGCGGTGGGACGTAATCAGGCCATGGTCGGAGAAATACAATAATATTCAGACGGTTGTGCCAGGGGCGCAATCGGTTCTCTACCCGAATGCAATCCCCGGATTGCTGGTGCCCGGCGATCCCGGGATTCCTTCCACGCTGTCGCCAACCAAATACGACAAGTTCGCTCCGAGAATCGGTCTGGCCTATGCGCCGAAATTCGATCATGGAATTCTAAGGGCCATCTTCGGAAAGGATGGGGACAGCAGCGTCCGGGCCAGTTTCGGAATGTTCTACACGGCTATTCAAGGTCTGTCGGCGGGAGTGATGTATTCCGTGCCTCCCTTTGGATACAATTATCTGAGCCCCCAGGCACCGATCTTTGCAACGCCATTTGTCAATGCCGCCGACCCATTCGGGGCGCCGAATACAAACCCGTATCCCATCATTTTTCCACCGCACAGCGTCTCCGCCGGCAACCCGTACACGGCATTTGATTGGTCAGCCGTCACTCCGATCAGCGCCGACCCCTACTTTTATTACCGTAATACTGTGCCGTACATCGAGAACTACATGCTGTCCATTCAACGGCAGATCACCGCAAGAATGCTTTTAACCTTGAGCTATGTCGGCAACCAGGGGCACCATATTGTGACGGACCAGCCGTCCAATCTTGGCAATCCCGCGCTCTGCCTGAGCCTCAGCCAGCCCAGTGAAGTTGCCCCGGGTTCTCCGACATGTGGGCCCTACGCGGAAGACGGCACCTTCACTTCAGCCTCCGGGCAGGTTTATTACGGAACTCGAACGGGCATCCTGGGGACGACCTACAACGGCGTAAATTTCAACGGGACGCCCACGGAGTTGTACGGGGAAGACACCGCGCAGAAAACAATCGAAAATTCGAATTACAACGCCCTGGAGACAACGCTTCGCTACTCCTGGACTCGAACTACCGTTTCTCTGTCCTACACCTTCTCCAAATCGATCGACCAGGGATCGAATCTCGGCGAGGTAATCAATCCCTACAATCCCGCTCTGAGCCGCGGGATTTCGGCCTGGGACATGCGGCACAACTTCGTGGCAACCTACAACTACAACTTGCCGCTCGAGCGCCTCCTGCGGCGCACGAATCGGCTGACCGAGGGCTGGAGCATCTCGGGCACTACCCGGTTCAGTTCTGGATTTCCTGTCACGTTATATGACCAATCAGATAGTTCATTGCAAGGGTCGCTCGGCGATGGCGTGAACAATCAATTGATCGACACTCCCGTATTCACGCCCGGTTCCCTGAAGATCAACACCAATCCCCGGAACGGGGCTTCCGAATTCAATACCGCCCTCTTTCAACCGGAGGCGCTCGGCCAGGTTGGCAACGCCGGCCGCCGGTTCTTCTACGGCCCCGGCATCAACAACTTCGATATGCAGCTCAGCAAAAATGTGCGCGTTACGGAGTCGAAGTCCCTGGATATCCGGGTGGAAATGTTCAACGTTTTCAACCACGCCCAGTTTTATGGGCCATCCGCCGTGGATGGCGAGGTCGAGAACAGCACTTTCGGCCAGGTGGTCAGCGCGCAGAATCCTCGTTTGATTCAACTGGCGGCAAAGTTCTTCTTCTAAACCATTTCCGGAGCCGAGGCGCTTCGCTTACGGCAGGAAACTTTCAATCTTTCGATCACGCTCAATGCTGGAGGAAATCGTGGCGGGTGCTGTCACCTAGTCGGCGGCCAATTCTTTTCCGTGGTGCAAAATCCAAATTCCTCAAACCTTCGCGAGTTAGGACGCAGGTTTGCCCGCCCAAGAGAAACGGATGAGTGCTGCCATAACGAGAAGGATCAACAGGAATATTCCCTGCATAAGCGAGGAAGAGACCCCGAGGAGCCCCTGATATGCGGCGAGGGACACAAGCGCAAGGACGATTAGCGCCGCGGCAACGCAGATCGTCAAGAGCAACGAACCGGAGCCCTGTTCCTGCTCTTTCCAAATCCGGCGGAGAACGGCAAGTACCAGCAGCAAGAGGATAATGACATCCAGGATGCTCAGGATTGTTCCCATGCGCGGAAATTTACTTCAGTGGCAGGACAAAGGCAAGCTTCAATTTGGAGTAGCCCTCAAATCCAGTCGCCCGCTAACAACTCAGGGCGCGGCAAGAGCGGGGGAATGCGCACCCTCTTTCCCTGCCTATCCAGAACGAATTGCAAATTCATAATTCTTGCTCTCGAGTACCATCCGGACCGGAACACGCGCGACGCTGTGCACCGGTCCGGAGTTGTCTCTGCGCTTTTAGTCCCCCGCCGGTCTCGGCGCGGGAGGAGCGGGCTTGGCAAACTTCGCATCCTCGATCGGAGCATTCGCGTCGATCTGCGCCCACTTGTAGGTCCGGTTTCCTTCCGCGCTCACAACGCGCATCGTGAACGCAACCTTGACGCCACTCACGTCCCGGTAGTCTTCGTAAAAAGTATCCTCGGGGAATGATCCGATCACGCTCTGCATGGTTGTATAGGACCGCACGAGCAACCCAGTTTGGGTGTCAAAATTGATCCGGTCAAGGACGGGAAAACCTTCCTTGCGGACGCCCACGACGCGAACCGTGTCACGGTCGCCGATTTTTTCCATCGCGTCGACCTGGACGTTTGTATGGCTCTGTTGGAATTCGAGCCCGGGAAACTTTTCGCCCAGTTCGACGAGCATGCGCCGCTCATCCCCCGTATCTTCGCGAATCGGCGTGTTGTGCCAGGCGATGGTTCCATCGAAACCGGTCGCGGTTGGAGGCCGCCCCGGAAATGTCACGGAAATAACACCCTTCGGGGCCTTCATCAAATACTCCGCAGGAACGGTCCCCATCGCCGGTGGCGGCGGTGTCACGCCGGGAGGCGCCGGGGGCGGGGGAACAAGCATGTCCGCGGTTCCCTTAAATGAGAGAGCCATGATTTTGCCGACAGCGGCTTTACCGCCGAGAGCCTGCTCGTACTTGCTGAATACGTCTTCCACGGAGGGCAGCGGCGCGGCGGCGGGTTTTGGAGTCGGTGGCGGGCCCGACATTACGGTTGCGGGCGCCTTGCTCGGCGACATGCCGGAGTCGAGGCTCGTGAGGTTCTTGATGGCCGTTGCCGGGAAAATTTCCATGGCGCTCGGCTCGGTGGGCGCCTTGTCGCCGGGGAGCAGCAGCGTGGAGGCGGCCTTGGCGGCGCCGCGGTGGCAGGTGTAGCAGGTCACCTCGCGCTTGCCATCAAACACGGTGTTGTTCATCGCCATGGTCATCGCCATCATGCTGCGAGCCACGTGCTTCTCGCGTTTGTCTTCCTGATCGAAATGGCCGATCACGTGGCAGTAGCCGCATCCGACGCCCAGGGCCGTGGTGATGTATTCCATCGCGGGGTGAACTTGCTCGGCCGGAATTCCCTTGAGCGCTTCGATCTTTTTGTAGAACTGATCGGCGGTTTTGCCCTTCATGTCCGCCAAGGTTGGCGCAGGGGCCGGAGGAGCAGCCGCCGGCGCTTGCGCGCGGAGGCTCGGCGCTGTCAGGCCGAGAGCGACTAATGTGATTGCCAGGAATCCCGGGAAGCCGTAAACATCGCGCACTGATAATTTCTTGTTCATACTTTTTCAGTTGTCCTCTCGCTGAGTTTTACTCTTGAATCGAATTTGTACTTCCCCACAGGCGCGTCGCTTGCAAAAAACGCCGACCTCATGCAGCCGGTTAAATTAGTATCGCTCAACCTGAACGATCGGATGTGGGCCTAATCCTAAGTCATTACAAGCCTTAAAAGCAATGTGCGGAAATAGGACGCCCGTCGCGGGAGGTTTGGTTTCAGGTTCTGCAAAATTCTGGGTAGTGACACGAGAACCCATTTGGGTCTACTCTCTGGCAACGGTTTATGTCTGTGGAGGGAAGCCCATGAAAATTCGCAAGAATCTCGTCGCCAACTTCTACTCTTTCGTTTTCCGGTTCGGGATCGCAGTGCTGCTCTGCGCCGCGTTTGGAAATGTTCCGGCTTGGGCGGATTGCGCCACGGCTGCGCTGACCGCCCTGAAGATTCCCAACATGATGATTACCTCCGCGGCGGTCGTGCCGGCGGCCGCCCCAAATCCTGAGTATTGCGACGTGAAAGGTTCCGTGGCCACATCCGGCGAAGGCGCGGAACCCGGCTCGGCAAATTTCGAAATAATGCTGCCAGCCAACTGGAATCAGAAATTTGTCTTCAATGGAGTCGGCGGCCTGGCAGGTTCTCTCAACTCTTCGGCAAATCCAGCCGACCAGGCTCTGTTCCTCGCGAGAGGCTATGCCACGGCAGTTACGGACACAGGCCACCTCGTCGCGAATTCAACGTGGGAATACTCCGCGCCGGGCTCGCCGGACATGCCGAAAGTTGTCGATTACTTCTTCCGCGCCGTCCATGATGTGACGCTCGCCTCCAAACAACTCGTCAAAAGCTATTATCGCGCGGACACCATCCGCCGTTCCTATTTTGACGGCTGCTCGAACGGCGGAAAGATGGGCCTCCTCGAGGCCTCGCGCTTCCCCGCCGACTACGATGGCATCATTTCCGGATCGCCCTGGCTCGATCCCGTCGGGACATCGCTGTGGAGTTTGAAAAACACCAAGGCGCTCCTCGACGGCTACATCCCCGCCGCGAAATTTCAGGCGGTAAGCGCGGCCATCTTGAAACAATGCGACAAAGTGGACGGAGTCGCCGATGGAATCATTCAGAATCCGGCCAAGTGCACCTTTCAGCCGGACGCGCTCGTCCCCGAAACCCTCACGCAGAAACAGGCGGACGCGCTCAAGCTGATCATGAGCCCGGTCCGCGACGAGCAGGGCAAGTTGATTTATCCCGGAGCGTCCGTGGGCAACCTGGGACAAGACAACATGACGGTCCGCGGCCCGACGAATTACCTCGACGCGCCGCCCGCTGATCCAAAATCCGCGAAGCCGTTTGGAGATGCCGCTGTGCCGGCGAATTGGGGCCTGGCCCAGAACATCCTGATGAAGCTTGGCTACTACGATGCCGGAAAGGACATGAACAACGCAATCGAGAGCAATGGTGTAGTGAAAACCGAGGCGCTGAATCTAGTGTACTCGCGTCTCGCCGCCGATGTTCCCGACGATCCATCGGCCTTCGGCGCCTATTTCGCAAAAGGCGGAAAGCTGCTGATCTACCACGGATACGACGACCTGGTCATTTCTCCCTACAGCAGCATCTGGTTCTACGAAGATCTCGCGCAGGAAAACGGAGGCTATGAAAAAGTCCAGCAGAACGCGCGCCTGTTCATGGTGCCGGGAATGCAGCATTGCGTCCTGGGCGCAGGGCCAAACTCGTTTGACACGTTGAGCGCCCTCGAACAATGGGTGGAAAAAGGCATCGCGCCAGACGCGATCCCCGCCACGCATTCCACAAACAACGAGGTGGACCGCACCATGCCGCTCTGCAAGTTCCCCGAAAAAGCTCACTACAAGGGAAGCGGCGATCCCAACAGCGTTTCCAATTGGTCTTGCCCGCAGAATGACAAGTCGCTGTTGGCCGTGGGTCCCAACGGAGTTCTGGCTGGCGTGAGCGCAGTGCCCCCCGCTCGAGTAAGCGCCCCGGCAAAGCAGGCGCCGAAGAGTGGAAACTAACCAGTAGGACAGGCTTCAGCCTGTCGCTTTTGACTTTTCTTGAATTTTACAAAAACCAGACAGGCTGAAGCCCGTCCTACTTCTTCCCTTCCGATTTCTGTTGCATATCGCTGTACGTAATATTGTCCTCGCACACCATCTCGCCAAGATTCCAGCCGGTCTTCAATTCGTAAACGGCATGGCCTCCCCAAGGCTTGGTGTACGCCTTCGGGTCTTCGATCGTCGTATCGATCGTCAGCGTGTCATGATTCACGCGCCGCAAGCGCTCCACGACGTGCAAATCCTCGGTATGCGGATGGCCGTCATTGTCCAGCCAGGTTTTGTCATTAAAACCCACCGTGTCGATGACAAGCGTATCTCCCTCCCACTTGCCGATCGAATCCCCCATCCACGATGGATTCAAATCCTTGGGATGCTCGCGTCCATCGGTAAATATATTGCGAACAAAATGGTCGTACTCAAAGAGCATCAGCACGCGGCCGGGAATGTTCGCGATCTCCACTGGCTCTCCTCGAACGAGATAAATCCTAGGAACACCCGGAGGAGAACACTTCAAGATGGGATCGTTTGAATCACTGATGGAAACCGAATTCGGTCCAACGTTTGGTTTGTTGGCCTTGAATTTTTCTTCCGCCCAGGGAGTCATCTGCGGCTTTTCGAGCGAAAGCGAAAATGCGAGCTCGTAAATCGTGTACTTCCGCGCTTTGTCGGGAGCGCGCCGCGATCGCCGCCAAACACCGGAAAGATCCACCGGCGGCGCCTGGCTTTTTGACACTCCCGCCGCGCCAGTCTGAGCGTGCATTGTGGGCAATACTGCGAGACTTGTCAAAGCAGCAAGCGTCAAACTCAATAAGCGATCGCGCATTTCTGCAACTCCCCGGCGGCGTTATTCCGCGTAATCTTCGCCGCGATCCATCACGGTTTCCTTGCCGTTCGGAAACACGACCCTGCGCAGCCGCATGATGCGCGTGCCGCTTTTCGCCACGTTGCCTACGAATGTGATCTGGTCCCCGGCCTTGAACAGGTTTTTATTCCATCCCAGCCGCGACATGGTAGTCAGGCTCGGCGCTTCGCCCGTCCATTTTACAACCTTGCCGTCGGCTCCCGTCACATCGAACCAGATTTCGGTGTGCGGATTCATGAATTGAAAATCCGTTACCGTGCCCTTGTACGTGGTCAATTTCGAGTCGTAGACCGACGATCCGTGGTGGGCCATCACCGGAGCGGTTAAGATTGCAAGTCCAACCGTCAGCGCCAAAAACAGGAAAACCCTAATTTTCATGAAACACCTCGTGAATACAGCGAATATCCCATCGCCTTCCGCGTGTGTCAACGCGAAACCGATCGACGACGCTTCGATCCTTTTGAAAATGGAATTATTCCGCGGGGAAATCCGGCGGCGACGAATCTTCCGGGGCATCCTTTGGAGCCGGTCCCACGCGCTCGATGACCGCATGTTGAATATGGACAGGCGTAACCGGCGTGTCGCCCGCATCGCGCGGCACTCGCGCAATCGCTTTCACTACATCCACGTTTTCGCATTGCCCCCAGATCGTGTATTTCCCGTCGAACGACGGATACGCCGCCTCGGTGATGAAAAAATGCGTGTCGTTTGTGTTTGGCCCGCTATTGGCCATGGCCAGGCGGCCGGGCGTATCGAATTTGAGCGACGCCACGATTTCGCTCTTGTACGGAAAGCTCGGCCCCTCGGGATGTCCCGAGCCGGTGCCGAGCAAATCGCCGCCCTGAATCATGACGCCAGGAATCACTCGATCGAAGATGAGCCCGTCAAAAAACTTCTTGCGCTCGTTTTGCTTTGTCTCCGGATGCACGTACGAAATTTTCCCGATCGCCAGGCCGACCATTGTGCGCACAGTGACCGGCGCCTCCGCCTCGAAAAGTTTGCAGGAGATGTTTCCCTTGTCGGTCTGGAATGTCCAGTACAGGCCGGGTTTGCGCTTGTCGGCCGGCGGAGTTCCGGCGGTGGTGACTGGGAAAAAGAAAGACGTAGCAATCAGCGTACAGCTGGTGAAAGAAGCAACGAAAAGTGCCCTCACTTTACGGTTCCGATTTTGCATTCGCATTCTCGGTTTTCCTCTGTGCCCTCTGTGTCCTCTGTGTCCTCTGTGGTGAAATCCGAAAAAGATTAACACAGAGTTCACCGAGAAAAGCAGAGTGCCACGGAGGCGCCTCAATTGATTCATGGGTTTCTACATTTCTTCACATTTTGAAAAACAGTGCCGGGGCTCTAATGCCTTCCTGCATTTTATTTCTTGACGTATTTCTTCAAGTCCATGGGCCCGACTTCTGCCCCGTACACACTGCCCATGTGATCCACAGCAACTCCTTCCGCCGCGCTGGACGCCCCCTTGGTAGCCGGATCGGGAATGAACGCGACTACCTTCCCGTCTTTCGCGCTTCCGATGCGGATGCCTCGCTTGCATCCCGGGTTATACCCATACCCCGGCTGGTCCGTGGATTCCGAGTCCGCCACGTACATGGTATCGTCCTTGTCGATGAAAATTCCGCTCGGCCGTCCAAACTGCTTCCACTCGGCAATGAATTTTCCGTCCTGCGTGAAAATCTGGATGCGGTTGTTCGACCGGTCGCCCACAAACAGCCGCCCCTTGGAATCCAGCGCGATGGTGTGAGGCCCATTGAATTCGCCCGGCGCCGACCCGAGTTTCCCCCACTCCTTGATGTATTTCCCATCTTTCGAAAACTTAACAATGCGCGCGTTGACTTCCGAATTCGGCGGAGACCCATGCCCGTCCGCGACAAAAATATCGCCATTCGGAGCCACCACGACAGCCGACGGCCTGTTAAACGTATCGTGCGTGTTGCCGGGGACGCCGGGCTTGCCGAGCGTCATCAATATTTTTCCATCGGGACTGAACTTATAAATCACATGGCCTTTTCCGTGTTTGCCAACGTCGTCGCTTGTGCCGAGCCCTCCGACTCCGTCGGTCACCCATACATTTCCGTCCTTGTCCGCATAAATGCCGTGCGGAAGGATAAAAAGTCCCGCGCCAAAATGTTTTAGGAGCTTGCCTGACGGGGCGAATTCGAGGATCGGATCGAGCTTCGAGTCCGTGCAACTATTTGCGCCGCACCGGTCATAGGTCCAAATGTTGCCGTCGGGTCCGACTGACACTCCTGAAGTCGATCCCCATTTCCTCCCATCGGGCAATTGCGCCCAGTTGAGAACTGTCCTGTACGGATTCGGTAGATCATTCGGAGGCGCATAGCTTGCCTGAGCCCGCGCATTCACTCCGGAAATCGCCAGGATCGCAACGCCGATCGCCATCACAAATCCCGGCCGGCCCGCGTGTCGCATGATTATTCCCCCTTTAGAGATTGCTCGATTCGGAATGTGCAACGCGGATCATCCATCATTTGCCCTCGATGTTGATCGCGTAATAGCCGACCGTCTTCGTCGAAATTTCCTTCCACTGGTGGGGCGTCTTCGCCGGAATCGTGATGACGTCGCCCTTGCTCAAATGAAAAGTCTGTCCACCATCGATGGACGCGGCCGTCATCTGGTCGGCATTGGTTCGCTTTGCACCCACCATCGTTCCTCCCGCGATAAATGTGGCTTCTCCATCGACCATGATGAAGATGTGGTTGGTATGCTCATGATACTCGACCGCTCCCGCCGCCCGGCGATTCGCCAGCACGACGAGGCCGGGATCGCTCACGATCGGCCCGCCCTTGGCCATCACCCCCGCAACCTGATCGTGCGGAATGTAGTGAACCGCGGCCGGAACGCCCTCTCCCCAGGACGCCGCGGAAGCGATAAGCAAAACAAACCCCGCCAAAACCGCAGCTTTCGCGAGTAACGTTTTCATTTTGACCTCTTCTCAAATTTCATGAAGCCCTCTTAAAATTGATCTTTGTGGGTCTCGGCTTCACAGGCTGCGGAAAAACTCAAACCTCTGTCATTCTGAGCGGAGCGAAGAATGACAGAACGGGGCATATTTTCCGCAGACTGTTCAACCGCGACGTTTAAGAATCCTGAAAACCAGGGCATCAGTCCCTGAGGTCCTGCTGGGTCTATAGAGCTTGCCTCTTATGAGAGGCCCTCGTTTCGTTTTTTTGAATCTATTGCGCGCCGCCAACCTGCCGCGGCACATGCATCGTCATCATCACCAGCAGCCCGTTCGCGGGCTTGAATTGATGCGGCGTGCCTTGCGGAATGATCGCGAAATCGCCCTTGCTGATCGCCTGCGCGGTTCCGCCGTCTATCGAAGTGCCCGAGAGGTTCGCATCGTTCGTGCGCTTTTCCCCCACCACTTTTCCGCCGGTCGTCAGCGTCCCCCCGCCGTCTATCACATAAACCAATTCCGCTTCTTTTTCGTGAACCGCCACCGCCCCTTCGACGGGCCGGTACTCGAGATTCGCAACATAGGGCGCGAGCGAAAGAATGTGCTCGGCCACCATCACCTGGCCCTCCTTGCGCTCGCCCTTGGCTTTCGCCAGCAGCGACTGGACCTCTGCCGCGGACGTAAATATTTTCATCATCGCGGCATCCGCCTGCGCCGCGGGGGCCTGCGCCGCCGTCATTGGCCCCGCCGCCTTGACTGCCCGGGACGCGCCGGGCTGCCCCGCCATCACAACCATGGCGACAACCATCAGTACGATCCCGATTCCAAGAGTGCGCATCAAGTCCCCCTCAACCTCGATTTCCGTTTTGACTTTCCGGATGGCCACTCTTATACACCCGAGCGCCTCATGGGTGAACTCAAAATGATTTTGGTCGTGGATTTGCAGAGAAGCGCGATTCCAGGCAATCGGGGGACGGATTGGAACTCCCGGAGAGCGTACTCACTCCGACTTGCTTACCATAACTGATATTCGGTTCGCCTCTTGGAAAGCACGACCTTGGAGGTCCGACCTTTAGGTCGGACAACGAGCGATGAATGAACGAGGCCTTTAGGCCCTGAAGCTTCAGGGGCTAAAGCCCTCAAATGCGCGATCCTGAATGTCGGGGCTGAAGCCCCGACCTCCTAAAAATCATTTCAACCCGGATAATTTTAAGAATTGAGAATCGATGATTTCGCAGAAATTGTATACGTACTTCCATTCCCAGCGTACTATCTCACGTGGTTTTAAGGGTGGAATGAAAGAGTTTTCTAAATAGAATACGGAGAATTGTATGGTGAAATTATTGGCACACTGGATCTTGAGCGCGCTGTGCTTGCTGCTGGTCGCGCACTTCGTTCCCGGATTTTTCGTCAAGGGATTTGGGACGGCGCTGATCGCGGCGGTGGTCATCGGCCTTGTCAATGGCACGGTCGGCCTGCTGCTGAAGATTCTTACGTTCCCCATCACCATACTCACATTCGGCATTTTCTGGCTGGTGATTAACGCGCTGATGCTGAAGTTTGCGGCGGTGTTTGTGCCCGGCTTCGAGGTGCGCGGCCTGTGGCCCGCGTTTTGGGGTGGCTTGATTCTGAGCGTCCTGAATATGATCGTCAGGCAATTACTGAAGAAAAGCAACGAGTAGAGCCGGCGGGACGCCGGCGCCGCCGCTGCTCTCAATAATCCTCGACCGGCTTGCGGGCAAATGGGGACTTCGGCGTCCGGGGTTCGCGGGCGATGCGGTAATCTTCGAGTTCCGCGTTGGTAACGGCGAAGTGAGTATCCGGCGGGTGGTTCGCAAACGTCGCCAGCTCGCGGTGGAGTTTGCGCGAGCAAACATCCGGCGCATCCTGAATGCGCAACAGGCGCTCATTGAAGGCTTCGGTCGGAATCGTCAGCGTGAATTCGCGCGGCTCGGCGGAAGCTTCCCGCACCATGAAAGTGTACTCGCGGACCAGCGCCTTCACTTCATACCCCTGAAATTGCACGATGATTTCGTGGCTCACTTGGCGCCTGCGGCCATCACGGCCGGCGGGACAGCCGCGACTGCTTTCTTGGCTTTCTTCGCGCGCCGCCGTTTCGGCGGCGTCCCCTCCGCTGCGTCGACGACCATGATGCTGGTGACGAATTTCTTCATGCCATGCAGGTCAAAGTCGATGGAAGTGCGGTCCGAATTGGATTCGGTCACCACACCCAGTCCGTACTGGAAGTGCTTGATGTATGCGCCTTCTTCAAGAGCTTTCAAGGTGCCTCCTGGCGTGGATCACACTTGGCGTGTTTGGGCGTTGGCCGCGAATCCCCTGGGAGAAGCCCAAAAAAATAGCCTGCAAGTGTGGACTTGCAGGCCTCCAAGAATTCTAAAGGTTTACAAGATCAACAATCTCAATCTAATTCTACCATGCCGGTTCACCACTTCCTAACGATATCCATCCAATGGATTTCCAGCTTTAGTGGCATAGGCTTCAGAGCCTGTGGGGCAACAACGAAATCTTTGTAGGGCACGGCTTCAGCCGTGCCGTAACATTCGCAGAATCAATAAGGCTTTAGCCGCTGGCCCGCTTGGAATTAAGTCGCCACGCGTGCTCTTCAGCCTGTGCGCTTCCACCACCGCGCCGAACGGGAAACTGGCAGGCTCAAGCCTTTGCACATCAAGGGCTTTATGTCATTTGGAATGAAAAGGGCGGTAACGGCACGGCGAAAAGCTCGGAACCCCCTCAATTCACAGGAGAAAAGATCCAATCAAACGGCAGAATCCGCAGCAGCCTCGTTTTCGATACTTTCCCATGCCAGCCGCATCTCGGGTTCTCGCAGGCGATTTCTTCCTGGCCAAAGATTTTCATCGCCTCATTTTCTGAGAGCGCAGGCTTGGAGCATTTCCGCTGCAAATTGATATTGTGCCCATCTTTAGGGCACGCAAAAACAATTCTGTAAGCTTTACTCATACCTCATAATAACACTTCCCGATTAATCTGACCAATCCTGGGAGTCTTCAACTGTTCCACCTTGAAACACATCGGCGATCTCGGGCTTACTTATCCCTCCCATTTTCTATGAGTTACCCGCCCTGTTTCGTTTAGGCAATCACCATCGTCTAACGCTTCGCAGGGTATTCCTTCTGGAACCCGTTACGGCTGTTCTTTACCGTAAAACTCCCATCAGCCCGCGCCGTCAATTGAATGTAATTTACCGCGCCCTCATCAGGGACGCCCGTCGCAGCCGTCCCGCCTGTTCCCTGGTTGGCGATGAATTTCTCCGGCATATTGTGGTCCTTGGCATCGACGGCGTAATGCAATTGCCACAGGTCTTCGAGCCCCGGCGAATTCTTGAGGGTGACAAACGTGGCCACAGCGCCGCCCTTGTTCGCTCCATTATCCATGATCGCCACGCGGGGATGCTCCGCCTGCACCAGCGCCGGCAGGCTGGAAATATCCTGGCCGTGGTGTGAAACGACGTACACGTCAAGCGCGCCGATGAGGTTGTTCGGACAAGCCAGATCGTGTTCCTTGTTCCAGGTCAGGTCGCCGAAATCCCCCAAACGGAATTTGCCGAGCGAAATCACCATTCCTACGGACTGCTTATTTTCACCGGCAATCAGCGGGTCCGCGACCTCGTCTTTCGCCACGGAACCCGCGCACAGCGGATTCGCCGCCCCCGCGCCGGGCAATGGTTTGGTAATCGTCTGAGCGGCCGCGGAAATCACCTGGACGTCGATCCCTTGAACCGGCAGTCTGTCGCCGGGCTTGGCAAGGATGTGATGGCCTTCCCCGCGGACCTTAAGATACGCCGCATAAATTTGCGGTACATTCCGAACCTCTTCGGCGCTCGGCCCGTGATCGACAAAGTTTTTGATGGGGATGAGTCCGGCAAGATCGACAACTCCACCGGAATGGTCGGCGTGGTAGTGAGTCAGCACCAGGTAATCTATTTGGCTGACACCAGCCAATTTGGCGATGCCGGCAATGCGCCCCGCATCGCGGGCCCCCGGCCACCCTGTATCGACTAGCAAGGATTGGCCGCTGGGAGACACGAATAGCGTGGATTGCCCGCCCTCCACGTCCACGAAATAAACTTCCAGCGCCTTCTTTTGCTGCGCCCACAATATCGGCGATGCCAGACCGGCGGCAATTGTAATCGCGAATAAAATCCACTTGCGCATGACCCCTCCTATGCGTTGCGATTTGAGAAAAAGGGGCGAGCGACAGAAGGTTCAGAAGCCGCACCGAGCCAGCCGCAAGTTCCGTCGCGTTCCGCCATCCTGTTTTTTTGAATGCCGCGGCGCAGATAGCGATAGGAAGTATACACAATTCAAAATCAGCCGATCCCGAATTTTGCTTGTCAGCAGCCATATGAAACGATTACGCTTTCGGTCCATGCCGCGTAACTTTGTCGTGTCTCGTACTTTCGCTGCTCTGCTGGCGCTCCTGTTTGTCGCGCCGGCGCATCCTCTCGCGGCGCATGACATCCCCAGCGACGCAACCGTTCAGATGTTTCTCAAGCCGGACGGGAATCATCTGAATATCCTTGTGCGAGTCCCCCTCAAAACCATGCGCGACCTGGAATTCCCCGAGCGCGACAAGGGCTACATGGATTTTGACCATGTGGACACGATGCTCCGGGAAGGCGCAACCCTCTGGGTCTCCGATTTTATCGACGTGTACGAAGGAGACACGCGCCTGCCGAAGCCGCGCGTTGTTGAGACACGCCTCTCCCTTGAATCCGATCCTTCTTTCGCCTCCTACGACCAGGCCCTTGCGCACGTTATGGGCCCGAAACTCACAAATAGCACGACCGTTTACTGGGACCAGTTGATGCTGGACGTGCTCTTCGAATATCCCATTCAATCCGACCAGTCGCGCTTCTCGATTCATCCCGGCCTTGACCGACTTGCGAATCGCGTGGTCATCGCGCTTCGTTTTCTTCCGCCCGGCGGCGCGGTCCGCGCATTTGAATTCCTCGGCGATCCGGGACTCGTTCACCTGGATCCCGGCTGGTCCCAGGCCGCCGGGCAATTCATTAAATTAGGTTTCTTCCATATTCTGGACGGGACCGACCATCTGCTCTTCCTGTTTTGTCTGGTGATCCCGTTCCGGCGCTTCCGCGCGCTCATCCCGGTCGTGACTTCCTTCACCGTCGCGCATTCGATCACGCTGATCGCCTCGGCCTACAATCTCGCGCCGGACGCGCTGTGGTTCCCGCCGCTTATCGAAACACTCATCGCCATGTCCATTGTTTACATGGCGCTTGAGAATATCGTCGGCGGCGCCACGGTGCAGCGCCGCTGGGCGATCACATTCGGATTCGGCCTGGTCCACGGCTTTGGGTTTTCGTTTGCGTTGCGGCAGACGATGCAGTTCGCGGGCTCGCACCTCCTGGCGTCGCTGCTCTCCTTCAACGTTGGCGTCGAACTGGGGCAACTTCTCGTTCTCGCTCTCATGATCCCTGCTTTGGACCTTCTCTTCCGCTACGTGGTGGCAGAAAGAATGGGAACGATCATTCTCTCCGCCATCGTGGCCCACACAGCGTGGCACTGGATGATCGACCGCTATCAAGTGCTGCGCCAGTATCAATTCCAATGGCCCGCGCTGGAAGCCGCTCCGCTCGCCAAAGACCTCCGCCTGCTCATGCTCATCGTGATCGCTGCAGGACTGGTCTGGCTCGTATTCGGCCTCCTCTGGCCTCGATTTGGACCAAGAGACGAAGACCCCGCAGTGCACACCGCCGATCGGTAGCACAGGCATCCGCCGCAGCGGACCTGTGCGGTTTTGTAGGCTTCACAATTAAGCTACTAGTCGAGCGGCAATCGCGAACCCCGCACAGGCAAGAGTGCCTTTGCTACTCAAACCGCTCGCTTGACATCGTGCGGCAGGCGTTTAGACTGAACGTGTTCAAAAACATATTTGCCTGCATCTGGAAATGACCACTGGCGGAGATGCGAAAAAATAAATCATCTTCGGATTATGCCGCTCGCCACGCGCGGGTGGGACTCGAATGATCGACGTCCGCGAGGAAATTGCGAGTGCCCCGATTGGCGCCTACCATCGCTTCTTGGCCCTGCTCATCGGCCTGGTCGTATTCTTCGACGGCTACGACACGTTCAATCCTGCGTACGTCATCCACTACGTGGCAAAGCCGTGGCATCTGTCCCCCAGCCAGGCAGGACTGCTCGTCTCCAGCGGCCTGATCGGCTTCATGATCGGTTCGCTCCTGCAGGGCAAATTCTCCGACCGGTACGGGCGGCGAGCCACGCTTCTTGCGGCGCTTTGGATCGTGACAATTTTCAGTTTCGCAACCGCGGCGCTGGGGCGCTCGTTCGTCACGTTCTGCGGCTTGCGGTTGCTGACCGGACTCGGCATGGGCGCTTTATTGCCGCTCGGCGTAACCTACGTCAACGAATACGCGCCGCGCCGCCTGGCCAATACCTTTTCCATGTGGGGTTGGGCGCTGGGCTGGGCCACGGGCGGAATCGTCGCCGCGGCCATTGGAATTTATCTCACTCCTCTGTTCGGCTGGCAGGCGCTGTATTACGCCGCATCGCTGTCGATTGCCCTCGTCCTCGTTTGCCAAGTCGCGCTCCCCGAGTCGCTGCAATATTCGGCCATGCGCGGCAATTGGCAAGGCATCGCACAGGTTCTTTGCCGCCTGAATCCTGCCCAAGCGGCACGCTATACTGCTGCCGGCGTAAGATTTACGTTCCCGGAGCCAGGCGATCGCCCGGCCTCCGTGTCCCTCCTGTTGGCGCCGCGCTATCGGAGAACGACTCTCTCCGTCTGGGTCGCGGCATTTTTTATTCTGTTCGGGATTTGGGGACTCACCGGCTGGGTCCCCACGGCCATGATGCAGCGCGGCGAGGGTTTTGCGACAAGCTTCAGTTTCGGGGCCTTGATTCAAGCCATGGCCTTCGTCGGCTCGCTGCTGTGCGGTTACATCGCCGACCGTAGCGGCAAGGATCGCGGGGCCATGGCAGTGTGGTGGCTGGGCGGCGCCATTTCAGTGGGCATCCTCGTTCTTGTAAACGTACACGCGCTGAATGTTGTCTGCGTGGGCGCGGCCGGCTTCTGCATTCTGGGCGGGCAAAACGTGCTGAACAATTTCACCGCGGCATCTTATGATACCGAAGTGCGCGGCACCGCCGTCGGCATGATGCTGGGCGTGGGCCGCGCGGGAGGAATTCTCGGCCCGTTCACCACCGGCTTGCTTCAGCAACACACGCCAGGCACCGTAGGATTGTTTGTAGCCATTGGCGCGGCATCGCTCGTGGGCGGCATTTCGATTCTATTCGCCAACCCGCGCCCGGCCCACGAAATTTTGGCACCCGCGAATGCCATGGATGCGCCCTAAAAAGCGAGCGCGAGAAATGGGTCTTGATGTAGCGCCCGCCTTCAGGCGGGCATCTTTGCCGCGCTAAAATGCCAACCTAAAGGTTAGCGCTACACGAGTCCGGCGAAATCAAGTTCTCAAGAGCCCCGGAGGGGCGGCAAATCGTAGCCCACCGTGGAAGCGGTGGGTGCCCGAAACGCGCCAGAGAAATCAAGCCCCGGAAGGGGCGACACACGGCGCGCATATAAGTTGAAATTAGTCTGTTTTCAACGGGAGACGAATTCATGTCGCAGGGCAGGCCAGTCGCACTAATCACAGGCGCATCCACGGGCATTGGCCGGGCGGCAGCCGTCGCGCTGGCCGAAGCCAGCTACGACGTCGCCATCAACTACAGCCGCAGCGAGGAAGCGGCGCGCGAAACGGCAACGCTCGCTCAAGCCAAGGGCGCGAAGACTCTGCTCTTCCAATGCGACGTCAGCGACGACCCGACGGTCCGCAAAATGCTCGCCGCCGTCGAGCAGGAGTTCGGACGCCTCGACGCCCTGGTGAATAATGCAGGCACCACATCCAACGTCAAGTCCGGCGATTTCGAGGCTATGACGGCCGAGGAATGGGATCGCGTCTTCGCGGTAAACGTGCGCGGAATGTTTCAAGTAACGCGCGCCGCAACGCCCCTTCTCAAGGCCGCGCACGGCAGCGTCGTCAACACAGCCAGCATCGTCGGCCTGCGCCCCGGACCGCAGCCGCTGCCCTACGCCGCCAGCAAAGCCGCGGTCGTAAGCCTTACCAAGCTGCTCGCGCTCAATCTGGCACCGGACGTCCGCGTAAATGCCGTCGCCCCCGGCTGGATGGAGGGCGACTGGATGCAACGCATGCTGGCGGACAGGTACAATGACTTAATGGCGCGCCGGGCGAAGAACACGCCGTTGCGCCGCTGCGCGACGGCTGAAGATGTGGCCGAGGTCATCGTCAACCTGATCACCAGCAATCGCTTCGTCAACGGCGAGATCATCGTGATCGACGGCGGCTTTGCCGCGACAACGTAGCCCTTTGTTGTGGCGCCGGCGGGACGCCGGCGCCACGAAAGGCTTGCATTCCGCTTATCGTGACGTTGATCAGAAATAGAAGCTAGGGAGGGAAGCTAGTGCTGGAAGGAGTTGTCCCATATCCGCCGGAATTTGCCAAACGCTATCGCGAGAAGGGCTATTGGATAGACAAATCCCTCGCGCAGGAATACAGAATTGCTTTTGCCAAATATGAAAAGCGAGTGGCTCTGCTCGATCGGGACCGCTCGATCACCTATGGCGAACTCGACCGCATGTCGAGCAACCTCGCGCTGAATTTGCTGGAAGCCGGTTTCCAGCCTCTGGACCGCCTCGTCGTGCAATTGCCGAATGTCGCCGAGTTTGTGGTTCTATACCTCGCGCTTCAAAAGATTGGCGGCATCCCGATTGCCGCGCTCATGCCGCACCGCTTTGCGGAAATCAGCCAGTTCGTCGAGCTTTCGGGCGCCGTGGCCTGCGTTGTCCCGGACCAGCAGGGCGATTTCGATTACTGCGCCATGGTCGAGCGCATCCGCCAGAAAGTTCCCAAGCTGCGCCACGGCATCGTTCTTGGTCCTGCGCGCCCGGGCTTTCTATCGCTTCCCGATATGATCGCCAAGCCGGCTACACTGCCTGCATCAAGATTATCCGAAATACAAATCGATCCCGTGGACCCCGCGATCTTTCAACTTTCCGGCGGCACGACCGGCATTCCAAAACTGATTCCCCGATCGCACAACGATTACGCGTACAACTCCAAAGTGGCTTCGAGTGTCTGCGCGGTCGGCGAGGATTCCGTCCTGCTCGTTATTCTGCCCATCGCGCACAACCTGCCCCTCGCATGTCCCGGCATTCAGGGTTTTCTTTTCCACGGCGGCCGCGCCGTGCTCAGCACGAGCGCCCGGCCCGAGGACGTTTGCGCGTTGATCGAGAAACACCGCGTCACGCACATCAAGGTGGTTCCCGCTCTTCTGATTCGCCTGTTGCACGACCCAGCTGTGACCCATCACAACCTGTCTTCCCTGAAGATCATCCAAAGCGGCGGCCAGTCCATGCTGCCTGAAGTGCGTTTGCTCTCAAAAAAACTCATCCCGAGCGCCTTCGTGCAGGAAAATTTCGGAATGTCCGAAGGCCTGCTAATGTTCGTCCGCCTCGATGACCCGCTCGACGTAAGCCAGGAAACGGTTGGCCGTCCGGTCTCCCCGGATGACGAAGTGCGCCTGCTCGACGATGACGATCGCGAAATTCTCGGTGGAGAAGTCGGCGAACTCTGCTGCCGCGGCCCCTACACACTGCGAGGCTATTTCGGCGTGCCCGAATACAACGCCCGCACGTTCACGTCCGATGGCTTTTACCGTTCCGGCGACCTGATGCGCCGGCACAAATCCGGCAACTATGTCGTCGAGGGGCGAAAGAAGGACCTCATCAATCGCGGGGGCGAAAAAATCAGCGCCGAGGAAATCGAAAACCTCATCCTCTCTCATCCCTCGGTGAAGAACGCCTCCTGCGTGCCCGTGCCGGACCCGGTGCTCGGCGAGCGGATGTGCGCCTGCGTCCTGCTGCGCGATAACGCGCGCCTCGGTTTCGATGAGTTGAAAAATTTCCTGCTGGGCAAGGAAATCGCCAAGTACAAGCTCCCTGAGCGATTGGAAATCATGCACGATTTTCCGTTGTCCCCCTTCGGAAAAGTTTCCAAGAAAACGCTGACAGAAATGGTCACGCATAAAATGGATGGGGAGCGAAAAAGCAAGGACAGCGCATCGGCGTGAATCGAATGGAATCGAACCAATGGAAAATCGCATGAGAATCATCGACGTTCATTGCTATCCGAACACGCGCGAGTGGATTGCCTGCCAGCAGCCTTACGTCGACGCGCTCGCCGCCTACTGGAATCGCCCCTGGGTCCCGAAACAAGAGGAGGAAGTAGTCCAGGAATTCACGGCCGCAGGCGTCGAGGCCATTCTCGTAGCGCTGGACCTCGAATCGACCATCGGCACGCCTCCCTGTTCAAACGATTTCGTTTCCGCCATGCAAAAACGCCATGCAAAACGAATCATCCAATCCTGGGCGGCCGTCGATCCTTTCAAAGGCGAGCCCGCATTCCGCGAGGCCCGGCATGCGATTCACGATCTCGGCATGCTCGGATTCCACTTCCACCCAATCATGGGCCATTTCGCTGTGAACGATCGCCGCCTCTACCCGCTCTTCGAACTCATCAACGAATTAAAGGTGCCGGTCATGATTGACGTCGGGACAACCGGCATGGGCGCCGGAATGCCCGGCGGCATGGGCGCCAAGATCCGCCACGCGCATCCATCGGCCATCGATGAGCTGGCCGCTGATTTTCCTGCGCTAACAATCCTCGCCGCCCATCCCGGCTGGCCCTGGGTGGACGAAATGACCGCCGTGGCCCTGCACAAGGGAAACGTGTTCTGGGAACTGTCCGGCTGGGCGCCCCAATATTTTCCTCCGCAGCTGAAAAAAGATATTCGCGGCCGCCTGAAAGATAAAATTATTTTCGGCAGCGATTATCCCAGCATCCCCTACGACCGCCTGCTGCGCGAATGGGAAGAACTCGGCTACACCGATGAAATCAAGGAGCGAGTCTTCCACGCCAACGCGGAGCGCGTCCTCGGCCTTTAGGACTTATGTAGCGCCCGCCTTTAGGCGGGCATCCGCCCGGAGCAAAGGTGCCCGCCTAAAGGCGGGCGCTACATAAAACAAATCAGATTCATCCTGGGGGTAACAATGTCTTCTCCCATCCGCCGCGTCGTTACCGGAAAAGATGCAACCGGGAAAGCCGTTGCCATATTCGACGGCCCGGCCACAAGGGTCCACCGCCGAGCGGAATTGGGCGTTGCCAACACTCTGTTGTGGGTAACAGATTCCACTCCGGCCGATTTAACGAGTGAAGAGGACGCCGCCGATCGCAAGGTCGGAATCGCCCCGCCCCTTGGCGGCACGATTTTTCGAGTCGTCGAATTCGCGCCGCAAAAGGAAATCACCGCCAACTACGAAACCAGGCTGCACATTACACAAGGCCTCGGCCTCATCCCCGAAGGACCGTCCCGCGAACGCCCCCGCGATCCCGGCATGCACCGCACCATGACAATCGACTATGCCGTGGTTTTGTCCGGGGAGATAGACATGCTGCTCGATGATTCGGAAGTTCACTTGAAAGCGGGCGATGTTTTAGTGCAACGCGGCACGAACCACGCCTGGGTCAATCGCGGAGACGCGCCATGCCAGATCGCTTTCATTCTCGTCGACGCAAAAGATTAAGCCGAGGCAGCCAGTCTCCGTGGCTCTCCAGTTTTTCTCCGTGTCCTCCGCGTTGAGCTTTTAAAACCTGACAGGCTGAAGCCCGTCCTACTGCGGCGGCTTCGCCGCAACTTGCTGCGGCTTGAAAATTTCGTCGATGAGGAAAAGGTCGGTGAGCAGCGCGCGCAGGTGGATCGAAGCGTTCAGGTTGTCGATCAGTTGAGAGCTGATCGTGGGTTGCGCGAGAACAAGCTGGATCGTGGCGAGCGAGGCGCGCGTGTCATCTTCCAGAACTTCCAGGTATACGAGGTAGCGTTCCGCAGGCTGAAGATTTTCTTCTTTCACGGCGCCGGCATATGAATCGACCAGCCCGGTAAGCGCCGCGACCGCGCCATTCAGGAATTCCCGCACCTGCGAACTGGCCTGGCTGTTTTCCTTGCCGGAAAGTCCCTGCCCGGCGTAAGCGAGCAGGAACTCGTAGCATTCTTCGATGACTCCGCACCGGGCACTAACGTCATTCGCGCCCCATCTAGGCGGGAGCTTTCTTGGATTCCTGCGCCGCAGTGGCAGGGGTTTGTTCCGTCACCTGCCAGCGGCTCGGGTCGTGATGTTCGAGGTATTTTTCGCGGCTCATCCAGCCGAAGATCATGGATTTGGTGATGAAAAATTTTTCCGGCCGGATAGCCATGTAAATGTGCACCGTGACGAGCGCCACAAAACCGACGCCCGCAAGCCCGTGCAGCACGTACATCCAGCCCCAGGTCATATCACTGAATAGATACGGATTGCGCGTGAAGAAGGGCGTGCGCACGCGCTTCATCATGAAGAGGCCCGTGCCGATCACGGAAAGCCCGGCCAGCATCACGACCAGGTGATACATCTTATTTTCCAGCGGATACTTGGCGAATTTCCTCGGTTCGGGAGCGGCTTGCCCCAAGGCGCGCTTCATTCTCCGTTCCCGCGTCCTCGATGTCACCTTGTCAGGCCAGATGGACCAGAAATCCTGACCGAAGAACGCGTCGAAGATGTGATAGATCGACGGAAATCGAAAGAACGATTCCCGCGATCCAGTGGTAAGTGACCCACGGAAACTGCACGCCCACTTTGGGCAGAAACGCCGTGAACAGCAACGCGAGCATGGACAGCGCCATGATAGCGTGAAACAGTCGCGCGCTGAGATTGTGCCGCGGAACGCGCTCGGGAATTCGCGCCGCAACCGCGCCCGAAACGCCGGAGGATCGCCGCTGAATGCGCCGGCTTCGCCCAAATGCTCACGTAAAGGGCATGCACGATCAGAAACAGCAACGCCCCGATCGCGGTAACCCACAAGAGGGTCCATGAAATGTGGGACGGAACCTGCTGTCCCCACGGACTTGTCGCCCACTGAATGAGGTTCAAAATTCCCTCCTACGCTTTCCTTTCCACTCACAATCCTGAAATCAAGTGCATGTGGAGGCTGCGGCGACTCTCCTTTTTGTCATTCCGAGCGAAGCGAGGAATCTCTCTCTCCTTGGCCAACAGAGCGAGAGAGATTCCTCGCTTCGCTTGGAATGACAAAAAATGCCTGCTCCGGCCGCTAAAGCTACGCGGCCGTGCCACGAATCGCGCGCTTCACCAGGTTTCTCATGAGCGGCACCTTGAAGCCGTTATATTGCAATGGCTCCGCGCCCTGGATCGCGAGTTGCCCCGCCATCTTCGCCGTTTCCTCGTTGCGCGGCTTGCCGGCCACCGCGGCCTCGACCGCCGTGAGCCGAACCGGATGAGCGGCCACGCCGTTCACCGCCAGGCGGATTCGCTGGATCGTGCTGCCGGAAGTCACCATCGCCGCCGCCACGTTGACCAGAGCAAAATCCCACACCGCGCGGTCGCGAACCTTTTCGAAATAGAATTGCGAGCCGGCCCACGTGGACGGGATTCGAATGGAAGTGAGCAGGTCGCCGGGCTGCAGGATCGTCATCCTCGTGATGTCGGTTCCAGGGCCGATGAAATAATTTTCGGCATCGACGACGCGCTCGCCCTTCGGCGTTCGAATGACGAATTTCGCATCGAGAGCGATCAATGCAGGCGCGGTGTCCGAAGGATTCACGGCCACGCAGCGGTTGGCGTCGAGGATGGCGTGCTCGCGATTGAGGCCCGTGGGCGTATCCGCGTAGCAAATGTTGCCCCCGGCGCGATAACACGGCCAGCCGCCTCTGTAATACCAGCAACGGGCATCCTGGGAGACGTTGCCGCCAATCGTTCCTTGATTGCGAATCTGCGGGGAGGCCGCCGCTTCGGCGGCGTTCGGCAGAATGCCGAACTTCTCGCGAATCATCGGATGGCGTACCACTTCCGTGAGCGTCGTCATGGCGCCGATCTCGAGCCCGTCGCCCGACTGGCGCACGCCGCGCAGTTCCTTGACCTGGCTCAGATCGATCACCACTTCGGGCCGCTTGATGCGGTCCTTGAACCAGTCGAAGCTGTCCAGGCCGCCGGCCAGCACCCAGGCTTTCGCGCCGTGCCGCGCCTGCAACGCAAGAGCGTCATCGACCGACGTGGGTTGAAAGAGTTCGAACGCTGGTATTACGTCATGAATGACAGCCATTTTCCGTTCTCCTCATTGCTCACGAGATAGGAGCCTGGACGCTAAATGTTCGAACGCAGAGGATCCTGCACCGGCTTGCCCGCTTCCAGCGAAGCCAGGATCACGTCGGCCGTTACCGGCGCTCGCCGGAAGATTTCGTCGCCCAAGGCATCCGAGATAGCGTTCAAAATCGCGGCGCAACCGCCGCCAACAGGAGGCTCGCCGATGCCGCGCGAGCCGATGGGCGTTTCCGGGTCCGGAATTTCGACCGCTGCCCAAGCCATCTTTTCCGGAATATCCAGAATCGTCGGCGGCTTGGTGTGATGGAAACGCGCTTGGACACCGGCCAGGCCATACTGCTGGTCGTAGACCCATTTCTGGCCGATGGCGTGGCCGATTCCCAGGATCGAACGGCCGAGAATCTGGCCGCCGAGCGCCTGCGGATGGAGCACGGTGCCAACATCGGCATAAGCGAGGAAATCCAAAATGCGATACTGGCCGGTTTCGACATCGGCTTCGATTTCGGCAAACGTGGCGACGAAGGAAAACGTATTGCCGTCGTGCGGGTACTTGTCCTTCGCCACTGCCAGCAGGCCCTGGCCTGCCAGCGCCGTGGCGGATACCACCGTAAATTTATTTATGTCCGGTGGCAGTTCGTGGCCATCGTACGCGCCTCCCAACTGGATCGCGCGCTGCGCGGCTTGCGCCAGCGTCATGCCCGCGCCTCCGCCTTTGCGGGCGACGCGTTCGTTGGCGACCACGTAATCTTCGGGCTTGCCGCCGAGATCCTTGGCGGCAATCTGCTGCAGCTTCAGGATGGCGTCGCTCGCCACGGCGTGCGCCGCGCGCGTCATGGCGTGGGTCGTCTGGCTGCCGCCGGAGGGGCAAGTCCACGGCAGATTCTTCGACGTGTTGCCCCAGGTGATGTCGCATTTTTCCCACGGCACGCCGAGGAGTTCGGCGACCACGCGATGCACGTCGGTCCAGGATTCCGTTCCCAGGTTGCCGACGCCGGACTGGATGTAGATGCGGCCGTCGGGTTTGATGACGAACAGCCCGTCGAAGCCGGTCGTGCCGCCGGAATAACTACTGACTGACACGCCAACGCCGCGCACCTTCGAGCCGTTCCGCTTGCCGGTGTTCACTTTCCGTTCGTTCCACTTGAACTGCTCGGAGCCGCGGTCCAGCGCTTCCTTGATGAACGCGCTGGTGGCGTATTGCTGCTTGCCCGCCACGAGCGGCCCGAACGGGGCTTTGCCTTCCGGCGCGTTCATGCGCCGGATGGCGACCTGATCGACGCCGAGCTTTCGCGCGGCTTTGGCGAGGACCGGTTCCATGATCGCGATTCCCTGCATTCCTCCGGGCGAACTCTGCGAGCTGCGCGGCGGCGTGTTCGTCAGGACGGTGACGCCGCGCCAGCGCATGGCCTGCGGCTGGTAGAGCACCGAAACGATGCGTCCCGAAGAGAACGCATCGCCGACCATGTCATACGGGCCGTTGTCGCAGATCACGAACATGTCGAGCGGCGGTGATGCGGCCTTCCTTGGAGAAGCCCACCTTCATGCGGCCGTGCAGGCTGGGGCGCGCGCGGCCGATGTAATTTTCCTCCTCGCGGGTGATGCGCATCATCACCGGGGCGCCGGTCTTCTTCGCGAGCAGCGCGGGAATCACCAGCGTGATGTCGCCGGTAATCTTGCTGCCAAATCCGCCGCCTGTATACTCGCTGATAAATACGACGTTGCTGGGCTCGATGCCCAGCCAGCGCGCGATCGCCGGAACGGTTTGCGCCGTGCTCTGCGTGCCGGTATGAACGTAGACCTTGCCGTTCTGCCAGTAGGCCATCGCGGTGCGCGTTTCCAGGCACTGGTGGCTGGTGTTCGGCGTAACGAATGTTTCGTCGAGGACCAGCGCCGCGTTCTTCAAGCCGGCTTCGACATCGCCGACGTGCCACTCTTCGGTTTCCTTGCCCAGCGGCAGGCGGCCGTCCTTGGCGTCCTCGAAATCCTCCTTCGTCCACTTCACGGTGTGAAGTTCGGGCGGCGTTACGTCGGGCCTTTCCCCGGGCTTCGGCGGAGGAGGCGGCACGCGCACCCAGACGTTTCCGTCGGTGCGCGCGTTCGGGCCGCCGGGCCGCAGGCTCACCAGCGGATCGACGACGAACGGCAGAGGCTCGAGATCGATTTTGATTTTTTCAATCGCTTCGGCGGCGGTCAGTTCATCGACGGCGGCCACGGCCAGAATCGGCTGGCCTTGAAACAGCGGCTCGTTGGTCAGCGCCTGATAGCCCCTGCGGGTTCGCCATGATCACGGTGCCGTTGTCGGTGATGCTGTCGGCGGGAGCGGGCAGGTCGTCCGCGGTGAGAATCGCTTTGACGCCGGGCATGGCCAGAGCGGCGCGCGCGTCGATGCTGCGCACGCGCGCGTGCGGCATGGGGCTCAGCAGCAGCTTGCAGAAGAGCATGCCGTCGGCGCGATAGTCTTCGGCGTATTTCGCCTTGCCCGTGACTTTCGCGTAAAGGTCGCCGGTGGTGTAGTTCTTGCCGATCAGTTTGTACTTGCTGCTTGGGTGGCGTTACGTTTGGCATGGTTACGCCTTCCTCAGATTCTCTGCGCCGCGCATCATGGCGGTGAGAATCTTGTCGTAGTCCTGGCACCGGCAAAGGTTGCCGGAAATACCGTGGGCGAGTTCCGCGCGCGTGGGATTCGGATTCGTCTTCAGGAATCCGACCGTGGCCATCATGAAGCCGGACATGCAGAACGCGCACTGAAAACCTTGCTCGTCGATGATGCCCTGCTGCACCGGGTGCAGCGTGCCATCGGGCTTGGCGAGGCCTTCGATGGTCTGGATCTTTTTGTCGCGCACGGTGTGCGTGAACACCGAGCAGGAGTAGTACGGCACATCGTCAATCAGCACCGTGCAAGCGCCGCATTCGGCCTGGTCGCAGCCGATCTTCGTGCCGGTGAGGCCGAGCTTGTAGCGCAGCGTCATCACCAGCGTCTCTTGCTTCATGACGTCCACGCGCCGCTGCTGCCCGTTGACATTCAGCGTGATCAGCCGGTCAACCGCGCCCGGCGCCGAGGCCTGCGCCCACACTTTGGAGACGCGGAACAAATAGCTCGTCGAGGACACCACGCCCGTCGCAATGACGCTCTTGATGATGTCCCGCCTCGAAATTTGATTGGATTCGTTGGAATGGGAACAGCCGGGGTCCGTCTGTTCGTGGTCTGCCATCGGAACTCCCTTGAATAAGGATTTACTTGGGTATACTCCGTGAGGCGAGCCTCTGTCAACGATATAAATAATATGGACTTAGAAGGAATGGCGGCGGACAAGCAGTTGGACCGTGGAGGTCTTCGAGAATTCGGCCCACCCATCGCCATATGCGCACAACCTTGCAATCTTCGCAACCCGTTTCGACGCGCCCGCGTCTACCTGCTATATAACTCTCGCATTTCGGGCCCGCAAAAACGGAAATACTGAATCGACGCCGGATGACTGGACCGGTGGGCCGACGCACGAATTGACAATTTAAACGCGGGGATGAGAAATTCCCCGCCAAGGAAAGGGGTCATCCATGAAAATCAAGTCGCTGGCTTCATTTTTACTCCCGGCTGCCGGGCTATTCGTGGTTTCCGTCCCGGCGCTCGCGCACCATGGTTTTGCGGGCCGTTACGACGAGGAGCACCCATACACGGTGCAAGGGACGGTCCTGGATTTCGAATTCATAAATCCGCATTCGTCGATTACTTTCGAAGTGAAGGATAAGAATGGCGCACGTTCAACGGTGGCATGCCGAACTGGGCGGCGCGAACGCGTTGCGCAGGGCCGATGGCTGGGAAAGAGACACGCTGAAGCCCGGAGACAAAATCACAGTCATCGGCCCGCGGAACAAGGACGGCTCCAACGACATGAATCTTTCCCACGAAAGCAAAATCACGATGACGGATACCGGCAAGGAAATCCATAACAGCTTCAAGAGCGCGCAAGCCGGTAATGATCGGCGACGCGGGTGCCGCACCCTTTTGAATTTCAAAGGGTGCGGGGGTGGATTCAACAACGACCCGGAATGTGGAGACGAACGATCAGAAAATCCGCACCCTTGCAAAACCCGCAAGGATGCGGCACCCGGCACCGGATGAACTCAGCGTTACTTCTTCTGCCTTGTTTTCACGAAACTTTTTTGCACATGTCTGAGTTCGCATCGCAAGGCCCTTAACGGAGTCCGGAATGAAATTGAGGAAGAAAATTTTATTGGCCAGTTTATCCGTCCTGATGCTCACAGGGCTGATCTTTGGCAGCGCGGAGAGTATTGCTCAGGCCCAGGCGCCCCAACCCAGCCGCTCCGAATCCCCGAGGCGCGCCGATCCGCGCGACCGGCTCCGCATGGAATCCGAAATCAATCGCCTACCTCAAGGCGTCCAATGCAATGAAAGACGACCAGTTCGGATTCACCGTCGCGCTCAGCGGCGACGGCAACACCATGGCCGTGAGCTTCCACCGCGGAAGATAGCGCGGCCAAAGGGATCAACGGGAATCAGGCGGATCATTCCGCGCTGAATGCCGGTGCAGTTTATGTTTTCGCCCGTAATGGCGGCGGCTGGGTTCAGCAGGCTTACGTAAAGGCTTCGAACACCAAGAAGGGCTACCAATTCGGATCCTCTCTGGCCCTCAGCAACGACGGGAATACCATGGCCGTCGGCGCCGTCGGCGAAGCCAGTTCGGCAACAGGCATTGACGGCAATCAGGCCGACTCCTCCATGCCGGGCGCAGGCGCGGTCTACGTTTTCACGCGGACCGGCAGCACCTGGTCGCAGCAATCCTACATAAAGGCTTCGAACACAGGCGAAAAAACCGATGGCGACCAATTCGGTTACTCCGTCGCCTTGAGCGGCGATGGCAACACGCTGGCCACCGGCGCAATTTCCGAACGCAGCGCGGCCACGGGAATCAACGGCAATCAAGCCGACAAATCCGCCGACGGTGCCGGGCGCCGTGTACGTCTTTGTGCGTTCCGGCAGCGCCTGGTCGCAGCAGGCCTACGTAAAGCCCTGGAACACCACCGCCCGAGGAGGCCTTTTCGGCTATTCCGTTGGGATTAAGCGGCAACGGGGATACGATGGCCGTCGGCGCGTACGACGAAGAGCGAGGTAAAGGCGCCGCCTACATTTTCACTCGCACCGGCGGCAAGCTGGGCGCAACAGATTCGCCTGATGGCTTCGAACGCCGAGGATGGCGATTCGCTCGGATGCTCCATCGCCATCAGCGATGACGGCAATACGATGGTCGCGGGCGCTTTCGACGAAGACAGCCTCCTCCGGGGAATCCAGCCGCCAACGGAAGGCTCCAACGACGCAGCGTCGGACGTCTCCACCGGCGCGGCATACGTCTTCGTTCGAAACGGGCACAGCTTGGACGCAGCAGGCGTTTATCAAGGCGACGAACACACGCCTCAACGACCAATTCGCCTGGGCGCTTTCCCTGAGCCGCGACGGCAACACGCTGGCCGTCGGCTCTCATCTTGAGGACAGCGGCGCAAGCGGCCTGAACGGCAATCAGGAAGATGCCACCGCCGAGGATTCCGGCGCGGCGTATGTCTATACCCGCAGCGGAACTACCTGGGCGCCTGCCGGTTACGTCAAGGCTTCGACTCCCCGTCCTTCCGCCGAATTTGGAATTTCCGTCGCGCTGAACGGTGACGGCAAAGTGCTGGCGGTGGGCGCTTTCAAGGATAGCGGTGGAGGCGCCGGCGTGAATCCCGCGTGCGACCGCCAAGCCGTGCCAAGGAATCTGGAGCGGCGTATGTCTATTACTGAGGCAAGGAGGCAAACGCGAATGCGGCAAAATCCATTTTTTGTGTTGGGCGCCTTGTGCGTTCTGTCTGCGTCCAGTCTTGCGGCTGCACCACAAAACGCACCTGCGGGAGCGCCCCAGCGCCCCGGTGCAGGCCCGCCTCCACCCTTGCGGTTGACGAGCACGGACATCTCCGACGGAAAGCCCATCGCCGCAAAGTACACTTGCGCCGCGGGAGCGGACGCTGTGTCGCCTGCATTGCAGTGGATGCAGGCGCCGCGAGGCACGGCCAGCTTCACGCTCATCGTGCATGACATGGAACCCCGCCCGCGAAAGGGTGTCGATGACATCCTGCATTGGATGGTGTGGAATATGCCCGCGGGGGCGAATTCCCTTCCCGAGGGCGTTTCTTCCGCGAGCGCGGATTTGCCGGACGGGAGCCATCAGACGAATGGCAATGCCGGGCAGGGAGGAATTTTCGGTTACCGCCCGCCGTGTCCGCCGCAGGATGTCCCGGTGCCACACCACTACGCGTTCGAATTATTTGCCCTGGATCAGAAGCTCGATCTGCCCGCGACGGCTACTCGCGCCGACGTGATGAAGGCCATGGACGGACACATCGCGGGACATGCCTCGCTTGTGGCGCCGTTTAACCGCTAGTTGATCGTTTTTGCGCCGGTAGCAGCCCGGGAGGTACAAGCTGAAGAGTTCTTTTGAAAACTTGAAATTGGGACGATCATGTAGCGCCCGGCTTCAGGCGGGCACTTTGTAATCATGCGCATGCCCGCCTGAAGCCGGGCGCTACATAAACCAAGCTCTCGCGCACTCTGAAGCCCACGCAGCCGATTATGTTCGCAATGGTTTGCCGGCAGCCGTGCGCATTCCCTGGGAAGACAAACTGTTTCACAGCCGCGGATCAGCGCCTATATTCCTCGCCCAGACAAACTCGACCTCACGAGAAAATTATGGGTTAGTTTCCGCCCACGTGAATGTAACCGCGAAGCGACAGGTTGGTGATTGTGGTCATGGCCCACTGGTCGACCTGGACCTCGGGATTGATCGTGGCGACGTCAATCTTTTTGGCCATCACTCCCTGACCGCAAACGCGGAAGTCGATGCCCGCCTGCTTCATGCTGTGGATGAGGGCGATGTTGGGATTGTCATGGCCGTCCTTGAGGGCTTTGAAGGCTGCGTTGTTCAGGGCGATTTCGGTGCCCTCCTGATGGAAAACGACAACAAATTTTCTGTGATCGGCCGGGACGCCGCCCTTGGCCAGCGTATTGTAAAACCGCGAAATGAAAGTGAGGCCGGGATTCACATCATCGACTTTCGGTGCTGCTTTGCCGATATCGAAGACCATCTTGTAAATCAAATTCGGATCGGGGACTTCGCGTTCGTTGGGGAAATCGATGGCGGAATCGACGCTGGGTATGGGCAGAGGTTGCGCCGTTTGGGCGTGCGCCGCGCGCGGAAGCGCAGAGAAAATTGTTAGGACTGCAACAGCTCCGATCCACATTGTCTTCATTTTGATCTCCCTGAATTTGGACTTCCCTTCCTGGCCGCTTTCGATTCCCAGGATTCTACACCGCTTTAAACCTGCCGTTCGCACAAAAACATAACATTTTGTCATTCCGAACGAAGTGAGGAATCTCTCCCTGGTTTAATGCAAAGAAGGAGAGATTCCTCACTTCGTTCGGAATGACAATTTTTCGAGATGACGATTTCGTGCTTGGTTCCGCGACGCTTTACAACTTCGCCGCTGCTCCGCCATCGATATTCATGATTTCCGCTGTAATGAAACGCGATTCCTCAGAGGCCAGAAACAGCATGGCGTTGGCGATGTCCTCTGCATAACCCGGGCCTTTGATCAACTGCCACATCTCGAAGTGGCGCGCGAAAACATGCTCGCCCGCCGCCGTCGTGAGGCGCCGTGTCAGCACCTGCCCCGGACGCACGCAGTTGACGCGGATGTTGTGCCGTCCGCCCAGGCTCGCGATATAACGTGTAAAACCTTCGAGGCCGGCTTTCGCGGCAATGTACGAGGCGGAAGGAAGAGTCGGAAACCGTTCGAGCACGGCGTCACTCACCCCGGAGACGGCTGCCAGAGATGATACGTTGACGATTGCTCCGCTGCCGGATTTGATGAGGTGCGGCCATGCCGCCCTGCAGGTCAGAAAGCAGGCGGTCAGATTCACGCGCAGAACGCGGTCCCAGGTTTCGTCGGATTCCTCGGGAAACATTTCGCGGGCGCCGCCGCCGGCATTGTTGATGAGCACGTCCAAGCCGCCATAGAGGCTGACAGTTTGGGAGACGGCGGCTTCCACGGCCGCGCGGTTGGTCACATCGCACGGGAGAAATGTGACGCTGCCTCCCTCCGCGCGAATCGCCTCCTGGACGGCGCGGCCTTCTGCTTCGCGGCGTGCCAGGATTGTTGCTTTTGCGCCTTCTCGCGTGAAGAGGCGAGCAGTGGCTTCGCCGATGCCGCTGTTGCCGCCTGTGATCAGAGCCACTTTATTTTGGAGCCGGCCATGCATACCTGTTGTCTCCTTCCCAAACACGACGGGGATACGTCCCAATTCTTCGGTACAGTGTAGCGCCAACCTTCAGGTTGGCATTTTTGGCATCGAGCAGATGCCCGTCCGCCGCGGCGGACGGGCGCTACAACGCCTCGCCACACTGATCTTATTTAGGCGGCAGAGAGCGAGGCCGGACGGGCTGCCAATTTCCAAATCTCACCAAGGATTGTGGACGGATTCAAGTCCTTTACCAAATCCACGATTTGATGGCAGCGGGTCTTGGGAAATACTCGGGTGGCGAGCGACTGGAATTTCGCCGATAATTCCTGCCAGGTCAGCGGATTTTCCGGATCGCCTTTGGGATAGCGGACAAATTTCTCAAATTGCTTTCCATTTGTCAGGTGAACTCGCACGATGGCGGGCCACTCCGCCGGAAAGTTTTTCTCAATGCGGATATCTTTTTGCAGAACCACTTTACGCATCAAGTTCAGGATTTGCGGCGAACGGAAATTCTCCTCGGTAAATTGATCCAGGCCGGCGGCGCGATCGGTCAAGGCAATCGCCGCCCCGAAGGGCATGGAAAATTGTGCGTCCACAACGTTGCCTGGCGAATATTTTCGCGCTCCCGGCTCGCAAACCAGCCCCCATCCAGCTTCCAACACGGCGACTTCGACTCGCTCGATCTGGTCGGGGTGAATGTCATGCTCATTGGCAAGGTTGATCAGGCCGTCGATGGGAGCCTGCATGTATCGGCAGCAGGCATGAGGCTTGATGCTGGTATGCAGGATTTCAAAATCTTTTCCCAGGTCTTGCGTGACAAGCTCGGGCTTTGGTTTTCGGGAATATCCGGAAAGAAAACCGTCGCGGCCTTCGAGAATCGTGCCGGGGGCGCGAAAACCTTCCGCGGCAAGATTCGCGGCGAGGATTCCGTTCTGCGCGGCGAGCCCCGGGTGCAACCGCTTGGTCCACGTGCCATCCGCTAAAAATTCCAGAGAACCCGCCGCCATGCTGCCGGCGATTCCGACCGCGGAGAGCATCTGCTCTTCGGTGAGGCGCAAAAGTTTGGCCGCCGTCACTGCCGCGCCGAATACGCCACAGGTCGGGGTGGGATGAAAACCCAACTCGTAGTGAAATTTGGGCTGCAGCGCCATGGCCAGACGTGTAGCCACTTCATATCCGGCGACGACCGGGGACACAAATTGGTCGACGCCGATTTCGGGATGAGATTCGCTCAGAGCCATGGCTGTCGAAAACATCACGACGCCGGGATGGATGGAACCGGCCTGATGCGTGTCGTCGAGCTCCAGGCTGTGAGCCGCCGTGCCGTTCGCTAGTGCCGCATATTCTGGCGATGTTTGCGCCGCGGTGCCGATGACCGCGCATGGGCCGCCGGAAGCAGCACGAGCAAGCATCCGGTAAGCGGGCTGCGAGGAATCCGTGAGCGAACCGGCTATGGCGACGCCAAGATAGTCGAGGAGCAGATAGCGAGTCCGCTCCAAGACTTCGCTGGAAAGATCTCTTGGATTGAGCGCGGCG
>CAWFVW010000021.1:0-31988 GCA_963819395.1 uncultured Acidobacteriota bacterium
CGAAGTGATGCAGGAGTCGATGACGGCCGCGCTGACGTGGGTACGCGCCAACGCCGAACGCTACGACATCGATCCCGACTTCTTCCGGAAGCAGGACATCCACATCCACGTGCCGTCGGGCGCGGTGCCGAAAGACGGCCCGTCGGCCGGCGTGGCGATGGTCAACGCGCTGGTGAGCTTGCTCTCCGGCCGGCCCATCCGCCCGCGCGTGGCCATGACGGGCGAGATTTCGCTCTCCGGCATAGTTTTGCCGGTCGGCGGGATCAAGGAAAAAGTGCTCGGGGCGAAGCGCGCCGGAATCCGCGAGGTGATTTTGCCCGCGGAAAACGAGCCGAACGTGAAAGAGGACTTGCAGGGGCAAATGCTCGAAGGAATGCAGATTCACTTCGTGCATACGGTGGATGAAGCCCTCGCGATTGCGCTCTCCAAGCCCGCGCCGGCCGCGGCAGGGTTGGCAAAGGGCCAGTTGCCGCCGGTCGGACCTGCGCCCGCGATTCCTCCGGTGCACTGATCGAGTACAAACTGAAAAGCCTGAAAAAGCCCGGCCCTCGAAACGAGAGTCGGGCTTTTTTTGTAGCACAGGCTTTACAGGCTGCGGAAAAACTCAAGCCTCTGTCATTCTGAGCGGAGCGAAGAATCTCTCCTTGTTTCTTTTCTGATACCTAAATCCAAGAGAGATTCTTCGCTCCGCTCAGAATGACAACACGGAGCATTTTTTTCCGCCGCCTGTTTAGCCTGAGGGTTTCCATTGGAGCTGGACAATGGAAATCCACAGGCTGAAGCCTGTGCTACGTTGCCTGCTGCTAAGATTTGACCGTGGCACGCGCACGCAAATTATTCCCGATCTATGCCAGCGCGCTTGCGAACCATATGCTCGCGGCGATCGAGCGGGACCGCGTGGTCGATCGATTTGTGGCGGCCTACGTGTCCGAGCACAAACGCGACGGCATTCTCGGCGGGCCCGCGCGCGAACGGGAACTGGTCGAGACGATTGGCCGCGAGATTCTGATGGCCATGATCGTGGAAGTGCGCGAAGCGATGCCGGCTTTTTTCGGCAAGAAACCGAAGAGCAAACTAAATAGCGAAGAGAAGGAAGCGATCGACGCTTTTTCCTCGCGAGCTGCTGGCCGCTCTGGCGCGCGCGCAGAATTGGAATGGGGAGGATCGCAGGCAGTTTCGGCGCGATCTTGCGTTGTACTCGGAGTTCAGCGCACGGCAGGGGATGGCGGCCAAAGGCCGCAAGAGGGGGAACAAGCGCGGAAGAGGAGGCTCCCTTCGTTGCGCGCGTTGCGTTGCTTCTGGATCCTTCCATGTTGGAGCAGGCTCGGCGCGCGGCGTCGAAATTTCATGGCGACGTGGGAAACCTGGCTCGGAAACTTCTTGCGGAAGACGCTGGGGTAGCGCCCGCCTTCAGGCAGGCATCTGCCCAACTCGAAGATGCCCGCCTGAAGGCGGGCGCTACACAGACTTCAGCATAAATGTCTACTTCTCGGCTATGGCGCGGAAAATCCACAGGCTGAAGTGGCCGCGGAAAAAAGGCTTTGTTCTGTCATTATGAGCGAAGCGAAGAATCCCTCTTCGATTTAAGTATAAGAAAAGAAACAAGGAGAGATTCTTTGCTTCGCTCAGAATGACAGCGCTTTGAGTTTTTCCGCAGTCTGTGAAGCCTGTTTCACTTGAACCGAGCCGCGTGCTTGTTTCATTTGTTTTTGGGCGACACATGGAGAATATTTTTTGCTATGAAATTCGCTCGACTTGCACGGCTGTGCCGTAGGCGAGGACTTCCGTGACGCCTTGCATGATTTCCGTGGCGTCGTAGCGCATGGCGATTACGGCGTTGGCGCCGTGCTCGGCGGCGTGCTGCATCATTAATTCGTAGGCTTCTTCGCGCGTGTTTTCGCAAAGTTCGGTGAGCAGCGTGATGTTTCCGCCGATGATGGTCTGCAGTCCCGCGCCGATGGAACCGAGCAGGCTGCGCGAGCGGACGATGATGCCGCGCACGATTCCGAAATTTCGCACGATGCGGTAGCCGGGCAATTCCTGCGAAGTCGTGACCATCATGGGTCTCCACGCGTACGGGCATGGCTGATTCTCCTTGTGTACGGATTGGTCTCATAGCGATAGTAACCGGGCCATCCGCCGGCCACGCGGCGAAATTTATCTGATATGCTCCGGCCTGTACCTCTCGTGCCGCAGGGCAGGCGATGCTCACACTGTTCTACTTGCTCGTCGTCGAACAGATTTTGCAGGGCCTGTACAATCTTTGGGACGGGCTGGGCTGGCTTCGGCTGGCGCAGCGGCGCGCCGGAAGGCATTCCGGATTCTACGCGCCGCGCGTGGCTTTATTTTGCCCGGTGAAGGGCGCCGAGCCGGGGCTGGAACAAAACATCTCGGCGCTGGCTTCTTTCGATTATCCCGATTACGAGATTTTCTTCGCGATGGCGAGCGCCGATGACCCCGCGCGCAAAATCATCGAGCGCAGTCACCGCGGCCAGCAAGCACAAAATTCACATCGTGATTGCCGGGCGGCCGAACGAGTGCGGAGAGAAAGTGAACAACCTCCGCGCGGCGGTTCTGAAGGCCACGGAAGGGTTCGACGTTTACGTTTTTGCGGATTCCGACGGGCGTCCCGGCCGGAGCTGGCTCGCGCGGCTCGTGGCGCCGCTGGCGGATTCCAACCTCGGCGCGGTGACGACGTTTCGCTGGTTTTTTCCGCAGACCGGCGGATTCTGGAGCGCGCTGGCGTCGGCCTGGAACGCGCCCGCCGCGACCTATCTCGGCGAGCATCACCGGAATTTCTGCTGGGGAGGCGGCACGGCGATTCGCCGGGAACGCTTCGAGCAATGCAACGTGCTTGGAATTCTGGAACGGTTCGGTGAGCGACGATTTTTCGCTCACCCACGCGCTGCGCCAGTCCGGACTTCCCATCCTGTTCGCGCCGGAGTGCATGGTCCCCACGATGTTCGATTGCGACGCAGCCGGCCTCCTCGAATTCACCAACCGGCAGATCATCATCACTCGCGTGTACGAATCGAGACTGTGGGCCCTGGGCGGACTTGCCCATGCGTTTTACTGCGGCGCTATCCTGATGGGCGTCGGATTATTTTTCAGTAATCTGGTCACGGGCGCCCCTGCCATTCACCTTTTGTTCCTGGCGCTGGCTCCCCCGGTCCTATCGATGGGGCGCGGCGTGCTGCGCCTTACCGCCATCATGGAAGTACTTCCGGAGTGGAAGACGAAGTTGCTGGCCGACGGCTGGATCTGGACTTTCCTCGCGGCGGCCGCGCCGTTCCTGGCTTTGTGGAACACAATGGTGGCGCTATTCAGCCGGCAAATCCGCTGGCGGGGCATCCGCTACCAACTTCTGTCGCCCGGACAAACTCGCATCCTCACGCGCTGAACTCTCCGCGTCCTCGCTTTTCTCAGTGTCCTCTGTGTTAAATCTTTTTCCGGAAAAGGCTTTCAACACAGAGGACACTGAGAAAAGCGAGGACGCGGAGATAGCTTCACCCGCGCGCTAGGGGGAAAAAAGTACATGAAGCCTAGCCAGATAATGGCTGAAACGACGTGGGTTCAGTCGCAAAGCGATCTGATCAATGCTCGAGGGGGTTGCTGCAAACGACACATCCAGCTTCCAAAGCGCAAAAGAGAACAACCATGCCGGGGATTCGATCGAAAAGACCATGACGCACCCGTTCGCGATGACGTTATCAGACTGGCATCGTGTCGCCACGCAAAGCGCTTTCAGGCATTTCGAGCTGTACCATTATGAAAATTTTGCTGGTACATGGAAATCTCTACCGGAAGTCAGGTGAACGGGGTACTGGAAGTGGGGTCAACTCCTTCCGATTGTGTGCAAATTATTGCATCTGCAGATGGTAAGCGGCTTGCTCTGTGTCTGTGTTCTTTCGGGACATGTGCAGATGACGGTCATGCCGAGAAGCGTGGCTTCCATTATTACGAGAGAAGCCTGGGGACGAAATTTGTCTCTCGGAGTCGGTCCCAATTCCGGTCTGCAGGCGATCGGAATCGGAGGGTGCGGCCACGCTTCGTTGATAGCCCAAGCTGAATCGCTTCGAATTGAACAATTTAAATTTGGTCCTTCCCCCCAGCTTGGACTGAAAACTGTGAGGCCAAACCTGATACGCCGACGAAAGCAGTCCGCCGAAATACAAAATCCACATCCACAGTTTCTCATGCAAAGTTTTGTGTTGTGCGAGCGTTCCTCGGGGGCGGTGCGATTCCGCGTCGACGCAGAACCCGATGGCAGCATGCCGGTGGAAAAAATAGCGGGCTTGCTTGCCGTCCATTGCCTGGTGCGGGGGCAGGCGCCCGAGGATTACGAATTGATGGTTGTCCTCCGGGAATCTCTCCTGGACGCCGCCGCGGAGCGGGCCCAAGAGCTTTTGGCCGCAGGGCGCGCCCTTGGAGCCGGGGTGAAGGTCAGCCGCCGCGAGCAGGAAGTGCTGGATTGCATCTTGCAAAGCCTTTCGAATAAGGAAATCGCCGCGAAGCTCAACGTTGCGGAACGCACCGTGAAATTTCACGTTTCTTCCTTGCTGGCGAAGTTTGGAGTCGCGGATCGCGTGGCGCTCAGCCGTGAAGCTTCGCTCGGCCGCATGCCTGCTCTTACTGCGTCAGGGCAGATTGCGCCGGAAAGTTTGTTCGGATTTCCCGTTCGCGACGAACCAAACCACGCCTGAAGACTCGCACGCGGCCAGCGCTCCCGAAAAGACTGCCGCTCCGCCGCGAGAGGCTGCCCGCTCGCGGAACCGGCTTTTGCCCATGTTTGCGCGCGAAAGATTTGCGACGTAGGTCTGAGTAGGACGGGCTTCAGCCTGTCAGGTTTTGATCCTGGTTCGCTTTACGAAAAGCAGACAGGCTGAAGCCCGTCCTACTAAAAACCGCGGCCCATCCGGTTCGATCTTCGGATGGGCCGATTGTTTTTCGGAAATTTTCGATGGGAGTTGTTACTTCGCCGCCGAGTAGTGGCTCGCGACTTCATCCCAGTTGACGACGTTCCACCACGCCTCGATGTAATCGGGCCGGCGGTTTTGATATTTCAGGTAGTAGGCGTGTTCCCAGACGTCCAGTCCGAGGATCGCCTTTCCGCCGGCCATCAGCGGATTGTCCTGGTTGGGCGTGGATTCGATCGCCAGCTTGCCGTCCTTGACGACCAGCCAGGCCCAGCCGGAGCCGAACCGGCCCACTCCGGCCGCCGCGAATTTCGTCTTGAATTCGGCAAACGAGCCGAACGAAGACTTGATCGCGTCCGCCAGCGCGCCCGCGGGTTCGCCGCCTCCGCCTTTCTTCATCAGCTTCCAGAACATCGAGTGATTCCAGTGGCCGCCGCCGTTGTTGCGCACGGCCGTGCGGATATTTTCGGGGACTTGGTCGAGGCTCTTGAGAAGCTGATCGATCGACAGAGCCTGCAGATCGGCGTTTCCCTCGAGCGCCTTATTCAGGTTCGTGACGTACGCGTTGTGGTGTTTGTCGTGATGAATTTCCATCGTCATCTTATCGATGTAGGGCTCCAGCGCGTCGCTGGGGTACGGGAGCGGTGGAAGAACGTGGGCCAAAGGACCCTCCTTTTGTGACGTTGCAGCCTGCTGTGACATGGATACCTCCTCACTAGAATTGGATGATAGCTCAGTGTCACTGGGCAATTGCATTCTAACTCCGACCATCGGGCGGCACAACCGGCCCATGTGCGCCAGGCACGGACCTGTGCGGTTTCCAACTGATCTGGCAGGCGCGCGTGAGCCGGGAAGGACTTACGGAAATCCGCGCAGTCCGGAAATCTGGACGAAAATCCGATCCGCGCGAGCGCCCATTGCGCGTGCTCGGCAAGGATCGCATCGCTCGACGCGGCCAGTTCCGAAAGCCGCGCGCAAATTTCCGCGTAGCGCGGCTCGCCCTTGCGCAGCCCCGAATTTCCAATCGCGACGCACGCATTGCGTACCAGGCCGCGCCACTTCGTTCGTTTCACCGGGCTTCCGCGAAACATGGCGCGGAATTCCTCTTCGGTCAGCGCCAATCAGCCATTCCAGCTCAGGCGAAAAGAGCGAGTGCTCCTCGCGCCGGCGAGGTTGGAAATTCGGCAGCGACGTCTCCGGCGCGCGGCGATTCCACGGGCAAACGTCCTGGCAAATGTCGCAGCCGAAGACATGCCGCCCGATGGGTTCGCGGAATTCATGCGGGATCGCGCCGCGCAGCTCAATCGTCAGGTACGAAATGCAGCGCCGCGCGTCGAGCACGTACGGCTCGACGATGGCGCCCGTGGGGCAGGCGTCGATGCACAGGCTGCAGTTCCCGCACAAATCCGGCGCCGGCGATTCCGCAGCATCCAGCGTTGCAGCGAGATCCAGCGTCGTCACGATCACGCCGAGGAATAACCACGAACCCAGATTTTCATTGATGAGGCATGTGTTTTTGGCGAGCCAGCCGAGTCCCGCATATTTCGCGGCGACGCGTTCGACGATGGGGCCGGTATCCACGTAGGCTCGCGCCTCGAATGGCTCCGGAAATTCGCGGCGCAGATGTTGAATCAACGCTTCGAGTTTTTCGCCTAGGACGTGGTGGTAGTCGTCGCCCCAGGCATAACGCGAGATCCAGCCGCGCGGACCGGATTGCGGGCGCCCTTCCACGGGAGCATCGGTGGAGGCCGGGAAAGCCGTATTGTAATTGAGCGCGCATACGATCACGCTGCGGGCGCCTGGCATCGCGTTCGCAGGCGATTGGCGCCTCGCGTCGTGCAGGTAGCGCATTTCGCCCGCGTGGCCGCGCTCGAGCCACTCCTCCAGATGCGCCAGTTCGGGAAACTCCGCGGCCGGAGCGATGCCGCAGAGATCGAATCCTTCCGAGCGGGCGAGCTCGATTGTTCGCGCCGCAGGATTGGCGTAGCTCATGGGTTGATTTTAGTAGGACAGGCTTCAGCCTGTCTTGTTTTGATTCTTGCCGCGCCAAAAGAAGTCAAAAGCTGACAGGCTGAAGCCCGTCCTACTGGTGGCTGTACCTTTCCGGCTGGGTATTTCATCCAACTCACGGAAAGAATCGCGTAAGAAAGGGTCAAGATGAACAAGCGCAAGTTGGGCAAGACGGGACTGGAGATTGCTCCCCTGGTTTTTGGGGGAAACATTTTCGGTTGGACCGTAGATCAAGCAACGTCTTTCAAACTGCTCGATGCATTTTTCGCCGCCGGTTTCAATTCCATCGATACCGCGGACGTGTATTCCAAGTGGGTGCCCGGCCACACGGGCGGAGAGTCGGAGATAATTATCGGCGAGTGGATGAAGCGAAGCGGAAATCGAAATAAAGTCATCGTCGCCACCAAAGTCGGCATGGACATGGGCGATGGGAAAAAAGGCCTCTCGAGATCCCACATCCTGCGGTCCGCGGAAGATTCGCTGCGGCGCCTGCAAACGGACTACATCGATCTGTACCAGTCTCACATCGACGATCCGGAAACGCCGCTGGAAGAAACATTGGGTGCGCACGCGGAATTAATCAAGCAAGGCAAAGTCAGGGCCATCGGAGCTTCCAACCACAAAGCGGATCGACTCGCCGCGGCCCTTGAAACGAGCAGGAAATTGGGACTGCCCGCGTACCAGACTCTTCAACCGAACTACAGCCTCATCGAGCGCGCGGAATACGAAACCAACCTTGAGCCGCTCTGTGAAAAGGAGGGGCTCGGCGTAATCAATTATTTTCCGTTGGCCGGAGGATTTCTCACTGGTAAATACCGTTCGGAAAGCGATGTGGCGGGAAAGGCCCGCGCGCGCAACGTGACAAAGTATCTCAACGAACGCGGCTTCAAGATTGTCGCGGCGCTGGACCAGGTCGCAAAAAATTACAACGCAACTCCCGCGAGGATCGCGCTTGCGTGGCTGCTGGCGCGGCCAAGCATCACGGCGCCTATCGTGAGCGCGACGAATCTTGAGCAGCTGAAAGATTTAATCGCTTCCGTTGAGCTTGCGTTGGACCGCGATTCCATCGAGCTCCTGAATCAGGCGAGCGCGTAGGCCACTCAGTGGCGCATGCTTTAGCTTGTGGCTTTCCGTCATCCAGCACTGACGGAAACCCACAGGCTGAAGCCCGCGCTACTGATGACAGAACACATTCCTGCTCTTTCCACGAGTCCCTATGGCTCCCCGCGCTTGCGGCTGTTACAATATCGCCCAGTGAGCGATTGGCGACAAATCCAGGCCCGCATCCGCAAAGCAAGAACCAGCGCGGATCCCCCCGGACAGCTATCCGCATTGTATGAGCGCACGCACGACGCCATGGTGGCGTTTGAGCTTGGCCAGCTTTATGAAAAAGCGGGCGCGACTTCCGACGCCGTCCAGTGGTTTACGACGGCCGCCGAGCGCTTCCGCCGCCCGCAATGGAAACAAAAAGCGGAAGAAGGGCTGGTCCGTCTGGGCGCGCCGATTCCGGTGACGCCTGCCGCGGTCGCGGGCGTCGCCGTCAGCGAAACCACTGCAGAGCCAGTGACCCGATTGGAGCCGATCATTGCAGAATTTTCCGAAGAGCAGCCCGGTGAAACAGGGGAAGAGATGAGCGAGGGCGAACAAGAATCCGTTTTTGAGCAGCCGGCTGCGTCAGCCACAGCTGCAGCCGCGACGCCGGCAACCGAAACCGGCCCGGACCGGCGACGAAGACGCCGCGGTCGCCGCGGCGGGCGAGGGCGCCACAAAGGCGTGCGCCCGGCAGTTTCCACTTCATCAATTCCGGCTGCGCCACCCGCTCCGCCATCCATGTTTGATCACGTCGCGGAGGCGCGAACGCTTCCAGTGGCCCGTTCCTCGGCGTCGGCGGAGATTGCGGAATCTCGAGTTCGCGAGCCGGAACCCGTGCGCAGTTATGAAGTCGCCCCAACTCTTGCGTCATCCTCGGCACGCGTTCGCTCGGGCGATCCCGCGCTTTCCTCGCGCATGGCGCAACTCGAATCTCAGCTTCGCCGCCTTTTGGCTTGTTCTATCCATTCGCTGGAGCAGGCTGACGAAGCGCCCGCGGGTCCAGGCGTTTTCCTGATCACGGATTCGGACCAGACCACTTACTATTACGCCGAAGCGTGCCAGACGCTGCGGGTCGGAATCGGCAATATGCTTCGCAGCGGACGCGGAACCCGCGAAGGCTCGAACCTGAAAGAAAAACTCGCCGAACATCTCGGCATCAACGAAGCTCGCGTCGGCAAATATCTGAAAGACCATTGCGGCGTGCGCTGGCTGCAGCTGGATGAAGGCGCGCCGCTCTTGGCGCATTTCGCTGTCGCCGTCCTCCGCCCCATCTCGAACGAATAACGGCTAGGCTTTCCGCGATACGCTTCTCAAAATTTTTATCTAGCTCGCCATCTCCGTGGACAAGCTGCGTCCTGTATGTCTAAACTGCGCATGGGCTTTGGTTTTAGTAGCACAGGCACTCTTGCCTGTGCGGTTTTTGCAATTGTCGGCACCGCGCGAACGATTTGAAATCGAGAAACCCGCACAGGCAAGAGTGCCTGTGCTACCAGGCCGCGAAAGGAAAAAAGTGCGCACGCAAATTGGGATAGTCGGGGCAGGTCCGGCAGGAATGGTCCTCGCCCACCTGCTCCACCTGCAGGGGATCGAAACCATCGTCATCGAAACGCGCAGCAGGAAATATATCGAGGAGCGCGTCCGCGCGGGCCTGCTCGAACAGGGCACGGTCGATCTGCTGATCGAAACGGGAGTCGGCGAGCGCCTCCAGAGGGAATGTCTGACGCATCACGGCATCGAGTTGCGCTTCAACCGGCGCGGCCACCGCATCGACTTTAACGTTTTGACCGGCGGAAAGACGGTTACGATTTACGCGCAGCAGGAAGTGATCAAGGATCTGGTCGCCGCGCGTCTCGCGGCGGGCCTCCCGATTATTTTCGAGGCGGAGGAAGTAAGCGTGCACGGATTTGACGCCGCGAAACCGTCCATCCGATTTCGTGCGGCGGGGAAGTCAGAAGAACTCCACTGCGACTTCATCGCGGGCTGCGACGGCTTTCATGGCATCTGCCGCCCCAGCATTCCCGCGGGCGTACTCACCGAATTCAACCGTGAGTACCCGTTCGCCTGGCTGGGCATTCTGGCGCAAGCGCCGCCCTCATCGGACGAACTCGTTTATTCCTACAGCGAGCGGGGCTTCGCTTTGCTGACCATGCGCACCCGCGATATCAGCCGTCTCTATCTCCAGGTGCCGTTCGATGAAGACATCGAGTCCTGGCCCGACGAGCGCATCTGGAGCGAATTGCGGCTGAGAACGGCTGCGGACGGTGACTGGAAACTGAGTGAAGGCCCGATCTTTCAGAAGAATATCGCGCCCATGAGAAGTTACGTAGTCGAGCCGATGCAGTACGGAAAAATGTTTCTCGCGGGCGACGCTGCGCACATCGTCCCGCCCACCGGCGCAAAAGGCCTCAACCTCGCCGTGGCCGACGTCCGCATCATGGCGAAAGCATTCGTGGAATTTTACGCCACCGGAAAAACTCATCTTCTCGATCGCTATTCCGAAACCTGCCTGCGCCGCGTCTGGAAAGCCCAGCGCTTCTCCTGGTGGATGACGTCCATGCTCCACCGTTTTGACACGGACAACGCCTTCGACCAGCGCCGCCAGATCGCCGAGCTGGACTATGTGACCAGTTCGCGCGCCGCCATGACAACGCTAGCAGAAAATTATGTAGGATTGCCGTGGGACTAAGTAGGACGGGCTTCAGCCTGTCAGGTTTTGATTTCCTGTGCACAGCAGCAAACCAGACAGGCTGAAGCCCGTCCTACTCAGCTGAGCGGCCTACCGCCATCCACAGGAATGATCGAGCCAGTTGTAAAGGTGAGGTGCTTGATCGCAGCGATCACCGCGGAAGCCACTTCCTCGGTGGCAGCGAGACGCTTGAGCGGCGTGCGCCCAACTTGCTCTTCGAGCCAGCGAGGGTCCATCGAACGGATGAAGTCATTGTCGACAACGCCGGGCGCGACGGACACGACGCGAATTTTTGGCGCAAGCGCGCGCGCCAGCGATTTGGTCATGTTGTCCACCGCCGCCTTCGACGCGCAATAAATCACGTTGCTGCCCATCGCGGTCAGTCCGGCGATCGAGGAAATGTTGACGATCACCGCGCCGCCGGGGTGCTTGCTTCTTTCAAGCAAGGATCGCAGCGCACGCACAGTGGCAAACGGGCCGCGCACGTTGGTGGAGAGAATGTTGTCGGCCAGGGCGTCGTCGAGCGCGTCCAGATCGCCATGCGGCACGAATCGCGTGACGCCCGCGCAATTCACGAGCACATCGCAGAAGCCGTAGCGGTCCTCAATTTCCGCGGCGAGTGCGGCCAGCGCCACGCTGTCCGTCACGTGCGAGGCCAGTGCCGCATGTCCACCTCCCGGCAGGCCAGCTGCAAGCGCTTTCGCTTTCTCCGCCGAGCGATTGTAGCCGACCACTACTCGCAGGCCCTCGCGTGCCAGCGCCCCGCAGATCACTGTGCCCATGCTTCCCGCGCCGCCGGTGACGACGGCTACCCCACGTTCTTCAGATGCCTGCTCAGAGGGAATCATCAGTGTGGCGTCTCATTTCTTCAACACAACGGTCGTCTATTTTCATCATGGTGTGACAGCGTTGAATCTGATCCAAAATCGACTTGCTTACCTGCGGAGGATCATATTCAAGAATAAAGTCACAAACAGCGTGGAGGGCCAATTCGAACTCGCGGTGCTGCATAAACTCGTCAAACAGATCACGAAAAGCGCCGCCGCGTTCGGCGAGAAGTATCGGTCGAAGAGCATGCAGCCGCGATTCTAATTCCTCCATGACAGTATCTTTGCCTCCCAAGGTGGTACCAGCGTTAGGCGACCACTTTCATGCCGTAACGCCGCACGCGCAGGTCTGCCTGCTCCTTATGCGCGGCGAAGCCTTCGAGCGCGCACAGGCGCGAGCAATATTCGCCGACGAGCGCGGCGGCCTCATCGGTGAGCACGCGCTGGTACGTGCAAGTCTTGATGAATTTGCCCACCCACAGCCCGCCTGTGTAGCGCGCCGCCTTCATCGTCGGCAGAGTGTGGTTGGTGCCAATCACCTTGTCGCCAAACGCGACATTGGTGCGGGGGCCGAGAAACAGCGCGCCGAAATTGGTCATGCGCTTCAGGAAATAATCTGGATCACGTGTCAGCACTTGCACGTGTTCGGAGGCGATTCGATCGGCCTCCTGCACCATTTCGTTCAGCGTGTCGCAAAGGATAATTTCGCCGCAATTCTGCCAGGCTTGCCGGGCGATCTCCGCGGTTGGCAGCCACGAAAAAAGTTTTTCAATCTCCGCCGGAACTTCCGCCGCGAGCGCTGCGGAATTGGTGAGCAGGATTGCGGGGCTTCCCGGCCCGTGCTCCGCCTGCCCGATCAAATCGACGGCGGCCATCTCGGCATCGCAACTATCGTCCGCGATGATGAGGGTTTCAGTCGGCCCCGCCAGTAAATCAAGGCCAACGCGACCGAAGAGCTGACGTTTCGCTTCCGCAACGAATGCATTGCCCGGCCCGACCAGCATATCCACAGGCGCGATCGATTCCGTGCCGAGGGCCATGGCGGCGACGGCCTGCACGCCGCCGAATGCGTAAATTTCGTCCGCTCCGCCAAAATGCATGGCCGCAACTGTTGCTGCATGGGGCTTTCCACCGGTGGGAGGTGCGCTCGCGATGATGCGCTTCACGCCGGCGGCCTTGGCCGTCACCACGCTCATGTGCGCGGACGCGACCATCGGATACCGCCCGCCCGGAACGTAACACCCGACGCTGTTTACGGGGATGTTTTTGTGTCCCAGCACGACGCCGGGAATCGTTTCCACTTCCACATCCAGAAGCGCGGCCCTTTGCCTTAGCGCAAAATTGCGAATCTGCTCCTGCGCGAATCGAATGTCGTCAATGACTTGCCGCGGCAACTCCCGTATACACTCGTCAATCTCGCTCTGCGAAAGGCGGAATGATGCGGGCGACCACTTGTCGAATTTCTCCGAATATTCCCGGACAGCGATTTCTCCGCGTGCGGCTATATCCGAGAGGATCGCTTCCACGGTTTTGCGAACCTGCGCGCTGTTCTCGGCTTTCGTTTCGGCGGATTGGCCGCTCTTGATGTGACGAATCATGGCGTGCTCCCCAAGTTGAGTCCGTCCAGTATACGACGAACTTTCCTGGATGCACGCCTGGGGCTGGAAGCGGCGCGCATACGGACCCCTTGTCGCACACGACTCACAGATCGTGGCTGGCGTCCTCATTGACCCAGCCACTACGAGGTCGATCCTGGCATCTCGCCAGGAGAAATTGTCAGGTGCGAGCCGCCTACGCCGAGGAACTGCCTGGCGCTCCTAGGCGGCTGTAAAAAATTACATCGGCGCGGCGAAGGCTCTGGCCTCTAATTCGCCGTGCTCTGGGCTAGCGGGCGTATCTATTAGCCCAGAATCGAAAGGCGCGGCTTGCGTCTCAAAAGCCGGCATGGGGTAGAGGAATACAGACGTCAAGCCTTCTCCCACGTAATCCAGCCGTTCTGCTGCAGCTTCAGACAGATCGAGGATCCGGTTCAGGCGAAGATTTGGACCTCGATCTGTGATCGTCACAACCACGGACGCTCCGTTTTTCACGTTCTCCACCCGGATCACTGTCCCGAGAGGAAAGTACCAACTGGCGGCCGTTAACTTATGGCAGTCAAACGGCTTGCCGTTAGCCATTTTCTTTCCTTGTCGGTCTTGCCCATACCAGGAAGCTATCCCTGTGTAATGCACTTTCAATTTCTTAGCCTTGCTTTTCACCGTTGCCCCTTGGGATACCGCAGATACTGGGGTTATCCAGAGCAGGCTCGCTACGACTACCAAACCTATGACACGTAGCTTGGTCTGCATATGTATATCTCCTTTTCCCCGGTTACCTTAAGTGTCCCCCCCGGGCTGTCTTGTTGTCTTCGCCTCCTTTCCTTATCTAAACTCGTCCTAAACGTTGATCTTGCAGAATTCTGATCGACTCACGTTATTCAGGTCAAACGCATGCCTGAGCTGGTTCTGATTGCTCGTCCTTCATTGAAACGGAACGATTTATATCTCCATCAGTTGAAAGCATATCTACGGCTTCCGATCCACACAGCCCACACTGGCCGTGTTTTCCCAACTCCACCTCTGTGTCGCATTCCATGCACCACCAACGCTTCATATGATTCAGCCTCCTAAAACAGGTTCAATTGGGTGTATGAGAACAGTCTGAGCCCAAGCGTGTTTTTTGGCGATAGGCGGATGGGGCCAATTTTTGAGTACATGAGTACTGGGGAAGTATCTTCCCATCCCTTCTGCCAAAGACAGGCCGCTGGGAAGTATTCGGTTCGTTTCGTCTATCTATCATCCGTATTCACATTAACTTGCAGGAGATAAACGCGCTGAAAGGTGGGAGGTGCCTGTTTTCGCTGTGGCAAGCGCGCAAAGCTCTGATTACCATGCCATGCCCCATTCCCCGAAATTGAGTCGGGGATTTGGCCGATGCGGGTCGCATCTACAGAGAACAATCATGGGCGTGCAGGGGCAAGCCCGGGCATCGTCAATTGCCTCAGGATCAAAATGGCTCCCTTCCTTTTCCGCCCCAAAGGCACCTGTTCACTCCAATCGTTCATCTAATTGCAATATGGGAATAATTCCAGTGCGAAAGTATCTTTGCCAGAGAAAGCCCATTTTTTCGCGCAAATTCAATTTTTCAGGGGGGCAATTTTTTGAGGTCTTATTCACATTTGCAAAGGGGGAAATACAGCGGTCAGAGGTCTTTCCCGTTGGCTGCACCAAATTGCCGTTCAGGGCGCGATTTGCGCCTTCTGGTACATCCATCTGGACGCGGGTCAGGGTTAACGTGCAAAGTACACAGGGGGAAAGGTTTATCTGGACGTTCAGGGGAAGTGGTTGCTAGGCTATTTAGGCAACAGGGGCCGTATTCTTCTACTGAGGGCTCCCTTTCGTTTATGGAAGTTTTAACTCGAATCGTATTTGTGGAGGATTGTATAAAATGCCTCAAACATTAGGCACACGTGCATGGAAGGCAATGGATTATGTCCTTTGCAAGACCGCGGGCGTGACCTTTGATACGATCCACTTTTTTAACAAGCACAATCCCAATCCGAATTTCACGCCCAAGTGGTCGGATAAGCCGCTGCTGAAGTCGTGGGAGAAGTCCAAGCCCACGCTCGGCTGGCCGCGGCAGACCGATTCGCTCTGCCCGGGCTGCGTCAAGGACGCGCGCGATGCGATCTTCGAGGGCAAGAAGGATTGGCGCGACCTGATGTCCGAAAAGGTCGGCGAAATCAAGGCGCAGATCATCGAGCGCGACGGGCAGGTCTGGATGGTCAAGGAATGCCCGATTCATGGCCGGTACGAAGACATGATGGCCATTGACGCGAAATTCCTGAATTGGATCGAGCAGAACTTCCCCGGCCGCGACATTCCGGCGCACAACGACGAGGACCTGCACAAGCACGGCTCCAGCACCGTCCGTTATGGGCGCGGCTCCGTGCTCACCGTGGACCTCACCAACCGCTGCAACATGATGTGCGATCCCTGCTTCATGGACGCGAATCAAGTGGGATACGTCCACGAGCTTTCCTGGGAAGAGATCCAGGAGATCCTGGACAACGCGCTGAGGATCAAGCCGCGGCGGCAGATGTCCGTGCAGTTTTCCGGCGGCGAGCCCACCATGCACCCGCGATTCTTCGATGCCATCCGCTACGCGCGCAAGATCGGCTACAACAGCGTGCAGGCGGCGACCAACGGCATCGAATTCGCCAAGAGCAAGGATTATTGCAAGCAGGCGTTTGAAGCCGGCCTGCGGTACGTCTACCTGCAATTTGACGGCATCGGCAACGATGCCAACAGCCACCGCCAGGTGGGCAACCTGTTCGACGTGAAACTGCGGGCCATCGACAACATACACGCGTCGGGCGTTGAGATCATTCTGGTCACCACGATCGTCAATAACCTGAACAACGACCAGGTGGGCGCGATTGTGAAATTCGCCATGCAGAATCCGAATAAAATCTCCTTCGTGGCGTTTCAGCCTGTTTCGTTCACCGGCCGCGACGAAGAAATCACTCCCGAACGCCGCATGAAGCAGCGCTACACGCTGTCGCATCTGGCCCAGGACGTGAGCGCGCAAGTGGGCAGGATCGAGCCGACTCGCGACTGGTTCCCGATTTCATTGATCAGCACCTTCTCCGCATTCGCAGACCTCTCCCACGGACCTGACGCCCAGTGGGGCACGGTCAGCTGCGGCTGCCATCCGAATTGCGGGGTGGGCACAGGCGTACTGATCAACAAAGACACCAAGGAATGGGCGCCCGTGCCGAAGTTCCTGAACGTGCCGCAACTCGTCGAGGACATCAAGAAGGTCACGGACGCCGCCCGGAGCAAGAACTTTTCCAATTTCACATTCGCCCTGGCGATGCTCAAGAATTACAACCCGTACGAGGCGCCTGGGACATTCCGCCTGATCGATTTGCTCAGAAAAATGGACAAGTCCTGGGGCCTGACTCCGAACCAGCGCGAGAAGTACGGAACCGCCGGACCGGAGCGTACGTACGAAGACGCCATGAAGCGCCGCAAGACGGATCCCTGGAATTTCCTGATGATTGCCGGCATGTGGTTCCAGGACCTCTTCAACTACGATTTCCGCCGCACCGAAATGTGCATCATCCCGTACGCGACGCAGCAGGGCGAAATTTCCTTCTGCGCGTACAACACGGGCATCGGCTGGCGCAAAATCATCGAGAACATGTACAAGAATGCGACCGTCGCGCAGTGGTACAAGGAACACGGCAAGCACGAAATCTATGCCAAGGGCAGAGCCGTGAGCCTTGATGCCTATGATCACTCGCTTGTGATCGACGCCGAAGACGCCGCTCGCGTCCGCTCCGTCGACCACGAAGTCCCGAACACCGCGGCCGAGGAAAATCGCGCCCGGCGCCGGGCTGAATTCCTCAAGGAAGAGGCCCGCGTCCGCCAGATGTACGAGGAACTCGTGCTGAAGAAGGCGCCGCAGGAAGTGGTGCAAATCGGGTCGGTCTCCGACATCAAGAAGGCGACACCGTCCGTCGCTCCCGTGACCATCAGCAACGCCAATGGAAATGGCGCGTCGAAACCTCAGGTGGCTGAGCAAGTCGCCGGCGACTAGTTCAGCTCAATCCCGAGACATTCCAACTGCCTCCGGCTCGCCGGAGGCGGTTGCTTTTTTTTGAGTCCCAGCAACAACGGCTTGTGTATCTTTTGGTTTAGGTATATTAGATTAGAGTATGGGTGCTTCCCCTGAGCTTTCATCGCCGTTTCGTCCCATTTCCAAGATAAGGCTGAAATGGCGCATTCTTTCTGCGCTGTTGATCTTAAGTGTATTCTTTGCAGTTGATTTCTTGATGATTCACTGGGGCTCGCACCCGGAGCCATTCCCAGATCTCATAGCTTTCATTTTGGCGCTCGTGATAGTGTTCCGTCCGCAATGGATTGACCGTTGGAATAATAAGAACCGTCAGGACATTGAGAACAGTGATCCCGACCTGCGTCGATGGTTTTAGTGGCCGGGCTTCGCGACTGTGATCGTGTAAAACTCTGCTATGAAAGTTCAACCGAATTGATCCGTTCAGGAGTCCGGGGATGCCAATTTACGAGTATGTTTGCAATGATTGCCAGGCGCGCTATGAGCGCATTGTGATGTCCGAGCGCCAGGAAATCGAATGCCCGAAGTGCGCGAGCAAACTCCATACCCTACAGCTCTCTGTGTTCAGCGCAGGGAAATCCTCGAACGGAGACAGCACTTCCAGCGTTACTTCCTCTACCGGCGGATGCGGCTGCACACCTAGTTCCTGCGGCTGCCACTAGCGGTTTAAGTGGCGCATGCTTTAGCTTGTGAGGTTTGGTCTTCGGTAGGACTAAAACCACACAAGCTAAAGCATGCGCCACTTAAAACCTTGCACTCTCTTTCCGTTGCGTGCAAACTTCCTGCGTCTTTTTGCCATTGAAAGTTGGGCCAGGGAGGAATTTTTAGATGGATGCCAGCGCGGCAATTTCGGAACTCGTGGTTGCGAACCGCGTGGTTGCGCATTTGAAGCTGGTCGATTCCTTCGGGCACGTCACCGTTCGCAATCCCGAAAATCCGCAGCGGTTCTTCATGTCGCGGTCGCGCGCGCCGGGCCTCGTCACCAGGGAAGACATTCTTGAATTCAATCTGGATAGCACTCCTGTGGACCTGCGCGGTTTCAGTCCGTATAAGGAGCGATTCATTCACGGGTGCATTTACAAGGCGCGGCCTGACGTCTTCGCCGTTTGCCACAATCACGCGCACGAATTGCTTCCGCTGGCCGTAACGAAAACTGCGATGCGCCCGGCAATTCACTCCGCATCCGTAATCGGACACGAGGTGCCTGTCTGGGATATCCGCGAGGAATTCGGCGACACCGATCTGCTGGTTTCTTCAAACGAAATGGGAGAATCGCTGGCTCGAGCCGTGGGCCAGGGCAGGGCGGCGCTGATGCGTGGACATGGCAGTGTGGTCGCCGGGAAATCGGTGCAGGATGTGGTATTTACGACGTATTATCTCTGCCTCAACGCCGAAGTCCTGATTAAGGCCATGTCCACAGGTAAGGAGATCACGTATCTTTCGCCTGGGGAAGTGGATCAATCGGGCAATCTCCACACCCAGCCGCTGAGCCAGGGCCGGGCCTGGGAAGACTGGTGTTCGCAAGCGGGTGTTGCGGATTTTAAGTAGCGTGGGCTTCAGCCTGCGGGGGTTTGGCCTTCCAAGGACTAAAACCCACAGGCTGAAGCCTGCGCTACAGGTGTCGTGATATTGTGTGCGGAGCCGCCGTTGGAGGAATCATGCCATCCCTGAATCGTTGGTGGATCGCCGTAGCCGGCGTATTCATGCAAATGGCCCTCGGCTCGGCCTACGCATGGAGCGTCTTCCGCATTCCTCTCACCAAGGAATTTGGCTGGACCATCACACAAGTTACCTGGACATTTCTGATCAGTTGGTTTTTTCTGGGGCTTTCCGCGTACCTGGGCGGCCTGTTGATGAAGCGCCGCCACCCGCGAGTTGTGGCGATGACCGCTGGCTTGCTCTGGGGCGGCGGCGTCTTTTTGGCGAGTTTTGCAGGTGACAAACTTTGGTGGCTCTACCTCAGCTATGGAGTGATCGGGGGAATCGGGCTTGGAATGGGCTACGTGGTTCCGATCGCGGTCCTGGTGAAGTGGTTTCCTGACCGGCGCGGATTTATTACCGGAATCGCGGTTGCCGGATTCGGCGCGGGGGCGTTGTTCTCGGCCCCTGCGGCGGCATGGTTAATTCAGCACGTTGGGCTGATGCCGACCTTCGCGTATCTCGGTGTCGCCTATGGAGTCGTGGCCATCAGCGCGGGAACATGCATGCAAAATCCGCCGGACGGGTGGAAGCCGGCGGGCTGGACGCCTTCCGCCTCGCAGATGTCGCAGCGGTCCGATCGAGACTATACGATCGGCGAAGCACTCGGCACCTGGCAATGGTGGGCCATCTGTTTCCTGATGTCGATTAACACAATGTCGGGTTTGTCGATTGTCACGCAGGCGTCGCCGATTTTTCAGGAAATGGGGAAAGCCAGCGTGGCCGTGGCGGCGGGCCTCGTCGGCTGGGTCGCGATAGGCAACGGCGCCGGACGAATTTTCTGGTCCTATGTTTCCGACTTGACCAGCCGGAAAATGGCGTTTTTCATGATGTATCTCGTCGAGGTGTTTCTCTTTTGGACCTACCACTACATCCATTCGCTCCCATTGCTGTTCCTCGCCACGTTCGTTGTGGTGATGTGTTATGGAGGAGCGTATGGCATTACCCCCGCGTTCGCTGCCGACTATTTTGGACCTCGAGACGTTGGCTCTATTTTTGGTTTGATGATGGTGCCCTGGGCGTTTGCCGCGGTCTTCGGCCCTCTGCTGTTCGCTTATCTTCGGCAGCTGAACGGGAACTATACGCAGGCTCTCTACCTGATTGCCGGCGTGATGACAGTAGCGCTCATTCTTCCCGTGCTGATTCATCCGCCGCAGGGCAGGGAACTTGCGGATGAACACCCAACCGGCCCCGCGCTCGAGGCGGATGCGGAAGCAATTTCCCCGGAGTGATCTTTGCGTCCCCGGGATGCCATTGCATCCCGGCACCAGGATCCTTCACGTGGGTCAGGCCCTCGACGGGAATACCCGATTGCGTTGTTTTCGAGTCGCGAGTAGAATCCGGCCAAACTGATTGCAGCTTCTAGACACTGACGCAAGGTTTTTGAGTATGCATTCCGGCCTCTTCGTTTTGACCTAAACTTAAAAAATTGGAGGAAGGTCATGGCGCTTGACCAGAAAAAACTGAATGAAATGATTCATCGCGGTGTAAACGAATTCGGCGCGACCTTGCATGCCGCGTGCGTCGTAATTGGCGACAAGCTCGGCCTGTATAAAGGCCTGGCAGCAGGCGGCCCGCAAACTCCCGCGGAACTCGCCAACCGCACAGGCACCACGGAGCGCTACGTGCGCGAATGGCTCGCATCGCAAGCAGCCGGCGGATACATCACGCTGGACGCCAGCACCGGGCGATATCGCTTAACGGAGGAACAGGCCTTTACCCTCGCCGATGAAAAAAGCCCTGCGTTTCTGCCGGGCGCTTTTCAGCTGGCCCTCGCCGCCACAAAGGCCGTGCCGAAATTAGTCGAAGCCTTTCGCACCGGCGAAGGCATGGGTTGGCACGAGCACGACCACGAATTATTCCACGGCACGGAGCGATTTTTTCGCCCCGGATACGCCGCAAATTTGACGACTATTGGATTCCCGCGCTGACGGGCGTCGAGGCGCGCCTGAAGGCCGGAGCACGAGTGGCGGACGTAGGCTGCGGACACGGCGCGTCGACCGTGCTGATGGCCCAGGCCTATCCGAAATCCACATTTGCCGGTTTTGATTACCACGAGGGATCGATCCAGACGGCCCGCGCGCGCGCACGCGAAGCCGGGCGTTGCGGACCGCGTGGATTTTGAAGTGGCCCACGCCAAGGATTTTCCGGGGACCGGCTACGACCTCGTCACATTTTTCGATTGCCTGCATGACATGGGCGATCCGGTCGGCGCGGCGCGGCATGTTCATGCCGCCATGGCGCCTGAGGGAGGCTGGATGATCGTGGAGCCCTTCGCAAACGATCGCGTGGAAGATAATCTGAATCCGGTTGGCCGCGTCTTTTATTCGGCCTCGACGCTGCTGTGCACGCCGGCTTCGCTTTCGCAGGAAGTGGGCCTGGCGCTGGGCGCGCAGGCGGGCGAAGCGCGCATGCGGGAAGTGGTGACCGAGGGGGGATTTTCAAAATTCCGCCGCGCCACGGAGACGCCGTTTAATTTGATCTACGAAGCGCGGCCGTAGGCCGCAAAGTAGCGCGGGCTTCAGCCTGTGGGTTTTGGGACTTGCAAGGACTAACCCCCACAGGCTGAAGCCCGCGCTACTAAAAGCCTAAAACTCCTCATCCTCCAATGGTTTCTTCTTTGTGACTTTCATTGTGACGCGAATGTCGCGTGATTTCAGGTCCTTGAAAATAGCCTGGCGATCTTCCAGCGGAATTTCGCCCGGAGGAAAAACCCCCGCCGAATCACGCGGAAAATGCTTGATGAACAGCGAGGCCACTTGAGCCGTAGCGTAGGAGACGGGCGAGAGGGCGAGGCCTCGCTGGCGAATTTGGTAGAGCGAAGGGAAGAGAGCGTCGTAGCGGATTTCCACGGGGCGATCTTGTTTTGTACCGCGCACGATGACGGCTGCGGCGAACCGCGCGTTTTGCAGCCGGCCCTGCCGGATCAGGCGCGCCACTTGGCGCGGCGTCGGCGTTTTCGGGAAGCGCGACGCAACCAGTCCGCGCGACTTGGAGAGCTTTCCCTGGCGGTACCAGCGCCGCAGCCGGTCGATTTCGTTGCCGCCGATTTTTACGTCCATTTCCTTCAATTTCAGAAAGTAGGGGATGGTGCCGACTTCATCCTGCGCTGCCAGGACCACATTCGCCTCGCCGATCGGCGGCGGGAAGCGAAATTTTTCGCGCTCGCCGAAACGCTTTCCGAACCGGAAGCGTCCGTCGCGCACGATGCGGGGAAGCGAAATGGCCTCGTCGAAGGAAACCTCCGCGGACCACTGCGAAACCGGGTCTTCGCTTTCGGTGCTTTCATACAGGCGGATGTACACGGCGTCCACGGAGTCCATCAGCGCGGAGGCGCGAGCTGCGAGAAGATTTGTCAATCCTGGCGCGGCCCCGGCGGTGATAACTGCGGCACGGTTCTTTTCCTGAAAACGCTTGTCGAAGCGAAACTGTTCGGCCTTGAACGGATTCCGCGTGAGGTGCGCGCTCAGGTCCACATAATGAGAACGGATGCGTAATGCCGCTCGCAGGGCGATCTCATTAAAGACCGAAGCGCTCGCATTTACCAGCAACTGCGACTTCCTGGCGGCGCTCACAATACCCCACAGGTTTCGCGCATTCACCTGAACCACCGGGATCGTGCTTTTCTTGCCGAGGAAGCGGCGGGCGCGGTCGAGGTCGCGGTCGCCGCAGGTGACTTGGTGACCCTGTCGCGTGAGCAGGTGTGCGAGATAAGAGCCGGTCGCTCCGGTCCCCAGAACGAAGATGCGCATTGGGGAAAAACTCTACCACATCCGTTTCGGAATTTGGCGCGACGGAACTGCAGCTTATGCCACCGGGCGGAAAACCCGCACCCTTCACAAAAGTCGCGAAAGGTGCGGGGCCCCAAGTTCTCTCCCTATCGCGTCGCGTCTCGACTGGAAATGCAACGCGCAATGATTGACAATAGAACCGCGGCAGGCCGCGTCTCAGCCGATCGAGTCGGGCGGACATTCATGGACCCAGAAGATCACGAACAGAGATTATTCAGCCTCTCGGAGGCGGAGCACGCCCGGCGCCAGGTCGAGCCGCTTCTGATTGACGCCATGGAAGGGCGCCGCCAGATGGCGGACTTGGAAGAAAGCCTGAGCGCCATCGCCAACCGGATCCAGATCATGGGCGGGGTTACGATCGATTACGACGTGGCCGCGCGGATGCGAGCCGACCTCAACCGGGTTGTCGCGAAGGTGAAGGACGCCCTCGACCAGATCCAGTCGACGGGTTGTATCGTGAAGGACCTTGATTCGGGTCTGGTGGATTTTCCTTCTGTCATACGGAATGAAGAAGTGTACCTTTGCTGGCGATTGGGCGAGGATCGCATCCGCTTTTATCATCGTCAGGATGAGGGATTTTCCGGGCGCAAGCCCATCGATCCTGAAGACACCGGTCCGCAGCATCCGATCCAGTAACGTTAAAAAACTTCTGCGCGGCCGCGCCTCGAGCGTCCGAAAAGGAATCGCGTGAATGAAAAATCCGAAGGCCGCCTCGCCCGAGCAGCAAGCCCTTATCTTCGCTCCGCCGTGCACCAGGAGGTGGATTGGTACGAGTGGGGCGAGGAAGCCTTTGCGAGGGCGCGCGCCGAAGATAAGCCCATCCTGCTCGACATCGGCGCGGTGTGGTGCCACTGGTGCCACGTGATCGACCGCGAATCGTATGAGAATCCCGAACTGGCCGCGATCATCAACCACCTTTTTGTCCCCGTGAAAGTGGACCGCGACGAGCGGCCCGATGTGGACGCTCGCTACCAGGCCGCCATCAGCACGCTTTCCGGGCAGGGCGGCTGGCCCCTCACCGGATTTCTCTTGCCGGATGGGCGCCCATTTTATGGAGGCACTTATTTTCCTCCGGAAGATTCCATGGGGCGTCCCGGATTTCGCCGGATTCTCGAAGCTGTTGCCGCGGGATTTCGCGAAAGGCGCGCGGAAGTGGAGGATGCCGCCACGCGGCTCGCTGAAGCGGTGGCGAAGGCGGAAACGTTCGCGGGCGGCCGGGGAGAATTCGATTCGCGCGTGGCGGAGGATCAGGCCGAATCCATCACGCATATGTTTGATGCGCAGAACGGAGGATTCGGGCGCGCGCCGAAATTTCCGCATCCTTCGGCGATCGATCTGCTGCTCGAGCTCTCCCAGGCGAGCCACGGCACTCGAATGCTGCAAGTGGCCTCGTTCACGCTGGAGAAAATGGGATCGGGGGGAGTCTACGATCAGCTGGCCGGCGGGTTTCATCGCTACTCGGTGGACGAGCGCTGGTGTGTGCCGCATTTCGAGAAAATGTCGTACGACAATTCGGAATTGCTGAAGAATTTTCTGCACGGTTATCAGGTCACGCGCGAGCCGTTTTTTCGCGAGATCGCGGAAGGCATCATCGATTGGACGAATGCGGTGCTCTCCGATCAGGCGAACGGCGGATTCTACGCGAGCCAGGACGCCGACCAGACGCTGGACGACGATGGCGATTATTTCACGTGGACGCTGGACGAAGTGCGCGCGGTCCTCACCCCGGAAGAGTCGCGCATCGTCGAGCTTCGCTATGACGTCGAGCCGCGCGGGGAGATGCACCACAATGCGGCGAAAAATGTTTTGTGGATCGCGCGGTCCATTGCCGAAGTGACGAGGACGATCGGCGGCGACACGACAATGGCTACGATCCTCCAGATCCTCGCCCGCGCCAAGGGGAAATTGCTGGCGGCGCGCGCGGCGCGGCCCGCGCCGTTTGTGGACACGACCCTTTACGTTGCCTGGAACGCGATGTATGTCTCGGCGTATCACGAAGCCGCGGCGGTTCTCGGCGGCGAGAAAGGCGCCGAGTGCCGGGCTTTCGCCCTCAAGACTCTTGACCGTATGTTGAGCGAGGCCTGGAGCGACGCGCGCGGGTTCGCCCATCGCATGGGAGGCGCGCGACTTGACGGATCGCTCGACGACCAGATACTTGCGGCCATCGCGCTCCTCGATGCCTATGAGACGACACTCGATCCAAAATATTTCCTTGCTGCCCGGCGAGCGGCGAGATTTTGCCATCGCCGAATATTTTGACAACGAAGGCGGCGGCTTCTTCGACCGCGCTTCCGGAGCGCCGCCCATGGGCGGACTTGATCTTCGCCGCAAGCCGTTCCAGGATTCGCCCACGCCCGGCGCAAATTCCACTGCGGTGATTCTGCTCGACAGGCTCCACGGCTACACCGGAGACGCGCGCTACCGTTCGTGCGCGGAACGGACACTCGAAGCGTTCGCGCGCATCGCGCCGCAATTCGGGATTCACGCCGCGAGCTATGGCCTTGCCGCGCTGCTGCACACGCGCGGGGCGTTCGAGGTGGTCGTCACCGGCGCAAGCGGTGATCCGCGGGCCGCCGAACTCGAAAGGGCCGCCAATTCCGTTTACCGGTTCGCCAAAGCCGTCCTTCGCGTTACGCCGGAACGAATCGCGGCGCCAGATGCCCTCGCTCCCGCATTGTCGGAAACGCTGCCGCACCTTCGCGCCGACGTCCCGCAAGCGCTTGTCTGCGTCGGTACTTCTTGCCGTCCGCCGGTCACCGACCCTGCCGCGCTCGTGGCCCTGCTGACGCAAAATCCGGTCGTGCTTTCCGCGGATTGAAGAAGAAGTTTCAATGGCTGAAAATGAAAGGCGCGGTTCGCAACGTTTCAAGCCAAAATCGGGCAGTCATATCGTGTATCTCGAGGGGTTTGGTCAGGTGAAAGATCTGAGTTTGAATGGCATGTTTATTGTCGACCCGGAGCCTCTGCCCGAGGGAACGAAGGTCAGTTTTGCGCTTCGTCAGGGAACTCTTGACATTCCCCTGCAGGGAATCGTCACGCGCTCGGAGCCCGAGCGAGGAATGGTGATTCAGTTCACGGACCTCACGCGCGAGTCGATCAGGCGATTGAGGATTCACATTTCTGAATTGGGGTCGGCGACTGGCGAGCCGAAAAAAACTTAGAATTCTCGTCCGGCATAAAGAGGACTTCGGGAAACAGCGGTCCGCGAAAATTAATCGCGTGAACGTCTCCCACGAATTCAGCGGACAGCACTCGCCTGAATCTTAATTCCCAGCCGCTTCGCCTGCCGTTAGCGGATCGCCTTTCGGGAAAAACTTCGAGACCCAGACCACTAACGCCGCGCCCAGATAGCCGCCCGCGAAGTGCCAAGGCAGCGGCGAGCCGGCGCGCCAAGGCAGGACAAAAGTCCCCGCCGCCGCGGGCGAATGGATTACACCAAAGAGGCAAGCTAGCGCGCCTGCGGCCAGGCACCACGCGCTGCGTACAAACCGGCGATCGAGAAGTTCGGCGGTGGCCGCTCCCCAAATCAAGGCAGAAATGATGAAACCATTTCCGAGCAGGATCACCGTGCGGACTGTTTCACCGACGTCGCCGGTCAATTGCGTCACAGGAGCGCCGACCGCCCCGAGCGCCGCGGTCACCTCGAGCGCAATCAGAAATGCGAGAGAAGGCAGGAGCGAGACCGCAACCGCCAGGCCGTGGCGCGCAGGGGTTGCTAAAAATGCCTGCGAAATCACTTCGAGCCCAATGTAAACGAGGATCGGCGCAATCGCCGCTGCCGGAATCCACGCCACGATAAAGGGCAGATAGCCAAGGATGCCGCCGAGTCCGATGAACAGGCCAGTCAAGATCACGTAGCCTGCCCGGGCTCCCATCGCTTTGTAGGCAGGATGGCCGATGTAGGGCGTGCTTTCGACGACCCCTCCGCACATCCCCGCGAGCAATGTGCAGAAGCCTTCGGTGAGCAGGATGGCCCGCGTGTCATAGACATCTCCTGCGGCTGCGGCGCTCTCAGTATTGTCAATCCCTCCTACCACCGTCGCCAGGGAGAAAGGCAAAATGATCGGCAGGTAGACCCATGCGAGCGAAAGGCCGCCCACGAATGCCACCGTTGGCCAGGGAAACGCCAAATGAAATGCCGTGGGAACGCCCGCCGGCGGCGCCGCGATGGGACTCATGATGTGTACCGCGCGGAGAAGATGAAAAGCAGCAATGCCAACGAGCGCGGAAGCGAGCGCCCCCGGAATTTTCCACGGTATCTTCACGTTGCCCACCAGCGAGACGAGAATTACGCCGAACGCCAGCAAACCCGGAATGGGGTCGGCATACATTTTCAGCATGGGCAGCAAGGCGATGAGTGCCAGGCCCGCTCCGCCGATTGAGCCCAGCAGCGCCGCACGCGGCAGGGCCCGCCGGACAGCGTTGCCGAAAAACGAGAGCGCAATCTTGAACACGCCAACGAGAACCGTCACCGCCATGCCCATTTTCCACGCCAGATCCGCGTCATGCGTTGCCAGATACGCGGGGCCCAAAACACCGAATGACATTCCGAAGATGCTGGGAGCGTTCGAGCCCGAGAGGCATGGCGGTGACATCGTCGCGCCCCGTCTCCCTGGCCAGGCGGCCCGCCATCCAGGCGTAGAAAAGATCGCCGGCCAGCACGCCGATGGCGGTGCCGGGAACCATGCGGTACAAAACGATCGACAACGGGAAACCGAACGCGCCGGTCAGAATGCTGGCCAGAATCACGAGATTCGCCACGTTGTCAAACATCAGCGCGAAGAAGCCGTTCAAGTCCCCCGCCCGGAACCAGCGATAGCCTGTCGTCATATTCTTGTTTCCCATCTGCCCGCTCGGAATGGCCGGCGTGCAGGCGCATTTGATACTACAGGTAGCTATGCCCCGCGAAGATAATTTACCGCGGAAGCGCGAATTGGTTGATGTAGCGCCCGCCTTCAGGCGGGCATCTGTGCGTGAAGGAAACCTAAAATTTTGTAATTCCGAGGCGCGCTGCGCGCCGAGGAATCTCTCCTGTGCCGCATCCAGAACAAACAGAGATTCCTCACTTCGTTCGGAATGACAAAATCATTTGCAATTTCCCCAGCCGATCTGCGTGTCCTAAAGCGCCATCGCCACGCGAGGTCACAATCAATATTCTTGGCAGGCTGGGCATGCGATAATCCGAGCCATGACTGCAGCAAGGAAACGTCTACATAGAAAAGCCGTCTCGCCGCTCCCGGCAAAAAAAATCGGGCGCCCGATTTCAAAATTTGGCCGCGGCGCTTGCGGACATCGGAAGAATTTTCTACGAGCGCGGATGGGTGCTCGGAACCAGCGGAAATTTCAGCGCGGTTGTGAGCGACGCGGCCCCTGCGGCTGGCGATCACTCCAACCGGATTGGACAAAGGCGCGCTCGACGCGGGCAATTCCTGGAAATCGACGAATCGGCGCGCGTGGTCCGTGGGAAGGGGCTGCCCTCGGCGGAGACGGGACTGCACCTTGCCATCGTGCGCACTCTCGGGGCTCGCGCGGTGCTGCACACGCATTCGATGTGGAGCACTCTGCTTTCTGATTCCTTCTGCGGCCGAAGGGGCCGTGCCGCTGGAGGGATTCGAGATGCTCAAGGGCCTGAGCGGCGTCCGCACGCACGAACACCGTGAAACCCTTCCAATATTCGAGAATAGCCAGGACATCCCTCGACTGGCAGGTGACGTCGAGGCTCTGCTTCAACGCGACTCCGCCGTTCACGGCTTCCTGATTCGCCGCCATGGACTTTACACGTGGGGGAAGGACTTGTCTGAAGCCAAGCGCCACGTGGAAATCCTGGAGTTTCTGCTGGAAGTATTGGGCCGGTCGCGAAACGGAGTATAATTAAGCTGCATCTTGCATTCATTCGCGCTTGCGCGGTAAGGAGTACGTGTCCATGGCTCTTCTTCGGATTCCAGATGAAAAGCGTTCCCTCAGCGAAGCGGGAGAGATCACGCGTTACCTCGCGACCATGGGCATTGAATACGAACGCTGGGAGCCGAGCGCGTCACTTGCGCCCAACGCCAGCGCCGCGGATATCCTCGCGGCCTACGCGCCCAAGATCGATGATCTCAAAGCGCGCGGCGGCTATGTCACAGCGGACGTCATTGACGTCAATCCAAAGACGCCCGGGCTGGATGCGATGCTGGCAAGATTCAACACCGAACATTGGCACGATGAGGATGAAGTCCGCTTCATCCTTGCGGGCCGGGGCGTGTTCCATATTCATCCCAAAGAAGGGCCAGTAGTTGCGATTGAGGTGGGAGCCGGGGACCTGATTCGCGTGCCCCTCGGAACTCACCACTGGTTCGATCTGTGCTCGGACCGCTGCATTCGCGCGATTCGCCTCTTCCAGGATCCCGCCGGTTGGACGCCGCACTACACCGGTAGCGGCACAGACCGCGGCTACGAGCCGGTTTGCTTCGGCCCGGCCTATATTTCCGCGCCCCCGGCGGTTAGCTAGCAGTGCCAGCGCCGTCCGGCGGAAATTTAATTCAAGCGATCCTGCTGGACATTGAAGGCACGACCACTCCCATCGATTTCGTCTTCCGCACTCTGTTTCCCTACGCTCGCCTCAGATTGCGGCAATTTCTTCTGGAACATGCCAGTGAGCCGGGTATTCGCAGTGACATTGATGCGTTGCGTACGCAGCATCGTGCCGACGCTGCCGGAGAATTCAATCCGCCAGCGTGGATGGACGCCTCGCCCGGAAAAGAGCTTGCATCGGCGGCGGCCTATGGCGCCTGGTTAATCGATCGCGACAGCAAGTGTTCCGCGTTAAAATCGCTGCAAGGAAAAATCTGGCAGGAAGGCTACCGCACGGGTGAATTGCGCGGAGAAGTGTATCCGGATGTGCCGCCGGCTTTAGCCCGGTGGTCGCGGCAGGGCAAGAGCATCGGCATTTTTTCCTCCGGCAGCGTGCTGGCCCAAAAACTCCTTTTCAGCAGTACTGCCGCCGGAGACTTGACCAGATTCCTCAGCGCTTATTTTGACACCACGACCGGCCCCAAGAACGCGCCGGAAAGTTATCTGCGGATTGCCGAAGCAGTCGCTCTCGAACCTTCGGCCATGCTCTTCTTCTCCGACGTTGGTAAAGAGCTGGATGCTGCCCGCGATGCGGGAATGCAAACGGCGCTCTGCGTTCGGACGGAGTCTTCGGTGCCCGTTCCCGGCACGCACAGCGTCATCAGTTCCTTCGACGAAATATTTCCGTGATTTGGATCTCGAATGAAATTGTGTGATCGAAGAATCGCGTGATTGACGCTACCGTTTCTCGCTTGGCATTTCCAAGCCGATTGCACGATAACTGCTGGTTCCTCTGATCCAGCCGGTTTGATCGTCCACCTGAATTTGGAGCCACAGATTGTTCCAGTCGTAGTAGACCATCTGGACGCCCTCGGGGGCGTTGTCCGCGGGTTTAAGGGAAGCGGGTGCCCATGCCGCCAGGATGGTTACAACCTGCTTTGCGGGGGTTTTCTCGACGGGATCGAGAGACTCCCACCATGTCACTGCGTGACCCGGCGCAATTTTTATTTCTGCTTTGAGAGGACCACTCGCATGATTACTATAAAGTTTCACCGCTCCCGAGGCGGCGGAAGCCCGCGATTTCTGCTGGCCGGGAGGAGCCAGAGCGGAAAATACGATCTGGTCCGGCACGATCTCAATTCGATGAGCGGCCCAATTAAAACCAAGCAGTATCGAAAATTGAAAAAAGCCGGCATTAAAAGTTTTGGAAAGGCCCACCCCGCCGCTACCCTGCGCAAAACCGTCAACACCCACCAGTGGCGGGCTAAAGGCAGCCAGGCCTGACGCCGAGGGGTCAAAGTAATAAATCACATCCGCGGCTTTCAAGCCGCTGCCGTGCTTCCCGTCATGCGAAGTATCGACATACAAAAGTTGCCTGCCCCCATGGGCAAACAAAAAGATACCAACGTAGGCGAACGGATTGCCGCCGGTTGCGTCCTCGGAGAACTGCGATTTTCCGTCCTCGTCGCGGATCTCAAAATGCTGCACACCGCCCGATTCCGTCTTTTCGCAAAGACCCGTTTCTGAAGCGGTGATCCCTTCGCCTTCCCGGCTGCAAAATAGCTGGTACATGTGGCCGCCGGCTTGGACCGTAACGGCAGGGGTGGACTGCTCGGGAGCTTGCAACAGAAGTGTGAGGAGAATGAGATTCGTGAATAGCATGGCTCACGTCCTCCGCCAAGGATACTCACATGCGGTGGAGGGAGTCGATGTCTATTTCAAACGGATATTGCGTTACCCGGCGCGCGATTGCAGCGCGACCATCGTTCGCGCGAAGACCTCTTCGGGGGTTCCGGCCGCGTCAACCGGCAGCAGCACGCCACGATTCCTGTAAAACTCGATCAGGGGCGCGGTGCTGCGCTTGTAGGTTTCCAGGCGGATGGCAATCGATTCAGGATTATCATCATCGCGACGGTACACCCGGCCGCCACATTCGTCGCAGACGCCCTCGGTTTTGGTAGGGCGCCACTGGACATGGAAAACCGCTCTGCACTTCGCGCAGATTCGGCGCCCGCTGAGACGCGAAACAATTTCGGACTGGGGCATTTCGTATTCCACCACGGCGCTGAGAGAAAGCCCCTCCCCTTCCAGGAATGTTTTCAGCAGCTCCGCCTGGGCAATGGTGCGCGGAAATCCGTCCAGCAAAAAGCCCTCGCGGGAACGCAGGGAATCGCTCTTATCTCGAACCAGCTCCCACACGGTCGAATCCGGAACAAGCTCGCCGCGGTGCATGTATTGCATCGCCGCCGCCATCGCCGGTGTTCGGTGGCCCGCGTTTCGGCTTCCGGCGGCGCGGAAAAGATCCCCGGTTGAGATGTGGCAAATTCCCAGACGCTCCCTCAGGAGTTCGCCCTGCGTGCCTTTCCCCACTCCCGGTCCGCCCAGCAGAACGAGCCGCCAGGCGCGGCGGATTTCTTTTGTGACCGGCGAGGCATTCGTTGGAGTGCCTTCCAACTCTTCGGCCCGATCTAGCTTGCTCTGTGTGGTCATTCACTCCCTCGCCAATAGTGCCAGGATACCCAACCGCGATGATCCTTACTGCCAATACATTTTGAGTTTAAAGCTTTAGAAAATTCCAGCGGAAAATGGCGCGATGAGTCTAAAACTCCATGCGCATTTGGAAAGCGATCATTCGCGGCGTGCTATCGCCTCCCAAGCCGACGCCCAGCAATCCTGTCGGCGGAGACGTGGCGTAGGTGATGGCTCCAAACCCATATTGTGTGGAGGGCTTTCCGGG
>CAWFVW010000022.1:0-49707 GCA_963819395.1 uncultured Acidobacteriota bacterium
GGCCGAGGTCTTCGCCGTAGGACGTCGTGTCCTGGCCGATGAGCGTCACTTCGCGGACGCCCGCGGCGGCGAGATTTTCCGCTTCACGCACTACGGACTCAAACCTGCGGCTGCGAAATTTTCCGCGGAGCTGAGGGATGATGCAGAACGTGCAGGGATGGTCACACCCCTCGGCAATCTTGATGTAGGCGGCGTGCTTCGGCGTCGAGAGAATGCGCGGCGTGAGATCGTGATACAGATATGATGGCAAGACCGCCGCGCTCGCGGCATCCTGACGCAATTCGCCTTCGACGGCGGCCAGGATATTTTCGAGTTCGCCCGTGCCTACCAGCGCATCGACCTCGGGAATCTGCTCGAGGATCTGATCGCGGTAGCGCTCGACGAGGCACCCTGCGACGATCAATTTTTTGGCCACGCCGAATTTCTTGTATTCGGCCATCTCGAGGATCGTGTCGATCGATTCTTTTTGCGCCGGGGCGATGAAGCTGCACGTGTTGACGACGAGGACGTCGGCTTCCTCGGCGCGCGGCGTGAATTCGTAGCCGTTGCGCGCGAGCACACCCATCATTACCTCGCTGTCCACGAGGTTTTTCGGGCATCCCAGACTGATGAATCCGGCTTTTGGCATGGAAATGCGTCTCGCTACGGCGGGACGGTCTGAGCATTCTAGCATGGCGGACTGTGGCATAGGCCTTCAGCCTGTGAGGGTTTAGTCCTGAGTGGAGGCAATATCGTGAGATTGAGGTACCTGTGTTGCGACTCGACTCCGAGCAAGCCAGCGGCTAAAGCCGTATTCATTCCCCCTACATTACGGTACGGCTGAAGCCGTGCCCTACAAAGATTCGGCAATTCCCTCACAAACTAAAGCATGTGCCACTGGGTCGCGCGCTACTTTTTGCGTAGGAAGTTGTGGATACGGTCGATCAAGGAGGACGCGAGTTGCGGGTCGGCGGGCTTGTCACCGTAGCGGGCGGCTTGGTAGATCGTGGTCAGCTCGAAGACCGGCGCGGCGAGGGTTCCGTCCGGGAGGGACGCGGCGAATTCCATGGGCGTTTGCGCGTCTGTCTTGCGAAACCCTGCCTTGCCCAGTACGCGCAACATTTCCCGGTACTGAAGCGTCGCGAGGTGGGGCGTCATCTCACGGGCGGGGACTATTCGCGTGCGCCAGATGACTGCGAGTCTCCGGCGCACCTCAGGGCGGAGAAAGAGGATGGCCACTACAAATATTCCGAAAAAAACAAAGATTTCCGTTCGCCCAGCCGGAGTGCGAGAGAACTGTTCTTGCCAGAGCTTCATGCGGTCGGTGGCGCGGCGGCGGAAGGCCGAAAAATCGGCTTGAATCCGCTCGGCCCAGTCCCGCGAGAAGCGGCCCAAATTTTGCGCCACGGTAATCTGGTGGATGAAATCGTAGTTGATGACCCACTCGCTCCACTGCAGCTCGAACCAGTCCCAGTAATGAGATAGCTTGTCGAGCAAGCCACGTGATTTTTCGTCGTTCGACGGTGGCGTGGGATCAAACGTCAGCCAGCCGAAACCCGGGAAATAGGCCTCGACCCAGCTGTGCGCGTCGCTGGCGCGGACGACGAGATCTCCCGCGACGTCATTGTACTCGCCGGTCTGGAATCCGTTGATGTAGCGCGCCGGGATGTCCAGCGAGCGTAGCATGACCGTCATGGCCGCGGCGAAATATTCGCAATGCCCCGCACGCTTTTGAAAGAGGAAGTAGGCCAGCGGATCAACCTGGGGCGGCCCGCTGAGGTCCAGGGTGTAACCATAGTGCGAGTGCAGATAGCCTTCGATGGACCGCGCCTTATCGTATGGGTTTTTGTCCCGCGCGGTGATTTGCTTCGCGAGGTCCGGGATGCGCGGATCGAGCGCCGGCAACTGCAAGTAGGTTTCGCGAATCGAGTCGGAGTAATCCGTGCCGGCCTCGCGAACGGCCGCGGGCGGGGGCGTCGGCACGACCGAGTTCGCTTCGTACTCCATGCGCGCATAGTTGTGGTAGGGATTGAAGATGGAACCCGTGAAGTCTTTCAAAAGGTAAGTGCGCCGCTGCGCGTAGGGCCCCCGGCCCGAATCGTCCGTAAAGCGCCCGCGCACGTTTTCCGCTTCATTGGCGAAGAACAAGGCTGAGCTGCCGATGGGCTCGAGCAGAACCGTGTAATGCATCGGCATCCCGCTCCTGGGAGGGGGGGCGCCTGCATCATTCAGCTTGAACCAGCCGCCGTCTCCGGGAGAAGTGAGCGTGGTCGGTTCATGGGGTTCGTTGAACCAGCGCTTGCCGTCGAATTTGGTGAGGGCCACGCCGCGCCAGCGTACGCCGTGCGCCGCGAGGAGGCCGCCGTCAACCGTGACGCGCATGACCACCATGCTGTTCTTCTTGATGGCGCCGATTTCGCCCAGCTCCACATCATCGCTGAAGCCGGAAATCATCGTCGACTGCATGTTGAGGCCGGACATGTAGCCGCCGCTGAAACGCGGGAGGATCAGGAAGATGACGGCCCCCACCGCCAGCGAGCCGATGGCAATGACGGCGGAGGTGGCGCCCAGAGCGTTGTGCAAATGATTCGCGGCGCTGGTGCCGGACTCGATCGGCCGCGTGACCGCTCCCTGCGCGCTGCGCCACATTTCCAGAGCCACGAAGGTCGAGACCGCGAGGCCCAAAAAAACAAAGAAGAAACCTAGAAAAACCGTGTCCACGGTGAGGATGGCAGCTGCCAGCATCGACGTGAAGCCCATCATCGTCAGGAACAGGTAATCCCGCGTGGTGGTGGCGCTGTAGAGACGCACGACGGTGGCGAACAGCATCAGATGGACTGTGGCGAGGAGCGCGGCGTAAAGGCCCGGATTCTGTGCGCCCACCGCCAGCATGCGCGAAATGATCCAGAGGTCAAACGGGAAGAAGACAAAGTAGCCTACCGTCAGCCAGGTGGCCACGCGGTTGGAAATCTCAGGCCCCTTGTCGTGCCACCAGCGGTAGCCCTTGAAGAGCATGGCGGCGGGAAGTACGAGGATTGAGACCAGGTCCAGCTTGCCGGTGCAGACCAGGGTGAGCACGCCCGTGAGGAGCAGAAAATAAAGGGAAATCTCGAAATGGCGCCGGATGGCGGAGAGATGCACCGGTATCGGTTCAGCCGGGAGTTGGGCTGCGGGGTCCATGGCGCGAATCCCTAGTTTAACATCGTTCCGGGTTTACCGGATTCGTTGCAACGTATCGGGTAATGGCGCGGCGAGTGGAACAGGCTTCAGCCTGTTTGGTTTTCGTCTTCGTCTATTCAGAAAACCAGACAGGCTGAAGCCTGTCCTACTTACATCGGCAATTTTTCGGGTGGCGCTGGAGATGGGCAGGCGGGGAATTTGGCTGAGCGGAATAATGCGCGCTCCCGCGATGCGCGGCAAGTGCGCGACGCGCACTAAATACGATTCCAGGCGAATATTTCGGAAGGTCACCGTGTGGCGAGCGGATGCGAGCGGCGTCAAACCTTCTTTCAGGGATATACCAAAATTTTCACGCAAAAACTCTGTGAGGGCCGCGCGCGCATCGGTTCCTGTGGTTTCCAGGGCGGGGAACTGCCACATGCGCGAGAATAGCGCGCCATCGTCGTTAACCTGGCGCATGAGGAGAGTGCGTCCTTGCGGATCGAGCAGCACGGCTGCGGCGAGAGTTACCTCCGCCGCTGCGCGTTTCCTGCGCTTCGAAGGCAACTTTTCCGCGAGGCCAAGCTTGCGGGCGCGACACAATTTTTCGGCCGGACATTCCTCGCATCTGGGCGATTTCGGCGTGCAGACGGTTGCGCCCAGTTCCATCATGGCCTGGTTCCAATCGCCGGAGGCGTTTTGAGCGAGCAATTCCTGGGTGGCGGCCTCGAGCTTTCGCCACATCGCGGGCGCGCGCAAATCGCCGCGCACGGCGCCAATCCTCGCGAGCACCCGCGCGACGTTTCCATCCAGCACCGCATACGGCGCGCCATAGGCAATGCTGAGGACCGCCGCGGCGGTGTAGCGTCCGATGCCGGGAAGAGCCAGCGCCGCTTCGTATTGGCGCGGGAAATCGCCCGCATGCCGCGAGACAATTTCTTTCGCGGCACGTCGCAGGTTTCTCGCACGGCTGTAGTAGCCGAGGCCGGCCCAGTTCGCCAGGACGCGATCGTTCCTCGCGCGCGCGAGCGTACCCACATCCGGAAAGGTTTCGAGGAATCGTTCGTAGTAAGGGATCACAGCGGCGACGCGGGTCTGCTGCAGCATGATTTCCGAGAGCCAGATGCGGTACGGGTCCCGCGTGCGGCGCCAGGGGAGGTCGCGTTTGCGCTCGGCAAACCAGGAAAGCAAGCGCCGTCTGAATTTGGGCAGATCGGCTGGGGGAATTTTTAGCAAGCTCACGGACGTGATTTTCGCACATCGCCGGGTCGAACGGAATCTCAAGTGGCGTATGCTTTAGCTTTTGGATTTTGTTCTTTGCAGGAACCAAACCCCCACAAGCTAAAGCATGCGCCACTTTGCCGACTCTCCGTAAGAATTGAATCTAGAGTGAAGACACAAATAAAAAATATGCGGTATTCCAAAGGTGCGAGGGGATCGTGCCGCGGGGATGGCTGGTCAGGACGATTTTGAAAATTTCCGGGGAATCTCCGAGCGTTTCCAGGAAGCTCTTGCCTGGCTGGGGTTTTAGAGGCGTGACGCCGGCGAGGTAGCGCAGAATGTCGTAAATAATTTCGCCGGCGCTCATGCGCGGCGTGGCGAAACCCGCGGAACGAAATTCAATCACGGAATTGATTTCATAAAAATGCCAGGCCAGGCCGGCGCAGAGCGTTACGGCGCGCTCGAAGCGTTCCTCGGACTTCGCGTCCGTCCCTTGCGGGCCGATATAGGGATCGAAGACCAGCATCACGCGCCGCTCGTCTTCCCGAGCAAATTCCTTTACCTGCAGCGCGCCGGTTCTCGCGGAGGCTTTCCAGTCGACATGGCGGGCACTGTCATTGAACTGGTAGTCGCGGATGGCGTAGAGATCATTCCCGCGCCCGCGCTGGTAGCTTTCCAATTCGCCGCTTACCAGGGGCAAAACTTCGTAAAATTCTTCCGTGGGCTGGATCCGGGGATATACGACCGCCTCGATTTTGGAATCGATGCGCCTCGTTTTTTGCAGGAAGCCAAACGGAAATTTCGTGCGCAATCCGAGCGTATCCTGCCGGTAAACTCCGCGCCGGGGAAACGTCAGCTCGATATTTTGCCGCACCGTTTGACCGTGGGAAATATGCGGAAAATAAACCGGGCGATCCAGTATCGGCGGCGCGGGACTCGCGGAGACATTTTTCCTGCCGCTCGACGCGACGTCGCTCACGAGCGAAACGGAGAAAGACGGCGTCATCTGCTTTCCGTTGTGGAGTTCGGCGATGGCCAGAATCGTACGCTGCGCGAAAATGTGCTCGGGCAGCTCGAGCCGCACTTCGACGCCACCGAGGACCACGCGTGAAAGCAGGCCGGAAACCAGCATTCCGGCGAGCAGGACCGCCAGAACCATGAACAACAAATTGTTTCCCGTGTTGAGAGCGGCGAGCGCGACGATAAAAATTCCGGCGATGTACACCACGCCCTCGCGCGTCACTTTGTAATCGATCTGGTAGGTGAGCCAGTTGAGCGGCGTGCGCCGCGCCAGAGCCGGCACGATGGTGAGCGAGACCCATCCGGCCAAAGCCAGCGCCGACAGCGCCGACATCCCTGCAATCAGGAGATGCCCCTCCTCGGCCGCCGCGCCCGAATAGAGCGCCAGGAAAAGCGCACCCGCCAACGCGCCCATGGCGATGCCGAAGCTGCGCCAGCTGGGAGTGTCCAGAATCCGGCGCAATCGGGCCCACTGGGCCGCGCGCGAAATTCCCACCGCTTTGCGGAGAAGAGGGGGGCCAACGCGGCGTTCGACAAATTCGGGATTCATCAGAGGGGGACTGGAGTCGTGTCCATGATTTCGCGAAGAACCATTTCGGCCTGCGTCGATTTTTTCTGAGTGGCCGCGTAGCGCGTGTTGACCACCATGCGGTGCGCGAAAACCGGCAGGATGAGCTGCTTGAAATCGTCCGGCGTGCAGTAATCTCGCGCCTCGAGGAATGCCCGGGCCTGCGCCGCGCGCTGCAGCATCAGCAAACCGCGCGGGCTCACTCCGAGCGTGAGTTGTTCGCAATTCCGCGTTCGCTCGACAATGTCCAGAGCGTAGTTGCGCAGGCTGTCGTCCACGCGCACCTTCTCGACCGCGCGCTGCATCACTTCGACTTCCTCCGCTTCCATCACCGGAACGACTTCGGCTGCCGCGTTGCGTCCGCTGGCATGCTGTTGCATGATTTCGCGCTCGAAGTCACGCGATGGATATCCCATGCCAATGCGGAGGATGAAGCGGTCCAGTTGCGATTCGGGCAGCGGATAGGTGCCGTGGTGTTCGACGGGGTTCTGCGTGGCCAGCACCATGAAGGGTTGCGGGAGCTTATAGGTGTGGTTGTCCACGGTCACCTGGGCTTCGTTCATGGCTTCGAGCAGCGCGGACTGCGTCTTTGGCGTGGTGCGGTTAATTTCGTCCGCCAGGATGATGTTGGCGAAAATGGGGCCGGGCTTGAAATCGAAACGCTGCTCGATCTGGTTGAATACGCTCGTGCCTACTACGTCCGAGGGAAGCAGGTCCGAAGTAAACTGGATGCGCTGGAACGAGCAGTGGAAGGAATTGGCGATGGCCTGGGCGAGGGTCGTTTTGCCCACTCCGGGAACGTCTTCGATGAGCAAATGGCCTTTGGCCAGCAGGGCCACGAGGCAGAGCCGGATCACCTCATCCTTGCCGCGAATCACGCGTGCAATTGACGCCTGCAGCTGCGCGATCTGGTTTGCCGTGGCAGTGGTCATTGAGTTGAAAATCCCTATCGCTTCTGCTACAAACGAAGCGTCTGTTATGGGCGATTAGCTCAGTGGTTAGAGCGCTCGCTTCACACGCGAGAGGTCCAAGGTTCAAGTCCTTGATCGCCCACCACTACCCACGCACATCTATGTTGCCATCATTCCAGAGAATATCTTAGCGTTTGCCTGCCAAGCTGTGCTTAAAAAGTTTTAAAGTGGCGCATGCTTTAGCTTGTGGAGGTTTGGTCTTCAAGGCCAAACCTCCACAAGCTAAAGCATGCGCCACTGGGGCTGCCCGCGCATCTCCGGTATGGCGCGGTGTGATACTCTGGGCGCGCGCGTCTGTTCAAGGCGCGAGCAAAGGGAACCCAGGTGACTGCGACACTGCGATTTCTTCAGTTTTTTTCATTGGGCTGCTGGCTGGGCGGCATCGTCTTTTTCATTGTTTTCACGCAGGGAATTTTTTCCGTGATGCCGACCAAGGACCTGGCCGGGGCGGTCGTGGGGTACTCGCTGGCCCGGCTGCACGTTCTGGGAATCGTGATGGGCTGCGTTTATTTAGTTGCGACGGCGGCATCGGAAAAATCCGTTGCAGCGCTGGCGCGCCCCGCGGCGCTGCTCGTGTTCGTCATGATTCTGTGCACGATGGCCTCGCAATACGGTGTCATCGCGCGGATGGACGGGCTGCGCGCGCAGATGGGTTCGGTGGATGCGACGGCGGCGGGGGACCCTTTGCGCGTGGCCTTCGATCGTCTGCACCAATATTCGGTGTGGCTGGAAAGCGCGGTGTTGTTCTCGGGACTTGCCGCATTGTTCCTGACGGTGCGCGAGAAACAGTAGGACGGGCTTCAGCCTGTCTTGTTTTTGGTTGCCATGCAGGAAAAAACCAGACAGGCTGAAGCCCGTCCTACTTGCGCTTCGCTCTTTTCTGATCGACGGCGCGCCACAGATACCAACTGGCGATCGAACGGTAGGGGCGCCAGCGCTCGGCGTGTTCGAGGACTATTTGCGGCTTGGGCTCCTTCTCGAGCCCATAGACATGCTGAAAGCCTTTGCGAATTCCGTAATCTTTAATTGGCAGGACATCAGGTCGTCCCAGCTGGAACATCAGGAACATGTGCACGGACCACTCGCCGATCCCGCGCACCTGGGTGAGCCGATCGAGAATTTCTTCCTCGCTCATCCGCCGGATCGCGGCCAGCGGAGGCACAGTCCCGTCGATCGTTTTCTTCGCGAGGTCCTTTACCGCCGCGATTTTCTGCCGCGAAAGGCCGGCGCGCCGCAATTTCGCCCTTGTGGCGAGTAGAATTTCTTCGGGAGTTGGGAATTTCCGCATCCGAGCCAAGCGCTTTCACTCGCCCGAAAATGGTCGCCGCCGCCGCGCCCGCGAGCTGTTGATAAACAATGGCCCTGAGCAGGCTCTGAAACGGAGGCTGCGGCTTTTGCTTCTTGGTGGGGAAAGAGCCGACCTTGCGGATCACGCGCGCCAGATGCCGGTCCACGCGACAGAGTTCGCGCATCACGCGATCCGCGTCAACGGGATAGTGGGTCTTTGCCATGATGGATGGCGAAGCATACGAGCGGGGCGAATTGACGTCAAGAGCGGGGCAGAGGGCTAGATTCCCATAAGGCCCTCGAAGGCCAGACCACTCCTTGGGCGGATCTGATTCGTTGAGGATAGGGTTGGGTCGCCTGATGTTCGGCATGGTATTTTAGGGTTGGTATAATTGGTTGAATTTTCTTCTAAATAGCGAGGCGGCAAAATGGTGCAAGGCGGCACCTAGGTCGCTTACCCTGCGGGAGGAACTCATTCCGTCTTACGGCGGACAAATCACGCGCAGCATCAAGTATGAGGTGCCCTCGGACTACTGGAGTATTGTTCAATTACTGCATCGTTTGCTGACAATACCCACAGAAGGAGGTTTTGAGGGTGGGCTTATTTGGCAGTTGAATTGGTGGAGTGAAAAAGAGTCTGAGAGGGTCACTTTGAAGACTATCGATAAAATGCGTCAAGGTTATGGTGAACTCCGGTCTCTCGAAGATGCGCCTGCTTGCCATTTCGGGACCGGTGAGCTTTACGACGCTATTGCATTTCTGGTTCACCCACTTCTAAACACGTGGGCGGCACAGTTCGTATCTGCGGGTGGAGGATACATCATGAGGTTCACGGTAAGTGGCTACATATATTTTATGCCACGAGATAAAAAGACCACCGATAGTGTCCTCGAAGGCACCACAGCGTGGAAACCATGGCAGGAAATTCCTCGCAGCTTCGAGCTGGGGGAATCCGGCGGGGACATTCCTTAGCACTTTCCGGGACAGCTAACTTACGGTTGGCGCCAAAGTCTGTATCCAAATGGTGAGAAATCATCATATCGGTGCCTGGCCTCTGCCGTAAGGCGCGACGCGCATGGGTATGTTACGATTTCGGCCCTATGCAAACAGGGATCATCGGGCTTCCTCAGGTCGGCAAGACGACTCTGTTCAAAATTTTGACGCGCGCCAAGCTGGATGAAAAATCAGCGCGGGCCGCGACGCATGTCGGCGTCGCACGCGTGCCGGAACCGCGGCTCGAACAGCTTGCCAAGCTTTACAATCCGAAAAAGATTACTTACGCAACCGTTGAATACGTCGACGTCGGCGGCATGGTGAAAGACCGGGCGAAGGATTCCGCTGTGCTTGCGCCCCTGCGCGAAGTGGATGCGCTGGCGCATGTGCTGCGCGTTTTCGACGATCCTTCCGTGCCTCATTCCGCCGGTTCGATCGATCCGTTGCGCGATGCCGAAGTGCTGGACCTCGAGCTGATGCTTTCCGACCTCGACCAAATTGATCGCCGGATCGAGCGCGTGGAAAAAGATCTGAAGAAAAAGAAGGAGCCGATTCTCGAGCAGGAACTGGTCCTGCTGAACCGCTGCAAGGCGGCCATCGAATCGGAAAAGCCGCTGCGTGAAATGGAATTCAACGCGGAAGAGCGCAAGATGATCTACGGCTACAAATTTCTGTCGCAGCGGCCCATGCTGTACGTCTTGAATCTTGGGGACAACGAAGTGGCCGAACTGGACACGGCCGTCGAGCGCCACAAGCTGGGGAAACTCGTGGGCCGGCCGAACACCGTCGTGCTTTCCGTTTGCGGGCGCATCGAGGCCGAGCTGGCTGAACTGGAACCCGCCGAGGCCGCTGAGATGCTTGCGGCGTATGGGCTCAAATCTTCGGGGCTCGATCGCATTATTCAGGCGACATACCAGCTTCTCGGGCTGACTTCGTTTTTCACGGCGGGGGAACCGGAAGTGCGCGCCTGGACGATCAAGCGCGGGATGAACGCGCAGAAGGCCGCGGGGGCGATCCATTCCGACATCGAGCGCGGTTTCATTCGCGCTGAAGTGGTGCGCTGCGAGGATTTGCTGGCCGCGGGCAGCCTTCCGGTGGCGCGCGAACGCGCGCAGGTGCGCCTCGAAGGCAAGGAATACATCGTCCAGGAAGGCGACGTCATTCTTTTCCGGCATAGCGGTTAGAATTCGTTTTCCGACGCGAATTATCCACGCATTGTGTAGCGCCCGCCTTCAGGCGGGCACTGTGGCGTCAGCGCAAATGCTCGCGGCTGAAGGCGAGCGCTACAATGTCCGGCCGCAGGTACCTGCAAAGGTTCCAGTCGCAGGGCTGCATGAGACCTGCCGCAAAAAATAATGCTAAACGCATCAGCCATCCACGTTCCCGCGTCCCGCATGATTCTGGCGCTGCTGCTCGGCTTGACGGCCGCGGGGGCCAACATTCTCGGCGGGCTTTTTATTCTGCACCGCGAATGGTCGCGCCAGTATTTGAAATATTTTCTGGCGCTCGGCGCGGGCTTCATGCTGGCCGCGGCGCTTCTGGAAATTCTTCCCGAATCGGTGGCCCTTACGGGCAGGCTCGCGTACTTTCTCGTGCTGGTCGGATATTTCATCGTGCATTTTTTTGAGCACACGCTTGCGCCGCATTTCCATTTCGGAGAAGAAACGCACGTGGAGCATTTTGTGCCGGACCACGCGGGGATTTCCGCGCTGCTCGGGCTCTCCATCCACACATTTTTTGACGGCGTGGCGATTGCTTCCGGGTTTCTGGTTTCCGGCTGGCTGGGCGGCGTGATTTTTCTGGCGATTTTCCTGCACAAGATGCCGGAAGGTTTTACCGTCGCTTCGCTCATGCTCGCCAGCGGGCAGAGCCGCCGCACGGCGCTGCTGGCCGCGATCTGGCTGGGCGTGGCAACCGTGGCCGGGGTTCTGCTGATGGGTTTGCTGCATTCGCAGATTGGTTATGCGCTGCCGATTTCGGCGGGCGTCACGCTATACGTCGCCGCGACCGACTTGATCCCGGAAGTGAACCGCGAGCCGGATACGCGCATGGCGCTGCTTGTTTTTCTCGGCGTCTCGCTGATGCTGCTGCTTGCCAAGCTGTTTCACGCTTGAAGTGGCGCATGGCTTTAGCTTGTGGGGTTTGATTCTTGCTGGGAACCAAAACCCCAGCAAGACTGCAAGCACTGCGAAAGCCAGCATTGAATGCCGGTATTGAATTGTGTTGCTAGCGCCGGATCCAAGAGTGAAATTGCCGCGAGAGGAAATTCGTGAGCGAACTGCCATAGCCGCAGAACCCTCCTTAAATACGGAACCGCCGCGGCCGGTTCCGCTGCGCTCGGAAATCTTGCCTTGGGCCAGGGCAAGGCAAGCTCTCATCAACGCGTCGTCGTGATCATGTTTGACGGCTTCGGCCCGGGCTATCTTGCGGAAAGCAAGATGCCCGTGCTTGGCCAATGGAAGCGCGACGGGATCTATAAGCAGGTCCAGGGCGTGATGCCTTCCGTCACCAATGCCAATAACGCCTCGATTTGTTGCGGCGCTTGGCCGGAAACGCACGGAATTATTGCCAATTCGTATTTCGATCCAAAAAGCGGAGAAGAGTTATACGTGGAGTCGGCTGACCTCGTGCTCGCGCCCACGCTGTTTGAACGCGCCGGAAGGCAAGGCGTGAAGTCGGCGCTGCTTTCCAGCAAGGCGAAGACGGCGACTCTTCTATTGCGCGGCGCAGAAATCGTGCTTACGGCGGAGAACCCGACGCCCGACTGGGTCCAGAAACTCGGCCCCGCGCCGTACGATCTATAGTGCGGATATTAATTATTGGTTAATGGCGGCGGCCATCAACATCTTGAAAACCCGGCCGGACATCGGCGTCCTGTACGTTCACACCACGGATTATCCGATGCACATGTGGGCTCCCGAGGCGCCGGAATCGAAAGAACACCTCGCGCGCCTGGACGATCTTTTTGGCCAAGCCATGAAAGCGGCTCCTGACGCAGCATTCCTCGCCACCGCGGACCATGGCATGAACGCCAAGAGTTCGTGCTGGGACCTGGAGCAGGTTTGCGCAAGCAAAGGAGTGCCAATCCGAAAAGCGGTTTCCACCGGACGAGATCGCTACATGAAACATCACCGGGGCTGCAGCGGAGCGGTCTATATCCATCTCAAAAATCCGCAGGACGCGGCGCGGGTTCGAGACATTATTTCCGGCGTAAAAGGAGTCGAGCGAATTCTTACGCGCGAGGATGCGGCGCGGGAATTCAAGTTGATGGCATCACGGATCGGGGACCTCGTTGTGCTGGGCGACAAGGACACGGTGTTCGGAGAGCTCGACGATGAGAAGGAAAATTTCCCCGGCCTTCGCTCCCATGGTTCGCTGCACGAAATCGATATCCCCCTGTTTGTTTACAACGCGAAAAACGCGCCGTCCAGCGACTACTTCAATCACAATCTCGACTTGGCGCGGTGGCTTTATCACAGCTGAAGATCCGCTGCCCACCGCGAGTTGTACTGCCGGCAATTCGGCAGGAAATAACCGACGACTGGATCGCGCTGAAAATCAAAGGGCTTATTCTGACCGAGTTCGAATTAGACACTTCGATTTTCCCGCAACTTTTTGACAACAAACGGGTTTGATAGACTGTGGAGGCCATGGCCAGGACCGACGTCCAATTGATGCTGGACGTGAAAGCCGGGGACGAACAGTCCTTTGAGCTTTTGCTCCGCAAGTACAGGACTCCCCTGGTCAATTTCCTTTACCGGATGGTCCGCGACACGGCTGTTGCGGAAGATTTGGCTCAGGAAGTTTTCCTCCGCGTTTACCGCGCTCGCCAGGAATACGCCCCCAGCGCGAAGTTCACCACCTGGATGTTCCGCATCGCGACGAATCTGGCGCTCAATTCCGTGCGCGACAACCGGCACCGCCAGGCGGAAATTTCCATGGACCAGACGGCGGATACGGGAGAGAGACGAGCAGCGGCGATGGAAGTTCCCGACCGCGCGCCGAGCATCGAGCAGGAACTCGTGGCGCGCTGCCGGGCGGAAATGATCATGAAAGCGATTCATGCGCTGCCCGATAAACAGCGGGCGGCGGTGTTGCTGCACAAGTATCAGGAACTGGATTATGACGAGATTGCGCGCGTTCTCGAGTGTTCGGAAAGCGCGCTGAAATCGCTGCTGTTTCGAGCTTATGAAACGCTGCGCGTTGAGCTGGCTCCACTCGTGAGTCCTACGGTGAGGATGGATCGAGTGCCGGCGAACCGCAGCGGACAGCCCGCCTTGTAAGCGAGTGGGCTGTGCTGGACTCCTGCCGGATCGGAAGTATGGTGAGGAAGTGAGGGTGCTATGTTTGGAAAAGAAAAAAGCAGTCTGCAGCAATGTGCTGCGCTGGAAAGCAAATTAGTTGAATACCTGGATGGACGGGCGGCGCCTGCCGACCGCCATGCCGTCGAGGAACACTTGTCCGGCTGCGCCTCCTGCCGCTTGCGCGCCGATGAATTCCGCGCGCTCTCGAGCATGCTCGACGATCTTGCGGAAATTACTCCTTCACCCGCGTTTGATGCAACCTTGCGGGCGCGCATTGCCGCCGAACCAGCGCCACGCAACTTCTGGAACTGGATGCCTTCGCCGAGGCTTGCCTTTGCGGTTACAGCGCTCGTTGCCATGTCGGTCTGGCTGACTTCCGTGCCGCGTGTTCCAACGCATCCGTCGGTCGTAAGCCATGCGATCCAATCGATCCAAACGATCGAGGAGAACAAAGTTACGGTTACGGCGGAATCTGATTTTGGGATGATCCGGGATTTGCCGGTGCTCGAGAATTTCGACGTGGTCTCGAAATTCGACGCGCTTTCCGAACTTCCTGTTTCTCCGAATGTATCGAAGAACGAAGGGATCAAAGAAAACAGGTAATGAGGCTGCGATTCCAACTCGGCAATGTTGCGGCCATCTGGCTGGCCGCGGGCCTTTTGTGCGGGTCCGCGTACGGGCAAAGGACCAACGCGGCTCCTCAACAAGAAGCCGCGCCGCCTCGCCCTGCGGCGCGGCAGCAAGTGCGGCCCAGGCTGCAGAATGCGCTGCCTCCCGCGGGCAATGCAAAGAATTTGCCGCCGAAAGCGATCGAGAGGCTTCAGGACATGCCTCCACGCCGCCAGGAACAGTTCCTGCGGAACAATCAGCGTTTTCTGAGCTTGCCGCCGGAGCAGCAGGCGCAGATTCGCCAGCGCCTAGAAGCCTGGAACCGCCTCACGCCCGCGCAGCAGCAAGCCTTGCGCGACCGGCAACAAGTGTGGGAGCAGATGACCCCCGAGCAGCAGAGAAATGTCCGCCAGTCGCTGCTTCCTCGCTGGCAGCAAATGCCGCCTCCGAGGCGCCAGGCCATCCTGCAGCGCCTGCACTCGCTGCGCAACTTGAGCGAAGCGGAACGGCAGGCCAAGCTCAACGATCCCGCTTTCACCGAGGGGTTGAATCCCGAAGATCGTGAAATGCTCGGGCAGCTTGCCCACCTGCATGTAGGCATGGCCCCCGATTCACCCTAGGAGCAACTCACACGAGCACATCCCGGCGCCCCCTAGGCCGCAAACGGAAGCTCCCCCACGCGAAACTCCGAAAGAAAATACCTACCAGTTACTGTTACGCAACAATTTCGCAAGAATATTTCGGCAAGCGCCGCTCTAATCCTAGCCAGCATTCTACGCGCTAACACAACCTGTAGTGGTTTTTCAGAAGGACCCTACAAGGCTACATGATTTCCACATTAAATTTTCCAACCTCTACTGTTTTCCCTTGACAAGTTTTCGATCCTGACTAGAATCGTGGCACAAAGTGGGAGAGAGTGGTAGCAAGTGAAATGCAGTGGCGAAACGGTTGGCGCTTTGAAGCACTAAAGGGGACTACCAGTGAGGAGCGAACGCTCGACAGGTTCTTTGGGCCGACGACTACATGCTAAGGGGCAACATACCGGCAAGAGTGGACGAGAAGGGCCGTCTAAAGATTCCCGCGGCCTTTCTGGAAGAGCTCAAGGGATTTGGCGGGCAGTTCTACGTCACGAGCGAAACCGGTGATTATGCCCGGATCTTCCCAATGAAAATCTGGGAGGAATTGGAGAGCAAGTTGGCCAGGCTCTCTTCGCACAACCGCACCAAGCAGAAGTTCCTGACCTGGACCAATTATTACGGGCAGGCGGTGGAAGTGGATAGTCAGGGCAGAATACTGATTCCACCGGTGTTACGGGAAGCGGCGCAGATGAAGGGCGACGTGGACGTGATGGGGCACCTGACGTACTTGGAAGTTTGGAATCACGGGCGGTCTCTGGAGAACCTGAAGAAGAGCCCGATCACGGAAGACGACCTGAAGATATTGGACGAACTGGGCATCTAGCTTGAACGTTCAGCACAAGCCAGTACTCGTCGAAGAGACGGTGGACTGGCTGGCAATAAAGCCAGAAGGCCTGTATGTTGATGCAACTGTTGGACTTGGGGGACACGCAATCGAAATTGCCAGGCGGCTCGGGGTCGGGGGGCAGCTGTTAGGCCTTGATCGCGACGCTCAAGCGCTGGAAATCGCGCGCGAGAGGCTTGCGGAGTTCGGAGACAAGGTGACTTTGGTGCACGCTGACTTTTCACAAATCGGCGAGGTTTTCGCGGAGCGAAGTTTTCCTCCCGCCGACGGCGTGCTGGCGGACCTGGGCGTATCGAGTATGCAGCTGGATTTGGGCGAGCGCGGCTTTTCGTTTCGATCGCGCGGCCCGCTCGACATGCGCATGGACCGCGAAACCGAAGAGACGGCTTCAGACATTGTGAACACGGCGGACGAAAAAGTTCTCGCCGACCTGCTCTACCAATACGGGGAAGAGCGGGATTCACGCAGAATCGCCAGGACGATCGTTCGAGCGCGTCCCATACGGGACACCGAACACCTGGCAACGGTTGTGGCAGGGGCCCGAAGCGTAAGGGGAAGGCAGAAGCTGCATCCCGCGACAAAAACGTTTCTGGCGCTGCGGATTGCGGTGAATCGAGAGATGGAGGAACTCGGGCAGTTTCTTTCTAGGGTTCCTGCCACACTATCTCCAGGCGGCCGGTGGGTGATGCTCAGCTATCACTCGCTGGAGGACCGCCAGGTCAAGCAAAGCTTTCAGCGGCTCGCTCATGAGGGCGTGCTGAAAATTCTCACCAAGAAAGTAATTCAGGCTTCGGACGCGGAGATTGCGGCCAATCCGCGGGCGCGCAGCGTCAAGATGCGCGCGGCCGAAAAGATCGATCCCAACCTACCCGGGATGCCGCAAGAGGAAGAGTGGGACGAATGACCGAATTTTTTACCGTTAAGCAAATTGATAATTCGCGCTTGGTGCGTATTGTTGCGCCGGATCACATGCGCGAATGCGCGCGCGTTGTTGCGCTGGGCGGGTTGATCGCGCTTTGCGCTTTCCTGTACGCCTGGCAGCATTTTGAGACGATCCAGCTGCGCTACGAGCTCGAATCCTTGCGCAGCGAGCGAGCGCAGGCCACGGAACTGAACCAGGAACTCAAACTGGAGGTTGCGGGATTGCGCGCGCCGGAACGCATTGACGTCATTGCGCGGCGGCAGCTGGGCTTGACGGTTCCCGTGCCCGGGCAAGTAGCTCCGATGGAATTGCCGCCCAATGCGGTTTTGGCGGAGGCGCGTCCGTCCAATGCTCCGGGGGCGCAGCGATAGACTTCTTAGTGGCGCGGGCTTCAGCCTGCGAGGTTTGCGCCTTCCTAGTCCCAAAATCCGCAGGCTGAAGCCCGCGCTAATTGTCGCGAAAATATGGATCTTCGCAGTCCCCGGACCCGGATCATTATTGTAGCTGCCCTCGCGGCGTTGTGGACCGGGGCGGTGTTTGGACGGCTGGCCTACCTGCAACTGTTCCGCTACAGCGAATACTATTCCCGCGCACAGCACCAGCAGCGACTTATCGTTGATGTGGGAGCGAGCCGCGCCGAAATTCTTGACCGCAACCTGCATCCCCTGGCGATGAGCGTTCCTGTGGATTCGGCTTTCGCGGTGCCCTCGGAAATCGCCGATCCCGACATGGTGGCGCGCTTGCTCGGCAAGGTGCTGGACGTTCCCTCCGACGAAATCGCCACGCGGATTGCCAGCTCACATTCGTTTGCATGGATCGCGCGCAAATTACCTCCTGAAAAAGCGAATCGCATTGCCGCCATGAATCTGCGCGGGATTTATTTTCAGCGCGAGGGCGGACGGTTCTATCCGAAACGCGAGCTTGCCGCGCACGTCCTCGGTTACGTGGACATCGACGAGAAAGGGCTGGGCGGCATCGAGTACTCGCTGGACGACAGCATTCGCAGCAAGCCCGGCAAAATGCTCATCCTGGCCGACGCGCACCGGCGCTGGTACGACTCGACGGACAAGGCTCCGGACGCCGGCACGAACGTCGTGCTGACGCTTGATGAAAAAATCCAGTACATCGCGGAGAAGGAACTGGCGCAAGCGATGCAAGAGACGCACGCCAAGACCGGAACCGTCATCGTGGAAAATCCGAATTCCGGAGAGCTGCTGGCGGTTGCAAACTGGCCGACATTCAATCCCAATGCGGCCAAGGACAGCCCTCCCGACGCGCGCTTTGATCGCGCAACGAGTTCTCTCTACGAGCCGGGTTCGGTTTTCAAAATCGTTACGCTTTCCGCGGCGATCGATCAGGGCGTGACCAATCCGGACGAAGTGGTGGATTGCCAGAATGGCGCGATCTACATCGCCGGGCACCGCATCCGCGACCATAAGGCGTACGGGCAGCTGACTGTTTCGCAAATTCTGGCCATACTCGAGCGACGTCGGCGCGATCAAAGTGGGCTTGCGGCTGGGCGCGCCAAAATTTTACGACTACATTCGCTCATTCGGATTCGGCCAGCCCACGGGCGTCGATTTGCCGGGCGAGAGCCGCGGGAAGCTGCGCCGCCTCGAAAATTGGACGCCGGTTTCCGTCGGTTCGATTTCCATGGGGCAGGAAATCGGCGTGACGCCGCTGCAGATGATTTCGGCGGTGTCGGCCATGGCCAATGGCGGGCTAATCGTCAGGCCGCACGTGGTGCGTGAATTGCGCCGCGGAAATCAAATCATGGAGCCGCCGGATTCGCAGCAATTGCCGCGGCGCGTCATTCAGGAGACCACCGCGGCTTCCATGCGCCGCATGCTGGAAGGAGTTGTGCTGGGCGGCACTGGAAAGCTGGCGAAGCTGGATGGCTACACTTCGGCTGGAAAAACCGGCACGGCGCAGAAATATGATCCGGAAACGGGCCGCTATTCGACGCACGACTTGATTGCCTCTTTCGTGGGATTTGCGCCGCTCAACACGCCTGCCATTACGATCCTCGTGCAGCTCGATTCGCCTGCGGGAGCGCATGAAGGCGGCCAGGTGGCCGCGCCTGTGTTCAAACGCATCGCGCAGCAGGTGCTCGCGTATCTGGAAGTGCCGCGCGACGTGCCGGTGGCCGCGGAAACACTGCGGGCAGGAAAAGGGAAGGCGGCGAATCAGAAGGATGACAATTTGACGGATGCGAGCGATTTCGATCCCGTGCAGACATCCGCCGCTCTTGCCGGCGATGAAACTCCGCCATCTTCCATTCCTCAATCCGTTCCTGTGGCGGCGCCGCCGACCGTGGAGTTGGCGGAAGGCGAAGGAGTTCCCGCCCCGCAACTCCTCGGAAAAACGGTACGCGATGTGATCCAGGAGTGCCTGAAAATGGGGCTGACTCCGGTTCTGGTCGGGACAGGCATTTCTACGGAACAATCTCCGGAGCCCGGAGCCACGACGCGCCGCGGGAGCCGGATCACGGTGCAATTTACTCGGGACCCCGCTTTGTTGTCGGCGGCGGCCCGCGGAAAAGCGAAGTGACCGTGAAGGCGGGGTATTTGGCGGAAAATGGCGAAGGAGAAACGCAATTGACAGTGGCGGGGACAGCGCGCGCCGCAGTGCGTCTGGCGAAGCTCTTGCGCGGGATCGAGACGCGCGCGGCCGTCGCGCACGGCGACCTGGAAATTTCGGAACTGGCCTATGACAGCCGGCGCGTGAATCGCGGGACTCTGTTCGCCGCGATTCGCGGTGAAAAAACCGACGGAAATAATTTTGTGTCCGACGCTGTGGGGCGCGGAGCCGTTGCCGTGATCAGCGAGCAGGCGAAACCCGGGACGCTTCCGGCGGAATTTCCGTGGATTCAAGTCGCGGATGCGCGCAAGGCGCTGGCAATCTCCGCGGCCAATTATTATGCGCGGCCCGCGGAAGTGCTGAAGCTCATTGGCGTGACGGGGACTAACGGAAAGACCACGACTTCCTATCTGGTGGATTCGGTTTTGCGAGCGGCGGGCTGCGAAGTTGGCCTCCTGGGAACCATTGCCTACCGTCTTGTGCGTGAATCTCATTCCGCGCCGAACACTACGCCCGAATCTCTTGATCTCCAGAAATACCTGGCCGAAATTGTTCGCGCCGGAGGTACGCACGCGGTACTCGAAGCCAGTTCTCACGCGCTGGCGATGGACCGTTTGTGGGGCTGCCCGTTCGCGGTGGCGATTTTCACCAATCTCACGCGCGACCATCTGGATTACCACAAGACTTTCGAGGAGTACTTCGCGGCAAAGCGCCGCCTTTTTGAAGGCACAGGTGCTGCGGCCCCGGCCACAGGCGTGATCAATCGCGATGACGAATATGGGCAAAAGCTTGCGGGCCTTGCTTCGCGGACGCTGACCTACGGTATCGAGCCCGGCGCGGACGTGACGACTCGCAAGCCTGCGCTTACCCTCTCCGGGATGGAGTTCATTGCTGAAACCCCCGCCGGAAAAATCGAGATTCGCTCCAGGCTCGTGGGACGGCCGAACGTCTATAACATTCTGGCATGCTGTCGGTGCCGGAGTGGCACTCGGTCTTCCCAAAGAAGTCATCGCCGCCGGGATTGCGCAGCTCGCAGCAGTGCCCGGCCGCTTTGAACGTATCGAAGTGGGACAGCCGTTCCTCGTGGTTGTGGATTACGCGCACACCGATGATGCGCTGCGCAACTTGCTTGCCACCGCCAAGGAGCTCAATCCCGAGGGCCGCATCATCACCTTGTTTGGCTGTGGTGGAGACCGCGACCGCACCAAACGGCCCATGATGGGAGAAGCGGCGGGTCGCGCGAGCGAAATCGTCGTCCTGACGTCGGACAATCCGCGGAACGAGGACCCGCTCCTGATCATCAATGACGTGATTGTGGGCGTGCAACGCACCAAAGCGAAGCTACTCGTCGAGCTAGACCGGGAGAAGGCTATCGGAGTGGCGCTGGATGAAGCACGTGCCGGTGACATCGTCCTTCTTGCGGGAAAAGGACACGAAACGTATCAAGTCCTGCGCGACCGAACGATTGAGTTTGACGACCGGGCGGTGGCGCATCGGATTCTGAGCCAGCGCGGGTACGGAAGCGATTGATGGTGTTTCGGGGGCATCTCTCACCTGTAGGGGCACGGCATGCCGTGCCCGTACAGGTGAGAGATGCCGGTGTCAGCCTGCGGCATGGAACTTGCTCTAATTGTAAGGGACGCTGATCCAAGGGTGAACCCAGACCAGTGAAGCCCAGCCCCTTGAGGACGCTATGCGGTGGACGGTTGAAGAAGTGGCTCGCGCTCTGGGTGTTACGCCGCCCGGGGGCGTCGATCCCCTGGCCCGGTTGGCCGGTGTCTCGATTAATTCTCGCACCCTGGCTCGCGGGGAGCTCTTCGTCGCGATACACGGACCGCGTCACGATGGACACAATTTTGTCTTGGCGGCCCTGGAAGCCGGGGCGCTGGCGGGTGTCGTGGCACGGGATCGGCTCTCCGGATATGCCGAGCCGTACCGATCCAGGCTGCTCGCAGTTCCGGACACGCTCGTCGGGCTCCAGGGGCTCGCGCAGGCCGTACGAACCAGGTGGGGGCGGCGCCTGGCAGCGGTCACCGGGTCGGCCGGAAAAACCACAACGAAGGAAATTCTGGCGGCGCTGCTGGCCGCGCGGTTCCGCATATTGAAGTCGGAAGGCAATCTGAACAACGAGTACGGGCTGCCGTTGCAATTGCTGCGGCTGGACGAGGCGGACGAAGCCGCGGTCGTGGAACTGGGGATGTCCCACTCGGGCGAACTGAAACGCCTGGCGGAAATTGCGCGGCCGGACGTGGGCGTTGTCACGCGCGTCGCGCCGGTGCATTTGGAATTTTTCGCATCCGTGGAAGAAATTGCGCTGGCCAAGCGTGAATTAATCGAAGGTCTTGCAGGCCGCGATAGTATTGCTGTTTTAAATGCGGACGACCCGCTGGTGGCGCGTTTCTGCCAGGTTGCGCCGGGACGAGTTGTGACATTTGGCGTCGCCGAACGCGCGGATTTTCGCGCTGAAAATATTCAGGACCGCGGATTGGAAGGGACCGAGTTTGATTTTCTGGGCCCGGAGGGGCGCGCGCGGCTGAGCTTGCCCCTCGCCGGGCGGCACAATATTTCCAACGCGCTGGCGGCGCTTGCTGCCGCGAGCGTGTGGGGCGTGGGCGCTGCGGAGGCCCATGAAGTTTTTCCGAAACTGGAAGCCACCGGAATGCGCGGGCGCGTCCTGCAGTACGACGCTGGTTTTACGGTCATCAACGATTGTTATAACTCGAACCCCGTTGCACTTCGAGTGATGATCGAGCTGCTTATCAGCACTCCGGCGCCAGGACGTCACATCGTTGCGGCGGGAGAAATGTTGGAGCTGGGTTCGTCTTCCGCTGAGCTGCATCGCGAGGCCGGACGCGCGGCTGCGGCGACGGGAAAACTCGACTGGATCATCGGCGTGCAGGGCGACGCCGAAAGTTTTGTTCGTGGGGCCGTCGAAGCCGGTCATCCCGCCACGCAGGCAAAATTTTGCGCATCTTCCGCCGAAGCCGGCGCGTTTGTAGGAAATTTAGTCGGGCGCGGCGACGTGCTTCTGGTGAAAGGCTCGCGCGGCGTGAAAATGGAGCGCATTGTTGAAGCGCTCGATTCCCATTTCCCGCGCGCGCAAGCCGAGACGTCTGATTCCGCACTGAGCGGCGCGCCCAAGGAGCGCGCCTGAGATGCTCCTCTACCTCTTCTACCATTTACTCTTGCCGTATTTTCATGCGCTCAACGTCTTCCGCTACATCACCGTCCGGACGGCGCTCGCCAGCATTACCGCATTGTTGATCACACTGGTGCTCGGGCCCTGGGTGATCCGGCGATTGCGCGAATTACAAATCGGGCAGTTCATCCGGGAAGAAGGGCCGAAGAGCCACCAGTCCAAGGCCGGAACGCCGACGATGGGCGGCGTGCTGATCGTGGGCTCGACCGTTATTCCTACATTGCTGTGGGGCGATCTTGAAAACGCCTACGTGTGGCTCGCCATTTTCACCATGGTGGTATTCGGGACCATTGGTTTCATCGACGACTACAGCAAAGTAATGAAAAAGCAAAGCCTCGGATTGACCGGCAAGCGCAAATTTTTTCTGCAAATTCTGGCGAGCTGCGCCGTGGCAGTCGTTCTGCTTTCGCTCACAGCGAGCGGCACGTACTCGACGCAGCTGAGCGTTCCGTTTTTCAAGAATTTTCATCCGGACCTGGTCATCCATGCATTTCTTTCGACGCAATATCTTTGGTGGTTCGCTTACCTGCCGTTTTTGATTTTTGTGGCGCTGGTCATCGTCGGGTCTTCCAACGCAGTGAACCTCACGGACGGTCTTGACGGCCTCGCCATCGGCTGCGTTGTCGTGGCTGCGGGGGCGCTCACGGTTTTGACTTATGTCACGAGCTTCGCGCGGTTTTCGGAGTACCTGGACTTGCAGCATCTTCCCGAGGTGGGCGAGCTGACGATTTTTTGCGGCGCGCTCGTCGGATCGTCGCTTGGTTTTCTCTGGTACAACGCTCACCCCGCCGAGGTGTTCATGGGCGATGTCGGTTCCCTCGCGCTGGGCGGTTCGATCGGAATGATCGCAGTCGCCATCAAACAGGAAATCCTTTTGTTTTTTGTGGGCGGGGTATTTGTGCTGGAGGCGCTTTCCGTCATCCTGCAGGTCTTGTCGTTCCGCCTGACCGGGAAACGCATTTTTCGGATGTCTCCGCTGCACCATCATTTTGAGCTCGGCGGATGGAGCGAATCGAAAACCATCGTGCGGTTTTGGATCGCGGCCTTGGTGTTTGCACTGTTTTCGCTGACGACGCTGAAATTGAGGTAATCGTTGAAACCGGTTATCGAACTCGCGGGCAAGCAAGTGCTGGTCGTGGGACTCGCGCGCACCGGCATCGCCACGGCGCTTTTTTGCGCCGAGCGCGGAGCGCGCGTCACCGCAACCGAGGCGCGCCCCGAAGCGGATATCGCGGAAACGGCCGCGAAGCTGCGCGCCGCGGGCGTCACTCTCGAACTCGGCGGACACCGCCCGGAAACTTTCGTCCGGCAGGACTTAATCGTGCCGAGTCCCGGCGTGCCGCTCATGATGCCGGCGCTCGCCGCTGCGCGCGCGATCGGAGTCCCGGTGTGGAGCGAAATCGAGCTGGCCTGGCGGTTCCTGCGCGGACGCCTCATTTGCATCACGGGCTCGAACGGCAAGACCACGACCACTTCGCTCGTCGGCCACATCCTGGAAACCGCGCGTTTGCCCGTGCAGATCGCGGGGAATATCGGCACGCCGCTCATCTCGCGCGTCGACCTCTCCAGCGACTCGACGTTCACCGTTGTCGAGGCCAGCAGCTTCCAGCTCGAATCGATTTCCGCGTTTCGCCCGGACATCGGAGTGCTGCTCAACATTACGCCGGATCATCTCGACCGGCACGGATCGATCGAAGCCTATGGAGCCGCAAAAGCCCGCATGTTTGAAAACCAGACGGCGGAGGATGCCGCCGTCCTCAACGCGGACGATGCCGTTGCGCCGCAATACGCGCCCACGGGGCCGCGGGTGTTCTGGTTCAGCCGGGAGAAGCGCGTGGCGAGCGGGTGCTACCTGCGCGGCGAGGAAATTGTTTTCCGGTGCGACGGGACGGAATCCGTACTGCTCGAGCTCAAGATGATTGGCCTCCGAGGGAGCCACAACGTTGAGAATGTCCTGGCTGCGGCCGCCGCTGCGAGGCTTGCCGGAGTCGAACCCGCGGCGATTGCGGAGGGCGTCCGCACCTTTGCTGGGGTGGAGCACCGGATCGAATATGTCGCCACAATTTCCGGGGTGGAATACTTCAATGACTCGAAGGCCACCAACGTGGATGCCACGCTCAAGGCGCTGGATGCTTTTCCCGGGAATGTGCTGGTGATTCTGGGCGGCAAGGACAAGGGCAGCGACTACAGGATTCTTCGTAAAGCACTGCGCAGCCACGCGCGCATGGCGCTCTTGATCGGCAGCGCGGCGGACAAGATCGAGGCGGAACTTGACGGAGTAATTCCCGTCGAACGCACGGAGACCCTGGCGCGCGCCGTGGAGGCTGCCGCGAAGCGCGCGATGCCGGGGGACACTGTTCTGCTGGCGCCGGCGTGCGCAAGCTTCGATCAGTTTGAGAATTACGAGCATCGAGGCCGCGTGTTCAAACAGCTCGTCCGCGAGCTGGAAAAAAAACATGCGGCATGAACCGCGGGGGAACAGCGATTGGAAATTGTCATTCCGAGCGGAGCGAGGAATCTCTCCTCGGTTGAGACTCCGGAACTGAGAGATTCCTCGCTTCGCTTGGAATGACAAAATGAATTTGTTCCGCGCGGGTGCAATGACCGCGCGAAAAGGAGAAGGGTTCTTCTAACATGCCCCGGCAACTTCAAACTGATCGATGGATGTTCGGCTCGACGCTGGCCTTGTGCCTGGTCGGCGCGATCATGGTGTTCAGCGCTTCGGCCGTCACGGCGCGCGATCAATACGGCAACGGCTCGCATTTTTTGCTGCGCCAGCTTTTGTGGCTGGCCGCCGGGCTCGGCGCAATGATGGCCGTCATGAATCTGGATTATCGCAAGCTGCGGCGGCCGGAAGTGATATTCACCGCGTTGTTTGGCGTGCTGGTGATGCTGGCCGGCGTTTTCTTTCTCGATAAATCGCACGCTACGCATCGCTGGATCCGGCTCGGTCCGGCCAGCTTGCAGCCTTCCGAACTCGCGAAGCTCGCCGTGATTTTTTATCTGGCCTGGTTTCTTGAAATGCGGCGTCGGCCGGAGGGATTCGGAATGAACGACTGGAAGCGCACGATCCTTCCGGCGATCGGGCCCGTCCTCTTGCTCGTCGGGCTGGTGGTCCTCGAGCCGGACCTGGGCACGGCGGTGGAAATATTCATCATTGCGGTGGCGATGCTCTATGTGGCGGGCCTGAACGGTAAATACATTATCGGGGCGGGACTAGCCGCGCTTCCGGTGATCTACCTGCTGATCGTGCGCGTGCCCTACCGATTGCAGCGCGTCATTGCATTTCTGGATCCCACGGCGGACCCGCAGGGGCGCGGCTTTCAATTGCTGCAATCGCTGATCGCGGTCGGGTCCGGCGGCTTCACCGGTGTTGGTTTGATGGAGAGCAAGCAAAAATTGTTTTATCTGCCCGAAGCGCACACCGATTTTATTTTCGCGGTTTTGTGCGAGGAGCTGGGGTTCATCGGGGGAGCGATCGTGCTGTGCCTGTTTGCGATTTACGGGTGGCGCGGAATTCGCTCCGCGTTCAAGACCCATGACGAATTCGGGCGATTCGCGGCGCTGGGAATTACGGTAATGATCGTCAGCCAGACCATGATTAACCTCGGCGTCGTCCTCGGGATGATGCCGACCAAGGGGATTCCTCTGCCGTTCATCAGCTATGGCGGATCGAGCCTGATGGTGATGCTGCTGGCCACCGGCATCCTTCTGAATATCAGCCGGCAGGCGGACTAGGTGATGTTGTGGCGCCGGCGTCCCGCCGGCGGTCTTGCGAGGTCGCGAGGACTGAAAAACCGCCGGCGGGACGCCGACGCCACGAAAGGTTTGCGATCGTGATGTTTCGGGGCGAAGAAGATTGAAACTGCTTATTGCTGGCGGCGGGACCGGCGGCCACGTTTTTCCGGCGCTCGCCGTCGCCCGGGAATGGATGTCGCGGGAAGGAGAAAGGGAAGTCGTGTTCGTCGGAACGCAACGCGGGATTGAAGCGCGCCTCGTGCCGGAGGCTGGGTTTCCGCTCGAGACGATTCGCTCGGCCGGACTCAAGGGCATTGGCGGGATGAAGCTCGCACGGAACATTGGAAAACTTTTTCCGGCGATGTGGGATTCATTTTCAATTCTGCGCATGCACAAATTTGTGGCGGCACTCGGTGTTGGAGGCTATGCCGCCGGGCCAATGATGCTCGCCGCCGTCCTGGGCGGATTGCCGACGGTCGTCTTTGAGCCGAACGCGGAGCCCGGCTTCACCAATCGAGTGCTCGCCCGCATGGCGACGCGCATCGCCACGGCATATGAAACGCCCACGAAACTCTGGGGAAGCAAAGCCACGTTGACGGGGATTCCCGTGCGCCCGGAATTTTTTGCGATCGCCCCGAGCGCGCCCGCCGAGCCTTTCCACATCCTGATCACTGGAGGCAGCCAGGGCGCGCTCATCATCAATCGCACTCTGGTGGACGCCGCGGATTTACTGGCCGCGCAACAGGATCGCATCTCGATCGTGCACCAGACCGGCGAGCGCGACTATAATGCCGTGCGTGTGGCTTATGCGCGCCGTGAAATCAACGCGGAGGTCGTGCCCTTCATCGGAAACATGGCGGAGAGATTTGCCCAGGCCGATTTGATCGTCTGCCGCGCGGGCGCCATCACCGCGGCGGAAGTTGCCGCCGCCGGACGCGCCGCCATCTTCATCCCCTTTGGCGCATCCACGGACAGCCACCAGTTGCGCAACGCCCAGGAGATGGAACGCGCGGGCGCGGCGCGGCTTATCCCGGAGCCCCAACTCACCGCGGAACGCCTTACGCAGGAAATTTTTGGATTGCTTGACCGCCCGGCCGAACTGGAATCGATGGGGGCGAATGCGCGGCGTCTGGCGAAGCCGCACGCGGTGCAGGAAATCGTTAAGCTGATCGAAGGGGTAGCCCGCTCATGAACGTAACGTTTCACAATTTCAAGCGCATTCACCTTGTCGGCATCGGCGGGATCGGCATGAGCGGGATTGCCGAAGTGCTGCTCACGCTCGGCTATTCGGTTTCCGGTTCGGACGCGAAATCTTCCGCGATCACCGAACGGTTGATGAACATGGGCGCCGAAATTTTCGAGGGCCACCGGCCGGAGCAGGTTCACGGCGCGCACGTCGTCGTGGTTTCCTCGGCGATCCGCCGGGAAAACGCCGAGATCGCCGAGGCGCACCGCCTGAAAATTCCCGTGATCCCGCGCGCGGAAATGCTCGCGGAATTGATGCGCCTGAGATATGGAATCGCCATCGCGGGGGCGCACGGCAAGACCACCACGACTTCGATGACCGCGAGCGTATTGGCGGCCGCGGGGCTCGATCCCACGTTTGTCGTGGGCGGGCGCGTGAACCACATCGGCTCGACCGCCCGCCTGGGACGCGGGGAATACATGGTCGTCGAAGCCGACGAGAGCGACCGCACTTTTCTCCTGCTCGCGCCGGTGGTGGCCGTGGTGACGACCATTGACCGCGAGCACCTGGACACCTACAAAACACTCGATGAAATCCAGGAAATTTTCACGCAGTTCGTCAATCGCGTGCCCTTTTATGGCGCGGCGGTCCTGTGCCTCGATGAACCGAACGTGCAGGCCATCATTCCGAATGTGAAGCGGCCGGTGATCACCTACGGCACTTCCAGCCAGGCCGACCTCGTAATCAGCGACATCGAGTTGCTGGGACTCGAAAGCGAGTTTCGCCTGACTTACCGCGGGGACGACCTCGGGAAATTCCATTTGAACGGGCCGCCGGGAATTCACAATGTCCGCAATGCCGCTGCCGCAGCGGCGGTTGCGCTCTACTTGAATGTGCCGCCTGAATTGATCCGCGTCGGACTCGAGGAATTTGCCGGTGTAGGGCGGCGGTTTGACGTCAAAGGCGTCATTAACAACATTACGCTGATTGACGACTACGGCCACCATCCAGTCGAGATTCGCGCCACTCTCGAAGCGGCGCGCGGCTGCCACTTCGAGCGCATTCTGGTTCTTTTCCAGCCGCACCGTTACACGCGCACGAAACATCTCTGGGATGAATTTTGCCGCGCCTTCAATCACGCGGACATGGTCGTGTTGATGGACATTTACGCCGCGGGCGAGCAGCCCATCCCGGGCGTTACTGGGCAGGCGTTGGCGGAAGCGATTCGCGCCGCGGGGCACAAAAACGTGGTCTTTCACAGTTCCATGCAGGAGGGCATCGAGGAATTGCTGCGCGCCGCGAGGGCGGGTGACGCGATTCTTACCATCGGCGCGGGCAATGTAAGCCGCGCGCCCGGAGAGCTGGCAATTCTGTTAGGAGCAAGAGTGTCATTACATCATGGGAATTAGTGGCGCATGCTTTAGCTTGTGGGGTTTGATTGCTGCAAATCTGACCTCGCCGCAATCAAACCCCACAAGCTAAAGCATGCGCCACTGAAGACGGAAATCATGCGGATTAACGATTCTAAATTGATTGCGGCAATTGGCTGGCTGGGCGTTGAGCACAGGGTTGGAGTGTCGCTTGCGCAGAAAACTTCTCTTGAAATTGGCGGCACTTCCGACCTGCTGATCATCCACAAGCACGAAGTCCTCCCTGAGCTTATCCGCCTGCTGAAACAGACTGAAATGCCGCACCGATTTCTTGGCGGGGGCAGCAACGTTCTCCTGCCCGATGGCGAGCTTCCCTGGGTGATCCTGCAACTCGCGCGGCAGGACCCGGACGTGCGTTTCGAGGGCAACAGCGTGTTCGTCGATTGCGCCGCCGACCTCGGGCGCACCGTTACGACCTGCGCCAAGCACGACCTGGGCGGCATGGAAGGCCTGATCGGCGTGCCGGGATCGATCGGAGGTGCGCTGCGGATGAATGCGGGCGCCTACGGGACGCAGATCGGAACCTATGTCCGCGAGGTGCGGGTCTACCGGGCGGCCACCGGGCGGATCGAAATCCTCAGGGGGTCTGAAATAAATTTTGAATACCGGCATACATCTTTTGCGCTCGATGATATTATGCTCTCGGTGCGACTGGAACTTCCGTCCAAACCGTACAGCGAAATACTTCAAGGAATTCGCATCTGCAATGAGAAGCGGCGAGCCAGTCAGCCGCTCAATCAAAAAAGCGCGGGCTGTATTTTCAAGAATCCGCCGGGCGGGTCCGCCGGGCGCATGATCGACGAGCTGGGCCTGAAGGGCCACTCGGTCGGCGACGCCCGCGTCAGCGACCGCCACGCAAATTTTTTCATCAATGCAGGACATGCCTCCGCGGCCGACATGCTCGCGCTGATCGCCGACGTGCGCCGGCGCGTGCGCGAACGCTACGGCGTGGAGCTTGAGGAAGAAGTGATCGTGTGGAAAGCGCAGTGAAAAAACGATGAGTGCGGAACCAGATTATCTTCCCGCGGACGCGCTGGCCGAAGACGAGCCGAAGTATCTCCGCCGCCAGAAGCCGGTGGAGATCCGCAAGCGCAAGTTCAGCCGGAAGTCCTGGCCGCTCTACCGCCGCATCCTGGCGGGAGGGATCGCGGCCCTGGCCGTGGGTTTCATTGCGTATGAAGCCGCAAGTTACTTGCTTTATTCTCCCGGCGTTTTATTAAAAAGCGCCGAACAGATTGAAATTCAGGGCAATCGATTTGTGCCACCCGATGCGATCGCGGAAAAATTTTCAGCAGACATGGGACGCAGCGTCGTGCGCGTTCCGCTCACCGAGCGGCGCGAGTCGCTCGAGACGATCCCCTGGATCGGGGAGGCGCACGTCCAGCGCGTGATGCCCAACCGGATTCGCGTCGAGATCACCGAGCGCACACCTGTCGCTTTTCTTCGCACCGGCAGCGATCTTTCCCTTGTGGATGCGCAGGGGATCATTCTCGACCGGCCTGCCGACGGCGAATTCAAGTTTCCGGTCGTGAACGGCATCGTGGAAGCCACGCCCCGGGCGACGCGCGAGCAGCACATGAATTTGTACGTGCAATTCATGAAGGAGATTGAACGAGTGCAGCCCGGGGCGGACGATCACGTCAGCGAGGCGGACATTACCGACGCCTCCGATTTGCGCGCAACGCTCACCGGGGTGGGAACGGAGTCCGGCAAGGCGTCGCCGATTCTGGTGCACTTTGGCGATTCGGATTTCGGCAACCGGTACCACTTGCTCGCGGAAAATATTGACCAGTGGCGTGCGAGCGCGGGAAGCGTCGATTCGGTGGATTTGCGGTTCGCGCGGCAGGTGGTTGTGAATCCGGAATCGAAGACCATCGTGGCCAGCGTGAAGCAGAGCGCGCCCCAGCCGGTGTCGCAGCGCGCTGCAGTGTTGAAGAAGAAGCATTAATGTAGCGCCCGCCTTCCGGCGGGCACGGGTTGAGGATCCAGGCTTGCCAACCTGGAGGTTGGCCCCTACATACGGATTTGGCGCGGCGGAAGCCGCTGCCTGTTAAAAATATTGATGAGCAACTAACAGTTAGGAGCGGCGGCTTGACGAAAAAGGAAAAGTATCTGGTCGCGCTGGATGTGGGCAGCACGAAGACGTGCGTCATCATCAGCGAGTTGACCGACACGGGCGCGAAATTTGTAGCCATGGGCGCGGCGGAATCCAAGGGGCTGCGCAAGGGACTGATTGCCAACATCGGCGCGGCGGCGACTTCGGTGCGGCGCGCGATTGAAGAAGCCGAGGGCCTGGCAGGTGTACCCGTCGAGCGCGTCATCGCCGGCGTCGCCGGCAGCCACGTTCGCGGAGTGAACAGCCGCGGCGGCATCACGCTCGGCCACCGGCCGCGGGACATCAACCGCGACGACGTGCACCACGCCGTGGACGCCGCGCGCAATATCACGCTCCCCGACGACCGCGTTGTGTTGCACGTCCTGCCCCAGGAATTTCTGCTCGACGCGCACGACAATATTCGCGATCCGCTGGGCATGATCGGCGGGCGCCTCGAAGTGAACGTCCACCTCGTAACCTCTTCGGCGTCGGCCATGCAGAACCTGGTGATTGCCATCAACCAGGCCGGCGTGGAAGTCACGGACACGGTGCTGGAGCCGCTGGCCTCGGCCGAATCCTGCCTCACGCAGGACGAGCGCGAACTCGGGTGCTGCCTGCTCGACATCGGCGGCGGGACGACGGAACTGGTCGTATTCGGCAACGGCATGCTGCGGCACGCCGCCGCCATTCCCGTGGGCGGCGATCATTTCACTAATGACCTTGCGGTCGGCCTGCGCACGCCGATCCCCGAAGCGGAAAAAATCAAGCGCGAGCACGGCTGCGTGTTTCACGATTTGATTACGGAGGATCAGCCCATCGAAATCGCCAGCGTCGGCGACCGTCCTCCGCGCACCGTGTTCACGCGCATGTTGAATGAAATTGTGGAGCCGCGGGCGCAGGAATTGTTGTCGCTCGTTCGCGATGAATTGCAGCGCGGCGGCTTTGCATCGCTGGTTCCCGCCGGACTCGTAATAACCGGCGGCGGGGCGCATCTCAGGGGGCTCGTCGAACTCGCCGAAAGCATGTTCCATTTGCCGGCGCGCGCCGCGGTTCCCCGGGGACTTGAAGGGATGCCCCAGCAGCTTTTCCAGCCCGAATACGCAACCGTAGTCGGCCTGCTTCTGTACGGCGCGAGATCCCGGCGCCAGGCGCCGCAGAAGCCGGCCACATTTGTTGGAAAAATAAAGAGCATGTTCGCTGGGGCCTGATGCGGAAAACTCCGGCGGGGCAGGGCCAATTTTTTGTGGGAGGGACCGAAATGGCGAAAGACTCGGGAATCCGAATTTCATTCAGCGAGGAAAATCAGCACCAGGGCGCGAAGATCAAGGTGATCGGCGTCGGCGGCGGGGGATGCAACGCCGTCAACCGCATGATCCGCGCCAAGGTGGAGGGCGTGGAATTTATAGCGGCCAACACCGATTTGCAGGCGCTCAAGCTGTCGCAGGCGCCCGTTAAATTGCAGCTAGGCGGCAAGCTGACCAAGGGGCTCGGCGCGGGCGCGAATCCAGAAATCGGACGCAAGGCGGCGCTCGAAGACACCGACAAAATTATCGAAGCGCTCGAAGGCTCGGACATGATTTTTCTTACCACGGGCCTCGGCGGCGGCACCGGCAGCGGCGCGGCTCCGGTGGTCGCTTCGCTCGCCAGCGAACTGGGCGCGCTGACCGTTGCGGTCGTCACCAAGCCGTTTCTGTTTGAAGGCAAGCGCCGTCAGCAACAGGCCGAACAGGCGCTCTCCGAGTTGATCGGCAGCGTTGATACCGTCATCGTGATTCCCAACGAGCGGCTGCTCGAAACCGTGGAAGCGGGAACGAGTTTCTTCGAGGCGTTTCGCATCGCGGACGATGTCCTGCGCCAGGCCGTGCAGGGCATCAGCGACATCATCACCATTCCCGGCATCATCAACCGCGACTTTGCAGACGTGCGCACCATCATGCAGGGGCAGGGATACGCCGTAATGGGCACGGCCGTCGCTTCCGGAGCAAACCGGGCCGTCGACGCCGCGACGCGCGCGATCAACAGCCCGCTGCTCGAGGACAATTCGATTCAGGGCGCGCAGGGCATCCTGATCAACATTTGCGGATCCTCCAGCCTATCGCTCAGCGAAGTTCACGAAGCTTCCTCTGTCATCGAGAAAGCCGCGCACGAAAACGCCAACATTATTTTCGGCGCCGTCCTGGACGAGAACATGAAGGAACAGGTGAAGATCACCGTCATCGCCGCGGGATTCCGCGAGGCGGCCCGCCGGCAGCCGCACCAGAAACCCACCTATCTGCCGAAAACGTGGAAAGCCGGGCGCGACGAGGAACCCGTCGTCGAGCCTCAGGAGATTCCACAGGAAGCGCCGCGTCCTGCCGTCAACGAAATCATTCACCATGAAAATACGGCGGCTGCGGACGATTTGGACGTCCCGACGTTTCTAAGGCGCGCCGCACAAAAAGCGTAGAGAGTTCGTAAGTGGCGCATGCTTTAGCTTGTGAGGTTTAGCTTCGACTTGGAACGTCCCTGCTCGAACCAAACCTCACAAGCTAAAGCATGCGCCACTAAGCCCCTTCGTTCGTCCAATTGAAACTCCATTCAGAGCGAGTGCACCAAAACGGCGCAGCGGCAAAATATGCCGCTGTTTCATTTTACAATTGGGCATCCTTGCCTAGAGGATCCAGGAAAGAAGTCCGAGCTAAAATTCAGGTGCTGAGCAAAGTGTTTGAATCGCATTGGTTATCAATTTCTCTTGTGTCCGTGGAATTGGCAGGCCGCTTGCCTCACAAAAAGTGCCGCTTTGCCGGTTGCCTTCCCGGCTAAAGTGTGTGGGTCAATTGCCGACTATATATACGTGCCGGTGGAACATTTGGAAGGCCAGGCCCGCATTTAGGATTTTCTGAAGAGGTGCAACGATGTCACTAATTGGACTGTTAAGCAGCAATTTGTTCTCCGCGGGCGCCGCCCAGAATTCTCAGAATACGCAAAGCTCTCAGAACGCTCCGTCTAATTTCCAGCAAATCAAGACTGAGTTCCAGCAATTGGGACAGGATCTGCAATCGGGGAACCTGACGCAGGCGCAATCCGATTTCGCCACACTGTCGCAGAACCTGCCTGGAGCGAGCCAGTCGAACGCCAATCCGATCTTGCAGGCCTTCGCGCAGCTGGGGAATGACCTCCAATCGGGTAATTTGCAGGCCGCGCAACAGGACTACACCACGATCCAGCAGGACTCGCAACAGGTTGCCTCCCAGGTGCAAGGCCATCACGGCCATCACCATCACCACGCGGAAAGCTCGCAGTCTTCTTCGTCTTCTTCCTCGCAGCAGACGAATCCGATCGTGTCCGCTTTCAGCGCGCTGGCGCAAGACTTGCAGGCGGGCAATCTTTCGGGAGCTCAATCGGCGTTTGCAGCACTGCAGAGCGATCTTCAGCAAATCGGCGGTTTCATCACGGGAGGATCGAATGGCGCTTCCAGCACGGCCGCGCCGTCGAGCACCGGCAGCCTGAATGTGACCGCCTGATTTCCCGCCCGCGTCGCCCCGAAAAACCGCTCACACCCTGAGTCGGCCGTGCAGGCTGAGGTACACTTGCTCGCATGGCCGATCCCGTCCGAGTGCGCCCGGAAGTTCTGAAGGGATTGCTGGAGCACGCGCGGCACAAGCCTCAAATCGAGTGTTGCGGCCTGCTTGCGGGCCGCGACGGCGTGATCTCCGTGATTTTTCAGGGGACAAACGCTCTATCCAGCGCCACGGCATACGAAATATCTGTGGGCGAATTGTTCGAGATGTTTCGGGCGCTTCGCAAGGATGGCTTGACTCATCTGGGCCAGTATCATTCGCATCCAACCACTGAAAATGTTCCATCTCCTAAAGACATCGAGATGGCCTGCTATCCCGATCAGGCGTATTTCATTCTCTCGCCGCTGGAGGACGCGCCCAGGCCTATCCGCGCATTTTCCATTCGCGACGGAATCGTGCAGGAACTCGATATCATCGCGGCATTTTCCTAGGCGGCGGGAAAAACACGGATTTCAACACAGAGAACACAGAGAAAACTAAGAGAGAACCCGAGACGAAATCTTGAATTGTCACAATCAGAAAAGTCGGTTTCTCCTCTTTTCTCTGTGTTCTCTGTGTTAAAGATTTTGGGTTTTATGCCGTGGATTTCACCGGCTCGCCGGCCACCACGGACCGGTAAATTCCGCGGACCTGCTCGGCCGACCGCTCCCACGAATATTTCTGGACGAGTTCGTACCCGCGGCGCACGAGCGTTTCGCGCAGGACGTCCTCGGTGAGAATTTGCCGGATCCCGCGCGCGATTTCAAAAATATTTTCCGGGTTCGCCAGCAGCGCGGCCTGCGAGAAAACCTCCGGCAAGGAAGAAACGCTCGAAGTAAGAACGGGCGCGCCGTGCGCCATGGCCTCGAGCGGAGGCAGGCCGAATCCCTCGTACAATGACGGAAAAAGAAACGCGCTGGCGCGGGAATAAAAAACGCGCAGTACCGGATGCGGCACGAATCCCAGAAAGCGAACGTCCCCTTGCACGCGCGATCGCAGCACGGCCCGCCGCAGGTCCGAGTGTTCTTCGGCGGAATCGCCGATCAGGAGAAGCTTCAGATTGGAAAATTTCGGGTGATCGCGCAGCTCCCCCTTGGCCACCGCGAAGGCTTCAATCAGCCGCGGCAGATTTTTCTGCGGCTTGATGTTTCCCGCGTAAAGGACGAAGGGATCCGTTACCGCGTGGCGTTCGAGGATGCGATCGGCGCCTTCGGGCATCGGCTCGCGCAGGAACCGCTCGTCGAGCGCGTTGTACACCACCTCGATTTTGTCCTCCGAAACGTCGAAGACGCGCGTCAGATCGCGTTTGGACGAATGGGACACGGCCATGATTCGGTCGGCCCGCGCCAGGGCGCGGCGCGCGAAAAATAATCGTCCGGCCTGGAAGGTGGCCGAAATGCCGGGCTGGGGCGAAAGAATATCCGTCAGGTCGTGAATCGTGATCACCAGGCGCGACGGCACGATGGCCGGCGCATAAAACCACGGCATGTGCAGAAGATCCACGCCCCGCTTGTGCAGCAGGAACGGGAGATGCAGGTGCGTGTGGAAGGAGCCCGGGTCGGACGGATAATCGAGCAGCGTGAAATTTTCGGGCAGGGGATCGAATTCCTTGAGGTGCGACGGCTGGCCGATGAGCAGGTATTCCGTGTCGTCGCCGGCGCGGGCAAATTGATTGACGATGTTGCGGATGTAGGTGCCGATTCCGAAATCGCCGGCGCGCCGGATATCGATGGCAACACGCATCGTCGCCGGCGCTCAGCGCGCGGTGGAGCGGCTCCCGGCGAGCGAAGGCGCGATGTCCCAGCGCCGTGTGTACAGAGGGAACTGCACGGCAAATTCCGCGACCTCGGCGCGGATGCGCTGCTCGCGTTCGGCGTCTCCCAGGTGCAAAAGCGTTTCGGCGATCCATGCGGCGATGCGGGCCATTTCCGGCTCGAGCATTCCCCGCGTTGTCACTGCGGGAGTGCCCAGGCGGATGCCGCCGCCCGTCATGGGCGGAGTGGGGTCGAAGGGAATCGAATTTTTGTTCACGGTGATGCCTGCGCGGTCCAGCGCCGGCTGCGCGTCCTTGCCGGTGATCCCGCGCGAATACAGGTCGATCAGGAAGAGATGATTGTCCGTGCCGCCGCTGACGATGCGGAAGCCCGCTCTGGCGATTTCAGCGGCGAGCTTTTGCGCGTTCACAACAATTTGTTTCGCGTACTCGCGGAATCCCGGCTCGGCCGCTTCCTTCAGGCAGACGGCTTTCGCGGCGATGATATGCATCAGCGGCCCGCCCTGCGTGCCCGGAAACGTAATGCGGTCGAGTTCTTTCGCGTATTGCGCCTTGCACATCACGAGGCCGCCGCGAGGCCCGCGCAATGTCTTGTGCGTCGTCGTCGAAACGAAATCGGCGTGCGGCACCGGGCTCGGATGCATTCCCCCGGCGACGAGGCCTGCGATGTGCGCCATGTCAACGAAAAACAGCGCGCCCACGGAGCGCGCGATTTCCGCCATGCGCGCGAAATCGATGATGCGCGAGTACGCGCTCGCGCCCGCCACGATCATTTTCGGCTTGTGTTCCTGCGCCAGGCGGCCGAGCTCGTCATAGTCGATCGTCTCGGTCTCCTTGCTCACGCCGTAGGGAACAAACTTATACATCTTCCCCGAAAAGTTGAGCGGATGCCCGTGCGTCAGGTGCCCGCCATGCGAGAGATTCATGCCGAGGACCGTGTCGCCCGGCTGCAGCGCCGCCATGTAAACGGAAACATTCGCCTGCGTGCCCGAATGGGTCTGCACGTTCACGTGTTCCGCGCCGAATAGCGCTTTCGCGCGGTCAATCGCTAGTTGCTCGGCTCGGTCGGCGAATTCGCAGCCGCCGTAATAGCGCCTGCCGGGATAGCCCTCGGCGTATTTGTTCGTGAGCACTGACCCCATCGCTTCAAGCACCGCTTCCGAAACGAAATTCTCCGAAGGGATAAGCTCGAGCCCCGTGCCCTGCCGCCGCCCTTCGTCGCGCAACACTTCCGCGATTTCAGGATCGACTTCCTGCAGCGGCCGGTTCATATGCTGTGAAATTTTCGTGTCCATGGTCATGTTTGGAGGGCTACCCTAAGCGATTCTATCGGAATCCGCAGGGGAATTCCAATTAGTGTCACCGTGGCATATGGGAGCAAGCGCAAAATGATACTTCTGGCTATTGCAGGCAAGTAGGCGTAAGAATGGCTCTCATAGGATCCCTTCCAGCAAGAGGCCCAGCTATCTGCCGGTAATCAGGAGGACCAAGATGAACTCCGAACCCAATGTGATCGCTCCGAAGAGAGGCGACCGCGTGGCCATGGCTCAGCAAGAGGGTGTGTATGAGGTGGCCGACATCAATTCGCTGATGCAGACGGCAAACCTGAAAACGACGGACGGGCAAGGGCACATCACGCGAAATGTGCCATGGACGGCGATCAAGCCTCTTGCCAGGAAGTAAAACGAAAGAGGCGGCCGGAACGCCAGCGGCGTCCCGGCTTTAAACATTCCTCAGAGCGTGTCCTCGAGGAATGAGCGCAGATTCCTCGACCTGGATGGGTGTCGCAACTTGCGCAGCGCTTTCGCCTCGATCTGGCGGATGCGCTCGCGGGTTACCGCGAACGATTGTCCCACTTCTTCCAGCGTGTGCTCGGAACCATCTTCCAAACCAAAGCGCATTTTGATGACGCGTTCTTCTCGCGGCGTCAGAGTCTTCAGCAGGGATTCGGTTTGTTCCTGCAAGCTGATGCTGATGGCCGCGTCGGACGGAGAAACGGAAGACTTGTCCTCGATGAATTCACCGAGGTGAGAATCTTCCTCCTCGCCGATGGGCGTCTCGAGTGAAATCGGCTGCTGCGCGATTTCCTTGGTCTTGCGCACTTTTTCGACGGGAACGCCGAGGCGCTGGGCGATTTCTTCCGCGCGCGGCTCGCGTCCGAGTTCCTGCACGAGCTGGCGGCTGGTGCGCACCTGCTTGTTGATCGTTTCGATCATGTGCACGGGCACGCGGATCGTGCGGGCCTGGTCCGCGATGGCGCGCGTCACGGCCTGGCGAATCCACCAGGTCGCGTAGGTGGAAAATTTGTAGCCGCGGCGCCATTCAAACTTGTCCGCGCCTTTCATCAGGCCAATGTTGCCTTCCTGAATCAGGTCCAGAAATTGCAATCCGCGATTCGTATATTTTTTGGCGATGGAAACGACGAGGCGCAGGTTGGCCTCGACCATTTCCTTCTTGGCCTGGCTTGCTTCCGCTTCTCCGCGCAGCACAACCTGAAGCATGCGCTTCAAGTCCACCAAACCTGTTTCACTCGCAGCTTCAATTTCGCGCAGCTCGACGCGACGGGCGCGCAGTTCCCGGCGCGCTTCGGCGGCATGGTCGCCCTTCGATGCGTCGGCCCTGCGCTCCAGCTTGACGATTTCGCGTTCGAGCGATTGCAGGCGCTCGACCGTATGGTGAATCTTGTCGATGAGCCGCTTGCGCTCCAGCGAATGGAAGTCAATCGACCGGGCGTGCTGCGACATCTCGACGCGCGTCCGGGCCAGACGATTCCGGTAGCGCAAGTAGAGCCGCTTGTTCGATTTCGGCGTTTTTTCCAGCTGGGCGGCCTGTTTGTGCGCCAGGGCATACAGCTGTTCGATCTTCGCGATGATCCGAAGAATTTCCTGCGTCTTGCTTTCGGTTTCCTCTTCGGTCAGCTCTTCTTGGTCGAACTGAACGATTTTCTTGATCGACAACGAGCCGGACCGAAGTTCCTTGCCCACGGCAATTAATTCCTTCAGGACGATCGGGGACCGGGAAATCGTCTTCAGCACCATGAGGTGCCCGCGCTCCATGCGCTTGGCGATGGCCACCTCATCGTGGCGCTTCAGCAGCGGCACGGTGCCCATTTCCCGGAGATAGAGGCGGACCGGGTCGTTATTTTTGTCGAGCATTCCGGGCGTGAGGTCAAGTTCGCCCTCTTCAACAGCTACGCCGTGCTCGGCATCTAGGGCATCCGGAATCGTTTGAACCGCGTTGGCGGGGGCGGCATCCTCATCGGTTGCGGGGCCTGCCTGCTCAAAGGGAGAGAGATGGTGCTCGCCCTCCTCCGGCTCTGGCGTGGCCTCTGCGGCAGGCAATACTCCGTCTTCCTCATCGGGCAGCAGGTACCTGCGCTCCTTGCCGATACCAATGATGCTCCGCACCTCTTCACCCGATTCTTGATTATTCAGAGACAAGCAGTTATCCCCCTTGCGAATCAGCTCAGTACGGCGATCAGACCTTGCAAGTCACACCCTTGAGTGTTGCTTTTTGATGCACTCGTAATCCAATTTGATTCTCTACGTATTAGAGTCAAATGACGACGTTTAGTCACGAGGCAGAGGCCTATCTCTCTAAATCTGCTTAACGCACTTCTTTTCAATACGATACAGCTTTGCAGGACGCGGGGCGAGTCTGGGATCTTCGATCCGCACCTTCTCAGCGTAGGCCTACAACATTCGACGGAAAAGAACGAAAAACGTATGCTCCAGAGGCCCTGCCAGAGCCCCTGAACCCCCATCAGGCGACACAAAATACAATACTCCAAGGCGATTATCTCACATTTTCGCATTTTGCGCACGCAAGATCGCATTCTGGGGGCGCAAAAATTAATAAGGGCGGCCAAAAGTCCGTTCCAAGGTATGTTTGCTGATTTTTAGGGCACCCACCAAGGGCGCGATACCTTACCATAATTGGTTTCTGGATGCTCAGTGGATTTTGACTAGAAGAGGGGCTTCCACCTGTTGCAGAATGTCCAGTCATGCCCGTCGATAGCATCCTGCGAGGCCTTAAGCGTTTTCGAAAGAATGTCTTTCCGAAGCACCGGGAATTATTCCGTAAACTGGAGCTGCAACAAAGGCCGACGGCGCTTTTCATTACCTGCGCCGATTCGCGGATCGACCCTTGTCTCCTGACACAAACTAAGCCGGGCGAGTTGTTCCTGTGCCGTGTGATCGGGAACATCGTGCCGCGCTATCCGGAATCGATTGGGGGCGTCTCCGCGACGATCGAATACGCCGTGGGAGTGCTGGGCGTGCCCGACGTCATTGTGTGCGGGCATACGGATTGCGGCGTAATGAAAGGCGTATTAAATCCCGAGGCGCTGAAGCCGCTTGCGAATGTGAGCGCCTGGCTGCACCACGCCCAACCGGCACGCGAGGCACTGGCGAGTTCCAAAGGCGACTCGAGCGACTCTGAATTTTTGTTGGCGCTGACGGAGCGGAACGTGGTCGAGCAGCTTAGGAACCTGCAAACTCATCCAAGCGTCGCGGCGCGGTTGGAGCAGGGGAACCTGAAACTTCACGGGTGGGTGTACCACATCGGTAAAGGAATCGTGACCACGTACAGTTCGCGGAAAGGGAAGTTCATTCGAGCGCGGACGGTCAAGCCGCGCCGAACCGCGCGAAAGCGATCCTGAAACCGCAGAGGGACGCGGGCAGTTTTAGAACTCGTGAGCTTCGACTTGTGTGAAGCGGACTTTTTTTGCGCATTGACAAATCACAATGCTGGTGAGAAAACTTGACGCATTGGAGGGTCTCCGATGAAAACTTGCGCGCGTAGACTGTTTATTTTGGCCGCACTCTTTTTTGTGGTTTCCGTTCCTGTCATCGCGCACCACGGGCCGGCCGAATACGATGTGAATACGCAGACGAGCTTGAAGGGGACGATCACGGATTTCCAATTCATGAATCCCCATTCCGTGATCTTTTTTGAGGTGACCGACTCCGCGGGCGCCGCTCAAAAATGGAGCGCCGAAGCGCTGAGCGCGACCAGCATGGTGAGACAGGGCTGGAGCAAAACGATGATGAAGGCCGGGGATCAAGTCACGATCACGGGAAATATCTCGAAAAACGGCTCGCATGCCATGCGTCTCAATAAGATTGTGTTGCCCTCCGGCAAAACAATGACGATCGAGTACTAACGGCGAAGAAAATAAATGTCCATCCGAGTGGAAGAGAGATCGCGCGAGGGTTTGCCCGGATTTCCGGGTGCGCGGCAGGCGTCGAGGTTTCGCGGGTGGATCGTGACGGGGGCTATATGAAGCGCAGTGGCCTGACAGGTTTGGCAGCGGCAGGACTGGCGGCGCTTGCTTTCGCGTCCATTCTATTCCCCCAGAATGCCAAGCCGCAGGGAAGCGCGGCGAAAGTTCAGGCAAAAGACTTCACGGGAGTCTGGCGGCGATCGCGGCGCCCGCCCGATACCAAGCGCGTGTACTCCACTTTTGAAATTGTTTTTTCCCTCACCAATCAGGAACCTCCGATGACTCCCTGGGGAATGGACAAGTACAAGGCCGCCAAAGCCGACGCCGGACCGCACGCCGTTTCCCTATCCGAAACGAACGACCCGGTGTTCAAGTGTTTTCCCCCCGGGGTGCCAAGGATCTATCTCGTCAGAGGATTGCCCTTTGAGATCATGCAGGACGCCGGCAAGGTGGTGATGCTGTTCGAGTACGATCATTTTGTCCGTCAGATTTATACGGATGGACGCCAGCATCCCCAGGACATGGTTCCGTCATGGATGGGAGACTCGATCGGCAAGTGGGAGGGCGATACGCTCGTCGTTGACTCCGTTGGTTTCAACGACAAGACCTGGATCGATCAAGTAGGCCATCCGCACAGCGAAGATCTGCACCTGGTAGAGCGCATCCGGCGGGTCAGCCATGACGCCTTGACCGTCGACATCACGATCGAGGATCCGAAGGCGTATACCAAGCCCTGGGTCGCGCACCTCGATTACGATTTAAAGCCGGGCTGGAACATCGGGGAAGAAATTTGCGAGGACAACGACAACTTCCTCGGCATGGAAAAACAAGCGGAGTCCGGCAAGTAGCATTGCCTTAAATATGGTTGCTGAGCCAGCATCCGATTTGACGCGCGGTCTCAACACGCCGATGGAAAACTTCTCGAGGAAATCGGCGCCCTCCTTCACGGAGTTCGAAGGCCCGTTTCACAAAAGGAACTTTGCCGGATTTCCTCCCGAAAACCGGTCGCTGGTCAAAACAAAGGGTCGCATGTGGAAATGGATTTTTCTCGTGACCTTGCTGGTTTCTACCTTTCCGCTGGGCGACTGCACGGCAGCCCAAGATAAGCATGCCAAAGAACATTCTACCAAGCCTCTTGCCGGCTACTCAGTGCTTGTCTTTGAAGGAATCAAAGTGGACCCGGCCGCGATTAGAGCGGGGTTTGCCGAAGAGCAGACACCGGTCATGCAGGCTGAAATCTTTGTTCAACTGATCCAGAAGAAGCTTTTTGATGAGGTCATCGACCGGAGCGAAACGGCGGCGGCTCGCGCGAGTGTAATTCCCCCACAAAAAGACGGCAAACCAATTTTATTGCTGTCGGGAACCGTGACGGAATTCGAACCGGGGAGCCAGGCCGAGCGCTACCTCGTTGGACTCGGCGCCGGAGCGGCAAAGCTAAAAATGCACTTTTCTTTTCAGGATTCCGAAACCCGCATGGAAATCTTGTCCACGGACCACCAGCACAAATTCTGGTTTGGAAACTTTGGCGGAAACAAGAAAACAGCAATGAGCCGGACGGCGGAAGGAATGGTCAAGTCTCTGATGGACGACATCAAACACAATCGCTGAGCGGCTCCCATCTCCAGATTTGCGGCCGGAGGGAAAAAGCCTGTTTCCAATAATTGAAAACCACTCTGCTCGCAGTCTTCACAGTGACAAAGTTCCTGCGGCGCGCTATCCCGTCATACGTGAAATAGGGGAAAATATAATTCTGATGAGGCGACTTGCGTCCCGGGTTTCTGTCTGACCAAAGATCAGGGGTAGCCCTGCAGCCTTGGCGTTCCATGCTTCCATTCCGGCGCGAGCTCGAAGTGGTCCCGGTTTGGCATTTTCACTTTGGGCAGGGTCTGGGCGTCCATGACTTCGTCCTCTTTGATGATGCCATTCTTGAAGAGGATATAGGCGGTCAGCGCGTAGACCTCGTTTGGTTTTAGCGTTCCCTCTTTGGTGAGCGGCATGGCGCGGTTGATGTAATCCCAGATCGTCGTCGCGTACGGCGAGTGAAATGCCATCGGGTTTGAATCATTTACGCAGGGGTTGAGGCAAGGATAGGCGGACTTGGTCTTGCCGTCGCTCCTGATCAAAGTCGGAGCCGGGCCCCCTGAACCTGTTTCCCCGTGACATCCAAAGCAAGCCTTGCGAACGAAGAGTCCCGCGCCTTGCACGGCGGTTCCGCTCCCTGGCGGGAGCTCTTTTCCGTCGGGGCCGATCGAGATGTCCATCTTGCGAATTTCTTCCGCAGTGGGAGTTCTCCCAACTCCGTAGGTGGGCGACTGTGCCATGCAGATCTGGCTTAGCCCCAGAATCATTACCAGCAGGAAAAGCTTACGCGAGCCCATTGGAAACGCTCCCATCGCTGGCCACCTTCCAGGGGAAAACGCTGTTGTCCAGGCCTTTTATCTGAAGATTCTTGTCGTTCGGCACATTCCAGTATTTCGCGATTTCTGCTCGCGTGGGTTGCACGGTGCCCAGTTCGTCCGTGCAGCGTGACGTGATTACGCAGTCCTTGCCGTCCCACTTCCAATTGAAGCCGAACCGGGTATGCGCCATGGGATAGGCCGGCGTTCGAAGCTCAGCGGGCGTCCAGGTCTGGCCGCCGTCGAGCGAAATGTCCACGCTTCGAATCGCGCCCGAACCCGACCAGGCGAGGCCGGTCATTTCATAGAATCCGGGGCCGGGCAGCTTTTGGTCGCCGGAAGGAAAGGTGATGACGGATTTCGGGCCAACCTGGCGATTGAGCGCGGCGATTCGGGCATCGGCGGCAAGATGTCCGTAATCGTTGTAGGTCATATAGTGCTTGTCCACCACCTTGATGCGCCGCAGGTACTTGACGTTATGAATTCCTTCATAGCCGGGCACGATCAAGCGAAGCGGGTATCCGTGCTGAGGACGAACCGCCTCGCCGTTTTGGCCGTAGCAAACCAGGCAATCGTCCATGACCTTCGCGAGCGGAAGGCTTGTTGCGCCTTTCACGGTCTCCGCACCCTCCGCGACGATGTAGGCCGCGCCGCTTTGCACGCCGGCCTCCTTGAGCAGGATAGATAGGGGCACGCCGGTCCACTCGGAGCAGCTGGTCATTCCATGCGACTGTTGAACATTCTTGTGCGTGGCTCGTGCGCGATTTCCACTACACTCCAGGAAATGAGGGCGGGTCACAAATGGCAGGCGCTTTAATTCGGCCACCGTAAAAATCAGCGGCCGGTCCACCATCCCGTGAATCATCAGCCGATGTTCCTCGGGATTGATATCCGGAATATAGGAGCCGCGATGGGTCGCAACATAATGGAGGGACGAGGCCGTGATCATTCCCACCGAATCCTGGATCGGCGACAACACGTGAAACGTCATTCCGAATTCGTCCGGCGACATCCTCTCCGTCACGGGAATGCGGATCGATTTCACGTAGTGAGAGCGCTCGCCATAGGCGATCAGGTCCTTGTTATCCTTGCAATCTTTGCTGGCTGCCTCGGAAGGCGACATCTGGTCCTCGGCGGCCGGCACCACTTTTGCTCCCACGGCCAAGCCAACAAATGCGGCCGTATTCCTCAGGAAATTTCTTCGATCGGCTAACTTGGAACTCATGGGCGCTCCTCCATGGACGAGGCAGAAGTAACCGTTTTCTTGCCTTACCAGTAGACGAGAGTATACATCCGTTCGTTTCAGAGTGAAAAAAATACTGCGGCGGCAGGGTGCCAATCAGCCGCAGTGGCGCTTCGGACTTTCGTGCATCTGCGGCCGGGTCTCATACATCCAAGTCGGTGGGTTGAAACCACGTGCTCAATCTCGTTTTGCATGAATCTTTCGGTTTCGTCCTGCAGCGCCATGAGGATGCTTGAACTTAACCCAGCAGTTCGTTTTGCCCACCCTCGAGCCACGCAAAAAGGCTCCTAGAGCAGAAGAGAGAATCCGCAATGCCTACTAATTCTTTGACAGCTCTCATTACAGGTGGAACGAGCGGTATTGGCCGGGCCACCGCTAATAAACTGGCCCAGATTGGCGCCCACGTCATAGTCGTGGGCCGCAATCAAGAACGCGGCGAGAAGGCGGTTGCGGAAATCCGTTCCGCCGGAGGCCAAGCGGATTTTATTGCATCCGACCTTCGGGACGCGGCGAGCGCACGCGAAGTCGCAAGAAGGGCCAACGAACTCGGTTACGGCCACGTCGACATCCTGATTAACAATGCAGGCGATCTTTCCGTTCGGACCGACGGACGGAACGACGGAAGAAGAGTTTGACCGGGTGTACTCGCTGAACGTCAAAGCGCCGTATTTCCTCGTCGCGGAACTTGCTCCGCTGATGGCGAAAAGGGGTAAAGGGGCCATCGTTAATGTGTCGACGATGGTTGCCGACTACGGGGTTTCCGGCATGAGCCTCTATGGCTCGAGCAAGGCCGCGATTAATTTGCTGACCAAGTCGTGGGCGGCGGAATATGGCCCGCGGGGCGTCCGCGTCAATGCGGTCAGTCCCGGACCTACACGCACGGAAGGCACGGTAGCGATGGGAGAAGGTGTCGATCAACTTGCCGCGCAGGCTCCTGCAGGACGTCCGGCAACCGCCGACGAAATTGCCGAGGCCATTGTTTTCCTGGCAACGGATCGCTCCAGCTTCATTTACGGAGCAAAACTCGCCGTCGATGGTGGTCTCTGGGGTGTACGTCGGGCGCTTCGGCTGGCTCAGCCAGTCGGCGCTCGACCCGGAGTCGGCCGCGTTGATCGTCAACAACTACGGCCAGGCGCGTGCCGGATGGCTTCGTCCCGCGCTGGGGACAGCAGTCGCTGATCACGACGTACTTAGCCAGCTCTACCCTGCTCATCCAGCCTGGCGCCCCGTTGTGGCTGTCGTCGAGCGGGGGCTTCCTGGTGCGCAACACGGGGGCGACGCAGGCCCTGGTCAACATGAAGGCGTATGCCAACTTCGTTACGGGCTTGGCTACCTTCGCGGCTACCGGATCACGGCCGGCAACGATCACTCTGTCTTCCGCCGCGATCACGGCCAATACCACCGTGGCGGCGATCAGTATGACCGGCTCGATCTCCGGCAACGTACTGACCGTTACCGCGGTCTCGACGGGAACTCTATACCCCGGGACTGATCCTGACCGGCCCGGCCGGCGTCGCGACCGCGTACCCAGGTGGTCGCGCAGCTTACCAGCACCGCCGCTGCCGGTGCCCTCGGCATTACCGGTACCTACGCCCTCAGCATTCCCGAGCAGACCGTGGCCAGTGGCACCGTTGTCGGCACCTACGGCATCTTGACGAACTCCGGCTCCGGCGTTCCGGTCTCCGGTGGTGTCTTGTCCGGCAACGCGACGGTCTCCGGCACTACCGTGTGGGGTCAGTACGGTGCCACTACGTGGGTAGTGTCTCCGACCCAGACCGAGACACCCACGACCGAGACGATCAACGTTGAGACCAAATGGTACGCCAGGAGTGCAGGCGGCAACAACGAGTTGATCAAGATATCGGATATTTCACAATAGTTCAAGCCAAGGGCGTCGGAACGCGCCGCCCCGGATCATAGGAGAAGTTGTGATGAATCTCAACGAGGCGCGCGAGCTGTTCCAGGCTCATAAGCCGATGCTGATGGAGCGGGGAGTGTCGTGGCACCGTGGTGCCGAGCCGACGGCGTACTTTCCTGACGGTCCGTTGGACCGGGTAATTCAGATGGCCATGGATGCCGCACCGTCGATCGGCTCCGATCCCAACGCCGGTATCCCAGCGCTGTTCACCACCTTCGTGCACCCGAAGGTGTACAAGTGGATATTCGCCGCGCTGGCCATCGCCGACATCTTCGGTGACGAGCAGCGCGTCGGCGACTGGGCCGAGCAGACCGCCATGTTCCCCGTCACCGAGGCGACAGGTGAGACGACCGCATATAGCGACTACGCCGATGGCGGCTTGCCGTCTGCGTTCAACGCGAACTGGGCGCAGTACCAGCAGTTCATCTTCCAGGGCGTTGACGACTACGGAGACCTGGAGGTTGAGCGATTCTCGCGCGCCCGCATCAACGCGGTGAGCGAGAAGCAGGAGGCCAGGGCGCGCAACCTGAACACGATGCTGAACTTCATCTACGCCTATGGCGTAGCGGGACTGGCGAACTACGGGCTTCCTGACTGATCCCCTGCTGTCGGCGTCGTTGACTCCCGGCCCCAAGGCGTATGGCGGCACTGCGTGGCAGATCGGGACCGTGACCAATGAGTTGTTCGGCCATGGCGCAATGCCCGGTAAACGACGGCCTGTTGCTGCTCTGTCAACTGGTCGTGGGCGAGAAGCTCGCGTCCAATCCGGTTGCACAGCGCCTCTTCGACAATATGGTCAACTATGTGCTGAGCTATCATCCGGTGCGCAAGCAAACGGCCGCTGTCGTGCCGGCCAACTCTCCCGAAGCGCGCCTGTTGGCAAGGTCCGGCCTGCAATACACCGCTGTCGATAACGTGGAATCGGCGATGAATGACCTGAAATATGGCGTGGCAGTCGTCCTCGCCTCGCCGTCGAACCTTGCGCAACTCATAGCGGAGCAAGCCAGGGTAAAGGCGTTCACCACGCGCGGCGGCTACCTCATGCTCTGGGGCATGAGCGCCGATGGCCTGGCCAATTTCAACAAACTTGTCGGCGTCGAACACGTCATCCGGCCCTTCGAATTGGAGCGCGTTTCGCTGCCGGTCAAACGTGATCCCTTACTGGCAGGCATCACGATGCACGATATGGTGATGGAATCGAACAGGGCGATTTACAGCTGGCAGTCACTGTGCTATCCGGCGACGGATGCCTTCACATCGGTGGTAGATCTGGACGACGTGGCGCCGTTTTGCGCCGTGCCCGGCGCCAATGCAGGCGACGCGGCAGGCGCCATGGCCGCGCCCGGCAACTGGCCGCGTAATATCTTCAGCAGCCTTGCGGCGGAAGATGGCTGGATGCTCGATTACTACATGTTGACGCAACATCCCAGCATCACGTTGACCTTCCCACGACCGGAACTGCTCACCAACTTCGCTATTGCTCTCAACACAGACTACGGCAAGGCGCAGCGGGTCAACCTCTACTTTGACGCTGACCCGATCCCACTGACGCTGAAGACGGCTCCTAACAGCGATCGGCAGGATTTCGAGATCACACCGCGCCAGGTCCAAAAGACACTTAAGATCGAACTGGCGAACTGGACCCCGGTCGACGCGGTCACCACCGGGATCAATAGCGTCTGGATCAAAGTCAAGCGCACCGCCGGGTGGTATAGGACCGTCAAACCGTTACTGAATATCGGTGCGATAGTGAAGTATCCTCAGGGCGACGGAGCGATACTGCTGAATAACCTGCGCATCCTGGATCAGGAAACGAATCCCATCAACCAGCAAAAGAAGCAGGCGATCGTGACCGCGCTCTTGCGCAATATGGGCTGTGTCTTCTCGAGCGGCAAAACCACAGTCGCCGGCGTGGGGATGGACTACGCGCCCCTGGCGCTCGGCACGAAGTGCAATGTCTTCCTTACCAAAGACAAGGGCTGGTTCGACAATCGCGATCTCAGTGACTTTCCCAAAGGCGAGGTGAAATTGACGGGAGTCCGTTACAGCATTCGCGACTTCAAAACCTCGCCACTGCCCTGCGCCGTAATGCTCAGCGGACCCGGCGCGCCAAACGGTGCGACGCCCTCCGTTACCAATATCCCGGTGGCGCAAAAAGCGGATGCCCTCTTCTTCCTGCACACCATGAAAGTGGTGAAGGACTGGCAGGCGCCGAACGAAGGGGACAAAACTCCTCCAATCGTCTTCCGGTACGTAATCCATTACGCGGATGGCAGCTCGGTGGACGTACCTGTTCGCTACAACGACGGCATTGGCCACTGGGTAAACAATACGCCAGTCGGGTACGCCAGCGCCGCCGTCGCATGGGCCGCTCCGTTCCCGGACAAGAGCGGCGACCAGGCCGTGGTGTACCAGTATGAGTGGACCAATCCTAAACCGGCGTTGCAAATCGCCAGTTTCGACGTCGCCTATGAGTTCGAGCAGCAACGGGGGATACGGTATCCCCGTGTTGCTGGCCGTCACCGCGGCGACGAATGCCAGATAATGGCGCCGCTCCATGGGGGCAGCAACCTGGCAATCATGCCGGATTTAGATAGAATGGTGAGAATAGGGCGAGCGTGGGAGCATCTAAAACCTGATCAGATCGTGCTTGCGATAACGAATATGAGTTAAGTGAATTCGCCTGGAACCCTGCGGAGGCAGGGCTCCAGGCGATTGTTGACAGGCGGCCCGTTAGATAAGACGCCCGCTCAAATCCGACGCCGGTAATCGCTACCTGACGGATTGCAGCGAGCTTTCATATCGATCAGGCAGGGACTTCTTGTGAAACTGCACGTTATGAGCCCCGGTTGGGAGCTCTACAACCTGCG
>CAWFVW010000023.1:0-247353 GCA_963819395.1 uncultured Acidobacteriota bacterium
TGACGCGCGCCTGCCACTGATAGGACTCTTCAGCGTACCCAACTCTGTCAAGGCTATCACCCCACTCGTCGGACAGATTCTCGTGAAGACCGAGGCGCACCACGATCAGGGTGCAGTTACCGAACTTCACCTCTTCTACAATCGCCCCACTTCCGGGGCGGCTTATGCGCCTGTTGGTCAGCGACTGCTCCCGCTGGACGAAACCTGGCGACGCAAGCTGTCCGAATTGCCCTGGCCGACCGGAAACTTGCCCGAGGTCATGGGCGGCGGCACCGTGACCTTGCGGGCACTCATCCGCGAATACCTTTTCGTCTCGCTCTTCCGGGCGTGTGCTGAATCCCTGGCTAGCGAGAACGCGAGCCGCCTAGCGGCGATGCAGCGCGCTGACAAAAACATCGACGAATTACTGGAGGATCTTAACCGGACATTTCACCGTCTGCGTCAGGATAGTATCGACGAGGAACTCTTCGATGTCATCTCCGGCTTCGAAGCACTGAGCGTAGAAGAGAAATGATGCGCAATAGCACGGCACCTAGCAGTGTGGTTTGGATGTGCTGCAAAAACACGGCCACATCGTCGGCATGTAACCCAAAGAGATGCCAGTCCCCCTCGATCACAGTGTTCCGAACGCAGCACTCCTGCTCACCAGGCAGGCGCGCTGCTGCGGGCGGTAGGTTTTCGACCGACGACCCTGTCCATGTCAATAATCATTGGATTTTTGACGCTGACGGGCTGCGGAGTTGCCATTTCCACTGTGGATTTGTCGGAGTGTGATCTGCTCCTTTCCGCTTGCTTCCTGGAATTCCATCTTGAGGACGGGGAAGCCACTGTTTATGATGTGTTGTTGGTTTTCGTCGAGGCGCCAGTGACCACGGCCGTGCTGCATACGTAATTCGCTATGTTCATTTCGTCATGTTGGGTCAATACTGCTCTCAAAACTGCGTGGCACGCAGCCCCCGATTTTTCTGCTGAATGGATGGAATGAAGTGTCGGTCGCCCGCGCAGAGGCGGCCGACGCGGCTCTTCGTGATCTCGACCGGAGTTTTCCTGCTTCGATCATCATCGTTGCGACGCGCCTGCATTGCCTCGTTCCGCAATTGCGAGACGCTTTTCGACTGGAGTTGAACCCGCTCGGGCGACCGCAGCGCGACGAATACCTACGATTGGCGCTGGGAGAGTCGGCGCACGGTCTTCAGGTCAAGCTCGAAAAAAGTCGAGTGCTGGATTCGATCACACGCACGCCGCTGTTCCTCGCGGAAGTCGTTGATCTCTACCGTTCGGGAAAAGACATCCCGGCGACGAAAATGGGCGTGCTCGGCGCGGTGATGGATGCGATCGAGCAGTCCCCGGAACATCAGACCAGTCTGAGACAGGAACCTCTGAGAGGTAACGCGGCTGAGTATCTTCGCTCGCTTTCGATGGAAATGACCGGACGCGGCGAGATCACAATCGGAGAGGCGGACGCACGGGCGGTGGTGAGTTCCCTAAGCGCGAGGCTCCAGGCCGCTGGCCAGATCGCGGACACGCCCGATCCGGGAGAAATACTTGACGAACTCACGAAGCGCCACGTTCTCGTGCGAACCAACGATGGCCAAATCTCCTTCCGATTCCAGCACCAACAGTTCCAGGAATTCTTTGCAGCGGGCGGTTTGAGGGCATGGCTGTTCGATCTAGTCTTTTGGAAGGACCCGAAGGAAGACCAGAAATTCCTCGCGTCTTGCGTGAACGAGCCGCGGTGGGGCGAGTCTTTGCGCATGCTATCGGAGTATATCGGAGCTTCGGCCGGCGAAAGGGTAATGGTTGAGATGGGCGCGAAGCTGGTCCGCATAGCACTCGAAGTCGACCCGATCTTTGCAGGGGAACTCGCTCGCAGGTGTGGGCCTGCGGTTTGGAATGAAATTCGGAACGAGACGGGCGTACTGCTCCGGGCGTGGCATGACGTGACCGATCCCCACCATAAACAGTGCGCGTTGGCGGCGATGCTCGCGACGGGATCGGACGATTTCAAGGACATCGTCGTGCCGTTACTTGACGGATCCGAACAATCAGGTCCGCCTCGCAATCTATTACAGTGGGACCGAGTTTCTGTTATCAAGCTTGGGACCGCTTTGGAGTGAAGTGGTGCAAGGTTGGGCCGAGGATGCCCGTCTCGATTTGATTCTGCAGTTTGGCCGACGACCCTTGGCTCGCAGAGACGGTCGAGCAATTCGTACTCACCGATCCAAGCTCGAAGATCAAATGGAACGCGGCCCGTATGCTTAGCTGGTACGGGTTTACCGAGAAAGTTGAGAAGCTCCTCGGGCCCCTCGATGATGGAGATTTCCGAATTGCTCTCCGCTCACTCAGTTCGGACGAGATCCCGCCTTCGCTTTGGCCCCGCGCGATCGAAGCCTGCGAAACGATGTACACAGAAACCGGCGATCCGTTCGAGCGCCTGAGGATCCTGCGGGTGCTCCAGAATTTCGAGGCGAAACAAATCGACGAAAGGATGAAGGCTCGAGCTCGATGGCGCTAGACGAAGAGCAGCTGGAGAGCGGGAATGAGGGGGGCACGCTGTGGGCGCTGGGAGAATTGCAGAAATCTGATCCGAAGTGGGTAAGCGACTGGCTCGCCCGTAAAGTATTGGATGGATTGACCCGGTTTGGAGGCTGGAGTGAAATGGTCACTGATCTGCCGGCTGAGGAGCAGCAACGTCTTCTGACGCGCTTCAGCAACGAGCTTCTGGAACCGAACGAGAAACAGCGCGTGCTGTCGCTTCTCGCCACGACCGCCGATAGGGAACTCGCCGCGCGGGTCTTTGAAAGGGCCTGCGAAATTCGCCGCGAGTTGTCGAATGCTCCTGGCCAGGATATGCCGAAGTGGAACCTCTTCCGCCAGCTGGAGGATTTGCTCAAAGCGATCGCACCGAAGATTTTTCTCGATGGATTGTCACACAAGCTGGAGAAAGAGCCGGAAGCGACGGAGTTGCGCGTGCTTACGGACGTGCTCGCGAAGTTCAATCCCCCGCCACCGACGGGCGAAAGCCTCTGCCGGACGACATGCGGCATAAACTGCACGCTTACTTGAAGCGCGCGACGGAGCGAAGGTGCGGACCCCAAAAGGATGACCGCGAGCGTACGGGCGAATCTTGCCGTTCTGTTGGCACAGGTCGGGGGACCGAAGGACATTCCCGATCTTCGCAGGTTGATCGAGGCGGACTCGATCCGATACCGCGAAATGCTTGCGGCCCGCATACAAGGCGATCGCTCAGGCGACAACGTAAGCTACGTGCACCTCTACGTCAGCGCCGTAACGACTGCCGATCCCGAGGGCGCGGATGAAATTTTGCTGGAAATTTTGAGTGAACCGCAATACGAGCGTATCGTGCCAGCAGCGCTCGTTCGCAGAGCAATGAAACGCGAAGGACCGTCGATGCTAGGAAACAATCGGATGGACTTCGGAAAGGTCTGGGCGGCGCGAGACGGGAAAAAGACGGAAGAATTTGTGGAGGAGCGGCGTAGCCGGTACGCGGACGCGATGCGGACGCTAGTCGAGCAGATACTAAAGGAACGGGATGCCGCAATGGACAAGCGGTCAGCGGAATATCGGCTGAAGCAGGTCAGCAGCGCACTTGCGGCCCTCGATGCAGAGCGATCAGCGAAACTAATTATGGAGGTGATGGGATTTCCGGGGCGTTATGATGGCTATACGCGGGTCGCTTCGCTGGAGAGTCTCATCGTTGCCGGAGTCCCCCTCACGCTTGCGGAGACGATGAACGTACTTGTTCCCACGATCGAGGAACTGCGCAGGACATAAACAACAGCGATCAGAATCGATGGTTGCTGCAGCGGTGTTTGAGCCTCTTGGCATTTGTCAAGCCTCCTGCCGAAGGGATCGCGAAGATTCGGGAGATTCTTTCGCAAATCCGCTTCTTCGTACCCGCACGAATCAGAGAGGCATGGTCGCGGCATTGGGCGCCAGCCGGTGCGCCGAAGCGATGGAGTTGCTTTTGGAACTGGCGAAGGCGGACGGAAGCGGCATCGAAGCAATCGGTGAACGCATGGATCAAGGCCGTGGCACAACTGGGCGGGAAACGGTCGAATGAAGTGCTCGTTTCCTTCGTCGATCCCAATGCGGAAGCTGTTCACGAAGAATTTTCTTCCGGACTATCAGAACGGCGATGTGCTCGCGCGATTGCTGTCGGATCGCGCGGAAAAAGACGGCGACTTCAAAGTGAAGCTTTTTCGCCTGGCGAACGGCGATTTACCCCCAGTCAAGCGCATGCTGCTCGCAAAAACATTCTCCCGCTTTCAGGGAGAAGCCGATCTGGTAGCCGGCCTTTGCGTACTGTGCGACGACGGTTCTGGTATTCCTTACGAGCTACTACGATCGATTGAAAACTCATTCTTGGAACGACGTTCGCACGGAGCGGGAGAAAACTTCTTTACCATCGCGCCGCGGGGATCGAATGCACTACGAAAACGCCTGCTTGAGATGACGCAAACTGACCCAGCCCGGAAGCGCTCGGCATTTGCGCTACTTGGGCAGATCGAGGCGTGGCGGCTTGAGTGCGGGCGTCCCATGGACGAGCCGCGACATCCAGCGATCGAGTCGGGCTCTTCTTGGCCGCGCTGACTCCCATTACCGGACGGTGGGAGAGCCACTCCGTCGCCGCGCTGATCGAACCCAAGACCCTAGAGACATGATTTGATTGCTTGCCCACAAACCGGTAGCGCGTCAGCTAGCTCCTTTGGAATCAGGGGGAAGCTAGCGACTGAACAGGCCGCCAGAAATCATATGTTTTTGGGCATGCTGTCTCCGGGTTAGAACTTGCCGGCGCGGTCGAGCTTCTTCTGTTCTTCGGGGTCGTGCATTTCGGAGTCGAGATAAATTTGGGTGACCTCGAGTGACTTGTGGCCGAGCCAGTTCTTGATTTTCATCAGATCGAAGCCGGAGCGCAGCCAGTTGGTCGCCGCAGTCTTCCGAAGCCGGTGAAGGTAATGCTCCTCGCATACGGGGCGAGACTCGCACGTCACCTCGACTTCATGGCGGTTATCGTATCGGCCTTCGCGAATCGCAACCTTGCACTGCCCGCAATTCAGCCCGGCACGCTTTGCAATTGCTTTGAACTTGCGAAGGAAGTGACCCTCGGGTTTGCCATCTTCGTTTGTGAAAACCCAGCGGTCGGACACCGCGTGCTTCTTGTGATCGGCCAGCAGCGAACCCAGCTCAGTCGTGAGCGGGACCTGCCGTTCCTCGTGGTTCTTCGGGAGGAAGGCGACATCCGACTTGCCCTCGCCGCTCACCGTGAAACGGAGCCCCTTCAGGTCGATATCTTTCCAAGTGGCGTACTGGACTTCCTGCTCGCGGCATCCGGTGCGGACAAAGAAGAGATACCGCAGATATTCCTCGGGCGTCATCGCCGCGAAAAGTTTGGATAGTTCGTCAGGGTTGTACGCCTTCGTCCGGGTCCGCTGAACCTTCGGGAGCTTGATTAACTTCGAAGACTTTTCGATACCGTTCGCCTTGAGGAGAGAGAAAACAAAACCCATCCGAATGGTGATGGTTTTGTTGCTGTAGTCTTGCCCGCGTAAGAACTCGACATAGGCATTCAACACGCGCGGAGGTTGCCAACTGATCGATGAACCTGACGCCTCCTGGGCAGGTTTGCCAGCAATTGGTCGAACACGTTCTCATATGCGGCGATAGATCGCGGCCGACCGAAACGGCGGTCTTGCAAGTAGTTTTCGATGGCGGTCTTGATCGAAATACGATTGGTGTTCGCTTCGTTCGTCACGTCGTCAACAGTCAGACCCAGCTCTTGCGCCTGTCTGGCGACCGGAGCGGCCTTTGCAGCCTTCGCCGCGGCCTGCTCCGTGTCGTGCTTAACCCACTGATACTTTCCAGCGCCGTTGCGAACACGAATAAAGTAGGGGCCGTTCTTGGCCGCTTCAGGCCGGCGGCCTACAGCGAGTGGTCGATATCGCCAGCCTGTTCCCTCGATCTTTTGCCGGTAATAGACAGTTTGAATTGCCATCTATTTTCCTCGCTGCAAGCCCATGCAAGGCTCTACAATTGCCGCAAAAAATGTAGCATTATGTAGCACGGATGTGAAATAGTACTGATGTACTGGGCTAAAGTAGATATGGCGGAGAGGGTGGGATTCGAACCCACGGTCGAGTTTCCCCGACACACGCTTTCCAAGCGTGCTCCTTAAACCGCTCGGACACCTCTCCACTGAAGGAAGCCCAATCAGACTAGCACAAACTTCCGGCCAGAAGAAAATTGCGCGAGACACTTCTCAGTTTCTGAAGTGGATTCCTGATGGACATGCCCGGAAGGGTGTAATGAGACGCGGGTGGAACTGCGACCTCAATTCAGGTCCTTATGACTGGATCGGAGGCGCTACGAGTCCAGGATGCGTCCTGATTTTCCGCGCCAGCGTGTTCAGCGAAAACGGCTTGGAGAGGAAGGCGAAGTCGGTCCGGTGCAAATCTCCGTGGACGAGGGCATCCGCCGTGTAGCCGGAAACGAACAGGACTTTCATGTCCGGGCGAGCTGGTGGCCAGCCGGTCGGCCAGCTTGGGTCCGCTGGCGCCGGGCAAAACGACGTCGGTCATGAGCAGGTCGATGTGCCGCGAGTTGTTTTCGGAAGCTTCCAGGGCTTTCTGGAAATCTTCGGCGACGATGACCTGGTAGCCTTTGTTCGAAAGAAATTCCTGCGTGACGCTGCGAAGCGATTCCTCGTCCTCGACGACCAGAATCGTCTCCTCCCCGCGCGGCGCGACTCTTTCCTGGGGAGGGAACCTCAGGCTTGTCGATCTCTTCCTGGGTGACCGGCAAATAGACTTTGAAGGTGGTGCCTCGCCCCACTTCGCTGTACGCCGAAATGTGTCCCCCGCTTTGCTTCACGATGCCGTAGATCGTCGCGAGGCCAAGGCCCGTGCCTTTTCCTTGCTCCTTGGTGGTGAAGAACGGCTCGAAGATGCGGGAGAGGACCTCGGGGCTCATTCCGCAGCCGGAATCGGTCACGGCCATCATGACGTGCCGGCCAGGGCGGGCTTCCGGATTGCGGCTGCAATACTCCTCGTCGATATCGATCTCGCTGGTTTCAATGGTGAGCCTTCCGCCGTCCGGCATGGCGTCGCGCGCGTTCACCACGAGGTTCATGATGACCTGTTCGAGCTGCGTGGGATCGACTTTCACGCGAAGCTTCGGGTCGCCCGGAAGAATCGCAAGCTCGAATGTCTTCTCCGATGACGCGCGCCAGCATGTCCTTTATGCCTTCCAGGTGTTCGGAGATGGAAATGACCTGCGGCTCGAGGACTTGCTGGCGGCTGAACGCCAGGAGCTGGCGCGTGAGCGTTCCTCCGCGCTCGACGGCCTTGGTGATGGACGTCACGAGAGGGGAAAGTTCCGCGTTGTCGTGCAGCTTTTCCACCAGCATTTCCGAATAGGCGACGATGACGCCCAAAACATTGTTGAAATCGTGGGCGATGCCGCCGGCAAGGCGCCCGATGGCTTCCATCTTTTGCACGTGGCGAAGTCTTTGCTCGACGCCCCGGACATGGGAGACGTTTTCGGCGATCACTTCGAAATAGAGGACTTTCCCGGCGTCATCCCGCACGGCGCGCCCGCTGATCTCCACGGGAATAATCTTGCCGTCCTTTTGTCTCCAATGCGTTTCCAGCTTGGCGAATTGCTTTCGCGTTCCGGGCTGGTCGAACATGAGGGGCGTGTACTCGCCCTTTTCGAAAACATCGGTTGCCAGGTTCAGCGCCAGCAATTCCTCGGCGGATTCGTATCCGAGCATTTTCACCAGCGCGTCATTGACCACCAGCAGCTTGCCTTCCGGCGTCGCTCGATAGACGCCGTAGGTGCCTTCGATCATGGCCCGGAAATTGGCTTCGGACTGGCGCAACGCATCATCCACGCGCTTGCGTTCGGTGATGTCGCGGATCGTGCTGGAAACCAGAATGCCTTCGTCCGTCTGCTGGGGGCTCAGGCTGATTTCCACGGGAAATTCCGTGCCGTCTTTCTTCAGACCGTAAAGTTCGTTGCCGGCTCCCATGGCCCGGGCTTGCGGATTGACCATGTAGTTGCCGCGATGCGCCCGGTGGTGGTTCCAGAATCGTTCCGGCACCAGCACCTCCACGGGCTGGCCGAGAAGTTCTTCGCGCTTGTATCCGAAAAGTTTTTCCGTCTGCGTATTGACCAGGACGATTCGCCCGTCGTTTCCGGCGATCACCATGGCGTCCGGCGCGGAATCGAGCAGGCGCCGCAAACGCTCCTCGATGCGCTTGCGATCCGTAATGTCGCGGATCGCGGTGCAAACGAGCGAGCCGTCTCCCGCCTGAATGGGGCTGAGGCTGATCTCGATGGGGAACTCCGTTCCGTCTTTGCGGAGGCCATAGAGTTCGAGGCCCGCCCCCATCGGGCGCGACTTGAGGGTGGCCCATGAAGCCGGCGCGGTGGCCGCGGTGCCTTCCTCGCAATCGCTCCGGGACCAGAATCTCGACCGCGCTGGCCCAGCAATTCTTCACGCGCCATAGCCGAAGAGCTTCTCCGTCTGCAAATTGACAAGGACGATGCGCCCCTCTTGATTGACGAGGACGATCCCATCCGGAGATGATTCGGTGAGCGCCCGGAAAACAGCGTCACTGACTGATTGAACGGCTTGCGTCATAAACGACCTCGATGCTTGCGGCCGAGACGAATTTCTAGAATTCGCACCAGTGGAATGGAGAGGGTCACTTCAGGAAGGGGGATAACGAAGGCGAGTATGAGGTGATGATATTACTGTGTCAATGAGGTTGGCGATGCCATGATTCCAAGCTGCAGTGTCGGTTATTGACTGGGAGGATGAGCGGCTTCGGCGCAATACACGGCGGATCGCGTTCTCCTAAAATCCGCGCGCGTCCTGTAGAATCGCCTTGGAGGGCTGGCATGAATCACTGGCAAGGCAAGTGGGCGTTGATCACGGGCGCGAGCGCGGGGATCGGCACGGCTACTGGCGCGGGAACTGGCGGCGGGAGGCACAAACCTTGGTGCTGACGGCGCGGCGGCGCGACCGGCTCGTCGGCCTCGCGGCGGAACTGAGCGGCAAGCATGACATCCGCACGCTCGTCTGCGTCGCGGATCTGGCGCAGCCCCTCGGCCCGCAGCAGATTTTTGCGTTTACCGAAGAAAAGAATATTGCGATTGATCTGCTCGTGAACAACGCCGGCTTTGGCGCTTATGGCGAATTTCACAAGGCGCGGCTCGACCGGCTCATCGAAATGACGCAGGTTAATGTGACGGCGGTGGTGCACATGACGCATCTTTACTTGCCCGGCATGATCGCGCGCGGCAGCGGGGACATCCTGATCGTGGCCTCGACGGCGGCTTTTCAGGCGGTGCCTTACATCTCGACCTACGCGGCGACGAAGACGTTTCGATTTGCAATTTGCCGAAGGACTGGCCGAGGAAGTCCGGCAATACGGCGTGCGCGTTTGCGCGCTGTGTCCCGGCTCGACGGAGACGGAATTTTTTCAGGTTGCCGGGCAGCGCAATCACACGCGGCGCAGGCCGGAAACGGCCGAGAAGGTCGCTCACGTGGGGCTTGCGGCGCTGGCGGCGGGAAAAAGCTCGGTGATTTCCGGGTTCAAGAATTGGCTGGGGGCGGAAACCGTGCGGCTTGTACCGCGCCGCGATCGGTCGCGCAAATTACCGGCGGAATATTTCGCCCGAAGGAAAAGCAAGCGTAGACCCCGCGTTGCAGGAATGCATAAAATGGCCGCGGATCTCAAAACGTTGGAACACCAACTGCACAGGGAAGGATTTCTGCACACCTACGTCTGGCAGGACGGCCCGAACGCGTTTTACCCCGACCACACGCACGCCGTCGAGACGGCGCACATCATCCTGGACGGCGAAATGACGCTCGGCGCAAGGCGGCGAAACACGCACGTATGGCGCAGGAGAACGATGCGACGTTCCCGCCGGCGCCGTGCATTCCGCAAAGATGGGCCCGCGCGGCTGCAAGTATTTGATTGGGGAAAAGTAGGACGGGCTTCAGCCTGTCTGGGTTTGATGTATACACGTGCGGCAAGGCTGACAGGCTGAAGCCCGTCCTACTTGAGCGCGCGGTCCAGCAATTCCATGACGTGCACGACTTCCTGCCCCGTCTTATGAATCTCCGCCCCGGCGCGCATTTGCAGCAGGCAGCCGGGATTCGCGGTGACGATGACCGGCGCGTTTGTGGCGCGGGCGTGCTTCATTTTTTCCGCTAGCAGCGCAAGAGAGGTTTCCGTTTCGGTGACGTTGTAGGAGCCCGCGGAACCGCAGCAATAATCCGCCATGGCCATTTCGACGAGTTCCAGTCCCGGGATAGCGCGCAGCAGCTTGCGCGGGGCTTCGCGAACTTTTTGCCCGTGGAGAAGATGGCAGGAATCCTGATACGTGACGCGCATCGGCAGCGGCGCAAGATGCGCGGAGAGCCCGAGTTCGGCGAGGAATTCGGTGACGTCCCGCATTTTCTTCCGAAAAGCGTGCGCCTTGTCGTGCTCGGTCGTGCCGGCTGCAAAAAGATGCTCGTACTCTTTCAGCGTGGACCCGCATCCCGCGGCGTTGGTGATCACGGCGTCGAAATTCATCGCCAAGGAAAATGTCGAGGTTCGTGCGCGCGAGGGAGCGCGCCACATCGCGAACGCCGGCGTGCGCCGCAAGCGCGCCGCAGCAGGTTTGCCCGGCGGGGACGACGACTTCGCAGCCGTTCGCCGTCAGGACGCGAATGGTCGCTTCATGCAGCGCTGAAAAACTCACCTGCGCCACGCATCCGGCAAACAGCGCCACGCGCGCGCGCCGCTGGCCCACGGCGGGATAAGTGCGCCCGAGCTTCGAGAAGAAAAATTCACGATCGATCGGCGGCAGAAGTTTTTCTCTGTCTGCCAGTCCGAAGCAGGCGCAGGATTCCCGGTCGCGCGCACGAGCGATTGCAGGCCGGAGCGCTGATAAACGTAGAGAAGGCGCGCCAGGATGGCGATGCGATCTCGGGTAGGGGAGCAGGCCGCGGAACACAAAATCGCGCGCCATGCGGGAGAAAAATGGCCGCCGGTAATTCTGCTCGATCTGCGCGCGCGCCGCTTCCACCAGCTTGCCGTATTCGACGCCCGAGGGGCAGGCCGTCTCGCACGCGCGGCAATCGAGGCATTGATCGATATGCTTTACGAAGGAATCGCCGAGCGGCAGGCGGCCCTGGTCCACCAGCACGATCTGGCGGATTCGTCCGCGCGGAGAATCGGCTTCGAGGCCCCAGAGTTTGTACGTGGGGCAATGATTCAAACACAGGCCGCAGTGAACGCAGTGCGCGTAGTCGTCATACGCGGGAATGTCCGCGCCGGAAAATCCGCTCCGCGGTTTTGGGGCGGGAGTTTGTTCCATGCTTGCGGCTGGATCGGTCATAGCTTCATATTCCCGCCCGCGAAACGTCCCGGGGCGAGGACATTTTGCGGATCGAAGGAATGTTTCACGCGGCGCATCAGGTCAAAATCCGGACGCGGCGGGCCCCAGACGATTTCCGTCGAGGTTTTTAATTCCGTGGGACCCCATTCCAGCATGGCGGAAGCCTGGATTTCAGGCTGGCTGCAAACGTGAAAAACTTCCGCGATTATTTCCTGCAAGGGTTGAGGGGGCGCCGAAATTTCCATTTGAGGCAGGAAGGCGGCGTACAGAATCCCCGAGGCACGGCTGAGTGAGACATAGTCGAGTTCGCGTTGCGCTGCCAGGATGCGCAGTTTTCCCTGCAGGGCAGCCATCACGCCCGGCACGGCGCTGATCCGAAAAATCGCGGCGAACGGAGCTCTCTCCATCATCAGCCTCGGAAATTCCCGAATTTGCGCCAGGACCGAATCAGCTTCGTCATCCGTAAGAGGGACGAATTCCTCGGCGTCCGCGGCGCCTGCCAGGTGGCCAAGTTCGCGCGCATGCCGGTCCACGACGGCGGGCTGGCCTGCCGCCGAGAGAATCACCGTCCAGGTTCGCGGTTCGAGGCGCGCCGAAATTTCTCCGGAAAAGATCAGCGCCGCCGTCGCCGGGATTGGCGACTTCCACCATCTGCGGCGTGAGGACGGAGTGGGAGACCGCGCGGCAGAAATCAAACGCAGCTTCCGCCGACGGAAAAGGACGCGACAAAAGTTCCCTGCGCCTGCGGCATGGGAAACGTGCGGAAATTCACGCGCGTGATGACGGCGAGCGTGCCCAGCGATCCGATCAGCAATTTGTGCAGGTCGTAGCCGGTCACGTTCTTTACGACGCGCCCGCCGCTTTTCGCCTGCGAGCCTTCTCCCGTCACAAATTCCATGCCCAGGCAGAAATCGCGGACCGCGCCGTAGGCGTGGCGCAGCGGCGAACTCGAATTCGCGGCCACGATGCCGCCGATCGTCGCGCGGTCCGAGAACGGAACCGCGAGCGGCAGAAATTGTTTTTTCTCCGCCAGCGTGCGCAGCAAATCCTCGATTCGCACGCCCGGCTCGACGCCGAGGGTGAGGTCATGGGGATCGTAAGCGAGGACGCGATTCATCCGGGAGAGATCGAGCGCAATGTCGTAGCGCGCGGGCGGCGAGCCGATGCCGAGCTTCGTGCAGCCGCCCGTGGGAATTACGGCCAGTTTTTCCGCGGCGGCGAAGCGAAGAATTTCCGCAATCTGGGCGGCGTCCGCGGGCCGGACGATGGCCGCAGGACGCGCGCCGCAAACTTCGCGCGCGGCAATTTCCGCGGCATCCGTGACGACGTTGGCGCCGCCGGCAATTTCTTCCAGGCGCGTGAAGGAAACTTGCGCGGGCCGGCTCATGTGGGAATCGTCGCGGAGGCCGGCATCGGCGGCACGCGGATTTCTCCGCAGGCCTTGCCCATGGGCAGAACTTTGCCGGGATTCAATCGCCCGGCGGGATTGAACGCGGCGCGGACGCGCTCCATCAGGGCGAGATCGTCCGGCGTGAAAATGAGCGGCATGAGCTCGTTCTTTTCCATGCCGATTCCATGCTCGCCGGTGAGCGCGCCGCCCACCTCGACGCAATGGCGCATGATTTCGCCGCCCGCCGCGACCACGCGCGCGAATTGCGCGCGATCGCGCTCGTCGAACAGGATGAGCGGGTGCAGGTTGCCGTCGCCGGCATGAAAAATATTGCCGATCTGCAAATCGTATTTGCGGCTGATTTCCTCGATGCGCCGCAGCGTTTCCGGAAGGCGCGTGCGCGGGATGACGCCGTCCTGCACGTAATACATGGGCGAAATGCGCCCCATGGCGCCGAACGCTTCCTTCCGGCCCCTCCACAAAAGGTTGCGTTCCTGATCGTTGCGCGCGGCTCGCACTTCCCGCGCGCGATGCAGGCGGCAAACTTCGGTGATTTCGGCGGCCTGCGCCTCCACGGCTTCCGTGAGGCCCTCGACTTCGATCAGCAGCACCGCCGCGCAGTCCTTGGGAAATCCCGCGTGGACGTAATCCTCGACCGCGCGAAGCGTGAATCCGTCCAGCATCTCGCACGCGGCGGGAGTGATGGCCCGCACGGTGATCTCGACGACGGATTCCGTCGTGTCGTCGAGCGTGTCGTACACCGCGAGCAGCGTCTTCACCGCCTCCGGCTTGCGCATCAATCTCACGGTGATTTCCGTGACCAGCGCGAGCGTTCCTTCGGAGCCGACGAGCAGGCCGCACAGGTCATAGCCCGAAGTCTCGATGCTTTTGCCGCCGATGCGCACAATTTCGCCGTCGGGCAGAACCAATTCGAGGCCCGTGACGTGATTGGCCGTCACTCCATAGGCCAGCGTGTGCGGGCCGCCGGAATTTTCGGAGACGTTTCCGCCGATCGTGCACGATTTTTGGCTGGAAGGATCGGGCGCGAAATACAGGCCCAGATGCTCGACCGCGCGGGACAGGTCGAGATTCACGACTCCGGGCTGAACAACCGCGCGAAGATTTGCCGCATCAATTTCGAGAATGCGGTTCATGCGCGAGAACGCGACCACAATGCCGCCGCTGCGCGCAATCGCTCCGCCGGAAAGTCCCGTGCCCGCGCCGCGCCCCACGATCGGAGTTTCATAGCGATTGGCGAGGCGCACGATCCCAGCGACGTCGCGTGCGGAGGTGGGAAAAACGATGCACCGGGGAGATCCCAGCTCCACCGACCCGTCATATTCGTACAGCATCAAATCTTCGGGGGCGGAGAGGACCGCCTTGGGCCCAAGCAATGCCTCGAGTTCGCGGATGAGTTGCGGTTGCATCAATGTGATTTGCAGGTCCTTTGGCCACTATAGTCTGTGCCTTCGGGAAGAGTCAACGCGCGGACCGGCCTGACCGTGTGAAAGCGATCACCGGATTCGGGATTCCGTCGGGGCTAGAAATGTCGCGAAAATGGCATTGATCGGGTTAAGATTGTCTCCACGGATGGGGCAAGAATCGGTAGCCCGGCTACCCGATGATCGTTAGGGGAGATTCATCTCTTTCAGGTGAACTGTATCGCAATACGATATAAATGGAGATGAGAGTCCATGGGCCTGTTGTCAAAACTGTTCGGCTCAAAAAATGCGGCGAAGAACGGTTCTTCCGCACAGGAAGTCGAAGTGCATTTCGTCTATGGTTCCACCAACTTTCAATACGTGTATGCCCTCGGGGACCAGATTCAGCTCGCCATCAACGAGGCCAAAGTCGGAGAGTACGACGGGCACGCCATCCCCGCCGACGGCAGCGAAGGCCGGTACTTCATCTATGGGCCGGATGCCGAGGCCATCTTCAAGGTGATCGCTCCCGTGCTGGAGGCGTCCCCGCTGATGCGCGGGGCTACGGTCACATTGCATTTCGGGCCGCGCGGCTGGAGAACTCCCAAACGAGTCATCAAGCTCCCCTAGTGAGCACGAGGCTTCAGCCTGTGGGGTTTAAGCCTTGCAAGTACTAACCCCCGCAGGCTGAAGCCTGCGCCACTGTAGCTGTGTTACTCTCCCCAGTTGTTTTTCAATCGCCGAGGCCACAGTTGAGCAAGCCGAAATTTTTTTCCACGCATGTCTTGTTTGAGGAGCCCCGCCAGAAACTCGCGGAGCATTTTGACGTCGAATATTGGACGGGAGAGGACCGCCCTCCACGAGAGGAATTTTTGAATCGCGTTGCCGGCAAGGACGCGCTCATCTGCCTGCTCACGGAAAAAATCGATCGCGAGATGCTCGACCGCGCGGGGCCGAATCTGCGGATCGTTGCGAACGTGGCGGTCGGCTTCGACAATATCGACGTGCCGGCCTGCACCGAACGGAAAGTCGCCGTGACCAACACGCCCGGCGTGCTGGACGAGACGACCGCCGATTTCGCCTGGACTCTGCTTGATGGCCGTCGCGCGGCGCCTCGTCGAAGGAGACCGCATGGCGCGGTCCGGCGCATGGACAAAATGGAATCTGGACCAACTGTGCGGGACCGACGTCTGGGGCAAAACGCTGGGCATCATCGGACTCGGCCGCATCGGGCGCGCCGTGGCGCGGCGCGCTTCGGGATTCCGCATGCGCATCATTTACAACAGCACGACACGCGCCCCGGTGGAGATCGAAAAGGAATTGAACGCCGAATACGCATCGCGCGACGAGGTATTCGAGCAGGCCGATTTTCTGTCTCTTCACGTTCCGCTCAATGCCGCCACGCGAGGATTGGTCGGGCCCGCGGAGCTTGCGAAGATGAAGCGGACTGCGTTTTTGATCAACACGACGCGCGGTCCGGTCGTGCAGGAAGCGGCGCTCATCGACGCGCTGGAGCGCGGCCTCATCGCCGGCGCGGCGCTCGATGTGTTCGAGCGCGAGCCCCTTATTCCCGACGGATTGCGGCGGGACAACGTGGTTCTCGCGCCGCATCTGGGTTCGGCGTCCATTGAAACACGCACGCGAATGGCGCTGATCGCCGTCGAAAACGCGATCGCCTATTTCGCCGGCAAGCGTCCGCCAACGATACTGAATCCCGAAGCGCTGCGCCAAAATTGAAAGTGCCCGGCAGGATGAGTCATCACTGAGGCAGTCGAAGAGATCGCGACAAAATCAAAAAGGGGACATGAAATGGCTCACGTATCGCTCAACCATCCGAAACTTACGCTCGAGGGCGCCGAGGCTGTTTTGGACGCGGCCAAGGCCCAGGCCGCTCGCATCGGCAAGCCCATGAATATCGCCGTCGTTGACGACGGTGGTTACCTGCTGGCATTTGCGCGCATGGACGGCGCGAAACTGGCATCGATCGACATCGCAATCAACAAAGCGCACGCCGCAGCCATTCGCCGCCAGAACACAGGACCCGCGCGCAGCGGCAACGAAGTGAGCTTGCTTATTTCCCTGGGCCTCGCGATTGGCAGCCGCGCGCAGCAGACTCCGATCCGCGGCGGACTCATGCTCGAAGTCAATGGCCAGTGTGTAGGCGGAATCGGCGTGAGCGCGGGAACGGAAGACGAGGACACGGAAGTGGCGCGAGCAGGCGTGGCCGCGTTTGTGAAGGCGTAAGTAGGACGAGGCTTCAGCCTGTCAGGTTTGGATGCAAGCGTAAAGAAACCAGACAGGCTGAAGCCCGTCCTACTAAACCCAATGCCCGACCTCAAACAATCCGCGCTCCGAATTTTTCACGAAACGCTTGCCGCCATCGATATTCCCTCCGCGATGCAGCGCAAACTCTGCCGCGCAGGCTCGCGGATTTTCGTAAACGGCGCCCCGATCGATCTCGCCGCGTTCGAACGGATTCTGCGCCGTCTCGATCGGCAAGGCCTCCGTGGCAATGGCCCGCGGGCTTGCCGAATCGCTCTCCCCCGATTTCCGTATGGAAGGAATAGTGGTTGCGCCAGCCGCGGCGTCAGGACGTGCCTGAGGCTTTCCGCCTGATCCTTGCAGGGCATCCTGTTCCGGACAAAGGCAGCTTCGCTGCCGGACGCGCGATTCTGGATCTGCTCGCCAGTGCAAACGAGCGGACCATTGTTTTTTTTCTATTATCCGGCGGAGGCTCGGCGCTCGTCGAACTTCCCGCTCGATCCAAGCGTGACGCTCGAAGACATGCAAGCGCTGCATCGCGTGCTGGTCACTTGCGGCGCCTCGATCGACGAAATCAACGCGGTTACGGAAGCATCTTTCCGCCGTGAAGGGCGGGCGCCTGGCTGTGGCCGCCGGCGCAGCCATGAAAATCACCCTCGGCGTGACAGACGTGCCCGAAGGGCAGGAATCCGCGCTGGCGTCCGGCCCGACTCTGCCTGATCCGACAACGGTTTCCGACGCATGCGGCGTGGTTCGCCGCTACGATTTGCTTTCGAAGCTGCCGCCCAATATTCGAACGCAGTTCGAACATCCGGAACTGATCCCGGAAACTCCGAAAGCGGGTGAGCCCGCTTTCGATCCGCGCCGCGCTGCATTTCAGATTCTGCTCGGACGCCACGATTTGTTTCATGCCGCGCACCGCGCCTCGGAATCCATGGAATTCATCACGGTTTGCGACAACACGACGGATAACTGGCCGGTCGAAAAGGCCGTGGATTTTCTCCTGGCGCAGCTTGCGGCACTCAAGCAGGCGAATCCCGGAAAGTCCGTGGCCGTCATCGCGGACGGCGAAGTAAGCTCGCCGGTGACGGGCGACGGCATCGGCGGAAGAAACCTGGCGTTCGTGCTGGATTCCGTAAAGAAAATCGCGGGCGAAACAATTTGCGGTTCTGAGCGCGGGCACGGACGGCGTCGATGGTTCCAGTCCCGCGGCGGGGGCGGTCGCGGACGGCGAAACTCTGGCGCGCGCGCAATCCCTGGGGCTCGACCCAGCCGATTATTTCCGGCGCAGCGATTCCTACACATTCTTCCGCAAGCTGGGCGATGCAATCGAAACCGGCCCCACAGGAAATAATCTGCGCGATCTGCGAATTCTGCTCGCGGAATAAGTAGCACAGGCTTCAGCCTGTGGGTTTCTGCGGCACATGCCAAAACCTCACAGGCTGAAGCCTGCGCCACTTTAATCGCTCTTGCTCCCCGGCAGGGACGACTCGATCCGCCGCAGCCGGTCATTCATGTCCGTGAGCTGGTGCTCAAGATGATCGAGCCGGTCAAGCACCGCTTGATTATTGCCCGAGGCAGCGGCCGCATCGCCATTTTTCTGATCCGCCGCGGAAGGCCCCTTTTCCGGCGCGCCTTTCGCCTTCAGTTGCGCGATCAAATCCTCCACGGCGTGCGGCACGCCGATCCCCAACTGGCCGGTCTTCAGCAGCGCCTCGAGAGGCTCGATGGCCGTGGGATCGCCGCGGCGCCCCAGCGCAAAGATGCATGCAAACCGGATGTCGAAGGAAGATTCATTCAAGTACGAAATCAAGCGCGCAGTGATGTCGTGATTTTTCAGGTCCACGCGCCCCAGCGATCCGATGGCGATGCCGCGCAGAGCGGACGGCTTTCCCGGCGATGACCATTCGAGCAGCGACGGAACAACGGATGCGTCCGCCAGCGAGCCCATGGCGCGCAGCGCAGCGCTTCGCAGCACGTCATCCGGCGAAGAAACCGTGAGCGCCTTTTCGAGAAGGGCTTCGGCGTTGGGAGCCTTGTCCAGCGCCAGCGATTGCAGCGCCGCCCCGCGCACGGAATACGCTTTGTCGTCCTTGTAAATCTTTTCCAGGCGCTTGGCGATTTCCTCGTCGCCGCGGTACTTGCCCAATTGATCGACGGCGACCACGCGCACCCACGGCTGCTCGTTGGAAAGCGCGGCCAGCACCTGCTTCTTCGCGCCGGCGATGAGCTCATCCGCCCGAGCGAGCGCAACGCTTCTTCGCGCACGCCCCAGAATTTATCGTGCTGCGCCGCTTCTCCGAGCGCATTCGCCGCGGCTTCGTTATCGCGGAGATTGCCGAGCGCAACAGCCGCGTCCGCGCGGTCCGGCACATCCGCGCGGTTCGCAATTGCCGGATCCATTCTTCCGGCGTCTTCTGGAAATCCACGGACTTCAGAATTTTGTCGCCCTTGTCGAAGAGCACCATCAGCGGCGGCCCATCGACCGGGAATGAAAATGTTTCGTCCGCCTTGGAGACTTCGATGGGAAAAAGTTTCTCGCCGCTCGCAGTGGTGACCGCAACTTCGACCGGCACGCGGAACAATCCGACGTGCCCCTCCACTTTCTGCGTTTGCTTGACGCTGAGGCTGACCTTTTTCTCCGCGTCATCATAAGAAGATCGCACAGTGAATCGCGGCGCCCCCGCTCCGTAAATCCACTGGTCAAAGAACAGGTCGACATTTGTGCCCGACGATTCCTCGATGGCCTTGGCCAGGTCCGCGCTGACCACATTCTGCAGCCGGTTGGCTTCGAGGTAATGCTTGAGGGCGCGGAAAAACGCTTCGTCGCCCATCTGCTCGCGGAGCATGTGAATCACCCAGCCCGCTTTGTCGTAAACGTTGCCGACGTATTCCACCGAATCATTGATGTCGCGCGCACACAATCGGGATGGGGTAGAGTTCCTTCGACTGCATCCACGTATTCTGGTCGCGCCAGTAGCGATAACTGGACGCATCGATGCCGTAGTGATGCTCTTCCCACAAATTGGCGCCAAACGTCGCGAAACCTTCATTGAGCCACGTGTTGGTCCAATCCTTGCACGTCACCAGATCGCCGAACCACTGGTGCGTCATTTCGTGGGAAATCAGGCTGTCCACGGCTTCCGGTCTTTCCGAGGCCAGTTCCGCGTGCAGCATGTCGCGCGCCGCAAGCGTCGTCGCGCTTACGTTCTCCATGCCGGAGGCGACAAAATCATGCACGGCCGTCTGCGCATATTGATCCCACGGATAGGGCACGCCAAAGCGCTCCGAAAAAAAATCCAGCATTTCCTTGGTGCGGCTGAAGGTGGGATCGATCGTGTCTTCCATCCCGCGCGGGACATTGTATGTAATCGGGATGTTGCGCCAGGTGTCTTTCTTTTCCTTGTACTCCCCGGCCACGAAAGAAATCAGATACGTGGAAACAGGCAGGGATTGCCGCCAGGTCCACGTCTTTTGCCCGTTGGGCGCATCCTGAACGCCGAGCAACTTTCCGTTTGAAACGGTAAGCCAGTCGCCCGGCACTGTCAGAATCATTTCGGAAGTCGTGCGGTCGTTCGGATAGTCGTAGATGGGAATGTAGTGGTGCGTGTCTTCGGCTTCGCCCTGCGTCCAGATTTCCCTGGCGCGATCGGGATCGTCCTTGTCGGGGAAAATGAAATAAAGGCCGGAGGTCGGCTTGCCTTCATACTTCAGTTCGACCTCAAATTTTTCCCCGGCTTTTGCGGGTTGGGTCAGTTGCACGCGCAACTTGTCGTCGCGGAGGTCGAACGAAGCGTCTTTGCCATTCACGCGCGCGCTCGAAACCGTGAGTTCCGCGCAATCGAAATCCAGGTGCGTCACGCCGTCGCGCAAGGTCGACAGTGTGTGCGTGACATCGCCGATCACTTTGCGCTGGTCAAGGTCAAAGTGAAGCGAGACGCGCACATTCTGCAAATCGTAATCGCGGCTCGGCGCATACGGCCGGTCCGCGCGCGCCACCGTGCCAAGCAACAGGGCCACAAAAAGAAACGTGGCCCCCAGGGACACGCGTGGACGGAGCTTTTTCCAGGGTGATTTCATTCAAGCCTCGCAACGGAGAATGCGGCGCGCAAATCCATCCTGTTATTATACCTGCACTGGCCGCGCGGATTCAGGGCAAGCTTTCTTCGCATTGCTGTTAGATGCGCCCGCGGACCAGGGGTTTCCAGCAGCATTCCCGCGGCGGCCGCGTTACTTGCGTAGGTAGGAATCGTCCTTACGAATCCAGTCTTCGCGCCGCGGGGCGAAAATGTCGACATCCACCGTATCCTCGAGCGCCACGGCCGTGTGCGCGGCATTTGGCGGGATCACCAGAATGTCGCCGGCGCCAATCAGAATTTCCCGGTCGTCAAAAATAAATTTCAAGGAGCCGGAAACGATCCACGAATATTGTTCATTCGTATGGGAGTGGCGCGGAACCACCGCGCCTTTCTTGAGGAAAAGTTGGGAAATCGTCGCGTTCTCCCCTGAAATCATCTGTCGCGAAAGCTTGTCGTTCAGCTGCTCGATTTCGATCGTCTTCCAGGATGACTTTTCAAGTGTGCTCAAAGTTTCCTCCTCGAGGGGTGACGCCGCGCCTAGCATCCTCCCCGGAAATCCGCGCGGCGTCAACCCCATCTCACCGATGTGCGCCCTCTCGCCAATGCAATCAAGGCGGGAAACATCTGATACTATGCGTAGCGCTGGAAACCGTTAAAAGGTGAGGGTCGTGGATGGCCGCTGAGCCGAATGTTGCTGGGATGGCGCGTCTTCTTTATCTTGTCGGCGGCGCCGCCGTGGCAAGCTGGGGTTTGTGGGGCGCGGACGCAGGCTGGACACAGTGGGCATGGCTCGTTTTAGCAGGCGCGCTGCTGGTTCTCGGCCTGATCGGTTTTTCTCCTCTGCACGCGTGGGTTATGAAAAAGGATAAGAAAGCGAGTTGAATGCGTTTCCTCCACGCCGTCTCCGGTTTCGTCCTTTTCTTTGAACTGCCCATCCCGATTTACTGGCTGATCCTGCACCCGTTCAATTCCTTCTGGCGAAGTCGCGTTCGCGCCGCGTTCTTGTTCGCCGGCCTGGCCGCATGGACATGCGGCGGGGTGGCGCTTTGGTTTTTCAGGCACACGCTGCTGTCTGCCACGCGCCCGCCCTGGCTCGCGATCGTGGCGGGATTTGCTCTCATTGCTGTAGAAGGATATCTGTTCGGCCGCGTCGAGCGCGAACTCGGCAGCCGGAGGCTTGTCGGCCACGCCGAACTGACGGGCACGGGCGAAATGTTTTCGGGCGGCCTTTACGCGCGCGTGCGCCATCCGCGCTATGCGGGAATGTTCTGCGCGGTCCTCGGAGCTGCGCTTCTCGCGGGAACACGGTTGCTTTGGATCGTTGTCCTGTTTTGGTGGCCGTTCGCCCTGATTGTGATCCGCCTCGAGGAGAAGGAGCTGTCGGCCCGCTTCGGCGCCGGCTACGAATCCTATCGCAAGCGCGTCCCGGCCTTCCTTCCTTTCCGCTTCCGCGCATCCGAAAAAAAGTAAATTCCGCGGGATCGAAACCCGCAACCGGCAAATGGTCCGGCGTTGCCGAGTCGCCGTCCGTCCGATAAGATGATATCGCCTCTGCGGAGAGGTGTCCGAGCGGTTGAAGGAGCTCGCCTCGAAAGCGAGTGTCGGGGAAACCCGACCGTGGGTTCGAATCCCACCCTCTCCGCCAACTCAATCGCTTTATTTTTCATGCGCTTATGGATTCCCCCCGCTCTTCTTATTCGCAGGTTGGTCACATGCCGAGTTTTCAGGCCTAAATCCGCTTGTCTGCCTGAATCAGCGGTTCGCCCTGAGCCGATACCATGCTGATTCGCGGGCTGAGCTTCGCGGCCTCTAGATGGGAAGATCGCGGTTGGTTGGATACGCCGACCTCGCAGCCTTCGTGCAAGCGATACTAGGCTGTAGAATGGACCGCTTCTCGACCGTCATACAGACAGGCGGCGTGAAACCGGCAAGAATTGCGCCGAAGGAGGAAACTGATGCAGTTTGCTCTGATGATTTACCATACAACCGAAGAGTTCGACATGCGGAAGGGCGATTATACCGATCCGCATCTTGGCGCCTGGAGGGCGTACTACAAGGCGCTTGTCGAGGCAGGCGTCTACGTCAGCGGCGATGCCCTTGAAGTGCCTGAGACAGGAACGACGGTGCGTGTTCGGGATGGGGAGCGCCGGGTGCAAGACGGCCCGTATGCCGATACCAAGGAGCAATTGGCGGGATTCATTCTTCTGGAACTTCCGTCCGTTGACGCCGCCCTCGAGTGGGCTGCGCGGTGCCCGGGGGCGTCAATGGGTGCGGTGGAAGTCCGGCCGCTGGCAAAGGAAGCCCTGCGTCGGGGGTTCACAGGGTGAACGGAATCAATCAGGAGGACATCCACCGGACCATAGAGCGGGTAGCCCGGGAATCATACGGGCGTCTGGTGGCATATCTCTCGTCGCACACCCGCGATGTTGCAAGCGCCGAGGACGCCTTCAGCAACGCGCTGGTAGCGGCCCTCACGAGTTGGCCGCGAGACGGCGTGCCCCAAAACCCCGAGGCCTGGCTGCTGACGGCGGCGCGCCATTCGCTTATCGACGGTATTCGCCACCAGCAGGTGATGTGGGCGAGCGAGCCGACCCTTCAGCTCCTTCAGGAAAGCTCCACGGAGGCGGCCATGTCGGCTGAGTTCCCCGATGAACGGCTCAAATTGCTTTTCGTTTGTGCTCACCCGTCGATCGATCCGGCCATGCACACACCCCTTATGCTGCAGACGGTATTAGGACTCGACGCCGCGCGCATTGCCCAAGCGTTTCTGATCGAGCCGAAAACAATGGGACAGCGCCTGTTCCGCGCGAAAACAAAAATCCGCAGTGGTGGTATCCCGTTCGAAATCCCGCGAGAGCGTGATCTGCCGGAGCGCCTTGATGCCGTGCTGGAAGCGATCTATGCCGCCTTCGGGATCGGCTGGGACGACATGGCGGGCGCGGATCAACGCGGCCGCAATCTCGCCGAGGAAGCGGTGTGGCTGGCGCGGGTCCTTCTTCAGCTCATGCCCCACGAAGCCGAGGTTCTTGGCCTCTTATCCCTCATGCTTCACTGCGAAGCACGGCGCGCCACGCGAAGAGGCCCCGACGGCAGATATATTCCCCTCTCCGAGCAGGACCCAAAGCGATGGTCGCTTCCGTTGATTGTTGAAGCGGAAAGCTGCCTTAGTGAGGCATTCAAACAAAAACGCCCCGGCAGGTTTCAACTTGAATCTGCAATTCAGTCGGTGCATGCGGAACGCGCAAGAAGTGGGAGGACCGACTGGGCGACGATAGCTCTGTTTTACGAACAGCTGATCCTCATATCGCCCGCGCTGGGCACTCGAGCTGGCTACGCCGCCGCGGTTGCGGAATGGAGGGGGCCCGAAGCTGGGCTCGCCGCTCTGCAGTCGATTGACCCGGACGCCGGCGCGCACTATCAGCCTTACTGGGCAGTTCGTGCTCACCTCTTGCAGCGTCTTGGAAAGACTCGTGAGGCTTCGGACGCCTACGACCGCGCCATCGGACTGACGGAAGACTCCGCAGTGAGACAGTTCCTGCTGCAGAAGCGCGGATGATTTTTCAGACCCTCCTGAATTACTGAAACAGTGTTCCGTATTGAAACTTCGCAACTTTTTTGCCACAGAGTGACTTCAAAGATATGCATAAGTCCTTTTTTATCTGCATGTTATTACCCAGAGAACCTCGCTCCCCTCTCGTCAAAAAAAACGCCTAGCAAAAGGATAGTGATGTAGAAATCGCCCTCTGACGCTCGTCATCCATACAGAGGCGGCATTGCAGACATGCTTCGCCGTCCGACCTGGAGGTGATGTGATGTGCCCATTCTGTCTAGCAAATGTTGGGTTGATCGTTGCCAGCGCAACTTCCGCTGGAGGGCTCACGGCATTGGCGGTGAAATTATCCGGCAAGAAAAACAACGTTCGAGTCACAAGCAAACAGCCGGCGCTGGCTGCTACGGCCTAGGCACACAAGTGTTCCTAATTGCGTTCGGCGCGGAAGGATGGGCAAGGTGGTGCCGTGCAGAACGCAAAAAAATCGGGAGGGGCAAAGGCGAAAGATTGTCTCACCTGGAAGATTTCGCAGGAGGCACGGCGCTCTGGACACGATCCAAAAATCGAGAGGAGATGAGACGATGAAAACCGAAGGTTACACAACTTCTTTTACGGTAGACGAATCGCCCAAGGAAGTCTTCGACGCCATTAACAATGTCCGGGGATGGTGGTCCGGAGATATTCAGGGCGATACCAGCAAACTCGGCGCTGAATTCACTTACCGTGTCGAGGATGTGCACCGTTCCACACAAAAGATCACAGAATTCATTCCCGGCGAGAAAATTGTTTGGCACGTGGTGGATGGCTACCTCGGTTTTGTGAAAGACAAGAGCGAGTGGAAAGGCACGGACATCGTCTTTGAGATCGCCAGAAAAGACGAGAAGACCGAGGTCCACTTCAAGCACATGGGCCTGGTGCCGGCGTATGAATGCTACGACAACTGCTCGAATGCGTGGGGTCTGCTCGTCAACGGCAATTTGCGCAAACTCATTGCCACAGGCAATGCTCAGCCAAGCCCGTGGTGAGGTACAACCCGACAGGTTTTACAGTAAGTCTCGACCAGCCCCGGCAAGCAGGCGAGAGAAAGGATGACAGAAGATCCATGAGCGACAAAGATTTCACCACCACCATTTCGGTGGACCAATCTCCCGAGGAAGCATTCCATGCCGTCAATCATGTTCACGGTTGGTGGTCGGAAAATATCGACGGTAGCACCGACAAGCTCGACGCCGAGTTTACCTACCGCTATCGAGACGTTCATTTTTGCAAGATAAAGATCGCAGAGTTCATCCCCGCCAGGAAAGTCATCTGGAAAGTATTGGAAAATCGTTTCAATTTCACGAAGGACGAGAACGAGTGGACCGGCACGGACATCATTTTTGAGATTTCAAGAAAGGGAAATAAAACGGAAATCCGATTTACCCATCGGGGTTTGGTCCGCGAGCATGAATGTTTCGATGTATGTTCAAACGCATGGGGCTCATACATAAATGGTAGCTTGCGCGATTTGATTGCCACTGGCAATGGGCGCCCCAACCGGAAAGAAGCGGTTGGGGAAAAAATTTCAGAACGATAAAGTGCCGGGCGTAAATCGAAAAATTCCGAAAATGTTTCAAAACGAATCCTGTCGGCCTAATTCAGAAAACAAAGGAGAAATAAAATGGCAACTAGCAAAGAGAGAGAGAAAGAACAAGGCAAAGGGCGTCTTGAGATGAAAACACCCCCGACTGTGTCGCAGCAGGAATGGGAGGCTGCCCGCCAGCAGCTCCTCGTGAAGGAGAAGGCCTTTACTCGCTCACGTGACGCGCTGGCCGCCGAACGCCGGCGCATGCCGTGGACGGCGGTGGACAAAAAGTACGAGTTCGAAGGCCCCAAGGGCAAGGTAAGTCTGCTCGATTTGTTCGAAGGGCGCCCTCAGTTGATCCTCTATCGCGCCTTCTTCGAACCTGGGGTGTTCGGCTGGCCCGAGCACGCCTGCCGCGGTTGCTCCTTCGGCGCCGATCAGGTCGCCCACTTGGCCCATCTGAACGCCCGCGACACTACCCTCGCCTACGCCTCGCGCGCGCCGCAGGCGGACATCGCGCGCCTGAAAGCACGGATGGAATGGGAGATGCCCTGGTACACCATTACCGACAGCTTCGACGCGGACTTCGGCGTCGCTGAGTGGCACGGCCACAACGTGTTCTTTCGCGATGGTGAGCGGGTGTTCCGCACCTACTTCATCAACGGCCGCGGCGACGAGGCAATGGGGTCCACCTGGAGCTACCTCGACGTCACCCCGCTCGGCCGCCAGGAAATTTGGGAGGACTCGCCAGAGGGCTACCCCCAGACCCAGCCGTACAAGTGGTGGAACTGGCACAACAACTACGGTGCCGAGACCTCGCCCGATCCAAAGTGGGTCAAAGTGTCCGACGCTGGAGAAGCGGCGTTTCGAAAGCGCGACGCAGCGGCGAAAGCGTGACCGAGGCCAGCCAGGGAGACAACAATGAACGACACTATGAGAGATGAACTTGGAATGCCCAAAATAGTCGATCGGAGCGCCTTCACCGCCGAGCTGGAGGCATTGCGAGTCCGAGAGAAGGCTCACACCAGAGAAGGCGACGCCATTGCAGCCGCCCGCCGCCGGCTCCCAATGGTGGAGGTGAGTGGCGCCACACGTCTCATTGGTCAGCGTGGCGCGGTGACACTATTGGACGCATTCGAGGGGCGCCGGATGCTCATCGCCTACTACTTCATGTGGCACACCGGCCACCCCGCGCCGGAGCAATGCGAGGGGTGCACCTGGGTCACATCGCAAGTTCGCGAGTTGTCCTATCTTCATTCTCGCGACGTGACTTACGCCACGCTTTGCCAGGGGCCGTATGAAGAGAGCGCCCGCTACCGCGACTTCATGGGCTGGGAGATGCCTTGGTACTCGGCCCAGGACTCGCTCGACACCCTCTTGGTAGGACGCCGGGTGGGCAGAATGCACCTTGTTTGCTACCTGCGACAAGGGTCCAAGGTCTACGAGACTTACTGGACGACGAGCCGCGGCGTCGAGGAGACGGATAACAGCTACCGGCTGCTCGACTTGACCGTGTATGGGCGGCAGGAAAAGTGGGAGGACTCGCCGGCTGGCTGGCCGCAGCAGTGCACCTATACGCGGACCAGCAGCGGCTCGCCCACATGGCAACCAGCGTGGCCGGGCGGACGCCCGATCGCACAGTGGCCCCGCGTAGAGGCGGGGTATTCGGACGACTTGGTAACCGGCAAGCGCTGAACCGAGAGGCCACTCGCAAAAACCTGCAGTGATTTTGCGCGAAACCCGTTCGGCCTTAAACTTTCATTCGAAAGGCCATGGAAATCCAAACCCATGGCTCCAAGAGCAATCCCCTAATTGAAGAATTGGTTGAACGTGCCTTTGTCCATGATCGCCTGCAAGGTATCGGATTGCGGTCAGAGTTCCGGGCCGATGATGCGGCAGAGGAACGCAGATTAATTTCTAAGGTTTGGTCTCAGGGAAGAGCCCCGCCGAACTCAGGGATGGCTGGTCGCCGCCATACTCCGGGATGTCCCTTTGGAAAACGCGATAAACATGGTCATAGCCCGCGACATGTTCCTGCCCGTCGGGACCTTTCTCCATCGTTTCAGGGTTTCTGCCGAATAAGGCGATGGCTTGGGCGCGATCCGTGATCAATACCATGGTCGCTTCGTACAATTTATCGCCGATCTTTATTCGCACCCGCGGATCGCGGGCCACATTGGATGTCCAGGACTTGTCGTTTGGAAACGGCACGTCCATTCGATCCTGGTGCGAACGAATGTAGAGCTGGCCATTGCGGACGGTAGGCATCGTCCGGACCGAGTGGGGAATGAAATAAGGCGTTCGCGTCTCCACCAGGACGGTGTTGAGGCTGCGTCCGGGGTGTGGCACTTTGTCGACGAATGACCAATCCGTGACAGGCGTGGTGACGACTTCGCCTTTCAGCCACAAGCCGGGCCGGGCAATCATGTGGTGGGCGCGAAGTTGGTTCAAGTCGAGGTATTCCGGTTCGAGGCCGGTCACGCGGAGCGTCAAGAGCGCTACCGCCAGGATTACCACGATCACTACGATTCCTGTTTTTAATATTTTCATCTTTCGCTTCCTGAATAGCGATGACCGCTCCGGGTGATGCTACATCACTGATTGGCGGTCTGCAAAAAATTCATTTTATTCGAGGTGTGACCGGCTTTCAAAGGGCAGCCGATCAGTAATCGGTTGAGCGTCCAAAGGCGCTTTGCGGCATTGAAGGAACCCGCCCCAGCGGCGAGTTCGTTGTGCCCACGATGAGCGAAACATTACGATAAACGAATAACAGGTCCAAATCAGGATTCATGGTTTATATTGAGCGCGTTACGGACGGACAGTCTTCCGGTCTTTGTCCGTCAATCAATGCTCGTGCAAGGGCCATCGTCAAATTGAGGAGCCGGCCATGAAGATGTTGCTAAAGATAGTGGGAGGAATTTTACTTTGCCTGGTCTTTTTGTTGGTCGTGTTACGCATCACAGGGCTTAATCCGCATGACAGAATCCCCGGGTTGTGGCTTACAGGAGATCTCGTCACGACTCCGGTCACGGATTGGACGTTCATCGATGATGTTCCCAACATCAAGGTGCAGACCCGGAGCCAGTTTCTGCTCCCGCACTCGGTAACCATTAATTGTCTCTCCTACAAGGGCCAGTTTTACGTTACCTCCACTCATCCCATAGGTGCGCCGAGAAGCTGGGACCAGAACGTGATGCGCGACCCCCACGTGCGAATAAAAGTCGGAGATAAGCTTTACGATCGCACGCTGGTTTTGATCACCGATCCAGAGGAGAGGGATGCCGTGCTCCAGGTCAGGGAGAAAAAATACAAATTGAAAACTCCAGCGAATACAACGACAGACGTATTTCACGTCGTCGGCTGATCGGGATTCCAAATGAAGATCGTCATCACCGGCGCGAACAGCGCTGTCGGTCAGGCCATCCTGCGATGCGGACCGAAACACGAGACGTTGCAGCAAACACGTTTGTTGCCGCGGTCCGCTCGGCCCGCGCCGCCGAACAGATTCGCTCGGAAACCGGCAATGCCGGCGGGGTGGTCCGAATCTCGTACGATGATCCCGCCAGCCTGGATGCCGCGTTTCAGGGGGCTTTTGCAGTCATCCACCTCGCGGGAATTCTCATCGAAACGCCGGATTCGACTTATGAGCAGGCCAACGTTGCATCGACCCGGGCTATAGTGGAAGCCGCGAAGCGGAGCGGCGTGCGGAAAATCGTCTTGGTAAGCGCGACGGGAGCCGATGAGAACGTCTCGCAATCGGTACTACCGCACCAAAGGGCAGGCGGAGACGCTGGTGCGGGCGTCGGGACTGGATTATACGATCCTGCGCGCGCCGCTTTTGCTTGGCCGCGGAACCGCGGGAGGCGCGGCGCTCGGCCGGCACGTAAGCCACAGCCGAGCCAAGCTGATCGGCGGGGGCCGGAATTATCAGCAACCTCTCTATGTAGAAGACCTGGCGCGGGCTGCAGTGGCCGCCACCAACCCATCAGTTGCGAACAACCTTGTTCTGGAACTTGTCGGCCCTGTCTCCCTGCCGGAGCGGGAACTCGTCGAGCGCGCCGCGCGGTTGCTGGGCCGCGAGGTCAGGATCGGCTCGATTCCAAAGTATTGGTTTTCGCTGGTGGTAGGCATCCGTCAGCGCATCGGCAAACCCGGATTTTCGACGGACGCTCTTGACGTAATCACCGCGGACACGCGCCTCGATCCGCTGCCGGCCGCGTCCGCGCTCGGGATCGAACTCACCGGAATCGACGAAATGATTAAAAACAGTGTAGGCCAAGGATCACAAAATGAGTGAGAGCGTCCCGACCGCCAGCGCATCTTCCGCTCCAGCCGCCAAAAAGGCCAAACCATGGCAGCGGATTTTGCCGTTCGTCATTACGCTGGCTTGCTTCGCCTATCTCTACACGCGCCTCAGGGGCGCCGCTGCCGCCGAAGGCACTGGCCTCGTTGCGTACCTCTTAAAGAGCTTCGAGGGTGTGAACTGGCTTCATTGGCTGGCCCTGGTGATTCCCTACTGTTTCCTTTATCTCCTGATTGACAGCCTGGTGGTCTGGGCCGTGATCAACTGGTTCAACGCCAAAATCCGCTACACGGATATCCTGCCGATTCGGGCCAGCGCCTATATTCTTTCTTTAGTAAATGAACAAGTCAGTAAAGGAGCCATCGCGCTTTATCTGAACCGGCGGGACGGTTTGCCCGGCTGGGAAATCGGCTCCAGCATGCTCTTCCTGATGTTTTGCGAGTATTACAGCCTGATGCTATGGGCGTCCATCGGCGCGCTGTTGCGGTGGAATAATATTCAAAACGTTTTTCACATTATCCCCTGGATCGCCCTGGGCTCCTGCGTGTTCTTTGTGTTTTTCCATCTCTTCTTCACCGGAAAAATCGGCGCGGGGATCGCTTTGCGCGACCGCCCGATCTTCCGCGCATTCCGGCTGGCAAAAGTGTGGCAATACGGAGCGGTGATTGCCATGCGCGCGCCGCTAGTCCTCGCCGGCGTGATTGTTTATACGCTGGCCTTAAGACTCTTCGGAGGCACGGTCGGCTTCGGCGAAATGCTGGGATATCTGCCGGTAATTTTCTTCGGTGCGGCTATGCCCGGGCCCGATGCACTCGGTCGCCATCCTGTTCTGGGTTCTGCTTTATCCAGACAGGCCCGGACAAATGACCGCGTTCGGGTTCGTCATGCATAATTTCTTCATCTTCTTTAACGCCGCAGTCGGCCTGCTATTTCTGCGGCGCGCGAGCCGGGAGATGTTCGGCTGATCTGCTAAGCATCAGCCGCTGGCCCATGGATACCAGCGTGCTCAAAACCAGCCCCCACACCAAAATCGTAAGCAAGGGCTGCAGCCAGTGCGCGCCCAATCGAATTACAATTTCCATGCAGGTCGGGACGAAGTAGAGCATCCCGTTATAGCGCCCCAGTTTGCTCCCGCGAAGTTTGGCATGGCGGTGGATCCAATAAGAATCGATCACATACTGCGAAAAGGCCGCGACGATCAAAACAGGAAGTATCCATGGAAACACTCCTCGGAACGCACCTGCAAATAAGCCGCTCGTGACAAACAGAAAATCGGTGGTGTGATCGAATGTCCCGCTCCACGCCGTCACCGTACCCCTGCGGCGCGCGATGGGCCCATCCAGGAAATCCGTAATCAGCGCCACTCCCCAGACAACCAAAGCGAAAACTGCAAAACGTACGTCTCCCTTGCTCATGAAGTCCGCGAATGGGATCACAAGGAGCAGGCGAAGAGCCGTCAGGGCATTAGCCATCAGGGGTCCAAACGGCGGCGAAATTGGTTAAGAATTGCTTTGCAAAGCATATTCTTGATTGTCGCATATTGCGGGCATGCCACGATATTCAGAACGGCAATCGGTACTGACTCAGTTTGAAGGTTTTTGTGTCACTAGAAAAGGTCAAGAATCAGATATTCTCCAAACGTTCCACGGTGTAGAGGACATAATTCGCGAAGTCAGAAAGCAATCCATCTACCGGAACTGGCTTAAAAATACCTGCCTCTGGCAAAGTCACTGTAACCGAGAGTTTCCCATTGTCCTGAACTTCGATTCCGCATTCGAGGTCAATGATGTAACATCCTTCGACGCCTCTGGCTGGCATCGAACTTCCTCTAGAAGTCTGACCGTCTTTACCTTTTATCGCGATCCCGCGAATATGTCCCAAGGGGTCGAGTTCGAGAAGCAACAGATGTTTATCAGAAATATCGAGGTCGTGGATAGTCCAAATTACCTCGTTGTGACTTCCCTTAAACGGTTGTACGACCGAGACAATGCAATCGAACAGCGGTTTGCATCGGGTGTCTACTTCAATTCCGTGAAGAGTAGCTTCGAGCTCTTGTCTAGTTCTCCGAACAGGGAATTTGGTGGAATCCGAAAGTTTGTCGGGAAGGTGCCTGCTAATCGTGCTGTACCATGCAAAATCCAGGGCGGTGTGCAGGTTGTGGATAGCGTCTCCGGCTATCAGAGACAAATCAAACAAAGCCTTTTCGAAATCTGGAAACTCGTGTACAAGCGATTGCATGCCGGACTCTGGGTGGTGCTCGATTCTGACAGTGTAAGTTGCTTCCCGCGCGATAGCAGCGGAGTGGAAATCCTCGATATGTTTCTTGGCCCGCTCAATTTTCAATCGGGCGTCTCTAAACAATACGCTCATGGAGAAGAAATTATCACGCGCGATGATCGAAAAGCCATCCGCACAAGACTCATGTCACACCCCGCCAAACAGCGCAATTTCGGCCAAAATGAAAATGGGTCACTACCCGGCCATCAGCCTTTAGCCAAATTCAATGATGCAGTCTGCCGTGCCTCTATTTCAAATTTCGTTTAAGTTGACACCATTAGTGTGGGCGCATATTCTTCCCTCGGGACTAGTTTCAAGGGGCGATCTTTTCCAAAGGCATCCTAATGGCAAATGTGGCGATTCCTTTCCATGTGGATGCCGCTATCGAGCGCGGATCAGAGGGGCGGGGTATCGGTCGCAAGGATGCGCTTTCGTTGATGGGAGAAGGCCCGTTAGAACCCCTGCTCCAAACTGCTTCTGCAGTTCGGGATCGCCTCAAAGGCAATTCGGTCAGCTATTCCAGAAAAGTCTTCATTCCACTCACCCACCTGTGCCGCGACTATTGCGGCTATTGCACGTTCCGGGCTGATCCGCAAGCCGGTGTGCCGGCGTATATGACGCCAGACGAAGTACTTGCGGTAGCCGAGACCGGCCGCCGCGCGGGATGCAAAGAGGCTTTGTTCAGCCTGGGCGACCAGCCCGAGCGCGTATTTCCGGAAGCGAAAGAGTTTCTGCGAACGTTGGGCTTTGAAACGACGCTCGAATACCTTGCAGCGATGAGTGAGTTGGTGCTTTTGAAGACCGGCTTGCTCCCCCATTCGAATCCGGGCTTGATGGGCGAGAAAGACCTGCGCCGGCTGCGCGAGACGAATGTCAGCGTGGGAATAATGCTGGAGAGCGCCAGTCCCCGGCTGGGGCGTCCCGGCGGGGCGCACTGGCGAGCGCCGGATAAAGTCCCTTCGCTTCGCCTGCGGACCATCGAAAAAGCGGGGCAATTGTCCATGGCCTTCACGACGGGCATCTTGATCGGTATCGGAGAGACTCTCGAGGAACGCGTGGATGCGCTGCTGGCGATCCGCGCAGCCCATGAAAAGTACGGCCACATTCAGGAAGTGATCGTCCAGCCGTTTCGCGTCAAGCTGGATATTCGCATGGCTCTGGCGCCGGAGCCATCCAACGAGGATTTACTGCGCACAATTGCAGTCGCGCGCTTGATTCTTGGCGGCGAGATGAATATTCAATCCCCGCCCAATCTGCTTTCGAAGAACTATCCGGATTTGCTGGCTGCCGGCATCAACGACTGGGGCGGAGTTTCTCCGGTGACGAAAGATTTCATCAACCCGGAAGCCGCCTGGCCGCAGATCTCTTCGCTGGCGGAGAGAACCGCGAAGGCAGGGTTCGTCTTGCGCGAACGGTTGGCAATTTATCCTGAATTCGCATCGCGCCCGGAATTCGTGAACGAGCAATTGCGACCTTGTGTTCGAAAGCTGCAGGGCGCGGATGGATATGCCCGGGGGGAGTGTAACCCATGCTGAAAGCAATGAATGCCGAATGGATCGCAATACCCTTAGATCGAGCGATTGCGGCGGCGAGCCGAAACGTCGCCGCGGCTCTGGAGAAAGTCCTCGCCGGGAACGATTTAGGTCTCGATGAGGGACTGACGCTGGCCACGGTCGAAGGGAACGACCTGCTGGCTCTGCTGAAAGTCGCGGATGAGCTTCGCCGGGGCGCGGTCGGCGATCGCGTCACGTACGTCGTGAACAGGAATTTGAATTTCACCAACGTTTGCATCGTCGGCTGCGCTTTTTGCGGATTCAGCCGTGGGCCGGATTCGCCGGAAGCTTATTTTCATTCCACGGAAACGCTGATTGCCAAGTCACTCGAGGCGGTCAAGGCCGGGGCAACGGAAGTGTGCATTCAAGGCGGTCTCCCAAAAGACCTCGACGGCTACTATTACGTTGAACTTCTACGCGCCATCAAGGCTCGATTGCCTGAACTTCATGTGCACGCCTATTCGCCCATGGAAATCACTTACGGCGTCGAGAAAACGCGCCTGCCCCTGCGCGAGTATCTGTCCATGTTGAAAGAATCCGGACTGGGCAGCATTCCGGGAACGGCCGCGGAAATTCTCGACGACGATGTGCGCAAATCCCTCAGCCCCAATAAATTGAAAGTTCGGCAATGGATTGAAGTCATTCGCACGGCGCACAGCCTCGGCATCCCCTCGACTTCCACGATGATGTACGGCCATACCGAGAGTCCCGAACACTGGGTAAGGCACATGCTTCTGCTTCGCGACATTCAAAAGGAAACTCGCGGATTTACCGAATTTGTTCCGCTTGGATTCATCCATTCCAAAACCAAACTTTTCCAGAGCGGAGCCGCCCGCCCGGGACGTTCGATCCACGAGGATTTGATCGTTCATGCGCTCGCCCGCGTGCTTCTGCACGGCTACATCCGCAACATTCAAGTCTCCTGGGTCAAACTTGGTTTTCAGCAATCCTTGACGTGTCTGCAAGCGGGAGCGAACGATTTCGGCGGCACGTTGATGGAGGAGAGCATCTCGAAGATGGCTGGGGCGAATTTCGGCGAATATGTCTCGCCCGGCGAATTCCGCGCCATGATCCGAACCATTGGACGTATCCCTGCCGAGCGCTCAACGACTTATGGAATCCGCAAAGTTTTTGAGAATCCGGACGCCGAGGAGCGCCTTCCGGTTGAACCGATGCCGGTGCTCAGCTCCACGCCAAATCATGCGCCGGTGACCGCGGCGGGTTACTGATCGCAAGTCCCCTGTTTGCGAAAGAACCCGGAGCAACTCAAATCAGGAAAGTTGATATCACTCCGATTTCTTGCTATATCTGGCCCGACGCGAGCCAGTCCCTCGAAAGCTTTTGGAATTATTGCCGAATTGACGAACTCAGAAGCCTTACTTCGGGCGGAGGAGTAAGAAGTTCCACGCCAAGATTCCTGGTTTAGTCGTATAGTTGGCGAGGAGGGAACGAACGCCATCTCACTTTGCGACTTTAGGGAGCCAACCATGAAGACGCTATTAAACATTCTTGGAGCAATAGTGATTTGCATGGTCTTGCTGCTGGTGACGCTGCGCTTCACCGGCCTTAATCCTCACGGGGATACGCCCGGTCCCGGGAGTTATCCCGGTTTATGGCTCAGCGGGAATCTGGTAACGACTCCGGTTGCCGACTGGTCATTCACTGACAACATTCAAACCGTGAAGCTTCAGACCAACACCTGGTATCTGATTCCCCACTCGGTAACAATTTGGTGTATCGCCTATAATGGCCAGCTTTATGTGGCTACTTCCGGGGCTGCGGTCAGACATGGCCTCGAAATGTGGCCCGCGATCCCCATGTGCGTCTGAAGGTCGGCAATGACTTGTATGATCGTACCTTATCGGTTGTCACTGATCCGGCCGAAAGAGAAGCCGTGCTCCAGGTCAGAGCGAAAAAATACTCTCAGAAGTACCCGCCAGTGGGTCAAACATTTACCGTATATCACGTAATGCCTAGCTAGCGGCTTACTGGATTTTTGATGGCAACGTTGTTGATCGGCGAACGCCACCGACAAGTGTTTCCGGGGAATTGTTTTGGCATTGGAATCGAGTGAACCATGACGGCGTAACCGTCAGGCTTTCCCGCTGCGATTTCGCGCCAGCATTCAGAGTACTAGTGGCGAATTGCCATCCGTTAGATCTGCACGACACCAGATTGCAAATTTGGATTTGCTCCATCTCCCAGGCGCGCGAAAAGTATTGCCGTGGATCTGGGTCCGGCCCGGTAACTTCGCCCCGGAACCGCCGGTGCTTTGTCCCATTCCACGATATCGTTTGGCGAGTCGAGGGTACGTGTCGATCCAGCGCCGCCATGAGTTCGCCTTGTCGTCGCCCACCTGCGGCAACTCGAAATCGAGCGGCTCCCAAAAGGCATTCAGGATAAAGTGAAACAGCACCTTCTCGCATCCTGGGCCTCCGCGCTCAGTGCCAGGCTGTGCGAAGGATCGCTCCAGTCCGGTTGCCCGAGTTTTACACCGTGCCAGGCTTTGTTCGCATCACGCAGGACTTGGTTCAGACTGAGCTCCTGCCGCTCCAGTTCCGCGTCTCGCAACAGCCGTTGCGCGCAGAGCAATGTCACAAACCGATGCACATCGGAATGCTTCGCGAGCAGAGTCCAGTCAAACCAACTGGTCTCGTTGTCCTGGCAATACGCGTTGTTGTTCCCCTGCTGGGTGCGCCGCACTTCGTCGCCCATCGAAATCATCGGCAGGCCCAGCGAGAGCAGCGTCACGCGTGAGGAAATTTTTCACCTGCCGGTTTCGCAGCTTCTCCATCGCGGGATCATCGGTTGGCCCCTCGACGCCCCAATTCCAGCTTCGGTTGTCATTCGAGCCGTCCCGGTTGTCTTCGCCGTTCGCCTCGTTGTGCTTTTGGTTGTAGGAGACCAGGTCATTGAGCGTGAAGCCGTCGTGACAGGTCACGAAATTCACGCTCTCCTCGGCCTCGCGTTCCTTGTGGCCGTAGATCTGGGGGCTGCCGACCAGCCGGTCGGCAGAGGAATGCCACCGAGCCGTCGTCGCCGCGGAAAAAGCTGCGCACATCGTCGCGAAACCGCCCGTTCCATTCTCTCCAACTGTCCCCCAGGAAGCTGCCCACCTGGTACAGGCCGGCCGCGTCCCAGGCTTCGGCGATCAGCTTGGTGCCCGGCAAGCACCGGATCCGAGTCGATATCCCAAAGCACCGGCGGGGTCGGCATCAAATTGCCGGACTCGTCCCGCTCCAGAATCGACGCGAGATCGAACCGAAAACCATCGACGTGCATTTCCTCCACCCAATAGCGGAGGCTATCCAGGATCATCCGGCGAACGACGGGATGATTGGCGTTGAGCGTGTTTCCCGTGCCGCTGTAATTCGCGTAGCGCGAGCGGTCTTGTTCGAGAATGTAGTAGGCGCTGTTCTCCAGCCCGCGAAAGCTCAGCGTCGGCCCGCGGTGGTCGCCTTCGGCCGTGTGATTGAAAACAACATCGAGAATGACCTCGATGCCCGCCCGGTGCAGCGCCTTCACCATGTCGCGAAACTCGTTTACCGGCGCGAGCGGATCGCGGCTCGAGCTGTAGCCCTGATGCGGCGCGAAGAACGAGACCGGCGCATATCCCCAGTAGTTCACGAGCCCGGGCGGAGCATCCTGCAGCGTCGAACTGGAAAACGGGCAGCAGTTCGACTGCCGTAATGCCAAGTTGCTGAAGATAGGGAATCTTTTCGATCAAGCCGGCATACGTGCCGCGCGCTTTTTCCGAAACTCCGGAACTGGGATGCCGCGTGAAGCCTCGCACGTGCATCTCGTAAATGATGGTGTGGGAGGCCGGGCGGTGCAGCGGCGTGTCGCCTTCCCAATCGTACGCGCGGCAGTCCACGACCACGCTCTTCATCGCCGTGAAGGCGTTGTCGCCTGTCCGAGCCGAGCGGCGTTGCGGCTGTAATTCTTGGGAACAACCACGCCGCGCCCATACGGATCCAGCAGAACCTTGCTCGGATCGAACCGCATTCCGCTGGCGGGATCGAACGGCCCGTGGACTCGATATCCATAAAGCTGCCCCGGCTGAACATCCCGGCACAAACACGTGCCAATAATAGGAATGGCAATTGGCCGTGGGATCGATCGTAATGACGTGAGCCGGGATGGCGTCATCTTCCCGGTCAAAAAGCAGCAACTCCACGCCCGAGGCGTTTCGCGAATAGACGCTGAAATTCACGCCGCCGGGAAAAACGGTGGCCCCAAGTGGGGAGCTTTGCCCAGATGTCCCCGCGCTCCTCGCCGCGCGTTGCGCCTCTTTTTCCGCGATGGCCTTGCCAGTAGCAAAGGCACCCACAAATCACCTCCGGGTCAGGAAATTTTTCACGTTCGCGCGCTGTTACCCGGCGGCTGCTTTTTCCAGGTGTCCGCCGAAGCCATAACGCATCGCGGAGAGCACCCTGTCTTGAAAATCCGCCTCGCCGCGCGAGGTGAAGCGCTGATAAAGCGCGGTGGAAAGAACGGGCGCGGGCACCGCTTCGTCGATGGCCGCCTTGATCGTCCACCGTCCCTCGCCCGAATCCGAAACGCGCCCCGCGAACTGGGAGAGAGCGGGATCCTTCACCAAACTGGCAGCCGTCAAGTCCAGCAGCCACGAGGCGATCACGCTGCCACGCCGCCACACTTCGGTGACGTCGCGGAGATCAATTTCGTACTGGTAGTGTTCAGGGTCGCGCAGCGGCGTGGTCTCGGCGTCGATGGCGTCTTGTTTTTTTCCCACGTTGGCGCTGCGCAATATGCCCAACCCCTCGGCGTAAGCGGCCATGATGCCGTACTCGATGCCGTTGTGAACCATTTTGACAAAATGGCCGGCGCCGTTCGGCCCGCAGTGCAGGTAGCCGTGCTCGGCGGTGCCGTCCAAATTTTCGCGTCCCGGCGTGCGAGGGGCGCTGCCCTCGCCCGGAGCTAGCGTCAGAAAGATGGGATCGAGTTGCTGAACCACTCCTTTTTCGCCCCCGATCATCATGCAGTAGCCGCGCTCCAGGCCCCACACTCCGCCGCTCGTCCCCACGTCCACATAGTGCATCGCCTTCGACGTGAGTTCTTTTGCGCGGCGGATATCGTCCACGTAGTAGGAATTGCCGCCGTCGATGAGGATGTCCTCGGAGTCAAGCAGAGGCAGGAGAGCCGCGATCGTTTCATCTACGGCCGCCGCCGGAACCATCATCCAGATGGCGCGGGGCTTTTCCAGTTTCGATACAAAATCCTGAAGAGATGTGCTCCCCGTCGCCTTCTCCTGCACTAACTCGTTCACTGCTTTGGGCGTCCTGTTATAAACAACGCATCGGTGGCCGCCCCGGAGCAGCCTGCGCACCATATTCGCGCCCATCCTTCCAAGACCAATCATCCCGATCTGCATGGTTCACTCCTTGCATGGAAGCTGGCGATTGCCTTCCATTGCCCGTGGTTAATTCGATGTCTGTTTAGATTTCCGGTAGCGGCGAATCAAATTGTTCGTCGAGCTGTCATGGCTGAGCGCAGGCTCCGCTTTGCTTTCCAGTTCCGGGATGATGCGTTGGGCCAGCACTTTGCCGAGTTCCACGCCCCACTGATCGAACGAGTTGATCTGCCAGATGGTTCCCTGGGTAAAAACGATGTGCTCGTAAAGCGCAACCAACTTGCCGAGATTTTCCGGCGTGATGCGATCGGCGAGAATCGTATTCGACGGGCGGTTGCCTTCGAAAACCCGGTGGGGCACGAGCCAATCCGGCGTTCCCTCGGCCTTCACTTGCTCGGGAGTCTTCCCAAACGCCAGCGCCTCCGTCTGAGCGAAGACGTTGGCCAGGAGCATGTCATGGTGCGGGCCAAGCGGATTGAGAGTCTCGGCGAACGCGATAAAGTCGCAAGGAATGAGCCTGGTCCCTTGGTGAATTAATTGGTAGAAGGAATGTTGGCCATTGGTTCCCGGCTCGCCCCAATAAATGGGACTGGTTGAGTAATCGACATCCGCGCCGTCGAGCGTGACGTGTTTGCCGTTGCTCTCCATCGTCAACTGCTGCAGATACGCGGGGAATCGCTTCAAGTACTGCTCGTAAGGCAGCACGGCAACCGTCTGCGCGCCAAAGAAATCGTTGTACCACAGCGCGAAGAGGCCCAGGAGCACGGGCAAATTGCGTTCGAACGGAGCCGTGCGGAAGTGCTCGTCCATCTCGTGGAAGCCGGCCAGCATGGCTCGAAAATTTTCGGGGCCGATGGCCACCATCGTCGAAAGGCCGATCGCCGAATCCATCGAGTAGCGCCCGCCAACCCAGTCCCAGAATTCGAACATGTTGGCCGTGTCAATGCCGAATTTGGCCACTTCCGAGGCGTTCGTCGAAACGGCGACAAAGTGCTTGGCCACCGACTTTTCATCGCCCCCGAGACCCTTCATCGACCAATCGCGAGCCGTGTGGGCGTTGGTCATCGTCTCCAGTGTTGTAAAAGTTTTCGACGAAATGATGAAAAGGGTTTCCGAGGGCTCCAGATCCTGAACGGCTTCTGCGAAGTCGGTGCCATCGACGTTCGAAACGAACCGGAACGTCATTTCGCGTTCGGCGTAATACCGGAGCGCCTCGTAGGCCATGACCGGACCAAGGTCAGAACCGCCAATGCCGATGTTGATGACGTTGCGGATATGATTTCCCGTGTGTCCTTTCCATTCCCCGCTGCGGACACGATCTGAGAATTGCGCCATCTTGTCGAGCACGGCGTGTACCTGGGGTACCACATTTTCGCCATCAACCAGAATCGATGCGTCTTTCGGCGCGCGCAAGGCCACGTGCAGAACGGCTCGGTTCTCGGTGGTGTTGATCTTCTCCCCGCGAAACATGGCGTCAATCCGCGCGCGCAACCCCGATTCCTCGGCGAGTTCGAGGAGCAGCTTGAGGGTTTCATCGGTCACGCGGTTCTTCGAATAATCCAGAAAAATGCCCGCAGCCTCGGCCGTCATTCGCTCGCCGCGCTTCGGGTCATCCGCGAACAATTTTCGCAGATGCAAGCCGCGGACCTGTTCGTAATTGGATTGCAGCGCCTTCCACGCTTTGCGCTTCGTCAAGGGTTCAAGACGCCTGGGAGTAGCTTCAGGCTTAGCAGGGGATGCCATTTTCGTGCTCCTTTCCTGTCGGTCCAACAAGCGATGGCCGCAATGCGGGAAGCGATGTCGGAGCTGTGAATTCCTGGGCCGGCGTGATTCGTGGTCTCGGCCGGCAAGCTGATTACGGTCAGTTTCCTGAGACTGTCTCGAGTATCATCTTTTTTGTTTTCGGAGCCGGCGAGGGCCCCAACCGGTTCGCGTTTTTCGTCAAGTCGCGGAGCCATTCGAAGGCGCGATCGGACAGCGCGTCCTGTGTGCAGCGCCAGGTCCAATTTCCTTCGGGATGTCCCGGAACGTTCATCCTCGACTCAGACCCCAGGTTCAGTAAATCCTGCAGCGGAGCCATCGCTAACGCCGCTTCGGAAGACCAGGCCGCGTTCATTAATGCCGCGGCGGCATCACCACTTTCTCCGGGTGGGCATTGCATGTATTCCCACACGTTTCGCTTCTGGTAGTCCGGCAATTCCTCGAACCACGTACGGGTCGGTGCGTTGTCATGAGTTCCGGTGTAGACCACCGTGTTGCGCACAAAATTACCGGGGAAATTTTGGTTGTCGGGCATGCCGTCGAAAGCGAATTGCAGGACGCGCATCCCCGGCAAGTGGAACTGGTCGCGCAGCGCGTACACATCCGGTGTGATCATTCCCAGATCCTCGGCAATAAACGGCAGGGCGCCAAGCTCTCTCTGGACTGCATTCAGGAAGTCGACGCCAGGGTTTGCGATCCAATTCCCCGTTTGCGCCGTCGGCGCCCCGGCCGGGACGTGCCAGGAGGCGGCGAACGCCCGGAAATGATCCAACCGGATTACGTCGAACTGAGATAGCAACGCCTGCAAACGCTGAATGGACCAGCGATAGCCGGTTTGACGCAGGGCGTCCCAGTCGTAAACGGGGTTGCCCCAAAGTTGTCCCGTTGCGCTGAAGTAATCCGGAGGGACGCCGGCGACAACGCGCGGCCGGTAGTGCTCGTCCAGCAGGAACAATTCCGGATCCGCCCAAACGTCGCTCGAATCGGGAGAAACATAAAAGGGCAGGTCACCGATCAGGCCAACGCCATTTAAGTGAGCGTACGCCTTCAGGCGTTCGATCTGTCGAAACAGCAGGAACTGGACAAAACATATGTGGGCGATTTGATCCCTCAGCTCGCCTCGAACTCGATCGAGCGCCGCCGACTCGCGCCGCACCAACTCATGCGGCCATTCCAAGTAATAAATCCCGCCGAATTTCTCTTTTAGCGCGCGGAATAGCGCGTAATCCTCCAGCCAATGCGCGTGGTCATATCGGAATTGCGCGTAAGCGGGCCGCAGGTCGGCGCGCGCGCCCCCGCTAAAGTTGGCCCAGGCTTTTTCAAGAATTCCTTGTTTGAAAGGAATTACCAAGCCATAGTCGACTCTGTCTTGTGGGAATTGCCCGGACTGACAGTCGCCCGCGCGTAATAATCCATCCTCCATCAGCCAGTCCGGACTGATGAGGAGTTCGCTCACGGCGAAGGAAGACAACGATTGATAGGGCGAGTTGCCGTATCCGGTGGGGCCGAGCGGCAGCATCTGCCACCAGCTTTGGCGAGCCAGGGTCAGCCGATCGATCCAGGCCAACGCCGCGGGGCCCAGGTCGCCGATTCCGTATTTCGAAGGAAGCGACGTTACGTGCAGCAGCAAGCCGGAGGCGCGGTATTCCGGAAGAAACGGCGGCATGCTGGCGCGATCGGTGCTCATACTTTTCCCTTTTAGATGCTAAGAGCATTATTCACAATTGCTTGGGCTTCTGTCAGGATGGCGTTCAAGTGCGCCTGGTCCTTAAAACTTTCCGCGTAAATCTTGTAGATGTCTTCCGTCCCCGAGGGCCTGGCGGCAAACCAACCGGTGGCTGTGGCGACCTTCAACCCACCAATCGGGGCGTTGTTTCCAGGGGCGCGCGTCAGCTTGGCGGTGATGGGCTCCCCTGCGAGGGTAGATGCTGTCACGGCCTCGGGAGACAGCTCCTTTAACTTTGCTTTTTGCTCGCGCGTCGCCGGGGCGTCGATGCGCGTGTAATAGGATGTCCCAAACTCCGCGGTCAGCTCGCGATAGTGCTCGCCTGGGTCCTTGCCCGTACGCGCTATGATTTCGGCCGCCAGCAAGTCCATGATAAGGCCGTCTTTGTCGGTGGCCCAGGCGGTGCCGTCAAGCCGCAGGAAGCTCGCGCCGGCGCTCTCTTCCCCGCCAAAACAGATCGAGCCATTGACCAATCCTGGGACGAACCACTTGAATCCGACGGGAACCTCAGACAACCGGCGGCCCAGCTTTTGCACAACCTTATCAATCATACTGCTGCTGACCAGAGTCTTTCCCACGGCAACATTTTTCGACCATGAAGGCCGGTAACCGAGCAGGTAACGAATCGCCACCGCGAGGTAGTGATTGGGGTTCATCAGTCCGGCGGAGGGCGTGACGATTCCGTGCCGGTCGGCGTCGGGATCGTTGGCGAAGGCTAGGCGGTATTTGTCCTTGAGCCCCACGAGGCGGGCCATCGCGTAGGGGCTGGAGCAGTCCATGCGAATCACGCCGTCGTGATCGACGGTCATGAACGAAAATGTCGGGTCGATTACCGGGTTGACCACCGTGATATCTAAATGATAAATAGAATTTATCGGATCCCAGTAGGGCTCTGAGGAGCCCCCGAGCGGGTCCACACCCAGCTTGAGCCCGGCGCCCCGAATCGCGTCCATGTCCACGACGTTTCGCAGGTCCTGCACGTAAGGAATGACGAAATCTTCCTGATGAGTATTCGCAGCCTTGAGTGCCGCTTGAAAAGTCACGCGCTTCACAACCGCGTTACTTCCACGCAGGAGTTCGTTGGCGCGGTCTTCCACCCAGCCGGTCACGTCCGTGTCGGCAGGGCCTCCATTGGTCGGGTTGTACTTGAAACCGCCATCTTCCGGCGGATTGTGCGACGGCGTAATTACGATGCCGTCGGCGAGGTGCTCCTTGCGGCCGCGGTTGTAGGCCAGAATCGATCGCGAAATGACGGGCGTTGGCGTCACGCCGTTGTCCCGCTGAATGATTGTTTCAACGCCATTGGCCGCGAGAACTTCGAGCGCGGTGCGCTGGGCCGGATCGGACACTGCATGCGTATCTTTGCCCATGTACAGCGGGCCGTCGGTCCCTGCTTTCCGCCGGTACTCGCAGATCGCTTGCGTGATGGCCAGAATGTGCGCTTCGGTGAAGGTGCCATGCAGCGGCGAGCCCCGGTGTCCGCTCGTCCCGAAACTGACCAACTGATTGGGATCGCTCGAGGTCCGGCCGGCGATCAAAATATTCGCGTTCGAGCTTGGCCACATCAATCAGCATCTCTTTTGGGGCGGGTTTTCCGGCCAGCGGGGATATTTTCGGGGGTGGACGGCGCTCCTACGGCACCGGACATGGCTTCACCTCCCAAATCTGGGTTGCGTATTCGGCGATCGTGCGGTCGCTGGAGAATTTCCCGGAACTGGCAACATTCAAAATGGCTTTGCGCACCCACTCGTCGGGGTTGGCATATAGATCGCGCAGCCGCTGGTCCGCATCGAGGTAGGATTTCAGATCGGCCAGGTGCATGTAGTGGTCCCCGTTCGTCAACAGCGTGTCGTAGATCGGGGCAAAGATTCCGGGTTCATGCGGGCTGAAATAATTGGACGAAATCAAATCCAGCGCCGCGCGCGTCTCCGGCTCGTGTTCATAGTGCCAGTGTGGATTATACCAGCCGCGGCTGCCGGCGACCTGTTCCGCGGTCAGGCCGAAGAGAAAGAAATTCTCCTCGCCCGCCTCCTGCGCCATTTCGATCGTCGCGCCATCGCGCGTGCCGATGGTTAGCGCGCCGTTCATCATGAACTTCATGTTGCTCGTGCCGCTGGCTTCATAGCCCGCGGTTGAGATTTGGTTGGAGACATCGCTGGCGGGGATCAGCCGCTCGGCGAGCGTGACGTCGTATTCGGGCAGGAACAAAATCTTGAGCCGGCCTTGCGTCACGGGGTCGGCATCGATGGTGTCCGCTATGTTATCGATGAATTTGATGATGAGTTTGGCGAGCCTGTAAGCGGGCGCGGCCTTGCCCGCGAAAAAAAATGTGCGCGGCGCCATTTCAAGTTTGGGATTTTCGCGCAGCCGGTTGTAAAGCACAACGATCCGCAGCGCGTTAAGCAATTGCCGCTTGTATTCGTGGATGCGCTTGATCTGGCAATCAAAGATTGAGTCCGGGTCCACCGATCTCGCCGGAATTCGATTTCAGCCACGCGGCAAACTGGGTTTTGGCTTCGCGCTTGGCTTCCCTGAAGCCATCGCGAATCCCTTGTCGTCTGCCAGCGGCTTCAGTTTGCTCAATTCGTTCAGGTCGGTGATCCAATCGTCGCCGATCGCGTCCGTGATCACGCGAGCCAGAGGCTGGTTTGCCAGCAACAACCAGCGGCGGGGGGTGACGCCGTTGGTCTTATTGTTAAAGCGTTCGGGAAAAATCTCCGCCAAATCCTTGACCGTTGTCGTGCGCAGAAGCTTGGAGTGAATCGCGGCCACGCCATTCGTGCTGTGGGAGCCGACGATGGCCAGATTGGCCATGCGGACATGTTTCGCCGGGCCTTCCTCGATCAGGCTCACCCGCTGCACGCGCCCCTCGTCGCCCGGGAATCGGGCGCGAACCGAATCCAGCAAGCGGCGATTGATCTCGTAGATAATTTCCAGATGGCGCGGCAGCAGCGTCTCAAACCACGCGACCGGCCATTTCTCGAACGCCTCGGGGAGCAGCGTGTGATTCGTATATCCCAAACTTCTTTCGCGTGAGGTCCCACGCCGCGTCCCATCCGAGGTGCGCATCGTCGAGCAGAATTCGCATCAACTCAGGGACCGCGAGTGACGGGTGCGTGTCGTTCAGCTGGATGGCGATTTTTTCGGGGAGCGTAGTTCCAATCGGCGTTACTCGCGCCGGAACCGCCGTACGAGATCGGCGAGCGAACAGGCCACCAGAAAATATTCCTGCACAAAACGCAGTCCCTGCCCGCGGCTCGTCGAGTCATCCGGGTAGAGCACCCGCGTGAGAGTTTCGGCTTCGAGCGTCTCCGCCACCGCGCCCGACGAAATCGCCGTGACTGAACGTTTGAAACTCGAAGTAATCAGGGGCTTTTGCGCACCAAAGGCGAAGCGTGTTGATGTTCTTGCCGCCATACCCAACCACGGGCCGATCATAAGGGACTCCGATCAGACTGGAGCCCTTTCCAACGACCGCTCGCAAGGCCCCGCCCTCGCACCTCAAAAGAGCAATTCATCTTGATCTCAATCTTTTCGTGCGGGCGCACGACCTCCCAAGGGTCCGGGTGACGCAGCCAATTGTCGGGCCGCTCTTCCTGCCAGCCGTCCCGGATGGCTTGCTTGAACATGCCGTATTCGTACCGCAGGCCGTATCCCATGCCAGGAAGCTGCATTGTCGCCATGGAATCGAGGAAGCAAGCCGCCAGCCGCCCGAGCCCGCCATTGCCCAGGCCCGCGTCCGGTTCCTTTTCGAGCAGCCCCAGCCAATCGAGATGCTCCTCTTTGGCTGCCTGTTTCACGACCGGATCAAGCAAGAGATTCATTACGTTATTAGCCAAGGATCGGCCGAGCAGATACTCGATGGAAAAATAGTAGATACGCTTGGGGTTGTCGCGCATGTACGTGTTTTCGGTCTTTATCCATCGCTGCGACAGGATGTCCCGCACGGAACGGGCCAGCGCCTCAAAACGCTCACGCGGGCTCGCAGCGGCGAGATCGACAACGTTGTCGAAGATAAGGTGGCGTTCATACAAAGCGTTCTCCGAGCCCGCCAAATCAATCCGGCCGTCGCCGTATTGACTTCGAAGTTTCGCAATTGCGTCGGACTCGCTTGCCGCCATTGGTTGCTTCACCGCTTTTGTGCCCATAGGGGTGATTCCTTTGCTCGAGTCTTGAACGTCGGCTATCATTCGGGTTAGATGCTTTCACATGACTGGTTTGGTTCCATAATTGAATCACTGGCTCGGATAAAATAATTTCATAACCCAGCGCGCTCAGGCTTGCAGTGCTCAGGAGAAAGTATCTTCCGGCCTCCGGCCCGAGTCCGAGCCAGCGCGCGGCGAACACCCGCAGAAAATGGCCGCTCGAAAAAAGCAGTACATCCGCGCCGAATGCGCGCACCCGAGCCACCACCGAGTCAGCCCGCGCCGCCACTTGTTCCGGAGATTCGCCGCCGGGGCAGCCGTCACGGAACAGCTGCCAATCCGGGCGCTGGGCATGGATCTGGGCCGCGGTCAGACCCTCATATTGGCCGTAATCCCATTCGACGAGATTGCGATCGACCTCCGCGACGTTCCCAAATCCCGCGAGTTCGCAGGTGCGACGCGCGCGCTGCAAAGGGCTCGTAAACACCCTGGCGAAATTCATCCCTCTTAGCCGTTCCCCTAGACGCGCGGGCATTCTCTTCGCCGTGCTTGGTCAAAGGTAGATCAGTAAGACCGGTATGCTGCCCCGAGAGGCTCCAGGCGGTTTCGCCGTGCCGCGCCAGGTAAGTCATTGGAAGTGTGTCACTCATAATTCCTGCTCGCGCAAGCTGCGGAGTGCATTACCATTAGCTTGCAATCCGTCGCTGACGATCAGCATCCATTCAACCTCAAGGGGCATTTACTGTACCGCCCCCATATCAACAAAGTGTGAATGACGCCCCGGCGCTTCCCTTACGGGGGTTTCGCCGAAACCATGAAGATGGTACGTCGGGACACAATAAAAGCAAATACGCGCACCTCTGTATGGCCGAGCATTCGACGATCCCGCCCCTTGGGCCTAATTTGGAAAAAGCGAGAGGGGGGTTCTCCCGTGCCTTTCCGCGCAATCCTTCTTTTACTTTTCACCCTCGGTGCCACTGCCTTGGCCCCTCGAGTTCACTCCCAATTGGCGACCGTTGCCGCGAGCGATTCCGTAGCCGCTAAGATCGGCACGAGCGGCCTACCCGCGAACCAGGAAAATGGCGGCCCAGTGCAGTCGCGCCTCTCCCGAAAGCACGCCAAGCAAGAGGCCCCTACGGAAACGCTTACCGGGACCGTGGAATGGGAATATAAACCTCTCGCGTGGGACTGCGATGTGCCGGACTGCGATCATTTCGCCTCGTACGTCGATGCCACTCAGACCAACTATGAGCTCGACAACGCGCGCGCGGCGCTCCCGTACGAAGGAAAAAGAGCCAAAGGGACGGGAGATGTGAACAGGAAAGACGGCATTATCCACGTTCTTTCCATTGAGGCTCTGAGGTAAGGACTGAAAGCTCGCCCTTTCGCGCGCATCGCCGTTCAGCCTCGAAATTTTGAGACTGGCTCATCTCATAAATAATCCTTGTGAGTCGCGGCTTCACAGGCTGCGGAAAAAAGATTTTATTTTGTCATTCCGAGAGAAGCGAGAAATCTCTCTTTGTTTGAAACCCAGGAAAAGAGAGATTCCTCGGCGCGCAGCGCGCCTCGGACCGACAAATATTTGAGCTTTACCGCAGCCTGTTCAGCTGCGACATATAAGGACCTGAAAAGCAAGGCCTTTAGAGTCTGTGTGAGAACTCGGTTTCAGCTCCTGTAGCGCCCGCCTTTAGGCGGGCATCTGGTTGATTCCGAAGTGCCCGCCTGAAGGCGGGCGCTGCAAAACCGTGCCAATTTTGAGTTCTCAAACAGACTCTCTAGCCCCTGAAAACCCATGGAGTTTAGATGCCATTTCATTTATGGGATAGGTTGACTTCACGTCGCCCGCTGTCAGGTGAAACAAATATGCATTCGCGCGCGTACTCGTAGGCAGGCTATTCGTGTGCCCATACAATGACTCTGCGAAGGCTGGGTGCAACGGTGCAGATCGGGAGGCTCCTGTGAAAAAACTGGTCAAATTTCTTCTGAAAGCGCTCGGCGGGCTCATCGTTCTGATTATCCTGGCCATCGTCGCGCTCAATATTTATTTAGCGACGCGCCCTGCCGGCAAGAAGATGAAAGCTGCGGGCATCATCTCCATCCCCACGCCATTTCATCTGGGACGGCCGTTCATCGACTACATGACGGTCAGCGGCTCGCGGCTTTACGCGGGATACGCGAGCGAGGGCATGGTCGGCGTCGTGGATACCGCAACGAATCAACCTGCAGCGACGGTCGACGGACTCACGAGAGTCCACGGCGTTGCAATCGTCGCCGACCGCAATCTCGGATTCGCTTCCTCGAGCGGCGACAATCTGGTGGGCGTGTTCGACCTGAATACCAACAAGCTGCTGCAAAAAATTCCCGGTGGAGTGGGTCCCGACGCAATTATTTACGATGAGCAGGCGCACCTGGTTTACGTCGCGAACCATACCGGCAAAACGGCCAGCCTGATCGATCCCGCCACGCTGAAAGTGGTCGCCACGATTCCCCTGGGCGGAGAGCCCGAATATCCCCAGGCCGATCCCGAGACGGGACTTGTCTATCAAAACCTCGAAGACACGAGCGAACTTGTGGTGGTCGATCCACAGAAGCAAGCCGTGGTCAAACGTTACAAACTCGATCCCGGCGAAGGCCCCACAGGCCTTGCCCTCGATGCCGCGAACCATCGCCTGTTCAGCGCCTCGAGAAACAATAAGCTCATCGTGATGAATGCGGAAACAGGCGCAATCGTCGCGGTTCTCCCGATCGGCGCGGGAGTCGACGGCGCGGGATACGATCCCGTCCTGCGCCGCGTCTATACCGCGAACGGCGTCGGCACGATGACGGTTATTCAGCAGGATTCCCCCGATCAGTACCGTGTCCTAGAAAATGCCCCGACGCATTTTGGCGGCCACTCGCTCGTTGTGGACCCAGCCACGCACCGCGTCTATGTGGCTTACTTCGGATCGATTGCCGCGTACGACCCCGTGCCGTAAATAAAAGCGCGATTATTTCCAGACGCCGGAAATGGTTTTAAGAGGGGCGCTAAAGGGGGCAACTTGGCGCCCGAATTTGCTCTACTTCGAGCAAGCACCTCGTAGGAGCGCTTTCTCCTCTTCATTGTATCGATGGGCCGCTGACGTTGCCTGGAAGCGATTCCTGACTCGTACATTGAATCTTCTTTTCCAGGAGAAACATCCAAGGAGAAGGGTGGGGTTAGAGAGAGTGCTTCATGAACGCATTATTCCGGACGCTGCTTGCGACGATGTTGCTCGTTCAGGTCTGCATTGCTTCGCCACTACAAGAGGATTCAAATAGGCCGGCACAAAATTCGGCGATCTCAAACCCGGTAAACGCTCTTGAAGATGGGACGCCGGTTACGCTGAGAATCCTGCAAACTGTATCGTCAGCCGACGCGCATGTGAATGACCGCGTGGAGTTTGAAGTCACTGACGAAGTCCGAATTTCGGACACTCTGATCATTCCCAAAGACGCGATCGCATGGGGATCGGTGACGGAGGCGCAGCACAAGAGGCGTCTGGGTCGCGGCGGAAAGCTCGAAATCGTCATGAACTCCGTTAGACTCGCTGACGGGGAGACGGCCCCCTTGCGGGCGACGAAGGAAGCAAAGGGAGGCGATCACCAGGGCGTCATGACTGCCGGAATCATTGCGACGGGACTTATTTTCTGGCCCGTGGCGCCCGCTTTTCTTTTCATCCATGGCAAAGACATTACGATTTCAAAGGGGACGGAGGTTCCCACGTTCATCAACGGCAATTTCGCGCTGGATATGGCGAAGTTCAGGTCGCCCGCCCCAATGCAGGCAGCCGGTGATACTCAAGTCAACGCGAACTCCAATGTCGCGGTTGAATCTAGTCCGGCAGGGGCGGATATTGAAGTAGATGGAACATTCGTTGGCGATACGCCGTCCACGATTACTGTTGCCGCGGGAGACCACACGATTTCAATCAGGAAACCGGGATTCAAACCTTGGGAACGAACCATGAAGGTGAGCAGCGGCAAAGTGCAAATCACCGCTGAATTGCAAGCCGGCGGCGAATCACCGGCGCAGCCTGACCGATAACAGCGCCTGTAAAGAAATGCAATGGATTAGACCTTCAAGGGTTGACTGGGAGCCGAGATCAAACCGGCGATCAGTATTCTTAACCGCCTTTTCGACTCGGAAGATACATTCGCGAATTGAATCCCCATCCCTTCCTTGTCTACGGTGTGCCGGACAACGCCCTCCAGGGAAATGTCCTGGTTCCCCGCTCGCAGCGTGAACATGATTTCCGACCCCTCTGGAAGGGGATCGGAATCGAAGACAAAAACACCCTCCAGACTTAAGTCCCGGATAACTGCCGAAGTTGCGCCGTAATGGACGCGATTATCAGGCTTGGGCAAGAATCGCTGAGTGGCCCGCCTATCTTTTTGGGACATCGCTTTTCTGTCACCTCTGATCTTGACGCAATGGCCATGCAACGCCGAAAGTGACGATTCCCTTAAGTATACGAGAATTGGGCAAAAACCGAGGACAGACGGTAATTCAGTGTGTCTTAATTAAAAAGTACAACGCGGCGCGAACAGGCTATGGAACTAGTTTTGGGATTGCGCGGGAGATTGAGAATTCACAACCTGGGCTTTCGGCATCCAATTCCACAGATTGTTTGCATAGAGTCCGATGCAGAAAAGATTGCCGGGAAGCAATCCGAATTCCGCCGTTCGCATTCCGATCAGACAGATAATGATGCTGTTTGCTCCCGCAACGACCCAGCCTTGCCACAGCTTTTTCCCGACGAGGACAGTCGAGAGAATGGTCAAAAAGCACGACAAATAATCCAGCCTAAGCATTTTCAGCCCCTGCCACAGAGTTTTAGTGTGTTCAAACTCATATCTTGTGCAGTTTAGGGGCCCGCGCGGTAACACGGAAGTGGCCGAAAGAACAGGTGCGGCTAAAGTTGAATTGCGGCTTGCGACACAAGGATATCCGATGGAGAGCTCATTTCCCTAAAGTCGGCTCACAGAATTCAACCTGATCGAAGCTCGAAGCACGCGCATATTTAGTCCAAATTGAAAATTCCGCCCAAAAAAAGAGGAGGAGGTTACGATTGTGGGGAAGCCGCCTGGTTTGCGCTACAATCCGTCAAGCGCTTGCGACTGTATCAACGTAAGGAGCAAAATTTGTTCGAACAGTTGAATCGCCATCGCACCAGTCCAGCCCGAACCTTCACCGTGGTCCTGGCGATGTCCGCCGCCTTGGCGCTCACCGCGGCGCCGCTTGCCGCGCAGCGCGATCCCGCCGAACCGCCTGCCGGCAAGCCCGCTCCGAAGCTGTTGCCGCGCTCCGCCCGCGCCATCGCCCGCTCGAGCGTCGACGAAGCCGGGATGCGCTCGTTGATCCAACAACTCGTCGCCTGCGGCACGCGCAATTCGCTTTCGTCCTGGGCCGACCCCAAGCGTGGCGTCGGCTGCGGGCGCGACGCGGTCGTCGCGCGATGGAAACAAATCGCCCAAGATTCGGGCGGCAAGCTGCAAATCGTGGTCGACAAATTCGAGGGCACGTCAGGCCGAACCAATGGCAAACCCGTTCCGTTCGAGAATGTCTACGGCATTCTTCCCGGCAGCGACCCCGCGCTTGCGAAAACCATCTTCATCGTTTCCGGCCACATGGATAGCCGCGCCAGCGACGTTATGGATCCGCAGATCGACGCGCCGGGTGCCGACGATGACGCCTCGGGCGTTGCCGTCAGCATGGAGTGCGCGCGTTTGCTCACGCGAGCAGGATCATCCGGCCCAGCCGAAGTATCGCGCGACGCTGCTCTTTGCCGCCGTCTCTGGCGAAGAGCAGGGCCTGGTGGGCTCCGAGCACATGGTCAAATGGCTGAAGGAGCAAGGCTACACCGTCGGCGGCATGCTCGATGACGACATCGTGGGCGCCGATCCGGCCCCCGGCGGGCCGCATCGCGTCCGTCTCTTCTCCGGCAATGGAGACCAGGACGACTCCGATTCGTCCTCACGCGAACTGGCACGCGCCGTCGAAGAGATCGACGGGCGCGACGCCATCCGTTTGATTTTCGCGCTCGATCGTCTGGGACGCGGCGGCGATCATCGTCCTTTTTACGAGGCCGGCCTCCCCGCTGTCCGTTTCACTGAACCGCTCGAGGACTATCGCCACCAGCACCAGACGGTGCGCGTCGAAAACGGAGTAGAGTATGGCGACCGGCTGAAATATTTGAACTATGCGTTCATGGGAGACGTGGCTCGCGACAACGCCGAAGCGTTGCGGGAGCTGGCCCTCGCTCCCGCCGCGCCCACAGAAGGAAAACTCTCTGGCGGCATCACGCCCTCTGCCAAAGTCTCCTGGGCCGCTCCCGACGATCCCGAGCGCGCCGGCTTCGAGATCCTGTGGCGCGAGACCACCGACCCGCGCTGGCACGTCTACGATTTCACCACTGCCGCGGGAGAAACCACGCTGAAGGAAGTTTCCACCGACAACCATTTCTTCGCTGTCCGCTCGGTTGGGAAAAACGGCGCGCGTTCCATCGCCACCTCGGTCGGTGCGCCCAGAGCAGGCCCGGACTTCTCCACCACGCCCAAATAAGCAGGCCACCGGCAAGCAAGTGAGGATTTCTGCCCCGGGACTTGCAATTCACAAGCATGGAACGAGAAGATGAGCGGAGCCTCCACAAATAGATTGCGGCCTTGCTGCGCCTGACTGAGCTGGAGGCAATCGCCAAGAGAGGTGACAGAATATGAGCGAGCCAATGGAAGACAAGCAGGATCAAAGACAGCAGGAAGCTGCGAGCGACGTTTCCCGCCGCGACTTCATCGCTATGGCGGCGGCCGCCGGCGTTGTGGCCGCAACCGACTCCGCATCAGCAGCAATGCCCGTCACCGAAACCGACGTAACGATCAAAACCCCGGATGGCGCGTGCGATGCCGTATTCATCCATCCCACTTCCGGCTCGCATCCCGCCGTCATCGTCTGGGCCGACGCATTCGGACTGCGCCCCGCAATGCGGGACATCGGCAAGCGCATCGCCGCCGACGGCTACAGCGTGCTGGTCCCCAATCCCTTTTATCGCGTAAAGGCAGGCCCGGCGGTGGATAACATACCTGCGTTCAATTTCCAGACGGACATGCCCAAGATTATGCCGCTGATGGCTTCGATCAATGCGCCCGGCAATTGCGAGAAAGACGCCGCCGCGTTCGTCGCCTGGCTGGACCAGCAGAAGCAAGTCAATACGTCCAAGAAGATCGGCACGCAGGGCTACTGCATGGGCGGCCCGCTGGTGTTGAAGACCTGCGCCACCAGCCCCGATCGCGTCGGCGCGGGCGGCTCGTTCCACGGCGGCGGAATCGTTACCGAAAAGCCCGACAGCCCGCATCTGCTGGCCACGAAAATCAAGGCGCGCATGTATTTCGGGATTGCATCCAACGACGACATGCGCCAACCCGACGCCAAAGACAAGCTGCGCGAAACTTTCTCGGCGGCGCATGTGCCCGCGGAGATCGAAGTCTATGCGGGCGCGCTGCACGGCTGGTGCGTCCCGGACATGCCGCTGCAAAACGGCCAGCCGATTTACAACAAGCCGGACGCCGAGCGCGCCTGGATCAAGCTCGTAGCCCTGTACAAAACCGGCCTGGCCTGAACGCGCGGTAATGAGGACGCCCAACTGTCGCGGGCACCGGGCTTGTAGCGTCGGTCAGCGAAGAGCGTCGCGATAAAAAAAACGCCTGAAGTAATTGCGCGGCCCCTGATGAATACCTGAGCGGTCCGCGAAGGCCCAACTATTTCGCGAGTGGATCCGGCCGGACCTGGAACTTCACAATCTTTGGTCTTGAGCCTTTGCCGCCTTCCTGGTGCCAGGGCGTGTACATCGAGTAGCTCGACCAGAGCGCGCGACCCTTCCATCCGGCATTCGGGTCATCAATCCGTCCCGATGCCGCTCGGGCGGCGAAGCCCATCGGGTAAGGTACGCGCAAGGTCAGCGTTGTCATCTGGCCGCCTTGCGGCATTACCACGAAAAACGAGTCCGCGTTGACGTCGCCGGACAACACTACGTCCTTTCCCAGACCTAGCGCGTTGTCCCGATCGACCTCGGTCATATACAGCATGTCCGTGCTTAGATCATCGGGCGCGCCCTGAAATGTGGGGCCGGGCATCTTGTAAACGGTCCATCCCTCGGGGCAATGCTGCCCGGTGGCGGTCGGTCCATTCAGCACCTTGCACTTGCGGCGGTCAAAGCTCATCATCTGGTGAGCGCCCCGCCAGTTCTGCCAGACCACGCCGTTCGAGTCGATGGCCACGCCTCCCGAACCGGGCAGCGGCATTTTGTCAGCGGGCGGCACGTACACCTCCGCTTTACTTGTTTGCGGCGGGTTGGCCCCTCGATCGATGCGCACGAGCTTCGTATCCTTCACGCCGATTCCCGAGCACCACAAGCTCCCATCGATTGGGCTCACGGCGATGCCGTAGCAGCCGAATTCGAATCCGGTGGTCTTTCTTGGGATCGATCGGTTGATCCGGCTCGGTCCATTCGGTGATCTTCCCGTCGCCGTTGGTGTCCAGCACGGCCGGAATCCATCCCTGCGAGGCTGCGGCATCGTGGGTCTTGTCGAACATCGCGGTGTCGATCCAGCCGATGGCGTTCTTCTGACCGAAGACGATCGAGTCCTTTTCGTCGAAGTGGTTATGGTCCGCTGCAAAACAGGTGTCGATCGACGTGAACTGTTTCGTCTTCGGGTCGTAGATCTCGACCTGCCTCGCGCTCGGACCCGGGATCGGGAAGTACTTGGCGAATTTGTTGATCGATCCGTCTTTGCAGAACGCGGGCTGTTCTTGCGGGGCGCGAGTCCGAGCCGTCACCCACACACGTCCGCGGCTATCCATCGCGACGCTGCGCGGGTCCGCCGACCGCTGCCAAATTTTTTCGGTCCCCCAGTACGGAGACGCCGGAGTGTGGTTGTCGATCAAGGGCGCGTTCGACGGAACCTTGATTACACTCGTCGTGTTCTCGCGTGGATCGAGCACGGCGATGACGTCGGAACTTTGGATGGCTCCGTAGACCAGGCCGTTCGCATTCAAGCGTGGGGTTGCGCTCGTCGGTGGCGGCCACATCAGTCCGTCTGCTCGTCGGCAAGGCCCAGTCCCACATCGAGATCACCAGGTTGCGCTCGAGGCCGGTCGGACGCGGCGGGGCCTCTTTGGGATATGCGCCTGCGGCGATGCGATCGGTCCAGTCGGCGTACGCCTTGCGCTGCGCGCCTATACTCTGGAAGGCGGCGCTCATGTCGGGTCCCGAAGGTCCCATCATCGTATGGTGATCCCAGGCATCAAGGCTGGACGTGTCCGCGGCAAGATTCTTCGTAAGTCCGCGGGTCGCCAGGTCGCCCACTTGATGGCAGGAGAAGCACTCCTTGGTTTTCAAGACGACTTCCTTCTCCGACAGCTCTCCTTTGGGGATCTCCATCAGGCTCAGCCAATAATCTGCCGGATACACCTGCGCGGCGGCGCGTCCGTCCGGCGCGACAACTGCTTTGAGATTGAGCTGTTGCCCAGGTCTGGCAGGGACTCGCTGCGAATCGACCAACCCGTACCCCCGCACGAACACCTGATAATTCGCCTGCGGCAGTTCCGGCAGGACGTAGCGCCCCTGGTCGTCGGTGACGACGATCTTGACGAACTTCGTCGGCAGATCCGTGGTCTCGGCGATCACCCACACCCCGGCCTCGGGACCTTTCGAGCTCGTGACAACGCCGCCGATGTCATCGGCAACAATCGCTGCCGGAGCGCCGCTCCTCTGCTGCGCGTGCAGCCAGGTGAAGGAGGCCGCCAGCACGCTCGCCACGGCCAATAAAGCTATTCTCGGATTCATCCGCCATTTCATGTGTTCCTCCCGCGCGCCATTGGCTTGACGGTCATGCCCGCGCGCACATTCACTTGCGAGCACTCCTGCGTACATTTCGCGCGTATGGCCCTGGATCGGAATTTTCGCTCTCAGATTCCACTTTGCCCGGGAGCGTAGCCCTTGTGACTCTTCGTGTCAATCGCAAGACGCTGTGGCATCCGATAACGCCGTTTCAAAGGACTCGGGAATTTGTTAAATAGAAGAGGTTGAGCGATTGTGATAAAAATGTGGAAGGTATTCTCGCTCACGGTTATATAGAATGAACTCAAACCAGACTGGCGAGATGGCGTCGCTCTATTCCGGAATAAAAATAATATTCATTTGTAACCTGCAATGGCCTGCGAGGCTTTCATGAAGATCCGTGTCTGGCGATTGGCTCTGGCCTTATTTTTTGCTCCCGCCATTTTCGCTATTCCCCCGCAACAAGGAAAAACTGATCGCGTCCCGCCGCCCTGGGCGTACGGACTCAAGACCCCTTTGGGCTCGCCCCCATCGGAAGAGCCAATACCCACGCCAACGGGCAAACTTGCAGTAGATGACGGTAAAGCAATCAGTCTCCCCGGCAGCCCCGTAAGCCTTACGCTGACGCAGATGCGCAACCAGGGAACGGTCGATTGGTATCCCGATGACCATCCCAAAATGCCGGAGATCGTGGCGCAAGGACGGAAACCGGACGTACAGCCGTGCACCGCCTGCCACTATACAAACGGGAAAGGCGACCCCGCAAACGCCACGATCGAGGCCCTCCCTTACGCTTATTTCGTGCAGACGATGGAGGATTTCAGGGCCGGAGTGAGGAAGAGCGCGGATCCCAGAAAATACAACACGCCCAACATGATTAAGTACGCCAAGGCCATGACCGACGAGGAGATAAAAGAATCCGCCAAATATTATGGGGCGATTCCATTAGTTTCCAGGATCAAGGTCATCGAAAGCAAGACGGTTCCCAAGACACGTCTCGTCGCCGCCGGTTTGTACTTCCCCTTGCCCGGAAACGACACTGAGCCGCTCGGGAATCGCATGATTGAAATGCCGGATACTCCGGAAGCCTTCATTTATAAAAACCCGCGGTCTAACGCCGTTGTCTATGTGCCGGTGGGAAGCATCAAAAAGGGGGAACGGTTGGTGATGAGCGATGGTGATGGCAAGACCATTGCCTGCATCTATTGCCACGGCCCGGACTTGCTGGGCCTCGGCCGCATCCCGGGAATCGCAGGACGCCTTCCCGGCTACATCGTGCGCCAGCTTTTCGACATGCAGAATGGGGCTCGCACAGGGTCATGGACGGACATGATGAAACCAGTGGTAGAGAAATTGACGATCGACGACATGATCGACATGGCCGCTTACCTCTCCTCCCGTAAGATTGGTGACGCGCAGTAATCGTGGCTGAGGTTCTCCGAACTTGATGCCGCGCCGCGTCGAGGAAATATTCTATTTCACGAGTTGGCGTCTCTCGCCGACTTTCCGGAAACGCCATTCCAAAGGTAATTGTCCGCCATATTCCGATTGGCTGTTACTCAGGGCTTAGCACTGATCTGGCGATCTGACTAGATTGGCAAGACAGAGAAACCTCCTGCACGATGGTGATCGCTCCGGCCTGCCTGCTGGGATGGTATTCACAGTGTTGTCACACTTTAGATATATAGGGGAAACATTGAAGCGGTTAACCTGTTTGTTTCTGCCGACCATTCAGCGACTACTCTAACGGGGTGGAATCGAAGCAATACGCCCCGGGCGATTTTCTCAGCGAAAGCGCGCAGAGCGTGGTCGCTTAGCGCTTACATTTGCAAAGAGTATGAAGAACAAATGAACCGACGAGATTTTGTGCGATTTGGATGCGCCACCGTGATTGGTGGGGCGGCAGACCAGCTGCGGCCCACTTTGGCGAAGTCAGTTACGCTCGGGCAAGTTCAGGCGCCACTACAGCCCCCGATGATGGCGGCATCGGGACGGGATGCCAGGGATGCCATCAAGGGCGCGACGGATTACACCCTTCGAATCGCGCCCATAATCGTCGAGCTGGCCCCTCAGGTTGTGGTCAGCACTATCGGTTACAGCGATAAGGTCCCCGGCCCCCTACTGCGGATGCGCGAGGGCCAGCGCGTCATCGTGGAGGTTGTGAACGACACGGACGTTCCGGAATACGTGCACTGGCATGGCCTTTTCGTTCCTTCGGAAGTGGATGGGGCGGAGGAAGAAGGCACTCCTCCCGTCCCGCCGCATGGCCGCCGGCGCTATCAATTTGTGGCCAAGCCGGCCGGTTCGCGATGGTACCACTCGCACACCGCGGCCATGATGGATCTGCATCGCGGCGCCTACACCGCCCAGTTCGGTTTTCTCATGATCGATTCCACGAATGACCCTGGCTATTACGATCAAGAGGTCTTTCTGGCGTTCCGTGAATGGGAGCATTATCTGACTACGATGGACCAGGACGAGGAGCAGGCGGATCCCACCGATCCAATGCCCGAAAAACCTGCCACCCGAGACCAGCGTCCCAACGGGCTCGAAGTCGGCGCTCCTCTTTACTCAATCAACGACAAGATGCTTGGAGCGGGGGAACCCCTCCGCGTGAAGCCGGGGCAGCGCATCCTGATGCACTTGCTCAACGCCAGCGCTTCGCAAATTCATCGCATCGGTTTATTCGGTCACCATTTTCAGGTGATCGCTCTAGACGGCAATCCCGTGCCCGCGCCTCAGCCGGTCGATGTGATTGAGATCGCCCCGGGTGAGCGTGTGGATGCGATCGTGGAGATGAATCTGCCGGGCGTTTGGATTTTAGGTGAGCTGCGCGATGCCGCGCGGCAATCCGGCATGGGCATCGTCGTGGAGTACGCCAATCAGGCACAGCCGCGCCCGCAATGGCTTCCGCCTGCGAAGGCGCGCTGGGACTACACGATCTTTGGCAAAACCGCGCCGCATCCCGCCCCGGACCAGACCATCGACATGGTCTTTGAAAAAGTGCCGGGCGGGCCCTCATGGGATCAATCACTGGCTCGTCAACGGCAAGGAATATCCCCATGAACGGGAATTCGTGTTCCGGCAGGGAGGCCGCTACCGGCTGGTGTTTCACAATCGCAGTGACGATTCTCACCCCCTGCACATGCACCGGCACCTGTTCGAGCTTGTCGAGCTCAACGGCAAGCCCACTGCCGGGATCATGAAAGATACCGTGATCGTTCCCGCATTTGGACGCGCCACCGTGGATGTGGTCGCCGATCAGCCGGGCCTTACGCTGTTTCACTGCCATATCCAGCAGCACATGGACTTTGGTTTCATGGCGCTGTTTCGCTACGCCTGAGCACGGCATCGCGTGCAAACCTGGCGGGGTGGCGATTCTGCGAAGCAAATAGTTGTGTGTTCAGCCGCGCAGTTTGAACCGGAGGTGCCATGGAGCGACGGACGCCTCGTTTACCTCAAGTCTCTCTGCCCTCTCGGTGCCAAGGATAGGCCCCTAGCCTGTGGCTTATTGGTGAGACGCCCTCCCCAATGTCGGTCTCAGTTTCTTTACACGATGGTCACACACGAGAAATATTGAAAGATTATAAGACGTGGGTTTCGCAACCATTCAACAGCAAGTTCGAACGGGAGGAACCGCATGAAGACGATGCAAGGAAGGCTCCGAGCGGCAGTGCTCATGGGAGCGGCCGTCTCGGTTTTGGCATTTGCAGCTGGGGCAATGGCACAGGATCACAACGACAACGACGAACGACACCACAACGACAATAAGTGGCCCTACGCAACGACGGGTAAAGTCGCCCGTGCTTGCCGTGGTTGGCGACATCTCCTGCCAGCCAGGCGCCACGGAGGGGCCGGGTGAGGCTGGGAATGAAATCTGCACCGATCCCGCAACTCCCCCGCCCTACACCAGCAGCTCTCTGTGGCAATCCCAGGAGGCCACTGCGAATCAGATTGAGGCTATGAAACCTGACGCCGTCGCGCTCCTCGGAGATCTGCAATACCAGGTAGGCCGATATTCGGACTTCGAGGGATCGTTCGATTTGACGTATGGCGCTTTTAAATTTCTCCACCGGCCCTCGCCCGGCAACCACGAGTTTTATGACGAGCATGGCGAGACCGGCGTTGCCGGCTACGGCTACTTCTCCTACTACAACGGCTTCCAGATCGATACCAAGGGTAACCCTCTGACGACTACGATCCCTGACCCGTGCCCCACGCCAAATGCGAGTTGCAAGGCGGGCAAAACCCTCCCTGCGGACCTCTCCCCCCAACCCATTCCGCGGGCGGATGGACAGGCGGGGCACTTCGATTTGGTGAGCGGAGGCGTGAACGGAGCCGGACTCGGAGATGGCTGGTACTCCTACAATCTGGGCTCGTGGCACCTTATTTCACTCAATATACAGTGCTATACGCAGCCGGATACGCGCGGCATGGACGGCTGTTCGGGCACGAACGCCTGGTTTGCCTCCGAACTCGAATGGCTGAAAAAGGATCTCGAGGAAAATCATTCCGCGTGCACACTCGCCTACTGGCATCAGCCCTCGTTCAGCGCTGCCGACAGCCTCAGCGAAGAGGGCACGACCGCTCTGGCCTTTTGGCAACTGCTCTACGAGCACCACGCCGACTTGGTGCTGAACGGACACGACCACCTCTATGCCCGCTACCGCCCCCTTGACCCTCCGGGAATTACGATCCAAAGCGGGGCATACGGGAATTCATCGTGGGCACCGGCGGCGAGACACTCGATAAGGTCGTTACAGTACCCGCCTCTCCCGCAGACACCGGCGCAACATTCAACGCAGCGAATCTCGAGGCGGCAACCGGGGACTACTGGGGTGTGATGGCCCTGACGCTTGATGACCACGGCTACAAGTGGGATTTCAAGTCGGCACTGGAACTTCCTGGAGCTCCCGCAGGGACTTACAGCGACAAGGGCTTCGGGTCCTGCCACGATTCAGACAACAGGTAATTTCCAAATCGCTTAGCTTGACGATTCCTTCGGCACCTATTCCCCACTCTTCGCGTGTTCTCGCGAAGAGTGGGGAACTTTTTTTGCCTCGGCCCATCCTTGCAGTCTCAAAGGTGCGTTGCAACCCGGCTAGCGGGCGTCGTTGCGTGGAGGTTAGCTACAAGCGGAAGTTTTGAATTTGGCGTTATTGCCCCAAATCCCGTGAAGTCTCATCGTCATGTGGGAATTGCCGGATCCCCGGATGCCGATAATGCTTGGGAAGATTCGTGCCGTTTTTCCCCGCGACTGGAATCACCTGCTGCCGCAGGACTTCGATGCTGGCCTGTTCCGCAAATAACCGCGCCATCCCTGAATTGTCCTCTTGCGTTGCGGTTCAGAAGCGCCATTGTATATAAATCCGAAGTCCTGTCCGGTGATTTGGCTGAGGATAGCGGCCAGCGCATCGACGATCACCTTAGGTTCGTACGAGCGCCTTTCGTCGAATGCCTCCGGGTAGTTGTTGCTAAGAGTAATCTTCGGGTCAGGTAATATTCGCCTGTCGTCCATCTGCCCAATAATGGCTGGAACGCCTGCACATCCCAAAGCTTCAAGGTCATGAAAAGCTTGCTGCTCGGTCGATTTGTCGACCATCTTCGCAATCAATGCCGCAACTTGCTTGTCAATTGTTTTCTCTCCCGGTATCTGGGCAGGCCTCCCCTCTGCACAGAAAATCAAAAGGACCGCCAGCATGACAACGACGCGGCAGTGACCGATTGCGGCTTTCAATTTCATCACCTCGATAGATGACTGAAATTCTTGCAACGCGATGTTCGCACAAGACCCGCACGCAGGCAATTGTGTTGGCTAATCGGGGCAGGTCGCCCGACCTTTGAGGGTGAATTTTGGGCGCCCCTCGATAAGAACGAAGGCGTCGTCAAGGCGTCTGGTGCCCCGTTCTTCGCGCCTTGCGGAGGGTGGGAGTTTCTAACGTCACAACTCAAAAAGAACAAACCTAGGACTTGGGAGGTCCGGTTCTTTTCTTGCCTGGCGCGATGCTGCCGAGGACTTCCGCGATCTGCTGGGCCACCTTGCCCGTTTGGGCGAGCGCTTGAAATTGCTTGTAAACATCCGCTGCGTCTCCCTGTTTGCGAGGCCCGACGGCGCAAACCACGACCAGGTGTTTCTCCTCGTAGATTCGATAGATCACGCGGTGCGCCGCGAATTCATGTTTCCAATAAAGTTGAAGCGGTGATCGCAGAGGAAGTCCGTACCCTTGAGTGTCTGTCGCGAGTTTTTTCGTCAACACTTTCTTGAGCTTATTTCTTATGCTCCCATCCAAGGCTTGTATGTCCCCGAAGGCGTCGCCTGTGAAGGCGATGGAAAACTTGGATTCGGCGCCACTCAAGGCTTCCCCATGACCTCCTCCATGGTGTAAAGGCGCCCACCGGCGACGTCCCGATCAATGGTTTCAGCAAGTTTCAAAAGGCGGCTCGTGAGCTCGCGGTCGGCGAGGATTTCCAGCGTGGCGAGAATGGACTCGCGCTCGCGGATCACCGAATCCAGCCACTCCTTGTCCACCAGGTATTTCGGCTCCTGCCTGCGATTTTCGATAAGAACAACTTTGCCGCCCTTGGCTGCCTTCATATAAGTTTTCAGGCGGCCGCGCAGGCTCGTCGCGGACACTTTTCTTACCGTCACGGCCTCGGTTTTAACCATAAAACGCTCCAAATGTACGTTAAACCGCTTGACATGTACATTTAAAGTATGCAGCCAGGACGGGCCCCATGTCAACCGGGAGAAGTACTCTCGGAGGCTTGCAGCGCACACTTCGAGGCGCATCACGCGCTCATTCGCAGGCGATTCTCAAACAGACGCGCGGTGACGACGCCAAAGATTATGCCGCCGATATGGGCCATGTAAGCGACCCCGCCGGATTGCACACTTGCTATGGAGCCAATGCCACTGAAGAGTTGGATGAGAAACCAGAGCCCGATCAGGAGCGCTGCCGGAAGGACGGTCATTTTGACAAACCACCCTATGATCAGCAGCGTGCGGATTTCATCGCGGGGATAGGTGATCAGGAACGCTCCCATCACTCCGGCGATGGCTCCGCTGGCGCCAAGATTGGGTACCGAGGAACGGGGGTCGATTACAATCTGGGCAATCGACGCGGCCAGTCCGCTGAGCAAATAGAATGCCAGGTAGCGGAATGGTCCCATGGCATCCTCGATTTCCGGTCCAAACGCCCAAAAAAAGACCATGTTGCCGATGATGTGCATCCAGCCGGCGTGCATGAACATGGCAGTCAGAATCGTGATCCAATGGTGACCGGCGACAATGTCGGCCGGAATCACGGACCAGTGCTGCACGAACGCGTCACCTCCGCCCAATTCGACAAGAAACACCAGCGCATTAACCACGATGATCAGAACAGTAACTACAGGCCGATGCGCAGGGCTGCGGGTAATATCTCGTAAAGGAATTCCCATTGAGTTCCCTCCGGCGGCGCTGAGTATACAGTGAGAAATGGAAGTTTAAACGTTCTGAGCCGCGTTCTTGAATGCTGGAGATTAATTATTCTCGAAGACTGGGCGGGTGGGACTTTGGGGGTGAATCTGGGTGCCCCGTCCTTCGGTTTTTGAAGGGCGGGTTTTTTTGATTTGGATGTTGCGATTAGAACGAACCCTTGAATCTATCGGCGTGGCGAACCGGTAGCCACAAAAATCCAAATCAAGAACCCCGCCCTTGAATACCGTCAAAGACGGGGCACCCAAACTCCAGAATCTTTACCCAAAGTCGACGGATGACAGTTGTATTACGCTATGGAATGGAGGCAATCTAGTCGAATGCGAAAGGTCGGGCCACCCGCCCGAAGCTAAGAATCCCCCCGAAATCCTATGCCTTGAGTTCTATATTGATACAAACTCCTAAACGTTAATTCCCTCATTGGCACGACAACTCCCCCTATTTCTTCGCGCCCAGTTCCGGGTTTCACGAAGAACAGCAGGCGCTGGTGCACTGTATTTGCCTCCGTTTCAAGGAAATGAGACATAAGGTCGGACTGACACGCACCATGTCAGTATTCATTCGCTCCGAATCCCAATGAACGGTTATGAAAGTGCTTCACAAGATTCCGGAACTTACAAATACACATTGACGATGAGGAGAAATCAAGTGATGGAATCGAGCAAGCGCATGCTAGTAGCAGCTGTCGTGGCTGTGGCGAGCCTCGCAGCCACACCGCATATTTTTTCGCAAGATCAACGGGCACGGTGGCAAGGGTCTGTCGGCAGTCCGGATAGGGATGAATGGGCGCACAGGAGCGATCATTCGGAGTGCCAACCATTGTGCCGGGATGCAAGTTGCGATGAAGAGCGGTGGGCAAATGACCACGGTGATCGTGAAGAACGACATGAGAAGTGCCAGCCGTCTTGCCTCGAACGAAAGCGATGCAATGAGGTCGCGGTTCAGCCGCAGTACGCGGCGATCGCAACAGGGGGAGCAATACAATTCACGGCCCTGACGAAAGGCACGAACGGAGTCTCATGGTCAGTAACTGCGGGAATGATTGACGCAGATGGTTACTACATCGCCCCTTCGGGACCGCAAAGCTTAACGGTGAAGGTGACAGCTACAAGCAAACGTGATCCGGACGGGTCCGCTACCGCGATATTACATGTGGTCGCACCGGGTCAGGTATCGCCGACGACCAACGTGCAAGTGGCGCTCTATTCCATTTCCCCCGGAGCTCCGGCAAACGTCGCGGTGCAATTCGGCAAGGATACGAACTACCTCCTGACGACGTGGGAACAGCCTGTGCCGGAGGATGGCGGCACGGTCAACTTACTCGTTGCCGGCATGGTGGCGGAAACGCCCTATCACATGAGAGCGGTTGTGAAGTTCCGTGACGGCTCAGAATTCCTGGATTCGGACAATACTTTTCTGACAGGTTCGATCCCGAGTGCTCTATTGCCGGCAATCGACGCCACAACGACACCGGGCATGAGCCCGCAACCAGGCATTGAGCTCTTGGATACGTTGACTGCCTACTCGAAGAATCCGCCACTCGTCATGGCTACGGATTTGAATGGCAACGTCATTTGGACGTACACCGATGGAGACCTTGGCGGGACGCCACAGCCGATCAAACTTCTGCCCAATGGCCATTTCCTAATCAATTATCTATCAACCAATGAAGATCCGTCCACAATTCAGGAAGTAGATTTGTCTGGCACTTTGATTTGGCAAATGACAGCGACGGAACTCAATGTCGCTTTGGCGAAGGCAACTTGTGCCGGTTGCAATGTCAGCGTCTACTTTACACACCACGATTTGGCACCTCTTCCAAACGGTCATATTCTGCTGATTGCGCAAACGTCTCAAAATGTCTCTGGGACGGAACTATACGGGGACGTTATTATTGATCTAGATAAACATCACAAGCCCGTCTGGCTTTGGAACGAATTCGATCACCTGGATACCAACCGGCGACCTTTTGATTACCTCACTGCGACCGACGATTGGACGCACTCGAACGCGATCGTTTACTCGCCGGATGATGGTAATTTTATTGTCTCGATGCGCAACCAGAGCTGGCTCGTAAAAGTCGATTATCGAGATGGAAAGGGTGACGGTGGCATTCTTTGGAAAATGGGCAATCAAGGCGACTTTGCCCTGATTGGAGGGACCGATCCAACGGATTGGTTTTACAATCAGCACGGCTTTTCTTTTGTAAGCAAGAATACTGCGGGAATTTATACAATCGCAGTATTTGACAATGGCGATAACCGTATTTTCCCGCCGGGCGTCACCTGCGGCGGAATTGGAGCGCCTATCTGTCGTTACAGTACAGTACCGATTTTACAAATCGACGAAACGGCCATGACCGCGACAATCGTTTCTCATCTCACTGCGCCAGGATATTCGTTTTTTGGCGGAAATGCGGAAGTGCTGCCAAATGGAAACCTGGAGTTTTGCGAAACGGCCGTGGAGAATACCGCAGGGAACATTTATGAGGTGCTCCCAGGGGAGAACCCGCAAACTGTCTTACATATGGGCTTCGTTCCGTCGATATATGTCTACCGGGGTTTTAGGATTCCAAGCCTCTACCCGGATGTAAAATGGTGACAGGCGGAAGCATTGCTTCCGCCTGACACGGAGCCCGCAGATAACACGACGAAGGTCCGTGGTATAAGCTACATAAAAGCAGGTCAGCTTCCTCTCTCCTTCTCTCTGATGCGAGGAAGCCCCAACTATCGCCTCGTTTCTCGCTCGGAAAGTTGAGCGTGTAGAGGAAGTTGTAAAGCTCCGCGCTAAAAGCGAATACCTCTATTGGGTAGAATCAGGACCTCCAAACAGGAGGCAACATGAGCACGAAACCCCCGCCTAGATCGATTCCTGGACGCGTGGACCTTCCCACGACGCGACGGCACATTTACTCAATAAATCCAGGCCTACCAAGCGGCGCGACCTGATCGGGGTCTAATTCGCTGACCAACGGAGGATGAGTTGACAAAGTCCAATTCAGAAAGAGATTTGGGGTCGCGCTTTGAGCCAAGCAGATAAGTTCTCTGACGCGCAAGCGGCGTCCGTAAAGGCGCTCTAGTAAATGCATCCACGCTTCGCGATCTCCTTCGTACCACTCGACGGGCACTCTTTCGGCTTCTTCATGTAGGATATCCAATGAAAGCCGATTCTCAAGCCAATTGAGCCAAGGCTCAAATGCTTCTATACCTTGCACGCTCTTGTACAATTCGCGCTGCACGTACAAGCGAGATGAAGGACCGTCCAGGAAATTCCATTTCCCCGAATTGAAGCATAGTCCCTGGTCAATCATCATGACTCTGAAAATCTTTCGAAACGTGTGATCAAGATAGGGGCCAGGTTCCTCGAACAAAACCCACTGCCGTCTGTCAGCATTACATGTCCAGATGTCAAAAACAAAAATCCCAAGGAAGTCGTCGAGATTAGAAATGTTGGGAATCTGCTCTGGTCTAATGAAATCGTCAGCTCGAGTTTTTGACGGGTGTTCAGGATACTTAGAAGCGAACTGTTTGCCGGGTTCGCAAGGCACTCGCCCAACAGGAAACTCCATCGCTAAATCGTAGGTATTTTTGATTAGCGCTGCACTAACCTCGACGACAGCAACATCTGGCACACATATCCCCATCCTTGCCGCGAGACGGCTAGCAAGCATATCATTCGCTAGAACCCGCACCCCCTGAGGATTGTTCTTGAACTTGACGACGTAAAATGATCCATCGTCGCACCGCACAAGATGGGGCTGCGAACCACCTCTCATGCGACGAACGTGTTCAGTAGCGATTCTCATGGCTGACTCCCCAAAAGAAAAATGAATCGAGGCGAAATAAGTTTACGTAGAATTACGCCAGGCGAAAGAGAGAATTGTTCTGTACGACTCTCGTCGATGTTTGTAAGACTTTCTCTGTACGAACACTTCTGAGGCTAACTTCGGAGCTCCGCCATTGACCGTTGCGGCCGCGAAAGCACCTCACAGGCGGAGCGAATGAGGAATATCACCCGCTTCATCTAGCAATGGAAGCGAGTGGTGGTAAATGACGCGAAAAGATGGTGCCGCGAAGAGGTAAATCGTATTAAGAGACGGCGGATAGCGGTCACAAAAAATTCCGGTCAGGTCAACTTCCCGTGTGAATTCCTTCACTCTTTGCCTGAGCCTTGCAGCTCAACAACTCCGTGGCGTATCGCGAAATGGATGAGATCAGTCAGAGAATGAGCCTGCAGCTTAAGCATCAGTTTGGACCGAAACATGTAAGCCGTATGGCAAGTAATCCCCAGGTTTGCTGCGGCCTCTTTCGTAGACTTGCCGCTTGCAAGCAGGCGCAGAATGTCTGCTTCTCGCGGGCTCAACACTTGCCGGTGGGATCGCTCTTCGTCTCGATCCTGTTCCACATTCGCAGCGACACATTCCGAAGATTGGGGTGATATGTCATTGCGAAGGCGCATTCCTGATATTGAGAGGACGAATACTCCAACTTGCTTAACCTTGCGGCGGTCGTCATATATTGGAAACATATTTTCGATGTAATGTCCCAATTGAGGATCCGCGCCCAGTTGACCTACCAATTCTGCGTTGCGAAGCGAGCGGCCCGTTCTAAATACATTTGTGAGGCGGTTACAGATTGTGGATCCTAAGCTTCCGACAATGTCGCAAACAAATCTGCCGGGATGTTCATTTGGGGGAATGTTATTAATTTGCGCGAGTCTGTGGTTCACGCTCACAAAGCGTAGCCGTTTATCACAGATCGCAATACCAACTGGAGAATGCCCGAAGGCCTCAACTAATTCTCTGTAGGGAAAATGATGCGACGAAGACGCCCTGGCAGCCGACCACGATTGAGGACCGGGCGGTCCGAGCCTTGAAAGTCGAGCACCCGCACTCTGCATTTGTGTACCACCCCCCCTGGAGAGAGAGGGCGTAAGAATTGCGCTTCGACAGATTCATACCCTCGACGTTACAGTTGAGTAGAGGCGGGTCGACCGTCGTCAAACATATGCTCTCATTTATGATGGATTGTCAAGGATTATGTGTCACCAATAATGACTTACCTGACGGGTTGCCCACCTCTTGGGTCTCGCGAAGGGTGAGAGTTTCTAATGGCGGGGCACACAAATTCAGAATATTAACTCAGAGTGAACGCACGGCGGCGCCATTGCACAAAGGAGTGGAGACAATCCAGTCGAATGCAGGAGGTCTGGCCATTCGCCCCGTTTACCGAGGCTTATCCCTGAACTCATGAGACTTTTCCGCTAACCCCAAAGGTCACATTCGCCCGGGTGGCACTACGAAGGCGGTTGGGTGTATCTTCGCTGAAGCCTCATGGAAATACTGGATCGGAACTATCTGGCTGGGATTAGAGCTCACTCATTTGCGGGCTGAGAGGTGAACCATTGAAGACTCTATTGAGGATTGGCGGGTCGATCTTAATTTGCTTGATCTTGCTGCTGTCGGCGTCGCGCATCTTCGGTTTCGAACCTGAGGACTGTTCGCCGTTCAATAGATCCTTGTCCTGCAAGCTGCCAGGGCTTTGGCTTAGAGGGAAAGTCGTCACTACCCCAGTCACCGACTGGTCGTTCACGGACAAGATTCAACAGATCAAGATTCAGACCCAGACCCCATTTCTGCTGCCTCACTCCGTGACGATCTGGTGCGGTGTTTACAACGGCAATCTCTATATCTCCTCGAATCCCGGAAAACTGTGGAATGACGATATTCTGCGTAATCCTCACGTGCGACTCAAAATAGGGGACCAACTGTTTGATCGCACCTTGTCCGTTGTGAACGATCCAGTTGAAAAAGAAGCTGTGCTCCAGGCTAAAGAAAAAAAATATTCTCCATGGAAGGCGCCGCCGGTCTCGAAAGCTACTGTCTTTCGGGTGATGCCGGAGTAGGCCGCCTGAGATGGATAAAGGACAAGGGCATCTCTTTCTCGCGACGCTCGTGCGGAGCGTCATGTTAAAGGCAAACTACTTCTGTCTTGGTGGATTGGTAAGTCCCAGGAAATCCGGTTCTCAGTCATTGGCCTATTCCTACCGATAATCCCGTTTTTCAGCGCTTGCCAGATTGACGTGTTTCGAACGGATCTGCCTTGGCCGCATATTCGTTGTGTCTCGGGCGAGAGAAGGGTAGGATGCCGTCAAGAGTGGGCTAATTCCGCTCAGGAGTTTAAAAATGTTCATCCGTGCTCGTGTGTTCTGCTCGGTGGTTGCGGCTTGTGTGCTTCTCGCCGGCGCCCTTTTTGTACATGCCCAGGATGCCGACACCAAAGAGGCGAAGACCCAGGTGTCGCCCTCTGCTTCCGGTTCCACTCCGGATTTTTCCGGCGTATGGGGCCGCCGCCCGGACCGCAATATCCGGTACGCCGGTTACGGATTCACCGCGGAGGAGTTGCCGATGACCCCGTGGGCTCTCGAGAAGTTCAAAGGCAACAAGCCCTCGTTCGGCCCGCACTCCGTGGTGGACCCGAACGACCCGGCGTACGACTGCTACCTGCCGGGCTTTCCGCGCATCTACGTTCACCCCACAGTGTTCGAATTCATCCCAACGCCGGGTCGAATGGTCCAGCTCTTCGAATACGACGGGTTCGCCCGCCAGATCTGGACGGATGGGCGCCAGCATTTCAAAATGGAGGACGAAAGCGAACAACTGTATATGGGCGACTCGATCGGACACTGGGAGGGAGATACGCTCGTCACGGACACCACTAATTTCAACGATAAGACCTGGATTGACCGGGCGGGCCACCCTCACTCCGATCAGCTGCACGTGATGGAGCGAATCCGGCGCGTGGATCACAATACTTTGCAGATTGATATGACGATTGAAGATCCGAAGGCTTATACGCGTCCGATCGTCACCCAGATGATTTACCAGTTGAGGCCGAACTGGCACATCAACGAACACGCTTGCACGGATTATCCGCGACCCGAGCAGCCGTAGTCCGAACGGCGCAAACAAAATCAACCTCGATATCCGAAATCTCAGCCTAGGCGCGGCCCGGCCTTCGGGAGTGAATTTTGGGTGCCTCGTCCTTCAGTTTTTGAAGGGCGGGGTTTTTGATTTGGATGTTCCGATCAAAACGAACCCCTGACTGCATCAAGGCCACGAATCAATAGGCAAGAATCCAAATCAAGAACCCCGCCCAAACATTAGAATATTTACTCATAGTGGATGTATTGTAGTAGTATTGCTGCTAAGGAATGGAGACAATCCAGTCAAATGCGGAAGGTCCGGCCACCCGCCTTCCCCTCCCTACCCAACGGTAATGAAATACTCGGTCCACTCCACAATCTTGCCATCCTTGAAAACGTACACCGCCACTACGTGTGAGGTGCGCGTTTTTTCGGGCGTGATGAACTGATTCAACTTTTCCATTACGACGATCGGGCCTTTCGCGAAGCTGTCGAGCAGAACCTGGTGAACTCTCTGCCCGTTGGCAGTGACGCGCTTGATGGTTGCGGCGATCGCATCGACTCCATACTCGGGCGCCGTACCGGCCGGCCTTAGCCGGAATGCGCAGTCCGCGGAAAAATAGGGAACAAGCTTCGTGAGGTCGGGAGGATCAGACGCGGCTACAGTGTCAAATGCGGCTGACCAGTCACGCACCGCTTTGAGGTTCGCCTTCTCCCCATCCGTTGTTTTCGCAACCGCTGGGCTCGCGGGCAACGCCGCCATGGCCAATGCACCGCAAATTCCCGAGGAGAAAAATGAACGGCGATCCAAATTGCTCATAGTGCGTCCTCCGAAGATTCTCTTGCGCGACTTTCGCCAGCCCGGGCCGAAATCATAGTGACAACAAGCGGATTATAGTCACCGGCTGCGTGACTTTCGGATTCTGAGCTGTAGCGCGATACGATTCGAACATCGAGCCTACCTCCCACTCGCTCTCGGATTGGATTCATTAGGCTTGGCCCGCGATTCCAGAAAAGAATGGGCGCGCCATAAAAGCCTGGAGATGAATTCCCGGGGAATCTGTGCTCCCACGTTCCGATAACCCCGTTTCACAGGACTTGAGAGATCATCTCCTTGTTCATTTTCGCGAGGAGGTTGGTGCACAACATGGGACCGCTCAACCAACAGCGTTCATCCGGCAGAAGAAGCTTCCAACGATGAAGCGGTCTCCCGTAAGCAAGATCAGCTAGTAGTCAATAATCGAAGACGCTAACATTGTACGTGACTGTGTATCCTGTCGGTGCTATATGTATAACAACTTAAACCACACTAGGAGGCAGCGGCGGCTGGGCCAATGCTGCTTCCTTTTTGTTTTCTGAATTGAGGGACTGTTATTGCGGTGCAGGGTCTATTACGCCGTAGCCGAATCCTCGAACCGTTTCGATCAACTTCACCTTTTGACCTCGATCAACCTTACTACGCAACAGTTTGATGAAAGAGTGGAGCGTGTTTATTTCGAAGGAGTCGGCGGAACTCCAAACGAATCGAACGATAGTGCTGTTCGGCACTACACGACCAGCACGACGCATCAGGAATTCAAGCAAGCGATACTCCTTAAGGCTGAGGCAAAGTTTCTTGCCAGAGCGTGCCACTTCGTGGTTGGCCGGATTCAGAACCAAATCTGCCACTTTTATGACCGGTGGAAGTCGGACCACAGCACAACGCGATACTGAGCGGAGCCTTGCAAGGAATTCCTCAAAATAGAAGGGCTTCGACATGTAGTCGTGCGCACCGATGTCCAAACCTTTCACAATATCGGACACCTTATGATGGGAGCTGAGAACCAAAATCGGGGTCTTGTTCCCGGTCTTGCGTAACCGCCTCGTCACTTCTAAGCCATCGATCCCCGGAAGCGCCACATTTAGCACGATGGCGTCATACTCGAATGCCTGCGCCATTTCGAGTGCGTCATGGCCGTCGAATGCGATTCCGACAGAATGGTTTTCTTCCTCCAGACCTCGCTTCAGCGAGGTTGCCATTTTCCTTTCGTCTTCCGCGATTAGGACGTGCATCGGATTTCCACCCCTCAGACAACTCGTCTATGTTAACGTTAATGCCCGGAGAAACCTGACGGACTAACATTTCTGGTTACGACCATAACATAAAAGCGAAATGAAACTGCGACATACTTCTAACAAACCGCCATGGCTGCTACTCGTTTTTACGCTCCCATCAAAACGAGCTAGTCAGCGTGTCGAGGTCTGGCGCAAGCTACAGCGATTCGGCGTGGTGACGCTCGGAAACTCGGGCTACTTACTTCCGAATGGTCCCGATAATCAGGAGCGGTTTGAGTGGCTCGCATCATCTGTCCGGGACTATGGAGGAAGCGCTTCAGTTGTGGAAGTCCAAGGCATAGACAATTTGCCCGAGCGACAATTGATCAAGAACTTTAGGGAAGGACGCGCACGCGAATATCGCGAGATCATTAAAGAGCTCACGAAATTGTCCGCGCCATCGCAGCACAAGCGCTTGAGAAGCCACGCGAAACGATTGCGCAGTCGATTTCAGGAGATTGTGGCGGTTGATTTCTTTCACTGTCCATTACAGGCTCACGTCGAGAAACTCCTGAAACGAGCGGAAATGGACGCCACTCGCATTTCGGTCCAGCCAGCACAAGGCAAATTGCGCGTCCGAGATTATCAGCAAAAGCTTTGGGTAACTCGGCATCGACCCGGAGTGGACCGTTCAGGTTCCGCTTGGCTAATTCGCCACTTCATCGACCCCAAAGCCCGATTCGACTTTGCTGACGAAGAGCATGTTCCGCCGCAAGGAATTGCGTATGACATGTACCACGGTGGATTCGGACATCGTGGAGATGATTGCACTTTCGAAACTTTGGTAAAGGAATTTCGGATTCGAAACCGCAAAGTGGACATCATCGCTGAAATGATTCATGACGCTGACGTACTCGATGAAAAATTTGGACGCCAAGAAGGATTTGGGATCAACGCAGTATTGAAAGGGTGGTCTCGCCGGAACATTTCGGACAGTGAACTATTGGGCCGTGGCATAGGGTTGTTCGAGGGTCTTTACGAATCTCTCACATAGACACCGGATGCTGAGAGGGCTGTCGGCTACTCAGGAATAGCCCTCAGGGCCAAGTCCCGAGAAGTCTTCTCGGAAACTGGCTTTTTCGGATTCGGGGGAAAGAGAGCCCAAATGAAAACTTCAGGGTAGCTCGATTTCTCTCTGTCGAAATGCAGGCAAGATCACTTCCCGCAACACACGGAGCCCAGCCTCCAAATCGACGGCGTTCTCGATTGTCGCAGGTACGTACACCGGAATTACATCCTTGGACGACTTTCCCTGTTTTGCTAATTCAACCCACTTCGAGACTTCCTCAATATATTTCTCCAATGCTTGGGATGGAGATTTGCACTCGTCCGTCACCAGGTACGCGGGAGGCATATCACCAAAAATGACCCATAGCCACTCATCCACGCCCGCTCGTGCGGGCTCGATCCGAAATAGGAAGGCTGCTACGATCCCGCCGTAGCCATCGCCGAAGTAGGCTTCACGTATGTCCTTGCACCAAGGAAAACACCGAATATATTTCTGCGCACCAGACGCCATTACGTCGAGCAATTTGGAATCTTCTTCATCATCGCCTGCCATACGCGATAGCGGAACTACCGCGTTGACAGGTATCTTGCTATCCATCTCGGAGGTCCCCATTAGTGCTCTTATAGCATTAATCCTCCCAAGTCCCGTGAAATCGTCTTACCAGAATGTGGCTTTCTGCATTGCAGTGGCTTCGGGCCAGGTTCCGGCAAAGCCGCTCCGAAATAATTGCGAATGCCCCATTGGACGGAACCCGCCAGTTACGCTAATCTGTCGTGGCCCTGAATTATTCCGGGGTAGTGCAATTGGTAGCACGCCAGCCTTTGGAGCTGGTTATCCTGGTTCGAGTCCAGGCCCCGGAGCCAAACCTTTTGCGACTGCCGCGAACATGAATACACCTGACCTGGCCCTCGGCGCGATCTGGTACATCGTCTTCCTCTTCTCAACAACGTGCCACGAAGCCGCGCACGCCCTCGTCGCCAAGCTCGGCGGCGACACGACCGCCGCCGAAGGCGGGCAGGTGACGCTCAACCCCATTCCCCACATTCGCCGCTCCCCGTTTGGGATGGTCGTCGTGCCGATCCTTTCCTTCCTCTTGGGCGGATGGATGATCGGGTGGGCCAGCGCTCCGTTCAACCCCGCGTGGCAGCGGCAGTATCCGCGGCGGTCGGCCTGGATGGCGCTGGCCGGGCCGGCGGCCAATTTCTCGCTGATGATTCTGGCGGGGATTGCGATCCGGATAGGCCTCGCGGCCGGCTACTTTCGAGCGCCGGAGGCGATCCGCGGTTATGCCAATCTGGTCTCGCCCGCCAATGCCGGTGGTCCGACGTTTCTGACTTCGGCCCTGAGCATCCTCTTCGTTCTGAATCTGCTGCTGGGCACGTTCAACTTGCTGCCGGTGCCTCCGCTGGACGGCAACTCCGGGATCATGGTGCTGATGCCGGAAGGGGTGGCCCACCGTTACCTCGATTGGATGCAGAATTCCAGAAATTTTGCGCTACTTGGATTGATCGTCGCATGGACATTGTTCGACAGAATTTTCCAGCCCGTGTTTTCCTTTGCGCTGCAAACCCTGTATGCCGGGGTCCACAACGGCTAGTCCGCGCCACTGAAAACATAGGTTCGAGGCGTCAAGGGCTTGTTGCCCGTCTGTTTCAAAATTGCACTCTCGTCTCAATTTGTTCCTTCATAGCCGCCGTTCCTGGTGGGGCGGATTTGCATAAATCCTTGCTTTTCAATAAAAGCGGATTTTTTCACTGTGGCCCCCCGTCTGCATTAAACAGTCGCAGGAGAGTGATTTCGATGGGTAACTCATACAATTCCTCGGGCGATTACCGGATTGAAATTTCCGGCTGGGGGCTGGATAACAGCTTCTTCGCGGAGAGGACGGATTTGCTTTGGACCGCGGACGGGGAAAAAGAGGTGCAGTTGCATCGCGCTTTGCCGGAGGGCGCCGTTGTTTTCGTTCGCTTGCTGGCCTCCGAGCCGCTGACTGGGACGGTGCCGGTGGCCTATCAAGTCCGCGAAGTTGTGCCGATGGATTGCAATGGGCGTTGCCAGATGAGACTGGCGCAAATGCGCCCGCGCTCCAGGGAATCTTTATCGGGGAAAAATGCATCTAAAGCGGTAGAGGATTGGAACAGGGAATGCAACAAGAACGAAGCCGAAGTGGGGTTGCAACTCGAGGAGATCCTCCAATGAAAACAAACACGTTCAACACGACAACTCAAGACCGGCTGGCCACGTATGAGGAAGTTCAGCTCGCCACGTCATCCTCCAACGAGCGCATGATGGAGCTTTGCCATAACCAGGGGAATTACTGCCAGATGGATTCCGACCTTGGGGGAATCATCCGGTATCCTGCCGAAGAGTTTGAATTTTTCGCCTACCTGAGCGAGATGGACGAAGGCGTTCCAAATTAATTGCTGCGCAAGCCAAAGGCAATTCGCCTTTGGAACATGGAAACGACAATTCTTTCCAAATTGGAACGAGGTTAGCAGTTCGACTCGCGCGTTACGGGCCAGTTTGAACTGGCCCGTGTTCCCGGGAAAGAAATAGTTTCGACGCGCCTCATCCTAATTGATTGTCCGCAGTAGACTTGCAAGCTCCTCCGCCCAGCCCCGTCACAAAAAACAACAATTGCGAAGCCCACGCAATTGCGCCGTGATTTTGGCATTGCCCTTGCCAGTGATTCACCATGAATACTTTGACGGCACCACCTAAAGCAGGGCACTTTGTTCGAGGCAGCTCCGACGAGGCCATGACGGTCTGCGTCCTGGACGATGAGCCAGGCATGGTAGACATGCTGCAGGAATCGCTGCGGTGCCTCGGCTACAGCTCCATCGGAACATGCGACCCGCATCTACGCCCTCGAAATGGTCGACCAGGGGCGCGTACGCGTGGTGATGTCTGACATCAAGATGCCCGGGATGGACGGCCTGCAGTTCCTCGAGCAGGCCATGCAACGCGATCCGGGCGTATACGTCGTCCTGATGACGGGCTACTATTCGCTGGACAACGCCATTGCTGCCGTCAAGCGCGGCGCCTACGACTACGTTCCCAAACCCGTGGACCGGTCGCGCCTGAAGAAATCCCTGGACGAACTTGCCGAGTCGTTCCACAAGCGGAAGCGAATCCGCAGCCTCGAGCAGCAACTCCTGAGCGACCTGGAGTTCCACGGCATCGTGGGCCGCAGCCCGGCCATGGTGGAAGTATTCGAAATGGTCCGCAAGGTGGCGCGGCACTACACGAATATTCTGCTGATTGGAGCGACCGGCGCCGGCAAGGAATTGATCGCCAAATCGATTCACCAGATGAGTCCTGTCGCACAGCAGCGATTCGCGGTTTGCAACTGCTCCGCGATGGTCGATACGCTCCTCGAAAGCCAGCTCTTCGGACATATGCGCGGCGCCTTCACGGGCGCGACCGACACGCGCCCCGGCTTGTTCGAATACGCGAATGGGGGCACCGTGTTTCTGGACGAAGTGGGAGAAACCTCGCTTCCCATGCAGGCCAAGCTGTTGCGGGTTATTCAGAACCGCGAAATCCAGCGCGTCGGCTCGCCCGAAGTGCGCCATGTGGACGTGCGCCTCATTGCCGCCACGAACCGTGATCTTGCGCGCCGAAGTTCTGGCCGGGCGGTTTCGCGAGGACTTGTTCTATCGCCTCAGCACCATACAGATCCGCGTGCCCAGCCTGGCCGAGCGGCTGGACGATATTCCCCTGCTCATCCAATTTTTCCTGAAAAAATACAACGAAGCCTACAGCAAACAGATCAAGGGACTTACGAGGAGGGCCCAGACCGTCCTGTATCAACATGGCTGGCCGGGCAACGTTCGCGAACTCGAAAACGTAATTTCCTGCGCCTGCCTTACTTCCGTAAATGAATTCATCGACGTGGACGATTTGCCAGAAAACCTGCAGAAACCCTCCGCCCAAAACGGGCGCGCGGGAGAAACCTGGCGGCCACTCCCGCTGGAGGAGGTCCGCCGGCAGCATATCCGCCGCGTTCTCGAAGCCTGCGAAGGCAATCGCGTCCGGGCGGCTCAAATGCTCGGGATCGGGCGCACAAGTTTGTACCGATTCCTGAAGCGGGCTGACAAGAAATCGGCAAATTCGGCTGCGTTGCTGATAAGCCCAAAAGCTTCCTGCTCCATCATGAATTCGTAATTCCCTGTTTCAGACTCGAACAGGTTTCACTCTCCGGCACACCTTCCAGTTGGCACTGTCGATAAGCCTCGTGTTTTCTGTTGCGGATATAAGACTCTTCATTGGCACGGCAGATTGCACTTCTCTAGATGCCTTGACCAATTTAAACATTCTTGGCTTGATCCACTTACCCCACATGTCGCCCACCCAAATATCCTGCCAGAATCCGCAAGTGGCGCGCTGATTCCGAACTCTGGAACTGGCGCGCCGCACCTCACTTAATTTAAATGGCAAGCGTAACTGCCATGTGAAGCACGCAACGAAAAACGAATGTTCTCGCGTCCCTCTTCGGCACACGATTCTCACTTTGGAACTCCAAAGCGGAGGGATCGGCAGTAAACCGCCTGTTTCCATGTTCAAACAAGATTGATTTTGGCACGGCGCGTGCCCCAGAAAAATGGAAGGCGAGGTAGCGCCGTGACTGAAGAAAAAAATACTTCAAACCTTATGTGATCGAACGAAGAGTGGAGAGGCGCATTTTGGTGCATGTTCCGGTCGAGGTCACCGAGATCAGACGCCGAGGGGCAGCAGCATCACAGAGCGAACTTATCATTGAAGATGTGAGCGATTTTGGTTGCCGCTTCTCTACCCGCCGGCCCGGTCCAACAACGGGGAGACAATTGCGTTGAAAATACTGGGACGGTATGGAAATCACTTGCCGGATGAAGACCGCGACTCTATGAGATCATGTGGGTCGCGAGGAAGGATCGCGGTTCTACAGTGGGCGCCCGGTTGCTCCAGGGCGAAAAGCTGGAGAGGCCGGCTACGTTGTACAAATTCCCGCCGGACAAGGCGGGAAAAAACAAGATCCGAAATGACAGGCGAACGCCGTGCGGACAAACGATTGTTTCTGCACTCGCCCGTGGAAATCAGCGGTGTGGATGAATCAGGTGTCCAATTCGTCGAGCTGTCGCAGATCGAGGATGCCGGCGACATGGGCTGTTCTTTCTCAATGCGAAACGCGGTTCAGCAGGGCGCAATTCTGGGCATTGAGCCGCTGGGACCCGAGGGCGAAAACCTCGCAGATGAATATCCGCGGCTTTTCGTAATTATCTGGATGGAACGGAAAGACGACCGCCTGAGGGTGGGCGCAAGGTGCCTCCTGAAAGACGAATTTATGAGTTCGGACTGTTCCACTAGCCGGTTCCATTCAAAAGTTCCCGGTAAGTGATCCCTTTGCAGGATTTGTGCAGGATTTCTGATTGATTCGCCGAAATTCGAAAAAGCCAATCTACCCGTCGCAGCGGACGGGTCGCACGACCACCATCAGAAGATTGGCGTACCGGGGCAACTCCTTCTGGTGATCCCCGGCTGCCCTCGTTGTTATTCCGGTCTGCCTTGCCCGATCCCCTTTCACCGCTGTCGGCAGTGAATCTGGGCAAAGTGACCGTGTTGTCCATTCGAACCGGATGGTCGGTCTGCGCCGGCAAGTCCACTTCCTTGCCCTTGCGTTCCACGATGTAGACGGCGGCGCCGATCAACCCAAATCCAAAACCGCGCGATACGTTGCTGAATACCGCGCCCACGAGCGGACCCTCCGCCAATTCCGATGGCTCCGCCGAGGACGTCGCCCTTGACGTCATGCTTGGCTTGGACAACCTGGCCCTCGTCGACTTTGATGTCCCGTCTTCTCTTTCCTTCCCGGTCTTCTCGTGGATGGGCGCTCCAGGCGCAAGATGCTCATTTCGCGGGAAAGATGCGGCTGTCGACTTCGAGATCGCGGAAGGAAAGGCTCATCGCCGCCTGGCCGCGAAAGATCGAAAAATGGCGGGAGTGAATGACTCCGCCAACGGTGCCGTGAACGCGGGCCCCGGCGGGCAGAATCATCTGGCTGCCGAGATAAACCGGCTGGGTCACTTCGGCGACAAAGGGATCGCCGCTCTTGGCGACGGCGGTGCTTAAGACCGGTCAACAATCGCAGGTGCACCTCGGTGCCCTGCAGAAGTTCATGGGATTGCGCGCGAGCTGGGATCGCGGCAGCGGGAACAGCAACACAACTGCGGCAAACGAAACACCAAGCGATACAATTGATGCGTTTCATGGGATCCTCCATCCATATCGCGCCGGCCGCTGGTGCGGCCGTGTGCGTGCTAGGCCTCGTGACGTGAGGCCATGCGCTGGCGCTGTGCGCCCGGCGGCGCTCTGCGGGAGCGCGCCGGACCGGATGCGGAGGTAACGTCCGGAGCTATCGTACTCTGGAACCCGTGGGCGTTACTCTGAAAGTATGCGGAATGTTTCGAAAAGACAACATCGGGTGCCGATTCCTTTAGCATTTCGATAAGTGGCAACGAAGCCAGGTTGGATAGAGCTTCAGGGGCTAAAGCCCGGTTTTTCTCTGCCATGGAATGTCGCGGCTGAAGCCGCGACCCACAAAGATTCTCTGAGAGGCTACTTTCTAGTTGTTATGCCCTCGCGACAGCAGGAGAAGACGGGATCGCGGCATTGTATGTGGCGGCGCGGGAGAGTATATTGCCGCCTTGCAGCGGACGAGATTGCTAATCCTGACTGAGGAGGATTTGACATGGAATCCAATCCCACGATGAAGTTCTTCACGCGGCGCGAAATGTTGCTGGCCGCGGCTGGCTTGACCGGCGGAGCGCTGGCGGCCCGGTTCTTTCCTGCGGCACTCGTCCATGCGGCGACTCCGGGCTTTCCGCAGCAAGCGTCGGCGGCCGATCAAGTCGCCGCCATGCGCGCGCAATTTGGCGGCGTGCCGATTCAAGCGCAGAAGCTCACGGACAGCATCACGCTGCTGTCGGGTCCGGGCGGAAATGTGGTGGTGCTGAATGGCGCGGACGGAAAGTTGATGGGCGACACGTTCGTGCAGCCGGCGTGGCCGCACCTCAAGGATGCGCTGGACGCGATCGGGAAAGCGCCCATCAAGACGGCGATCGACACGCACTGGCATTTCGATCACTCCGACAACAACGCATCGCTGCGCGCCGCGGGCGCGACGCTGGTCGCGCATGTGAACACGAAGAAACGGATGTCCGAAACGCACACGCTCGCCGTGCTGAACCTGACATTCCCGCCTTCCCCGGCTGCGGCTTTGCCGCAGCAAACTTTCCCGCAGAGCCACAAGATAACGATGAACGGCGAAACCGTGTCGCTCGTTCACGTCCCGCCGGCGCATACGGATTCCGACATCTATATTCATTTCGAGAAGGGCAATGTTCTGCAGACGGGCGATATATTTTTCAACGGCATGTTTCCCTACATCGACGACGGAACCGGCGGCAGCGTCAGCGGCATGATCGCGGGCGCGACAAAACTTCTGGCCGTGGCCGACAACAATACGAAAATCGTTCCCGGGCACGGGCCGCTTGGAAACAAGGCGGACCTCATGAAATATCGCGACATGCTGACGACGGTGCGCGAGCGGCTGCAGAAACTGAAAACTTCCGGCAAGTCCATGCAGGAAGCGGTTGCCGCAAAGCCTCTCAACGATCTCGATGCCGTCTGGGGCAAAGGATTATTTAACAGCGCCGCGTTCATTCAGATCGCTTACCCGGCGCTTTGAAGAGACCGGCTCGAAGGTCATGCCTCGGCAGGCCAGCGGCTAAAGCCTCCTTGGGTGAACCTTTCTTTTGTCACGGCTGAAGCCGTGACCCACAAAGAATTTTGTGTTGCCACATGGACTTGGAAATTGGGCAAGCATAGCGAGTCCGACGGCCGCGTATCTTACAAAAAATCATTTTGAGAACTCGTGTGGTTTTCTTTTTTCGCGCGCGTCGCTGTGCTAGACTGCGATTGCAGCCGCTTCCGAGTGGAGCGGCTGCCGATGCGTGGAACTTCGGGCTCCGTGCGACGAAGTCCCGCGAACCCCGCCAGGCCCGGAAGGGAGCAACGGTACCGGGATCGCTTCGTGTGCCGCGGAGTACCCGAAGTTCCTCTCATCTTTTTAAACGCGCCAGGATGTTTTAGTGGCGCGGCCATTGCAAGCGCGAAGCAAGGATTTTCTCTGTGGCTCTCTGTGCTCCTCTGTGTTCTCTGTGTTAAGTTTTTCGGGTTTCGGGTTTCGACAAGCATGAGCTACCAGGTCATCGCGCGAAAATGGCGCCCGCAAACGTTTGCCGACGTGGTCGGCCAGCAGCACGTCACGCGCACGCTCTCCAACGCCATCCAATCCGGCCGAGTCGCGCACGCCTACATTTTTTCCGGCGCGCGCGGCGTGGGAAAGACAACGACCGCGCGCATTCTGGCCAAGGCGCTCAACTGCGCGAAGGGCCCCGCCGCGGAACCTTGCAACGAGTGCGATTCCTGCCGTGAAATCGGCCTCGGAAATTCCCTCGACGTAATCGAAATCGACGCAGCCTCCAACCGCGGCATCGACCAGATCCGCGAATTGCGCGAGATGGTTCGCTACGCGCCCGCCGGCGGCCGCTACAAAGTCGTGATCCTCGACGAAGCGCACATGCTCACCGATGAAGCCTCCAACGCGCTGCTGAAAACGCTCGAAGAGCCGCCCGACAAAGTCATCTTCGTCATGGCCACGACCCAGCCGGAAGATCTGGCCGATACGATTCGTTCGCGTTCGCAGCATTTTCATTTTCGCGCGCTTTCGTTCGCCGAAATTTCCGCGGCGTTGGAAGAAATTTGCGTGAAGGAAGGACTGACCGCGGAACCGGGCGCGATCGCCGTGATGGCTCGCGCCGCGGAAGGCAGCCTGCGCGACGGCCTCTCGTTGCTCGAACAGGCGCGCGCCTATTGCGGCTCGAACATCACGGATGCACAGGTTCGGGAACTGCTCGGCGTCGTCCCCGGAGAAATTCTGGACGAGTTGACCCGCGCGATCGAAGAGCGGTCGGCCGAACGCGTGCTCTCGCTCGTGCACCGACTGCTCGCCGATGGACAGAACCTGCAGCATTTCTGCCGCGAAGCCATCGGCCATTTTCGCAATCTGCTGGTGGCGCGCGTGTGCGGGGCGGATTCCGAACTGATTGCCGCCCCCGCCGACGAGCGGCCGCGGTTGAAGAAATCGTCCGAATTTTTCAGCGAGGAAGATCTCACCCGCTTTTTCCAGATCCTGCTGCACACCGATGACGATCTTCGCCGCAAGCCGGATGCGCGGCTGCATCTGGAGATGGGCCTGTTGCGCATGGTGAATGCCGCGCGTCTCGCGCCGCTCGAAGAAATTCTTGCCGATCTGGAAGGCGGAACTCCGGCAAGTCCGGCGCCTGCGCGAATCTCAAGCGCCCCGCCGCAACTGCCGCCCATTGCGCGAACGAGCGCTCCGGCGCCGTTTGCCGCGGCATCATCGCAAGGCGCTTCCGCGGCCGTTGCGCCGGCAAGAGTGAAGGCTGAGCCCGCGCCGCTTGCCGAGAATCGGACCCCGGCTGCAACTTTGCGCGAAGAAACGAATCCGATGGCGGAGCGAATGAACGGCGCTGCCGCGCCTGCCGCTACGCCCGAGGTTCGCACAGAATCGATCTCGCAGCCCGCAGTCGCGGGCGACGGCCTGGTGGAAGCTCAGGTCGATTCCATCAAAAATGCGATCGTCTCGCAGGAAAAATTTCTGGGCGAGCTCGTGGGAAACGCGTCGCGCTGGGAAATGAGCGGCGGCGAAGTGCGATTATTTTTTCCGACCGAGAGCCGCGCGCTCGCGGAGATGTTGCAGGCGCGCGATCCCATGGAACGATTGCGAAACATTGCGAGCCGCATCCTCGGCCACACCGTGCGAGTCTGTGTTAAACTGGAGGCCGTGCCGCTGGGAGGAACAACTTCCAACGGCACGAAGGAATTGCGCGCCAAGTTCGAGCAAGATCCGATCGTGCGCGCGATGCTGGAACGATTCGGCGGCCAGATTTCCGACGTGAAACGCCGGGGCGAGGAGTAGACCATGGAAGTGAAAGCGCTGCAGCAGATTCTCACGCAGTTTCGGCAAATGCAGGAGGGGCTGCAGAAGCAGGTCGAAACCGTGCAGGTGGAGGCCTCGGCCGGCGGCGGCATGGTCAACGTCAAGATGAACGGGCAGAAGCAGCTCACCGAGATTCGCATCGATCCGGAAGTTTTCGCCGGGAAAGATCAGGAATTGCTGCAGGACCTGGTGCGCGCCGCCGTGAATGAGGCGAGCCGCCGCGTGGATGAAGAGCTCACCAACCAGATGAAAAGCATAACGGGCGGAATTCCCGGAATGGCCGGACTGAAAATTCCCGGCCTTTTTTAAATCCTGAAAATGTTTTTGGATTTAGGTTTGTCATTCCGAGCGGAGCGAGGAATCTCCCTGCGCACAAGTAAAGCCGGAGAGATTCCTCGCTTCGCTCGGAATGACAAACGCATGAAGCGTTTGCATTGACAAATGCATGAGACGCTTGCAGGGCTTGCCGATTCCTCCGGCCCGCCACTTTCGGTCACGGAACAATTCACATGCCTGATTTCGCCGAGCCCGTCGAGCGGCTTATCGATCAACTGAAACGCCTGCCCGGCATCGGCGCGAAAACCGCGCAGCGCCTGGCGTTTCACATTCTCCGCACCGATCCGGAAAACGCGCTGGCGCTGGCCGACGCCATCCGCGACGCCAAGCTGAACATGCGAATTTGCTCGGTGTGCAACAACATCACCGACGTCGATCCGTGCCTTTACTGCACGAGCTCGACGCGCAGCCGCAAAACGATTTGCGTGGTCGAAGAGCCGCACAACATCATGGCCATCGAAAAAACGCGCCAGTACGGCGGCATGTATCACGTGCTGGGCGGAGCGCTCGCGCCGCTGCGCGGCATCGGGCCCGACCAGTTGCACTTGAAAAGCTTGATCGAACGGCTCAAGGGCGGCGCGGTCGAGGAGATTATTATCGCGACCAACCCGAATGCCGAGGGAGAGGCCACCGCCATGTATCTTTCCAAGCTGCTCAAGCCGCTCGGCGTGCGCGTGACGCGCATCGGGGTGGGGATTCCCGTTGGCGCGGACCTTGAGTATGCGGACGAAGTTACGATGATGAAAGCGATGGAAGGGCGGAGGGATCTTTAGTAGGACGGGCTTCAGCCTGTCGCTTTGCTCGTCGCATGGCGCTAATTTAAGCCAGACAGGCTTGAAGCCTGTCCTACTGGCGCGCGAGGATCGTGCTCGCCATCGTGTTGGCTTTGCTGATTTCGTCGAGGGCTTCGGAATTTCTTCCCATGGCTGAGAGGATCGTGCTTCGTGTTACGTGCGCGATCGGGCGATCGGGCGCGACTTCAACGGCTGCTTCCGCTTCCGCTAGGGCTTGATCGAATTTCCCGTCGCGCAGCAACTGCATGGCCAGGTTTTCGTGCGTCAGCGCGGACACCTGCGACAGATCCACCTTCCCGTCGAAGACAAGGATGGAATCCGCAATCAAAGCCGAGGGAGGCATTTGCTGGAACGGGAGATACGGATTCACCCAGTCCGCCCGCCAGTAGATTCGCGTAATTTCCGTGGCGCTGATGAACACCGGGCCATCGATTTGCGGCGGAAGGATAGGCATGGGCGATTGAATCAAGTCGGCAAAAGCCGTGGGCAAAGCCTTGCACGGAATTCCGTAGTAGGAAACATCCACGATCAGTTGGCCGAAGTAGGCGAACCAGCAATTTTTGATTTGATGCCGGTCGATGTATTGCTTCATGGCAACGAGGCCCTGCCCCCAATCGACGTTGGAATCCGCCAGAATTTCATGAGTCTTTGCCGGGCCGCCCCACAATTCATTCGCGTACGGAATGTAATTGGGAAACGCCCGAACGGAAGACGCCACGTGGCAGACGAACAAGAACCGCAACGAGCGCGGCGAGCGCCCGGTGCCGTTCGCCCAAATTCCAGGCGCAAACGAGACCAGAATGATCAGAAACGGGATACGACGGGAAGAAGATGGCGCACGCCGAAATTGATGCCCGACGACATGGCCACGGCGAGATAGAATGCGGGAGGAATGATCAGGAAAAGCATCTCCCGCCGAAATCCCTTGCCCCAAAAAGCGACGCCAAGCGGCGCGAGACAACAAAACACGAGGAACGCAAGCGTGGACTTCACGATAAAAATGGACGGAAAGTAAAACCATTGCGCCGCCGGATAATATTTCCCGAAAATGACGGTCGGGAGCGTTTCCGCTGAAGAAATATCCGCCAGGCCGTAAAGATAGGATTCGGGAAGCAAATGCCAGCCGGCAATCCGCAGGACAATTGCGGAAGAATTGCGCCCCATTTGTTTCGCGAATTCCGAAAGTGGAGGTTTCACATGCAGTCCGGCGGGGCGCGCGGCGTAGCGAAATCCATAAAAGGACCACAGCACCACAAGCGAGATCGCCGTGATTGCCGCCAGCGAAGCGGCTAGGCGGAGCGCCCTCTTCGCAAGGCCGGGAGCGAACTTCGGCGTGGCGGGATCGCGCAACGGGCAGCAACTCGGCAAGCGCAAGAAAGAGCAGCATCGGGAAAAGGAGAATTCCCGAATGCTTGGCGCTTAAACAGATGCCGGCGGCAAGACCCGCCACCGGCCAGCCTCAGCGCCGAAGGCTTTTTCAAATAGAAGTAGAAACTGCCAACGCCAAGAAAAAGTCCCAACGTCGCGCCGACATCGGTCGTGACCAGCGCACCGTGGGCAAGGAAATTGGGTTCAAAAACTAGGAGGGTCAGCGCCAGGAATGCGGGCCCCGCGCCCCACATGGAATACGCCACGAGAAAGACGGTGAGACCCAGGCAGATCGTGAGGACGGCCGCGGCCATCCTCGCTCTCCACAACAGAGTGTTCGCATCGTTGCTATAGAGAAAGTCGCGGCCGGTTCTGTATTCCACGATTTTAAAATCAGCGTCGGGAATGGACGGCGTTCGGAGAGGCAGCCGCAAAAGAGGGATCGCGGCGACGAGCTTGACCAGCGGGGGATGTTCGGGATTGGCTCCGAAATCGAAATTTTTCCAGTACCGGTAGCCGGCGAAAATGTGGATGCCTTCGTCGAAGGTCTGGGATTGCTGCCGGGCGGACAGCGCGAGTTCCGTGGCCATAATGGCGAGCAGAAGAGTGACTCCGATCACGAGGCGAATGCGACGCGGTGCATTTGATTTCTGATCGGCCATTTTCTGAGAGTGGCGGAAGAAATGATTCCGTTGCACGCCATTTAAAACGTATCACGGCGGTATCCCGGATCGGCAAGAGGGATGGCCCGTGTTTCCTGGCGGAACTCGGGCGCGCACGCGTGGTCGCGAAATATGTAAAGCGGGTATTGACTGCCACACTTGACTTCAGCGGCTAAAGCCGGTCCGATCTGAGACTTACGGCGAGGCTAAAGCCACGACCCACAAACAATATTTCGCATTCGCGCTGATCATGGAGAATGGTTTAATCTCCGGCGACACAACGGATGGGCGAAGGTGATAAAGTAATTGGCTTAAAGGATCATCCATTGGAAAGCGAACAGCAGAAGCGGCTGCGGGCATCGCGCCGCGCGGTCATCAAGCTGGGCACCGGAATCGTGACGGGCGGCGACGGTCAATTTAACGCCGCGCATCTCGAGCCGGTTGCCCGCACCATCGCCCGCCTGAAGAAGGATGGCCGGCAAATCGTGCTGGTGTCTTCGGGCGCCGTGGGACTGGGGCGCGGGCGGCTCGGCCTGCATCGCGACCGGTTGAATGACATGGTGATGCGGCAGGCGTGCGCGGCGGTGGGGCAAAGTCTGCTGATGCACGAATATGAAAAACTATTTCAGGCGCATGGCGTCCATCTCGCGCAAGTGCTTCTGACCGAGGGAGACTTCGTCGACCGCACGCGGTATTCCAATCTGCGGCAAACGATGGAAGCGCTCTTGAAACTTGGCGTGCTGCCCGTCATCAATGAAAATGATACCGTCTCGACCGCCGAACTCGATTACCTGAACATTCGCGCGGGCGAGCGCATCTTCAGCGACAACGATCGACTGGCCGCGCTGGTGATGAGCCACATCGAAGCCGACGTGCTGGTCCTGCTCACCGACGTGGATGGATTGATGCAACTCGGGCCGTCCGGCTCGAAAGAGGCGGGCGCAAAAGTGATTCCCCTGGTCGAGGAGATCACGCCGGAATTGAAATCGCTCGCGCTCGGCCCTTCCGAGGGAGGGCGCGGCGGCATGCTGACGAAACTCGAAGCGGCGGAAATTGCCATGCAGGCCGGCGGCGTCGCGGTGATTGCGAACGGCACGAAGCCGGATGCGCTGGGCAGAATTTTTGAAGGCGAGCCGGCGGGCACCGTGTTTCTGTCGAAGACGCGGATGGCGGGAAAGCGGCGCTGGATCGCGTATGCCGCGGGGGTGCGCGGGCGCGTCATCGTCAACGCGGGGCGCGCGAGGCGCTCACCGGCGGCAAGGCGAGCTTGCTGGCTTCCGGCGTCACTGGCGTCGAAGGGGAGTTTGACGCGGCGGAAGTCGTGAGCATCGTGGACACGGAAGGGTTGGAATTCGCGCGCGGGATTTCGGATTATTCGCGCGGCGACGCGCAAGGGATGATTGGCAACGGTTCGCACTCGCCCGAGGGCGGCGGGCGGACAAGCAAGCGTGCAACTGTGCTCGTAAAGCGCGATAATATCGTTTTACTGGATCGCAAATGAGCGTCGTGCAAAAACAACTCGAAGCTTCCGATATTCATCATCTCATCCGCCGCGCGCGCAAGGCCGCGCACGTCCTGGCGACGCTTTCGGGCGAGCGCCGGAACGAGGCTCTGCTCGCCGCGGCGAACGCGATCGAAGCGCGCGCGGAAGAAATTCTGGCCGCGAATGAAAAGGATTGCGCGGCGGCGCAGCAGGCCGTCGAACGCGGCGAGTTGTCCCGCGCGATGTTTGCGCGATTGCGGACGACGGAGCGAGGCATCGCGGAAATGGCCGCGCGCGTGCGCGATGTCGCGCGATTGCCCGATCCGCTGCACCGGCGGCTTTCGACGATGGAGCTGGACGACGATCTCGTTCTGCTGAAGGAAACGTGCCCGCTGGGCGTGGTGGGCGTGGTGTTCGAGTCTCGGCCGGATGTGGTTCCGCAAATTTCTTCTCTGGCGTTGAAGTCGGGCAACGCGGTGTGCCTCAAGGGCGGCGCGGAGGCGGCGGAAACCAACGCCGTGCTCGTCTCGATCTGGCGCGACGCGCTGTCGGCTTTCCCCGATATTCCGGCCGATTCCGTCGTGCTGATTCATACGCGCGAGGATGTGGCGCAGATTCTGACGTTGCACGACGAAATCGATTTGATCGTGCCGCGCGGATCGAACGAATTTGTCCGCTACGTCACCGAGCACAGCCGCATTCCCGTGCTCGGGCACGGCGAAGGCATCTGCCACGTGTACGTGCACAGCGACGCGGATTTACAGAAGGCGATCGATGTCGCCTACGATTCCAAGGTTCAATACCCTGCCGTGTGCAATGCCATGGAAACTTTGCTGGTGCATGAAGAGATCGCGCCGGTTTTTCTGCCGCGAATGATCGCGGAATTCTGCAAAGCCGGAGTGGAAGTGCGCGGCTGCTCCGAGGACTCAGGAATTAGCGATGGGACAGCAAGTCATTCCCGCGACGGAAGAGGATTGGAAGAAGGAGTATTCCGACCTCATCGTTTCCATCAAGGTTGTGGACGGCGTCAACGAAGCGATCGAGCATATCAACCGGTACGGCTCGCGGCATACCGAATCCATCGTGACGGAAAGCCATGATGTCGCTTCGCGTTTCATGGAGTTCGTGGACGCGGCCAACGTTTTTCAAAACGCCTCCACGCGATTCTCCGACGGTTTCCGCTACGGCCTGGGCGCGGAAGTCGGAATCAGCACCGGAAAATTGCATGCCCGCGGGCCCGTGGGCCTTGAAGGGCTCACAATCTACAAGTACAAGCTCTTCGGCAAGGGCCAAACCGTGGCGAGCTACAGCAAAGGCCAGCGCACATTCAAGCATCGCTCGATTGAAAGCTAAAGTTCCCATTCAGTGGAACAGGCTTTAGAGTCTGTGTGAGAACTAGGTTTTGTGGCCACTAATTGGAAGATGCTTTTCGCCTTCCATAATATATTGTGGTCACAACCATCAAAAACTTAGTTCTCACCCACACTCTTTAGCCTGTGGGGTTTTTGTTGCTTCCTGAAATCAAACCTCACAGGCTGAAGCCTGTTCCATTGAAGTCCCCTCCTATCGCCAGCGGAAGAGTTTTAGCGCCAGCGCGAAACAAATCACCAGCCAGAAAACGATGATTCCGACTTGCGGAGCCATTTGCGCCAGATTCGAGCCTTGCAGCATGTTCGCGCGCAAAGCGTCGATTACCGCGGTCAGCGGGAAGCGCTTTGATGAACGGTTGCATCACGTCAGGAAATTTTTGCGAGGAAAAGAACACGCCGGAGGCGATCCACATCGGCATCATCACGACGATTCATGAGGCCGGAAGCCGCTTCAATCGTTCTGGCGCGCGAGGCCAGCAAAAGTCCCAACGCGCTGAAAGAAAGCGAAGACAGGAGACACAGGACCCCGAGATCCAGGAGCGAGCCTCGAACGGGCACATGGAAAAGCAAAGCGCCGAATCCGACGAGCACTCCCACTTCCACCACCAGCAGCAAAATCCGCGAAAGCAGAAACGAGAGCAAATAGTAGGGCCGCGGCATGGGACTCGCCACCAGGCGCTTCAAAAGTTTTTTGCGCCGCGCATCCACGATCGCGAATCCCATCGACCAGATCGCGCTGCCCATCAGATTCATGCCGAGCAATCCGGGGATCAGGAAATCGATGTAGCGCGAGCCCGCCTCGCGCATCAACTGGTCGCTCGTAGCCACCGGATCGACGCGTCCCGCCGCTTTCTGGATCGCTCGATCCGCAAGCAGGCGGGCGGCGCGGCCTTCGGGATTCGTATCGTCATAGCGGTACTCGACCGCGCCGCTCGATCCCGGCACGGCGAGCAGCGCCACTTTCCCGGTGCGCAACGCTTCTTGCGCGAGCTTCCGAGTCCAGCTGCTGCAACGTCGAGGAGTTTCTCTTGCCGCAAGGATTGCGCAAGCTCCGGAGTGACCGCGGCGATTCTGAGCACTTCCGCCGGGCGATTGCGGAAACGCGATGCCCAGCCCCGCCGCAAGAAGAACGGGAAACACGAACACCCAGAACAAGGCCTCCGGCTCGCGGATGAATTCGAGAAAACGCACCAGGGTCAGTTGCACGAGCGGGTGGTCCGCGAGCGAATTCGCGCGAGGAGATTTCTTCTCGGCCACGCCGGCGCGAACATCGGAAATGGTGTTGTCACTCATCTCGCAAATGGCGCCCCGTCAAAGTTACGAAGACGTCCTCCAAAGTCGCCGAATGAGTTCGAAGCTCGGTGAGCGGAACATTCTGGCGCGTCAGTTCCGCGAGCAAGTGCGGGAACGGAAGTGTGAAGCTCGGTCACCTGCAGGAGCACCGCGCCATTTTCCGTTCGGACTTCACGGACGCCTGCGATGCGGCGCAGAGCCGGCACATCGAGCGCATGGGAAACGCTGCCCGCCGTAAACTCCACCATTTGTTCCGCGCAGGTCGAGGCGATCAATTCGCGCGGCGTGCCGAGCGCGATCACCTTGCCATGATCCATGATGGCCACGCGGTCGCAAAGGCGCTCGGCTTCGTCCATGTAGTGAGTGGTGAGCAGAATGGTGCGGCCGGACTCTTTGAATTCCTCGATCAATTCCCAGAGCTGGCGGCGGGCTTGCGGATCTAAACCCGTGGTGGGCTCATCGAGAAAAAGAAAGTCGGGATCGCCGACCAGGGCGCAGGCCAGAGCCAGCCGCTGTTTCTGGCCGCCGGAAAGATCGCCCACGCGCGCATTTTGTTTTTCTTCGAGTTGCACCCGCGCGATGACTTCGGAGGCTTCCGCTCCCTTGCCGAAAAAAGCTGCGAAACAGGCGGACCGTTTCATGCACGGTGAGTTTCTCGGAAAGCTGCGTGTCCTGCAATTGAATGCCGAGGCGCTGGCGGAGCTGCGCGCGCGTCCGAACTCCACCGCCGGCCAAGCACTTCGACTTCTCCCGAATCCGGCAGCGTCAAGCCCTCGCAGATTTCGACGGTGGTCGTTTTTCCTGCGCCATTCGGTCCGAGAAGGCCAAAGCACTCGCCCGCTTGCACTTCGAGGTTCAGGCCATCGACGGCGACCACGTCCTTGTACGCTTTTCGCAGCTGGCGGACGCGCAGGGCTGATTTGGATGCGATTTCCGGCATGGGGCCAGTATCGCGTCACAGCGACCAGACATTCAAGGCTCGAATCGAGCATGGCGCCTGAAGATGGGTTCCTCTTCTGCAGGGAAATTTCAGGAGTGAGCAGCCGGGGCGAAGTAACGCCGCTGAAACCAGAGCGCCACGTTCACAAGTCCGAGTAGCGCCGGCACTTCGACTAGGGGGCCAATGACGCCGACAAAAGCCTCCCCTGAATTGAGGCCAAAAACAGCCACCGCTACGGCGATCGCCAGCTCGAAATTATTGCTCGCAGCAGTAAAAGAAAGCGTCGCTGTTTTCGAATAGTCCGCACCCAGCTTGCGCCCCATCCAGAAACTTACGAGGAACATGAGAACAAAATAGATCAACAGCGGCAGCGCGACGCGAAGGACATCGAACGGGAGACGAACGATGAGGTCGCCCTTGAGGCTGAACATCACCAGAATCGTGAACAACAGGGCCACCAATGTCAGCGGACTAATGCGCGGAATAAAGCGAGTCCGATACCACTCCTCACCTCTGGCGCGCAAGAGCACGAAACGCGTGAGAATTCCCGCAAGGAACGGCACACCCAGGTAGAAGAAGACGCTTTGGGCAATCTGGCCGATTCCAACATGGACCACGCTCCCCTCCAGGCCGAACCATGTTGGAAGCACGGTCATGAACACCCACGCATAGACGCTGTAGAACAGCACCTGGAAGACGCTGTTAAATGCAACCAACCCGGCGGCATAGTCGGTGTCACCGGCGGCCAGTTCGTTCCAGACGATAACCATCGCGATGCAGCGCGCTAGCCCAATCAAAATAAGGCCGCGCATGTACGCAGGCTCCCCGCGAAGAAAGGTAATCGCAAGGAAGAACATCAGGATCGGTCCAATGATCCAGTTCTGGAGAAGCGAAAGCGCAAGCACGCGGCGATTGCGGAACACTTCAGCCAGTTTTTCGTACCGCACCTTGGCCAAAGGAGGATACATCATGATGATCAGTCCAATCGCAATCGGGATGTTCGTTGTGCCGACCTGAAAGCGTTGCACGAAATTTGCCGTCTGCGGGATGAAATGCCCCAATCCAACACCGATTGCCATTGCGAGAAAAATCCACAGGGTCAGGTAGCGATCCAGGAATGACAGCCGGACGCGCGGCATTGGGACGCAAACTTGGCCTTGCGTGTGGAGAGTTGCCATCATGTACACCTCAGTGAAAATGCCCGAGTGTCTTTCATTGCTGGCCTATGCGGTCAATTTCCTTCTTGATTGCCAGTTGGCTGAGCGTGGAAAGAGGCAGGCACAGAAAGAGCGAAATTCTGCGGTCGAGAATCATAAAAGCTTCCCGAAACGCGCGCTCGATTTGTTCGGGCGTGCCCTGCACGGCGGCGGGTCGGGCACTCCCCAATGCGCGGTCATCGGCTGGCCGGGCCACACGGGGCAGACTTCGCTGGCGGCGTTGTCGCAAACGGTGAACACAAAATCCATTTGCGGCGCGCCGGGCTTTGCGAATTCATCCCAACTCTTGCTGCGAAAACCTTCCACGGGCATGCGCGCCAATCTCGATTTGCCGCAGCGCCTCGGGGCGAACCTGTCCCGACGGATGGCTGCCCGCGCTATAGGCGACGAAAGTTGGGCCGGCCCTTCCGGTTGAGAATCGCCTCGGCCATGATCGAACGCGCGGAATTTCCCGTGCACAAGAAGAGGACGTTGTAGCGCTTCTCCATCGAGATTCCTTTCGCGGGAATGCTCCGGCGCTCAGGGAGCGACGGGCGCGCAGCAATCGGGAGCGCAACACGATTTTTCCGCGACCGGCTTTTCAGGAAGGTTGTCCTCGAGGACGGCGAAGACTTCCCATTCGTTCCCGTCGGGATCGCGGACCCACGCCTTGTCCTGCAGCGCGTAGCAGCATTCCGTTTTCATTTCATCGCGAGGCAGCAAGCCTCGCTTCCTGCCAGCTCTGGCGCACGGCCAGGACGTCGGCCGTCGATTCCACCTGAATTCCCAGGTGGGACAATGCGCCCTGCCCTGCCTCTGTTCCTTCATTCAAAGTAAAATTGAGCGGCGGGTTCGCGACGTCAAATTTCGCGTATCCGGTGCGCACCTTGCAGGGTTCGATCCCGAAAAGTTTTCGATAGAACTCGATGCTCGCGCGCGACGTCTTTCACGTGGATCGCCACATGGGCCTTGCGCGCTTTCACGGTTTCCGTTGCCATGGGTCCTCCTCACGGGCAAATAATATATACGCTTGTGCGTATGTATGTACGATACGCCTCCTTGCTCATATCTGTCAAGCCATATATAATTTGGGCATGCCCCGGAAGGAAAAACCGTTCCCTCTCGATCTTCTCTTTCGCGCTCTGGCCGATCCCACGCGCCTTCGCCTCCTCAACCTCATCGCCGACAAGGAAATTTGCGTCTGCTATTTTGTGGAGATCCTGGGGATCAGCCAGCCAAAAATCTCGCGCCATCTGGCGTATCTCCGCCGCGCGGGCATCGTCGCCGCGCGGCGCCAGGGGCGGTGGATGCACTACCGTCTCCTTGCGCCTCGCGATGCGGTCGCGTCCGCGATCTTGAAAGAAACGTTGGCCCATTTGCGGCAAATGCCGGAAATGCAGGGGGATTTGGCGAAGCTCGAGACGAGTTGTTGTAACCCGCGATTCGTCCGAGCTGCCGCGGCAGGCGCCGCAACCGTCTGATCCTCCCCATCGCAGCCCGCTAGCTGTGGCAATGCTGCCAGAAATTGATCTTCGATACTTCTGGCCATCTGCCAGCTTTTGTAGTACATTCCGCCTTCGGAAGGCGCCCAGCCTCTCCAATCCCCGCAGAACAGCCAGTACAAGTGTCGTCGTACCAGCATATTTCGGAGGTATGCCCGAGGGCATGAGCGGGTCCAGCTGCACCATTTCAGGGCACGCGGAGTACGAAATCACCCAGGCGGGGCGTAACCTTTACGAAATTCGGCTTTCCCTGCGCCTCGACGCCGAGAGTGCCGCAATGTTACGCTTTAAAACTGACTGTGGGGAGCTATCATGGCGGAATCGAATCTTCATCCTGATCAGGAAGCCCAGAAGCGGCGCACCACGCGGATCGTGCAAGCCGTGCCGCTCACGGTGACGGGCGTGGACGCGCTCGGCCGTCCGTTTCAGGAGCGCACTTCCACTCTGATCATTAATTGCCACGGCGCCCGCTACCAATCGAAACACTACGTCCTGAAAAATATGTGGGTCACGCTCGAAGTGCCCCACAATGAAGCCGGCCGCGAGCCGCGGACTGTCCGGGGGCGCGTCACATGGATTCAGCGCCCGCGAACGGTCCGCGAGTTGTTTCAGATCGGCGTGGAGCTGGAAGTCAGCGGAAACGTTTGGGGAATTGCCTTTCCTCCCGGCGATTGGTTTCCCTTCCCCGAATCCGGGTCCGTGCCCGCTCTGGAAATTCCCGCCCCTTCCGAGACTCATGCAGGCTGTTCCCGAGGCTCGAAGATTGGTCCACACCGGAAGAATCGCCCGCGGCGCAGGCGCCGAGGGCCTGAACCTGTGGAGGACAATGTTCGCGTGCTTCCGCTGCCGGCCGGAGGCGATGCGTCCGTGCAGCTTGCGCGGCAAGTGGCGCGACTGGTCGCCGAGGCCAAGCAGCAGATTCAAAGCGCGGCCCGCGAGACCGCCACTCACGCGTGGCCGCGGAAACCCGCCCGCTGCTGGCCGCTCTGCAGACGCAACTGAAGGATGCGGCGGAAAAATCGGTGGCAGCGGCCGTCGCGGCGCACATCGAGAAGACGCAGCAGGAAACCCTGCAACGCATGGAAAGCGAGCGGGAAGCGGCATGGCAGCCATGCGCGAGGAATTGTCCCGCGAATTGGACCGCGCGGCTCAGCGAGGCCCGGCAGCAGATGGACGCCCAGCTTGCGGAAGTGGAGCGCGCGCGGCGCGCGGATTTCGAACAGCAGATTCAGGACCAGCTTCAGGCGGCCATCCAGAAAGTGGAAAGCCTGAGCGGAAGCCTGGGAGCGAATCAGGACGAAGTTCGCGCGGCCATCGAGCAGATGCGGGAATCCTCGGCGCAAGCCGCGACGGACGAAATGCGCCGCTGGCAGGAACAGATGGACCAGCGCACCGCCGATGCCCAGGCGCGCCTGGCGCAGATGGATCAGGCCGCAAGAAGGCTGGGAGAGCAGATCGCCGCCGCGACTGCCATTGGAGAAGTGGGATGGCGCGGGCTTCTCGAAGCCGACCTGGCAGCGGCCAGCACGCGCTGGCAACGAAAAGATGGAAACGTCGATCGAGGAGCGTCCCGGCGGGCGGCGGAACAGCTCGCAAGAAACAGCGAGGCTTCCGCGCGGCAGATCGAGCAGCAACTCCAGCAGCGAATCAACATGCTCGGCAACGCGCATTCGCAAGTCACCGCGGAGGCGGAGAGCGCGCTGGGGACGTTGCGCGCCGCGATCGGTCAGGAAGCCGCCAAGGGCGAAGCCATGATTTCGCAGTTCCAGGAATCCGTTGAGCAGCTGGAAGCGAGGCGCGGCGAATTCTCGGCGCTGCTTCAGGCGGCGTCCGAAGAATGGGCGCGGCGCGGCGAGGCCATGCTCGAAGCGCAAAGCGGCGAGCTGAACCGCCAGGCGGAATCGGCCGTGGCAGGGATGGCCGAGCGGCTGCAGCCCATGCTGGAAGCCGCGGGCCACGACACGATCGAGAAGCTGGCGAGCGAACTCGAGCAGCGGCTCGCGCCGCAAATTGCCCGCGCCACGGAAATGCTGGGCAAGCTCGCGTTCGACCGCGAGCAGGCCGAGAAGGCTGTCGCCGAGCATCAGCAACGAATCTGGCAGGCTTCCGACCGCAGCCTGCAGGACACTGTGGCCCGCGGCAAGGAACTCCTCGCGCAGATCGAGAAGGAGTTCGGCGAATCGGCGCGCACCGCCTCCGGAAGATGGCTCACCGAGCTGGAAACCAGGGCCACCGAAACTTCGCACAGCACGTTTGAAGCGCTCTTCAAATCGGCCGAATGGTACGAGAAAAAAGTTCAAACCCAGATGCAGACGACGCTCGAAAAGGGGCTGGATCAGGCCGCCGCGCGCTTGCGGGAAAAGGCCGCCGAAATGTCCGGCCTGTTCGCCAGCGAACTCGATCACTACAGCCGGAGCTACGTCGAACACGCGCAAGGCCAGATGCAGGAAAACGCGCGCGAGGCCGCCGAACGCGGCAGCCAGCAAATCGCGGAAGCGGGCGACGCCGCCGCCGCCAAGTTCACCGAACGCGCCGCGCAACTCGGACGCGAACAATTCGACGTCTACGCTTCCAAGACGAAAACGGCGTTCGAACAGAATGCCGCGCAGATGGAAGCGCACACGACGCAGATCCGTTCCAAGCTCGAAAGCGACGCGCGCGGCTTCGCCGTGGAGTTCCAGCGCGCCCTGTCCCAGCATGCGCAGCAGACCCTGGCGCTGGGCAAGCAGGAGCTGGCCATCCAGGTCGACCAGGCCAAGGAAGCCCTCCTGATCGAATCTCAGGCCCTGGAACGCCAGTTCCAAACATCGCTGAATTCCCTGGGAACGGTTGCCATGGACGAGCACAAGCAGCGCCTGGAAAACGCTTCCAACTCCTGGCTGCTGACCACGGTAACCAAGCTCAACCAACAATCCGAAAGCCTCATCACCGAGCTGGCCGACACCACCGAGAAAAAGCTGAAGGCCGTCTGCGGCAACGTTTTCTCCGAAATGGGCGAAACCCTTCGCCAGCGATTGGCCGTGTTCGCCGCCCCGTTCGGGGCGCCTGCGCCCGCCGCTAATCCCTCCTGAAGAAAAGAAGTAATTGCAGCTTTCGCTGCTAAGCGGCCATCCCATTTCTCAAAATTCTTGAGCGCGAGTGAATGTTTACATTCCTGCCTTTGATGGAAGCATGGACCAGATATCACCGACGGGTTATCGTGAACCAATGGAAATTCGTTCGCTCCCAAAAATTGAGCTGCATCTTCACCTGGACTGCTCGCTGAGCTACCAGGCGGTTTCCACTCTGGCGCCTTCCGTCACTCGCGAGGAGTATCAGCGCGATTACATCGCGCCGGCGCGCTGCGCAAACCTTGCGGACTTCCTTTCCCGCGCGCCCAAGGGTTTTCGGCTCATGCAAACCGAGGATTCCCTGCGTTTGGTTACCGAGGATGTATTCCGGCAACTCATCGAAGATGGCGTGATTTATGCCGAGATCCGGTTTGCGCCGCTGCTGCATACCGAGCAGGGCTTGAGTCCTGAGCGCGTCGTTTCGGTCGTGGAGCGTTCGGTCGACCGCCTGATCCGGGAAACCGGGATGCAGGCAGGCTTGATTCTTTGCACGCTGAGGCACTTCACGGAAGCGCAGAGCATGCTGACCGCGGAGTTAGTGGAAAAGTTTCGCGGCAGCCGAGTCGTGGCGCTCGATCTTGCGGGAGACGAAGCGGGATTTCCTTTGGACGCTCATGTGGGAGCGTATCGCTACGCGCGGGAGCATGGCCTGTTTCGCACCGCTCACGCCGGCGAAGGGCTTGGACCGGAGAGCGTGTGGGAGACGCTTCGCCTGCTCGACCCGCAGCGCATCGGCCACGGAACGCGCAGCATCGAGGATCCGAAACTGGTGGAGCATCTCCGCAGCGAGCGCATTCACCTGGAGCTTTGCCCGTCGGCCAATGTCCAGATATTCCTTCGATTGGCAGCATGGAGGAACATCCCATCGATCGCCTCTACCGCGCGGGCGTCTCTCTCAACGTCAACTCCGACAGCCGCATGCTCACTCCGACGACTCTGACCAGAGAGTACGAAAGTCTTCGCGCGATATTTAATTGGACCGAACAAGAGTTGCTGCGAACAAATCTCATGGGCTTGGATGCTGCGTTCGTTGACGAAGCAGTGAAACTGCGGTTGAAGGAACGCTTCCTGGAGGCGTATTCCGGAAGCGGAAGTCCTTCCACGCAGATGTAGGGGCAGCCTTTAGGTTGGCATTTGAATTCAGCGATAATTTAGATGTCTTTCTCGAGTACCGCCAAATACAGATCATTCCTGAGGGGTTTGCCGTACCGTTCGTCGCCGTAAGGAAAAGGGTGAGTTTCCTGGGTGAGGGTATAGCCTCTCCTTCCATACCAGGCGATCAGTGTGTCCCTGACGTTCACAACCGTCATGCGGATGCGGTGCGCGCCGCGTTCCCTGGCGAAGTCCTCGGCCGCCGCCAGCAGGGCGCGGCCTAATTGTTTATTTTGCAGGTCTGGCCGGACAGTCAGCAGCCCCAGTCCCCAGACACCGTTTTCCCCCGGCTCCAGCCAGACGGTTCCCAGGAGCGTTCCATTTGCTTCGTCCCGGTGCGTCAGCAGAAATGCCCCCGGCTTTGCACCTAATTCTTCTCTGAGAAGAGAATCATCCAACCTCGACCCCTCGAGGGTCCTGCCTCGAGGTTCCAGCTAGCCGAAGGGCCAGTGCCTCGAAAGGCCAGGTTAACGAGTGCAATGATCTCAGCGTAATCCGATTCAATCGCAGGATTGAGGAGCATCCGCGGAATTGTATCGCACGGAGAGGCAAGCCGAAAACAGGCGCGATTCGGAAGCGCATCAATTCGATTTGCTGTGGTAGCGAAGATGCTGCCCGCCCTAACGAGAGCGCTGGCGCTACATGAATTAAAACTTGGTTCTCACACAGGCTCTGTAGCGTTCCATCAGATCAAGGAGGGCTTGTATCACTTAGCTACCGCGAGCAGCCTGGGCTTCGTTTTGGAACCCCACAGGCTGAAGCCTGTGCTATTTGGTTCCCCTTCAGATTGAGCCACCACGCCGGATTGAGTCGCTTTTACTGACCGCCTTGACGTTTTCGGTCCTGCGGCCCGTTGCCTGTATAATATCCGGATGCCCAACCGTGCCTACGCGAGCGTCTGGGTGCGCGACTTCAGCGAGGAGAACATGCTCTCGCACTTCGAGCATTTTCTCGCCACGGTGCCGCTTGCTTCTGCCCCGCCGGGATTTACGGGGCTGACGGTTCGCGCCGTGGATTTCACCGAAACGCCGCTCGAAGAATACGATTTGCGCGGCTACTTGACGACTCCCGAGGAGATCGTCAATCTTGCGAAGGAACATCACTCCGGCGATGTGTCGTACGAAGTTGCGGCGCGATGGGATCTGTGGATTCGCGACAAGGAATCCGCAAGCTGGAAACTGCAGCCCGAGCGCATGGATATTTTTTGTTACGGCCCCGAATACGATGGGGGCGTGTTTGCCGAATCGGGGCACTTCATGGCCGATCTCGGGTTCGAGCATTTGTTCACGGGCCACGCGGGGCTGCTGGCCGCGGAAAGCGGGCGCGTCGCGGAGCCGCAGCATCCCGAAGAGGCGCGATTTCTGATGTGGATGTCGCAGCCGCAAAATTTGCGCGAATATCAGGAGAAAACGAGAGAGAATATCCAGAAACTCATGGGCTGGATGCGCGCGGTGGAGGAAGCTCTGCCCGTGGAGCGCTTCCGCCTGTGGTCCGAGGGAGAGGAAAACTTTGAAGCGCGGCTCGATGAAATTCTGGCTGTGCGCTAGCCTGGCGCTCGCCGCGGCGAGCGCTGCCGTGGCGGCGGGCGCGCGAATCTCTCCTCCCGGCGCCGGGCAAACCGCGACACGCCACACCAATGAAACTTTGCTGGCGGGACTGCGGCCCGGGCGCGACACATTTGCCGTGGCGGAGAAACGGTTCAAGGCCAAGAATCTTTCCGAGGAGCCGAATTCGAGCATCCAAGGAATGGCGCGACGATTGTTCGGGCCGCTCGATCCGCCTGGAAGTCGATGCCAAGTCCGTGATCCAGAGCGTCACCATCACGACGCTCGGCACTCAGGAAGGCAAGTGCAGCGACCGGCGCCCGGATTTTCTGGACCCCAGAAATTGGTTGACCGGACTGGGCCTGCGCATGGGCGATTCGCAGGATCGCGTGGTAGGTTTATATGGTGAGCCGAATTCCAGCGGCCCGGCATCTAAAAACGGGCAGGAACTGGAGCTGATGTATTACCAATTTGACTGGGCCGGCTCGGACGTTCCGCAGGTGATGGAAGTGCTGTGCGCCCGGGATACGGGGCGGGTGGTCGAAATTACGCTGGCGTTCCCAAGCCTGTAGTGCGCTGACTGACGATGAGGATACGAAAACTGCGCACCATTGTGGGAATGCTGTCCTGGATCATGGCGCTATCGTTGGCAGGGTGCCACTCGGCGCAGCAGCCGGCGCCCGCTGACGTGAAGGCGGCCGCCGAACGCGCCGATGTAGCGGATGAGGCGCGCGGAGTTGCGGAAGCGCCTTGGGCAAGCAGGCGGAAATTCTGGCGCAGGGGATCTTGCGCTGAACGGGCGGGAGCAACTGCTGGTCGTCAATCGGATCTCGAAGCAAGCAGCATCGGGCGGGGGCGGGGCAAATCTCGCCGATTTTCGTGACGCGGGCGGCCGTCCTCGAAAAGAATGACGGCAAGTGGTCCGAAGTTCTGCTTTGCGACGAGCATTTGAAAAATCCGAATGGCTATCTCGGAGGCTCGCCCGCGGCGCGCGTCACCGGCTGGCGGTTGGAATATAGCACAGGATGCGAAGCAAGGGTTGGAGATGAAATTCACGCCGGCGGACAGATTCGACGCCGTCAACGCGAACACGGACGAACGTTCCGGGCAAGACAATGCCGACTTTCGATGTACGCTGGAACAAAAATGCGAAACGCTATCAGTCGTTCGACCAGTCTCATGAAAGGTATCTGAGCGAGGTCCCGTCACTGGAGACTCCACAGTCCATTCTGAAATGAGCGCAGCGGCAAATACCTTGTCAGGATCGGTACCGAAAACAGCGCACAAGCGCGTCTCCGGATGGGCGCAGCTCACGCGCTTGTATCCGTACGTGGCGCGCCACAAGCTGGAAGTCGTCGATCGGCTTCATCACGCAGGTCGGCATGGGGATTACCGGCACGCTGCTGCCGCTGATCCTCGGCGTCATCACGGATTGCATCAAGGGCGCTGAGACCCCGCTGGCGCAGCTCGGGCGTCTGACGCAAATCTCTCTGGGCTTCCTGCTTCCCTACTATCACCCGAAGGATCCGCACACGCTGGCGGTATTTTGTTCGGCGCTGGTCATCGTTTGCGCCGTTCAAGGCGTCTTTTCGTACTGGACGCGGCAAATTCTGATCGGCCTTTCCCGCGACATCGAATACGACCTGCGAAACGACCTGCTCGCCAAGCTCGTGCTGATGGAGCCGGAATTCTACGTGCGAAACCGCACGGGCGAACTGATGTCGCGCTGCACGAACGATTTGAACTCGGTGCGCATGGTGCTCGGGCCGGGCATCATGTACAGCGCCAACACGATTGCGACCATGGTGCTCGCCGTGGTCCTGATGTTCTGGATTTCGGCGACGCTCAGCGTGTACGTTCTGCTTCCCGTTCCCGTCGTCGCCGTCAGCGTGTGGCTCTTCGGCCGGCAGATTCACGCGCTGTACGGAAAAATTCAGGCGTCGCTCGCCGTGCTTTCCGCGAAGGCCCAGGAAAATCTGGCCGGCGTGCGCGTGGTGCGCGCCTACGGCCAGGAGGAAGCGGAAATTCGCGGATTCGACGCGCCCGAACCGCGAATACATCGACCGCAACCTGCGCCTGATCTATTTCTGGAGCCTGTTCATGCCGCTGCTCCAGATGTTGTTCGGGCTGACGTTTATTCTCGTGCTCTGGCAGGGCGGGCGCCTGGTCGTTCTGAACCGGATCACGCTCGGCGAGCTGGTCGCGTTTTACACGTTCATGACGCGCCTGATTTTCCCGATGATCGCGCTGGGATTCGTGACCAACATTTTTCAGCGCGGCGGCGCGTCGATGGGCCGGCTGAATTACATTCTCGATTCGGAACCAAAGATCAGCGACGCGAACGCGGCCCGCGACAAGACGCGGAGAAATCCGCGGCGAAATCGAGTTCCGGAACCTGACCTTCACGTATCCGACCGTGCGAAGCGATACCGACGGAGCAAAATCAAACGGAAACGGCCGCGCTCAACAAACCCGTGCTCCAGGATATTTCCCTGCGCGTTCCGGCCGGCTCCATCCTCGCGATTGTCGGGCCCACGGGGAGCGGAAAATCCACGCTGGCCTCGCTGATCGCGCGGCTGTGGGAAGCGCCTCCGGGAACGCTGCTGATCGATGGGCGTCCGATCCGCGAATGGCCGCTCGAAACGCTGCGGCGCGCCGTGGGATACGTGCCGCAGGACACGTTCCTGTTCAGCGAGACGCTGCGCGAAAATGTCGCGTTCGGCGTGGATAGCGCCACGGACGAAGAAATTCACAACGCCGCCGACGTCGCCAGCATCGCCGCGGAAATCGGCGAGTTCCCCGCGCAATTCAATACCATGGTGGGGGAACGCGGAATCACGCTTTCGGGCGGCCAGAAGCAGCGCGCCGCCATTGCCCGCGCCGTGATTCGCGATCCCAAAATCCTGATCCTGGACGATTCCCTTTCCAGCGTGGATACGGGAACCGAAGAGCGCATCCTGAAGCGCCTGGACGCGATCCTGCGGCAACGAACGACCATTCTGATTTCCCACCGCGTCTCGACCGTGCAGCACGCCGACCAGATCGTGGTCCTGCGCGATGGGCGCATCGTCGAACGCGGCACGCATGCGGAACTTCTGGCGCGCGGCGGCTATTACGCCGATCTGTACCAGAAACAATTGCTCGAGGAAGAGTTGGAACGCGAATGAGCGACTTCCGCGAAGAGGAAGCTCTAGGAAAGGCCTACGACTCGCAGCTGTTGCGGCGGCTGATGACGTATCTGCGGCCGTACAAGTGGAGTGTTGTCTTCGCGGTCGTTCTGACTCTGCTGGTCGGCCCGCTCGAAGTGGTCGGCCCCTACCTGTTCGGATTCGCCGTGGACAAGTACATCGTCCCGGGCTCGAATCAATCGATTCCTGCGTCGGATGCGCTGCGCGGCGTCAGCCTTGATTTCGCTCGCTTTCGCTCGCCGCGTTGCTTCTGAGCTTCGCCGTGCAGTATCTGCAAGTCCGCATCATGCAGAACGTCGGCCAGCAGACGCTCTACGATCTGCGCAAGGAAATCTTCGAGCGCCTGCAGCGCCTGCCGATGAGTTTCTTCGACCGCAGCCCGGTGGGGCGCCTGGTGACGCGCGTGACGACGGACGTGGACGCGCTGAACGATCTGTTCGCCGCCGGGATCGCGGCCATGGCCAATGACGCCATCGTGCTGCTGTGCATCGGCGCGGTGATGATGGGAATGAACTGGCGGCTGGCGCTGGCCACATTCGCGGTGCTGCCGCTGATCATGATCTCCACGTGGATCTTCCGCGACCGCGTGCGCGACGCCAACCGGCGCATCCGCACGGCCATCGCGCGCATCAACTCGTTCCTGCAGGAACACATCAGCGGCATGAGCATCGTGCAGATCTTCAACCGCGAGCGGAAATCGCAGGAGCAGTTCGCCGAATTGAATCGCATCCACATGGAAGCCTACAAGGATGCGATCACGGCCTTCGCCGTATTCTTCCCCGCGGTCGAGCTGTTCAGCATGACGGCGATCGCGATCGTTTTCTGGTACGGCGGACTGCTCTCGTTCGCCGGCGTGGTGACGTCGGCGTGCTGATCACGTTCATGCAGTACGCGCAGCGCTTCTTCCGCCCCATTCAGGACCTGAGCGAAAAATTCAACATCCTGCAATCGGCCATGGCCGCCTGCGAGCGCATTTTCAAGCTGCTGGACGAGCCGCTGCCCGCGCCGCCCGCGGAAGCTCCGCTGGCTCTTACCGCTCCGCGCGGCGAAATCGAATTTCGCAACGTGTGGTTCGCCTACCACGGCGGCGCGAATCCCGAAGGAGGAAGACTGGGTCTTGCGCGACGTTTCCTTCCACATCGCGCCGGGACAAACCCTCGCCATCGTCGGCCACACCGGCGCCGGAAAGACCACGCTCATCCAGCTGCTGCTGCGGTTCTACGAAATTCAGCGCGGCGCAGATTCTGCTCGATGGCGTGGACATTCGCCGCTACGACGTGCACCAATTGCGCCGGCAATTCGGCATCGTGTTGCAGGATCCGTTCCTGTTCACCGGCACTCTGGAATCGAACGTCCGCCTGGGCGATGAAGACATCAGCCGCGCGCGCGTCGAATCCGCGCTGCGCGAAGTGGGGCTCGGCTCCCTGCTGGATTCCCTGCCGGAAGGCGTCGAAACAAACGTCAGCGAACGCGGCGCGACTTTTTCCGTGGGGCAGCGCCAATTGATCAGCTTCGCGCGGGCGCTCGCGCACAATCCGCGGTTCCTGATTCTCGACGAAGCGACATCGAGCGTGGACACCAAGACCGAAGTCCTGATCCGCGAGGCGCTCGACCGCTTGCTCGAAGGCCGCACCGCCCTGGTCATCGCGCACCGGCTCAGCACCATCCAGCACGCCGACCGCATTCTCGTTTTCCACAAAGGCAAATTGCGCGAGCAGGGCTCGCACCAGCAATTGCTCGGCCATGCGCGGGATTTACTACCGCCTGTACCAGCTCCAGTACAAGGATCAGGAGCTGCGCGCGTCCTTCGAAACGGCGGGAAGCGAAGCCGGCACTTCCGTTCCCGGGAACGATTAGTAGGACAGGCTTCAGCCTGTCGGGTTTGCGTCTAAACGCGCTCAAAGCCGACAGCCTGAAGCCTGTGCTACACAATGCCTCCCACACAAATCCTCATCTCCGCCGGCGAAGCCTCCGGGGACATGTACGCGGCGCGGCTGGCGACGGCATTGCGCGCGCGCGCCGACGTCCAGCTCTTCGGCATGGGCGGGCCGCGCATGCGCGATGCCGGCGTCGAACTCGTGGCCGACTGCTCCGAAGTTTCGCTCGTCGGAATCGTCGAAATCGCGAAAAAATATCCCGCGCTGAAGCGCGTGTGGAAACGCCTGCTGGGAGAAGCCGCGCGCCGCAAACCGCGTCTCGCGATCCTCACCGATTTTCCCGGCTTTCATTTGCGCCTGGCGCGCGCGCTGAAGCGCCAGGGCGTCCAGAACGTTTATTTTGTGTGCCCGCAATTCTGGGCCTGGCGGCCGTGGCGGGCGAACCTGGTGCGGCGGCGATTCGTGCGCGGGCTTTGCATTTTTCCGTTCGAACAGGAATGGTATCGCTCGCGCGGCGTGAAGGCGGATTTCATCGGCCATCCGCTGGTGGGAAATGTCGCGGCGAAGAGAACGCGCGCGGAATTTGCCGCCGCATTGCGGCCTGGACGCGAGCAAGCCGATCGTTGCGCTCCTGCCGGGCAGCCGCTCCGGCGAAATCGCGCACCACATGCCCACCCTGATGCAAGCCTGCCATCTGATCCAGCAAGGAGCGCGCAGGTGCAATTCGTGCTGGCGCTTGCGCCGGGAGTGAAGCAGGTCCCAGATTGCGCGATATCTGCTGCCCGATGTTGCCATGCACGTGGTGGAAGACGCGACCTACGACGCCCTGGGCGCGGCGGATCTGTCGATCGTGTCCAGCGGCACCGCGACAGTGGAAGCCGCACTTGATGGACGCGCCCATGATTGTGGTCTATCGCCTCGCTCCCCTCACGGCGGCCATCGCGCGCTTGCTGGTGCGCACGCCCATGTTTGCCATGGTCAATCTGATTGCAGGCAAGCGGGTCGTGCCGGAACTGGTGCAGAAGGATTTCACTCCCGAGCGCCTGGCGAGCGAGGCGATTCGCCTGCTCGATTCGCCGGAAGCGCGCGCGGAAATGCGGCGAGGCCTTGCCGAAGTTCGCGAAAAGCTTGGCCCTCCCGGGGCAATTGAGCGCGCGGCGGACTTGATCGCGGCCATGTTGAATGAAATGTAACCAAAGGGGAACGATTAAGTTCACTGCAAAGTGCCCTCTGTCCCGAAATTCACGGACAGAGGCCTCTAGAAACCATGCCGACCGTTGGCCGCGGGTTTTGTAGAGGCCGCCCGCTTGGGCGGCAGTCGTTTGCTGCGCCCAGAACCTGGCAGATCACTACCGACGCAAGCTGGGACTGGCAACTCAATAGCGCCAAGTTGGTATCCTATTGTGTTGGATGGCCTCCGCCGGAAAGAAAGGCACCTGAAACTCATGTCGAAGTTTCGACTGCTCTTATTCCTGGCAGGCCTCACTGGCCTTGCTATACCCAGCTGGGCCCAATCGCCGGGGCGCCGCAAGGCCCGGGCCGCGCCGTCGCGCCGGTCCAGACCATCCCCACGGCCAGCTTCCGTGCCACCAACTACGAAGTTCGCGCTTCGCTCGACGCCGTCGGCCAGGTCATGAACGCTCAAGCAAAGGTGGACTTCGCAGCCAGGGAAGCCGGCCGGGTCGTGGACGTGGAACTCAATCAAAATTTGCGCGTCAATTCGGTGCGCGACGTTTCCGGCAAGCCCGTGACCTATGATCGCGACGACAGCGCCGACATGAAACTGCACGTCACTCTCGCCGAAACAATTCCCGTCGGAGGAAAAGTCACGCTGTTTTTCGATTACGGCGGCCCGCTTTCCAGCCGCATGAACAGCCCCGATCAAGCCATGCGCATGTCTTACATCGCGCAAAGACGGCGGATACCTGCTGCTTCCCGCGCGCTGGTTTCCGCTGACGGATTTTCCCTCGAATCGATATACCGGAATTTTCCAGATCGAAGTGCCCGGGAACATGACGGTGGTGGGCACGGGACATCCGCAGGCCCTCCGGCCTCGGTAACTCCCAAGGTGCTCACCTCCTCCGCTCCAATGCTGGGGAATTCGCGATCCAGCGCGCCCGTTATCGCCATTGAGTGCTCCTCCGCCTCCGTCGATGGAAAATGAGCGCATGCTCTACACCTATCGCGTGGATAAGCCGGAAGCTGCCGGAACGTTCGTCATCGCGCCGCTGCAATTGAGCCCGTGCAGCACGCGCAAGGCGCAACCTATTCCATCTACACGCCGCCCGCGGCTGCAAACACGGCGCCGGCTTACGCGGACGCGGTTTCGCACGTCCTCGATTTTTACAACGATGAATTTGGCCCGCTGCCGGAACCCGGCATGACGGTCGCGCAACTTCCGGACGGGACGGTCGACGGCTTCGCCGCGCCGGGCCTGCTGCTCGTGAGCGCGCGGCAGTGGTCGGCAAAGCCGAATGAACGGCTGCTGGCCGATCTTGCGGCGCATCAGTGGTGGGGCACGCAGGTCACGGCCGCTACGCCGTCCGATGTCTGGGTCACGGATGGCCTCTCGCGCTACTCCGAAGGACTGTACGTCGAGCAATCTTCGGGCAAGGAGGGGCTGAACAAGGCGCTCGAGGATTTTGCAGTCGGCGCGCTGATGTTCGACGATTCCGCTCCGATCGCCGATGCCCGGCGGCTGGAGCCCGGAATCCGAGGAATATCAATCGGTGGTCGTGAACAAAGGCGCGATGGTGTTTCACATGCTTCGCGCGATCATCGGCGATGCGAATTTCAGCGCCCTGCTGAAGGATTTTTATTCGCGGTATGCCGGCAAGTCCGCGCGCATTCAGGATTTCGAACAACTGGCCGAGGCGCGCCTGGCTCAGCCGGCGCCCGCCGGAATTCAAAATGGGCAACGCGCCCGCCGCTACCGAGCAGCCGGCCAGCCTGCGCCCATTCTTCACGCAGTGGCTGCATTCGACCGGGGTCCCGGAATTCAATCTGGAATACGTGATCTACCGCACCAAGAAAGGATTCCGGATCGTCGGCAAAGCGAAGCAGAATCTTGATGTCTTCCACATGGACGTGGAGATTGAAGTCCAAACCGAGGGAAATCCCGAATTCAAGACGATCACGATTTCCGGGAAAGAATCGCCGTTCACCGTGGAGACATTCGGGCGGCCCAAGCCCAACGGAATTATCCTCGACCCGCACGACTACATTCTGAAATCGAGCCAGCGGCTGCGCGTGCGCGGAATCATCGCGCGCGGGGAATCGCTCGCCGAGCAGGGCCGCTACTACGATGCCGTGCAGCAATACCAGAAGCGCGCTCGAGCAGGACCGCCAGAATGCCCTGGCCGACTTCCGCATGGGCGAGGCGTTTTTCTACCAGCGAAATTACGCGGCCTCCGCGCAATCCTTCCGTGACGCGCTCGACGGCGCCACCGACTTGACCACGAAATGGACCGAGGTGTGGTCGCACATTTACCTCGGGCGGATTTACGACATCCAGGGCGACCGCACGCGCGCCGTCAACGAATACAGCAAGGCCAAGCAGACCGGCGACGACACCGGCGGCGCGCAAGCCGAAGCGGAAAAATCCCTGAAAAAAGCCTACACGCGAAACCGGGCGATCCTAAGTGGCGCAGGCTTCAGCCTGTGTGGTTTGGACGTTGCCAGGCCCAAAATCCACAAGCTAAAGCATGCGCCACTAAAGCTCAATACCCGGACAAGCCCGTGAGCCGCGGCGGTGCAATTCCCTTGTGCTGGATCAGAACCTGAAATTTTTCTCCCAATCCTTCCGGATGAATGAGGTTTTTCAGCAAGAGGCGCGCGCGCAGTTTTTCCATTTCCGTTTGCCCGGGTTCGTACAAATCGGCAAATTCATTTCCCCGTCCGAGCGCGACCAGAAATTGCGATTGCGTGACGAGGCCGGTGCGCACAAGCCCCGCCCGGCGTCCCCACAAATCCACCGCGGTGAAATTGACGTGCGCGGTCAAATCCTGCTCGCCCGGCGCATCGAGAAGATTTTCCGTGACGGCGTGATCGCGGTACGCGAGCAGCGTGCCGCGATTGTGATGTTCGTCGTATAAAGCGCGGGCTTCGTGGCCATAATCGATGGTCAGGACAAAGCCGCGCTCCAGGGCGCGCCCCGCGCTCTCAATCCAATCGCACGCTTCAAGGCACACTTCCGCCTGCTGCCCTTCTGCCAGCGTAATTCCCTGCTCTTGAAAATATTGCTCCAGCGCAGGCGTGGAAGGCTCGCCAAGCACCTCGATAAATCGCTCGCTCTCGAATCCCACGTAAATTTCTCGCAGCGCGCCACTCTCCATGACAACGCGGTGCGTGGGCAAAGCGTCCAGCAATTCGTTTGAAAAAATGCACCCGGCGGGAATCGCACGCGGGATTTCGCCGGCGCTCGAAACGCGTCCCGCCGCCGCATGAACCGCGAGTCGCGCCGCATGTTCCGCGCGACGCGCGCTGGAACGCTCCACCGCGACATATTCCAGCGCCGCATAAAATTCAGGGAGCGCCCGCGCGCTGAAATCCAGAATGTGGCTCGGCCAGGCGGCCGACTCCGGCGCCCGCATTCGGCCACCACGAACGGGCGAGGCGAACCCAGCAGCTCCCACATTTCCGCAAATTGCCGCGCCAGCAGTCGCCCGAAAATCGGATGCACGTCGACGCTCGTGTAGTAGTCGCCGAACCGGCGCGCATTTGCGCGCGAGTAATAGCCGTGAACGGGATGATAGAGACATTCGCGCATGAATTCGGCGAAGGAAATGGGGCCGCTCGGCGCGAATGCGCCCGGCAAGAATTTCAGAAAGGGCTAGCGAGTGTTCCCCGCGCTCGAGTGATTCGGCGCCGGGCGCCGGACTCGGAGGAGGGTCCGGCGGTCATGCGTCCTGGCGCTGCGGATTGCAGGTAAACATCTCAATGATGAAATCGTGCAGGCAATCGTAAAGCTGCTTCTGAAAAATCCACGGAAATTGTTTGCTCTCGATTTCACGCGGGCGCAGCAGGAACACATAGGTGTGCACCTGCGGCTCGGGAGGAGAATACTGGATCACCACTTCCACGCCTTCGGCTGCGGGGCGCGCGTCAAACACGAAGAGCGGGTGTTCGTACTGGGTCAGCTCGGCGCGAACTTTTTCGGCGAGCGCGTTCATTTGTGCTCCGCCCCGGGCGCGTCCTGCAATTCGCCGCCGGCGGCCATTTCCGCCAGAACTTTTTCAAATTCGGAAAGCGCCTCCGCGTCAAACAAAACAAAATGGATTTTTTCGAGGGACGTTGGTTTCTTCAAATGCTCCACAACTTCGCGCAGCATGATGCGGGCGCATTCCGCGAATTGGAAAGCCGGCGATTCCTGTGCCGACGGCGGGGAATGCGATGGAGCGCAGCCCTCGTTCCGCCGCGATGCGCAAAGAGTGCGCCGTCGAACTCCGCAGCGCGCGCGCCGTCGTTTCTCCTCCCAGCTGCATGCTGGCCGCATGAATCACAAAGCGGGCGCGCAGTTTGCCGCCCGTACGTGATGGCCGCGCCGCCAACAGGAATGCTGCCGATGGCGTCGCACTCCCGCTGGATCGCCTCGCCGCCCTTCCGGCGGATCGCGCCGGCAACGCCGCCGCCCAGCTGCAAATCATTGTTCGCGGCATTGACGATGGCGTCCACGTCCATTTCCGTCAGGTCGCCTTGAAGGAGCACGATTTTTTCGCTGAAGCTCATGAGCCGGCTTCGTTTCGATTTCGTGTTTTATTTCGCAATGCGTTTCAGCGCTTCCTCATCGTAGCCGAGCACAATGTCGGAGCCCGCGCAGCACGACAGGCCGGCGAATCAGATTGGGCTCCGCCGCCATTAATTTCAGGGCCTCGTCGCGCGACGGAGGATTCTGGCCCATTTTCCGCGTGCGGTAGAGTTCGTTGCGCGTGTTCAGAAACTTCCGGTGGTCGCGTTTGCCGATCAGCTGCGTCGAGTTCCGCGACCGACAAACGGTCTTTTCCGAGATCGCGCAATTCCAGCTCCACTTTCCGCTTTTCCAGGAAGGCCTTGGCTTTGCGGCAAGTGGTGCAGGACGGCTTCTGCAGAAATTTGATCTTTAGCTTTCCCACTATTTTCTCCTCAAAACCCAAAATCCGCCGGAGCGCTGAAGGCGTGCTCGCGAACCCTGAGGTCGGCGATTCGGGGTTCGCCCAATAGCTTCAGATAATCATTCCGTGACGGAATATTCAAAACCCAGTGTTCCACCCAGCGCTCGAAATCCTCCTGCTTGCGTGACTCTTCATGATACGCGGCAAAGAAGGCGTGATCGCGCCCATAATAACCCTGCGCGGGCGAAGGATGCGATCCCCAGGGCTCGTGCACGACTGCCGTCACAAGAAATCCGGGGATGAGCGTCCGATTCGGATCGGAGGCAATCACTTCGGCCGGAACGATTTCCTCGGCCACGACGATGACCTTGCGCGACGCCCGCGCCCCGTCAATCGCCACTCCCAGATTGCCCCAAAGGTGGGAGTTGCCGAACGCGTCGGCGCGCTGGACCGGCACGATCGCCACGTCCGGCCGCAATGCGCGAACAGCGATCAGCCGATCCTCGTTCACCGGCGAAACAAATTCGCGCAGATTGGGGTTGCTCTTAAGCAAGTCGCTCCCGAGAGCCGCGGACGTGGGCAGAAAGGGCACACCCAGCGCGGCGGCATGCAGCGCCATCGCCAGCGTAAAATTCGAATAGTCCACCGTCTCAATCGCATTCGGAACCGCGTGCTCGACAGCCCGCCGGAAGCAATAGCCGACGCCTGAGGAAGTGTTTCCAACCCACGCCGCCATCACGCGCGAAACGCAGCCTGCTCCGATCATCTGATCGAACAGAATATCGGAAATCGGGCCCACAAGAGTCAGATCGCGGCGCCCTTGCCGGATCATTTCGTGTCCCGCCGAAAACGGAATCATCTGCTCGAGTTCCGCGCCCATCAGGACTGACGATCCAGGCGGCACATGCTCGTCAATTGCCTGCCGCATAGAAACTATTTTTGAAATAGCGGCGCCCATCATGTTTTCGTCCAAAAGTGGTTGGGATCAATTTCGCGAATGGCGGCGAGTTCGCCTTCGCTGGGTTCCGGGGTTTCTTTCAAATCATCCGCCACTCGAAGCGTCCAACTTGTGTTCCTTACCACTTCTTCGACGCGAATTCCCGGATGGATTGAGGCAAGGAATGCTTCGCCGTCCTCGTCAAACCGCAGCACTCCCATCGTCGTGATAATTGCCGAAGGCCCGGAGCGCTCCGGCAGTCCTTGCTCGCGCCTCCATCTCCCGCCGTCGCCATTGCCGGGCGAAGTGATGTGTCGGACTCGCTCGACCAATCGCTGCGGATCGTGAGCGAGGATCACAACCGTTCGCTGCGAGAGGCAAGCGATGTCGCAGGCTCCGCCGGATCCCGGCAGCCGCACCGGTTCTCGATTCCTCCATCCCCAGGTCGTGTTGAGATTGCCGAACCGGTCGACTTCCGCCGCACCGAGAAAGCCGATATTGACGCGGCCCTGCTGCAAGAACGACATCACGGAAATCATGTCGCCGCAATAAGTGGCCCCGCGCAAGTTAGGAGGATCGCCCATGGTATAAAGCAGCGTTGGCGCGGGCGTGTCGCGAATGATCCCGTTTTCAAACAATCCCGTAGCGCCAGGCGCGTGCGTTCGTTTGGCAACGGCAAAGGCAATCATGGGCAACCGCATGCCCACGAAGACCAGCTCTCCATCGCGGATTTCGCGCGCCGCCGCCGCTACCATCAACTCGCCTCTTGGGAAGGAGCGCAAAGCCATATGGAAAGATATTAGCCCTGAAATGGAATGGACGGGCAGCTTGCGTCCGCGGCATGGTCGAAACGTTTTTTGGCGCAGCCCCTGCTTATTTATTGCGGCAATTTTGCGAGCAGCTTGGCAAGCTGGCGGAAGTAGCGAAGCTTCAGGCCGCGGCCCGCCGCATTTTTCGCGCTCGTCGATGGCAGGACGAACACTTGCGCGCCGTATAGGGGCTCCTTTTGCAATCCCGGCTTGCACGGGCGCTGCGCGAAACTCTTAAACGTGGTCACGCCATTGAATGCGATCACTTGCGGCTTGTACTCTTCGAGCTTCTGAGCCAGCAGGATGCGCCCCTCGGCAAACTCCTCGCGCGACAATTCCTCAATGCCCTTCGTTGGACGCTTCACGAGGTCGGTCAGCCCTATGCCAAACTCGATCATGCGCTTGTCACTGTGGTGATCGAGCAACTCGGGCACTACGCCGGAATCGTACAGCAGCGGCCAGAATTCATTCCCGCGGCCAGCGTAATAGTGGCCCACGCGCGCCGAACGGTCGCCGGGATTGCAGCCGACGATGATCAGTTTCATTCCAGTTCGTAGATAATCGGGCAGAGTCCGCATTTTAAATTGTATAGATCCGCATACTCCCGGGATTTATTTTTTGCAGAGCCTGCACGCTCTGCAAATTTATCGCAGGACGAACCCTGACAGGCTGAAGCCCGTCCTACTTGGAAGCGGCTCATTGTACCATTTCGAGCCGCCGGGACAGCGCAACGGCTTTTCGGCATGTGCTCTGAGAAAAACTTTAAAAAACCTGAATCGAGGAGACTTCACAGAGCATCGTAAGCGTAGGGTCCTGCCGGCAGGAAATGCAAAGGAGAACTATGGTACCCTGCCAATTGAGCGTGACTGGCCTCTGCGTGCAGCCGCCTGGAGCACGATGGATCGTGAGCGCCACCGACCCCAAATTGCAGCCCTCCACAATCGTCCGCGATGACGAAGCGGCACTGGTGTCCTCGGCCAAAGCCGGCGACACGGGCGCGTTTGAAGAGCTCGTAAACCGCTATGAACGCAAGATCTTCCGCCTGGGAATGAATATCACGCAAAACCGCGAGGACGCGGAAGACGTGATGCAGGATGCTTTCCTGAAATCCTATCAAAATCTGGACCGCTTCCAGGGCGACTCGCGCTTCTACACGTGGCTCGTGCGCATCGCCGTCAACGAAGCCCTGATGAAATTGCGCAAGCGGCGTCCGAATCAAGTGTCTCTCGATGAGCCACTGACCGATGGCGACGGCGAGGATTCCGTCTTCCGTGAAATCGAAGACTGGGGCCCTTCCCCCGAGAAAAAATTCGCGCAGACCGAGCTCAATGAAATTCTCAACAGCGTGATCGGCGACCTCGATCCGATTTTCCGCGTCGCATTTCTCCTGCGCGACGTGGAAGGCCTTTCCACGGAAGAGACCGCCCAAATTCTGGGCATCTCTGTGGCGGCGGTAAAATCACGCCTCCTGCGGGCGCGCTTGAAACTCCGCCAAAAACTTAACAAGTATTTTCGACGGAGCGAAGTTCAGTGAACTGCAAGAAAGTAATCCTCGAATTGACCAGCTATCTCGACGGAGTCCTGGACTCCAGCATGCGAACCGATCTCGAACTGCACCTTTCCAGCTGCACCGACTGCCGTATCGTTGTCGACACCTGCCGCAAAACCATTCAGATCTTCTGCAACTCCGAGCCGGTCCCCCTCCCCGAAGACGTCCGCCAGCGGCTCCACTCCGCGCTCCTCGAGCGTTTCCGCCGCAACGCGAAAACCACCTAGAAGCCGTCCCGGAAATGTTTGAGAGATTTGCCCAAATACATTCCGCGCGTGTGTCTTCCACGGCTCAACTAAATCGAAATCTTCCGGCGCTGAAAGCGCCGGCGCAGGCTAGCCCAGGGCAACGCCCTGGGTTGCGCATTTCATCGATTGTTGTGCGCCCTGAAAGGGCGCAAGGAGCCCCGCCCTTTCAGGGCGAGAGAATCTGCGGGGGCGCGATACCCGGGGCGTTGCCCCGGGCTGGCCACCTTTGCGCCGTTGGCGCGACGAATTTGCCGTATGCACAGGCGACAAAACTGTCGCTTAGGGAGTAACGAAAAAAACTGAAAAACCTTCAAATCCAAACCTAAATTCTTGTTTACGGCGGAAAATGGGCACAGAATAGGGCGCGCGTCACAACCAAATACACTTTGCATTAGGTAGTGCCGGCCAACCTAGGAGGTCGTCGATGAATCGGCTCGCTCGATGGATTGTGTTTTTATCCCCGCTGGTGTTTTTGCTTTGCGCGAATAGACTCGTGTGGGCGCAGACCGGCGCAAAAAACGGGGAGTGGTCCACATACGGAGGAGACCTCGCGAGCACGCGCTACGCCGCGCTCGACCAGATCAATGCCGGCAACTTCAACAAGTTGCAAGTGGCCTGGCGTTTCAAGACGGACTCGCTCGGTCCGCGCCCCGAGTTTAAATTTGAATCGACACCGCTGATGGTAAAAGGAGTGCTTTATTCGACGGGCGGAACTCGAAGAGCGGTGGTGGCGCTCGACGCGGCCACGGGCGAACTCCTCTGGATGCACAGCGAAAATGAAGGTGATCGCGCCACCAACGCCCCAAGACAACTATCAGGACACGGATTGGCCTATTGGACGGACGGCAAGGAGGAGCGAATCCTGTATGTCACGCCCGGTTACAGGCTCATCGCGCTGAACGCCAAGACTGGCATCCCCATCCCCAGCTTTCGGCGTCGGCGGCGTAGTCGATCTGAAAAAAGATGACGATCAGGACATTGATCTGATCACCGGAGAAGTCGGCCTACATTCGACGCCGGTCGTCGCCCGCAACGTGGTGATCGTCGGAGCCGCGCACCTGACGGGCGGAGTGCCCAGAAGCAGAAAAAATGTAAAGGGCTATGTCCGCGGATTCGATGTGCGAACAGGCAAGCGTCTTTGGATTTTTCACACCATCCCTCTTCCCAACGAATTTGGAAACGATACCTGGCTAAAGGAATCCTGGGCGTATACGGGAAACACCGGCGTCTGGGGACAAATTTCGGTGGATGAAACTCTCGGCCTCGTCTACTTGCCTGTGGAATTGCCGACGGGCGACTACTTCGGAGGCGACCGACCGGGGAATGGTTTGTTCGGAGAGAGTTTAGTCGCAATCGATTTGGAAACTGGAAAGAGAAAATGGCACTACCAACTCGTCCATCACGGCCTGTGGGATATGGACATCCCCTGCGCCCCGATTCTCGCCGACATCACCATTAATGGCCGCATGGTGAAAGCCGTCGCGCAGCCCACCAAGCAGGCCTACCTTTACGTTTTCAATCGCGAAAACGGCCAGCCGATCTGGCCGATCGAAGAAAAGCCCGTGCCGCAAGGCGATGTGCCCGGAGAGTGGTATTCCCCCACGCAGCCGATTCCCTCAAAGCCGCCCGCTTTTGACAATCAAGGCGTGTCCGACGATAGCCTGATCAACTTCACGCCGGAACTTCACGCGGAGGCGGAGAAAATTGTTTCAAAATACAAGATTGGCCCGCTGTTTACGCCGCCCTCGGTAAGCAAGGCCGACGGGCCGCTCGCCACTATCGTTTCACCTGGGGCGCTTGGCGGAGCGAACTGGCCAGGCGGTTCCTACGATCCCGACACTCACACCATTTACGTATATTCGCGAACCGATTTCTCCGCCCTCGGCCTCGTCCCCTCGCCCAATCAAAAACTTTCGGACATGGAATATGTTCAGGGAACCGCCGGATTCACACCGAGCAACGGCAGGCCGATGGGCGCGCCTCCTCTCCCGGCCCCAAATCCTGAGAGTGGCATACCACCCCTGACGGTTAATGGTTTGCCGCTCTTAAAGCCGCCCTACGGCCGCATCACAGCGATCAATCTGGACAAGGGCGAAATCGTCTGGCAGATCGCGCACGGGGAAACGCCGGACAACGTTCGAAATCATCCTGCGCTCGAAGGCCTGACCATTCCGCGCACGGGGAGCTCGGGTTTAATCGGCGTGCTGACGACTAAAACTCTGGTCATCGCCGGCGAGTCCGTGAATGTAACGATGCCCTCCGGAATGCAAGGGAGCGATGCTGCGCGCGTACGACAAGGCGACGGGCAAGGACGCGGGAGCCGTCTACATGCCCGCGCCGCAGAGCGGTTCGCCGATGACGTACATGCTCAACGGCCAGCAATACATCGTAATCGCCGTCAGCGGCCCCGGCTACCCGGGCGAATTGATCGCCTACCGCCTGCCGGCCAATTAGCCTCACCAGTAGCACAGGCTTCAGCCTGTGGTGGTTTGGTGCCAGCAAGCCCAAACCCAACAGGCTGAAGCCTGTTCTACTAACAACCCAGTATTTGGTGAACCTCAGCTCCTCAGATATTTATTGAAAAAATCAAGCGTGCGCTGCCAGGCCAGCTTGGCAGCGGTCTCGTCATACCGCGGCGTCGTATCGTTGTGGAATCCATGATTCGCGCCGTCATAAATGTAAGCGGTGTAGGTAATGTGGTCGGCTTTCAGAGCCTCCTCCCAAGCCGGCCATCCGCCCGTAATGCGAGTGTCGAGCGATCGCATAGTGAAGCAAGTAGAGGCGCCTTGATCTTGGCTGTATCCTCGGCCGAGGGCTGCCCGCCGTAGAACGGAACCGCGGCGGCAAGGTCCGGCAGCCGCACCGCCAGCTTATTCACCGTCGTTCCGCCAAAGCAGAAGCCCACAGCGCCCATCTTGCCCGTGCATTCCGGACGCGCTTTCAGCCAGCCGTAGGAGGCGACAAAGTCTTCAAACATTTTGCCCTGATCAACCTTCGGGAAAAGCGCCGTGGCCTTTTCCTCATCGCCGGGATAGCCGCCCAGGGAGGTCAGACCATCGGGCGCAAACGCGAGGAAATTCGCGACGGCCAGACGGCGCGCCACATCTTCGATGTAGGGATTCAGGCCGCGATTTTCGTGAATGACCAGTACTCCGGGCAATTTCCCCGCTGCTTTCGCGGGACGCGCGTAATACCCCTTGATGCTCCCATTGCCTTGCGGCGAGGGCACGGTTTCATACCCCGCCTTGATTCGGTCGTCGTCCTTGGGAACCTGCTGCGCGAAAGCGTAATTCGGCCGGAGGCTCTCCCAAATCGCCACGGCCGTTACGCCGCCTACTGCATACTTATTCGCGCGATCCAGAAATTCACGGCGGTCGATGTCGCCGTGAACGTACTTGTCAAAATGGTCCAGCAACTCCTGCGGATAATCCGTCGCTTTTTTTCGCTCCATTGAAGTTACTCCCTCGTTTTTCAGACTCGATTGTTGGGGATAGCAAAATCTGACGCGGAGGATACCACTTTATTGATCTCCATGAAAAAGCCTCCCGGGTTCGCGGTTGCGCGCGCAAGACCATGCGAAGTTTTCGCCAACTCTGCGAACGTCTTGCCTTCTCCCGAACATGTCCGCGAACGGCTCACATTCGTCACGTATAGATTTGAACTCCCCGGACTCATTTCGCGAATGGTGTAGAATAACTTCTTGCGCTTCAGGCCCTGTAGCCTGCCGCCCACAGAGGACCTATGGCTCAAACCATCCAAACCATCGGCATTGCAAACGGAGGAGGAGACTGCCCCGGGCTGAACGCCGTCATTCGCGGCGCGGTGCGCGCGGCGATTTTGGGGCATGGCTGGAGGGTTATCGGCATCAACGGACGGGTTCGACGGGTTGATTTGGACCGAACGCACTCATGCCTCTCACGGTGGAATCGATTGCCGGCATCTTGCCGCGCGGCGGGACGATCCTGGGCACCACCAATCGCGGAAACCCGTTTCATTACGTGATCGAAGAAGACGGCAAGAAAGTCACGCACGACTATTCACTGCAGTGTTGCTTGAGAACGTGCGGAAGCTGGGCATAGACGCCGTGATCGCCATCGGCGGCGACGGCACGCTCACCATTGCGCGCGATCTCGCGCGCCTGGGAATTCCGATTGTGGGCGTGCCCAAGACCATCGACAACGACCTCTCCGCCACGGAAGTCACCTTCGGCTTCGACACCGCTCTGCACGTCGCCACCGACGCGATCGACCGCCTGCACACCACGGCGGAATCGCACGGCCGCGTGATGGTCATCGAAGTCATGGGCCGGGACGCCGGATGGATCGCGCTGCACTCCGGAATCGCGGGCGGCGCGGACGTGATCCTGATTCCCGAGATTCCCTTCACCATCGAAACGGTATGCGACAGGCTGCGCGAACGCGCCGCCACGGGAAAGAAATTCTCGCTGGTCGTCGTGGCTGAGGGGATAAAACTGCCGCCGACCGATAGCCACGGCAACCCATTTCCCATGCCGCGTCCCGGGCAAGTGGGTTTTGTGATTGGCGACGCAATCCACACGATTCTGAAGAAGGACGTCCGCGTCACCGTGCTGGGCCATATTCAACGCGGCGGATCGCCCAGCCCGTTTGACCGCATTCTGGCCACGCGATTTGGCGTCGAAGCCGTGGAGCTGGTTGCGCGCGGGGAATTCGGGCGAATGGTTTGCCTGCGGGCCGGCGAAATTGAATCGGTCACCCTCGACGAGGCGGTCGGCGAAACTGCGCCTGGTGGATCCAAAGGGAAGCATGGTTCGCACGGCTCGAGCCGTCGGCATCACGTTCGGAGATCAATAAATGATTTGGCGGATTGTGCGCAGCCGGGGATTTATTCCCATCGTCCTGATCCTCGCTGCCCTGCTCTACTGGAAACTGTCATGCGGGCTCGCCGAAGGTCATTTCGGTCGGCTACGTGGCCGACCGCGACGTCATCCTCTGGAACACGCTCGCGCAAGTCCGCGAAGAAGTCGCCGAAGTGCATTACGGCGACCGCGTGGAAGTCGTGCGCGTGGAAGGCACGGCGGTGCAGGTGCGCGCGCCATCGGGCACGATTGGGTGGATGCGCGATTCGCGGCAAATGATGGATTCCGATCTGTGGGGAAAGAGCGCCTCTTTATTGGAGCGCGCGCGCACGCTGCCCGTTCAGGCGCGGGGCCGGACGAAAACCCTCAGCAACGTGCGCGTCGAACCCGGCCGCGACGGCAAGCGAATTTTTCAGTTCGGGCGAGGAACGCGCGTGTTGATTTTGGAACGGGCCGTGGCGGACGCTCCCGGGGCCCTGAGGAAAATTCACAGGAAGAGAAAACCTCTGCCGCGGATGAACAGAAATCGAAGCAGGAAGATTGGCTGCTCGTCCTGCGCGCCATCGATTCGCCGGCGAACGGCGACAGCACTCATGCCTCGGAGAATGTCCCGGCAGCAAGTGAAGCGATGCCACGAGGCGACGCAGTGAGCGGCGGACCCGGCCTCGCGCAATCCGTCTCCGGCGGCGGTGGGCGGCGCGGCAGGGCTTGTCGCCGGTTGGGTGCTGGCGCGATTCGTTGAACTCGATTTGCCCGGCCCCGTGAAAGATTATGCCAGTTCCGCGGATCTGCACGTCGTGGCCTGGTTCGAATTGAATCGCGTCCCGGATGGCTCCGGCGGCGAAGCGCCCCAATACCTGGTTGCCGGATCGCGCGGCGGAGAGGGCGGGGCCTGCGACTTCACCATGCTGCGCGTCTACACGTGGGGCACGGCGCGCAAACGCTACGAAACTGCCTACGTGGAAAGCGACCTGTGCGGACGCCTGCCTATTCACATGTCCAGCGGCGCAAAAGGGCCCGGAATTCCAATTTCCCGATGTGGACGAAGGCGGCGCGGAAAGAACGTATGTCATGTACCAGACATCTGTGCGCCGCGTGAAGAATGCCGCCTCGCGCGGCAGCTCACGCAATTGAGTAGGACGGGCTTCAGCCTATCTTCCGTTGGCGTCTGCGCACGCAAACCGGACAGGCTGAAGCCGGATTTACTCGCACATTTTCCCCGCCTCAAGTCCCGGATGAGTTCAATATTTTTTGAACACTTTCCGCGCGATCGCAACGCCACTCCAAGAAGCGCGTGGTAATATCCTACCCGAAAAGTTCGCACGATCTCTGAACGCAAGATTGCCGCATGGCGAAGACAAATTCCGATTCGATGCGATGGAGATTTCCTCAAGCCGCGCTTGCCGCCGTATTTTTCCTCGTCTCTTGCGGCAATCGCGCGGATCCGGCGCCGAAACCGCAGCCTCCTCCGCCGTTTGAGTTCCTCGGCGCCTGGGGAGACAAAGGCGAAGGCCCGGGCAAACTCGACGCGCCCGTGTCTTTCGCGGCCGATTCGCTGGGCAACATTTTCTTTGCCGACCCGGCTGCCGGCTTCGTCCACAAATTTGAATCGAGCGGCACTCCCCTGCTTTCCTTTGAGGACACGCGTGTGCGCCACGCCTCCGGGATCGCAGTGGACTCCGGCGGCGCCATTTATGTCGCTGACGCTCAACAGGGCAACATCCACGTCTTTTTCCCCGATGGAACATTTCTTCCAATCCTGGCGGAGCGCCGCCCAGCGGCATTTTTCCGGCGCGCTGGGCATTGGCATCGATGAGGAGGGCACGATCTATGTGCCCGATCCCGCGAATTCGCGCGTCCTGAAGTTCAACAATCACGGGCATCTCATAAAATCCTGGTCCGCTCCGCAAAAAGCCCTTTCGGCGGATGAGCGGCCATCGTGGGTTTCCGCGGAACCGGATGATTCGGTATTCGTGGCGTACTTCAAGACCGGGCGCATCGAGAAATTTTCTTCCGACGGCTCATGGATGACCTCTTGGCGCGACGGCGAGTACTCCGTCGGGGGAGTCCAACCCCATCACCGGATTTGCCGATGACGGGCGAGTTTGTTTTTACGATGGCTGCTTCATCATCGGAAATTCGCGTTTGGACCGCGGATGGACAACACAAACTCGACGCGGACCTTGGGGCGAGCATCGGCAAAATCGCCGCGCCTCAACTCGCCGTGACGCCTCATGCGGAAATGCTCGTGTTCGATCCCTCCGCGCCGAAAGTATTCCGGTTTCGCATGCACCTGGAAAATAAGGACCCGCTATGACACTGCTTCTTACCGAAGCCGATGTTCGCTCCCTTTTGACGATGCCCATCGCGCTGGAAATCGTGGAAGAGTCCTTGCGCCAGCAAGGGCAACGGCGAGCTGATCCTGCATCCGCGCCGCAGAATCAAGCTGCCCGACAACGCGCTCCTGCACTACATGGCGGCGGCCGACCCGGTCCGGGGATATATCGGCATGAAAATTTATACGGTCGCGCGCGGCGCCGCGCGTTTCGTCGTGCCGCTTTTCCGATCGACAACCGGCGAAATGGCGGCGCTGATTGAGGCCGACGCGCTGGGCCAGATTCGCACCGGCGCGGCCAGCGGCGTCGCGACGAAATATCTCGCCAATGCAAATGCGCGGACCGCGTGCATCATCGGCACAGGCTACCAGGCGCGGACGCAACTCGAAGCCGTCGCAGCCGTGCGGCGCCTGGAGCGAGTTCGCGCTTTCGGACGCGATCCCGAGCGCCGCGAAAAGTTTTGCCGCGAGATGAGCGAACGGATCGGCGTCACCGTGGAACCAATGGACTCCGGCGAGGAAGCCGTGAAGGGCGCGGACATCATTATCACGGCGACTTCCGCGACGAAGGTCGTGCTCGAAGGCGCGTGGCTCGCGCCCGGCATGCACATCAACGCCATGGGAGCGAACTGGCCGCAAAAGCGCGAACTCGATGCCGCCGCGGTCGGCCGCGCCGCCAAAATCGTGGTGGATTCGATCGAGCAATCCAAGATGGAAGCCGGCGACCTCATTCAGGCATTCGGAGAGGACCAGTCGCGATGGAACGCGGTGCAGGAGTTATCGCAAATCGTAGCCGGAAAAACGCCCGGCAGAACCGCCCACGATCAAATCACTTTGTTCAAATCGAATGGCATCGCAACGTGGGACCTGGCGGCGGCTGTGCGCGTATACGAAATGGCGGTCGCGCGAGGCATGGGAAAAACCATTCCCCTATGGGAACCTGAGTAGCACTGGCTTCAGCCTGTGGGTTTCTGTCCCGGCATCGCGGCAGAAACCCACAGGCTGAAGCCCGCGCTACTAAATTCTACGGCCTGCGCAGCACGAGGCAGCTGGCAAGAATGTCGTGCAGGGCTTGCTTCTTCTCCGTGAATCCTGCAACAAGGTAGCCCACCAGAAACGTCAAACTGGAAATTATTTTTGCGAAATTGCGCGCCGCGGCCGCGCGCGCAACGTAATGCGTTGCCCGTTCAGGTCCGTGACGTAGAGCCTCAAGACTCGTTTGCCCGGCGTGGCCTGCCAGACCGAAGCCTCGAACATCGTGTAATAAAACCAGGTCGCTGTAATCGTGATGGCAAATGCGATCGGCGTAAGTTGCGGCAAAGAAGTCAGCGAAGCGGTACGCGGCGTCAGGAAATTTGATGAACGTGGACGGATAAAACGACGCGATCAACCCAAAGAACGAGGGAGATGAGGATGGTATCGATCAAATAGGCAACCGCCCGCAGCCAAAACCCCGCGAACGCCGGCCGTGGCGGCAACGCGGAAAGCTCGTGAATCGCGGGACGACTCCGGCGGCTGGGCGCTTTGCGGAACGTACACAGGCCCGATTTGCGCGACGCTCACAGGAGTTTCGCATTGCGGGCAGTACACTGGCCCCCTCCGGAATTTCCGCCCCGCATTTTTCACAAGTTAAAATCGCAGTCCTCCAAGAACAGGCCCCAAGAAACCTAACAGCCGAAGATTCGCTTTGCAAGCCTGGGAACGCCAATCTCCCGATTGGCGTGACGCTGACATCGCCAATCAGGAGAATGGCGTCCCCGGGAGGAGGCCTGCGAGACGCCGGCGCTACTTAACTCAGCGCGCGTCAGTAGGCAAGCAATTCGCGGACGGCGGCAGACCAGATCGCTGCTTTGTGGAAGGATTTCGTCCTCGAGGTTCGGCTGGTAGGCGCAGAAGGTGTCCATCGCCGCAACGCGCCGCACAGGAGCATCCAATTCATCAAAAAGCTGGTCGGCAATGCGCGCGGCAATTTCGGCGCCGTAACCCCACGAGAGCATGTCTTCATGGGCGACAATCACTCGATTGGTCTTCCGAACGGTCGCGGCGATCGCCTCCCAATCAAATGGCGAGAGCGAGCGAAGATCGATAATTTCCACGGAGACGCCTTCGCGCTCCAGTTGCGCCGCGGCGACTTCGGCGCGGTGAACGACGGCGCCGTACGTGATGATGCTCACGTCGGTCCCTTCCCGCGCAACGCGCGCGCGCCCGAACGGAATCGGTGTAATCCGGGCCGGGATAGGGAGACCGGTTGTAGGGCTGGCGGTACAGATGCTTGTGTTCGAGAAACAGCACGGGATCGTCGCAGCGAATCGCCGTGCGCAACAAGCCGCAAAGATCGAGCGCAGTCGAAGGCATGACCACGCGAATTCCCGGCGTGTGCGTGAACAGCACTTCCCCGCTCTGGCTGTGATAAATCGCTCCGCCCGTCAGATAGCCGCCGGTAGCCACGCGAATCACGGCGGGCGCCTTGAACGCTCCATTCGAGCGCCAGCGAAATAAGGATAATTCGTTGCGCAGCTGCATCATCGCCGGCCAGATGTAGTCGAAGAACTGAATCTCCGCGACAGGTTTCAAGCCGCGCGCGGCCATGCCCAGCGCGCTGCCGACGATGCAGGCCTCCGCAATCGGCGTATTGAAGACGCGCGCGTATCCGAAACGCCGCTGCAAGCCGACGGTGGCCTTGAAAACGCCGCCCTTCCCTTTCACGTGCTTCAAGTCTTCTTCGTTGCTGCAATCGGCCACGTCCTCGCCGAGCACGACGATCCGTTCGTCGCGCGCCATCTCATCGGCCAGCGTCGCGGAAACCATTTCCACCATGGTGCGCGGTTCGCCGGAAAATTGAGGAGCGGATTCAAAGCGCGAAGAAGCCGGATCGACATCGGGAGAATACTGATTGACCAGGATGGATTCTTTGGCGGGCGGCTCCGCCGCGAGGGCCTGGTCGGACGCTTCGCGGACTTCCCGGTCCACTTCCGCTTCGATGGCCTCCAATTCTTTTTCATCGACGATCCCCTCGCGCACCAAAAATAGCCCGAACTTGGGAATGGGGTCGCGATGCGCCTCTTCTTCCCGCAAGGCGTTGCGATCTTGTAAAGTTTTTCGTCGTCGGAAAGCGAATGGGAATAGGGGCGCGTGACCTGCGCATGCACCAGCGCCGGCCCCTTTCGCGCCCGGCAATATTCCGCGGCGCGCTGAAGAACCGCGTAGCTCGCAAGCGGATCGCTGCCGTCGCACTCCTCCAGAAAAAGGCCGGGATAATTCGCCACCAGTTTCGAAATGTTTCCGCCCGCCGTCTGAAATTGCACCGGAACGGAAATCGCCCAGCCGTTATCTTCGATCAAAAAGAGAATCGGAAGTTTTCGCAGGCAGGCGGAATTCAGCCCTTCGAAAAATTCCCCTTCGCTCGTGGAACCATCCCCGCCCGAAACGTACACAATTTCGTCCGCCTGGTGGCGCACATGTTCGCCGAGCGGCGCCTGCTGAGCCTGCTGCAGCGCGTGCGGAAACTTCTCGAAATATAGGGACGCCTCCGCCATGCCAACGGCCTGCGTGTACTGCATCCCCGTGGACGGAAGACCGCGGAAGAATATTCAGCCGGGGAATGCCCCAGTGCGAAGGCATCTGCCGCCCGCCGGAATTCGGATCGTCCTTGGCTCCCACCGCCTGCAAGGAACATTTCGAGCGGCGTGACGCCCAGCGCAAGGCAAAGCGCGCGGTCGCGATAGTAGGGATACACCCAATCATGGCCGGGCCGGAGGATCAGCCCCGCGGCGGCCAAAACGCCTTCATGCCCCGCGCCGCTGATCTGGAAAAAAGTCTTGTTCTGCCGTTTCAGCTGGATTTCGCGGTCATCGATCCGCCGCGAAAGAAACATGGTGCGGTAAATACGAAGAAGATCCCCCCGGGATAGGCCTTGATACCGGCTGGAATCATATGTCGCCGTCTTGGGGCGCGCCTGAACCGGCATCCGAATCACCTTGAGCTGAGCTAGGGCAGCTAGTTTCGGAAGTACATCTCATTATATCCAAAGCCAGGCGCGCCAGCGAATAAACAGAAGAAAATGTTCTCCTAAAAGTAGCCAACCGGATAGCTCATTGCCCGCCTCGGGGAGAACCCGTTTGAAACCACGGATTCACACGGATGAACACGGATAGAAAAAATGAAGGAAAGAATCCAAGTCGGCAGTAAAGACGGAATCGACCTCTACTCTTTGAAGGCGATTCCCTCTTGTTTTTTTCTTTAATCCGTGTTCATCCGTGTGCATCCGTGGTTCCAAATCTGCAGGCACCAAAAAAATCGCGGCGAGCGTTCCATCCCAGGGTGTGGTGCTGGGATGGAAACGCTCGCCGCGTTGCATGACGGCGCAACCGGGGGGATGAGCGCCGACATATTGCTAGCGCACAACATCGCGGCAGCGAAGGTGCGCAGGCAATCTCTATAAATCCGTTGCAGAACCCTGCTACTCGCCTGGTGCAGCGTCTTATCGAACCTTCCACGTACAGCTAGTGCTGCGCCGCCGGCGAAGCTGGAACCGAATCGGCGGACGCGGACGATGCCGAGCCCATGTCAAGCACAAACAAACCCTCCGTGGCCGACGCCGCGACCAACTGGTTTCCCGCTTCGCGCGAGCGCAAAGCAGAAAGCGTGCCCTCCGCATTGGGACCGTCCATGTGTCCCCAGGTCTTTCCGCCGTCGCGGGAAAGGAACAGAGTGCCCTTCGCCGTCGATACGACGACGGCATTTCGGACCGGGGCCAAATCGTCGATCGAGAGTTCCGAAAGGTTTGCCTGATGCCAGGATTCCCCGGTATCGCGAGAAACGAAGACTCCGTGGTCGCTCGCCAGCACAACCGTGTTTTCATCCGTCGGATGGAGATGCAGCGAACCTCGCGGCTCAAACGGCAGAGCCCGCGAAATCCAGGTCTTCCCGCCGTCGCCGGAGACTTCGAGTTGCCGCGGACGTCAGCGCCCAGACATAAGAATCGCCGTTGCCTGTGCGCACCGCGCGAATCGAGGCTGGTGCTCACTGCGGGAGCGGCTGCCGCAGGTTGCTGCACGGGCGCGAGGGACACCGTGCTCCAATTGAGGCCGCGGTCGCGCGAAACCAGCAATCCATCTTCGCGTGGCGGCATACCAGGCGTCATGGCCAAACGCCATGTCATTCACTTTGGCATGGAACGGAACCGTTGATTTTGTCGCTGCGGGAGCCGCGGAACTCGCCGCCGATTTCGAAGCCGAAGTTTTCGTGCTCTGCGCCGACACCTTTTTCACAGAAGCGGCGCGGCGGGTCTGCGCTGGAACGGACTTTTCGGTGACCTGATTGACCGGCACCCAGGAACTCTTGGAAGCATCGTAGCGCAGCAATCCGCCGGGGCCGGGAGCCGCGAACCAGCCATCGGGAGAAGCGAAAATGTGGCGCGGCGGGCCGGACTTGAGGCCGGTGGCAAGCGGAGTCCACGTGCGCCCCGCGTCGTTCGTTTCAAGCAAAGGCTCAAAATTGCTGGTCAGCACCACCAGCGCGCGTTCCGGATGCTGCGGATCAACAGCCGCATCCACGATGCGCCGGTGCGAGAAACCCTGGTTCGAGGCGCGGTAGGTTTGCCCGCCATTGTCGCTCACCTGAATGCCCAAGCCGTTCGGTGCCGAGAATCAGCCGGTCCGAATTTTCAGGATCGATCACCATCGAAAGAATGCTCCAGGACACGGGCGTAATCAGGCGCCAGGTTGCGCCATCGTCCGAAGTCTTCCAGAGGCCTTCCGTCGTGGCCGCGTAGACCGTCATCGGGCGTTTCGGGTCCTGCAGAATGTGCACGGTTCGGCGGGAATCCTTGGGGATTCCCTTGAACTTGGTCCAGTTCGCTCCGCCATCCGGGCTGTGGTAAATGCCCGAGCATGCGCTGGCAAAAACGTGCGAGGCATTGTTCTGGTCGATCGTGATGCTCATCACGTCCGAATCGTCCACCATCCCCTGGTGAACAGGAGTCCAGTTCTTCCCGCCGTCGACCGTTTTCCAAGGCAGGTGATAGGTGCCCGCATAAATGTATTGGGATCATGCGGATCGATGGCAATCGAATCGAAATTGCGCAGGTCTTCGTGTTTTTCCGGGGAGATGCGGGCCCAGTGCTTTCCAGAGTCTTCGGAGCGATAAACGCCATCGGTAGCGCCCGCGACAAGAATGTCCGGATTGGAAGGCGCTTCGGCAATGGCGCGAACTACAAGCCCTTCAAGACCAATGAGTTGCCAGGTATGGCCGGCGTCAGCGCTGCGGTAAACGCCCCCGCCATGGGAACTGAGCGTCCAACTCGTGGCATAAAGCGTATTTGCCGAGCGCGCATCCACAACCATGGACATGATCACGTCGTCGTGATGCTCGCCAATTCTTCCGAGCAATTCCCAGTGTTCTCCCGCATCGCGGGAGCCAAACACGTGCCCGTCAGAAGTGCCGAGGAAAAGCGTGCGCGCGTTGCCAGGCACAGCTGCGAGGGATTGGACGTCTCCACCGGGAGGGCCAACTTGCCGCCAGGTTTGGGCGTTGGCCGAAAATGACAAGCAGAAGCACGCAACCCTAAAATGAATACAGACCGACGATACGCCACACGCATGAACAGTCCTCCGACCCTGTTGTGCCCGCTCGGGTCCACCGACAGGGTTCCGGCCTAACCGCCGACAAGGCGGCTGCAGGTCCACATATAAGCCTATCGGCAGAAGCGCAAATAAGACGCTGGTCAAAAGGACAGAATTGGGACGGGGGGTTTAGCCGTCCGAATGGGCAGGCTGAAAATCCGAAGAGCGCTCCTCGACGTCGAGGACTTGGAGAATTTTAAGGAAGGGTATTGCAACGACGATGTACTGTAAGTTATAGTACGCATAGGATGTAAAGAACTCTGGAGCCATATAGAGTTTACCGGGCTCGCATTGGAAGCGATTGCAGTGGTAGAGGTGTCGGGCGTCTTTCTATTTGTTGGGATTTGCTAGGGTTTAGGGAAATGTTGTCGGACCATCTGTTTGGCTCTTGTTTTGCCATACCCATATGCGGGTTCCGAATGTGAGCCCGGGGAGGCGAAGATGGGAATTCTAATCCTGAAGGTCTTGGCTATGTGGTCGCTAGTCGCCCTGGTGGCCGGATTGGGTCTTGGGCGCCGCCATTCGCAGGGGCGAGCGTGTTCGCAAGGATGAGTTCCTGTCGTGTGTATTTGCGTCCCTTGAGACCATGCAAGCGTCCCGCAGCTAACAGATCCCAGCCGCAGCCCTGCCGCGAGACTTCTCAATCCAACGAATCAAACAAATCTGAAGTGGCTTTGAACTCCGGTTCGCCCGCGCGAATAACTTGCGGATTTGCGGCTTTGAACGGCTCTTCGGCCGGGATGCGCTCGATCCAGCGCTGGTGAGAGAGCTTTTCGTGATCGGAAAAATCGAGGCGGACAATCAATCGAATTTGCGCGGGATCGGCCGTTGCGCGAATTGGCCTCTGAAGCGGTCTCGTCTTCGGATTTTGATTTTGCGCCCGGCTTGGCCTTCCCTTTTGCGCCGGATTTCGCAGCCTTTGGCGGCGCGGCCGGCGCGCCAGCCGGCTTTCCTTCCGGCTCCTTGCGCTCAAATTTGACCTGGAGCTTCTTGTCGAGCCGGAATCCCTGCTTCCACCCGTCAATTCGATGACGCGCCTGCTGGGCGGCTTCTTCATTACCGCCAAAATCAAAAATCAAAAAGGAATGTGCCATGCCTTGCATATTGGCGGGCGACGCGCCGTGTGTCAAGACCGGAAGGCGCGCAGCAGTCAGCAGGTCTCGCTCGACGTTGGTCAGTCGACAGGCGTCTGTAGCGGGTATGCTTCGCGAGTATGCTCTGACGTGCAAGAGGCCTTCCAAATTGCGGAAATTCGTGCGCAAACTCGCGGCCATCGCGGCTCTTCTGGCACTGCTTCTGCCGGGTGTCTCCGCCCTGGCGGAAACGCTTTCCGCCGCCGATTTGCCCGCCTGCTGCAACACGATCTATTGCCCGTTGCACCATCGCCAGATGAGCGACTCTCCAGAGGGACAAGAGCAATTGCGATGCGATGGGCAGTCCCCGGACAAAATGATTGCTCGATGCGGGCCTGTGACGCCGCACCGAATCCAGTCGTGGGAACCGCCGCATTTGTTTTGGTAGCGCCCGTTGCACTGCGCGGTCCCGCTGTCGCGGAAGCTGCTCCCGCATCGGCATCCCAGATTCTTCCCTTACGTTGCCAGCGATTCCTTTGACTCCCCCTCCTCGCACCTTTCCGAGCTAACGGAACGATCCACTTTGAAATAGTGAATTCCACCGGATCTACGTGCCGTCCGTGCCGGCGTCGTTCGGAATTTCAACTCGAGGAGGGAGAAAATGAATCTCAGAATGGTTTTGAATTGTCTAGGAATTGTTTTGGCTTTCGTTGCGTATCGCATGCGATCTTTTCCCGCGCCTGCGCGCGCGGAAATTTTCGGCACCGTGCATGGCATCGTGCATGATCCGCAGCACCGGCCCATTCAGGATGCCGCGGTGGATCTGAAGGCGCAGCATTCCGATTGGGTGCAGCACCAAAAAACCAATGAGGACGGAGAATTCGAATTCAGCGCCGTGCCGCTGGGCGAATACACCGTCACGGTCACCGTTGCCAATTTTCAGACAGGCGCAGCAGAATGTCGTCGTCGACGTCCGGATCAAGCCCCGTTTTGCATTTTCAATTGGAGCTGGCCGGCGTCACGGAAAAAACAGTGGTTACCGGAGAACCCGTCACCGCATCCATGGATTCGGTCACTCCCACAACTCTTCTGAGCCGCCAGGACGATTCAAGAGACGCCCGGCGCCGACCGCACCAACAGTCTGGCCATGATCACGGACTATGTTCCTGGTTCGTACGTTACCCACGATCAACTTCACATTCGCGGCGGGCACCAGGTGAGCTGGCTGGTGGACGGCGTGCCGGTTCCGAACACAAATATCGCCAGCAATGTGGGCCCGCAGTTCGATCCCAAGGACATCGATTACATGGAAGTGCAGCGAGGCAGTTATGACGCGGACTACGGCGATCGAACCTACGGCGTCTTCAACGTCGTCCCGCGAACCGGATTTGAGCGCGACAAGGAATGCGACCTGGTCACAAGCTTCGGAAATTTCTATCAAACCAACGACCAGATCAGTTGCGGCGGGCACACGGAGCGATTTGCCTACTACGGCAGCTTCAACGGAAATCGAAGCAATCTTGGGCTCCAGCCGCCGACGCCCGCGGTCATTCATGACGCGGAAAACGGCTTCGGCGGATTTGGTTCGCTGATCTTCAACGTGGACCCGAAAGACCAATTGCGCTTTGTCATGTCTTCGCGCAGAGATTACTATCAGATTCCCGTTTCAGCCGGGCGTGATCACCGAAATTGACGGCGTTCCAGGCGCAATTACGATCACTCCCTGTTCGCCGCCATCCACCTGTGTCGATAGCAGCGGCAACCCCCAAGGCGGCATTTACCAATAGGATGGCGAGCAGGAAGCGGACACATTTCTCAATTTCTCCTGGGTGCGAACCATCAGCCCCAATGCCCTTCTGACGGTCTCTCCGTTCTTTCACTACAACAGCGCGAATTACGCCGGCAATCCGAACGACTTTCCCACCGCCACGACCGACGACCGGGCTTCCACTTATGCCGGGGCGCAGGTCACTTTCAGCGGGACGGTCGCGCGGAACACGATGAGCGCCGGGTTCTACGGCTTCTAGCAGCATGACAATCAACTTTTTCGATGTACCTATTTAACGATGGAAGCGCCCCAAATTTCACGGATCGCGAAATCATCGGCGGAAACTTGGAGGAATTCTGGTTTGAAGATAAATTCAAGGCAACTTCCTGGCTGACGCTGAGCGGCGGCGTGCGGCAATCTCACTTCAGTTCGGAACGGCATCACGGAAAATGCCACGAGTCCGCGCGCTGGAATTTCGCTGCAGATCCCCAAGATCAACTGGGTATTCCACGGCTTCTACGGACATTTCTACCGGCCCCTCCCTTGCTCACGATTCTCCGGGCCTGCGCTGGTGAACGCAGCGAGTGGACAAGGATATCAGCTTTGGGTCCTTACACGGCGAGCGGGATGAAGAATATCAATTCGGCGTGACGATCCCGTACAAAGGCTGGAGTCTCGATGCGGATACATTCCGCACGCGGGCGAACAATTTTTTCGATCACAACAATCTGGGCGAATCCAACATCTTCATTCCGGTCACACTGACGGAGGCGTTGATTCGCGGCTGGGAATGACGCTGCGATCTCCCCGTCTGTGGCAAAGGGCGCAGCTGCATCTGGCCTACTCCAATCAGATCGCCGAATCCAGGGGAAACATCACCGGCGGTCTGATCCCCACGGACAACACACCCAGCTCCGATTACGGCCAACTGGATCACGACCAGAGGAACACTCTCAACGTGGGGGTCCAAACCACGCTTCCGTGGCGAACATTTGTGTCCGGCAACGTTTACTATGGCTCGGGCTTCAGCAACGGCAATGGCCCGGCGGTAACGGGAGTCGCTCCCTGTTGTTCCTCCCTGGACTATTTGCCCGCGACACACCACGGTCGATCTTTCCCTCGGCAAGGATTTCGGCGAAAACTTCACCGTTTCCGTAAGCGCGACTGAATGTGGGAAACCGCCGCGTGATGCTGGATGACAGCCTGACCTTCGGCGGATTCCACTTCAACAATCCACGGGAAATTTTCGTCGAGCTGCGCTATCGGTTCCATTATTAACTGATCTAGGATCAGCTCTTCTTGAAAACGCCGGCTGAACAAACAGCCGAAACAATTTCCAAATGGGGCTCTCTTAGATCGGCCCTTGAAAGGAGGCTTGAGAGAATCGTCATGACAACACAAACCAAATTCACCTTATGGCCGATTCATTTTCGTAGTGTTTATTTCCTTTCTCCTGTCCAGTTGCAAGGATTCACCGACCAAACCTACACCTTGACGGGACGCGTCATCAGCAAACAACCCGCCACCCAGCAACTCATCATCGACAATGACGACATCCCCGGATTTATGGCGGCGATGACAATGCCCTATGCGGTGAAAGATCCGGATGGGTTTCAACGCGTCCAGCCGGCGGATGTCATCCGCGCAGATGTAATTGTGGAACAGCCGGGAAAGTTTTGGTTGGAACACGTGACCGTGATCGGCAAAGCCGCTGGTCGAGTCCCCGCGGAGGGCCCGGCCCCACAAGTCCTGATGATTGGTGACAAGGTTCCCGATGTCCCGATGGTCAATCAGGATGGCAAGACTCTGCATTTCGGCCAATTTAAAGGCAAAGTCGTTCTTCTGACGTTCATTTACACGCGTTGTCCCTTTCCCGATTATTGTCCGCTGTTGAGCAGGCAATTCGCCGTCATCCAAAAAGAGTTGGCGAAAAATCCCGACGACTACAAAAAAACGCACTTGATCAGCATTAGCCTGGATCCAAACTACGACAAACCGCCTGTTTTGCGGGAGTATGGACTGTCCTACATGGAGCATGATCCCAAGGGTTTCGAGCACTGGGATTTTGTTTCCACGACTCCCGCGGACCTGCAAAAACTAACCGGCAGTTTTGGCCTCTCCTACTCCGAACAAGACAGCCAGATCTCACATAGCATGAATACGATCTTGCTCGCAGCCGATGGAACCGTGGCAGACATGTGGCCCGGTAACGAGTGGCAGACATCCGAGGTTGTCGACGTCATGCGCCACGCTGCGGAGGCCAAGAATTAAGATTCAGTCAGCGAATTGTAGAAAGAATGCGAAAAGGCAAGAGCCGCGACGGGAATCGCGGCTCCTTTTCTTGCCCCGCTCTGAGAATTACGGAATCAGCGCGCTGACCTCGGCGGAGTAGGCGCTCTCCACATTGCTGGAATCGACCGCAGTGACGACGAAGTAGTAGGTTTGCCCGGCCTGAACGCTGCCATCGGTGTACGAGGTCGCCGCGTCCGGTGTGCTGGTCAGTTTTGTGTACGGCCCGCCGGATACCGCTGAGGAGTACGTGTTGTAGCCGATCACGGTGGACGTGCTCGGCGTCCAGGTCAATGCCACGGAGTGACTCACGGCCGCGACTCCCGTGCCCGAAAGCGAGATGGAGTCCGGCGAGTTTGTGGCATTGCTGGCGACGGAAACGTTGCCCGTCACGCTGCCCGCCGCGGCTGGCGTGAAAGTTGCCGTCAAGGTCGCCGTCTGCCCCGGAGTCAGAATAAGCCCGGAGGAAACGCCGCTGGCATTGAAGCCCGCGCCGGAAACGGTGACGTTGGAAATCGTGACGCTGGAATTGCCCGCGTTCGTGAGCGTGACGGATCTGCGTGCCGCTGCTTGGCATGGTCACACTGCCGAAGTTCAAGGAGGACGAGCTGGAGTTGAGAAGAAGCGAGGAGGCGGTCACTGTTAGAATCGCTGCATTGCTCGTCGCGCTGCCGGCGCTGTTGCTCACCGCGACGGTGAATTTTGCGCTGTTGTCCGTCGTCGTTTCGGCCGGAGTCGTGTAAGTGGACGAAGTCGCGCCGCTGATCGCAGTGCCGTTCTTGCTCCACTGATACGTCAGGGGCGCCGTGCCGGTGGCCGCGACAGTGAACGATGCGGTTTTCCCGGCAATCACGGTCTGGCTGGCCGGCTGGGTCGAAATGCCGGGAGCCACGGTGGCACTCGTAACCGTGAGCACGGCGGCGTTGCTGGTAGCGCTGCCGGCGCTGTTGCTCACCGCGACGGTGAATTTTGCATTGTTGTCCGTCGTCGTTTCGGCCGGAGTCGTGTATAAGGAGGCCGTCGCGCCGCTGATCGCTGCGCCGTTCTTGCTCCATTGATACGTCATAGGAGCCGTGCCGCTGGCAGCCACAGTGAATGACGCTGTTTTCCCGGCGATCACGGTCTGGCTCGCCGGCTGCGTAGTAATGGCCGGAGCCACAGTGGTACTCGTTACCGTCAGCATCGCGGCGGCACTGGTTGCGTTGCCGGCGGTGTTGCTCACTTCGGCGGTAAACATCGCATTGTTGTCCGCGGTCGTCTCGGCCGGAGTGGTATACGTGGAGGAAGTCGCGCCGCTGATCGCCGCGCCATTCTTCTTCCACTGATACGTCATCGGCGCCGTGCCGGTTGCCGCAACATTAAATGTTGCCGTTTGTCCCGCGGTGATTTTCGCGCTGGCCGGCTGCGATGAGATTGTAGGCGCGACCGTACTGGGCTCGTCGGGCTGGCCGGTGCCGGTTCCGCTCAGGGCAACCGAAATCGTCGAACCGTTGGCCCGCGTGAATACCAGGGTGCCGGAATAGGCCTGCGCGGCAGACGGTTTGAACGTCACGGAGCCAGTCAGGCTCTGGCCAGGATTCAAATTGACAGGCAAAGAAGGCCCGGAAAAGGAAAACTGGGCGGCCGGATGCGGAAACGCTGGAAATCGTAATACTGCGTTTATTGTCGTTCGTTATGGTCACCGTGTGTGACGCGCTGGCGAACCTACCGATTGACTGCCAAAATTGACGGAGGAAGGGCTGACTCGTATATTCGCATGCGCCACTGTTCCAAAAGCGAACAGGATCGTCATGGTCGCCGCAACTGTCTGAATTTTGTTTTTGATTTTCCCGGCAAATTCTCATTTTCTTCCCCCGTCTTTCATTTGTAGCCGGCCCCCGAAGATCGCTTTGGTTCAAGGTTCAGTGGACTTAAGAAAATTCTGAATTCGTTTTCCGATGCAGTCCCCTCGACCTGCGCGCAGAGTAGTTCACGGCAAATTGCCACGCTCGACTGGTCGATGGGACTAAAGAAGGACAGGGCTGAGACACGGCCCATCGATACAGGGCCGGTGCATGAGCCTTCAACGACAGTCGCGCGAGAATTCGAAAACTGGGCGTCGCAGGTTGAGTCCTTCAGGCCGCGCGAAATTGTTTGAACTGCTGCGCGAAGAAAGACCGTTGCGCTGCCCGCGGCGGCATGGTAGCGTAGCGAATAAAAGGCGAAGCGTAGAGGAGGCTGGCAGTGGCTCAATCTCTGGCGGTGCGATCCACGAAAGATTCGGTCACGCTGGCGCGCGTCCGCGAAATCGTCGAGCAATTCGCGGAGCGCGACCGCCTCGGCGAAATCATTACCGCCGTGCACCATATCCCGGCGCGGGAAGCCAAGTTTGCGCCCATGCCGGAATGGGTGCGCGCGGAGCTGGCGCACACCTATGCGGAAAAAGGCGTCACGCAGTTGTACAGCCACCAGGCCATGGCCGCGGAAGCCGTCAGGGAGGGGCGCAACGTTGTCGTGGTTACGCCGACGGCGTCCGGGAAAACGTTGTGCTACAACCTGCCGGTCCTGAACGCGGTCCTCGAAAATCCGGACGCGCGCGCGCTGTACCTGTTCCCTACCAAAGCGCTCGCGCAGGATCAGCTCGCCGAGTTGCACGATTTGTCCGCGCGCCTCGACAATCGCTTCGGCGTCTTTACCTACGACGGCGATACGCCCGCCGACGCGCGCAAGGCGATTCGCGAGCGCGGGCACATCGTGCTATCGAATCCGGACATGCTGCACACGGGAATCCTGCCGCACCACACGCGCTGGCAGCGGCTGTTCGAGAACTTGCGCTACGTGGTGCTGGACGAGCTGCACACCTATCGCGGCGTGTTCGGCAGCCACCTGGCCAACGTGCTGCGGCGGCTGCGGCGCATCGCGCGATTTTACGGCTCGAATCCGCAATTCATTTGCTCCTCGGCGACGATCGCGAATCCGGGCGAACTCGCGTCCCGCCTGGCGGAAACCGATTTCGAGGTGATCGAGGAAAACGGCGCGCCGGCCGGAGAGAAATTTTTCGTCTTCTACAATCCGCCGGTCGTGAACCGTTTTCTGGGAATCCGCCGCAGCTATATCAACGAGACGTCGCGCGTCGCTCAGGAATTTCTGAAGCGAAACCTGCAGACCATCGTGTTCGCCAACTCGCGTCTTTATACGGAAGTCTTGCTCACCTATTTGCAGCAGGCGAATCCGGCGCAGCCCGGACAGCCGCCCGCCATTCGCGGCTATCGTGGAGGCTATCTCCCCGGCGAGCGCCGCGAAATCGAGCACGGTTTGCGCGAAGGCCGCATTCGCGGCGTGGTCTCGACCAATGCGCTGGAGCTCGGGATTGACGTCGGCTCGCTCGACGCCACGATCATGGCCGGCTACGCCGGCACGATTGCATCCACGTGGCAGCGCGCCGGCCGCGCCGGGCGGCGCAGCGGAAGCTCTTGCGCCGTGCTGGTCGCTTCCTCGGCGCCGCTCGACCAATTCATCGTGCAGCATCCGGATTATTTTTTCGGCCGCTCGCCCGAGCACGCCTTCGTCCAGCCGGACAATCTGGAAATCCTGATCAATCACCTGAAGTGCGCCGCGTTTGAATTGCCGATCGCGACAGGCGAAACATTTGGAAGCGTGGATGTCCCCGATCTTTGCGAGCGGCTCGCCGAAGCGGGCTTCCTCCATCGCACCGGCGAGCACTGGCACTGGACGCAGGAAGCCTATCCCGCGGACACCGTAAGCCTGCGCTCGGTGACGTCGGACAATTTCGTGATCGTGAATACCACGGAAGGGACCGAAGTGATCGGCGAAGTGGATTTCTCGAGCGCGCTCACCACGGTTCATCCCAAGGCGATTTACCTTCACCAGGGACAGCAGTTTCACGTCGAAGCGCTCAATTTCGAGGAGCGGAAAGCGTACGTGAAGCGCGTCGATGTGGACTACTACACCGACGCCATCCGCTACACGCAGGTCCGCGTGCTGGAATGCGCGGCCAGCGAGCGCATCGAGGCGGGCGGCGCCGACGCGCAGGCCGCGCGGTCCCACGGCGACGTGCTGGTTCGATCGCAGGTGATCGGCTTCAAGAAAATCAAATTTTTCACCAACGAAAACGTCGGCGACGGAAAGCTCGAATTGCCCGAAAACGAAATGCACACCACGGCTTTCTGGCTGACCCTCGAACGCCCGCTCGTGGAATCGCTTCCCTTTTCCGTCAGCGACCGCCAGAGCGGCATGTTCGGCCTGCTCCACGCCCTGGAATCCATCGCCACGCTGCTGCTGATGTGCGACGCGCGCGACCTCGGCACAGCCATCGGCGAGCGCCCGCCTTCTCCCGGTTCGGAGATCGAGTGGGAAGAAGCGGCCAGCCCGGAAGCCATCGCCGCCCTTGCGGAAAAGGAATTCTTCGAGCCCAATCTATATCTCTACGACGCCTATCCCGGCGGAATCGGATTTTCCGAGCCGCTGTACCGCGCGCACAACATCCTGCTCGCAAAAACGCGCGAGCTGATCGCCGCATGCCCCTGCGAAAACGGATGCCCCTCGTGCGTCGGCCCCGTAGGCGAGCGAGGCGAGCGCGCCAAAGAAGCCGCCCTGGCGATCCTCTCCCGCCTCGGCGCATGAAGAGGCAGAAGCACGAGAAAACGGAACCACGGATGCACACAGATGAACACGGATAAAAGAAGGAAAATGCAAAACAATGCGATTATGAAAACAAAATTCATCCTTTTGAATCTTCCCTTCTCTGCTTTTTGTTTTTTCTTATCCGTGTTTATCTGTGTTCATCTGTGGTTTCAAATTCCGTGCCTTTGTGCCTTAACTTGAGCAGAGACGACAAATTCGCGCGCATTGCCGCGTTGCGCCCCGCACGCAGGAAGGAAGCTCCAGCCCTGTGCGTTTCGGAAGCTGCCGCCGGAGGCGACCGCCTCGCGGAACTTCTCGGCGCGCGGATCAACCGGAATCATTACGGCGAACATTTGTCCTTGCAGCAGTGGTACGCCACTCCGGAAATGTGCTCGCCGGATGCGCGTTCGCTTTCCTTGCTTCTTCCCCAATCCGCGGATGCGGCAGATTCCGTGAAGGCCGCGATCGATCCCGAACAGTGGCTTTTTCTGGACACGGAAACGACCGGCCTCGCGGGCGGCACCGGCACCTATGCGTTCATGGTCGGCATCGCGTGGTGGGACGCGGGAGGCCTGCAGGTCGAGCAATTCTTCATGCGCGATCTCGATGAAGAACATTCGCTGCTGCTCGAACTCTCCGAGCGCATGAAGAAACGGCCCGTCCTCGTGACATTCAACGGAAAAAGTTTTGACTGGCCGCTGCTCGAAACGCGCTATCGCATGACGCGAGCCGTCCCGGCATTCTCTCCCAAGCTGCATCTGGATCTGCTGCATCCGGCGCGCCAGCTCTGGCGGCTGCGGCTTGGTTCCGTGCGCCTCAAGGATCTCGAGCGGCATGTTCTGGGCGGCGACGGCCGCTCCCTCGATTGGTCCCGCCACGACGACATCGATTCTTCGCTGATTCCGCAAATGTATTTCGATTATCTCCGCGGAGGGCCGGCCGAACCGCTCGTGGGAATTTTCCGTCACAACCAGATGGACTTGCGCGGCCTGGCGGCGCTGGCGGGAAAAATTCTCGCGCTGCTCGACAGCGGAAATGGAATCGCGAACGCCGCGCACGCTGAGACGCGCGATCCGATCGAGGTGTTGGGCCTCTCCCGAATGATGCGCAATCGCGGCCATTCCACGCGCGCGCGCGAACTCTACGAAACCGCTCTGCGTTTTGGCCTGCCGCGCTCCGTGGAGCGGCTCGCGCAGCGCGAACTGGCTCAGCTTGCGAAACGCGAACTCGATTACACGCGCGCCATTTCGCTCTGGGATGCGCTGCGCCGAAGCGCCCAGCCCGAGCAAGCGCAGACGAATCACCGCTGCTCGCGGAAGACGCGCAGAGAGCGCTCGAATCCGCCATCGAGGCCGCCGAGCAACTCGCGATTTACTACGAGCACCGCGTGAAAGAGCCGCGGCGCGCGCTCGAATTGATCCGCGCGGCAATCGCAGAATTGCAAGCCGCTCAGCGCGAAGGAAAATTCGCCAGGGACCGCGCAGGCAAAATCGAAGCGCGCCTCGCCCGCCGCCTCAGCGCGTCTGGAACGCCGCTGCGCGGCGAGCCCTTAGTGGCGCACGCTTTAGCTTTGAAGGTTAGTCCTCAATGACGAAACCCACAGGCTGAAGCCGCGAACCGGACAAACTTCCGGAGCGATGGCAAGCCCGGCCATGGACATTGCGCATCGCTCGCGATCGCCATCTGGCTCACTGTGCCGTGGGCTGCGTGGGCCGACCGGCATCGGCAAGCAAGCCCGGGTAAATCGGAAACGACGGTCACGTTGACATGCGGATCGCTCGGGTTCACCGGCACGACCGGTCCGGCCGGCCATCCCATTTCCATCGTCAGGCGATCGAACATCGCGCGGGTGCCGCCTTCGAGAACGAAACAATCGGAGTCCATGCAGCGAAGGAAAACGCCATCCTCCGCGAGTGTCAAAGGAAAAGAAATTCGGCCGCCGCATCAAATTGGTCCGCTGGTCGTACTTCATTTCCAGAATTTCGCTGTAGGCCCCGAAAAAGCGGGCCGCGGCGGCATCGCTCGCCAGGCGGATGCGAAACACCAGCAGCGTCCGCTTATTTTTTTGATTCTCAAAAATCGCATAGCGATCGCCCGACCAGGCGGCGGCCAGCGCGGTGGAGCGGTTCTTGGGCAGAAATTGCTTTAGAATTTCCTGCACCCCGAATTCCCCCATATCGTTTTCATCGAGCTTTTTCCAGTCGGAGGAAACCACGCCTTTGGTCGCCGGCAGATCGATCTTGGCAGGCACGACGCCCTGCAAGTACAAATCGGGATGCATGATTTGCTGCGTCGAGACCGGCGGCTTATCGAACACTTTATAGAAATCCGGCCATCCATTCCCGGCCTTGAGCAAGTGCTGCGTGAACGTGATCCCCGCGAGATACGGGAACAGAAGCTCATCCTGCAGCACCTTCGGGGCTTTGGAGAGTTCCGGGCTGCTGTCCAAATCGCCCATCAGCAAGGCAGGGTCGAAATCGCCGAGGTCCCGGATGCTTCCCTTCCCGCCCAGCTCGTAATCGAGCATGGCGGCCATGGCCGAACCTTCGATCACAGCGTCCCGGGCAAGTTCCCCGTCATCGTTCGGCTTCGCCGCGTCCGTCCATTTGTCGATATGAAAATGCTGGTCCTGCAATGCGTGCGTCAGCTCGTGGGACATGACCGGGCGCTCGTCGGCAGGAGTCGTCCAGTCGGCGATGAAAAATTCCTGGCTATCGGGATCGTAGAGTCCGGCGATCTGTTCCGTCAGAACTTTGACGAGTACTTGGTCGAGGGGATAGTCCTTGGGGAGCAGGCCGAATTTCTCCATGGTTTTCTGGTCCGCGTACCGTTTGTCGGCGTCCTTGTCTTCCTTCATTTTCTGCAAGAGGTAGGCGCGAATTTCTTCTCGGGAGCGCAGGCTCTTTTTCAGCGGAGAAAGAATCGGCAGGGAAATCAGCTTGCTCATTTCGGCCAGCACTTCATCGGCCGCCTGCAGGAATTCCTGGCTTTGCGCGGACGCGGGCGGCGGCAAAGAAGCGGGAGGAGCAATTTTTTGCGCCGCTGCTCCCAAAGGCCAGGAAAAGCGCGGCGACGATGCCGGCAAGAATTCGTTTCACGCGATCCGTCCCTTCCCATTGCGAGAACCAGATCCAGATTAACATTTTGATGTGGATTTCGGACGAATGGATGTCGTGAAAGGGCAAGACTTGATAACCCTTGGGGCTGCGCATCAAAGCCAACTCTTATTTCGCTGCCGGCTTTGGCGGCGGCAAATCTACCGTTTCGATTCGCTTCCATTCTCCGGCTTGAAAGCGATAAGGTCGCGCGACATCTTGAGGCATGCGGACGGATGATCCTCATCCACCTGGGAACAGTACGCGAGACGAAATCCATTTTCATCGGCCTCATAGCTCGATTGCTGCAGCAAATCCGAATTCCATAGCGCCACCACGCGATGCCCATCAAACCGCCAGGCGGAAAACAGGCCCGTCGACAAATCATCCGTCCGCCCGGAAACCGTAACAAACACCGGCTCGGTGTCCGAGACGGGCACCAGCTCAAGGTCACTATCGAAAAAATCCTTCTGCACAAAATGATCGATCCTCGCGGCCAAAGCGTAGTGTCCGGCGGCGCCCGCATAGATTCGCACGGCTGCCGGTCCGCCGAGGCCGAAATTAATCACCATGGCATAGGCCGCGGGAGTGCCGCCGAGTTTCACGAGACGGTAATTCTCTCCCACCGGAGGCGTGTGGGAAGCGAGGCCCGCCAGCCCCGATTCGCTCCGTCCAGGTTCGGCTCTGCCGGAACATTCAAAACGGAAACAGCAATGGAGTCCAGATAGGCGAGGGCTTTCTCCATCTGCGCTTCATTTTCTTCCCCGCCGCCCAGCCTGGCCGCGGAAAGTTCCTCGGAAATTCGCTTGAATTCCGCGGCTGCATCGCTGCCGGTCTGCGCTCGCACCCACGCTGCAAACGGGCTGGCACCGATAATGACAAGGCGACGAAAATCACGGCCCTGACCATCATCGGACCGAGCCGCCGGACGATCTTTTCGATCAACTGAAAAAATAGAGTTCATTTGGGCCTCGACTCTAATACACTCTTTGCGTGGGGCGCAACAAGCGGGGGGCATCCAGGCACGATACGCTTCTTCACGAAATTCACGTTTATCTTTCTACATTGTACATGAGCGCACGAACGCGAAATCTGAATTCGGCATTTTCAGTAAGAGACCCAATTGTCCGGGATCCAGATTCTACGTGGAAGGAATTTCCGGCTCTCTCCTTGCTGTTTGGCCAAAGTCGTAAGCGGCACACGAATTCTTTCCTCACGCGCAAGATAACGATGCTGCCGTGCAGGGCCGTTGTTCTGGAAACATAACAGAAAGGTAGCTTCACCATGGCGATTCGGAGTTTGAGCCACCCGGGAGAACTTCCCGCTCCTGACATGCAGCCGGGCACGCGGCTGCGCAGGTCCCGCGAACGTCTCGGCCTGACCTATCGAGATGTGGAGCGAGCGAGTTATGAATTGGCCTGCCAGCGCGGGCGCCCCGATTTCATCGTTCATCTGAGCCGCCTGGCGGACATCGAAAATCGGGACGTAACTCCCAGTCTCTACAAGCTTTACGCTCTGGCGGTGATCTATCACCTGGATCCCAAAGAGGTTTGCGAGTGGTATGAGGTCCCCTTTGAGGGCCATTTTTCCGACGGCAATCAGCTGAGCGCTCCGAACACGCATCTTGCCGCGCGCGCCGGCCAAGTTGCGGCTCCCAATTCGCTTTGATCCGGCCTTCGACCCGCGCCGCACGGAATTTCTAACGCGCATGGTCGAGCGATGGGGGGATCTGGAAGGCACATTCTTCAACCAGCCCTCGAGATATCTGTATGGCTATGTGGGAGTGGACGATAGGAGAATGAATCCTCTGCTTCGCCCGGGAAGCCTGGTGCTGGTGGATCCCAAACTGCGGCAAGTCAAGAACTCCGGCTGGACGAACGAGTATGAGCGGCCCGTTTACTTCATTGAACTCCACGGGCAGTTCCGATGCTGTTGGTGCCAGTGTGAGGGCGGGAAGGTCATCCTGATTCCTCACCCTCTATCTTCTTGTGCGCCAGAGGTTTACCGTCATCCTGAGGAAGCGGAAGTCGTCGGTCAGGTGGTGGGAGTGGCGATGAGATTGGGTCCTAGTTAGGCTTTCTCGAAGAAAATATGGCCAGCAGCGCGCCCATATTCGAACAAAACAGGTCGTCAAGATAATCTGGCAGGCCCTCGGGGCACATCTCCTGGAAATAGCGATTCTCCCGCCAGCTTTCCACCACATCCCAGTATTGATCGCCCGCCGAGTCAAGGCATGCGCGCAAATCGCGCTCCTGCTCTCTCAAAGGCGTTTCCAGAATCCTGGAAAACAGCTCCTCGTGGCAATGTGAAAGCGCCGCCTGCACGGCGTTCTCGGGATAGAGGCTCGTGAGGCCGTCGTGCTCATACCGGCCCGAGTTCGAGTCCTTCAGAGAACTGACGTAATAGAGCCGCCCAAAATCGCTGGAGATGGCCGCCAGGGTCTGAGAGGAAAAATCCTCGATGACGGCCCGGCTTTGCTGGAAACGCTCCAAGGACTCCACAAGATCACCCGTTCTGATTTCTGAACTTTTTGCCTTCGAATCCATCTCCAACGCAGAGAGCTTGCAGTGTATCTAAGTGGCGACTCTGGAGGGTCATCCACCATGAAAAAAATTATCAGCGCGTCGTTTCTTGCAGCTCTTGCCTTGACCATGCTACTCCCCGTTGCACGGCAAGTCAACGCTGCATCGGTTAATCATTCCGTCCTGCGCCAGGGCGGCCGAGCTCCGCATGCCGCCAGGCGGTGGCGGCGGGCACTTTCAGGGCGGCGTCCCCATGCCCAGCGGTGGCGGCGGGCACTTTCAGGGCGGCGTCCCCATGCCCAGCGGCGGCGGCGGACACTTTCAGGGCGGCGTTCCCATGCCAGCGGTGGCGGCGGGCACTGAGTTCCTAGAGTCCGGACCAAGCAGAATTTCGAGTTGATGTTACCTGGCGAGTGAAGTCACCCTCGTGGTATGATTCCGAGGTCTGGTCCGGACTCATGAATCATCTTGAAAACTTTCTCTTTTGGTCCGCCTTGTCATTTGAAATTACCCTTTGTGGATTTGTCTTTACGCGGAAGGTGCAGCGGATTCTTCCGCTTTTTCGCAGCCTACGCGTGCGTGGTTCTGGGCGGCGCTATTTGCGTCTGGCTCACGTTCGAGTATTTCGGATTTGGTTCTCTCACTTCGTACTATGCCTATTGGGGTTCACTCCTTTTGAACGCGGCGGCGCGCAGTCTTGCGATCGTGGAATTATGCCGCTACGGACTACGTGCCTATCGAGGCATCTGGGCGCTGGTTTGCGCGCATTCTCATTGCGCTGTCGATCTTGCTTGTCGTTCAGGCGGCTACTGATGCATGGGGACAGCCCAATCGGGTCGCCATATACGGGACAACCCTGGATCGCGATCTTGCATTTGCTTCGATTGTCATTCTTGGCGCTCTTGTTGCTCTTCCGAAATTATTACGGGATCGCCCTTGAACCTCTGCAAAGGGCGATCGCTGTTGGAATTTGCTTCATCTGCATCGTCGACGTCATCGGAAATACAATCCTCAAGGATATTTTCACAGGCTACCTGTTCACTATTTCTTAACCAGCCAGCAATCCGCTTTGGTCTGCGTTGAGTCCTCAATTCCAACGCGTGAGAGGCGCCTGGAGTACGATCCATCTTTTCTCTTTCATGTTTTCGATGGGAATCTGGTGTTTCGCGCTCCGAAAACCGTTGCCTGCGCCTTCAGAGAGGCCCGTGCTGCTGCCTGCCGAGGTTTATCGGGAATTGTCCCCGGCGATCAACTTGCGTCTCACCACATTTAACGATCGACTGGTGGAGCTGCTGAAGCCATGAATGATTCAAGCATCGTCATTCTCCTTGCGATAGCCCTCTCCGGGGTTCTCCTGTGGCTCCTGATCCCCCGGCATAAATCGTCAAAAACAGCGGCCGCGTCTTTCCATCCGGATTTGAATGAATCGCTCCCCACCGCGAAGCACTACGCCTATTTCTCCCAGATTCGCCAGGCCCTTTCGCGGCGGACTCTCATTACCTCATGGAAACTGCGCCCTCCGCACGTGGCAAAACAGGCGCTTCGCGAACGGCGCGCGGTGGCTCGGCGCTTCCTCGAGGGACTGCACGAAGACTTTTCGAATCTTGCGAGGCTGGGCCGGATCATTGCGGCGCTGTCTCCGGAAGTCAGCCGCGAGCAAGAAACAGAACGGCTGATGCTGGGCCTGAAATTTCAAATTCTGTACGCCCTCGTGTGGTTGCGTCTTTCCACCGGCAATTTGCCGCTCGATCAGCTGGAACATCTGACGGGATTCGTGGGAAGACTTGCAACGCGCATGGATGAGGCCATGGCGAAGATCAGCTGCGCTGTCGGCGGGCCAGCTGCCCGGAAGACTCCGCGCTTAAGGCATCGCTACTGCCGCGATGTTACCCGTGGCAGGATTTCCGAGCAGCCCGCTTGTGACACGCGCTAATCGGTCCAATTTGCAAATTCCGAAGCCGAACCGGAGCATGCCTATCCAGGATTCATTCGCTGCAGGATCCCTAGTTACGAATTTAGCACCTCATTTCTTAATTCGACACTTGGGCATTTGCGGAGACGCACCCTGCCGTATAATGGCTTCTTTCCGAGGCTTCGGGTGGCCAAAACCAAATTACTGATCGTTGACGACGAAGAGGCGATTCGAGAAGTCGTTTCGACTCTCCTCGAAGCGCTAGGGTACGAGTGCGCCTCGGTCAGCAACGGCCGCCTGGCCAAGGAATTCCTGCTGCAACATCCCGTCGACATGGTTCTGAGCGACATGGTGATGCCGGAAATGGACGGCCTCAGCCTGGTGGAATGGCTGCGCAAGGCCGAGCCTGACATTCCGGTCATCATGGTCACGGCCATGCACGATCTCTCGACCGCGCTGGAAGCCATCCGCCGGGGAGCCTACGACTACATCCTGAAACCCTTTGAAAAAGACCAGCTCTATCTGAGCGTGCGGCGCGCGCTTGGAGCACCGGCGCCTGGTGCTCGAGAATCGGAACTATCAGCGCAATCTCGAAAAACTGGTCGAAGAGCGGACCGCACAACTCCAGGGCGCTCTCGAACAGCTGGAGCAGTCCTATGACGACACGCTGGAGGCCCTCGGCGGCGCGCTGGACTTGAAGGACGCCGAAACCGAAGGCCACTGCAAGCGCGTGACGGCCTTCACCATCGCCATTGCCAAGGCCATGGACGTGGAACCGGCGCTGCTTCCCGCAAATCGCCCGCGCCGCATTTCTTCACGACATCGGGAAAATGGCCATTCCGGACCATATCTTGCGCAAGCCCGGCCCTCTCACACCGGAAGAACGCGACATCATGCGCACCCATTGCGAAATCGGATACAACATGGTGACAGCGGATTCCCTTCCTGAGGGAGGCGGCCGAGATTGTCCTTTCGCACCAGGAATACTTCGACGGCACCGGATATCCCCGCGGCTTGAGCGGAGAAGAAATTCCCCTGGGCGCGAGAATTTTCGCGGTCGCCGACGCTCTGGACGCCATGATTTCCGACCGCCTGTATCGCAAAGCCTTGTCGATCCAGCATGCGCAAGAGGAAATTCAGCGATGCTCGGGAACGCAGTTCGATCCGAAAGTGGTCGAGGTGTTTGTCAAGATGCAGTCCACGCTTTGGAACGAATTGCGGGAAAACATTGGCACGCCGTACCGCCTTTCTCAATTAAAACCCGCTTGAGATTCATCGCGCCCGGTTGAAATTTCGCCCCAGGGACTTGCGCAAATTGCGCGGCGCTTGTAGTATCCTGCAGAAAAGGACAAACACAATGGCTCTGGTGCCGATCAAAACGGCTTCAACGACGGGATATTGCGACTGCATCCACGGCTGCTATGAATTGGCCAGCCTGCGCGACGAAGACACCGGCAAAGGCTTTTGCCCTCGCTGCGCCAAGGAGCATCTCGAGATGAACGTCGGGATCGGCCTGCCGCAACCGGCGCCCAACAAGGTCTCCGCAAACTCGGGCTCGCCTTCCGCGACTCCCCACATTCCTCCCTCGGCCGATCCCCCGGGCCGCCTGCGCTAGATTCACCCTTTTCTGTCGGCCCGTGACTCTGGCTGCCCCTTCACACGCCGCCGAAAGTCTCTCAGTGTCCTTCGCCTTTCTCAGCGTCCTCTGTGTTAAGGATTGGAAAGCTCAACACAGAGGACACCGAGAAAACCTGGAGAGCACCGGAGAATGTCGGCCGCACTCTTGCCTTTGCTGAGCGAAAGAGTGCGATCCGGGCACGCTCGTGCCATAATTAGAGTGCAGAATGGGTTCTTCGATGCCTCAGACCACGACCTACGACATCTTCATGGACGGCTCCTGTTCGTTCTGCCGATGGACGCAGGCGAAGGTCGAACCGTACGATTCCGGCTCGCGGCTGCGATTCCTGGACTACAACGATCCCGCGGTGGCGGCGCAAGCTCCCTTTTCGCGCGGCGAACTCGACAATGAAATGCACGTTCGAACGCCGGATGGCGCGTGGCTCAAGGGATTCGAAGCGTGGCTGGCCTTGCTGCGCGTGTTGCCGAGGCTCGCATGGCTGGGACGCTTCGCCAGCATGCCGCCAATGCGCTGGATTGGCCCCTCCGTGTACGCATTTATCGCCCGGCACCGTTACAGCCTTCCCGGAGCGCCCGCGCGCTGTGAGAGCGATACGTGCGCGATTCCCGGGCGGCCGTCCAAGTGACGCCACGCTTACGCGGCGCGTGATACCATATTCGCGCCGTGAAACTTCCCTCCACACTGCCGTGGACTCATTCGAACCAACGATGACCGCGCCGCCGCGCCCGTCCATGGAAATGATTCCGATGCTCGACCTGCGCGCGCAGTTCGAAACCATCGCGCCCGAAATTCGCGCCGCCGTCGAGGAAGTGCTGACGGCGCAGCAATTCGTCCTCGGGCCGCAAGGCGAAGCGCTGGAGCGGGAAATCGCCGAGGCCTGCGGCGCGCGCCACGGCGTTGGGCTCGCCTCCGGAACGGAGGCGCTCGAACTGGGCCTGCATGCTTGCGGCGTGAAGGCCGGGGACGAAGTGATCGTTCCGGCGTTTACTTTTATTGCCACGGGCAGCGCCGTCAGCGCGCTGGGCGCCCGCCCGGTGTTTGCGGACATCGAACCCGCAACGTTCAATCTCGATCCGGACCAGATTGAAGCGCGGATTACGCCGCGCACACGCGCGATTGTGGCGGTCCACCTGTTCGGCCTTGCGGCGGATATGGATCCCATTCTCGCGGTCGCGGAAAAACACGGCATTCCCGTCATCGAAGACAACGCGCAATCCTTCGGCGCCACTTATCACGGGCGGAAGACAGGCTCGATGGGACGCCTCGGCTGCCTGAGCTTTTATCCCAGCAAGAATCTGGGCGCGTATGGCGATGCGGGAATGATCGTCACGAGCGATGAAAAACTCGCCGCGCGCCTGCGCGCGCTGCGCAATCACGGGCAGACGGGCCAATACCTCAGCACCGAACGCGGATGGAACAGCCGCCTCGACGAACTGCAAGCCGCGATCCTGCGCGTGAAATTGCGCCACATGGCGGAGTGGACTGCGAAGCGGCAGGAACACGCCCGGCTCTACGACTCTCTGCTCGGAGATTTGCCCGGAATCGTCACCCCGCGCGTCCCGCCGGGGAGAGAACATGTCTATTATCTCTATACGATTCGCGTGGAGGGCCGCGCCGGAGGCCACACTCGCCCGAACTGAAAAAGGGAATGAAGTGCGCAGCGATCTCGTTCAGCAGCGCCTCAAGGAACGCGGCATCGCCAGCATGGTCTACTACCCGGTTCCGCTCCACCTGCAGCCGCTCTACGCTTTGCTCGGAGGAAAGCCCGGGGATTTGCGCGTCAGCGAGCGCGCCGCGCGCGAAGTGCTTTCCATTCCTCTGTACCCGGAAATGACGCGCGAGCAAATCGAGCGCGTCGCGCAAGAAGTACGCAGAGCGGTGCTCCAAGAGAAGTGAAGCCCGGGAACGCCAATCTCTCGATTGGCGGGTTTCAGATCGCCAATCGGGAGATTGGCGTTCCCAGGAAAACCCACAATTCGCACGATTCCTTAGGAAATGTTCGGCTTTGCTTTACAAGTAGAAGGAGAGGCGTGAACCGCTCAATTATGCCGTTGCGGCAACTGCGCGGCGGTAAAGCAGGAACATCACGCTGAGAAACAGGACCAGCGCGGGAGTGAGCAGCGCGAGAATTCCGTAGTCGAGGGAACGCTGCCCGGCCTGGCCCACCGCGGAAGCGGAGGTGTAGCAGAGGGCGCAGCCCTGGGCGAAGGCGCCGCTGCGCCGAAGCCGAGAATCGCGACCAGGGACGCTACTGCAAATTTAAGCGCATCTTTATTCCCTCCCTCAAGCTTTCCAACCGCCCGTTCATTCTACCCCAAAGCAGGCTATCTCAGTGCGGCCTCATTTGAAGCAGCCGGAAGGCCTCCGGGAAAAAGAAAATAAACATCATGCAGATGCAAAAAATCGTCGCCGGGATCAGCAGCAGCACCAGCGAGAATTTTTCATATTTCAAGTGCATGAACCAGGACATGATCATGCCGGCCTTGACCACCGACAAAACGACCAGGATGCTCAGCATGACCGAGGGTTTCAGTTCCTCGTAGGCAAGAAAAACTTCCAGGAAAGTGATCGCGACCAGGCCAATCCAAACGGTGATGTTGGTTCCGACGCTGGCGCCCGCGTGTGCTTCCTCGGCATGTGCTTCTGTGTTCATAGAATCGCTTTCTCCCGGCCCGCCAAAATTAGTATTTCACCGACATCAAATAAATCAGCGGAAACACGAACATCCAGACCAGGTCGACAAAGTGCCAGTACAAGCCGTTCACCTCGACGTCCTCGGCCGAAAATTTTCCGCGCCCGTAGCCGACCGCCACGATCCCCAGGTAAATCACGCCGATCATGACGTGCGTCATGTGCAGGCCGGTGATCCCAAAGAAGACAGCGCCAAACAGCGGCGTGCCTTCCGGATTCCCGGTAATGGTGAAGTGCTCCTTGGTTATCATGTTCATCCACTCGGTCAAGTGCAGTCCCGGTGAAGAGCAGGCCTCCCACCATGGTCGCAACCATCCACATGACCGTTTTTTTGCGGTCATTGCGCTGCGCCGCCATCACGGCCATCACCATGGTCAGGGAACTCGCCAGCAGCACGACGGTCATCGTCGTCGAGAAAGCGATGGCGGGAAAAATAGGAAACGGCCGCGGCCAATCCGGATTCGTGAGCCGCGAATAACTGTAGATGATCAGCAGCGCCGAAAACGTCAGCGTGTCGGAGACGATGAACAGCCACATCCCCAGTTTCTTCGAACCTATCGCAAAAGGAGACTTGCCGCCGGACCAGGCTGAATCCAGCGCCGCCTCGGTTTTTACGTCATGCACGATTCACCGTCCCAGAGTTAGAAGTGCGAACAGGAAAATCCAAAGCCCATCCATGAAGTGCCAGTAAATCGACGTCAGCTCCGCCGCCGTGGACTGCGAAATCCGCGAACGCTTCCACTGCCGGAACACGACGTAAAACAGCAAAAGATTCCGCCGGCCAGGTGCGCGCCATGAGCGGCGGTCAAAAGGTAGAAGAAGCTGCTGCTGGGATTGGTCGCAAGCAACATCCCCGCGGCGGCGAGCTGGCGCCAGGCGATGATCTGCCCGGCCAGGAAAAGCAATCCGAGGCCGGTGGTCACCCACCACCAGGATTGGAACGCTTCCCGCTCGCCGCTCTCCAGCTTCTTCCGCGCCACCATGATGGTGACGCTGCTTGCGAGCAGTATCGCTGTGTTGAACCAAAGCACCGGGGCAGCGGCGTGCTCTGCCAGTCCACGCCGAGACCCTTGCGCACAATGTAGGAACTCGCCAGCGCCATGAAAAACATGACGATGGCTGCCAGGCCCAGTTGCAGCGCCGTGAAATAGGCGCGGCGCGGTACTGGCCGCCTGGAACCGGAAGAATCTCCGTCGTCGTCGCCGCCGGCGGGCGGAGGAGTGCCTCCGCCGTGGCCGGCGTCTATAAGCTCGACATCATCTACAATTGTTCCGGGCATCGTTTGACCTGATGGGCCGACTTAAAACTACTGGGCTTTGCGCACCAAATCCGGCGCGAGATGCTGCGGAATGTAATCATCCGCCGCGCCGGGCACGCTGAATTCGTACGGGCCGTGGTACACGACGGGCTCCACGCCGCCAAAATTATCGTGCGGCGGCGGCGACGGGATCGACCATTCGAGCGTCGTCGCATGCCAGGGATTTTCTTCCTTCGCTTCCTTGCCCGCAAACAGGCTCCAGATAAAATTGAACAGGAAGATCAACTGCGCGCCGATGGTGATGAACGCCGCGATGCTGATGAACACATGGACCGGCTGCAGCGCCATGCAGGTACGGGCCCGCGGTCATTTCCGAATAGCGCCGCGGATGTCCGGCCAGTCCCAGGAAATGCATCGGCATGAAGATGGCGTACACGCCGATAAACGTGAGCCAGAAGTGGACCTTGCCGATCCTTCGTTCAGGAAGCGGCCAAACATTTTCGGGAACCAGAAATACAGGCCGGCGAACATTCCGAAAATCGCCGCGACGCCCATGATCAGATGGAAGTGCGCGACGACGAAGTAGGCGTCATGAAGATACAGGTCCAGCGCCGGTTGCGCCAGGAACAGTCCGGAAAGGCCGCCGCTGACGAACAGCGAAACGAAGCCAAGGGCGAACAGCATGGCGCAGTTGAATTGGATCTTGCCGCCCCACAACGTTCCCAGCCAGTTGAACGTCTTGATCGCCGACGGCACGCCGATGGTCATCGTCAGAATCGAAAAGGCGAACGCCGAATACGGGCTCATCCCGCTGACGAACATGTGATGGCCCCACACGCAAAAGCCGAGGAAGCCGATGCCGCAGACGGCTCCGACCATCGCGCGGTAGCCGAAAACCGGCTTGCGCGAAAATGTGGAGAGCAGGTGCGACGCCACGCCCATTCCGGGAAGAATCGCGATGTACACCTCGGGATGGCCGAAGAACCAGAACAGGTGCTGCCACAGCAGCGGCGAACCGCCCTTGTGCCAGGTGATCACTTGATCGGTGACCACGAGGCCGCCGGGAATAAAGAAGCTGGTGCCGGCAATGCGGTCGAGCAGGAGCAGGATGCACGCCGCGAGCAGAACGCCGAACGCCAGCAGGCCAAGAATCGCGGTGACGAACCACGTCCAGCAAGTAAGCGGAAGCCGCCCGAGCGTCATGCCCTTCGCGCGAAGGTCGATCAGCGTGGTAATGAAATTCAGCGCGCCCATCAGCGACGCGCCGCAGAAAATCGCCAGGCCTACGATCCATAGCGTCTCGCCCGCGCCTTGCCCGGGGCCGGCGATTTCGCCCAGCGCGCTCAGCGGCGGATACGAGGTCCAGCCGCCAATCGGCGCGCCACCGGACACAAAAAACGCGCAGATCATGACCACCAGCGAAACGAAACGTCGTCCAGAACGAAAGCATGTTCAGCACGGGAAACGCCATGTCCGCCGCGCCAATCTGAATGGGCAGGAAATAGTTGCCGAATCCGGATTGCGGCGCCGTGGTCAGCACCATGAAGACCATGATCGTGCCGTGCATGGTCATCAGCGCCAGGTATTGCTCCGGCGTCATCTGGCCGCCCTTGAAGAACGCGAACTTCGCGGTCGGCCAGGCCAGATGCAAGCGCATCAGCAGCGAAAAGGCCATGCCGACGAACACGGAGAACAAGGCCAGCACAAATACTGAATGCCGATCACCTTATGATCGATGCTGAACATCCATTTCCGGATGAAACCGGACGGAGGTTGGTGTTGCCCGTGGCCGCCGCCGTTTTCGTGTGTCACCATTGAGGCCTCTCCTCAGGGTCTTGGTAGGACAGGCTTCAGCCTGTCGGTTTAAATTTGCTGCTAAAGCAGAAACCTGACAGGCTGAAGCCTGTCCTACTTACTGGTTCGCCGCTTCCTGATCTTTCACCCACTTTTCAAAATCCGCTTCGGACATCACCGTGAGCATGCTGTGCATGCGGTAGTGTCCCAGCCCGCAAAGCTCCGCGCAGACAATTTCATAATCGCCGGGAACCGTCGCGGTGAAGTGCATATGAATTTCCATGCCCGGCACGGCGTCTTGCTTCAGTCGCAGTTCGCGCACGAAGAAACTGTGGGTAACGTCCTGCGAGCGGATGATGAGCTCGACTTCGCGTCCCGCCGGAACGGCGATCACCGGGGAAACAATGTCATCCTTCGACGCCGGATCGGTCGGATCGAGGCCCACCGGATTGCCGGTGGACGCGCTGACCAGTTCCGGCTTCTCGCGGCCGAATTTTCCGTCGGGGCCGGCATAGCGGAAATTCCAGACGAATTGCTGCCCGGTGACTTCGATTTGCAGCGCGCCCGGCGCGGCGCCCATGAAGTGCACTTCCGCCCAGGCGTTCCGCGCATACAGGCCCAGGCCGACGAACAACACGACGGTCGCAAGCGTCCAGACAATTTCCATCGTGTTGTTGCCTTCAAAGTAGGTCGCCTTCTGCCCTTGATCGCGAAACTTGAAAATGGCGTAGGCCAGGCCAATCTGCGCCGCCACAAACACGATTCCGGTGATCAGGAGCGTGCGCGTGAATTGCGCGTCGATTTCATGGCCGAAGTCGGTGATGGCCGGCGGGAACCACCAAACTTTCGCCCAGAAAATGTAAACGGTGACCACCGTCATGAATACGAGAAACACAGCGAAGGCAAGGGCAACAGAGGTGGAACCGCGTTCCGTTCGTCTACTCAGCATCGTCTCCGCTCCAGGGGTCTTGCGGGCCTGTTTGCCGCGGCCCGAAATCTCTACCTAAGACGTTCGTGCCTGACGAAACCAATATCGAATAGCCTGAACGGCACATCATATACATCCCGCGGGGAATTTCAACAATCTTTCTTGCTCGCATCAAAAAAAAATGGATAGTAAATGGTGAAGCGTTAACTCCGGATGACATAAAATGCACTAAATCCATGAGAGATCGAGACGATATGAAAAACATGCGGAAACACGGTTTATTTCTCGGCATTTTTCTCGCGGCGCTCGCCGCCGGCGCAATTCCAAGCGAGGCCCAGGTTGCCAGCCCTCCCGCCAAGGCCGCATGCAAATTTGCCGATGGCAAGACGATTACGGTGAACTATTCCAGCCCTCGCATGCGCGGGCGCAAGATTTTCGGCGACCTGGTTCCGTTTGGAGAAGTGTGGCGCGCGGGGGCGGACGACGCGACGTCCTTTGTCCCGAATGCGGATGTGATCGTGGGCGGCAAGAATGTGCCCGCGGGCAGATACACGCTGTTCACCCTGCCCACGCCAGCCAAGTGGACCTTGATCATCAGCAAGCAAATCGGCGAATTGGGCATTCCCTATCCGGGCGAGCAATATGATTTCGCGCGCGTGGAAATGAAAGTTTCAAAGCTCTCCGCGCCGCTCGAAAACTTCACGATTTCCTTCGATCAGGCGGGAACCAGTTGCACGATGAAGCTGGATTGGGAAACGACTCGCGCTTCCATCGACATTGCGGAGAAAAAATAGATGCGGATCACGAACCGTCATAGTCTCTAAAGTGGCACATGCTTTAGCTTGTGGGGTTTTGGTCCTTGCAAAAACCAAAACCCCACAAGCTAAAGCATGCGCCACTGAAAACCTTCCGCCGTCACGAAATTAATCTGATTTGCGGGCGGCCATTGTCGTCGCGGGAGTTTCCGCCGGCTTCCGCATCCGACTCTTCGACGATTTCACTTTCCCATTCGACCGTAATTCCGCGCCGCACGCTTTCCGACGCCGCGCAAAGTCCTTCGTGATGTTCCAGCGCGCGCTCGACCGTGGCGCGCTTTTCCTTGGGCACTTTCAAGCGGTAGTGCAGCTTGATGCCCGTCAGGATCATCTTGCCGTCGACATCCTCGATGCGGCCTTCGGCTTCGACCTGAAGCTTGTCGGGATTCGCGCTCACGCCGCGCGCTTCGAGCGCGCCGGCCACGGTCCCGGTCATGCAGCCGCCGACCGCCGCGACGATGTAATCGAGCGTCGAGGCCATGGGCTCGTCCGGCGAAAGCTTGAAGTACTGGGCGATGCCGCCGTGAATCCCCATGCGGAGCGCGCCGGGAAAGCCTTCAATTTCGGCGCGCTTGATCTTGCTTTTTCCGGGTTCCTTGGAAATTTTCACTTTCGAGGTTTGAATCAATTTCCCCATTGGAGTTCCTTCCGTACGGAAGACTCGATCGCCATTTAGGAGAGCGCTTCCAGCAATTCCGCGACAGAAAACGGCCGAGCCGCCTTCACGAAAGCCGTGAACAGGCTGCGCGGGTCCGTGCCGTAGGAAATAGAATACTCCTTTCCCCGAAACAGTTTCCGGGAAAAGAGGTGGAAGTCCGCATCAAATGCTTCGCGCGTCGCGGCGTTATTCGGGGCGACCAGGCGGTCATTGATGAAGATTTCGATGTCCTGCCCGTTAAAGCGGAATTTTCCGCCGAGGCGAGGTTCCGACTTCCAAACGCTGGCACGCCGTCAGCGCCGCGCGGGCGGCCTGCGTCAAGGCAGTCCTGATTGCCGCCATCGAAGGCGGCCTTGCGGTTGTAGCGAACGCCCAGCCGGTTGCCGGTATTGTCGACGCTGTAGTTTCCCTCGTGTCCGATCAGGACGATTCCCGGCCCCGCGGGAACGTGGGTGTAATCGGCCACGTCGATCAACAGCTCATCGCCGTTCTGGTTTTCAATCCAGCTGTGAAACACCGGGATCAGCGGCTCGAGGTTCGCTTCCTCGGGATTCTGGACGAGGAGTTTCACATTGACGTGCTGAAGTTGCATGCGTTGGAGTTCCTTTGTCAGGGCCATGTAGCGCCCACCTTCAGGTGGGCATCTTTCTGCTCCGCACAATGCCAACCTGTAGGTTGGCGCTACATCCGGCGGGCAGAGCCGCACCCGTTGCTCAGGCGTGCGTCGCCGGCGCCGAAATTCGATTGTAGCAACTGTGCGCGGCGTCAATAAAAAGTTGAGCCTCGTCGATCAGGTAACGGGTCGAGTCCTGCGTGTAGGGTTCGCCTGATTTCTCATGCGCGGCAAAAAGGTAATGGGCGAATTTTCCGCCGGCAAAAGGATCGAAGAATTTCTGCGTGTCGTAGAACCGCGCGCGAAATTCCTCGACGATTTGCGCCGGATCGTCCGCGATGTTGGAAGACTCGATCTTCACCAGGCCTTTCGCGGCGCGCAGCATGGATCGATAGGCCGTCTGCCCCGCCTGCTCGATTTGGCCGCCCTCCATCGCCACCTGCGCCTCGAACAATTCCCTTTCCGCGGCGGCCAGATCGAACTCGACGGAAGACACAACTTCTCCGGCGCACTCGCCCACTCCCATATCCGCAAGAGTGTATTCCCGGGGATCGCCCCAATCCTGGAAGAACGAGCGGTCCGACGAATCGGCCGGCGGGCGCGCCAGATCTTCGAGCATTTTTTTCAATTCGACTTTGCCGGTTCGCCCGACGAAATCCTTGAAGCTCTCGCCGTTCTTGCGATTGGCCGCGTAACGGTCCGTCAGGCGAGACACAACTTCGGGAATATTTTTGGACGGGATCGCGATGACCGGGAGACCGTAGGAGGCTCCGTTGTGTTCCCACTCGCCGCCCAGAACGACCTGGAAGTGCGGGACCGCGTATCCCGACATTTTGCGGCTGACGCCGTAAAAGCCCAGGTCGGCCACGTGATGCTGGCCGCAACTGTTGAAGCAGCCGCTGATCTTGATGTGCAGTTTCACGACGGAATCGTCCAACTGGAAATTTTTCTCGCCGAGCCTCTTGCGCAACTCCGCCGCCAGCCCGCGCGAAGAGGAAATGCCCAGCTTGCACGTGTCCGTTCCCGGGCAGGCGGCGATGTCGACGATGCTGCCCGCGCCGGGATCGCCGAGTCCCGCGGCTTCGAGGGCCTTGTGCAATTCGATCAGATCGCTTTGGCTGACCCAGCGAAGGACGATATTTTGCTCGACCGTCGAGCGGATCGTTTCTTTCGTAAAGCGGCGCGCGATGTCCGCCAGAGATCGCAGTTGGTTCGAGGTAATGTCCCCCAACGGAAGCGCGATGGTGACCACCGTGTAGCCTTCTTGCTTCTGCGGCCGGGTGTTGGTCTTCACCCAGCGCTGGAAAGATTCCGAGCCGAGCAACGGCGCTTGGCCGCCGGGCCGAAGAGGCGTCTCCTGGAATTTTTCGGCGTCCTGCGATGAATTCCGTCCATCGCGGGTCGTCGGGCAGAATTCTTTCGCTCTTCGAGCACCAGTTCCTTGAATTTCTCGATCCCCAAATCCTGGACCAGGAACTTGATGCGCGCGCGGCTGCGATTTTTCTTCTCGCCCAGACGCGCGAAAACGCGGGAGATCGCCTGCGCCAGCGGCAGCAATTCCTCCGGCGGAACAAACGAGTCGAACAGCTTCGCCTGATAAGGGACGGCGCCGAGACCTCCGCCGACCGGACACTTCAAAGCCGCGCTTCTCTTTTCCGTTCTCGATCTGCGTGACGGCGACCATGCCCATGTCATGCATGCTCGCCAGTCCGCAGGCATGCTGCGAGCATCCGCTGAAGGAATGCTTGAATTTCCGTCCGAAATTCTGGGTGTCCGGATGGCCCATCAGGAATTTGGACAGGGCGCGGGAATAGGGCGTGACGTCGAATTTTTCATCCGGGCAAACGCCCGAGTAGGGGCAAGCCGTCACGTTGCGGACCGAATTTCCGCAGGCCTCGCGCGTGGTGATATTCGCGGCGGCCAGGCGGCGCATCACGCTGGGCGTATCCTCGATGTGGACGTAGTGAAGCTGGAAATCCTGGCGCGTGGTCACGTGCGCGATGCCGTCGGAATACTCCTCGGCGAGGTCCGCCAACGTCTCGAGCTGCTCCGCGTTGAGCCCTCCCGCGGGAATCTTGATGCGCTGCATCCCCGGGGCATCCCACATCGTGTTCGGGCCCTTGGTCAGTTCTCCGGACGGGTAGCCGAGCCGCTGAACCGTTTTGCCGTTGTGCCTTTGCCCGTTGTCATAGCGCTGGCCGTAGACGCCTCTTCGAAGGCGCGTTTCGGCGAACAGGCGCTCGTCAATTTTGCCCTGCTTGCGCAGGGCGATTTCCGTTTCGAAGATGTCTATTTCGCGGGCCAGATGCTCCGGAATTTTCCCGGCAAGCCGTTCGGCCCAGAGAGAGTTCGAAACCTTCATTTAGCATTGCCTCCATTGCAAGGCGGTCACCGTAGTAGCGCTGGGTTTGCTGAATGCCATCATTGCTCCACCCATTTATTCCTAAAAACAGCCCCTAAAAACAAAAAACCCACCTTCGGGTTGGTCACCGAGGTGGGCTGCCTGCGCTTCGATCTGTAATTTCCTTATCGCGCGATTACCCCACACACCGGCGCACTGTTGTAACAACAACAGATGCAGGCCTCGTGGTTCGCGATATGGGTCATTCCAAGGAGAGACTACTATGAACCCGCCAGAAAGTAAAGCACCAATTAATTCGCTTCCTCCATCAAGCGTTTGACAAGTTCTCCGGCAGGAAGAGCGCGCGCCCGCGCGACGCCTGTACCCGCCCACAACGAGAGGTAACCGCTCTCGCCCAGCTTTCCGGCGGCAGCACGCATGGCGCGAGTCAAAATGTTCTGGCGCGGAAAGGACAGAATAATGTCCTCTTTGCCCGCCAATTTAGCGATGAACGCATTTGCAAGGCCTCGTGCCGGGCGTCCTGAAAATGCCCGCGTTATGACCGTGGTGTCTTCTCGCGCCTCCAGGATCGCTTGCTTGTGGGCATTCGGCGCTCCAGACTCGGGACACGTCAGAAAGGCCGTGCCGAGGGCCGCCGCAGAAGCACCCACGCGGAGCGCATTCGCAAGGTCGCGGCCATCCATAATGCCGCCGGAAGCAATCACCGGAAGTGTTACTGCGGTTCGGATACCCTGCACAAGATCCAGTGTTGGAATCATCGAAGCCTCAAAGGAGCCGGCAAAAGTGCCGCGGTGGGCGCCCGCCTCGGCGCCTTGCGCCACGATTGCGTCGACGCCGGCCCCCGCCAATATTTTCGCTTCTTCCACGACCGTCGCCGTTCCGAAAATCGCGATATGACGTTCTTTGAGACGTGACATCGCGTCGACGTCCGGAATGCCGAACGTGAAGCTGAAGATGGGAGGTCTCTCATCCAGAACCGCTTCCAATTGCGAGGTGAGCGGGTCTGGCGGGGCAAGTGGGACGACGGGGGCCGGCAATCCGAGGGCTTCATGGATTTCAGCAAGGATTTCCAGCATTGGGCCGGGATCCGGGTCCGTCTTTGCGCCATAGCCGCCGGCAAAGAGATTCACGGCGAATGGTTTGTTCGTTAAGGATTTGATCCGTCGAATGGCAGCGGTGATTTCGTCGGGCTTCATGTATGCGGCTCCCAGTGATCCGAGACCGCCTGCATTCGAGACCGCGGCGACCAACTCAGGCGTCGAGGGCCCTCCCGCCATGGGGCCCTGTATCACCGGACACTGAATGCCAAATCTGTTCAGCAGAACCTCTGGCGGCACGGCAAGACTCCTTCCTCATTCAGATTTTGCGAGAAATTCGCGGCTAAGCTGCCTTAACCAGTTTAGCAGGATTCAGCTTTTCTTCACTTTGAAGAACCGCTTCGAGGGACTATTTTTCCAGGTCCGTTGAGCACATGGAAGGCAACCGTCGTGAATTGAGGGTAGTCGAATCGGATTTTGTGCAACACGGCCCGTGTTGCAACCTTGGGCAGGGCCGGCGGCAGAGTCAACGGGGATGTCCCCAAATACAAATTGAGCGATTTGTTGAAGGTTGCTTCGCGATCCTGATCTTACCCGGGAACGCCAATCTCCCGATTGGCGTCGTTCGCCGCGCGTGACGCCAATCGGGAGATTGGCGTTCCCGGGTTGTCGATAACTCCGCGGCCTTAGTGGTTGTCCGGACGATTGTGCCGCCAATTCCAGTAGTCTTTTTGTTCATCCTTGTTGAGTTTGTTGTAATCGCGGTAGGGCTCGTGCCGCCCGGTCCAATAGCTTCGGTATACGCCGTCCTCATTATGATCCCAGGTATGCCAGTCGCTGTGATAATCATCGTAGACGCGAACGCGGCCGGCACAACCCGTATTCGCAATGGTAATCAGCAGGCTTGCCGCAAGAATTGTGGAACTGAGAATTCGCCTCATTTGGGACATGTTCGCACGCCTCCGTGTATTCGCATGAAGTTGAACTTTCGTCTAAGCCAGTTTCTCCTTCGCATGCAGCCTGGAACCTTGAAGCATGGTCGCCGTGCCTGGAGCTATCCTCTCCCTATTTCGGAGAGACACAAACATGAGGTATGACGCAAAAGTTTGACCAGCAGGCCAAAAATATTTTGGCCGCGCTAACCCATTTACATCCAGTAATTTACTAAGACGGCTCAAACGCGAGCATCCGTATTTTACTGTAGACATGCAAGTGTCGTTTTTACATGGGTTTGGAATTCATGAACATCTGCCCGAAGATGCCAAATGTAAATCAGGAATTAGTGGCGCATGCTTTAGGTTGTGGGGTTTGGTGCTGGCAAAGGCGCAAGGCTTCACAAGCTAAAGCATGCGCCACTGGGGATTCACGTCCGACTAGTTACGTAGCGGTCCGGATGGCGGCTCTTGAGCAGGTGGCGCAGGCGGTCGCAGGCGGTTTCTAGAGCGTCGTAAAGATCGTCGACTCCCCTGATTTCGTTGGACAATTTTCCCGCGTCGAGGTCGGCAACCAGTTCATGGCAGAGTTTCGTGGCGCGGCGAACGCGGTCGGTTACGAGCATGGAAACGATTTCGCTGTCATCCCGGCCCTTGAGCTGAAATTCGCGCAATTGCTGAACGGCCAGGGCGGTGGTGCGAAGCGTATCGACCGTGTCGCGAAACTCGCTCAGCAAACGGAAGTCGATGCCTTCCGCCTGGAGGGATTTTTCAAGCTTTTGCAGTTCCACGCTGGTCTTCTTGACTTGAAGGTTCACGCCCCAGAAGCTGTCGCTGGGCGTTATCAGTTCAACAATAATTCCGTGAGAAACACCTTCCCGCGAACTCGGGGTGGCCAGCACACGGGCCTCAGCTGCTTCCGCGGAAAGAAAGTTGGTGAGGTGGATCCGGCTGCCCACGCCGGGGTAGATGGTCATTTCCAGGAAGCCGCCGTTGGCGTTGACTTGCTTGGCGATCGCCTGTACCAGAACGGGTACGCCGTCCGCATTGCGCCAGCTCGCTTCAATCGGCACGGCAACGAGATAGCGGGAGCTCTTCCTTCGCTCAGCCTTTGATCCATCGGGCGTAGTTCCACGCCCGGTCATGATCGCTGATTTCCGTCTGTCCATGGAGCCTTCTTTTTCCCCGACTGGTTGCGGCCTGCGTTAGCTGCAGGCGGATCATTCCTTCAAAGCTTAATTACATGTCCTGAAAATTACTACTGTACGAAGGGACAGTAGGCAAGAATTGATACCTTAGGTGCGGCCATAAATCCTGTAGTGACTATCGCGCGGAAAAAGCGCGAAATTCATCCAAAGAACTATTGACCGGGACCGGCGACTTCGTTGCTGACGCGCGCTGGGAGGGGTCGATAACCGCTGCGCGTGCGGATGCGGTACTTCTTGTATTTCGGGTTCGTGAGTCTCACCGTGATCGTGCGCCACCCGTGATTTGGATTCGGCTGCGGGTAATAGCTCATAAAGTACAGATGAGCAAGGTCTTCCCGTATCGAACTAAAGGCGTCGCGCTGGTCCTTCCAGCTTTTGGCAAAGTAGGCCTCGCCGCCCGTACTGGCCGTCATTCGCGAAAACACAGCCGCGGAAGCCGCGTCGAGCTTGGCTTCCCTCGTGCTGATCATATAGATCGGCACTCCTTCGGATTGCGCCAGTTCATCGACGTCTTCCGGCGAAACCATGCTCGAATTATCAGGGCCGTTGGAGAAGACGACGACGACTTTCCTGCCGGAATACTGGGAGGCATCTTTTAGCGTCATGAGCAGCGCGTTATACAGCGCGGAATCATCGCCGTTCACGGTCTCGCGCACGCCCCGCAAGACCTGGGAGCGATCCGTGGTGAGCGAAGCGGCCCGGTAAAAGTCTCGGCTGTAGGAATAAAAGGCCACTTGATAGGGATGGTCGAGTTCGCGGACAAATTCCGCGATGGAATCCTGGGCAAACACAAAGCCCCGCCCGCGAAACATGTAATTGCTGGTGTCAAATAAGATGAACACGTTGGAGCCGCTGACCGCCGAGGCGATCCCCTCGATGGAGCCCGTTTGCGTTCCCGGGTGCGGCGGATCGATTCGACGATGCTGGGCCGCCGCTTCGCCTCCAGGATCATTGGATTGATTAGAATCCTGGGCGGCCTCGAGGAGATTTTTAGGGCCTTCGTTTCCTTCTTCAAACGTGGCAAGTTTTTGGGGAATGGCGTCTTCGGAAATATCGAAATCGGAGGGGCGAAGGGTGGTGACGTAGTTTCCCTTTTCGTCGGTTACGGCGACATTTAATTGCACCATGGAAACGACGACGCGAATGACGTTGTTGGCGCTGTCCTGTTCTCTATCCTGGGCGGCCAGCCAGACTCCGAAGCTGGAAATAAAAATCAGAGCCCCAATGAAAGCAAAGACGTATCGTTTAGCCATGTTCCCCTCGTGAAAACGCCCGTCGTATTTCTGCGAATCCGGTTTTGTACTCGAAATCCGCCCTCAACAACTTTGTAAAAAATCGAAATTAAGGACGTTTTGTAGCGCCCGCCTTCAGGCGGGCATGGGTTTGACTCCGAAGTGCCCGCCTGAAGGCGGGCGCTACAAAACCTAAAGTCCAGCCGACGGGCCGCTCTTCGGCAGGGATGCGATTTTGCCCTGCCGGAATTCTTCTCCGGTCTCCCGCATAGCGCGAAGCACGGCGGACCAGTCTTCAAGGTGCGAAGCGAATGTTTGCTCGACCATGCGGCGCGTCAATTGGGGAACCAGCACGTTGAGCATTACAGGCGCGTAGCCCATCTCATCGGCCAGTCGGCCCCAGTACAGATTGCCCGAATCCCAGGATTCGGCCATTAAACGGCTAGAGTAATAGAGAAAAGTGGGAATGGGCTTCATGCTCATCAGCTCAAGTCCATAACTCTGAGCCAATGCAGGATGGGGAACGCCAAAATCGATGGATATTCGCTCTAAACTTGTTTCCAGCGGGAAGCGGGCCAGAAGATCGTCAAGTTCACCGCCTGCAGGTCCCCAGTTCTGTTTCTGGGAGGCATGGCTCCGGCGAAATTCCGCAGCCACGTAGAACGTCTCCGCCGGAGCGAGCAACATAAGTGCGTCGTCCTCGCGCCCGGCGCGCAGGGCCGTCTCGAATTGTTCCAATCTTTGTGGAAGCAACCGGTCCGAGAGGATCGTGAGGACAGACTCACGCAGTTTTTCATCTTTGGCGGACGCGGAAAGAATCTCCTCGCCATAGCGCTGGTAAAGGGCGACGGCATGCAATTCGTTCCGGGTGACTGTCCACCAACGCGGCAAAACCGCGCTGGTGATCAAGCCCGGCACAAGGTCCTCCCAGATGAGGGACTGAACATTTTGAGGGACGATAAAATCCTGCTCGACCCGTGCCAAGGCATATGGCAAATCGGCCATGGAACCAATCAGATGAGCGCCGCCGCTGGCCGTCCACCCGCGGCCAAAAATACGAGGAGAGCGCCAAACCTGGTCAGCGGCTGTGGCGGCTTCGCCCGAGTAATCGCCGCCGGAGAAATCGTGGGATCGAACAAAAAGCGGATTGTTATGAATCATTTGGGCGCCGGGCGGCTCGTAGTAGGCGTAATTGAGCCCGACCAGAGTGTCTCGCAAAAACGGAGTAAGCAAGGCATGCGCCTGGATTAATTCTGCCGGGCTGGCGGGGGACTTGATGATTCTGATCAAATCGGTTCGCATCTGCAGGGCGGTATGGCGGTTGCTGTAAAGCCCGGCGGCAAATTCTGTCCTCTCACTTTTTGTAAAGAGAGGCTTGGGCATTTCGAATTCCCGCAGCTCGCCGGCGAGCGGGAGCAGCGAATCGGCCGTTTCTTTTCCCTTCGCCATTTGGTCGAGGCCATCGCCGAGGGAGATTAGCGTATCCAAAGAAACCAGGCGCTGATCGTCGATGACCTGTTGCATTCGGTTGGCCATCTCGGATCGTAACTGTTGCCCCTCCTTGGTGTACTGCTCAGGACCGGCAAGCAGAGCAAAGAGCTGGTCTTGCGGCAGGTAAGTCTTGCCGGTTGAGACGCTCAAGAGCTCAGCGAGCGCTGTCCGGCCGGCCTGATAGACCTGGTCCGAAGTCTTCAGTGCGCTGAAAGCGTTCAGGATTTTTTGCCAGGACTCGTTCATCTTGGCGTCGGGAATTTGCCCTTGGCGCGCCAGAATCTGCCAGAGGCCGAGGTTGGCTTGCAACATTCCCAGGGCGTCCGTTTTGGCGAGGTGGTCCGGGATTTGATTCAGACTTTCCGCGACTGCCATAAATCGCGAGATGGATTCGTTGTTCAAGGTGTGAAATTCCGCAAAGACGGGATACTGGTCGCCATAAAGCGGGAATTTTTCAGCCAGCAGCCGGGCTGTGGGGACATCAAGTTGCTCGCCGGGAGTGCGAACGCGGTCGATCTCGGTTAGCATCAGGAAGTTGTAGACCGGCCCCTCGGGCATCGCATAGCGGGAAACGCCGACCATGCCCTCGACTACTTGTTCCGGGTTGTTCCAGCCACCGGCCTTTTCTCCCCAATCATGAACGAGTTTGGAATCGGTTTTGCGCCGCAAAACTCCCTTCCAGACGTCAATGTTTCCGGGAATGTGCGGCTGACCGTTGGGGTCGATTTGCAGGCGCGCTTCGAGCATAAAAAGGGCCGGGTCAGGCCGGAAAGAATGCTTCGTGGGAAGAGGCGTGAGATCGTGGCCGCGGAGCGCGTCGTAAAAGCGCTCCAAGCGGCGAGGCGCGGTGAAATAAGCCTGCTGCACAGGGGTTACCCGGGAAAGTGTGTCGAAATAAGATGCCAGCCAGCCGCTATCTTTGGAAAGGAGGCGGGAAACGAAATCGGCCGGCGAACGCGGATTGGCCCCCACCAAATCCTTCCAGGCATTTTCGGCTCCGGTTCCGCCTGGAACGAGAACTTTGCCGGACCGGACGCTGATCTGGCTGCCGTAAAAATCCAGGACTGGGGCTGCCAAAATCAATTTGGCGGGGCCAAGGGATTTCCACAGGAATCGACCCGTTTCGGTGTCCATGCGGGACATCGCCCAATACAGGCGCGCCAGGCCGGGATCGCGCAGGATTGAGTCAACAACCCCGCGGTTGGCATTTTTCTTGTTCTGCACCCAATCCGAGGACTTGTAAAGAACCGGAACCACTGTGGAAGGATAAGGCGTATCAAAAGGCTTGCCGTCGCGAAGGGCCTCTTCAAGGTCAGCAAGGGGAAATCCGGAATCGATCGTCAGAAACGCCCTGTTCGCGTCGGCGGTCTCGAGGGATTCATTCGGCCCGCAGGGCTGCTGGAGACGGTAGCCGAGAATTACAAGAAGCTTATTCGCATCGTCGCAATTGGCTACGTGAATCACTTGCCCTTTGCCTGCCAGGGCTTCCAATTCCCGCGCCTGGTCCATATACCAATTCACGAGCACGAGGAATTCCGTCGGCTTGCCGGCCTGGTAGCCGCTCATGACGACGTTGCGTGCAAGCAGCGGCAATAATTCTTCAGGTGTAACTTTCTGGCTGATCGCGGCCATCCGCAAGAACGAACGCATTGGGCCGGGGATGGCGACTACCTCGGCGGGGGAGGAATCATCGCGATCTGAGGATTGCGGGGAAGAGGAGGTACGCGCGCCGGAGCGTTGTGCTGGGGCTGGAGGGGTGGCGCCCCACGAGGGGTCATGCAGCCCGGTGAGCAGGTACAGACAAATGCAAAAGAGAAACCCAGAAATGATGCGACGAGAATTCATGGCCCGAACCTCCACCGACCGTTGGAGACGCTGACTTTTGAATCCCTGGCGGCGCCGAGGATCGCGGCGAAGCCTTCCTCTTTGCGCTGCCTGCCTATGGCTCGTCTGGACTTGGTGGTCCGCGCCCACCAAAGCGTTGGCCGAAATCTGGTTTATGGTTCTGTCTTACGTCCCGGCGGGCCCTCTCTTCTTCCGACGTTCACGTTCCGTGGGTGCGAAGGATAGATCATCCTTCGGACCCCCGTCAATCCACTCCGGCTTCATGACAGGTATCGGCAAAAATCGCCGCAAGGCCAGCGCAAACGGTTCATGGAGGCTCACCATACAAGGCCGTGACGGAAAAACAAGTTAAATTCTGGAAAACGCTAAAGTGTCCTGCGTTCTGAGGCGGGGGTAGGGGAAATGTACATGAGAAAACTATTGTAATCAACTGTCACGAAATTGCAGAGCAGGGGTCGGATTAGCCGGTACCAGAGGGAAAGTTCAGAGCAGCACTACCAATATTTTCTCCTTTCCGGCGCTTATCACTCGGAGGATCTGACGAACCGGATCTGCGATTGACTGCAAATCAAATCTGCTTGGTTCCCGGGAGTGGAGCCGATATGCTGACGGACATGAAAATTACTTTCATCGGACTTGGGCGAATGGGTGTGGGCATGGCCCGCAATTTGCTCCGCGCGGGGCACACGGTGGCGGTCTACAACCGCAGCCGCGAAAAAGCGGAGGCGCTCGCGGCGGATGGCGTGCGCGTGGCGAATACTCCCGCGGAGGCTTGCCGGGAAGCGGAAGTCGTGCTGACGATGGTCGCCGACGATCACGCGTTGGAAGAAATTGTTTTCGGAAATGACGGCATCGCATCGGGCATGGCGGAAGGTTGCATTCACGTTTCGCACAGCACGATTAGTACGGCTCTGGCGCGCAAATTAACTTCCGAGCATGCACAACGGAATCAGGGTTATCTCAGCGTGCCTGTTTTCGGGCGTCCGGATGCGGCGGAAAACAAGAATTTGGTGGTGGTGGCGGCCGGGCCTGGCGAGTATATAGATCGCTGCCGCCCGCTCTTCGAAGCCATCGGGCGGCAGACATTCGTTGTGGGGTCCGAGCCGTGGCAGGCGAACGTCGCCAAGGTGTGCGGAAATTTCCTTATCATGAGCATCATTGAGGCGCTCGGAGAAGCATCTGCAACTTTGCGCAAGGCAGGAGTTGCCCCGTTGTCGTTTGTCGAAATCATGCACGCTTTGTTGGGGTCACAGGTCATTGCGAATTATGGGCGGATCATTGCGAAGGAAGAGTTCGAGCCGGCCGGATTTATTTTGAAGCTGGGGTTGAAGGACGTACGGCTGATGCTTGCGGCGGCCGAGGAGTGCGCCGCGCCGATGCCGCTGGCCAGCCTGGTTCACGACCACCTTCTCTCCGCACTGGCGCAGGGTCAGGGAGAGATGGACTGGTCGAGCATGACGCAAGTGATTGCGCGCAACGCGGGGCTGAAAACGAAATCGTAGGATCGGTTTCACGTGGCGCCGGCGTCTCGCCGGCATTCTTGCGCTGCGGAGCGATGGGGGAAAACCGCCGGCCCTTCCTGCGTCAGGACAAGCGGGACGCCGGCGCCACTTCGAGTTTCCGAACATTCCGGGTTGGAACTGGAAAAGGAGAATGAGTCATGTCACTCGTGGATTTTGTCGACACGCCCAAGTTCGCGGAATACAAGGAACGATTCAAGCAGCATTACAAACTGGAGCGGCGCGAGGACGGCGTGATTCTGGCGCAGGCGCACACCGCGGGCGGACCGATTCAGTTGAGTGTCGAAAATCACCGTTCAGTCGGCCAGCTTTTCAAAACCATCGGCGCGGACCCGGAAAACGAAGTGATGATTTTCACCGGATCGGGCGAGGATTTTATGATGGACGCGGATCCCGACGGCTTCAAACTGGAGCAGGAGGACCTGCAGCATTGGGCCTACGAGTACGCTTATAAGGACGGCCGGATCAATGTCAGCTCGCTCGTGAATGACCTGGAAATTCCTACCATCGGCGTGCTGAATGGTCCGGGCTTTCATACCGAGATTTGCCTGATGTGCGACATCACGATTTGCAGCGAAGACGCCGTTATCTTCGATCTCCACTATGATATTGGTTCCGTTCCCGGAGACGGGATTCACAGCTGCTTCATGGAACTCCTGGGCGTGAAACGCGGAGCTTACGCATTGCTTACGGGGCAGGCGATTACCGCGCAAAAGGCCCTTGAGTACGGATTAGTGAACGAAGTGGTGCCGCGCGACCAACTGCTGGATCGCGCCTGGAAGCTGGCCGACCATATTATGACCCAGCCGCGCATCACGCGGCGCCTCACCACGCAAATCATCCGGCGTCCCTGGAAAAAAAGAATTGCGGACGATCTGGACGGCGGCTTCGGGATCCAGATGTTCGCGCATCTGGCCAAGAAAAAATCCATCCACAGCAGAAACCATATTGCTTCCTCGGTCGCGTATGTGAAGAAGGGCGAGAAAAACAACATTAAGTAGAGGCTCGGCGCCTTCGGCAGCTCATGCTTCACAGGATGCAAATACTTTTATTTTGTCATTCCGAACGAAGTGAGGAATCTCTCTGTGGTTTGATCGCAGGAAAAGAGAGATTCCTCGGCGCGCGGCGCGCCTCGGAATGACAAAAGTATTTGTTTTTCTGCAACCTGATCAGCGCGCGAAATTCAGGACAACTCGAGCGCAAAAAACCACAAGCTAAAGCATGCGCCACAAAGATCCTTCCACAGTCAGTCCTTCGGGTTGGTGGCAAAAATAGATAGCTCTGGTGCAAAGGCGCGGTCTTCCATTTCCAGCATGGCTTTCACCATATGCGCGATGTCTTCGGAGCGGAGTTTGGTGGCGTTTTCTTTTTGGGGCAGGCCAGCCGTTTGATAGAAATTTGTCAACACCTCGCTTGGGTTGACCAGGAATACGCGGACGTTGTGCTGGCGCAACTCGGCGCGCCAACATTCCGTCATGCCGCGCAGGGCGAACTTGCTGCCATAGTAGGCGGTGCCTTTCGGCGCTCCGCGCAAGGAAGCGGTCGAGGAGATGTTTACGATATTTCCCTTCTGCCGCTTCACGAAAATCTTCGCCGCCTCGCGGGCCATCAGCATCGCTCCCGTGACGTTCGTCGCATAAACGGCCTCGAATTCCTTGCGGTCAAAATCCACGAGATTTTTGAAGACGCCGGTGCCGGCATTGTTCACGAGAATGTCGAGATCGCCGAATTTTTCCATGAGTTCGCGATACGTGCGCTCGACATCCGCCTCCACCGCCACGTCGGCGTGAATGGGATGCACACCTAATGCGCGCGCCGCCTCGTCGAGCTTGCGCTTGTCGCGCCCCGTGATGGCGACGTGCGCCCCGCTTGCGGCAAGCGATTGCGCAACGGCTCGCCCGATGCCGCTGCTGCCGCCAGTAATCAATGCGACTGCGTTTTTAAGGTTCATCTTCTTCCCTCCCCTGAATTGCAAGCCTTGGGATATTGCCACAGCCGGGCTTGCGGCGTCACGCGGTCTGAAGCGACAGCGATTCAATTTGATCTTTTGTAAAAATTTGCGGAAAAGCTATAGCTTTTTGTCATTCCGAGGCGCGCCGCGCGCCGAAGAATCTCTCTTTTCCCGCATCCAAACCACAGAGAGATTCCTCACTTCGTTCGGAATGACAAAATTAAGGGATCTCTCCACAGCCTGTGAAGCGAACCGCCGGTTGTCCGCTGCAGCGAACGGGCACTGTTGTTGTCGCCGGGAAGCGAAGGAGAGAGAGAATTTATGGGTCAGTAAGCGCCCGTCAGAGTTATACTCTGCCAAATCCAAAAGGCAGGAGCTCATGGCGATTCTCCCAGGCAGGCGTCTAGGGCCATACGAAATTCTCTCCGCGATCGGTGCGGGCGGAATGGGCGAAGTGTACAAAGCCCGCGACACGCGCCTCGATCGCATCGTCGCGATAAAAGTTCTGCCTACGCATCTCGCCGATCGCGCGGAATTGCGCGAGCGCTTCGAGCGCGAAGCGAAAACCATCGCCAGCCTGAATCATCCGCACATCTGCACGCTCTACGACACGGGCCATCAGGACGACATTGATTTTCTGGTGATGGAATATATCGAGGGCGAGACGCTCGCGCAGCGATTGCAGAGAGGCGCGCTGCCGATCCAGCAGGTGTTGCAATTCGCGATCGAGATTGCCGACGCGCTCGACAAGGCGCATCGCAAGGGCATCACCCACCGCGATCTGAAGCCCGGCAACATCATGCTCACCAAGTCCGGGACGAAGCTGCTCGACTTCGGTTTGGCGAAGCTGAAGCAGGAAGCCGCTCCGGCTACTCCGGAATCGCAGCTTCCGACGATGCAGAAGGCGGAGTCACAGGCGAAGGAACGATCCTGGGCACGCTGCAATACATGGCGCCGGAGCAAGTCGAAGCCAAGGAAGTGGACGCGCGCACGGATATTTTTGCGTTCGGCGCGGTGGTCTACGAAATGGCCACGGGCAAGAGAGCATTTGAGGGAAAAACTTCGGCCAGCGTGATGGCCAAGATTCTGGAAATCGATCCGCCGTCGATTTCTTCGCTGCAACCGATGACGCCGCCGCAACTGGACCGCGTGGTGAAAACATGCATGGCAAAAGATCCAGATGAGCGCTGGCAGACCGCCAGCGATCTGTGCCGGGAACTGAAATGGATTTCCGAAGGCGGCTCGCAAGCAGGCGTCCCGGTGGTGGCGGTTGCGGAACCAGCGTGGAAAAAGAATCTTCACTGGGTAGCGGCATTCGCGATTGCGATTGCGGCTGGCGCGGGAGCGGTGCTCTATGTGCGCCACTGGACTCCTCCCACTACACATGCGGTTCGATTTCACCATTGGCGCCCCGGAGAAAGTGGCGTTTGATTCAAACACGGCCTTCTTGAGCATTTCTCCCGACGGCAGCAAACTGGCGTTTGTCGCCGGAGCGGGCCCCAATATGGCGGGCTCGAGCTCATTCGGCGCGTCGCTCTGGATCCGCTCTCTGGACTCCCCGACTGCCCAGGCGCTCCCCGGAACAGAAGGGGCAAGCCAACCCTTTTGGTCGCCCGATAGCCAGTTCGTTGGATTTTTTGCGGGCGGGCACTTGAAAAAGATCGCCGTATCGGGAGGGCCTCCTCAAGTCTTAGCGGATGCGCCATCGTCAAATATAGCGGCCGCTACCAGCACGGGCGGCACCTGGAACCGGGATGGAGTCATCCTATTTACGGCCAATTTTAAATCGGAGGTGATCAATCGCGTCTCTGAATCCGGTGGCGCTCCCACGCCGGCCACAACACTCGACACCTCACGAGCTGAAATTGCTCATTTGTGGCCCCAGTTCCTCCCCGACGGAAAGCACTTCTTATTTTTTTCGCTTGAAACAGTGCCAGGTGGTGGGGCGATCTACGCCGCATCCCTGGATTCCAAGGAGAGAAAGCTGATTCTGAATAACCTCACCGACGCCGTTTATGCTTCTCCCGGATACTTGCTGTTCATTCGTCAAGGGACGCTGATGGCGCAGCCATTTGACGCAGATCGCCTGCAACTGGTGGGCGAAGCGGTTCCCGTCGCGGAAGGGGTACAAACTATCCAGATCACAGGGAGGGCGGCTTTCACGGTTTCTGAAAACGGTGTATTGGCCTATCGCGGTGGAGGAGGAACGGTTCCTCTGACGCTCACATGGGTGAGTCGCAACGGGACAGAGCAACACCTTGCGGCGCCTGCCCACAACTACGTGATACCGAGGCTCTCTCCCGATGGGCAACGTTTGGCCGTGGGGATTGAAGAGGCGGATGCTCAAGTCTGGATTTACGATCTGTCCAGAGACGCCTTGACGCGCCTGACGTTTGAAGGGACAGGCAATGTGGATCCCGTCTGGACACCCGACGGCAAGCGGATCGTTTTTAAAGGGAGTAAAAACCGCCTCTTCTGGCAGTCCTCGGACGGGAGCGGGGCCGCGGAAGAACTGACGAGCAGCGAAATGAGTTCGAATAATGTTCCGGGTGGGTGGTCTCCGGACGGACAGGAGTTGGCCCTTACGCAAGACGGAGCCCCCCGGAAGATATGGATATTGCCCCTCAAGGACCGCAAGCCATACCTCTTCGTGGATACCCGGACGTATGAAACCTCGCCCCGCTTTTCGCCCGATGGGCGCTGGATCGCTTATTCTTCGAATGAGTCCGGCCGGTACGAGATTTACGTCCGGCCATACCCCGGGCCGGGCGGCAAATGGCAAATTTCAACCGAAGGCGGCACCGAGCCGGTGTGGAATCCGAAGGGCCATGAACTGTTTTACCGCCAAGGACAAAAGATGTTTGCTGTGGATTACAGCGCGGAGCCAACATTTTCCGCAGGCAAGCCGAAAGTGTTGTTCGAGGGCCCTTACGTGCAGACACCCAGGTCATTTCCTGACTACGATGTATCCCCGGACGGCCAGCGCTTCTTGATGCTCAAGGCACCGGAGCAGGGACAAGCGCCCTCGCCAATCAATGTCGTGCTGAACTGGAATGATGAGTTGAAGCAGAAAGTTTCCTCTGGCGGGAAATAAGTAGGACAGGCTTCAAGCCTGTCTGGTTTGAACGCGCGTCGGCCATTCGGAAAGCAGACAGGCTTGAAGCCTGTCCTACTAGTGCTCGAAGCCTTCAAAGGCAAGGTTGTCTTCGCAGACGTGTTCCATGATGTCCCAGTTGGGGCGGAGTTGGAAACGGATCTGGGCTGTCCAGGGCTTTGTCGTAACTCTTCGGCGTCGTCAAAAGTGAAATCGACTTGCAACGTCTTTTCGTCCACGCGATGGATGCGCTCGAGGATGTGCATCTGCGTCGCTTTCCGGATGGCCCACGCGGTCCAGCCAGATCTTTCCGTTCAGGCCGATCGTATCGACGACCAGCGTGTCACCTTCCCAGTGGCCGATGGAGTGGCCGTTGTAGGAGGGCTTCCATTTAGCGGGATGCTTGCGGCCGTCCATGAAAATGTGGCGCACGATATGGTCGTACTCAAAAAACTCGATCACTTCGTTCGGAGTCTGGATGATTTGCATGGGAAAGAGCTGCAAATAGATGTACGGCATTCCGGGGGGAGTGCATTTGTAAACCCTGTCTTTCGTTTCGGTGAGTTTCACGCCGCTCGGGCCCTGGGAGGGTTTTGCGGCGTTGAATTGCGCTTGTCCCCACGGAGTCATCGGCGGCTCGCCTTTGCTGAACGATGCGACATCATAATTGCTGCGCATGGCATTCCAGACGCCGGTGAGGTCGCGGTTCGTGTCAGCGATTTGCGCTTTTGCCGCAGAGGGCTGGGCTGGCGCTTGATTATTGCTTTGCCCTAGCATATCGGGCGATAGAATTAGTTGCAATGCAAGCGCCAGCATCGCTTCATCGCCAACTGATTCCGCATAACGAAATTCCTCCTTCGCGACCCTCCCGATTCCGATTTTCCGATTTGAATTTCTGGAAAGCGCATCGTACGCTTCTCCGGTTCGGGGCACAACAAATTGAGAGTGCTAATGGGTTTGCGTGGGAAGGCGATTTTGGTGTTGTAGCGCCCGCCTTCAGGCGGGCACCTCGCAGCCGCGCAAATGCCCGCCTGAAGGCGGGAGCTACAAAAGCGAACTTTTCAGAGAGCGCATCGCGATCCCGCCAAGAATTGCTACTGCAGCGAGAATCGCCGCCCACAGGACCGCGGGATGGCGCTCGGACCACGGGCGGTCGTCGGGGCGTCCGGTATAGGCGGCGTTCGCTTCCTCGGAGCCCAACTGCACTTGTGCGGCGCTCGCGTCGCGCTGGAATAGCTTTGCGTAATCGTAAACGGGCGCGTTGAGTTTGTCGTCGCCGTAATAGAGGGCCGGGCGATGCTCCGGCATCGCAATCGAAATAAATCCGCCGCTCGTATTGCTGCAGGCGTGCGCTGATAATTTTGAGCGGGGCGTCGTCGCCGTTGTGAATGACTGCGCGCAGCATGCCGCCGTCTCGTTGTGGTCAGAGTGAGCCACGTCTGATCGACGTCGATTTTCCCGCCGTTGCGCTGCATGTGAATGCGGCTGATTTCGCCTGCACCCGCCGTAATATCTTTTTCGCCTTGCATTTCGATTCCGCGGACGAAATTGCCCTGCGCCGGATCGATGGCCAGCATCACGCGCTCGACCGGAACGTTCGCCGGGACAGTGAACGTCAATACTGTATTTTTCCCTTCCTGAGTCTGTTTGGGTTCGGAGCTGAGATTGCGCCACACGGCTTCTTGCGCGCGTTCGATCCCCGCCGTGGCGCCGAGAATGTCCGAAGGGTTCACAAGCCCATCGACAGTGACCCGCAGGTATTTATATGTGCTCACCGGAATCTGGAGCACGCTATTGCGCCCCAGCTTTTCATCCGACAGATCGAAAAGGGTGGTCGTCCCGAGGTTTGCCCACTGGGGGCCATGCGGATCGTCCTGGCCATCGACACGCGCATGCGCCACGTAGTTTTTTGTCCTGACAGTCAAAGTAATCCGGTCATAGTCGGAGATTTCGGCCATATCCAGGAGGAATTGCGTCTTGCCACCCAGAATGGCCGGCTGCAGGACACGGACGGTTTTCTGTTCGGTCGTCGAGGCTGCCGCGCATCGTTCTTCTGGCGTAGGGAATTTCCTTGCCCGCGAGATAAAGGCGCAAGTCCACGAGATCCGGAAGCGCGTGTGGCCAGACCATTTCATCCACGACGGCGTAATGCTGGCCGCCGGCAATTGCCGGCCCGATTTGCCGCTGGTATTTGAAATAGGAAATTGCAGGACTTGCAGCCAAAAGAATCGCCAGAAATGCCCAGTTCGTCCGTATCATGGGGCGCCCTGATCGGTTTTTTCCTGCGCATGCGGGGACAGGCCCAGCCAGTCGCGCTGGTAGATGAACGAAATGGCGAGCAGCACCGCTCCGAGGGCGATGAAGCTTACTATTCGGTAACTGCCACCGAGCTGCGAAACATCGTAAAGAAAAACTTTACAGATCGTGAAGGCGATCAAGATCAGGGACTGCCAGCGCACAAAGGACGAGCGCCTTTGGAAGCCTATGGTCATCAGGATCGCGCCGTACACGAGCCAGATCGCGGAATAGCTGAAATCGCGGACGACAGTTCACTTGATGATAGGCAGAAGCGAATCTTCCGGCCGACAAGAGTTGGCGGTCAAAATAATCCGAGGCTTCGAGAGTCAGCGCCATCAGGGCCAGCACATTCACGCCCACCACCGCCGCGTCCACGAAAATCATTTCCGCCTGCGCCGCGTGGCGCTTGCCCAATACTGCGATCCCGCCGAGAACCGCGATGGCGACCAAGTAGGTCGCGAACCGCATATTGAAGACCAGTGTGTCCGCATGGATCTGGTCGAAGAAGAGCAGCCGTGCGACGCCCAGCAGCAGCGCAACGCTTGCGAAATAGCGGAGAAAATCAGCGCGCGCCGTGACGCTCAGCCACAACAGCACACCCGATTCGACCAGCCATCCAATCGTGATCCATTGCGCGTCCAGCTTCAAGGGAATAGCGATGGTGATGAACGCGACGGCAATCGCAACGTGAACTAAATTGACGAATTTAGCGTCAGCGACATTTAAACGATTTTTTACGGCGCTGCCGATGGTCAGATAGACAGCCGCCAGCACGAGCGCGAACCAGGTAAGCGTGGTTTTTTCCCGTTCAAACATGGCGTACAGCGCCAGGAAAAACGCCGCCGCATTGAACAAAGGAAGAAAGGTCAGCGTCGTGGAATGGCCGGAAGGACGCGCGGGCTGCGAATAAGCGGCGGCGATCGGAATCGCGGCAAAGATGGCCGCAAAGAGCGCCGCAAACGCGACGGTCAGCGCGCGCTGGTCATACGAATAGTATTGCGAATACCAGCCCAGGTAGAGAAGGATCGTGCCCGCGAAGCTTCCCCACAACAGGCGCCGCCACGGCTTGTAAATCGCCATGATAAGGATCGCCAGGTCCAGCAGCGCAACGTAGGAGAACAGCACCGCCTCGTGATTCTCTCCGGTGGAAAGCAGCACCGGAGAAGAGAAGCCGCCAACCATTGCAAAGGCCGCCAGTATTTCCGCATCCTGGCTGAGGGCCAGTGCGATGGTCGCCGCGGTAACAATCGCCATCGCCGCGAAGGCCGCCGACGCGGGGATCAGGTGATAAATTTGATAGGCTCCCCAAAGCGAAAGATAGAGCGTGCCGATCCCAACTGCTTTCAAGGAGAATGAAAAAGCGGCGTAACCGCGTTTGCGGAAGGTCTCGCTCCACAAAACGATCCCGATTCCCGCGAGCAAGCCGATCGCGATCCGGCCGCCGGGGCCGACCCAGTTATTGTCGAACGCGTACTTAAGGAAATAGGAGACTCCGATCAGCATCGCGACAATGCCGATGCGGTTGAGCCAGTACTGTCCGATCTTTTTTTCCAGATCAGAATCTTCGCGGGCCGCTTTGGGAGCGGATCGAACACCTGACTGGCGAGGCGCCTGCGGCCCCTGCGAGATCGGAGCAGGCCCAGTCGGGAAATGAGGAGAGGCGCTCGGCGCGGAAGGAGGCTGCAACATCGTCCCGCTGGGTGGCGGCGCTGGTGATTGCGGTTGTTCCGCGGTTGCGACAGGCAGTGGCGTTCCAGAAGAGCCTGCACTCTTCTGCTCCAGCGCGTAAATCCGCGCCGTCAAAGACGCAACTTGGAGTCTCAGCGCCTCAATTTCATCCTGCGGGGTGGGCATGGGCGTACAGTATCCCAACTTTATTCGTGGAGCAAAGACGTTGGTACCAATGGATACACCTGGTTTAGTAGCGCGGGCTTCAGCCTGTGGGGTTTAGTTCTTGCATGGACTAAACCCCGCAGGCTGAAGCCCGCGCCACTAAGATATCCAGATGAAATACGCTAGGCAGGAGAGCAACGCGCCAACGGCGACTAGGACCAACCCGGAGGAACGCCGCTTGTTCAGGAAGAAAATCAGGGTGAGGCCGGTCAACGATACAAGAGTCATTAACACCGCTGAAAAGTCGATTACCGCGGACCACTTTTTCCCGGTGTCGCGGCCCTTGTGCAGATCGTTCAGGACAGCGACGAGGCTAAAGGGGCTTACTGACAGGTCATAGTTTCCGGTCGTGCGATCGATGGTGGCATCCGCCTCGTATCCGGGGCCCTTGAACAAAATTTCGCATTGGTCTCCGTCCACGTGGAAATCGGAGAGCGCTCCTCTCGTTCGGTACGTATGGCGAAAATAATTTGCGAGATCGTCTTTTGCGACGGCGGCGGGATCAGGAGTATTCACCCAGGCTTTGTTTAAGGTTCCGTGGTAAACGGCGGGCCGCTGCTGAGTATCAAACCACTCGGCGTGATTCAAGGTGAGACCTGTGATCGCGAAAAAAAGAAGGATGGCGAAGCTGAGCATCGACAGGTAGGTGTGCAGCCAGCGCGCGAGATGCGCGAATCGCCGTTTCCAATGCAAGTAGCGTGGGTCGTGTAAGGGCGCGCGCGAGGGATCGGCCGGTTCTCCGCCCGGGTTATCGTCCAATTTTGTGGTAGTCAAGGGTAGCCGACTCAATCTCTACATCGCCTGGAAGCTGGAACTGTTTGGGCGAGCTGTTGAAATCGATCTCCTGATGCATCAATTGATACGTTCCGTGTTCACGAGCCGCTTCGATCATCACCGTGTATTTTCCTGCTCTAACAAGTTTGCCGAAATCGTCCTTTCCGTCCCACCTGAAAGTATATTTGCCGGGAGGGCGAGTCGCACTGGAAACTGAATTCATGATGTGCGTGTCTTCGCTCACGGATCGCATGCTTTCTTCGCGGCTCCAGGCGCGCAGTTCGTTCAAGTATTTGTATTTCCCGAACCAGAGGGCGATCGTGCGCACGGGAGCATGAGACTCGTCCTCGATCCATACCGCAATGTAGGGCCGGTGGACGCGGTAACCTTCGATAAGTCGCAATTCAATCGTTACGGCCAATTCATATTTCGGATCCCATTGGGAAGCGCCGGATTGCGCGGCAACCTGCTCGTAAGTCGCCACTGGTCGAAATGCCGCTGAGTTGGATGCAGGCTCCACCTCAAACGAACTCCACCCATCGCTCACGATTCTTTGGCCATTCTCCTTTACCAGGAGGTATTCGACGCCCGGCATCGAAGCCACCAGGCGAGAGCTTTCCTCTGGTGTCAAAACGGAAAGAGCTGTCGCCAGCGCGCCCGCTGTCGCAGCAGACTGGGCGATCACCGTGGAACTGATTACCTGGTCCGCAGGCATGCCGGTCCGAGGATCAACAATATGGGAATAATGACGGCCGCTGATCTCGACGCCGCGGCGGTAATCGCCGCTGGTCGCTACGGCGCGATCGCGAACGACGAGGCGCGCAATAGGCACGCCATTTTCCGCATCCGATTTCGGATCGGCAACGTCCACCGGCTCGCTCCAGTCGCCGCGGACGACGAGGTCTCCGCCGATATTGACGACCAGGCCCTGTGCGCCCGAAGCGTCGAGCGCTTTTTGAGCGGCGCGGCCTGCAATATAGCTCTTCACGAACGAATTAAGCGCGAGCGGCGTGTCACTGAGATGCGTCGCTGTCATTCTGTCCAGGTCCAGTTGCCAATGAACTCTGCGAACAGCGGCAACCGCGGCATCCAATTCCAGTTGTGGCGGCAGGCGTTTCTCCGCTGCCGCGCGTTTCCAAACTAGAGTGACCGCCTCGGCTGAGGCGTCGAGAGCTCCGTCCGTCAGGCCGCGCCACTTGTCGAAGAGACCTAGAACTTCAAACAATTCCGGAGAAACCTTGACGGGCTGGCCCATGGTGCGAAACCAGTGACTGAATTCGCTTTCCGGATCCCATGAACTCAGGATGTGGGACTGCCTGTCGATTTCCTCAAGCACAGTCTTTTCGGCTTTTTCCGATTGCGCGGCGGAAGAAGCCGCGACTTTCATTTCCAGGGATGTGCCAAGTACATTTTCGTTGTGAAAAATATATAGCCGGATGGGAGTGGAAGTGGTAGACGATCCACCCCGGCACGGGGCCAGGAGTAGAATTGCGACAAATAAGAGGGTGGATTTCAACGTCGACGTTCTCAGCAAGCGGCAATCTCCATTCCACTTTTCGACCCGAAGCAGTTTACACCTGCGAGCTGCTGCGGGCGAGTCTCCCGCATTGGGAATGCTCACTTTGAAACGACAAGAGGAAAGGGTACGATGTCCTCTAATTCAAGTTCACCGAAAATTCACGAATGGCCGCAAGAGATCCAATCAAGCGATTTTTGAGCTGGCCGCTGATGCGGGCTGTGCGCAACCGCCTTCGCCGCATTTTTCCTGCAGTCTCGGGGCATCGCAGGTTGAAAATGCCGGTGCTGGAGACGGAACGCCTCGTGTTGCGCAAATTTGAACGAGACGATCTCAAAGCCATCACGGCCTGGGAAGAAACCTCCAGCGCGCGAAACCCAACAATCGAAGCACGGAAATTTCTGGAGTATTGCTTTGTGGAATACCGCGCGGGTGGCGCCGGACCGTGGGGGATGCAACTGAAAGGAAGCGGGACGATGGTGGGCAACTGCGGATTCCCTCATCTTATTTTCGAGGAGCTTTGTGGAGAGGTGAATTACTACGTCGATCAGCGGTACCGTGGACAAGGGCTGGCGCCCGAGGCAGTGAAGGCCCTTTTAAGATTCGGGTTTCAGGAAATCGGGCTGGCGCGAATTCAAGCCCGATGCGAACCCGACAATTTTGGCTCCGAGCGCGTGATGCAGAAATCGGGGATGAAGTTCGAAGGATTTATAGAGCACGCCCCGTTTTCGAATGAACCGACCTCAAAGCAAAAACTGTATGCGATTTTAAGGGAGGATTTCAGGTTACCTGCCAGTGGTTCAAATGAACGCTCGACGAACTTAAAAGACCTGCCGGATGGCAGCAATCAAGGTCCGGCCTCGCGGTAAGTGCAATCGCAACTGGAGTATTTCCACGAGCGGGAACTGCCAATCGGAGCCAACCAGGTATACAATGCCGCACAATTCCCAGGTCAATGCTGCCAATTGCCTGCAAGAGAGCGAGGTTTCGCGACTATGAAACGCAACGTGATTCGTTTGATTCTGGCTGCTGCGGCCGCGGCATTTCTATTTGCCGCCAATACCCAAAGCGGCGGGCAGGGCGCGCCGACGGCCACGCACAAGGCGCAGACTCCGCGCACGGTCCGGCTCTACGTATTCGATTGCGGCGTCCTGCACAACTCGGATATGGGCCGGTTTAATTTGAAACCGGAAGACGTCACGACCACGGACATGTCCATGGGCTGTTTTCTGATCGCCCATCCGAAGGGAAACCTGATCTGGGACACCGGCGCCGTTCCTGACGATTCCTGGACCCCGACCGGCCGCATGATCCCAGAACGCATTACGCTCGCCGACGGGAGTACGCGCGACGCGGACATGACCAAATCGCTGAAAGGGCAGCTCTCGGAAATCGGCTACTCTTCCTCCGACATTAATTTTCTCGCGCTTTCGCACTACCACTACGATCACACCGCCAACTCCAACGAATTCGCCAGCGCCACGTGGCTGGTGCGGCAAATCGAACGTGATGCGATGTTCGGGGGAAAAGTTTCCGGCTCGGTTCAACCCTCATCTTATTTGGCCTTGCAGAAAAGCAAGACGATCATCATAAAGACCGATGAATACGACGTGTTCGGCGACGGCAGCGTAATCCTCAAGGCTGCACCCGGCCACACGCAGGGCCACCAGGTTCTTTACGTGAAGCTGGCCAAGACCGGGGGCGTCGTGCTCTCGGGCGATCTCTACCACTATCCGGCGGAAATGACCTTGAAGCGCGTTCCAACATTCGAGTTCAGCCAGGATCAAACGCGCGCGAGCCGGGTGGCCATCGCCGCCTTCCTGAAAAAAATGAACGCCCAGCTTTGGATCCAGCACGATTTCGTGGGGTTCTCAAAACTGAATAAATCGCCGAAGTACTACGAGTAGCGCCGGGATTTCGATTGCCGGATATATTTCGTCTCGAAATGCTGTTCTGCGAGCCTCATCGGTTGAGGATCTGTATCAGATTGCTGTAGTCGTCCGTCCAGGGGCGAATCGATCGAACGGGATCTGTTTGGCTGGCCGATCCTCGAGTCGCAGCATTGGACCGCGAAAGATTGTCGCTTGTTGAAATCAGAACCCAGTCGTTGTCCGTGGTTGCTCGCCCGTCCCCCTGGGAATGGAACCAAGCGGCATGAAGTCCGAGGCGTTTCGCGGCTGCGAAGAGTACCGGCTTCAAGTCGAGATAGCTATTGGTAATTTGAAAGGCAAGAACTCCCGACGGCTTTTTTATCTGGCGCAGGTAAATTCCAAATGCTTCCAGGGTCAGGAGATGCACAGGGACGGCATCTCCGCTGAACGCGTCTATTATCAGGATGTCAAAATTCAGTGGATTAACCTGCTCCAGTTCGTGTTCCAGCGAAAGCCGGGCATCTCCCGGAATCACTTCGATTTGTGCGGGAGAATCGCTTAAAAAGCTGAAGTATCGCCGATCGCTGGCCATCCGAATGACATCCGGATTGATTTCATAAAAGCGGAAAGTGTCACCGGGCTTGCCGTACGTGGCGATCGTGCCAACGCCCAGCCCTACTGCTCCAATCCGAAGACTCTGACGAATGGGCGAAGTCCCCCCCGCGCCGAGGCGAAGAATGGCCATGCCCACGCCGCTCGCGGGACCGTAGTACGCCGTTGGCGTTTCCCGGCCGTCCTCCGCGCGCAACTGGCAACCGTGGACGACGCGGCCATGCTTCATGCAGAAAGCGGCGCGAGCGGGGTCATCCATATTTTGCGGCACTGCGGAAAGAACTCCATAAAAGCTTCGAGAAACCTCCAGGGCGCGTGCGACGTGCGCAAAGGCTGTCCCGGCGAGGACAATGGCAGCTAGGAGCAGAGCCACACCGCAAAATACGGGAGCGGCCTTTTCCCGAGCCGATTGCGAGCCTTTTCTGTTTCGATTGAGGAAGACATATCCGATCAAGAGAAGCGCAATTAGAACGGAAAGATGGCCGCTCGGTTTATTTGATCTGGTGATTGTCAACGCCGCGCTCTCCGGAAGCAGCGCTGCCACAGCAACGACTACGACGGGCGATCCAAGCTTGCTTCGATAGAGCCAGGACTCCTTGTCTCGAATCAGGATGATGAGCAGCAATACTGCCGCCATCCACAGCCCCATTTGATATTCCCAGAATCCCTTAAAGATGCGCGGGGCCACCAGTGCGAAGAATATTCCTCCGACTGCTCCTCCTGCAGCCAGAGTCAAATAAAAGGATGTAAGAAAGCGCGGTTGAGGCTTGGAGCGCGCGAGTTCTCCGTTGCACACCATGCAAAAGACAAAAAGGACTGCCGTGTAGATCCCGATCTGGACGAATAAGCTTCCCAGCGCGCCGTCATACAGGACGAAACATGCGGCCCACATCGCGAGTCCGAATGCGATATGAAACCAGTTTCTTGCATACCAGCGCTCGTGCTCGAAACAAATCACAAAGGTAACAGGTAGATGCCCAGCGGCAGGATCCAAAGCAACGGTACGACGCCAATGTCCTGGCAAATCTGATTCGTCGTGGCCAGGAACAGGATCGAGGCGCACGCGGAAAGACTTACCCAAAGGAGATAGCTTCCCTTCCCTGGCCGCCCGTCCTCTTCGTTTCGGGCTGACATTTCTTCTCGCGAATTTTCCCTTTCGTGACCACTCGCACTGAAGCCGCTAAAAACACAGCTGATCGCAAAAATAAAATACGCGATGGACCAGAGCCAGGCCTGCGATTTCACTGTCAGTAGAGGTTCGAGCAGCGCGGGGAAGGCCAGGAGCGAGAGGAAAGAGCCGAGGTTCGACAGCGCGTACAGACGATACGTCGAACCGCCACCATGAACTCTCCAGTACCATGATTGCAGAAGAGGTCCCGTGGAGGAGAGGACAAAATATGGCAAGCCGACACTGACGCTGAGCAGCGTCACGATCTGCAGGACCGGATGATCGGCGCCGTGCGGCTTCCAGCCCGAGCCGGGCGTGATTGGAGAATTCCAAATAAGCGCGAGACACGCGAGCAACAGAAGCGAACTCAACACGACCGCGCCGTGCACCAACGCCTGCGCACGCGAATTCAGGCGGCTGCCGAGCCAGTGCGCGTACGCGTATCCGCCGAGCAGCAGCACTTGAAAAAACAACATGCACGTGGTCCAAACGGCCGCTGCTCCGCCGAACCAGGGCAGAATATATTTGCCGAGCAGAAGTTGGACCCAGAAAAGAAGAAAGGCGCTAAGAAAGATGGTGATTCCGAATGGAGCCTTGCGAGGTGGAGAGATCACGGCAATGATTTAGCGTAGCAAACTGTTTCCCCCATCCCGCAAAACGTTTGAGTAGAGGTTCCTCGCGATCACTCCCAGGAAAGCAGAGATTCCCACAGCTTGCAAATCGCGCAGCAGGACAGTCGGAATACGAGGTGATGCGTGTACAGCAGAAGACTTTGGGAGGGCAAGCTGTGAGAAGACCGATAGCTGAATTCGTTGCCTTGGCATTTACCGATAAGTTCGCTTGCCGAGAGGAAATGACCACTTGTAATAGTTCTTTCTACATAATCGTGTTTGTCAGTACAGCCCATATTTCGGAATTCCTGAGTTTCCATCCTCAGAGCGGGAGCCGCGGTTCCGTCCAGGATGCGCTGCCCGAAATGCCAATTCGATCATGAATTGCAGACCACTGATTGTCTGAAGTGCGGAATTGTCTTCTCGCGTTACGCGGCAGCGCAGGAAGCGGCCGCAAAAGATCCCGCTCTAGCCGCGCCTGTGGCAAGCACCAGGGCTTTATCTCCCTCCGCGCCGGCGGAGGTCCGCAGCGACGACGCCGTCAAGGAATTGAAATACCGGATGCTCGGCCCTCCGCTGGCGCTGCTTCTGGCGCGTCTCGTGGCAGGCACGAGCCTGCGCGTCGCGGCAGGCATGCTTGCGATGGTGTTGCATGAGAGCGGGCACGCCATCACCGCCTGGCTGACGGGGCGCTGGGCAGTACCCATGCTTTGGGTCACGATGCACGGCGAAGAGCGGTCCTGGTCGATCGTTCTGATCCTGTCGGCCGCGATCATCTTTGGTGGATTTCTGGCGTGGAAAATGGAGAATTGGGGATGGGTTTGTGCCGCCGGCGCGCTGCTCATCCTGCAAATCACAATTCTCAGCGCCCACATTGACGGAGCACTGATCGTATTTGGCGGGGATGGCGGCGCATTGATCCTGGCCACGATATTGATGGCAGCATTTTACGCACCTCGCGAGAGCGCGATCTATCAAAATTGGGGTCTGCGTTGGGGATTGCTCGTAATCGGAGCGCTGACCTTCATGTTCGTCTACCGTGTATGGTCAGGGCCGTTTGAAGATATTCCGTTCGGGGAGATCGAAGGAGTGAACCTTTCTGACCCCAGCCTGCTCACCCAAATGTATGGATGGAACGTCGCACAGTTGATCGGTCGCTACCTTCTGCTGGCCAAGGTATGCTTTGCGGTCTTATTTGGTCTGTACATCTGGGGGCTTGTCTCCGCATATCTGGAATTGCGCTCTACTGGGGGGTTGCGGTGGCCGGTTGCAGCCAGCTCAAGATAGCATTGGAACAATTCATCCGGTGTTTCGCTGCGGCGCTGTTACGGTGGCTTTAGTTCCTGAAAGGTAGCCCAGAATCGCTCACCATTCGCTTTTTGAACCCAGTAACGAATGATCTGGCTGGAAAGTGAACTCCGCGCGCCAGCGACAATGCCTTCGCCAAACTCTCCATGCACCTTCGCTTTCACCTTCAGGCTGAAGCAGTCCGGCGGGCTAGACGAGGGTGTCCCCGGCAACAACAATGAGTGAGGCCGACTTAGTGAAAATAATAGGGATGTTTTGGTGCGGAAGGGGGGATTCGAACCCCCACGCCTTACGGCGCCACCCCCTCAAGATGGTGCGTCTGCCAGTTCCGCCACTTCCGCACGGGGTGAGGTGAAATAAAACTGTCTTGCACGGCCAGGGATCAGCCGCTGGATTCTGAAAACCAGCCTGGCTTATTTCGAAGGAGCAGGTGCGGTCGGCGCAGGAGCCGCCGGTGCCGGGACTGATGCGGGTGCCGCAGGAGCCGCCGGCGCAGCAGGCGCCGCCTGCTTTGACGTTTTTGAGAACTGTTGGAGCACGGAACTTCCAACCGACGCCAAAGTCGAATTCTGGTGCATGGTCAGGGCCATGGACGTCAGCATGAACATGATGGCACACCAAGTAGTTGCCTTGGAGAGGAATGTGGCCGCTCCGCGCGGACCGAAGGCCGTCTGGCTTCCTGCTCCGCCGAAAGCGCCCGCCAAGTCGGCAGCCTCGCCGCTTTGCAGCATGATGACGACGATCAATAGCGCGCAGATCACCACATGAAGTGTGACCAGCACAAAATAGATCCTCCAGCCGAGCGCGAGCAGCGCTAATCCTATTGCAATCGAAATCGCCCACTTCACTTCTTTTGGCATTTCTTTTCCCTTATTTTCAGAAATTCACGATGGACGCAAACGCCTTTGCGTCCAAGCTTGCTCCACCCACCAGCGCTCCGTCTATTTCCACCTGAGCCATCAATCCCTTGATGTTATCGGGTTTGACGCTGCCTCCGTAGAGGATTCTCAAGCCCGCAGCGCGTTCCGGAGTAAACGCCGCAGCTGCCTGTTTCCGTAAAAACCGGTGCGCCTCGGCAGCCATTTCCGGCGTCGCCGTGCGGCCTGTGCCAATCGCCCAGACAGGTTCGTAAGCAAGGATAATACGCGAGAACTCGGCACCGGTCAACGCGGCCAGGCCGCCCGTGAACTGGCGCCCAAGGACTTCCTCGGTCTTGCCGCCTTCCCGTTCGGCCAGCAATTCGCCGACGCACAGGATTGGCGTCAAGCCCGCCGCGAGCGCGGCCTTGATCTTTTTATTGGCGCTCTCGTCCGTCTCTCCAAAGAATTGCCGCCGTTCGGAATGCGCGATGATCACGGCGCGGCATCCGGCCTCCACCAACATTCCGGCGGATACTTCGCCCGTGAACGCACCCTCGGGCGCCCCGTGCATATCCTGAGCCGCAATCGAAATCGGCGTTCCCTTCACGGCCTCCACGGAAGCCGCGAGAGCCGTGAAAGGCGGCGCGACGATGATGTCGCAGTGGACGCTGTCTTTTACAAGGGGCACGAGCGCGGAGAAATATGATCGCGCATCCGCCTGCGTTTTGTACATTTTCCAATTCCCCGCAATCACCGGCCGCCGCATCGCACCTCTTCTCTGCTCTGCTTTTCTCTGTGTTCTCTGTGTTAAAAGGTTCTAAGATTTGTCCGTCAGCGCTTCCACGCCCGGCAATTTCCTACCGCCCAAAAATTCGAGCGATGCGCCCCCGCCGGTCGAGATGTGGGAAACTTTGTCGGCGAGCCCGGCCGCGTGAATCGCGGCGACGGAATCTCCTCCGCCCACGATGGAGGTTGCGCCTTTGGTCGTTGCGGCCGCGACGGCGCGCGCAATTTCCAGCGTGCCTTTTGCGAATGCCGGCATCTCGAATACGCCCATCGGACCATTCCAAACAATGGTTTTTGCGCGCGCGAGTTCCGCCGAATATGCCGCAATGGTTTCCGGCCCGATGTCGAGCCCCATCCAGCCGTCCGGCGTCGAGGTTACACTCATCGTCTGTGTCTCCGTGTCCGGCTTGAATTGGGCGCCGAGCACGTGGTCCGTCGGGAGCATCAGACGGAAATTTTTCTGCTTTGCTTCGGAGAGCAACTTTCGCGCGAGGTCCAGCTTGTCCGCCTCGACGAGCGAATTCCCGATGGGAAGCCCCTGCGACTTCAGAAATGTGTAGGCCATGCCGCCGCCGATGAGCATCGAGTCAGCCACGCGCATCAGGTTTTCCACCACTTCAATTTTATCGGAAACCTTCGCGCCACCCAGCACCGCGACAAATGGCCGCTCGGGATTTGAGAGCGCTTTGCCAAGGTATGCAAGTTCGCGCTCCATGAGCAAGCCTGCCGCGGCCTGCTTCACGAATCGAGTAATTCCCACAACCGAGGCGTGCGCGCGATGGGCCGAACCGAACGCGTCGCACACAAACAGTCCATCGCACAGGTCCGCCAACTGGCGTGAAAATTTTTCGTCGTTGGCCTCTTCCTCCGCGTGATAGCGCACATTTTCGAGGAGGAGCACGCCGGCATTCGAGAGAGCGCGGCTCCTGGCTTCGGCATCCGCGCCGACGCAGTCGGGGGCAAAATCCACGGCCACACCGAGGAGTTCCGCAAGTTTTGCAGCAACGGGCTTCATGCCGTATTTCGGATCGGGTTTCCCCTTGGGCCTGCCCAAATGCGAAGCGAGGACGAGCCTGGCGCTACGCTTGCGAGCAAACTCAATCGTCGGCAGCGTTTCGCGGATGCGCGTATCGTCGGTAACGCGCGCGCCATCCAGTGGAACGTTAAAATCCACGCGCATGAAAACGCGTTTCCCGCTCATTTCCAAGTCGCGAATCGATAGTTTGTTCATGACTTATTTAGATGCGGCATAGGATCATCATTCCAGGACATTATTTCAATGACGCCGCGAGGGACTGATCAATCCGTGCAGCAGAGGACCAGCGGCTAAAGCCGCATACGTCTCGCAACCCCGTGGCACGGCTTGAAGCCGTGCCCTACAAAGAGTCCCCAGTTTCGGGAGAGACCCTAAAACCATCGCCCAAATCACCAGTCGCTAATCGCCGATTACCAATCACTTCTTCTCTACATCTTCGACGCCAAAAGTGTGATCAAATCGCGGCAGCGGCTGGAATATCCCCACTCGTTGTCATACCACGCGAGAACCTTTGCACAATTCGTCCCCACCACGCGCGTATATTCGGAATCCACAATCGAGGAATGCGGATTCCCGCGGAAGTCGATGGAAACCAGCTCATCCGTAGTGTATTCGAGGATGTTTTTCATGGGGCCATCGGCCGCGGTTTTGAGCGCGGCGTTCACCGCGCTCACCGTCACGGGCTTCTCCGTGAAAACAGTCAGGTCGACGACGCTCACGTTTGGAGTGGGTACGCGGATGGAATAGCCGTCGAGCTTCCCTTTCAGCGCCGGGATGACGAGGTGCAGAGCCTTGGCCGCGCCGGTGGAAGTGGGGATCATGGAGAGCGCCGCCGCGCGAGAGCGCCGCAAATCCTTGTGCGGCAGGTCCAGCAGTTTCTGGTCGTTGGTATACGAGTGGATCGTGGTCATCGTGCCGCAGGAAACTCCGAAGGAATCGTGAATCACTTTGGCGACCGGGGCGAGGCAATTGGTGGTGCAGGACGCGTTCGAGATGATGTGGTGTTTCGCCGGGTCGTACGACTTGTCGTTCACGCCCAACACGACGGTCAGATCTTCGTCCGTCGCGGGCGCAGAAATGATCACTTTTTTCACCGTGCCGCGCTTGTGTTTGGCCGCGTCGGATGCCTTGGTGAACAGGCCCGTGGACTCAATCACAATATCGGCGCCCACCGACGGCCAGTCGATTTCGGCGGGATCCTTTGTTTTGAACACGCGAAAACTCTTGCCGTCCACGGCGATCGAATCGTCGGTATGAGTCACTGTCTGGTGGAGATTTCCCAGGACGGAATCGTACTTCAGCAAGTGCGCGAGGGTCTTCGAGTCGGTAATGTCATTGACAGCCACAAATTCAATCGCCGAATTCCCCAGCGAGGCCCGTATAATGTTCCGCCCAATTCGCCCAAAACCGTTGATCCCTACTTTAATCGGCATGAATCCTCCGGAAGAATGAATCCCTTCATTCGAGTTTACTCCCCATCGACCGCTTTGGCCCTTTTGCGCACATTAGAGGAACGCGGCCCCTTCAAGATGATCGGCTATTTTCAGTGGATGTTTAGCGCGATTGCTCGCGGCCCCGCATCGGGGATTGGGCAAGGCAACTCGGTCATATCTTCACCTTTCACTCGGCGTGCAAGGTCAAGATGCTAGGTTGGCCACACGGAAAAGTCAAACCGGTTCATGCATTTGTCCTGTCGAAAAAGTAATCGCTTTCATCAGTTTTTAGAGTTCTTTTTCAATATCCCTTGCAGCACGCGAATGTTGCCGTCGACGGGGCTGGTATGAAGTCCGAGAATCGCGGCGATCAGCGGAAACAAGTTGATGTTTTCGAAGGATGCCACGGTGACGCCCGGGCGTATGTCCGGCCCGGCCGCGACGAAAATCGCTTTCATGCTGGGCATTTGGCGAGGATCGTACCCGTGCCCGCCGCGCGGCGGCATGCTGTTGCCGCCTTTCGCATGGGGATCGTGCGCCACGATAGTATACGGTCCCGTCGGAACGATGACGGGATCGCCATCGCGCGGATTCGAATTGTAATGAAGGTAGGCGGGCACTTGCGCGCGCCGGTACACTTTGAATTTATCGCTCGCGCCCAGCAGCGATCGGTAGGCCTTCTCCGCATCCGCCTCCGACTTCGGATAGAGCCGGGAACCCACCGTTTCGAATTGCGACAGGTCGGCCCATTTATCGAGACTCACGAAGCCGCCTTGCAGAGTTTCCATTCCATGGTCGGCGATTACGATCAGGTCGACGGGTAATCCCGTTGCCGCAATCCCGGACGAGAGTTTACCTATCATTTCATCTATGTGCCGGGCGGCTTGGGCTGTCTCCGTCGACTCCGGACCATATTCGTGGCCAGTCTCATCCGTAATCTCAAAGTAAAGCGTGATGAAATGAGGCCTCTTTTCCGGCGGAAGCTGCAGCCACGAGAGGACCCGCTCGACGCGTTTCTCATCTGGAAATTTGTCATCGTATGGACCCATCATGTAGCTGGGGCGTTTGCCTTGAATCTCGGCGTCCGAGGTGGGCCAGAAGAAGGAGGCTGCGCGCATTCCCTGCTGCTCCGCAAGCACCCACAACGGCGTGCCACTGTACCAGGTTCCATCGCCGGTGGCTTTCGGGTTGGTGAGTGAGTAGGTCTCTTTGCGGGCGGGATCGTAGAAAGCGTTCGCGACAATTCCGTGATCGTCCGGGTACAGGCCCGTCACGATCGAGTAGTGATTCGGGAACGTAACTGACGGGTAAGATGGGATCATTCCGTCCGGCGCGCTCGCGCCTCGAGCGGCCATCGCCAAAATATTTTTTGCGCCATACTTTTTCGCGTAATCGTACCGGAATCCGTCAAGCGAGACGAGCACCACATAGTGCTTCAAGATTTGGGCGGCGGCGTTTGGCGGATTCGGGGTCTCAACGAGCGCGACGGTCGATTGCGCGCCACAAATCTTGGCGGTCAAGATCAGAAGCAGCAGAACGAACCAGGCGCGGGCTCCCCATCCTTGCGGTTCATGCAGGGGTGGGGATTTTCGGTTCCAAATCATCGTTCCTCATTTCAAGCGACGGTAAGAAACAAAATCCCCACCCTTTGAAGAACGCAAAGGATGGGGCGCCCAAAAACAATTCGTCCATGCATTTTATGAAGTTCAAATCTTCCTGAGACTAATGCGGATATTGGTGGACCTCGGTTACCTTGTCCCCTTCAAAACTCACGAAAATTGTCTTGGCCGGCGGCGTGCCATAAATCCAGTCTTCAATTTCGTTCCCGTCGGCGCCCTTTTCGCGGACTTTGCGATCCGGCCGGCCCATCGCCGCCAGGACCATGTCGTGATCCATGCCCACGACCGGCTGTTTGTCCTGAATCGCTTGTTGAATCTCGGGTGGCAAGCTTTCGACCCACTGCACTGCCGCGGAGTGCCTCTTTGAAAAATCGAGAACACCGCCAAGGAGATGCTTCAAATCGTCGGCCGTCATGTCCGGAACAGGCTTGTCAAAATCCAGGTACAGCGTCGAGCCCGCATTCGTGTTCACCGGCGTGTCCGGAGTCGTTGTCGCCGTCGGGATTCCACCGACTTCCAAATGGATTCGGTCTCGCAGCCTCGTTTTCCCTTTACCGCCGCCATTGACCTCCACGATAATTTCCTTGTCCTTGAAATCCAGATTCGTGATCTGGGCGCGGTCTCCAGGATTGATGGCGGAACCCGCGGAGGCGACCGCCATTCGCAGCGCATTCTCATTGAGAGGAACGCCGGCCTTCATATGAAAGCCCTTTTTGCCCGCGGGGATTGATCGGACGACCTGCACCAGTTCGCCGTCAACGTACCGGACCAGTGACAGGCGGGACATCGGCTGCAGCGGCCCATCTTGAATTTTCACTGGCTGATCGGTGTCGTCCGCGGGGTAGCCATGCGCGGGCTGCCCTTTATCTCCGCTCTTGGGGGCGCCCTGCAACGCAGGCTGGTTTTCAGCTGGGGGGAAACTTGCAAACTGGCCGGGCGGGGGCAGGCGAAGCATTCCCGACGCCTCCGCGCTCAGCAAGAGCGCCGCCGTCGCTATCATGGAGGCCAGCCGGTCCATTCGCCGCACCTTCCCCGCACATTTTAGCACCAAACGAGCCCGGTAGGAGAGTCAGCGATTTGGAGGGGCGTCAGCATCGCATTGCAGGAAAACTCCGCCGCGATCGATTCGCACGGAGAGCAACGTTGCGCCGGCGGCGACAATGGCGGCTTCGACGCGCGCACGCGCATCAGGTTCGATTACGAGCGTGAGGCACCCTCCGCCACCCGCGCCGCAAACTTTTCCGGCGAGCGCGCCCCGACGCCGCGTAGCGGAAATCACCCGGTCAATCAGGGGCGTCGAAATCGTCCGGAGATTGCGGCGGCGGAAGTCCCACTCTTCGCGCACCAGGCGCCCAACTTCATTCCACATGTTTTTCTCGAGCGCGGCGCGCACAGCTTGGGCGACGATCGAAATTTTTTCCAGGTTTTGCGAAACGCGCCGGTCGCCATCGATGTGCCTCTTGAACACTTCCCAGTTATTGATGCCATGCTGCCGGGGTTTTCCCGTGTAGCACAGGACGAGCCGGCGCTCGAGCTCGTCAAGATCGCAAGCGAGGCCTTGGCGCCGCTCCCCGCCCGGCGCAAGCACAATTGCCGCTGCCCCGCCAAAAGCCGGAGGGTAATGATCCTGCGTCCCAGTGGGCACGCGGATGACGATCGCCTCGACGTCGCGGCTGATGTGGATCCAGTCTTCCCGCCGCAAGCCGGCGCCAGTCAGGCGGTCCAGGGCGGCGCAGATAGCCACAGCCATCGCGGACGAACCGCCGATTCCCGCTCCAGCAGGAGCTTCGGAATCCGTGGTCAGAGTGAATCCGCTTGCCGGGCGAAAAACTTTTACGAGGTGCGCGAGCAATGGCAATTTATAGCGGCGCGCCTTGCACAACGCCTCGAAAGACACGAATGACTCCTTGCGCCCAATGTCACGCGAAACCAGGACAATTCGGCGAGAGGAGGCCGGCGCCGTCTCAATCACGCAGGAAGCGTAGCGCGTAATGGCGCAATTGACGGTCAGCGCCCCTTCGTGAAACAAGTACAGTGGCCAGATGTCCAATGTTCCCCCGGCCAAGTCAATCCGCGTCGGCGCCCTCGATTCGATTCTCACTTTGACTTGTTTCCCTCCTCCCGCTAGCCTCATGCTTCGCATGGAACTTTTAGTTCCGCGCGAATCATATCAGAGGAACACAGTGACCCAATCCAAAACGGCGCTGCGAGATTCCGTACTTGCACGGTTCATGCTGGGCTTCGAGGGCGATGCCCTTCCCGCCGAACTCGCGGAATATCTCGCTCGAGGCCTCGCGGGGGTCGTTATTTACAAGCGTAATTTCACGAGTGCGAAGGGACTGCGGGAACTCACTTCTGAAATACGCCAGGCCGCCGGGCGCCCGGTGCTGATCGGAATCGATCAGGAGGGCGGGACGCGATTTGCTCTGCGAGAACCATTCACCTTGTGGCCATCCGCTGCGGAATTGGGACGGCTAGATGACCTTGGAGCTGTGGAGCTAGTCGCCCGCGCGATGGCATTGGAGCTGCGCGCCGTTGGCTGTAATCTGAATTTCGCGCCCATGCTGGACCTGCATGTCAATCCAGAAAGTCCCGTGACGAAAGATCGCAGCTTTGGCCCTGATCCCCGTTTTGTAGCCAGAATGGGCGCGGCATTCGACCGCGGATTGCGGTCCGGGGGTGTGCTTTCGTGCGCAAAGCATTTCCCGGGACATGGCGACGCCGCGGTCGATCCTCATCTGGACCTGCCGGTTTTCGAGGGCACTATGGACCGCCTGGAATCGTCGGAACTGGTTCCCTTTGCAGCGGCGGTTGCAGCCGGCGTGCCGCTGGTGATGACCGCGCACATCCTGTTGCCCCAAATCGATTCCGAAAATCCCGCTTCGCTTTCGCGCACGATGCTTGACGGCGTTCTGCGGCGCCGTTTGCGATTCAACGGGCTAATCCTCGCCGATGATCTCGGCATGGGTGCAATCGCTACGAAATACGGCCCGGGAGAGGCTGCGGTGCGCACTCTCCGCGCGGGAACAGACGTTGCCATGCTATGCCATGACTGGTCTGTGGTGGCACTCGCAATAGACGCAGTCCGCAGGGCGCAGCAGGCGGGAGCCTTTGATGAAAGTGAATCGGCGGCATCTTCGAACCGGGTCCAGCAGGCTTGCGCCCATGCGGAAGCGGCGGGGCTCGGACCCACGATCGGCATTTTGGGATGCGAAGACAATCAGCGTCTGGCAGATGGGATTCGCAAGCGGCTGCTTTAAACTCTCCGTGCCCTCGGTTTTCTCGGTGTCCTCTGTGTTAAAGCAGTTCGGAAAAAACTTAACACAGAGGAAACTGAGAAAACCGAGAACACAGAGAAGATTAATGCAAAACTGTTCAGAAACCTAACCTGACTTCGAGACGGAGGTCGGGGCAGGAGACTCCGTGCCGGACGACGCATTCTTGTTGGCTTCGACGCGATCGTGCGCGAGGTGAGGCTCAAAACACCGCCGGCAGCGCGGTTCGTACATGCCTGCGGCCCCCACCACAATCAAGTCTTCGGAGGCGACGAGGCGCTGCGTATGCACGGCCGGATTTCCGCACTGCACGCAGATGGCGAGCAGCTTGGTAATTTCTTCTGCAACCGCGAGCAAGCGAGGCATTGGCTCGAAGGGCCGCCCCAGATAATCGGTGTCCAGACCGGTGACGATCACGCGCTTGCCGGCGTCGGCCATGCGCATGCAAATGTCGACGAGCCCATCGCCCAGGAACTGGCCTTCATCTATCCCCACCACTTCGGTCCGCGGCTGTACTTTTTCAAAAACATCCATCGCGTTCCTGACCACCTGCGATGGTAATTCAAATCCCGAATGTGAAACGATGTCCGTCTGCGCATATCGCTGGTCGATCACCGGCTTGAAAATCTGTACCCGCTGGCGGGCGATCTCTGCCCGCTTCAAACGGCGAATCAATTCTTCACTCTTGCCTGAAAACATGGGACCGACGATTACTTCGATCCAGCCCATGTTCCCTTTTACGATGTCCACTTGTCCTGGTCTCCCCTGTATGTCTTGCCGCAGAGTAACACAGGCCGCCGCCACTCCGGCAATCTTCATCGACCAAGAAATATTGCCCTAATTTTGAGAATTGGTGCCGGAAGAAATGAGTTCGGAGGTCCGACCTTCAGGTCGGACAACCAGCATAGCAAAAGGATAGCCTTTGGGCCCTGAAGCTTCAGGGGCTAAAGCCCAGCTTTTTCGGCGTTAGTTGTCCGACCTGAAGGTCGGACCTCATAACGATCGGATTCATCCATACGAATTAGAAATAAGGAGAGTGCCCGACAACGGAAAACTGAACTTGTTCGCAGTTTGCCTTATCCGCGTGAATCCGCGGTTCCCAAATTCCTACACGCGCCAGAGCGGCGCCTGCTTTTCCTTCCCGTAGCGTTCGAGGAGGAATTTCTTCAACTCGTCGACGCTTGGAAACACTCGGTCAGCACAGGCCAGCATCCACCCGCTGATTTCCTTCACAGGCTTGTCCGTGACAAGGTACACAGGAATCCCGCGGCGGTGAGCGAATGTCAATTCGGAGGAGGTGCCGCCAGAGGAGGCCGCCGCGCCGTCGCCCGCCAGGCAGCAGATGACGTAGTCAGCCCTGTTCTCCACGATATCAAGATCGAACTGGATTATTTTTCGGACCACTCGGCGGAATCGTTCGACGTCTGTTTCCTTCCATTCCCTGAAGTGCCCTGCCTCTTCATCCGTAAGATTTTTCTTTTCGTCCTCGGCGGGATCGTAAACCCGGTGCCCGAGATCGTTGTGCAGGAAGGGCGTGAGCTTCCGGCGCCACATCTTGCCGCCCTCCGGCGCGAATTCAATCGGGCCACACAGATATGCCAGCATGGAAGTCGGGTAGGACCAATTTCAGAAGGAATGGAGCGGCCGATGGGACTCGAACCCACGCCTGGACCTTGGCAAGGTCCCGTACTACCCCTATACTACGGCCGCCCAAATCAAGAAAACTCTAACACGCCCGCGATTCGGCGACAAGATCCTATAAAGCCCTTGAAATTAACGACCCCACGCGAATACACCTGTGGGATGAGGCCTGCCGGGTACGCCTCCCTCGCAGGACCCGTAATGCAGTGGCGCTCAGCCGACTTGCAAAACCCGCGCGGTCTTTACGACGGGGGACTTTCGCTGGCGTTCGGCGAACTTGGTGGCCTTATCGCGGTCCGTATACACGCGCGCAAACCGCTCCCCGTCCTTGTAAAACACGGTAACTTGCCAGTGCTTGTGCTTACGCCGTCGATCTTTCCCGAGCTTGGTGTGTTTACGTGTGGTTTTTGGTTTGGGCATGGTGTGAATATCTCAACGACGCTTCATGCGCGCAAGTACCAATTCGGTCAATACTTTGCACGCAATCGAATTATACTTCAATATCCCGGTGGTTGTAACGTGGAAAGAAAATGTACCACTTATAGGACTCCTGGCCAAGCCATTCGGTTCCACCGAGTAAGAATACGCGCGACTTTAGCCATTTCTGGCCTTTGCCCCCTAAGGAATCTATAAGGAGGGCAAATCGCCCCTCAAATCTTGCGCCTGCAATTCCCGCCCTACAATTTGATGCTTGAAGCCCTGTCTTTATCAAGAATGGGCATGCGCCCTATCACAAAGCCTTTCTCTCCCCTCGTAATATAAATGAACAAGATCAGAAATTTGGAATTCTCAGCCCTTTCACCGTAGCGTCTAATCAACTGAGGGGTGAGAAGGCGTGAGAGCGGCTGCGCAAACAAATGAAGATGCGGTGAGGTTGCCGTCCTGCGTCTGGAAACTTTGACGTCTTTTAACGCACTGTTCAAGGAGCTTTTCGGGGTTTCGCTCATCCTATGTAGGGATGGCACGAGTCCTAATTGGCGAAGGAACGCAAGGACGGATTGGAGGTACGGTGATCCAGATCAAAGAGTGGGCGAAAATCGAAAACCCTCGAAAATATGCGCCTGGCGCGGTCGAGAATCTTCGGGATTTGCTGGCAGCAGGAAAGCCGTCGCAGCGTGACCCACGCCGGGAGAGTTTCTACGAGGTCGAAGGCGACGACGAGACCTATTACATCTACATTTCGCCCGTCAGCGGAAATGTCGTGTTGGTGGCAAAATGGCTTCGCCAGCCGGAAGATTGTTGTCTTAGCTCGAGACATCTAGTCGCATAAGCCCGTCAGCCATCCTCCTGATCCTGCGTTGCGGTATAACAGGCCATCAATGAATGAGTTGCATAAATTTTAACAGTTGTTAACAGTGATTTCTAATTTGGACTTCCGCCATTCGATGGTTCACCTTATACTGGCAGTGAAGATCCAGGTCTCGGGGCCCAGCTCCCGATTCGCAAGCTCTTAGAGTCCCCGCACGGTGCCACAGAATGTTTTGTGCACCCGGTGTCCGCGAGTCTTTTGCTGCTCGGTCCATAGGAAAGAGCTTCCTCTGTGAGAGAGCAGACTCCTCCCATAGCAACATCAGGAGCAATGAGGCGGAGCACGCGTATCGCTCACACCGTAGCCCTTGTGGTCACTTGGGTGGATAAGCGTTCAGGACCGGTTGTTGAAGAAGTGGCGACTGTTTCGATCAGCTGCCACGGATTCAGATATTTCGCAAGGCAACGCCCGCAAAAAAACACGTCCTTAACATTTCACATCACAGAAAACAATGAAGATAATTCGACCGCGTTGCAAACCTATCCGGGCCGCGTGGCGTGGGTGCGAAAATCCCATCGGCTAGAGGGCTTATTTTTAGTGGGAATAGAATTCGGGATTCCGCTGAATATCTGGAATGTTGAGGAAGTTCCTGAAGATTGGGCGGCATTCTCACCGCCCTCGAAAGAGGATCCGGCTGCATTTCTGGCAGAGATCGACCGAATTCTGCATTTCGTCCAGACGGCAACCTACTATCAGCTTCTCGACGTGGAGCCGAACACTCCCCGGTCCCAGGTTAAAAGGCGCTTTTACCAGACTCGCTCGACGATTCCATCCGGATCATCACATGGACCACCCGGAATGGACGCCTCGCTTGTTAGCGGCGATGGACGGCCTGACGACGGCTTACAAGACCTTGTCGGACGACAAATCAAAAAAGGAATACGATTCGCTCCTCAAAGGCAGGCCACATGAGGAATTGTCCGATTCCCGGAAAATGACGCAGGGGTTTTTGGTGAAGGCCCAGGAGTGCATGGCGGAAAAAAACTTTGCCGGATGCATTCTGTGGCTGCATCGGGCAATTGAAAGTGAGCCGAATTCTTCAAGTCATCGAGCCATGCTGGGACGGTGTTTGTCGGCCATCCCCGAATACCGGAGGGAAGCAGTCCAGCAATTTGAAATGGCCATCGAACTGGATCCCGGCAATCTCACTGCGCATCTACATTACGGGGAGTTGCTCGAGGAGTTGAATTTGCCTTGGCGGGCTCGGTCGCAATATCTTCGTGTCTTGGAACTGGAGCCCGAATCATTGGGATGCGCGCGACCGGGTGAATCGGCTGGGTGCTAGCGCCCCACGCGCCTCCTCGAGAACTTCACTGCTGAACCGGTTAACGGGGCGCCGCTGAGAAGTGACTGGTGACTGGTGACTGGTGAAGTGCTTTCCCTCCGCCCAAACATTTGTTCCTGAGATTTCGTGGATTCGTGCGGACAAAAAAATAGGGCGAAACGGCGGTCGCCGTTTCGCCCTGATTCTTACAGGCTGGTGACGTTCGCTGCCTGCAGGCCCTTGGGGCCGGAGGTGACTTCGAACTCAACCGCCTGGCCTTCGTTCAACGATTTGTACCCCTCCGCTTGAATCGCGGAGAAGTGGACAAAGATGTCCTCGCCGGACTGGCGCTGGATGAATCCGAATCCCTTGCTGGCATTGAACCACTTTACTGTTCCTTGTTCTTTCACGGTGTTTCCTTTTCACTGATTTGAGCTATTTGGTGCTTCTCGACCGCCTCCAGCCGTACAACAAAAAAAGGCTCCGAGTTTGTACTCGCAGCCCCTTTATATCGAATCTAAAGGTTTCACAAGAGCAACAAACGCAATTGCACAATATCACGAATTTGAATTGGCGCCTAACGATTTCCACAGGGGGTCCGGTCTACCTCGCCGGGGTGGATTTGCTCATGCCTTGCGATGCTTGAAAAACTCCACCTGGCGCAGGCGCTTCTTTGCCTCCTCCTGCGTCTTGTAGGGTCCGCCAAGATTCTTGCCCTTCGTCGAAACCACCTTGTATCCACCCTTCACCTTTACGATCATAGGGGAACACCTCCCATCTGCCTTTCGGGCCGGGTCTGATTACGAAAGAATCATAACGCGGATTGCCATTTGGATTCAAAGGCGCTTCTGGAGTTCAACTTGCAACAGGTGCTGCCGGACATCGGTTAGCTTTGCGCCGCCCTGCGTGACATAAAAAACGTCGGTGGCGGTTCCCCCTTCCGTGTCAATCAAGCCGACTTCAATATTGAATTTGTGCTCGGCGAACGTGGAGCTGATTTCGTAGAGGAGACCCGGGCGGTCAAGCGCCACGATTTCGACGACGGTGCTGTGCGAGGAGCACTCATTGTCCATGTGGATTCGCGTTTCCACGCTTACTTTCGGGGGCCGTTTTTCGGGCTGAAATTTTCGTTTCATCAGGGCGGCGACGTCCAGATCGCCTGAGATCGCGGCGATCAGTTGCTGCTTCAGGCGAATGATTTCCGACGGATTGTGATCGAGCGTCTGGAACCGGTCGGAAAATCGCAACGAGTCCAGGACAATGCCATTCCTGTTGGCGCATGCATCGGCCTTCAAAATATTCATGCCCCAGGACGAAATCGTGCCGGCCACCTTCGCAAAAAGAAAAGGGCGGTCTTTGGTGACCAGGACGAGTTCATAGTACTGGTCGCGCTTGGTGATGCTGATATCCGCTACCGAATGTCCGAGCCGGCGGTACATCCGGTAATGGGCGGAAATTTCCGTGGAGGAATGCGTCAGCAGGTAGCGGCGGGGAAAACCATCCAGGAAATTTCTGAACCTGTCCGCTTCGACGGCATCCTCACCCGTGGGAATCAGGCGCTCGAGTTGCTGGGCGTCTTCCCCGGCAAGATACATGCGCTGGTCGTCCACGGAACGATTGAGATAATTTTCCGTGGCGGCATACAACTGCCATAGCATTTCCGCCTTCCAGGGAGTAAGAGCTTCCGGATTGACGGCTTTGATGTCCGCATAGGTAAAGAGCGTGAGCATCTTGAGATGCTCGATGGTCCCGACGGTCTTCGCAAAATCGTGCACCGCTTCCGGATCGAAGATGTCCCTCCGCAGCAGAGTGGCGGACATGCGCAGATGATTGGCGATCAGGAAAGTCACCGTCTCGCGGCCGAAACTGTCGAGGTGCAATCGCTCGAACACCCCTTTGGCCGCTTCCAAGCTGCCGTCTACGTGGCTCTCGTTGGCCATGCCTTTGCCAACGTCATGAAACAGCAGAGATAAGTAAAGCAGTTCCGGGTGATCCAGTGAGGAAAGGATGTCGTGGAAGCGGCGGTCCAGGTCGCCTTTTTTCGAGGACAGGCTGTGCAGGTTTTCAATGGTCACCAGGGAATGTTCATCGACCGTATACCGGTGGTAGTAGTCACGGATGACCAGCGAGTCGATGGCCTGAAATTCCTTGAAAAGTAAATCGAGGAGGCCAACGCGGTGCATCGCGCGCAGCGCGGACGCCGCATGAGGCAAGACCAGAATTTTGCGGAAATACTCCCACAAGTCCGGTCCGGTGGAATTCCACTTCTGGATTCGTGGTAATGCGGCCTCGACCTCGTTTTCTGTTTCCGCCGCCAGTTTAAGGTCATGCCGCGCGACCAGTTCAAACAAGCGGAACATTACCCTCGGTTCTTCCACCGAATTCGATTGCCGCAGGAAAATTCGTCCGTCCACGACGCTGAATTCCGCGGTCGAAAGAGGGGACCGGCGCGAGCCGAGCCAACGCATCCAAATCGACTTGGCCCGAGGGACTTCGTCAAACAGAACGGTCAAGCGGTAAATGGCGCGCGCCTGTCGGAAATAAGCGCGCATCCAATCGTTGGGAGACGCGGCGCGGCCTCCATGAAGGCCGATTCCTTCGGCCGCAGCCTCGGACTGCAGCTCGTAGGTCAGCACATTGAGGTCGCGGCCCTGGCGATAGTGCAGGTAACACCGGACGGCGTCGAGGAAGTCGATCGCGTTCACGGCGTCGGCGCGCAGCGGGAGCGGCAGGAGTGGAACCGGGTCTTTCCATTCGCGGGAATGCTTCATCTCCGCGATTTGCGCGAGCCAGCACGCCACTTGATAATCACGCAAACCGCCGGCACCATCCTTGATGTTGGGTTCGAGATGAAAAATCGTCTGGCCGTATTTCTGATGACGCGCGCGCGCGAGGCTGGTGAGCTCCTGCATCAAGGATTCGGACTCGCGAATCACCATTCCGGGAAGGACGCGCGTGCGGAGACGCTCGTAGAGTTTTTCGTCCCCGCAGATGTATCGACAGTCCAAAAGGGAGATGTTGAATTCGATGTTGCTGCGATGGAGTTTCCCGCATTCCGCGAGGGTCCGCGTCGTGGGGCTTACGCGAAGATGCAGGTCCCAGAGGGCCTGGCTGAGCGGAGCGATCGCTTTATTACTGAGAAATTCCTCGTTACCTTCCTTGCCATAGAGGAACAGGAGGTCGATGTCCGAGTACGGGAACAGTGCCTGGCGCCCATATCCGCCCATTGCGGCAATGCAGAACCCCTCGATTGGGCCGCTTGCAGCCGTGACTTCATTCCACAGCTCGGTAACAACGGAATCGATCAGCGTGGAGCGGTCAAGAATGGCCGCTTTCCCGTCCCCCACCTCTTCAAAGCGTTTTTGGATTCTGGCGGACTCTCCCGCGTACAAATCCTGCAGACTGGAAGTGCTTCTTTCGAGCTTCATATCCGACTAATGAGGCCCCCGCCCGTCCACGCCCAAAAGCCCGTGAAATACAAAAATACTTTCAACTTCAAATCGCCAATTGCGAAGGTTCGGACACTTTCCAGAACTACAGCGCGGAAACTCCGCGCTCCTGATTCCGTATTCGGATGGCCTGGTCCACCTTGGAAACAAAAATCTTTCCATCGCCGATTTTTCCCGTCGATGCGCTTTGCAGAATCGCGTCGATCGCGGCGTCCACCAGATTGTCCGGGATGACGATTTCGATCTTGATTTTCGGGAGTAGGTCCACCGTATATTCGCGCCCTCGATAGACTTCGGTGTGCCCCTTTTGCCGGCCATGTCCTCTCACATCGGAAATGGTCATGCCTCCGATGCCCAGCTCCGTAAGCACTTCCTTCACCGCTTCAAACCTGGACGGCTGAACGATCGCTTCAAGCTTCGTCATCATCTTCGTGTCCTCAGACTCGAACCGCGGATTCGACTCCTTGCTGCATCATGGCAGCGCCCTACACTATAGGGCTATTCCGCCCGCTAATTCCACTGGTTGAATCTATCGGGTTAACCATCCGCGTCTTTTGGTGATTCGTTTCACCTCGAATTATATGATGGGGAAACTTGTCCGTAAGTTCAGCTTCTTCTTGATGGACTGGGTTCAGCTGACGAACTCCCAGAGGCTGAGGAGCCTGAGTGAGAACTCGGCTTTGGATTATGTAGCGCCCGCCTTCAGGCGGGCATCTGCTCGATTCCAAAGTGCCCGCCTGAAGGCGGGCGCTACAAAGACGTGCCGATTTCAAGTTCTCAAACAGGCTCTGAAGCCTGGGTTACCAAATACACTACTGCCTGAAACTGACGATCATTTTCAAAATCATTTCCTTGCGGGAATTCTTGCGCCAATGCGGGATGTACTGCTTCAATTCTTTTGCAAAAACTGAAGCTTAAACAAACCGATTGCGGGAGAGCCGGTTCCCCCGAACGACTCCCCCGCTCCCGGTGGTTCTCCCCATCTTAGAACATGAAGCCAGCTTCAATCACCCCGCGTACCTGGTTGGTGCCGGTCCCGGGCCCGCCGATTCCGAATCCAAAGTCCGAGCCAGCGACGAAGTTGGTGAGGTGAACGATCGAGACGTCTCCGCGAAGAAAGAAGGCGTCCTTAACCCAAGTCGGGGTCACAGTAAAAGAGAACGCGCCGGTTCCGGGTCCGTACCCGAGCAAGTTCGCTTCGTTGGTTGCTATGCCTCCGCTCGACTTGATGTATTCCGGCCGGACGGAAAGCGAAAACCCATGTTTGAAGTTATAGTTGGCGAGAACGGCGCCACCGTTGGTGTGTGCGCCGGGGAAGCCGACACCGTACACGGCATCATTCGACGCCGCGACCGTGTACTGATAGTAGGGCATAATCATTAAGTTACCCTTACTATACATGTACTCGAGGTTGTAGACTTGCTCATTGTTTTGATAGGTGGGCGTTACGGGGAAGGAGTTGGCGGCCCCGACCCTCGCGTAGGTGTTCCCGGCGTTTCCACTGGCAGCAAACGTGATCGTATTTGCGGAATTAACGGCATAAGCCAAAAGGCCCGACAGTGAGGTGTAGCGGTCCGAGTAGAAACCATCATTCCAGCTGAACGACAGTGTGAGCTTCTTGTATGTGTCATTGAGCTGGATGCCGCGACTGATGGCCGGCTCCTGATTCCAGAGAAGGCCACGCTCGATGTTCATGTTCTGGAAGGTAAATGTATACTCATCGCCGATCAGCGTTGGCAGCTGCCCGATCTCAACATTGAAGTTACCCTTCACGAACTTCGCATACCCCACAGGGAATGGGCCGTACGTTCCCGTTGTCGTGGGGCCGGTTTTCGCGAACACCGCTCCGACCACTGGTATATTATAAGCGCCACCTTGCAGGTAAAATTGGAACCAGCCGGAGGTCTTTTGAATGAAGACCTGAGCGTTGCTGATATCCACGTGTCCCTCGTCGCCGTGAAACACGGGATCGTTGTTAAACAATCCAATACCGCTCAGAATGCCGGTGATTTCAATCTTTCCAAACGGGCCCGCGGGAAGTTCATGAGGGATCCCGGTTGCGAGCGGCCCTGACATGGATGGAGTTGGCAGAGGCATCGGGGCGGCCGGAGCCGGAGCCGCCGCCGGGGCTGCGGCCGGCGGAGCGCCCTGGTCTTGCGGTGCTGCCGCGGGGGTAGCCGGATCCCCGTCCTTCGCTGCCGCCAATGCAGTATTCAAATCGGCCAACTCTGCCTTAAGCGCGTCGATACGCTGCTGCAAATCCGAAGCGCTCGACGCCGTCGGCGAACTCGATGAATTCGCAGCACTCGTCGTAGCCGTCTCGCTCCCGCCACCTGCTTCATCCGCATTCAAACGACCCCGTGCATGGCTGGCTGGAGCCCCAAGTCCTACCAACCCTAACGCCAACATTCCAAAACACACCCCAAAAGTCTTATTCTTCATAGAATAAATGACTCCTTTTCCGCTGGTAGGCCGGTGAGCGACAGGCCCCGACCAGCCGGCGAAGTTTATGTTTTGTTAATCCCGTGGTCCAATTCATACTTTTTCTCTTACCAATCAGGAATGTGGCCATGACAAGACGAATCGTCTGTATTTGGAATCGAAATGGCTTTGCTTCCCTCCAAATAAGCCGCGATTTAGACTAAGGCTAGAACAGGTCGGCACTCGTTGTCGGTGGCGCCATTCGATGCGGGGTTGAATTCTGGACTCTTGTTCTGGAAAGTTATCCTGTGATATTAGAAAGCCATGAACCGGATTCGGGCGATGATCCTGCTGATTGCAGCCTTAGGGGGTATTGGATCTGCGGCGGTACAGGCGGCGTTTCCCTCGCCTGCAGCATGCTGCGCCACGGGGATGTGCCCGACGCACAGAGGCCACTCAGGATTGCGGGGAAAATCCCATTGCGACGGCTTGCGGGGCTTGGAATGCCCCTGCTCTGTGGAAGGCTCGACCTCCAACGGGCATGAACCAGGAGCGCGAATCGCCACGCACGCGGCAATCCTGCAGCTCCGGGTTGGCGCGACAATCCCCACACTTTCGCGGTTTGCTTCACGGAATTTCCCTATTATTATTCCATCGGGGTACGTTATCTCTTCCGAGCATCCTCCTCGATCTTTGTGCCCAAGCAATTCCTGATTCATCACCGATCCCTTTGGCCATAGGGTGAACATTTCATAAGGAGGCTTTCTATGCGCGCGATCCGTGGGGGACTTTTCATAGTTGCCGGACTAGCTTTGAGCGGAGTTCCAATTTTGGCGAAACAAGTCCAAGTAGTTCGAAGAGATGTGGTTTCCAGGAATACCTCTAACTTCACGACACAGGGCCAAACGGAAAGGCAGGGTCCGCCTGCCGCTTCAACGCCTGCCGCGCCAGAGCAAGGCGCTCATATGGACCACAAGTCGAAGCATGGAGGGACTTTCTTCATGGCCCTCGATAACGTCCATCATTTGGAAGGGATTCTCGTCCCTCCGGGGACTTTCCGCGTGTACCTCTATGACGATCACACCAAGCCCTTAAAGGCAGAGGAAACCCGGAAGGCCAGTGGGACGGTACAAGTCGGAGAATCTGACGACGCCCCCAAAATCGACCTCGCTCCAGGAAAGAAGAAGGAAACGCTAGAGGCGAGCTTGGGCAGTGGGGTAAAATTTCCCGTGACCCTGACCCTACTTATGCATTTGCCGGGCATGGAACCGGATGCCAAACCGGAGTTGTTTAATTTCACTTTCACGCAATTCACCGATGAGCGCGGGCCCGGAACCTGCCACCCCATGGCCAACATGCCGAACATGTGCCGCTAATTCGAGCAGGCAGCACTGATCCTAAATTTTGGGGAGAAATTTTTCTATGAGACGTGTTTCGCCTAAATGGATTATTGTTGGCACGGTTGCATTATTGATCCTCATACAAATCATTCAACCGAGCCGGACGAACCCGGCCGTGGTTCCTTCCCGCAGCCTGGAAGCTCACGTGGAGGTGCCCCCGGAAGTTCAATCGGTTCTAAAACGGTCGTGCTACGACTGTCATTCCAGCTCGACCGTGTGGCCGTGGTACAGCCACGTCGCGCCGGTTTCGTGGTACGTCGCCCGCGATGTAAATGTAGCGAGAGGCCACGTCAATTTTCAAAACTGGGAAGCGCAAATCAATGAGCAGGAAGGCAAGGAACATTTAGGACTGATCTGCAAGCTCATTCGCGAGGAAAACATGCCCCCCGCCGATTATCGTTTCATGCACAAGGGCACGGACGTTTCTCCGGAGGAAACCAATGCGGTTTGCGCCTGGTCCCAGAAAGTTGGGACCGTTGAGGATGACGATAAGAAGAAGGACTAGCACCTAGCGTAGACCGCAAAACGGTCGCTCCCTTTCCGGCTATTCAAAAAGCAGAACGGCGATTCGATAATTGGAAAATCCGATTTTGGCGTCGCTGGGACATGCGCCCACCACCGCGGAATGGTATTTGCCGGTCTGGATTCTTTGTTCGAGCAATTCAGGAAGCGTTTGCAGATCGGTGGTTGCGTAATGCAAAACGAAGGATGGGGTGTGGATTCCGGCAAAACCGTCGTCCAGAACGCAGGAGCGGCGTGCGTCGTTCGTATAATTCAAGAATCGTAGCCCGCGGGACCGGAGTTTAGCCTCGATAATTCCCTCTTGCTCTCCCACAGTCAGCTTTCCGGCTGCGAGTGAAAAATCCTCCACGGCAAACAGGACGCCGTTGCGCTCGGCCACGGCAATCCCCACTGAGTCAAGTTGCGCGTCGAGAAGGTTGGCGCGATGCGGCGGCGAATTCATCCATTGTTGCTGAATGCCCTCCGCGCTGGGATCCTCGGCTACATTTTCCGCAAGAGAACTGAAGCGCGCTCCGGCCTGGGAAGCGCGGTCAGCCATTCCCGGCTCGCCGGGAAGCTGGTGCGAGAGCGTATTTCGAGCCGCCATGCGTTGCGCGTGCTGTCGTGCCGCTGCGGCCAGCGCGGCGCTCCATTTCAGAGGCGCAAGCCCGAGTACCGCGCGCTCACGGTTCGCGGACTCAAACAGAAATTGCGCGGGGCCGTTTTCCTGGCCTTTCGCAGGAGACAGAGAAAAGGCCACAATTGCGATGCCAAGTGTGGACAAGACTGAAACAACCCGCATTTGTCGCTCTCTCCTCTCAATATAACCCGCCTCGGGTTAATTTTACTCTGTGCGTGTCGAGTTCTCCCAACTCATCCGCAATGTCGTTGTAGGTAGCGTGTGTGTTGGATGCCTAGTGGCGCTGGCGTCCCGCCGGCGATTTTTGTCTGTTCCTGAACAGCGTAAAACGCCGGCGGGACGCCAGCGCCACAGGCTTGCGGGTCGGTTTCTTGCAAGATGCCGATCAGGGTGGGCCGAATCTTGTGTGTGAGGGAGCAATGTTTTGGATATCATGGAGAGCTTTGGAGACTCCATGGGACCTGCTCTGGTGGATTTGAAAAATGTGCGAGTGATTCGCGGCGACAATGTCGCGCTCGACAATTTCAGCCTGCGCATCAACGCCGGCGAACACGTCGCGATTCTGGGCCCCAATGGCTGCGGAAAATCCACGCTAATCAAGACGATTACACGGGAGTGCTATCCGGTGATCCGCGATGGCTCTTCGATGACGATTCTGGGCCAGTCGCGCTGGAATGTCTTCGAGCTGCGCTCGGTCCTCGGCATCGTCTCGAATGATTTGATGCTGGACGTCACGGGTGAAACGAGCGGCCGCGAAGTTGTCCTCTCCGGCTTCTTCAGCAGCACGAAGATTTTCGACCATCAAACTGTCGAACCTTCCCAACGCGAACGCGCCGACGCCGTGCTCGAGCGGATCGGAGTGCCGCACCTCGCCGACCGGGCTGTAGCGGAAATGTCCTCTGGCGAGGCCAAACGGATCCTGATCGCGCGGGCGCTGGTCCACGACCCGCAGACGCTTTTATTCGACGAACCGAGCAACAGCCTGGACGTATTCGCGCAACACGGCCTGCGGGAAACCATGCGCGAGCTGGCTCAATCCGGGATCGGCATCGTCCTCGTGACGCATCATCTTTCCGATGTCATTCCGGAAATCGACCGTGTCGTGTTAATGAGGAACGGAAAAATTCAGGCGGACGGACAGAAAAAGGATCTGCTCAATCCGGAAGAAATCTCCCGCCTCTTCGGTATTTCGGTCGATATTACACGGCGGGACGGGTACTACCACTTGTGGTGATATCTTCCGGCGGGCAAGAAAAATCTCCCACCCATCAAGCCCTGCCTGAGCGTAACTCAAACGAAAGCAACCACTTAAATTACCCCGCGCTCTGGCACGCTTCTTGCACCTTCCAACTGATCCAGCCACAAAACATGTTCGAGGTGGCGTATGAAAAAGATCCTGTTGTCCGTGGCCGGCGCGCTGCTGATTTTCACGGCCGTTTATACCATCGGTTCCGCGACTGCGACTCCCGCCGCGATGGAGCAGCAAGCGCAACAAAAAGCCAAAACATTTTCAGGGACCATCTTGAAGAACGGCGACAATTTCGTCCTGAGCGATTCGGCCAGCAAGCTCGCCTATGTGCTCGATGATGCGGAGAAGGCCAGCCAGTATGTTGGAAAAAAAGTAAAAGTAACAGGGACCGTGGATGTGGCGAGCAATACGATCCACGTTTCGACTATTGAAGAAATCGTTTGAGGGACATGAATACGGCGCATGGAGGGATTCGCTTTGGCGAATCCCTCCATGTGTGTTCGTTCCATGCGGTAGCTTTCTGAAGTGGCCTCAGAGATTTCCTGGCGCGGTTAGGATCGCAGGATTACAAATCCCCTCACCTTATACAGAATAGGAAACGTTGTCGTCGGAAGCGATGGTCACCGTCCCGTTGCCTGCCGCAGCCGCTGCTGCGGTGTCAGCCGCGGTTTCCTCTGATTTTGTCCCGCGACGCATCCCGACGATTCCGGTGCGCACCATTTCCAGAATACCGTACGGGCGCAGCACCTCGAGGAGGCGGTCGACTTTTTCCTCGCCACCGGTGATTTCAATCGTCAGCGAATCGAGGGCGAAATCGACAACGCGCGCGCGAAACACGTTGATGATCTCGAGGATCGGCGAGCGTTCGTTGTGAGCGGCGGAAACCTTGATGATGGCCAGGTCGCGGCAAATCGAAGGTTTCCCCGTGATGTTTTCCACGAGCAGGACGTTCACGAGTTTGTAGAGATTGGCTTCGACGCGCAACGCCTGGTCGCGGTCGGCGTCCACCACGATCGTCATGCGCGAAACTTCCGGCTTCTCCGTGCGGCCGACGGTAAGCGAATCGATGTTGAATGCGCGGCGGCGGAACAGCGAGGCCACGCGCGTCAGCACGCCCGGTTTATTTTCCACGTGCACCACAAAAGTATTTAGCATATGTTTCTCACGCGTCCGTCGCCGTCTCGACAATCGGATTCGGACGGCGAATCATTTCATGCAGCGCCGCCCCCGCCGCGACCATCGGGTACACCGAATCTTCCTGCTCCACCTGGAAGTCGATCAGCACCGGCCCATTGTGATTGAGCGCCATGTCCACCGTCGGCACGACCTGGGAGCGCGCGGTGACCGCGACGGAGCGAATCCCAAACGCGTCCGCAAGCTTTACGAAGTTGGGGCTGAGGATCGGAGAAGCTTCGTAATTGCGTTCATAGAAAAATTCCTGCCACTGGCGGATCATCCCCAGGTAGCCGTTATTGATGATAGCGATGTTGACCTTCAATTTCTCCTGCACCATCGTCGCCAGCTCGCACATCGTCATCTGAAATCCGCCGTCTCCGACCACCACCCAAACATCGGCTTCGGGACGCGCGGACTTCACGCCGATCGCGGCGGGCAGCGCAAATCCCATGGTCCCGAGCCCGCCGGAAGTGATCAGCGTGCGAGGCTTCTCATGCTTGTAGTATTGCGCTTCCCACATCTGGTGCTGCCCCACGTCCGTAACAATGACGGTATCGCTCCCGCGGGTCTGGCGCCACAAATCGTTGATGACGTGCGCCGCGTAGAGATGTCCGTTATCGGGCAGATTCTGAATGTCCCGCACAGAAGAATCGCCCTTGAGCCGGTCGATGTACGCAATCCACTCGCGGCGTTCCTGCACCTTCACCTTCGGGAGCAATTCGCGAAGGACGGCCTTCAAGTCCCCGACCAGCGCCACGTCCACCTTCACGTTCTTATTGACCTCGGCGCGGTCAATTTCAACGTGAATCTTTTTCGCATTCGGGGCGTACGTTTTCAGGTTCCCGGTCACGCGATCGTCAAAGCGCATACCGAAGGCAATGAGCAAATCGGCTTCCTGGATGGTTGAGTTCAGCCAGGCCTCGCCGTGCATTCCCATCATTCCGAGGCTCAGGGGATGAGACGCCGGGAAAGCGCCGAGACCGAGCAGAGTGAGTCCCACAGGAATATTTGTCTTTTCGGCGAACGCCCGCACCTCGTCCATCGCGCCGGACAAAATGATTCCGTGGCCCGCCAGAATCACGGGGCGCTTGGAATTGTGGATCAATTCCAAAGCGTGTTTGTACTCCTCAGGAGTCGGCGACAAATCGGGACGGTAGCCCGGAAGTTGCGGTGCAATGGGCTTGCCGTCGAACTCACACGTGGACTGCTGCGCATCCTTGGTGATGTCCACCAAAACGGGCCCTGGACGCCCGGACTTGGCGACATAGAAGGCTTCGCTGATCGTCTGCGCGACTTCGCTGGCATGCGTGACGAGATAATTGTGCTTGGTGACGGGCAAAGTAACGCCCGTAATGTCCGTCTCCTGAAACGCATCCGAGCCGATCAACTTGCTTCCCACCTGCCCCGTAATGCACACGATGGGCGAGGAATCGAGCATGGCCGTGGCAATGCCGGTCACCATATTCGTGGCGCCCGGTCCAGACGTGGCGACGGCGACACCAACGCGACCGGAAGCGCGCGCGTAGCCGTCGGCCATGTGCGCGGCGCCCTGCTCGTGGCGGACGAGTACGTGATGGATATTGCTGTACTTCAGCGCGTCATAGGCGGGCAGAATTGCGCCGCCGGGATAGCCAAATACGGTCGTAACGCCTTGCTGTTCCAGACATTCCCAGAGAATTTGTGCTCCAGTTTTAATCATAAAATTGTCCGCCAAACTTCAAAAATTGCCCGAGCAGGCCCATCCCCTGGCCCCCGCACGCAATAGTATAGCCAATCATTATACAGGAGAATCGGAATAAAGAGTCGGGTGCCGCACCCTCATGCAGTTTGAGGGTGCGGGTTTTGTGGAAGACTACCTGGGCCAACAATTTGGCTAGATTCCGGCCCGTCTCTTTTTTTCCTTGCATCTTTCGAGCTGTCACCCGGGTCGGAAAACCCGCACCCTCGAAACCCGCAAGGGTGCGGCACCCCAGTTTCCGTTGTCCATTTGATTTTGTGGAGTTCAAAGCTGTCGTTCAAACTTTTGACCAATCCAGAATTACCTTCCCTGCCTCCCCTGTTCGCATGGCCTCGAAGCCCTTTTCGTAATCACGCCAGGAAAAGCGGTGCGTGATGACCGGGGAAATATCCAGGCCGGATTCGATCATGACGGTCATCTTGTACCAGGTTTCGAACATTTCGCGACCGTAGATGCCCTTGATGGTGAGCATGTTGAAGATCACCCGGCTCCAGTCGATGGCGATTTCGTTGGACGGGATACCCAGCATGGCGATCTTGCCGCCATGGCACATATTTTCCAGCATTTCGCGGAAGGCTTCCGGCGAGCCTGACATCTCGAGGCCTACGTCGAAGCCTTCTCTCATTCCAAGACTATTTTGAACGTCTTGCAAGCGCGTCGTTCGCGAATCCACCGTGACCGGGATGCCCGCTTTTTCCGCGAGCTTGAGGCGGTGGGGATTCACATCGGTAATGACCACGTGGCGCGCGCCGGCAAATCGCGCGACCACCGCCGCCATGATGCCAATCGGGCCGGCGCCGGTGACCAAGACATCCTCGCCAAGCACGGGAAAAGAAAGCGCCGTGTGAACGGCGTTTCCAAAAGGGTCGAAAATCGCGGCAATCTCTCGCGCAATGGGGCGCGTGTGCTTCCATACATTCATCATGGGCAGGACGACGTACTCAGCGAAGGCCCCCGCGCGGTTCACCCCCACGCCCAGCGTCCGCGCGCACAGATGACGCCGCCCCGCCAGACAATTGCGGCAGCGCCCGCAGACGACGTGCCCCTCCCCGCTGACGAAATCGCCCGGGTTGAGATCCTCCACGTTGGATCCGACCTCGACAATCTCTCCGCAGAATTCATGTCCGATCACGAGCGGGACGTGAATCGTTTCCCGTGCCCAATCGTTCCAGTCGTAAATATGAAGATCGGTTCCGCAGATTCCCGTGCACAGCACGCGAATCTTGACGTCATTGATGCCGGGTTCGGGCTCGGGAACATCTTCGAGCCACAGGCCTCGCTCGGCGCGGCTTTTGACTAAGGCTTTCATTTCGGGTTTCCCTCAGTATTACCAGGGCTTTGCATGATCTCAGACTTGGCTCGATCATGTAGCGCCCGCCTTCAGGCGGGCACTTTGCAATCACAGAGATGCCCGCCGGAAGGCGGGCGCTACATGAACTAAAACCAAGTTCTCACACAAGCTCAAATGTACGAACCCACCTACGCTGGTCACTCGCGTTCTGCCCGCTTCGGGCCTCCGGAGACGGGGGCACGAGCTTTTTCCGGTCTGTGCCGCGGTGCACCATCCGCGGACTTGGGTTTCCGGTTGGACTTCTCCATTTTGGATACCGCATACGCGAGAAGACCAAACACATCGCTGAAGCCGCTGCGAACGCGCTCCCTCCAGTACTTCCCCTCCTGGCCAATGTGACGATATTTCTTGTAGCGATTGTCCAGAAGCTGGCGCATGGGCAGTTCGGTAAGCGGGCGCAGGGCGGCAAGCAAATGGCCCTTGAGCGTTTCCGCCGCCGCGGCCGGATCGAGATGCGCGCCGCCTTCGGGCTCCGGAACCACAGCATCAATAATCCCGAGGGAAAAAAGATCTTGCGCGGTTAATTTCAGGACATCCGAAACGGCTTCCGCCTTGCCGGCATCCCGATAGAGAATGGCGGCAGCGCCTTCCGGCGAAATCACGGAGTAAATCGCGTTTTCAGACATCAGGACGCAGTCGGCAACGCCTAGGGCGAGCGCCCCGCCGCTCCCGCCTTCCCCGATAATCGCGGACACAATCGGCGTGGGCAAGTTTGCCATCGTAGCAAGATTGCGCGCCAGCGCGAAGGCAATGCCGCGATGCTCGGATTCGTAAGACGCTTGCGCGTTCGGGCAATCGACCAGGGTAATCACGGGAATCTTGAACTTGGAAGCAAGCCTCATGAGCCGCAGCGATTTTCGGTAGCCCTCGGAATAGGCCTTGCCATCGTGCGATGCGGCCTTTTCTTCCGGCGTGCCGCCGCGTTCCTGCCCAATCATGATCACGGTGTCGCCATTCAACTCAGCGATCCCGCCGATGATCGCGGGATCGTCGCCGCTCCACCGGTCGCCATGAAGCTCCAGGAAACGTGAAGCCATATGCGCGATGTAATATTTTGCCGTGGGACGGCCCGCATGCCTCGCGAGGCTGACCTTTTGCCAGGCGGTGATATGTTTTGATTTTACGGCCGGCGGCAGATCCTTCGTTCCTCGCTCCATCGCTTTGTTCCGCTTCAGATGGCCGATGAGGTAGGCAGTGATCGCCGTCAAATCCCGCCGCCCGATCACGAGATCGATCAGTCCAGCGTTCAGCAACGTATCGGCCCGGTGCGAATCCTTTGGCGGTGCAACGCCGGTGGTTTGCTCGATGACCCGCGGCCCCACGAATCCGATTTGAGCGCCCGGCTCGGCAATTAAAATATCGCCGAGTGACGCGAAGCTCGCCGTAACGCCGCCAAAGGTCGGGTCTGTCAGAATGGAAATGAAGGCAAGCTCATGACGGTCATGCACGGAAGCGGCAGCCGCCACTTTGGCCATTTGCATGAGCGAGAACATGCCTTCCTGCACGCGGGCGCCGCCGCTGGCGGCAACGCTGACGAGCGGGATTCGGCGCTGCGTCGCCTCCTCGAAAGCATGGGCGATTTTTTCTCCCACTACAGAACCCATCGTGCCGCCCAGGAACGCGAAATCGAAGACAACCAAAACTGCCTGATGTCCTCCGATGCGGCAAAATCCGGCGGTTACTGCTTCCCGGACACCGGTCTCCCGTCGTGCATCCTCCAAACGAACGCGATAGGATTTGTGGTCGGCAAAACCGAGCGGATCGACGGAAACAAGCTCGCGATCCAGTTCACGGAATGTCCCCTCATCGGCAAGCAGTGCGATTCTCGCGCGAGAAGGCATTGTCAAATAATGATTGCATCCAGGGCAGATGTAGAGGTTCGCATCGAGCGCGGTCCGCGCGTGCGTCGCGCCGCAACCGGGACACTTCGCCGTGGTAGGGATGGAGATTTTGCCTCTGAGCATGATTCCCTTCTTCCTGAAACGACCGTAATCTGCAGACAACGAGCGGAAGACAACCGTTCAATTATCGCAGGTTCAGCCCCTGCCTTTAGATGAAAAATTGGTGACTGTGATTATTAAATTAGGAATGCGGGAGGGGAAGGAAGATTCCCTAAATCTTAACCATATGACAGGAAGGGACTTAAAGGCAGTGTTGGTATGGAAGCTTTTGAGGGAGGAGGGCCGAATGTGGGTGTTCATTCGGCCCCGGGGTGGTCAGGATTGCTATCTGCTCACCTGTGAGAGTAGGGGATGCCTGGAATTTTGTCCAATTCATCGTTTTGATGGAATGGATCAGATTCCATTGCACTGGAGTGGTACACAGCGAAGATTGAGTGAATCAGTCGCTCCTTGTGAGGAGCTCACCTCCATGGAAATTTTCCGCGGGATTTTTTGGAGGGGCTATATATTACTCTTCGTAATTAACTCTGATATTAACTGTGCAGTGGGGTCGAATTTTGCCCGTTCCCATCCCTTGGAAGGAGATCGGAAGCCCAGCACTGTCCGGAAAAGAATTTCGAGATCCGACAGGAAGGTGCGAGTCCTCGAATATTTCAGCGCGATGGCCAATTTGATGGGCAGGATGATCGCGATGTAGTGCTCCTCGATGGAGTTTTCGTGAAACAGCCTTTCTTCATTGCGGAAGCTGAGAGTTGCCAGGTCCGTTATTCCGGGAGGCGTTTGCAGCAATTCGACATACTCGTCGCGGAAAATATCGACAAATTTTTCAGTCTGAGGCCGCACGCCCACCAGTTGCATCTCGCCCTTCAAGACGTTCACGAGTTGGGGCAACTCATCCAATTTATACTTGCGCAGAAAACGGCCGACCCGCGTCACCCTCGCGTCCCATTGCGATGTCAGCAAACAGCCTTCCGGGCAATTCGAGCGCATGCTCCTGAATTTGAGTAGGCGAAACTTCCGCAGGCCCTTTCCGACTCGCCGTTGAGAATACAAAATCGGACCGCCATCATCGAGCTTGATCGCCAGGGCAACCATCGCAAATAATGGTGCCAGGGCGGCAAGCCCCGCCGCCGCACAAGTCACGTCAAACGCCCGCCGCCTCATATGGGCTTGGACATTCCGATACGGCGTTTCCGGGTGAAGCGGCGAGGAAATTATTCGCAGATCTTCGCGATAAGCCAAGGGAATATCCTCCGACGGTACTCTCAAATTTCACGGCAATGCAGGTGCAAACGGCGGAAATGAAAATTATCTGTTGATGGCTGTGAGGATACTCCGCATGGGATTCGGCCGATCCAATTTCGCGGGATGATACAGGACCGCCAGAAGAGAGCCGAGCGCGTAGGCCAAATGATATGTGGCAAAAACGATGGGCAAAAATGGAAGGAAACTCCACCCTTCCCGCTTCGCGACGGAAAAAGCCGCCGCGAAGGATGCGATCAAATACAGGCCGGCTAACACGAACCAGCCCGTAAGAAATATTCCTCGCCACTGGACCCATCCGGCAAAGCTCGATGCCGCGGCGCCCAGCAGCAAGGCAAGTCCGACAGACAGGCACGCACGCGGCATTACATTTCGCAAGGATTTGAGTCTGTCGTGCTTCCGGAAGACGGCGGCTTTCCAGAACCCATACTGAAAGTATTGCCAGAACAGCCGGGAAAGGGTGGCCCTGGGCGAATACCAGGAAGTGATTTTGGCAGACTGCCATACTGTGCCGCCGGAGGAAACCAGCCGAGCGTTCAATTCATAGTCTTCGGTTCGGACGAGCGTTTCGTCAAACAGTCCGATACGTTCCAGTGTGGACTTGCGCCAGCAACCGTAGGGTACCGTGTGCGCTGGGCCTTCATATCGCGGGTCGCGATATTTGGCTCCGCCCCTTGCAAATGCCGTGTGAAAGGCATGCGCGATGGTCCGAGCGACATACCCGTCCGCGCGCGTCAGCGCCGGGCCACCCACATTATCGGCATTGGTTTCCTCGAGCACTTCGACGCAGGAACGCACATAGTTTGGGGCATAAATCGTGTGAGCGTCCATGCGGATGATGATTTTTCCGCTGGCCTCGCGGATCGCCTGATTCAACCCCGTGGAAACGATTTGCCCGGGATTGTCGAGTACGTGGAATGTTGTAAACGCGCTTTCAAATTCGCTCAGGACCTGCCGCGTTCCATCATCGCTCATGCCATCGGCGACCAGAACTTCCATCTCGATCCCGCCAAGTTCCTGCCGGAAGACGGAATCGAGAAAAGCCCATATGTGCCGAATTTCATTCCTGCAGGGGACCACCACCGAAACCTGGATCGCAGGGCATTGCTGCATATAATTTTCCTCCCTTCACGGAATTGGGGGTCACAAAATGGAATTTCGCGGGAATGAGAAATAAGGTTACGGATGTTGCGCGAATGGTTCGTACGCCAGACTGTGAACTTCTCTTGGAGCAATTTCCTCATCCATTCTCTCGCACAAGCCCAGGACCACGACAGCAAGAGACATTGCAATGGTTGGCAGCTTTTCCCAATAAAGAGTGGACAACGCCAGACTATCCATGCTGAGCGAGAAAATCAGCGCCAGGATCAACGCTCCTTGCGTGCGAAAACGCGGATTTCCAAAGAGGAACCACCCAGCACGGAAAAATTGAACGATGGTGGCCAGAAACAGGAGAAGGCCGCCCAGTCCGAGTTCGATCCAGACACTCAGGTAGGCATCGTGTGCGCGCCCTGCGCTTCCGGCGTTTTGCAGGTAATTCCATTCCTGCCCAAATCCCTGGCCCAGGAAAGGCTTGCTCTCTATTCCTTGGATGGCCGCGTCCCACCGGGCGTACCGGTCGCTCAGACCTTCCCCTGTCGATAAGTCCACGTTAAGCGCGCTATCCGCCAATCCGCGATTTGCTGTGCGCATATAGAAAACAACGCAGAGGCACACAGAAAGAAACAGCAACACCCATTTCCAGCGGCGCAACAGGCAGAGAAACAGAACGAATCCCGCCGCAATGCTCAGGCTGGTGCCGCGCACGAACATCAATGCGGGGATCAGCGCAAATCCCACCGCGGAGCACGGCCAGAAAATCCGGCTCGCTCGCGATCCGGGGAAAGCGATCCAGCCAACTCCCGCGGCAAAAACAACGAGCATCGCTGCCTGGCCGATGGTATTTGGGTTCCATGTTGTGAAAGAGGCCACGGCTTTGTATACCTGAAAATTCTTGGTGGCCTCCGCCGAATTGGCGCCCAGATGCTGGACAATTTGTATCGCCAGCGCGATCCCTCCACACAGCAGGCCCGCAATCAGAAAGCGGAGACGCCTTTCCGATTGCACCAGGCGCGGAAGCACAAAGAGGATCGCAGCGCACCCGATCATCTTTGCCGTTTCATACCCCGCGGGAGGGATTCCCCGCGCAGTTTCCACGGCGATCGAAGCGAAGCAGACGCCAAAGAAGATCGCCTGCCATTTGAATAGGTTTCTCTGCCCACCGGAAAGTGGAGCCGGCGACCATGGAATAGTACGAGCCAGAAATACCAAGATCAAAACGTCGTCGAGACGCATGTTGATCGTGGTGCCGAGGGGCAGGGATAAGTCGGGAAATCCGAGCGCAACCGCATACAGGAATAAGCCGTATTCGGTCTTCGTCCAAAGGAATACTATGCCAAGGAGGGTGGCGACGCCAATTTCTAGCCAAAGTGTCGGAGTTGGATACATCGGGAATACTTTTCAATCTACATCTGTCAGGAATGGCGCTCACCGGAAAACTTCGACACGCAACTTATTGCGAAAAATATGCGCGGGAACACCACCCGCTTTCGCAAAGGGTGGAATGTCACGAGTCGCCACGGAATTAGCAGCGAGAAGGGCGCCCCGCCCCACGACCACGCCCTTCGTGACGGTTGCGTGCGCTGCGATCCACGCCCCATGACAAATTCGAATCGGTGCAAGGTCGCTCGGACCCGAACGATAAGAGCCGGCGATCTGTGTGTGGTCCCCAGTGATCAGAGCGGAGTAAGGTCCGAGTTGCACTTCATCCTCCAGGACGATCCCTCCCCGGGCCTGCAGCCAGCAGCCCGTCGCAAGGACGACATCGCTTCCGATTTCCAGACGATTCGTAAAGTTGATCGTCACCTGACGTGCGATTTGGAGATTTCCTCCGCAATTCCTAAACGAAGGCCGCAGCAAAAATCCGCGCAGCCGGAGGACGGGCCTCAAATCGGGCATCCAGGCCGTGGCGACGGCAATGAAATGAAACCAGAGATATTGGAGCACACGCACTTTTCCGCTCCTACTCCTGGGGTACCGCCGCACTCTCCGCGGGCGCATTCCCATTCAGTTCCCTGAGCACCGTTGCAATGAAGCGGTCCAGCGTCTGCTTGCGGGCCGCCAGAAAACCATTGCGAATCAACGCGCGCCGCAATTCCCCATCGCTGATCACGCGTTTCATGGCTCGCGCCAAGGCACGAGCATCTTTGGGCGGGACGAGCAGCGCGTCGTACCCGTCCGTCACGGTCGTCGGAACGCCGCCGACCGTCGTGGAAATACACGGCAAACTATTGGCTCGAGCCTCCACTAAAACATGGGGCGTTCCCTCGGAGAGCGTGGGAAGCACGAAGAGATCGGCAGAGCGCATGCGATCAAATAATGGCTGGCCGTTTGGCACATAGCCGCTCCAGCGAATTTGCTCTTGAATCCCTAGCTTGGCGGCCAGACGGTGCAGTTTCTCGCTATAAGCCAGGAATTCTGGTGGTCCCACAATTTCCAATTCCCATGGCACATTTTTCTTGAGCTGGGAGACGGCGTCCAGCAGATACTCGATTCCCTTTTCCGGGCGTATGAACCCGACGAAAAGGATTCGCACGACTGGACCCTGGCAAGTATCCGTGCGCATATGAAACTCGCTCTCCCGAATCGTGCTAGAAACGATTTCGAAGGTTCTTGGCGACTCGTGCGTGCGGGCTAATTCCCGGCCATTGCAAATCAGTGCGCCATTCGTGAGCCACCGCCCGAGCCTGGTGAAGAAGCGATCAAGCAGTGCGTAGAGCAGGGCGAGGGTATCCAGCATGGGTCCCCTTCTGGTGCTGGATCGCAGCAGGGTCACGGGATCACCGACAATCCAATGGCATATCGGTTTGCGAAAAACTAGCGCCCAGAAGTACAGCACCGCGGTGAACGGACACATCCCCCGCACGAAAAGAGCATCCGCCCTTCGGCAGGTTTGCATGTAGGCGCGGGTGATTCCGAAAAAATGGGGAAACGATTCGGCGGTTGTGCGCCAGGAAGGCTGCGCAACAAGTTCGAGATTTGGCGCATCGAGCGGCAAATCGAATGGAGCGGGTGGTGCTCCATACACGACGCTGGCGCACACGGAGACCTTTTCATAATGCCTGGCTAGTTCCTCGGCGACTCGCCCCGACGCGGCCTGCATGTAAAGTTCGCCGTCGTTGAAATATGCGCGGACTGGTGTGATGTATCCAAGTATTTGACTCATAGTTATTTAAGGTGGATGGTTCTGCCCGGATCTCCGATTCAGTTTCGGGGAGAAGGAGCGGCGGTTGTGATGCCCAGCTTCCGAAAGGGGACTTCGATATCGTGATCCATCATGAGCATCGGAATCCGGAGCGACGCCACAGCAGGCGCCGCAGCCCACATATTCTCGTAGAGCGACAAGGAATAGTCCTTCCATTCGGGCGTATTCCCATCCACGGGAAACCGATCGATGAGCCGGAATTGGGGCGCCGCGAGCATCCCCCGGAGCGTGGCCTCAATCGGGAATCTTCCTGGCGGGCGGTTGGAAACCACGACGAATCGGACGCCATCGTCTGCCAGCAGCTTTTGCAATTCATCGCGAGTGTGGATGAATTCCTCCCCGCCAAACTTCTCGTTCATTCGGAAAGCATAGAGTGATTTTCTCAGGACGATAAATCTCCCATCAGGGTCCTGAAGCCGGACAAAAAATATAAAATTGGCAGGAATCTCAGCGTCGACGAGGATCACGCCGGAATCGGCAAGCCGGCGGATTTGGCGAGCCACGGGTGCATACCCACTCACATAGGGCCTTTCGAACAACCATGCGGACCAGGCATTCATGGCCACAATTCCGGCCAGAACCGCGAGAGAGACAGCGCGCAACCAGATTCGTTCCGATTTCGGAAGAAGCGCAGGCCAAATTGCGAAGTAGGCTGAGGCGGGCACCACGTAAATTAAGTACCGTGTTTCCTTGTGGCCGATCAAGGCCATCGTCAAGAATGCGGACAAAATCCATGAAATAAACACAAGGTTGTTTTCCGCGCGGTTCCAGAGGCGGCAAGTGAGCAGACCCACCAACGCCATGGACAGAACCAGCCATCCTGTCAATTGCGGCATTCCGTGCAGGTAAAAAGCGATTCCTTGGAGGCCTTTCACGTGATTTCCCGAGAGGTCGCCGGAGACCGTCGACCAAAGCAGTTTATATACGGCGAAATAATAAGGCGCGGTCAGGCCCATGCCGATTGCAAGCGCGGCGAGGGTTGCCCGATGCCGCAGGAGTTGCCATTTCCCGAGGGCCAAAATACTGAACCCGCAAAAAAGCAAAAGATAGACCGTATTCTGCTTGGTCACCATTGACACCGCAGCCGTGAGAGCAAACCAATATAGGCTCCGGTTGCCACCCCCGCGGAGAAAGCGAATCCAAAAGTAGCTCGCAACAATGCACATTGCCAGCGAGGGGATTTCAAGCATCACCATTTTTTCAAAAAGCAGAACGGACGGGCAAAAGGCGAGAATAAAGGTAGCCACAACAGCCGCCCGCCTGGAATGCAGTTCGTCAACCAATCGAAACCAAAAGCCCAGCCCCACGGCGGCAAACAAAAGAATTAAGAGCCGCGCGGCCACGACAGACGGTCCGAGCAGGAGGAACGTAATGCCTTCGCATAAATAAAAAAATGGCGGCCAATACAAAATTCCGCTCAACGCCGGGTAGTGGACATAGTAAAGCCGAGCGTACTCGACCGGATTTTGGACCGGGTGGTGGCGAATCAAGTCCGCGACAAACACACCCGTAAAAGCATGCTGGGTTTCGTCCGCGTTATAGTTGAATTCGCCTTTGCCAATTCGCCGTGAAAGTACTGGAAGAATTGCCAAGAGAGTAAGAAGCAACGCGAACTTTCGAAGAAAATGCCATAGGGAAATTGCGATTCTCTCAAACCTTCCCGGTGGATCGGGAGAAGATGAATCCAGGGCAGAGTTATCATTGAACTCAGGATGTCCAAGCATCTTTTCAAATCCAACGAGGGTTTTCATGCAGGCGATCGCAAATCTCGCAACCGAAATTCTGCCACCTGCTGGAAGAGCAGCCTGACATTTCCCGCGCCAAACGGCCAAAATTGGAGCGGTGAAATCCCGAACCATTTCGCCGCTGCGGCAACCAGAACGATCTGCTGCACACAAGCGCTCAACAAGACCGCGAATGATATTCCCATCAGGTCGAACCGCCGCAGCAAGAAAAAAGCCGCGAGCGCCATGACGCCCGTTCCCAGCAATTGGCTCACGAGTCCCGCGTGAATGCGTCCCGCACCCCGCATTCGTTCGAATAGTACGGGCCAATTGGAAGCCTTGTCGTACCGCCTGGCGAGAGCTTCGGCGACTCGCCCCGACGCACCTCGCATATAGACGGCCCCGGCACAGGTATATGTGCACATGGGCGTAATGTAACCAAGGAGTTGAGTCATGGTTAAGGAAGATTCATAAATGCTGTGCCGGAGCTACGCTTCGAGCGCGGACTTCCGTCAAGAAACCGTGCTGCGCTTCCGCGAGCGACTCGGACCGAAACGTCCGCGCGACGTCAAGGTTGTGCCGAATCATTCTCAGCGACAGTTCCGAATCCGACACAAAGCGCCGGATAGCTGCCGAAAGTTGCCATTCGTCCGACGGAGGCACCAGAGCCTCCGGGGCCAAAAGCTCGGGAATGCCTCCGACCGCAGAGCCGATGCAAGGACAACCGCGCGCCATGGCTTCCACCATCGCCCGTGGGAGACCTTCTTGTCGTGAGGGCATGACAAATACGTCGATCGAATCAAGGAAATCGAACACAGCCTTGCCTGCTGGGACATGCCCCCGGAAATGAACATGTTTCGAAATACCAAGGTTCCGCGCCATTGACTCGAAACGTGGCCTCGACTTGCCGTCACCTAGAATGTGAGCTTCTACGTGTACATCACTATGGAGACATAGCCGGACGGCCTTTAGGAGAGTGTCAGCACCTTTGCCGCTTGCAGATAGTCTGCCGATAAATCCCAGGATCGCCGGACGCATGGGCTGCTTGGAGATTTCTGTGGCTCTTTGCTTCCGGTTCTTTATCAGAGCGTCGTCTGCAAAACTGTCCCCCAAGAGGACATCTGAAATCCCGCAGACATATGCTCCGTCACGGGCGGGATATCGAGCCTGAAGAGCCGAGCAGGTGACGTAGGAGACAGCAGTGGCCTGATGGCAGCTTCGTCGTAGACTTCTAGTCAGGAGGCGTCGATAGACAGGACGCAGAGGCGTCCGAGTCGTGCCTGGAGACAGCGCATCCCATGGATCGCCCACAACTTCCACTGCATATCCTTTGCCCAACCGCCTGACTTCACTCACTGCTAAGCCTCCCACGGCACATGGGAGGCGCAAGATGTACGCGTCGGACCGGGAGACGGCTTCTCTGATCGCCGAACGTAGAAGCCCCATCTTTGTGACATATTGTGTTGCACCCGCGTAATCTGGTATCGGCCAGAAGGTTACGGAGGGCCCATCGGCGCGCTGCTCGGGTGGCATCTGATCCGCAGTCTGGCGTACGCGGGCCAGCACGACTACTTCGTCGAACACGCCAAGATAGCGACGCCAGAATGTATAGTTCGTCGGCCACGGAGTATAGATATGGCCGTCTATCCCACGAAGGAAGGCTTGCTCCAAGACGACTAAGACAGACATGCTTGGCGGCTCCCAGTCAGATGAGCTTCAGTTCCATGCATCGCGCCAAATCCGACAATGATGCTCAGGTGAGAGATCGCGAATATCGTAATCGCAGATTCGCAGCCTGTTCGAGAAACAACATGACATTTTTCAATCCAAACGGCCAAAATTGGAGCGGTGGAATCCCCAACCATTTCGCGGCGGCGGCAACCAAGACAAGCTGCTGGGCACCGGCGCTCATCAAGACCGCGAAGGACATTCCCATCAGCCCGAACCGCCGCAACATGAAAAGAGCCGCGAGCGCCATGACGCCGGTTCCCAGCAATTGGCTGACCAGCCCTGGGTGAGGTCGCCCTGTGCCCCGCAATCCTTGATTCAAAATGTTCGTCGAAGCCGTGAGGGAGGCCGCCAGGGCCAACACCACCCCGGGCCAAATGGCGCTCGAGAATTCGAACCCAAACAACGGGACGACAACAAACGGGATCAGGCTAGACAGCGCAAGCCCTGCGCCGCACGAAATCAAGGCGGATTGGCGAAACGTTTCGGTGATGATCCTTCCCTGGCTTCCCGTGTTTTTTTCATTCGAAAGGACCGCGAAGGAGGTGATTCCCAAAGCTTCGCCGAGGGAAGATTGCCCGTTGGCAAAGGCGGCGGCGACAGCATAAATTCCGGCGGCTTTCACGCTGAGCAGGCTTACGACCAGAATGGTGTCCAGTTGGAGCGCGACGAGACTGCTGATCGTCGCTCCCAGAAATGGCGCGCCCGCGCGCAACAAGTGGCCGCAGTCCGCGAATTGAAACTTTCCGGAGCTCAACGACTTCCTCTGAACCCAAAAGCGCAGGAGTACTGTCAGCAGTTGGCTGGCGAGAAAAGCTGCTACGAACCAACGCACTTGCGCCCTTCGGGTGACGCCGAGAAATCCGATGAGAATGAGATAAAAAAGAAAGAAGGAGAGCCGCAGGAGATTGTAGCGGCGCCAGCGCATCCGGCCGTGCTCGAAGGCCAGCAGGACTTGATTGAAAATGTCCAGTGGAACGAGCAACATGCAGAGCCGCGCCACCGGAAGCAAATAGCTTCTGTCCGAAGGCAGCAGCAACGGAATCAGGAAATATCCGGCCAGAAGGTACAGGAGAGCGGTGGCTAGTCCGACCGCGACTCCGACGACAGCCCAATCGGACTCGCGCTCCGGGTGCGTTGCGACTTCGCGCGCGAGGACCCAGTTGCAGCCCATCAATCCCAGGTTGCTCAATACGGGAGGCCACACCATCACTGTGGCAAGTTCGCCTCTGGCGACAGGTCCCAGCAGGCGAGCGGTCAATATCCCGGTGACGGCACCGCAAGCCTGGATAGTCAAGCTCGTGGAAAAAGTTGCGAAATTGGCTTTGGAGAATATCACGCGCACTATGCAGACTGTGCCACATCCGCTGCGTCATTCGGACGAGCGCAGGCGTAATACGAGTAGTCGTTCATGGACGAGTCGAGATTGTTAAGAACGACTCCAATTAAGTTTGTTCCCACGGAGCGGGCTTGCGATTCCGCGTACTGAACGACCTGGCGGGGCGTGTCTCCCCCCTTTACGACCAGTATCGTTGCTCCGACCATGCTTCCCAGGACGCGGCTGTCCGCGCGATAGAGGATAGGCGGCGAATCCAGTATGACGAAGCGATAGGTAGCCATCGATTCTTGAAGCATGGCTCGCATCCGGTCCGAAGAAAGAAGTTCCGAAGGATTTTCCGGAATGGGGCCGCAATGCAGGACGGATAAGCGGCTGATCGAAGTCGGGAATACCATTTGTTGCCACGCGCCCTGGCCCGCCAGGTAGCTGCTCAATCGCGAGCCTCTTTGTGGGAAATATTTTTGAATGCTTGGGCGGCGCATGTCCGCATCGACCAGAAGTACCGGCTGGCCGAGTTGCGCGAGAGAAAATGCCAGATTCACGGCAACTGTGGTTTTCCCTTCGCCGGGTTGCGCGCTGGTCACCAGGATGGAATTCGCGAAACGCCCGGAAGCGGAGAGAATCACCGACGTTCGCAGCTCGCGAAAAGCTTCTGAAAATGCAGACCCCTTGTGAATCCCGAACTCGTTTCGAGGCTGATCCTGCAACAGCGCGCCGCCGGCCATGGACTTCGAATTGGTCAATCCGAGATTGAGTTCGCGATCCGTGCGGCCGATGCCTTTTTGCTTCCTGCCGTTGGGAGAACGAATCGTGGGAATAAAGCCGAGCACCGGTATACCCAGATATTGAAATACATCTTCGCTATATCGGATGGTTTGATCCAGATGTTCCTTCAGGAACGCCATGCAGACGCCGAGCCCTAACCCCAGAAACCCTGCGAGCCCTAGACTGAGAGGAAAGTTCGGGGCGATTGGCCGGTAGGGTACGGTTCCGGGGTCGACGACGCGGATGTTGCTGGCATTCAGGCCCGCTGAAACGCCCGCTTCCTTGAGCCTCTCCAATAATCCTTCGTAAAGCCCTTTATTGGTGTCCACTTCGCGGCTCAGGATTCCATACTGTACGGATTTTTCGGCGATCTGGTTCGCTTCCCTCTGCTTTTCCGCAAACGCCTGCCTCACCAATTTTTCGCGCCGGAGCGCGGCGTAGTAATCATTGCTGATTTTCTGCGCCGCGCGCCAGCGCTCCCTCTCCAGGGAACCCTGTATTTCCGCGATCTGGCTCTGGTTTTCCTTGACCTTCGGGTAGTCTTCCGTGAAAGTCGCGGCCAGTTGCGCGTGCTCCCGCTGAAGCTCCGCCAGCCGCAGCGAAAGATCCTGCAACAATTTGTTTTCCACCACGCCCGGGAGCGATCCGTAATTCCCGGCTTGAACGAGCCGGAAGATCGACTCCTTCTCGTAGCGTTCGGCCTCGGCTCTGGTCAATTCTTCCTGCACTTCGCGGACGCTCTGGTTGACGATGCTCTCCGCGTCCCCCTTGCCCGTTTCGAGATAGAGAAGGCCATTCTCCGCCGCATATTTCTGCAAGTCGTCTTCCGAAATTTCGAGCTTGGCTTTCAGGTCCTGCAATTGCTGGGAAAGCCATACGGATGCCTTTTGCGCGGCGTCCCAGCGCGCTTCGAGATTTTTCTGGATGTAGTTTTCCGCCACCGCGTTCACGGCTCGCGCCGCGAGTTCGGGATCCTCTGAATCAAAGCGAATCTCGACGGCGCGACTGCGCCGGATTGGCCTGATATCCAATCGGGCCTGGAATCGAGTCAGCACCGATTCCCGGACAGACGGGTCGGGCACTGCCGCGCTGGCAGAAGCCAGAGGGGACGAAGGCGCCGGGGCGGCGCTTATGCTCCACGGAAAAGCTCGCGCCGAAGGGAGAAATTCGGACTGCCGTTCCAAGCCGAGTTCATGGATCACGCGTTCCGCCAAATCGTCGCTGGTGAGGACCTTGTACTGCGTTTCCAGGTAGGCGTCGGAAACTTCATCCAGCTGGAATAGTTCCTGTGGATTTGCGACGCTGGGATTTTCTTTATCGATCTCGATGAGGGCTTTGGCCCGGTACACAGGCTTCTCTTCGATGGACCCGACCAGTACGGTCAAGAAAAGCACGGAAAAAGCGGTCAGAACCGTCCAGCGGCGCTTGCGGATGACTTTCCACCAGGCCAATAAATCGGGCGGCTTTTCCATCTTTGCCGTGCGCGGGCCACTTTGCATCGCGTAGCGGTGCGCCGCGCGAACCTCGCGCGCTTTGAAAACTTCCATTTTGTTCTGGTCGTTGTCGTCGGGAGCCACGCGCTCACCACCTGTAAATTGCAACACCCGTAGCGGTCTGAAGGGCGGCTTCCGAACCACGAAAGAGCATGTTTTTGGCCGCGCTGTTTGGGACAAACATGATGTCTTTTGGCAGCAGGAAAGTATCCGGCGCTTTGCCGGAAAGAATCTTTCCGAGATTCAATGGGATCTCGGTTCTCTTTCCCGTGTCGGGGTCGGTGCGAATAATTCGAGCCCGGCTGGTTGCCGAAGTATGCGTCGCGCCCTGGGCCAGCGCGAGCGCCTGCAAAACGGAGATACTTTCGTTGTTTTGCAAGACAAATCCGCCCGGCTTCTGGACTTCTCCCACCACGTACACGATTCCCGCGCGGGTAACCTTGACGATGTCTCCCGGACGCACCGGCGCATTCAAGGCGGAATCCGCGGATTCCAGCAATTTCTTGAGGTTGATCTCATCGATCCCAGCAGTTTTTTCAGGCGCCGCTGCCTGTGAAGCATCGTTTTTCGCTAGCGTGCCGCCCCCATGAGGAAAAGGCACGGGCGAGACTTCGGCTCGCGCATCATCTGGACTGTTGAGACTCGCCAGCTCCGCATACCCGGCGCCATGCATGATGAGGACCGTGTCGCCGGCGTCGTCCGCGAGGCCTTGCGCCATCGAGAGAACCTCGATCACCGTTTTCGTTCCTCGAATCTGAAAAACTCCCGGCATTTTCACGGCGCCTACGACCGAGACCGGATGGCTTTGCAATTCTTGAATGAAGACGCCGACGTGCGGATCTTTCATGTAACTCCGCCGCAGCAGGCCCTGAAGAACGGATTCGAGCTCTCGGGGTGTGAGTCCGGCCGCCTGCACCGCGCCCAGCAATTGCAACGAAATCTCGCCACTCGCCGAGACGCGCACGGTGGTGTTCAATTCCGGAGCTTCAAAAATCGTGATCACCAGCAAATCGTCCGGCCCGATGCGGGATTCGCTGGCTTGGGATTCTTGTATTGAGCCGGCAATCCTTTCGGCCGCATATTGCAGGCGCTGGTTGATCTCCGCCGGCGTTTGCGTATGAGGCGAGGACTGGCTGCCTCTGCTTGCCATGGTTTGTGCGAGTACGGGGGTCGCAACAATCGAAATCGCAAACAGCAGAAGCGCTTGCGTGATGAAGAATATTTCAAGAATGCGATTGATTTTCGCTGCGGCCCTATCGAACCTGAACGGAATTGGCCCGCGCCTTCGCCAGAATGGCCTGGGATTCCGATGCCGACCAGAATGCATCACGGTGTGCATGGCGCACCTTCCGAAATGCTTCGGTGGATTCAGCATCCCGTAAACGTTGAACTGGAATAAAGATGGATCCATTGGACAGCCAGAATTTGATCTTCGGTGTGAGATCCCGTCAGGCCAACGCGGAAAGATGATCCGATCGCATCGGCACAACAAGTGGTCCAATTCTCTCCACATTCAAGACATCGATCTCCACCGCTGCGGAGCGTCCCAGCATTTCCATGGAGACTACCAACCGGGTGATTCCTTTTTTACGCGTCAAAATGCCTTCCAACCCCATCAAAGGGCCGGTTTTAACCCTTACGCGGTCTCCGCACTGCAAGTACGGATGCGTTTCGACAATGAGGCAACTTTCGATGACTTGTCTGACTGCGTTCAGCTGAGACTGCGGGATAATCGCCGGGTGGCCGCCCCATCCCACGATGTGGATTACCCCCGGCGTCGTGAGGATTTGGAGTTGCCGGTCCATTCCCTCGCGGATAAACAAATAGCAGGGGAACAGCGGGAACCAGAGATTTTTGGAGCGATCCTGCCAGTGGCGCACGGAACGATAGAGGGGCAGATAAACCTCATGATTCTTGTTCGAAAGCGCTAAGGCAACGGATTTCTCATGCTGATGGCGCGTAAAGAGGGCATACCAGTTGGGGGCGCCGGTCGCGCTTCGAATTTCCATTTCCATTTCGGCAAGATGCACGTAGCTCCGCCCTCTGTCATACAGGATGGCTTGATCCCAAAAACAAACGATGGAAATGTGCGTGGCCGGACTGCCCTTATTCGCGCGCCAATTCAGTGCGCTCGACCCGCTCCTGCGAGAGCAATTTCAGATTCTCCCTGCATGGTCAGCAAGCCCCATTGATTGACCTCATCGGTCACGACGGCAAAACCGTGGATCCAGGCGTTTTTGTCGGGATGCTCGACGCGAATAACGCGAGCTTTTCCCGTAATACGCATCATGGCCTTCATTCCCGTGAGAGAAGGAAGCAGGAGATCCACCTGAACCGGGCAATCGGGCGGGGGCATGGTCGCCGTCAGGATGAAGGCGCCCTGCACGCTGATGTCGCGTGTGATCCCCTCCCCCTGAAAGCGCTTGTGGCGCATGCCTTCCCAGGAAAACACTGCCGGAGCATCCAGCCGATATCGAATCTCTCTTCTCATTTCCATTGGTACTCCCCCCTCGCGGCCCGTCTATGACTACCAGAACACGCACCAAGATTCGCCGCGACCGTGAGGCGCACAATAGACGTTCTCCGGCGAACGGCCAAGAGGCAAACTGCCCTTGCCGCCTTCACGTGTCAACTCACTTGTCATCATGCGTGACACTTGTACCCTACGGAGAGCCTAAAACCGCCCGATTGAACGCCGTGGCATTGCATGCAGTGGGCGAGGCGAGCCAAATGCGCGTGACACGAATAATGACAATTTAACAAGAAATAGCTTGCATCGATCCTGCGATTTCTTATATTCTGACCTTCTCAGACCTCTCCCAGCGAGGCAGTGAATGAGTCACTTGTCCCAAGCGCTCTGTCCAAGCATCAGTGTCCTCATCGCGGATGCGGATCGCATGAGCGCGCGCCTGATCGCCGACGGACTTACGCGCGGGCGGCATGACATCGTCGTGGTCGGTGTTTCCAACAGTTCCGGCGAGACGATCCGCGAACTGGAAAAAAGCCGGCCGGACGTCGCTCTGATCAATGCCCACCTGGAAGACGGCCGCATGCGGGGTTATCATGTCCTGCAATACATTCAAATGTTATCCCCAAAGACAGTAGCTATCATGTTAATTCCGGAATCCGAGCGGGGGCTGGTCGTGGACGCCTTTCGAGGCGGCGCCAAGGGCGTTTTTTGCCGCCTGCATTCCATCAAATTGCTGTCCAAATGCATTCGAACCGTGCACGAAGGCCAGATCTGGGCCGACACCCGGAATTTGGCGTTTATCCTGGAGTTCCTCACCCAACTCAAGCCCCTCCGCCTCATCAAACCCGGCGGCGGTATGACCCGCCTGACTCCCCGGGAAGCGGAAGTCGTGCACCTGCTCGCGGATGGATTGAGCACCCGGGACATCAGCCAGAAACTCGGCCTCACCGAGCACACAATCCGAAACTATCTCAGCGCGATCTATGACAAACTCGGAGTTTCGAGCCGAGTCGAACTGGCTCTGTATGCTGTCGCGCGCGAGGACCTCACGCCTCCCTTAGAGGAATAGAGAAGCCGGCAAGCGGCGCGCGAAGTCTTCAGCGAGCGGCCCAAAGGGAAATGAACTTTGCAACGGCAATTCCGGAATGGGAATCCTCCCGGCCGTAAAACCGCTCCGCGTAGATGCCAGCGCCTTCTCTTCGTCAAGGGCGTCTTGCTCCATTCGCGCCCCACTTTTCGCAAGTCCAGTCTTAACTCCGTATGGGATGCGAAGTTTAGGGCTTTCGCCGCCACGTGAATGATGCCCCCGGACTTGAGTTGACCCGTTTTGAAACTTCCCCTAATGCGAACCCTGCAATTGGACGATGATCTGGTTGTGTCTTGTGCGAGGTTGTGTCAATTGGCAGGCCGCCCGGAAACGCCGGATTATTTATTTCGACGTGCGCAACCACGCCATGCCGCTTTCTTTATTGGCCCCGGACAAACTCTCGCAAACAGGGTGGCGCAATGGATGACCTGATTAAGGAATTCCTGGTCGAAAGTAACGAGAACCTCGACCGGCTCGACAGCGAACTGGTAAAATTGGAAACCGATCCGTCTTCGCAAGATCTTCTCTCGAGGATCTTTCGAACCATCCACACAATTAAGGGGAGTTGCGGTTTCCTGGGGTTCAGCAAGCTGGAGAAAGTCGCTCATGTGGGAGAGAGCCTTCTTTCCCGCTTACGGGACGGAAAACTTTCGCTGACGCCGGAATTCACGAGCGGCCTATTGGCAATGGTGGACGCCATTCGCGTAATGCTCGGGGAAATTCAAACCACCGAGCAGGATGGGAATGAAACTTATCCGGAACTCATCGAGACTTTGAATAAGCTGCAGAACCAGGGCGAGAAGCCGTCTCCAAAAGGAGCCGCCGAGCCTCTCACGCCCAAGGAGCCATCGAAAAAACCGCAGAGCGAAATCCAGAAAGAGGTCTCCGCAAAGTCCATTCCGCCCGCTCCAGTCATAGCCCAACCAGAACAGTCGCCCCCTTTGCGGCAGGACGCCACTGCGCCTTCCGCCACGGCGCAAGAAGACCCTCAGGCGGCGAAACAGCCGCAGGAGGACCCCCGCACGAAGAGCGCGGCGGCGGAAACGATTCGTGTAGATGTCCACCTGCTGGACCGGCTCATGAATCTTGTCGGGGAGCTGGTGCTGACGCGAAACCAAATCACGCAGTTTTCCGCGCGCCAGGCCGACGCCAACCTGGTGGGGCCTTCCCAACAACTCAATCTACTGACGAGCGAATTGCAGGAAGAAGTGATGCGAACGCGCATGCAACCGATCAGCAACGTTTTTGACAAGTTCCCCCGTGTTGTGCGTGACGTGGCCACCGCCCGCGGCAAGCAAGTGCTGATCGAGATGGAAGGAAAGGAAACGGAACTCGACAGGAGCCTTCTTGAGGCGATTAAGGATCCGCTCACGCATATCGTCCGGAATTCGGTGGATCACGGAATCGAATTGCCGGGCGAGCGCGTCGCTTGCGGCAAGCGTTCCGAAGGCCACCTCAAATTGCGCGCCTGCCATGAAGGCGGCCAGGTCCTGGTCGAGATTTCGGATGACGGAGCAGGAATCAACACGGAGCGTGTAAGAAGCAAGGCCATCGAGCGCGGCGTAATCACTGCCCAGCAGGCCGCGCGCATGAGCGAAGGCGAACTCCTCAATCTTGTGTTTCTTCCGGGATTTTCCACCGCGGAAAAAGTGACGAACCTTTCTGGCCGGGGCGTGGGCATGGACGTGGTCAAGACCAATATCGACCGGGTGAACGGCACGGTGGACCTGCAGAGCTACCCGGGAAAGGGGACAACCGTCAAGATCAAAATTCCCCTGACGCTGGCGATCGTCCGCGCGGTGATCATTCAGAGCAGCGGAAAGCGTTTCGCCATCCCCCAGGTCAACATTCAGGAATTGGTTCGCGTGGACGCGAGCCGCGTGCGAACCGAAATCGAGTCGGTTCACGGCGTCCCGGTCTATCGCATGCGCGGACGCCTGCTTCCGCTGGTGTACCTGAGCGAGGAACTCAAACTCGCCAACCAAGCAGCGAAACCGGAGGGCGAGGAGGAGGCGACAAATATAGTCGTGCTGCAGGCCAACGATCATCCCTTCGGGCTGGTCGTGGATCACATCAATGACTCGGAGGAAATCGTCGTCAAGCCTCTCAGCAAACAATTGAGGAGCCTCAAGGTCTTTGCGGGAGCAACGATTATGGGCGACGGCAAAGTGGCCCTGATTTTGGACGTGGTCGGCCTGGCGCAAAACGCGAGCATTTTCTCGGAAGCAAGCGACAAGGCGCTCGCGGAAAAAACCGCCGAGGCGCTTTCCGGCCAGGACCGGAATCAGACTGAAATGCAAACCTTCCTGGTTTTTGCGGGCCCGGACGATAGCCGCATGGCGTTGCCGCTCGGCATGGTGGCGCGCCTAGAAGAATTCCCGGCGGCGCACGTGGAAAAATCCGGCGGCGAATGGGTGATTCAGTACCGGGGAAAAATCCTTCCGCTGATCCGTCTGGACGTCGTCCTGGAAGAGAGAAGAACCCGATTGCGGCACGGCAACAAGGCCGTGGAGCCGGACCCCTTGCAAGTGCTTGTATGCAATGACGATGGACGGACGCTCGGAATCGTCGTCGAACGAATTCTGGACATCGTGGAGGACCGGGGGGAAGTGAAATCCCCCGCCGTACGGGAAGGCATCATCTGCGCCGTGGTGATCAATGACCGGGTAACCGAGCTCATTGATGTTCCGGCCCTGCAGCGAATCGCCGAGGCCAACCGCACGCTCTCCACGGAACATGTGGAGGTCATTGACTGATCCATGGCGCAAACCCATCAGTTCTGCACGTTTTATCTCGACAAGCTCATGTTCGGCGTCGAGCTTGAAAAAGTTCAGGAAGTCATCCGCTACCTGGAAATCACGGAGATTCCTCTGGCTTCCAGGGTCGTCAGTGGGCTTATGAATCTCCGCGGGCAAATCGTCACGGGGATTGACTTACGCAGACGTCTGGATCTGGCTGACCGGGCGGAGGGAGCTCATCCGATGAACGTCGTGATCCGAAGCGCGGACGGAGCCGTGAGCCTTCAAGTCGACGAAATCGGCGACGTCGTGGAAGTTGCCGAGGACTCCTTCGAGCGCCCTCCGGAAACGCTGCAAGGCAAGGTGCGCGAAGTAATTCTCGGCGTTCACAAGCTCGAGAAACATTTGATGCACGTTTTGAATACGGACAAGGCGTGTGAAACGGCAGAGGCTGCCACGCCAGGAGCGAAATCGTAAGCGTACTCAATTTTGTCCATCCTCGAATGCGGGAGCGCAACGGATAATTTTTGTGGACCCGGCAACCCAGAAATCAAAGGCGTTGCCGAGTCCCAGAAATCATTTACGGCAGGATGTATCTCATTGTGACGTAGGTCATTATCTGGTTCGCATTGTTCGGAGTTCCCGTGGCAACGGCCCACGGATTCCTGGTTAGGTAGGAAACTTGCGTGGAAGCCGTCAGTTTGCCGAGTTCGGCGCTATGCCAAAACGTTCTGCTGACTCCTAGCGTGGCCTCCTGGATGTCCCGGTTCGTCGTACTGCTGGATCCTGGAAATCCGAAGCCGCAATACCCGAGAGCACCGCACGCCGTGTTGGGGGCAACCTTGAAATAATTTCGGCTTGCGTATACACCGCTGTAGTAGCCAGAGAACATTACTTTTGGAAACGCCTGCCATTCAAATCCAAGCAGGCTCGATCCCGTGTGAACCGGAGAAATGGTGTACACGCCCGCGGAATTCGCTGGCCGTACAACAAAGTCGGGCTCCAGCCCCAGGACGTACCTCCCGCCACCGTCGCTCCAGTACGCGTTCTCAATGAAATGGAAATGCTTGAACAATTCGAAGTTTGAGTTGAACGAAAAGCCGGCGCCGCTTCCGATTGAGTTCTGGTTGATCTGCGCAACGTCACTCGTCGCCGCTACAAAGGTATTGATTTTGAATGTGCGATAAAGTCCCGCCGCCTCCAGGTGCAGCGATCGGCCGCCTAGCTTCGTATCGTAAGCTACTTTTGCAACGAAGTCCGGAAGCAGGTTGGGCGTATTCGTGTTGGCTCCCCAGGCCGCGCCATTCGTATCCGCCTGCGTGCTGGTAAAGCCACTTGGCAGGGTCAACGCGCTGCCAATGAATTGCTGCGGATTTTCCGCGGAGATGCCAAGAGCCCACGAGCTGTTTGGATGATAGACCACACGAACCTGTGGCTGTCGCGCCCAAACCACTCCCAATTGGTAATTCGCGTCCGAATCAAGCGAATAGAAGACGTCATTTGTCATCGGGCCGAGGCCTGTGCGGTTCGGGGTCATCAAGGACCAATCCTGTCCGCCCAGCACTTCCCATTTGCCAATGTTCACATCGGCAAATGCTAAGCGCAGCCGCAAAGTCGCGGAGTTGCTCGTTACATCCATAGTTGTAGCGTTATTGCCAAGGAAATCAGTCTCGAAGTAGCCTGCGACCTTCGCGGGACCTATCATGGATTCCACTTTGAGGCTCAAGCGCGAGTTCTGTTCACTGATGCGCAACTCGGATAATCCGGCGGCAGGATAACTGGCCGCGACCTTGTACGGGATGGTGCCAAAGGTAGTCCCAATGCCGCTGCCGACCGTCTTCGTGCGAAATACACCCGTGAGGTCCAGGAATCCGCCCGGCGTGAAATTGGCTCGTCCGATTTTGAAAAAGAGCGGGGATGTATCGTCCTTCGTCTCCTTGGTCCTTTGCGAATCTGTACTTGGAGGTGCCGCCGGGGTGGCGGCAATTGTGTCCACAATGATAGTCGGCGGCTTCACGCTGGTTCCCCGAACGGCCGCCAATTCGGATTCGATGGATGTCAGTTGATTCTGAAGACCGGCATTGATGGCGCGTTGTTCCTCACATTCGCTGGTTTGCTGCCCCAGCATTTGTTTCAACAATGCTATTTCCGCTGTCACGTTCTCGGGCGAGTCTGAAGTAACTGAGGATGCGGTGGACTTCGACACTTCCGCGGAAACATCAGGTTGGGAACTTTTTTCAATAGCGGCATTGTTTCCAGACCCGTCGTCGGCGAAGGCATTTATTGGAGCAATCGCCAAGAGCCCTATGAAGATGTATCCAGACACAATCGATCGCATGATTCCTCCGAGTAAGTTTTCTGGTTCAGGAATGTAGGGCGGGAGGATCTTGCGAGTCGCCCCAGGGTTGGAAAACCTGAGGACGCCAAATTCGATCCGAGCGTTACCACACCGCGAAGGGGGCGCCGGAAAGCGACGCTTCCCGGCGTGACATGCCTGACTACAATTCGACAGTAGGCGATACACTGCGAAAGCGGCTACTGTACAAAGGTACAGATTTGAGTTTCGGCGCTAGTTACTTCCTCAGAAATGCCGCCATCGGGATGGAATTCAGCCAGATGCTTCCAGAATGAAGTCCCCGTAAGTGTGCCAAATCGGTGCAGCCATTCGGTTGCGGTCCGCAGGGTCGCGCACCGAGGCGTACATCAATGGGCAGCACAATAAAGTTTTCATTTTGTTTGTCGAATTATGAGAAGTAGATGCACCTGAAAACTGCCAAGCGACGTGTGCTCATATTTCGACACCTGCACATTTTGGCCGAATGGTTCATGGTCTGCGCCCTGAAAAATTGGATAAATGAAAGGGATCTAATATGAAACTCACCATCTCGAAGAAATTGACGCTAGGGTTTGGGACTATCCTGTTACTGATGCTGGTGGCTGCCATAGCCTCGAGTTTTAAGGCGAGTGAGATCAGCCGAACGCAGGCGACCGTGGCGGAGTTGCGCGTTCCAACGGTGATGTTCCTTAAGGATTTGCAACGGGATCTGAATCAATCCCAAAGCAAAGGCCGCCAGGTCGTTCTCGCTGGAACTCAACCATCGAAGAGAGAGGACGCGCAGAAATTATTCGATTCCAGCTGGAATGACATCGCAAAGGACATTTCAGGCCTGGATGAGGTTGCGCCTCATTGGGTACTCCAGGAAAACCGGGATCGATTGCACAATATTAAGGAACAACTCCCTAAACTACGCCAGGCCCAGGAGAATGCCATGCGCACTGGGGCGAGTGGGGACAAGGATGCGATCGCCAGGGGCGGTGATGAATTTGCTGATAAGGCGACCGTGGTAAATGAAGATATTAAGAAATCACTCGGAGACCTCGCCGAATCAAACCTGCAATTGCTCAAGAACAACGATGCGGCAATGGCATCAGCAAACAGTTCCTTGGTTTGGACCATGTGGGGGGCTGTCCTGGTGGCCATCGCGGTCGGAACTTTCATCGGAATTTTCCTGAGCCGCAGGATTTCTTCGGCCGCCTCTTCCGCCCTGGGACAGGCGGAAGCGATCGCGTCAGGTGACTTAACAGGAGATGAAGTCGAAATCCTCAGTCAAGACGAACTCGGCGACCTGGCCATTGCCATGAATAAGATGCAAACAAATCTCAGGAAGATGGTCCTGGCCGTTTCCGAAAACGCGCAACAGGTTGCCAACGCCAGCGAGGAATTCTCCGCCGTCAGCCAGCAGATCACTTCCAATTCCGAGGAAACTACCGCCCAGGCCAGCGTCGTCTCCAACGCCACCGACCAGGTCAACCGCAACCTCCAGACCGTCGCCACCGGCGCCGAAGAAATGAGCTCCACCATCGCGGACATCGCCAAAAACGCCACCGAATCCGCTCGCATCTCCACCGAGGCCGTCAAAACCGCCGAGACCACCAACGCAACCGTCTCCAAACTGGGCGTCTCCAGCGCCGAAATCGGCCAGGTCATCAAGGTCATCACTTCCATCGCCCAACAAACCAACCTGCTCGCCTTGAACGCCACCATCGAAGCCGCCCGCGCCGGCGAAGCCGGCAAAGGCTTCGCCGTCGTCGCCAACGAAGTCAAGGAACTCGCCAAGCAGACCGCCAAAGCCACCGAGGACATCAGCCAGAAAATCGCCGCCATCCAGGCCGACACCAAGGGCGCCGTCGACGCCATCGCCACCATCGGCGCCGTCATCAACCAGATCAGCGACATTTCCAGCACCATCGCAACCGCCGTCGAGGAACAAAGCGCCACCACCAACGAAATGTCCCGCAACGTCACCGAGGCCGCCAAAGGCTCGACGGAAATCACACAGAACATCGCGGGCGTCTCCCAGGCGGCGCAGGGCACATCCTCGAGCGCGCATGAATCGATGAAAGCGGCGCAGCAACTGGCGCAGATGTCCACGCAATTGCGCGGGCTGGTCGAGCAGTTCAAGGTTTCAGGCGGAGAGCGAGGCAATGGACGGCACCGGGCCGCGGCATGATGCACAACAGCTTTGCAAAATGATAGGAGACCTGGCCGAAAATCGCCGGTTTGGAGACAGAGATCACGGGTCTGCTTACATAACTGGAATTCAGAGGGCGGAGGCTATGAAACTCACTGTTGGAAAGAAGCTCGGGCTGGGGTTTGGAACAATACTCGTGGTCATGGTCTTCAGTTCGGTGGTCAGTTATTCGAAGGCGCGCACCATACGGGAGGTAGAGGCGCGTGTGGACATTCACGTCTCCAGCCAAAAAGCGCTCTTCGAATTACAGAGGGACGTGAATCGGGCGCAGAGCAAGGGTCGCGAGGTCATCCTCCTTGGGTCACAGCCGCCGGTGACGAAGGCGCGAGACCAGTTCAGTTCGAATTGGAAGGACATTGATAAAGATATTGCGGCGCTTAACCAGTTGGCCCCTGAATGGCCTGTTCAAGAGAACCGCGACCGGTTGGCCAAAGCCGAAGCTCAGCTTCCAGGCCTTCGAAAAGCCCAGGAGTCCGCGATGAGTCTTGCAAACGGCGGGTCCGCCGACGGTATCGTGAAATCGGGGTCTGAATACAGAGACAAGGCCACTGCCGTAAAGGATCCATTGGACGCGACCTTGGGAGATATGGCCGGTTCCTTTAAATCGCTGCTTGACCAAGCCAGCGTGGACGTAGCAGCTGCGAATAGTTCGATGGGATGGACCATATTGATTTCTTCCTTGCTGGGGCTAGGAATCGGCATTGGCGTGGCCACTTATATGGGCCGCACGATTTCCGTATGCACTTCCGAGGTGCTCACCAAGGCGGAAGCCATTGCCGCAGGCGATTTGACAGGCGAAGAAGTCAAAAAACACACCAACGACGAATTGGGAAACCTCGCCGCTGCCATGAACAAAATGCAGCATAACCTCGTAAAAATGATTGCCGGCGTCTCCGAGAATGCGCAGCTGGTAGCCAACGCCAGCGAGGAATTCTCCGCCGCCAGCCAGCATATATCTTCCAATTCGGAGGAGACTTCCACCCAGGCCACCGTCGTCACTAACGCGGCGGAACTGGTCAACCGCAACCTGCAAACCGTGGCCACCGGCGCCGAAGAAATGAGTTCGACCATCGCGGACATCGCCAAGAACGCCACCGAATCCGCTCGCGTTTCCGGCGAAGCCGTCAAGACCGCCGAGGCCACCAACGCAAGCATTACCAAGCTGGGTATCTCCAGCGCGGAAATCGGACAGGTCATCAAGGTCATTACTTCCATCGCGCAACAAACTAACCTGTTGGCTCTGAACGCCACGATCGAAGCGGCGAGAGCCGGTGAAGCTGGCAAGGGTTTCGCCGTCGTCGCCAATGAAGTCAAGGAACTGGCCAAACAGACCGCCAAAGCCACCGAGGATATCAGCCAGAAGATCGCGGCGATACAAGCCGACACCAAGGGAGCGGTGGACGCCATCTCGACTATTGGCGCCGTCATCAGCCAGATCAGTGACATCTCCAGCGCAATCGCCACGGCCGTCGAACAGCAAAGCGCAACAACCAATGAAATGTCCCGCAACGTCACCGAGGCCGCCAAAAGCTCGAGCGAAATCACGCAGAACATCGCGGGGGTTTCCGAAGCCGCGCAGGGCACGTCCACTAGCGCTCACGAATCGATGAAAGCGGCGCAGCAACTGGCGCAGATGTCCACGCAGTTGCGCGGGCTGGTCGAGCAATTCCGGGTCAGCGACGATGGCCCGGCCAATGGGCACAGCGGGCGGCGCGCCGCTTAGTGCACCTGCGATCGTCCCAATCGTATTGCCGCCCGGAAGCGTGTCTGAATACTTGAGGGAGGGTGCGAGATCTCGTGCGCCAGGAACGGTGAAGGCGCCTATTCATGTCACCGCGATCAAAAGGCGCTGGTTCGCTCCCCTCACAAGAAATACTTGGAAATATGATTCGTGCCGGAACCGACAACGATGCCGCCAATTCAAATCATGATCGTCGACGATTCGCTGGTCGTAAGGAAAGTACTGATCAACGTGCTTTCTACCGATTCGGATCTGGTCATCGCCGGCTGGGCCAGCAATGGCCGTTTGGCGCTCGCCAAACTCCAAACGCTGCGCCCGGACATCATTTTGTTGGACATAGAGATGCCGGAAATGAATGGCCTGGAAACGATTCCGGGAATCCGCAAAATCCTCCCTCATACGCCGATCATCATGTTCAGCACCCTCACGGAACGCGGGGCGGAGGCGACCCTCGATGCCCTCGCACTCGGCGCTTCGGACTATGTCGCAAAACCCAGCAACCAGAACATGGCCGCCACATCGGAAGCCATCCACCGCGATCTGGTTCCCAAGATCAAAGCGCTGTGCCATTTCCCCGTGCGCACCCCGATTCCCGGGGTTGGCGTCACGAGGCTCATTTCCCCTATTCCGCGGCCTGAGATTCGCCTGCACGCAGCTTCTCCGCGGTTTGCCCCGCTCAAGATAATTGCCATTGGAGTCTCGACGGGCGGCCCGGACGCGCTCGCAAACCTTCTGCCTTCTTTCCCTGTGAGTTTACCGGTCCCCGTGGTCATCGTGCAGCATATGCCTCCTATCTTTACGTCGCTCCTGGCGAAGCGGCTTGCCAGCAAATGCGCACTTCCGGTACGGGAGTGCCAGCCGGGCGATCTCCTTGCCCCCTCATGCATTTGGCTCGCGCCGGGAGACTTCCACATGGTGGTGCGGGAAGAAGACCGCCGCGTGCGCCTGCAAACGCACCAGGGCCCCCGGGAAAATTTCTGCCGGCCTTCGGTGGATGTGCTCTTCCGATCGGTCGCCGCTGTGTATGGCCCAAACGCCCTGGGTGTGATCCTGACGGGCATGGGACAGGACGGGTTGAAAGGCTGCGAGGCGCTTTGCGCGGCCGGCGCCTCCGTGATCGTTCAGGATGAGGCCAGCAGCGTGGTCTGGGGCATGCCGGGCTTCGTCGCACGCGCCGGATTGGCTGAAAAAATCCTGCCCCTCGACCAGATTAATAATGAGATCGTCCGCCGGGTCTCCGCCCGCCCATTGCTTCAGCTCACCCATTGAGCCGAAGGCCCGCAAAGCTTGATCCGCTGGCCTTGGCGAAAACCCCAGATCGAAATCCAGGCAGGGTTTGCAAAACCGTAGGCTCTAAATTCCAGTAGGGTCCATATAAGAAATGGAATTATGCACGCAGGGATTCACTCGAAAAAATACTTAACTTATTTATTTATATGTAGTAAGAAGAGGATCAGCATTTGTTAAAATTCGGTAACTTGAATGCTCGGAATTTCATGTCAGCCGATTTGAACAAGCCTTCTTGCTGAATCGCTGCTCAGGGGCAGCGATTTTGGCTGAGTCCCAGGCGACTCAAGAGCAGTGATCCTACGTGGGAATTATCCCGGGCCAAGTCCGTGATTCGACCACAATTTTCGGATCATCGTACACGGACCGGCGGAGTGAACGCGAAAAATAGTCCTGGGGGCGCCAATAGGCTCCGCCATTGCCCTTTTTCCGACGATGATGGAAGTGTTTTTTTTCCTTAGCCTTACTGTAAGAATTGAACCAGCACATTGCGTTGCTTTCCAGGCGAACTGACTAAAAGGAGGGGGACATGCGAATCATCAAAACTTTAGTCTTCCTGTTTGGCATTGCCGCACTCTTCACGCTGGGGATCCAGGGCGCTGCAGCGCAAACAGCCACGACCGGCGATCTGACCGGCGTCGTGACTGACCCAGTGAATGCCGTCGTACCGTCCGCCAAAATACAGCTCAGAGACCTCGGACAGGGGAGCATCCGTGAAACCAAGACGAACGGCGCCGGAATTTATCGTTTTTCACTCCTCCCGGCAGGCCAATACGAAGTAAAAGTGGAATCCACGGGATTTCAGCCCCTTACGGAAACGACAGCCATCAACCTCGGGCAAATCACGACCGTGGACCTGAAACTCGAACTCGTGACGACAACAGAACGGGTAGGTGTAATTGAAGTTGCGCCGCTGCTTCAAACCGAGAACGGCAATCTGAGCACCACTTTGGGGGAGCAACAGATTCAAGATATGCCGAACCAGGGCAATGACATGACTTACCCCCTGCTGATGACGCCAGGGGTAATCGAAAATACGTCCGGTGGATACGGCAACTACGCCGTGAACGGTGTCTCAGCCACGAGCAATCTCTTCACCATAAATGGGATGGATGACAATGACGTGTACTTGAGCTTGAATAATTCAGGCGCGACCTCCTTGATGCTCGGACAAAACGAGGTTCAGGAAGCCACGATTGTCGCCAACGGGTACTCGGGGCAGTTTGGAGGGCTGGCCGGATCCAACGTGAATTACACGACCAAATCCGGGACCAACCAGTTCCATGGCCGGGCGACCTACTACTGGAATGGCCGGGCTTTCAACGCCAACACTTTTTTCAACAACGCGTATGGCGCACCAAGATCGTTCGCAAATGCCAACCAGTACGGCGGTGATGCCGGCGGCCCCATCCTCAAGAACAAGGTGTTCTGGTACTTTGACACCGAGGGCATTCGGCTGATCATTCCGTCTTCGGCCCCCACAGTCCTCATTCCGGATCCGGCGTTTGAGACGGCTACGATCAATAATTTAATGGCCAATCACCCAGCCTCTGTTCCTTACTATCAAAATATATTCAAGCTCTACAACTCGGCGCCCGGCGCGAACACTGCCGTTCCGGGGAGCGGCCTCACCGCAACAATGACCAATCCGAACGCCCCTACCGGATGCGGGATGGTTACAACGGGCATAGATGGATCAGGTAATCCGACTACCGCGCCATTTGCGCTTCCCGGAGTTACCAATTGCGTGGACAATTTCCGAACCAGTTCCACTCTCGCCGTAACAGAGGCCCTTTACGCAGGCCGTTTGGACGTTACGATCAGTTCCAAGGACCGCATCTTCGGGCACGTCCAGGCCGACAATGGCTTTCAAGGCTCCTATACCGATCCCATTAATCCGCTGTTCAACCTAGTGAGCCCCCAGCCGGAATATCAAGGCCAGCTTTCGGAAAATCATACGTTCGGGCCGACAGTAACGAACCAGCTCCTCCTTTCAGGACAATGGTATGCCGCAACTTTTAATGCGCCGAATTTGCCAGCGGCGCTGGCCGCCTATCCCACGAATCTCTTTTTAGGAGACGGAAGCCTCACGGAACTAGGTGGCCTGGATTTCGATGCGCCCCAGGGGCGGGACGTCACCCAGGTGCAGGTGTCAGACGACGTTACAAAAGTGGCGGGGCGCCACATCCTTAAGTTCGGCGTGAAATACCGGCGAAACGACGTGACGGATTTGACCTACGGCATCAACACCAGCGGGACGCTCGTGGCCAGCGATCTGGACGCTTTCTACAATGGGGGCTACAACCCGGCGTTCGTCGATCCAAACCAGGGTGTTCTCAACTCCTCGGTTTACAGTAAATTCTTCTCCGCGGCGTCCGAACAACGGTTCAAGTTTTGGAATGTGGGGGCCTATGCCGAGGACGACATTCAGGTGAGGTCGAATTTGATGGTGACGCTCTCGCTGCGCGGGGACCACGCCTCGAATCCGACATGCAAGGACCTTTGCTTTGCCCGGCTTGTCGAGCCCTTCAATCAATTGGTCAACGATCCCGTCCTCGGCGGCGCCAACGCCGCGAACGTCCCCTACAACCAGATTCTCTCACTCAACAATCGGGCGGCTCTGGTTGGATTGACCAATATCCAGTGGGCCCCGCGCTTCGGATTCGCCTGGCAGCCGTTCGGCCGTAGCCACCCCACGGTGATCCGCGGCGGGATCGGGATCTTCTATGACGCTTTCCCCGGAACCATCGTGGACAACATTTCCTCCAATCCCCCTCTCGCTCAAACCTTTACTGTCGGAGGAGGTTTACAGCCATTGCTGATTTCCCCCGCGGAAACAAGCAACCTGGATCAAGCCGCTGTCGCTTCCAATAACGCGTTTTTGACAGGGTTCAATGGAGGGGCGACAGTTTCCCAGCTTTCCGCCAACGTGCCCGGATTCGTGCCGCCGGCCCTGAATTACGTCGATAATTTCACTCATGTGCCTCAATATCAGAAGTGGAATCTACAGATTGAGCAGGGTCTTGGACACGATACCTTGCTGACCGTCGCCTATACGGGAAACCACGGCATCCACGAACCTGTGCAGAATTCGGCGTTGAATGCCTATTCCGCAAGTTTCGCGGGCCTTCCCACGGCTGCGCCGGATCCCCGATTTGGGTACGTGGAAGGAATCTTCACCGAGGGGATTTCGAACTACAATGGACTGTCGGTCTCGGCCACGCACAGGTATGGGAGCGGGCTGATTACGGCCAATTACACCTGGAGCCACTCCCTCGACGAGATCTCTAACGGAGGCTTCGCGCCTCTTGCTTACGCGGCTTTCTTCTCGACCAATACCTCGCTGATTTATCCGCAAGATCCGAACAATCTCCGGGGCATGTACGGAAATTCGGATTACGACGTGCGGCATTCCTTCAGCCTCACCTACGAATGGGAACTGCCCTTCAAGAAGCTCACCTGGGGGCACGGGCCGGACAGCCTCTTAAGAGGCTGGACCGTATCGGGGACGGTGCTGGCGCGCTCCGGGCTTCCCTTCAGCATCGTGGATTTGGCGACGACCGGAACGCTGGAAGGATCGAATTACGGGCAGACGTTCAGCGGGGGCTATACGCCGGCGCCAGTGGTTCTAGCGACCGCGACGGGAGCGGCGCCGGACAATTGCTCAGGCCCGGGCTCCGATATCGGCTCCCCATGTTTCAACACCGCCGCGTTTACGACTTCCGGCTCGGGATTCGGGAATGTGGGGCGCAACACCATGCACGGGCCAGGCTACTTCAATAGTGATTTTTCGGTTTGGAAGAGCACGCATGTGATCCCGCGCTGGGAGAAGGCGGAGCTTCGAATCGGTTTTCAATTCTACAATGTCTTTAACCACCCGAACTTCGATAACCCGGTCGGCGACGTCAGCAGTTCGTTGTTCGGAACCATCCAGAGGACAATCTCTCCGGCCACAACCATCTATGGTTCGGGACTGGGAGCTGACGCTTCGCCGAGATTGATTCAGGTGAAGGCGCAATTCATGTTCTAGCTCCCGGCTTCTCGAAGGTCAGTGTTCCTTCGATTCGCGGAAAGCTCACGGCAGGGCGGCTCTTCAGGGAGCCGCCTATGTCTTCTCTGCCCCCAGAAATTTGCATGGATCAGGCGCAAGTTTCTCTTTGGAATTTCGTCTAATGATTCGCGCGTAACGACGGGTCTCACTCAGCCTCTGCGAAATCCCGGACGCGCCAATCCAGCAACCTTTACAACCCCAGCAGCTTTTCCGCGTTCCCGCTGAGGATTCGGTCCGTCTCGCTCACCGACAGCCCGGTTTCGCCTATGTAATCCACGCAAAGTTTGAACGCATCGTCGCGCCAGAAGGGATAGTCCGTTCCGAGCAGGAGATGATCGGCGCCGTAGACTTCTTTTGTGCACCGGAGCGCCGAGGGATTTCCATTTACTGTGTCGAACCAAAAATATTTTGCCTGGAGGCTTGGGGCCATGGCTGAGTCCGGCAGAAAATGATCCTTTAACTGATCGAGGCGGGCTGCCAGAAAGGGGGCAAATCCGCCGAGGTGCGGCAGGATGATCTTGATGTCAGGGAAGCGGCTCGGGAAATTGGCCTGCATGAATTGCAGCAGGCACACTGTGTCTTCGAGCGGCGCGCCCACCGGCCAGACCAGCTTGGTTGTCTCAATCAACTGCGATCCGAGGCCGCCACCGATCGGGTGAATGAAAAGAACGGCTTTGCGGCGATTGAGCTCGGCGAAGAATCCGTCGAAGGCCGGATCGGTGATGCTCATCCCGAGGACCATGGTGCCAGCGGTCACACCGACCATTCCGAGTTCATCGAGGGCGCGGCGCGTTTCCGCGATGGCCGCCTGCACGTGAGGCAGTGGAGTGCATGCAAACGCGGCAAAGCGTTTCGGATACTCGCGCACGATGCGCGCGTAGATGTCGTTGCCGAGCCTGGCCGCGTCCAATGCATCGCTTTCCTTTCCGAAATAGGGGAGCTGGCCGGAGACGGAGAGAATCTGCATATCCACCTGGGAACGGTCCATATTGCGGAGGTGCTCCTGGAGGTCGCTGAAGTCGGCGGAATCCAGCTTCATCTTCCGAATTAAACCGGTGACAGTGGATCCTCCATAAAGGTCCAAACGGTCGAGATATTCCACCGGGAAATAGTGCGCGTGAACGTCAGTTCTCACTTAGTACCTTCCATCTATTCAGTTTTCAAACATGAAGCAGGGGCGAGTATACAACGACTCGATTAGCCGATGAGGGCGCTTCAGAAAATGAAACGGGTGCTGCTAGGATTTATTCGTCACATTCTAAAGGATTTCTTAATAAGAACGCAGAAAAATCAGAGAAAAGGTTGGGCCGCTCTGGTTTCTTGCCGATAGGAAAGAGATGGGCGAAAAGAGAACAGAACCAAGAATTCCCGTCATGGTCCGGGTCGATGTCCTATGGGGGGACGAAGATGGGACTCCCCGAGTGGCTCCGGCGAAACTCGAGGACAGGTCGGTCGGGGGTTTGTGTGTCAGGATCAAGGACCCGATCCCCGTTGGGTCTAAGATCACCATCAAATGGGGGAGCGAACAGGTTGCCGGCACCGTTACGAACAGCCACCGCCAAAGATCCGAATACGTCATAGGCATCAAACGCGACGCCAGCGCCGCCCATGACTGAGATAGGCCAACATTCTTTCCGCCCGTCGTTTTTGGTTTTTGCCGCCGCTGCGTTACTTGCCGGCTGAACCGGCCGAGTCGCTCTTCCCCGCCAAATAGAAGTAGCCGACCTTGTTGTTGGGCGAAGTTCCGTACCACATGCGCCCTTGCGCATCCCGGAAGAATTCGCGAATGGCAGGTTCGGGATGAGGGAACGGGTACTCGACCACTTTTCCCGTTCTGGGATCGAAGCGGCCTATCAGATCCATATCGTGGGAGTCATACCAAAGATAACCATCTTCCTA
>CAWFVW010000024.1:0-46326 GCA_963819395.1 uncultured Acidobacteriota bacterium
GCTGCTGTTGTGTGCAATGCTGATCCAGAACTCGATTGATTGCTGGTCCATCTGAAGGTTGCTGGTGGTTGATTGTCCATGCGCCAAGGCAAGCTGATCAAGTGCTATTTGTGTGACCTCTGCTCTTATAGATATCCTCATCCAGCGCTGTCATTCAAGGCCAACGTGGTCGAGCGCTGCCCAAGTCACTGCACCCCGCGCGCGAGACGCTCCGCCAGAAGCCCGTGCACCTGAGATCATGCCTGCACAGTGCCGACGGGCTGTTGCGACTGCTGTTCGGCTCGAGCCTGAGGCGCGCGGCGTTTCAGATCTCCAGGCTCGATGTAGGGAATCGACGACGCGCTGCACCGCCGCCGGTGGCCTGTCCAGTCGCGGCCTGCTCCGCCTGCACCAAAACTCCATCTGAGACACGATGGGCACCGTGCTGGAATTGTTGCAACCCACAAAGTGGCTAACTGTTGATATGGCCTTTGGTCCTCCTGCACGGTGGCTGGACGACGAGCTGTGAGAAGGCTTCGACGAACCAAGGCACACAACAAGCAACTTCCCATTCACAAGCGTGGGCGGCACCTTCATCATGCAGATGCACATGCACCAGGAGAACTGAAACAACCTGAACAAACCACAACAACAACTCTCTCATTATTGGTACTGTCTCTTCCTGCTCAATTCAACAAAGAGCGAGTTATTCTGAAAATATTCCTATATTTGAAGCATTCAACTTAACTACAAAAAACTTTCATGCAATTTTTATATAAAGGACATACACAATTGTCAGGATATTGATGGAAGTCCGTATATGATCATGTGAATTGTGATGCTGCTGGCACAAGCATTAGAGGTGCACACGGCCAGTGTTGATTGCCAAAGCACTATCGAGTTTCAACTGCAAGGTGAATGTACATTTTTACTGTGTGTGTGATTATTCTGTGGTGGTTATAGATAAACCTACTGCATACAAAGCTAAAATATCAAAATCTGATGCCATGACCTGGACTCCTCCGCCACATTGTCCAGTGGTAACAGCCGGTCAGATTCATGGAATCATTACACTTGGGGGATCCTTTAGTGGATTAACCCTGGACTTATGTGTTGGCTTTGCAATGCATGGATATAGTGAACTCTTTTCCTTGTTCTTTGGGGAGGACTTTAGTGTGGGAAATACTTGTTGATTCATTTGCATCATCCTGTAATTTGATGAGGATGAACCATGCATGGACCTGAAGTGCTATTACGAGCTTGAGCCTGAAATTGATTAAATTTTGGGTTTGGCTTATATTCAAGGAAGTTGATGCAAATTGCATTGGCAATCATAGTGGAAACCTTTGGTCTTGGGCACTGTGTTATTATTAGAATATACATTTGGGTTGATGCACCTTTGGGAGTTCAATCCCAACACCAAACAGTGGGCCTGGATGGGTGGCAGCAGCACGTTACCGAACGCGAATGACAGCTGCCAGCCAGGTGTCTACGGCGCGCTGGGAGTTGCCGCCGTTGACAACGTCCCCGGTGGCCGAATATTGGCGATGAGTTGGACGGATATCCATGGCAACTTCTGGCTATTTGGCGGCGGCGCTTGCGACTCAACGGGAGTCCAGGGCTTGCTGAATGATTTATGGGAGTTCAACCCCGCTACTAAAACGTGGACCTGGATCAGCGGCAGCAATCTCTCAAGAGGTACAGGGGATGCCGGCGAACCAGGTATTTACGGTACCGTCGGAGTCGCTTCTTCCAACAACGTGCCGGGTGGCAGATGGGATGCCACCACCTGGGCTGACAGCAGCGGCAACCTCTGGCTCTTTGGGGGCAGCGGGTTCGATTCCGTCGGTCCCCGCGGCTACCTGAACGATCTCTGGAAATTTGCCGCTTCCACCAACGAATGGACGTGGATCAGCGGAAGCAGCGTGATTGGAAACAGCAATTGCTATGAACCCAATCTGGAGTGCGCGCCGTCAGCGGTCTACGGTACACTCGGCCAGTACGCGGCTGGAAATGTGCCCGGCGGCAGGGATGGAGCGGTCGGCGGCGTCGACGGCAAAGGCAACCTCCTGATTTTTGGGGGCGCCAATAATGCCGCTGGGATCGACAATTATCTGAATGATCTTTGGGAATTCAATCCACGGACGACGGAGTGGGCCTGGATAGGCGGCTCCAACACGACCGTCTGCGCGGCAGAAGATAACCAGGGCAATTGTGTTATCAATGGGATGCCCGGAGTTTACGGAACTTTGGGAGTTCCCGCCGCCGGCAACGCCCCAGGTAGCCGCGTAAGTATCAGTTGGACCGGGAAAGATGGGAGCCTTTGGATTTTTGGTGGAGACGGGGTAGATGCCGACGATAATTTTGGGCTCCTCAACCATCTCTGGGAGTATCAGCTCAAACAAAGTGCCACGGTCACGCTAACCTCGAGTGCAAGTCCTGTATATGCGCAGAACGATGTGACGCTGACCGCAACGGTGGCAGCAGCGAGCGGAACTCCCACCGGCGCAGTGACCTTTCTCGATGGCACAGCATCGATCGGTACCGGCGCTTTGAATTCATCAGGACAGTCAACTCTAACGGTTGGTTCCCTGGCTGTTGGTTCGCACGCGATCATCGCAAGTTACGGCGGTGATGGAAACGACCTTGCTGCTGTTAGTGCAACAGTCACTCAAATGGTGGACGACTTCAGCATCAGTGCCGGGCCAACAACCGTAGCCACGATCAGTCCCGGGGGCTCTGCGACCTATACCTTCACTTGCAGCCCCGACGCACCAGCCACCAGTTTCCCGGCGGCAATCACACTTTCAGCATCGGGCGGCCCTGCGGGCGTAACCTATAGTTTCTCAAACGCGATCATTTCCGGCGGCGCTGACTCTACGTCGGTAAATCTAACTGTCACGACTCCCGGCAACTCGACAGCCTTCGGGAGTGCGCACCGACAGCGTGGCGCGTATCTCACTGCCCAGCTTTCACTGGCCTTTCTGCTACTGCCACTGGCGGGCAATCTCCGTAAATACGGAACGAGGCTGAAAAGACTAGCGGTGCCTATACTGCTGATCCTCCTCAGTCTCGCAGCTTCCGCCGGTCTGGCTGGCTGTGGAGGAGGAAGCCCGCCCATCAGCATTCAGCCACAGACCTACACAATTACCGTCACTGGAACGGCGGGCGCGCTGACCCATTCAACCACTTTGACCCTCACGGTCAACTGACTCAGGCACCGATTCCTGGTTTCGTAAAAGGTGAACTTGAACTTTATTCCCAGCCTCTCGAAAAGTTGGGTTTCGAGTAATCACTCCGCTTCTGGGAAGTTGTCACCCGGACGTACCGACCAGCCTGCCGTTTGCAGGCGGTCAGGTTCTGGATCACTGGCAAAGCGAAAGTAATCCCCCGCCTCAACCGGATAGGGCCTCAGAAACGGCGTTCTCGGAACCTGGCACAATCTGAAATTTTGGAGTTGGTTGACACCCCTGACACCCTCGGCTACGCTTCATTTTCTTGATTCTCGCCAAATTGCAATAGGCTGTGCGCCCCTCTTTTGGGGCATGATGATCACTTGAAAATATGCAGGCATTTACGAAGGACCGGTGCACATGGCGGATTTGAAGCTTCCTGCTCGTTCTGAAGATTTCTCGGAATGGTACAACCAGCTGGTGTTGCGGGCGGAGCTTGCGGATTATGCCCCCGTGCGCGGGTGCATGATTGTGCGGCCGTATGGCTGGGCGCTGTGGGAGAACATCACGGCGCAACTGGACCGGCGATTCAAAGCCACGGGGCATGTGAATGCCGCGTTTCCGCTGCTGATTCCGCAGAGCTTCATCAGCAAGGAGCAGTCGCACGTTGCTGGCTTTTCGCCGGAGCTTGCCGTCGTCACACACGGCGGAGGCGAAAAGCTGGAAGAGCCGCTGGTGATTCGGCCGACTTCGGAGACGATCATCGGGCATGCTTATGCAAAGTGGATCCAGTCGTACCGCGATCTGCCGGTGCTGATCAATCAGTGGAACAGCGTGGTGCGCTGGGAGCTGCGGACGAAATTATTTCTGCGCACACTCGAATTTTTCTGGCAGGAAGGGCACACGGCGCACGCGACGCTCGAGGAAGCCGAAGCCGAAACGCGCCAGATGCTCGATATTTACACCGACTTCGCGGTGAACGAAGCGGCCATCCCCGTGATTCCAGGCCGGAAATCGCAATCCGAGCGCTTCGCGGGCGCCGATGCCACCTATTCCATCGAAGCCATGATGGGCGACGGCAAGGCTTTGCAGGCCGGGACTTCGCACAATCTGGGCCAGAATTTCGCCAAGGCTTTCGAGATCCGCTACCTTGACCAGGCAGGCGTGCTGCAGCATTGCTGGACGACCTCGTGGGGTCTTTCGACCCGGTTCATCGGCGCCATCATCATGGTGCATGGAGACGATCAAGGGCTCATCCTGCCGCCGAGGCTCGCGCCGTACCAGGTGGTGATCGTGCCCATCTTCAAGAGCGACGAAGAGAAGGCGCTGGTGTTCGCGGCCGCGAGGAAAATCCGCGAGCAGCTGGTGAATGCGAATATCCGCGTGAAGGTGGATGAGCGCGAGGGACAGAGCCCCGGCTTCAAGTTCAACGACTGGGAAATGCGCGGCGTGCCGCTGCGCATGGAAATCGGCCCGAAAGATGTTGCCAAAGGGAGCGTGGTATTGGCGCGCCGCGACAGGCCCGGCAAGGAAGGCAAGAGCTTTGTGCCGCAGGAAGGAATCGCGGCGGCCGTCGAGCAGCAACTCGCCGCAATCCAGAGCGCGCTGTTCGACCGCGCGCTGGCGTTCCGCAACACGCACACCTTCGAGCCAAAGAATATTGAGGAATTCAAAATCGCAGTCGAGCAGGGATTTGCGCGTTCCTACTGGTGCGGTGACGCCAAGTGCGAAGAGCAAATCAAGGAAACGACAAAAGCCACGCTGCGGTGCATCCCGCTCGAACAACCAGGCGGGGCGGGGGGCTGCATTCAATGCGGAAGAGCTTCGAGCGAACTGGCCATATTCGGAAAGGCTTACTAGCGGATTTTCGGGCCTCGAATTAAGCCACAACCCACTTGTTATCAGTCCATTGCAGAAAGTGACTGGGCCGAAACCGGGCGCGGACTCTCTCTCGACACTCCCCCGGGCCAATGCTAGCATTTTACTGTATGGAATTGCGCCCATGCCCGGTGCTATCAGTCACAGGTGCGTCCCGGCCGGGGCGTGGGCGGAACATTTCTCGCGCGGGTGCCGGTACGGGAGGCGCGAAAAAACGCAAGGGAGAGAGCGGCAAGGGGCATCTCAAGGCGGTTATTTGGACCATGATTCTGGCGGCCTTTATTTATTCGGCGGCGATGGTTCTTCCAGTATTAATTAATGAGTACCAATTTCAAGACACGCTTCAGGACATCGCGCGGTTTGCCAGCGTAAATCGCAGAAATAACGAGCAGGTCAAGCAGGCCGTTTTGGCCGAAGCGCAGAAAGAAGATCTGCCGGTGGAAGCCGAGGATATCAAGGTGGAAGGGAACGCCGGAAACATCCACATCAACGTGGATTATTCCGTGACAGTGGACTTGAAGTTCTACCAGTGGACGCTGAACTTTCACCCGGCCGCCAGCAACGCCGCATTGTTATAGCAAGCGAGAAAAGTGGGGTTTTTCGTTTGCACTGGCCCCCAGCCAGGTGCCCGCAAGCCGCGATCACCGCCGGTGATGACATGCCCCGCTGGTTCGCCGCATTCGAATGCGACCATTGCGGTGCAGGCACGGATGGCAGTTCAGCCCGAATGCGCATCTAAGTAATCAGGGTGGAATTGGCGTAGCAGGACGACGGGCGTTTTTTCGCGGCGGAACGGAGAACTACCTTGCGTATTCGAATTGGCCGGGGTAATTGGACTGCCCGGCTGGGACTCGTCCTTCTTGGGATAGCAGTTTTTCTTGTCGTTGCCGGAGTCGGTGTAGGGACGTATTACTGGATTTCCTACGGCCGGATGATTGATCTGCGTCTTTCCGGGCATATTCAGCAAACCACAGCCAGGATTTATGCCGCACCCTTGCGGATCTACACGGGCGAACCATTTTCAGTTTCGGACATGGCCAATCACCTGCAACGCGCGGGGTATAGCGAACTGGACGTTTCGGGGACGCCGGGCCGTTATGTTCTGCATGGCAACGAAATTGAAATCCGCCCGTCCAGTGAATCGTATTTTGGAGCGAAGAACCGGCTGGTCGTGGATTTCAGCGGCAACGAAATCCAGAAGATTCGCTCGATGGATAACGGAGCGGCTCTGGATTCCGCGGACGTTGAGCCGGAACTTCTGACCTCGCTGTTTGACAGTTCCCGTGAAAAACGCCGCGCCATCAGCTACAACGACATTCCAAAAGTTTTGCGCGATGCCGTGCTTTCCGTGGAAGACCGGCGTTTTTTCGAGCATCCCGGATTTGATCCCATCCGGATCCTGGGCGCGGCCTGGGCCGACATTCGCCACGGAGCTCGCGTGCAGGGGGGCAGCACGATCTCGATGCAAGTGGCGCGCAGTTTCTTTTTCAACACGGACCGGACCTTGCGGCGCAAGGCGGCCGAGACGGTCGTGGCACTCGAACTTGAGCACCGCTTCAACAAGGAACAGATTTTCGAGCTGTACGCCAATGAAATTTATCTCGGCAACCGCGGCAGCTTCGCGATTCACGGATTTGGCGAGGCTTCCCTGGCCTACTTCAACAAGGACCTCCGCGAAGTGACCCTGCCGGAAGCCGCGTTCCTTGCCGGGATCATCCACGCGCCAAATCGTTACTCGACTTCGGAACGGCGGCCGGAGCGGGCGATTGAGGCGCGAGACCGTGCGCTCCTTTCCATGACCGAGAATGGAGTGATTACTCCGGAACAGGCGCTCAGCGCGAAGAAAGCGCCGTTGCAAATTGTGGGCGGAGGTCTGGAAGGCAGCACGGCGCCGTATTTCGTGGATATGGTGAAAGACCACCTGCTCGACCGCTTTTCCGAGGCGGACCTGCTGTCGCAGAGTTTCCGGGTGTACACGACGCTCGATCCGGAGCTGCAGCGCGTGGCGAGCGACGCGGTCGATCAGGGAGCGAAGAACATCGACACCCAGCTTGCCAAACGCTACGCGCGGTGGAAGAAAGAAGGGCAGCCCGCGCCGCAGGCTCAGATCGCAATGGTGGTGCTGGACCCGCACTCGGGGGAGATCAAAGCGCTGGTTGGCGGGCGCGATTATGGAGAAAGCCAGCTCAATCACGTGCTCGCCAGGCGGCAACCCGGCTCCGCGTTCAAGCCGTTCGTGTATGCGGCGGCATTTGAAGGCGCGGTGGACGGCGTAAAGCCGATTGTGACTCCGGCCACGACGGTGATGGACGAGCCGACTACATTCGATTTTGACGGCAAGGAATACACACCCAACAATTACGGCGAAAAATTTCACGGCCAGGTGACGCTGCGGGAAGCGCTGACGTTTTCGCTCAATGTCGCGACGGTGAAAGTCGCGGAACTCGTGGGCTATACGCGCGTCACGGACATGGCGCATCAATTCGGCCTCGACCCGTCGATTCAGCCGACTCCGTCGGTGGCGCTCGGGGCGTATGAAATGACGCCGCTCGAAGTCGCTGCCGGTTATACGATCCTGGCCAATGACGGCGTGCGCACCGAGCCGATGTTCATCCGCAACGTCGTAAACGCGCAGGGAGAATCGCTGGAACAAAATTCCATCCGGTCAAGGCGGGCGCTCGACCCGCGCGTGGCTTTCCTCGTGACCAGCGTGATGGAGGACGTGATCGACCACGGCACGGGCGCAACCGTTCGCGCGCGAGGATTCAACGCACCCGCGGCTGGGAAAACCGGGACTTCGCGGGACGGCTGGTTCGCCGGGTACACCTCGAATTTGCTGGCCATCGTGTGGGTGGGGTTTGACGACAACCGCGACCTGGGTCTCTCCGGCGCGAATGCCCCGGCGCCGATCTGGGCGGACTTCATGAAGCGCGCGGTGACGCTGCCCGCGTACCGGGACGTGAAGCCGTTTGATATGCCGGAGGGAGTCACGAAAGTCACGATTGATCCGGAATCGTTGATGCTCGCCACCCCGGAATGTCCGGTTACGCGCGAGGAAGTTTACATCCACGGCACGGAACCCACTGAGTTTTGTCCCCTGCATGGCGGGCACATAGCGAGCGACGCGCCGCCGGGTTCCTGGCTCTCGCATGTTTTCGGCGGGGATAAAGCGAAGGGAGCCGATTCCGGGACTTCATCTGCTCCGGGAAGTGCGGACGCCCGCCCGTCTTCGACGCCGCCGACGGCCGCTGATAACCAGCAGCCGGAAGAGGAGAACAAAAAAGGCGTCTTGCGGAGAATTTTTGGTATCTTTGGAGGCAAGAAAGACGCCGATAAGACACCATCAGGCTCACCAGATCAGCAGCATTGATGCGGCGTCGTTTGGAGGCGTTCGCCATGGCATGGAAACCTCCCTGCTGGATTTTCCTGGGCTCGCTACTGATTGCCCCGTTATCTTATTTGGCCGCGCAGCAGCCCGCGCCCGCCGCTCTCAGCCCAAAGCAAATGGAGGAGGAGCGTGCCAAAGTCCTAATGGCGGAGAAGCGGTACGATGCGGCCATTCAGGGCTATCAGGATTTGTTGAAGAGCGATCCGAAAAATGCCGTGTACCTGAATATGATCGGGATTGCCTATCTGGACCTGGCCAATTTCGATCAAGCCAAGAAATACTTCCAGCGCTCGTCCAGGGCGGACAAGAAATATTCCAGCGCCGTGAATAATCTGGGAATGGTGTATTACCACCAGAAAAATTTCCGCGCGGCGATCCGCGAATACCAGCGTGCGGTGACCATCGAACCGAGCCAGGCGGGGGCCCATTCCAATCTGGGGTTTGCCTATTACAATTCAAACAAGTATCCGGAAGCTGCGGTCGAGTTTCAAAAGGCCATTGACCTTGACCCGATGATTTTCGAGCGCAGCGACCGCGCCGGCTCCGTGGTGCAGGATCGCTCCGTTTCCAATCACGGGTTGTTCTTTTTCACAATGGCCAAGGTGTACGCGCAGAAGCGGGACGCCGCGCACTGCGCCGAATACCTTCGGAAATCCCTGGATGAAGGGTACAAGGATATCGCGAAGGCCTCGACCGACCCTGCGTTCAAGGATGTGATCAACGATCCCGTCGTGCAGGAAGTGATGGTGCGCGCCGTCCCCGCGGAGCAGAAGGGAACCGCGACGCATCCCGGCGCGTAGGATTTTTGCCCGGCGCAACGCGCGCGAACACTCGTTGGACCGCCTCTGCTACAATGGAATTGCGATGCCCCCGCGAATTTTTCGATTCGTGCTTTTCGTCCTAGGTGCGGCCTTTTGCGCGGCCGTGATGTTGGGCCGCGCTGCTTCCGCGCAATCCTCGCAAGATGCCCGATCCCCCTCCGCCGAGGCCCGCTCCGAAATCGTCCTTATTTTTCCCTTTGAAAACGAAAGCCGGATGGCCACTCTCGGCTGGCTGGGCGAGGGTTTGTCCGAATTGACGGCGGAGCGGCTCGAGGACCGGGAAGTAAACGTGCTTTCCAGGGAAGACCGGCTGGCGACGCTCGAGAAAATGGGGCTGCCGGATTCGGCGCGATTTTCGCACGCCACCATCATAAAGATTGCTGGTGAAGCCGACGCGGATGCCGTGGTGTATGGGGGCTTCCACTCAGACGGCAAGACGGCGACGCTGGAGGCCCGTGTGCTGCGCCTGAACCCGCCATCGCTTTCGCAGCCGCTCACGGAAACGAGCACCCTCCAGGACCTTCCTCGCGCGCATGCCCGCCTGACCTGGCAGATTCTGTGCGCGCTCGATCCGAAGCAATGCCCGCAGCCGGGTGCCAATCGGGACGAATCGAGTTTCTCCGAGCCGCCACCCTCGCTGCGCGTGGACGCACTCGAAAATTTCGTGCGTGGATTTACGGGATCGCAAGACGAGGAGCGTCTGCGTTTGCTGCGCGAGGCGGCGCGGCTGGAGCCCGCATGGGATCGCCCGGCGTTTGAACTCGGGCAGATTTATTCCAAGCGGCGCGATTGCGATTCGGCGCTGGTGTGGTATTCGCGCGTGCCTCCCAATCGCCCGGACGGGGCAGAGGCAAGTTTCGCCACGGGAGTTTGTCATCTGGCGCGCAACGACGCCGCCCGTGCGGATGCCGCGTTTTCGGGATTGCTCGAACGCACACGCAAAACGGGCGAGCGAGACTCGCTTCCGGAATTGCCGGAAATGCACAATAACCTGGGCGTGGCCCGGCTGCGGCTTGGGAAATGGAACGAGGCAGGGGCGGAATTCGACCGCGCGTCGGCGCTCGATCCCGAGGAAGCGGATTACTTGATCAACATCGCCATTACTAAAATTATTGGTAAGCAGGCGGCGGCAGCGGTGGCTCCGCTCGAACATGCGAGAAAAGTTGATCCGGATGACAAGGAAGCGAAGGCCCTGTTGATTGCAACGCTGGAATCGCTCGGACGAGGCCCGGAAGCGGCGGCCATTCGCGCCGAGGGAGCGGGGAGCGCCGACAAAACGCCGCCGCCCAACCTGCAGGACGGCAACGGGCTCGCGAGGCTGGCGCGCGTTTCCAAAACTTTGGATCGCACGCTGCTGCGGCCGGGGAGCGAGGTTCCCGAAGGGCAGGCGCCGGCGGGGAAAGGGCCCCGCAAGATCGACAGTGGCGGGGCGCGTCCATGATTCAATTTGCCAGCGGCCGCGCACAAAAAGTTTCCTCCGTGAGGCCATGCGGAATTTTGACGCTGGCAATGCTCTTGGTTGTGTTGACCGGCGCAATCGCGTTGCAAGCGCAGGGGCAGGAGACGAAAATTTCGGCGCCGCCCGGAGGTCCCGCGCAAATTCTGGAATTGCGCATCGGCGACGAGATCGAGCCGGTGATGGCCGAGTACGTCGATGGCGGGAATCGAGGAAGCTGCGCGGATTCACGCAAGCCTGGTCCTGATCACGATGGACACTCCAGGAGGGTTATCGACTTCCATGGAGGACATCATCCAGCACATTCTGGATTCGCCCGTGCCGGTGGCCGTTTATCATTTCGCCGGCCGGATCGCGCGGGGCTTCCGCGGGATTTTTTATTTTGCTTTCGGCGGACATCGCGGCCATGGCTCCCGGAACGCACACGGGAGCGGCTTCGCCGCTTCTGGCGATCGGCGGAGTTCCGCTGCAGGTGGACGAGACGCTGAAGAAAAAAATATTGAATGACGCCACGGCGTTTCTGCGCAGCTACACGGCGAAGCGCGGCCGAAACGTGGAGCTCGCGGAATCGGCCGTCAGCCGACGGCAAGGCGTGGACCGAGACGGAAGCGCTCGATGGCAAGCTGATCGATTTGATCGCGAATTCTCCGGAAGATTTGCTGTCCAAGCTGGATGGCCGGACGATCAAGCGCTTCGACGGATCGACGATGCAACTCGCGCTGCGCAATCCGGAGCGCGTTCCGTTGTCCATGTCGTTCCGGCAGCGATTTCTTTCGCGGATCGTGCAGCCGGACGCGTTTTTTATTTTGCTGATCGTGGGAGTGCTGGGGCTGTATACCGAATTCACGCATCCGGGCATGGTTGCGCCGGGAGTGATCGGCGGGATCGCGCTGGTGTTGGCGCTGTACGCGATGCAGATTCTTCCGGTGGCTCCGCGGGCATGGTTTTGATTTTGCTGGCGCTGGGATTATTTATTCTGGAGGCGAAGTACACGAGCCACGGCGTGCTGGCGATCGGCGGCATCGTGGCCATGCTGCTGGGCGCGCTGATGCTGGTGCGTTCGCCGCTGACGCATGCGGGCGTGAGCCTGGGCGTGGCGTTTGGCGTGACGCTGCCGTTCGCGCTGCTCACGATTTTGCTGATGCGGCTGGTGCTGCGCTCGCGCTCGTGGAAGCAGTCGACGGGGCGCGAGCAACTGGTCGGCGCGCCGGCGAGAAGTGACCGAGCCTCTTCGTGCGGCAGTCGGACAGCCAGATTTTTCAGGGCATGGTGCGGCTGCACGGCGAATTGTGGCGCGCCGTGGCGCGGGAGGCGATTCCGGCCGGAGCGCAGGTGCGCGTGACGCGCATCGAGGGGCTGACGCTGCACGTCGTCGCCGCCGGCCCTCACGCGTCGAATGCGTGAACGCGGGCCTCGATGGAGTAGGATACGCGTTGAGTGGCGCATGCTTCAGCTTGTGAAGGTTTGAACTTGGATTAGGAAAAACCTTCACAAGCTAAAGCATGCGCCACTGCGGAGGTTACAAAATGGATTTTTCATTGTACGGGCTTATGATCGCGGTGTTCATTTTCCTGATCTGGTTCTGGAATTCGCTGTACGTGATCAAGGAATGGGAGCGCGGCGTGGTGTTGCGGCTCGGGCGCATGCAGCCGGACGCCAAGGGCGCGGGATTGCGCATGGTCTTCTGGCCGATCGAGACGCTGTATCGGATTTCGCTGCGCATCGAGACGCTGGACGTGCCTTCGCAGGACATCATCACGCGCGACAACGTTTCGGTGAAGGTGAACGCGGTCGCCTACTTCCGCGTGGTGGACGCGAATCTCGCGCTCTCCCAGGTGCAGAATTATCTCTACGCGACGTCGCAGAAGGCGCAGACCACTTTGCGCAGCATCGTCGGACAATTTGAGCTGGACGAAATCCTCGCCGAGCGCGAAAAAGTTAACAGCAAACTGCAAGTGATCCTTGACCAGGATACCGAGCCCTGGGGTATTAAGGTAACGAAGGTGGAAGTGAAGCAGGTCGACATCCCGGAGCAGATGCAGCGCGCCATCGGCCGGCAGGCGGAGGCGGAACGCGAACGGCGCGCCAAGGTGATTCACGCGGAGGGCGAAGCGCAGGCGTCGGCGAAACTGGCCGAGGCCGCGAAAGTGCTCGAAACGCAGCCCGCCGCGATTCAACTCCGCTACTTGCAGACCCTGACGGAAATCGGCGTCGAGAAAAATACCACTATAGTTTTCCCGCTGCCGATCGACATTATCAACGAGTGGGTGAAGGTGATCGGCACCAGAAAATAATTAATGGCGTCCAAAGAGAAAAAAAGCGGCGGCGATTTCGTGCTGGAAAGCAGGCACCTGGTCGGACTGTTCTTTCTCCTCGTCGTGATCTTCGGAATCGTCTTCACGCTTGGGTATTTAATGGGAAGAAGCCAGTACGATTCCAAGGTGCGCGCGGCCGTTGGTCCGCCGCCGGGTTTCGATGCAACGGATGCGCCTTTACCCTCGAAAGCCAAACCCAAGCCCGAGCCTGAGACCGCGCAAGTCCCCAAAAAAAGTTCCGACTTTGATTTCTATCATTCCGCCGATCCGCAATCGTCCGCGGACCACCTGCAGCCAGCTCCCAAGACTTTGACGGCTACGGCGCAGCCCGCTGCGGCGCCGAAGCCAACGGCTACGTCGTCAAAGACTGCGATCCCCGCCAAATCGTCCTCCGGCACGGATGGCCCGCTGATTCCGAAAGGCTCGATCATGCTCCAGGTCGCAGCCGTGTTGCACCAGGATGACGCGCTGGCGCTCGCGCAGGCCCTGCAGCAGAAAAAATTCCCCGCGTTCGTCCTACCGCCCGCCGCGGACAAGTACTATCGCGTCCAGGTCGGGCCTTATCAGGACAATACGTCCGCCACAAAAGCGCGCCAGGACCTCGAAGCCAAAGGGTTCAAGTCCATCATCAAGCGCTGAAGTTTTCCCCAAATGAATTTGGAAGTCTGCCTTTGGGAACTGGCCAGTTTCCGGGAAGCTTCACGGGACTTGGCACTCAAATCGATGACATAATCTGCCCTGCGATGGTTTCGCACTCCACCGACGACCTGATGCAAACAAGTCGGTCTAACAGCGGCACCCGGTATTTGTATATAGCCTTAGCTGCGCTAGTCTTGTTTGTTGCAATAGATATTTGCAAAAGAGAGATAGCAATTTCATTGCATATTTTGGTCGTTGGCCCTCTTTTATTGCTCAGTACCATTTTCTTGGTGATATACGCAGCGGTTAGCAGGAAACGCCGCCGCCGATGTCTCCGGCACCTCGCAACGTTGGCGATCTTTTGGGCTGTATCAACCGCGTCGTTCTTCCTCAATTACACGTATCCCATCGGAATCCGAAGCGCCGCCAGATGGTTGATTTGGTCCCACAATTACAAGGCCGAAGTGCTTGCGCTGCCGGAGCTCCCAAACGGGGAGTTAAGGAATATCGAATGGGAACGCCTAAGGAGGGAATAGTTTGCCAGGACTGGTCGGCTTTTCCTGGTTTTCGATCCGACTGATTCGCTCGCCGATCCGGCCAGAGGCCTCCGGTCATGCAAGCTCAACGGGATATCCTGCAGCGAAGTTGAGCTAGTGCGTCGCATGGATTCCTAATTAGGTACATTCATCTGTCTGATTCGCATGACTAGCGTCGAACTCTTCTTGGGACAAATGTGGTTAGGTCCTGAGAAAGGGTTGCCGGTAACTGCACCTACCCGGTACGAGTTTTCCCGGTGTCCGGCGGGCGCACGGACGGTCTACAATGCCGTGGCCATGAGCTTGTCGAGGACTGTGCGGCTGCTGCTCGCGCTCGTTTCCGGCGTTGCGCTGGCTCTGGCTTACCCTTCTTTTAATATCCCACTTCTGGGATGGATTGCTCCGGCGCTGCTGATCGTCGCGGTAGTGGGCGAGCGGCCGCGATTCGCATTTCTGCTGGGATGGCTGCAGGGCGCGGCGTATTACGGGCTGAGCTTGCCGTGGTTTTACACCGTGATGCGGCAGTACGGGCCGCTTCCCGCGATTCAGGCGGGAGCCGTCTTCGCTTTGGTTATTGTCGCGACGTCCTTGTTTCACGCGGCGTTCGCTGCTGCGATCGCCTGGATTGGCGAGGGTGCGCCGGAGAGAGCTTGCCTGGCGGCGCCGTTTCTGTGGGTGACCATGGAATTCGCCATGATGCACCTGCCCGCGATCGGATTTCCGTGGGACTTGCTAGGGTACGTGGCGGCGGGAAATCTGGTTTTTGTTCAACTGACGGCGATTACCGGGATTTTTGGCCTTTCGCTGGTGGTCGCGTCCTACAGCGCGCTGGCGGCCTGGGTCGTCCTGCAAATGTCGCAGCGCAAGCAGGGCGGCGTGACGATATGGATCGCTGCGAATGTTTTGCTGATCGTGATTGCAGGTGTGGGTCCTCGTTATATTCCCCACGCTCCTGCCGATCACATTGCGCATTTGGTGCAAACGAATTTTCCCGTGTCCAATGGCTATCCCTCGAATTGGATGCAGGTTCACGCGGCGGAAATGGACCAGCTCGAAGCGATCAGCATCGGGGCGGCGCAAAAAGTTCCGGGCATTGTGGTGTGGCCGGAAGTGCCGGCTCCGTTTTCGCTGCAGGATGGAAATTTTCAGGCGCGCGCGTTGCGCATCGCGCGCGGCGCAGGCAACGGCTTTTTGGTCGGCGTGATCGATTGGAAGCCGCTGGCCGGGCGGAGGGATCGGTGCGAACAACAGCGCCGCGCTGCTCGGCCCGAATGGCGCGCTCGATTTCATGTACGACAAGATTCATCTTGTGCCCTTCAGCGAGTACGTGCCGTGGAGGAATTTTTTCTTCTTCGCCAGGGATTTGACCGGACTCATTGGCGATTTTCAGCATGGCACGCAATACAAAGTGGGAAAAATGTCCGGCGGGCCGTTCAGCGTTTACATTTGCTACGAAGCGATTTTTCCGAATGAGGTTCGGCGTTTCACACTCGCCGGCGCGCAGCTCTTCGTGAATATCTCGGACGACGGCTGGTTCGGCGGCTCGGGCGCTCCGGGGCAGCATCTGGCGATGGCGCGCGTGCGGGCGGTGGAAAATCGGCAGGTGGCTGCTGCGCGACACAAACGATGGAATCACCGTCTCCGTCGATCCGTACGGGCGCATCGTGGCGCGGCTCCCGGCGAATATTCGCGGAGAGCTGGACGCGCCGTACGCGTTTCGCGCGGACTTGACGCCGTATGCGCGATGGGGCGACTGGCTGCCCTGGCTGTGCGTTCTCGCCGCGCTCATGTTAGTGTTATTTGTAGCGCGAGACAGGCGCGCGCGTAAAATTCTCTGACCGGGCGGGACTCCACGAGACACCACTATGATGATTGAAGACATTCAGCGGCAGCAGGAAGAACTTCGCAAGCGCATCGAACTCGTGCGGAGCTATCTTTGACGTTGCCCGCAGCCGCGAAACCGTAGCCTCCCTGGAAAAGAAAATCGCGCAGCCTGATTTCTGGCAGGACCAGGAACAAGCGCAAAAAGTCATGCAGCAGCGCAAGGCGGCGGAAGCCGTTCTCGCCTCCGACACGAAGCTGGAGACCATGGCCAGCGACATCGACACCTATTTTCATCTGGCCGAGGAAGAAAAGGATTCCGTGCAGCGCGATTCGCTCCTCGAGGAAATCGAGCGCGAAATGGCCGCGGCCGATACGTACGTTTCAGAACTCGAGACCGTCACGCTGCTCTCCGGCGAAAACGACCGCCTGAACGCCATCATGACTATCAAGCCCGGCGCGGGCGGCATGGAATCGCAGGACTGGGCGGAAATGCTGCTGCGCATGTATCTCCGCTGGGCGGAGCAGAAGGGATTCACCGCGACCGTCATGGACCTGACGCCCGGTGAAGGCGCGGGATTGAAATCGGCCACGGTCCGCGTCGAGGGCGAATATGCTTTCGGCTTTCTCTCGACCGAAAGCGGCGTGCACCGGCTGATCCGGATTTCGCCGTTCGATCAGGCCGCGCGGCGCCACACGTCGTTCGCCTCGGTGTTCGTCATCCCGGAAATTGACGACAATATTGATATTGTCGTGAAGCCGGAGGAAGTGCGCGTGGACACCTTTCGCGCGGGCGGCGCCGGCGGGCAAAATGTGAATAAAGTGGAAACCGCCGTGCGCATCACGCACTTGGCGACCGGCATCGTCGTGCAGTGCCAGAACGAGCGCAGCCAGCACAAGAACCGCGAGTTGGCCATGAAATGGCTCCGCTCGCGCTTGTACGAGGCGGAAATCGAAAAGCGCCAGGCGGAAACGCGCAAGATGGACGACACCAAGCGCGACATCAGCTTCGGCAGCCAGATTCGGACCTACACGCTTCAGCCCTACCGCCTGATTAAGGATCACCGGACTAAATTTGAAATGGGCGATGTGGACCGCGTGCTAAATGGCGATCTCGACCCTTTTATCCACAATTTTTTGCTGGCACGCCGAAAAGGCACGCTCGGGAAGCGCCGCCGAGGCTGGAGAGGATTCGTAGCCGGGCGGTTGAATTCCCGGGAACGCCAATCTCCCGATTGGCGTTGGGCCCGAGATCTGCCGCCAATCGGGAGATTGGCGTTCCCAGGATGCAAAGCACTTTAACCTCGCGTACTTGCTATTTAGTGTTCACTAACCACGTTTGGACCCAATTCGTTGACAGGGTTAGGGTCGCATGTTAGCGTCGATTTGAAAGAAATTAGATTCCCGCACATAGGTTGTACCGGCTTTTTCTTGCGGATTTTTTGAGAAGAGGTGCTGGCTTGAGCGAAAAGAATCGCAAGTTTCTGTTTACCTCCGAATCGGTCACCGAAGGACATCCCGACAAAATCGCAGACCAGGTTTCCGACGCGGTGCTGGACGCCGTGCTGACGGAAGACCCGACCGGTCGCGTGGCGTGTGAAACGCTCGTGACCACCGGACTCGTCATGGTCGCGGGCGAAATCACCACCAAGGCCGTCCTGGACTATTCCGACATTGCCCGCGATGTGGTGCGCGACGTCGGCTACACGCGCGCCGAATATGGCTTCGACTCCGAAACGTGCGCCGTTATTTCCTCGCTCAAGCGCCAGTCGCCGGATATCGCGATGGGTGTCGATACGGGCGGGGCGGGCGATCAAGGACTGATGTTCGGCTTCGCCTGCGACGAAACGGAAGAATTGATGCCGTTGCCGATTACGCTGGCTCACAAGCTGGTGCAGAGGCTTTCGCAGGTTCGCCGCCAGGGCATCGTCGACTTTTTCCGGCCGGACGGGAAATCGCAGGTGACGGTTGAATATCATGGCGACCGTCCCGTGCGCGTGGACACGGTCGTCATCTCGACGCAGCACGGCGAGTCCGTTTCCAATGTGGACCTGCAAAATGCCGTGCGCGATGAAGTGATCCGCAAAGTGGTTCCCGCCGCGCTGATGGACAAAAACACGAAATTCCACATCAATCCGACCGGGCGCTTCGTCGTGGGCGGACCGATGGGCGATGCCGGGCTGACCGGGCGAAAGATCATCGTCGATACCTACGGCGGGTACAGCCGCCACGGTGGCGGCGCGTTTTCGGGCAAGGATCCGTCGAAGGTGGATCGCTCGGCCTGCTACATGGCCCGGCACGTGGCGAAGAATCTGGTGGCCGCGGGAGTTGCGCGAAAAGTGGAAGTCCAGCTTGCCTATGCGATCGGCGTCGCGGAACCCGTTTCCGTGATGGCGGATACGTTCGGCACCGGCGAGATTCCGGACGAGAAGATTACCGACCTCATCCGCGCCACGTTCAAGCTGACCCCGCGCGGGATCATCGAATCCCTCGACCTGCGGCGGCCCATATACCGCCCGACGGCTTCGTTTGGGCACTTCGGGCGCTCGGGGCCGGGCTTCACCTGGGAGCTGACGGATAAGGCGGACTCGATTCGCAGCCAGGCCGGGCTCAGCGGCAGGGAAGTGGTTGCACGGCGCTGACTTTAAGTAGCACAGGCACTCTGCCTGTGCGGTTTTTGCGACTTTATCATCGGAGAAAAGCGCGCAGGCAGAGTGCCTGTGCTACTTGAACGACAGGAGAAATTCGAGTGACCAAGACTTTGCAGACCACGGCGGGCGATGTTCGAGACATGGCCCTGGCGGAACAGGGCAAGCGAAAAATCGAATGGGCCAACCAGCAGATGCCCGTTCTCCAGTTGATCCGCAAGCGATTCATCAAGGAGCAGCCGCTGAAGGGCGTGCGCCTTTCGCTCTGCCTGCACGTGACCAGCGAAACCGCGAACCTGGCCATCACGCTGCGCGATGGCGGCGCCGACATGGTCTTGTGCGCCTCGAATCCGCTTTCCACGCAGGATGAAGTCGCCGCGTCGCTCATCAAGGATTACTCGATCCCGACTTACGCGATCAAGGGCGAGGACAATTCCACCTATTACGCGCACCTGAACGCTTGCATCGATCACAAGCCGCAGATGACCATGGACGACGGCGCGGACCTCGTCACTTTGCTCCTCACCAAGCACAAGCATCTCGTCGCCGACGTCATTGGCGGCACGGAAGAGACCACCACCGGCGTGATCCGCCTGCGCGCCATGGCCAAGGACGGAACCCTGAAATATCCCGTGATCGCGGTGAATGACGCCGAGACCAAGCACTTCTTCGACAATCGCTACGGCACGGGGCAATCGACGATTGACGGCATCATTCGCTCGACAAACCTTCTGATCGCTGGGCTGAAAGTGGTGGTTGCGGGCTACGGCTGGTGCGGAAAAGGCGTGGCCATGCGCGCCAAGGGCCTCGGCGCGGACGTCATCGTCACTGAGATCAACGCCGTGCGCGCCATCGAAGCCGTGATGGACGGTTTCCGCGTGATGCCCATGGCGGAAGCCGCAAGGATCGGCGATATTTTCGTGACCGTGACGGGAAACAAGTCTGTCCTGGCCCACGATTCCTTTGAACGCATGAAGGACGGGGCGGTGATCTGCAATTCCGGCCACTTCAATGTCGAGATTGACATCCCCGCGCTGGAAAAAATGTCCAACGGGAAGCGAGTCGCGCGCCCGTTTGTCGACGAATACGCGACCAAGGACGGCCGCAGGATTTACTTGCTGGGCGAAGGGCGCCTCATCAACCTTGCCGCCGCCGAGGGCCACCCGGCCGCCGTGATGGATATGAGCTTTGCCAACCAGGCCCTTTCCGCCGAGTACATGTTGAAGCACGCGTCTGAACTCAAGCCGCAAGTGTACGTCGTGCCCGAAGTCATCGACCGCGAGATCGCCAGACTCAAGCTCGATTCAATGGGCGTGAAAATGGACAAGCTAACGCCCGAGCAGGAGCTGTATCTGGCATCATGGTCGGAAGGCACGTAAGAGTTTTCTCGGTTTTTCTCCGTACCCTCTGTGTTCTCTGTGTTAAACGTTTTTGACTTTGTTTCCGTGAATCCATGATGCGGGACTTCGCCAACTGGGCGCTTGATACCGCAAAGGTGCGTGGCGCAACGTACGCCGACGCTCGCGTCATGGATATCCGCCTCCGCGATCTCTCCACTAAAAACGGCCAAGTCGGCACACTCTGTGAATCGGAATCCTACGGTATCGGCATTCGAGTGATCGCGCGGGGATCGTGGGGCTTTGCCTCCACCGACCGCCTGACGCGGGAGGGAATCGCCGCCTGCGCCGCAGAGGCCGTGGCCATCGCGAAAGCATCCGCGCTGGCCAAAAAGCATGACGTGGAAATGGTCCCGGTGGAAGCCTACCAGGACACCTGGCAGAATCCGTACGTAAAGGATCCGTTCCAAATCCCAATCGAGCGGCAACTGAATCTGTTGCTTGCGGCCGACCGCGAAATGGCGCGCGTAAAGGGCGTAACGGTCGCGGAAACTTCGATGACGTTTCGCCGCATCGAGCAGTTTTTTGCTTCCTCGCTCGGCTCCGCGATCCACCAGATCAAAATGCAGTCGGGCGCGGGAATTGCCGCCACGGCGTTTTTTGGCAATGAAATTCAGAAGCGCTCGTATCCGAACAGCTTCGGCGGGCAGCACCAGCTTTCCGGCTATGAACTCGTGGAGTCGCTTGACCTGGTGGGCAACGCGCTGCGCATCGCCGTCGAGGCCGTCGCGCTGCATTCGGCGGCACAATCGCCCGAGGGCGTGAAGACGCTGATCCTGGACAGTTCGCAGCTCGGCCTGCAGATTCACGAATCCATCGGTCATCCGATCGAGCTCGACCGCGTGCTCGGCATGGAGGCGAATTTCGCGGGCATGAGTTTCCTGACGACGGAAAAGCTGGGCAGGATGAGGTATGGTTCCGATATTGTCAATGTAGTAGCCGACGCGCGCCTCGAGCACGGCCCGGGCCTTGGCACATTCGGCTACGACGACGAAGGCATCCCCGCGCAGTGCACGCCGATCATCACCGAGGGCCTCTTCACCGGTTACCTGTCCAACCGCGAGACGGCCGTTTCCATCGGCCTGAAAAGTTCCGGCGGCACCATGCGCACGGAATCCTGGAACCGCCTGCCGATGATCCGCATGACCAACATCAGCATTCTTCCCGGCTCCTGGCGCTACAAGGATTTGATTGCCGACACGGATGACGGCATCCTGATGGAGACGAATCGCTCCTGGTCCATCGACGACCGCCGCTACCAGTTCCAGTTTTCCACGGAAATCGGCTGGGAGATCAAAGGCGGCAAAAAAACGCGCATGCTGAAAAATCCGAGTTACAGCGGAATCACTACGGAATTCTGGAGCAGCTGCGACGCCATCTGTTCGCGCGAGCACTGGACGCTGTGGGGCACGCCGAATTGCGGCAAGGGCCAGCCCATGCAAACGATGGGCACAGGCCACGGCGCGTCGCCCGCCCGCTTCCGCAACATCAAGCTGGGCGCCGCGTTCGCGAAGTAGTAGTGGCGCATGCTTCAGCTTGTGTCGGAAGGGGTGCCCGTCTTTAGTATGTTTCAAAGGGTGAGGCCTTAAATTCAAACAGAACCCAGAACAATGTGGGATAAACAGTCCGAAGATGCCCACCCTTGCAAAAACCGCAAGGATGAAATACTCACAAATCATGATGGGTCCAAAATCTCGGCGCATCGACATTCTCGCAGCAATCAAGTTCCTGCACACCGTAATATGGGCCGTCGTCGCGGGATGCATCCTGGCGTTGCCGGTCACGGCGTTCATTCATCGGTTCGACCTGGCCATGATTCTGACTGCGGTCATCGCCGCTGAACTCGCCGCCCTTGTCCTCAACGCGGGGCGGTGCCCGTTAACGAGCTTGGCGTCCCGGTTCACCGCCGACCGTGCGGACAACTTCGACATTTATTTACCTAACTGGCTGGCGCGACACAATAAGACGATTTTTGGCGCGATTCTCACGGTCAATGAATTATTCGTGTTGTGGTGCTGGCTGAAATGATGCTTGTCTCATCGCCGGGGATTGTGCCGGGGGCCGGATAGGGAGCGGCAGACGGCCATGCAGGTTTTGATATCGGGCCTGCTCTACTTCGCGCTCGTGTTCGGGACTGGGTTCGTCCTTGGCGCGATCCGCACGCAGTGGGTCGTCCCTCGCGCCGGCGCGCGCACGGCCGAACTTATGGAAATGCCCATCATGTTCGTGGTCATGATCGTGGCGGGGAGATGGGTAGTTTTGCGTCTCGCCCTCCCCTGGCTGCTGTCTGTCCGGATCGGAATGGGGGCATGGCACTAGGGCTCATGCTCGTCGCGGAATTTGGCCTAGTGCTGTGGGTTCGCGGCATGTCGATAAGACAATACTTCGCCACACGAGATCGTTTGTCCGGAACGGTGTATTACCTGTTGCTCGGGGTGTACGCCATCATTCCACTCCTGGTAGGCAGAAAATGACGGCGGCGGGCAAGGGTGCTATCGTAATTTTATAATGAGTCTCGCTATCCTCATCCAAGGGAGCGCACTTAGCGGAAAATAGATGACACCGCCGGTCAGAAGATTTGCAAAGAGAAAGCGGCCTGCCGCAAGGAACGAGTCAGCTGCGTCGGTTCATGGCGAGTCGCGAGCGGTGGCGGGCCTGCATTTGCTTTCCGACGCGGACCTGCGGCGCATTGCAGAAAGAGTCTTCAAATTCAGCGACGCGGACGAAACCGAAGTCGAAATTAGCGCGGTAACAGACGCGCTGACCCGTTTCGCCAACAACGCGATCCATCAAAATGTCGCGGAACAGATGCTCAATGTTTCAGTGCGGACCGTGCTCGACGGCCGCACCGCCCGCGCCACCACCAACAAAACCGACGACGATTCGCTGCGCCGCGTGGTCGAAACCTCGAAGTCGCTCGCGCGCAGCCAACCCCCGAGTCCCGATCTCCTGCCCATGCCCGGCCCGCAAAAATACGTCAAGGTCTCCCGTTTTTTCGAGAATACGGCGTATGCCACGCCGGCCGATCGCGCCCGCGCCGTCGCCCGCGTCACCGAAATGGCAGAAAAAAACAAACAAACGGCCGCCGGAATTTTTTCGACGGGCGTCACGCAATCGGCGATTGCCAACACCAGCGGCCTCTTCGCATCGCACCGCCAGACGCGCGCCGAATTTTCGATCACCATCCTCGAGTCCAATTCCTCGGGCTGGGCCAAGGCCAATTCGCCCGATCTCAAGCAAATCGATACCGCGGCCATGGCCCGCAGCGCGAGCGATAAGGCGGCCGCCTCGCGCAATCCGTCAGAGGCCGCGCCCGGACGCTGGACCGTGATTCTCGAACCTTCGGCCGTGCTCGATCTCGTCGGATTTCTTTTCTACGATTTCGCCGCCACTGCGATGGCCGACCAGCGCTCCTGCTTCACGAACCGCATAGGCAAGCGCATCCTGGGAGAAAACATCACGCTGCACGATGACGCCTACCACCCGCTGCAATCCGGCGCCCCCTTTGACGGCGAAGGAATTCCGCGCCAGAAAATGTTGCTGGTGGATGGTGGCGTCCCGACAAATCTGGTGTACTCGCGCGCCTCAGCCAAAAAAATGAAGGCCAAGCCCACTGGCCACGGCTTCCCCCTGCCCAATGAAATGGGCGAGGCGCCAGTGAATTTAGTTTTCGGCGGCGGAAAATCTTCGGTGGAAGAAATGGTGCGCTCGACCGAGCGCGGCATCCTGGTCACGCGCGTCTGGTACATCCGCGACGTCGACCCCTACGAAAAAGTGCTCACCGGCATGACCCGCGACGGTACGTTTTTGGTTCACGATGGCAAAATCGCCGGCGGCCTTCGAAACTTCCGTTTCAACCAGAGCATCCTCGAAATGCTTTCCAACGTCGAGATGATGGGCCTCGCCGTGCGCGCGGCCGGAGAAGAATCCTTCGACATGGTCGTCCCACCAATGAAAGTGCGCAATTTCCATTTCTCCGAGGTCACAAAGTTTTAGAGGTCATTAAATGACGACTAGTATGGCTTTTCGCCGCGCTTTGGTAGGACAGGCTTCAAGCCTGTCTTCTTTTTGCGCATGCAAGTTCAAAATCTGACAGGCTGAAGCCCGTCCTACTGGCACATCCGAACCCCCTGATCTTTCGTAGCATCTAAGTAGTGGTAAAGTCGAGGAAAGTCACATGGACCGACGCAGATTCATTTCGATTGCCGGGGGCGCGGGGCTGGGGATTCTGCTGCCCTATGCCGTGTACCGTTCGCTGGCGTATGGATTTGGGGCGGGGCACGTCAACGTCAAGGCCTATGAAGAATTCGGGCCGGAGGCGGCGCTGCGGGCGATTGCGCCAGTGGATCAGTTCTACATCACGTCGTCGCACGGCGAGCCGGCGGTGGACGTAAACAAATGGTCGCTGACGATTGATGGTCTCGTCACCGACCCGCTGCACTTTGACTATGACGATATTCGAAAGCTCGCACCGTATGAGACGACGCTCACCCTCGAATGTATTTCGAATGAAATTGCGGGCGGGTTGATCGACACGGCTAACTGGCGCGGGACGCTGCTGCGGCCCTTGCTGGAACGCGCAGGCCTCAAGCCGAATGCAAAGTATGCAATTCTGTACGCCGCCGAAGGATACACGACCGGCCACACTATCGAGCGGCTGATGCGCCCGGCAAATTTTCTGGCTTATGACATGGACGGCGAGCCGCTGACGCGCGTCCACGGTTTTCCGCTCCGCGTCCTCATGCCGGGCATTTACGGCATGAAGACGCCGAAATGGCTCACGCGCATCGAGTTGGTTGACAAGAGCCATCTGGGCTACTGGGAATGGATGGGATGGTCGGACACGGGCGAGCGGCAATTGCAATCCGTGATCGACGATCCGCACGAGGCCGCGCAGATCGCGGGACAAAGTTTTGTCGTGACGGGATGGGCCGTCACAAACGAAGTTGGCGTTGCGAAAGTGGAAATCTCGACGGACGGCGGCGCGACCTGGAATCCGTGCCAGATTTTCAGCAATCCGATGCCCTCGCAAGTGTGGGCGTTCTGGCGCTACGTGTGGGCGAACCCGCCGAGCGGCAAGCACGAGATTCAGGTGCGCGCGACGGATGCGAACGGCAAGCTGCAGACCTCTTCCAAATCGGGCGAGTGGCCGGACGGGGCGACGGGGTATCACACGGTTACGGTGAATGTGGCGTAACTCGTGAAAAACATTGCTTGCGCGGAGGTTTTTTTTCAGTGGCGCATGCTTTAGCTTGCGGATTTTGAATTTTATCCAAACCAATCACAAGCTAAAGCATGCGTCACTAAGGCGTAAATGTCAGGCTGTTCACGGCTTTCGCGATTACGTTTTCCTGAACCTGGATCAAGTCCGAATCTGCCCACGTCATTCCCAGTAGTGTGAATGCGTCGCTTCCCTTGAATAGAGTCAATACGATGACGGACCAATCTCGGCCGTCTGCAGTTCCGCGCGAGCGCTGCTCGACGGCGGGAAGGCCTGCGACAGAGATGCGGCGCGTCGAAATCAGCCGGTAATTTTCGTACGCATCGCGAAGCGCTTTTTCCGTGGCCGTCGAGTGCGCGTCGAGGGAATCCTTGGCGTGTGCGCGGCCGATGACAAGCAGCGTCGTCTTATCGTAGGTCCCCATCGCGGCGACGGCGTCGGGCAGCGCCTTGCGCGCCGCCGGAATCAACTCCCAGCTCGGCGGCTTATACATCTGGAAACCGTAGGTGAGGTTCATGTATTCGTTGCCGCGAATTTCGTCGCGGATCACAACCGGTTCGGGAGCCGGCGGCGGCGCGGGAGGAGCAACAGGCGGAGCGGGCCCTTCGGCGGCGACGCTCTTTATCTTCGGTGCGGCCATGTCCATTCTCACGGGGCCGGGACCGGCCGGCGGGCGCATCGGCGCAATCGTTTTCGCATCCGTCGAAACGCTCGCGGGAGCAGCAGGCTCTTTGGCAACCGCGGGAACCACGCTTGGAGCCGCTGGGGAAGCCGGCGGCGCGGGCGCGCTCACTTTGGGTTTCGCCTCGGAATCTTTTTTTGTGGCGACGATGCTGATGTCCGCGACCTTGTCTTTCTGAATGAGCGCAAATCCGTAGGATGTTTCGACTCGGAAGGAATCATTTTCAAAACCGACAATCGTGCCAATGATCTTGGTGCCGTCCTTCAGGCGGATCTCGTCGGCGCGCGCCGCGCCTGCAAGAAATATCAACGGCAGGAGGCACACCGGAAGGAATATCTTGCCACGCATGGTTTCCAGTATGGCAAAGCCGGGAATCGATCGGCAAGCCTTGGGAAAAGGGAAGTTTCCGGTGCGGCACCGGGCGCCCGAATGAGAGGAATTTAAAAATTCAAATTTGAAATTTCAGATTTGAACCTTTGGATTGCGGGGAATTGAGCGGGAGAAGGCCTGCAAATTCTCGAACGGTTCGCGATCTTCAAACTCAAATTCCAAATTTGGGATCTCAAATTTCAAATCTCAATTTTCGAATCTCTAACCTTCAACTTCCACCCTCTAGTACCCCGTCCAGACCCCGGCGGCGAATTTCTTTACCGTATTGAACCCAAGTTTCTCGTAGAGGCGCACGGCGCGCTCATTGCCGGAGGTGACCGTGAGTGAGACTGTTGTAAAATGCCGCACGCGGAGAGCCTGCAGCGACGCTTCCATCAGGCGGCGCCCCAGGCCGCGGCCCTGGTAGCCGGGCATGGCGCAGATTTGCGTCGTGTGACCGACGCCTTCGGCGACGCGCGAGTTCAGGATCACTCCAACGAGATGATTGGCGTGCGGGGCACGCAACACAAAAGAAGCCTCGGGCTGAAATTGTCCGCAGCCGGGCAGGATGATGATGTTTTTCAGGAAGCGCAGAGCGCCGGATTCGCTGCGATACTGATCGTTGATTTCACCATCCACATGATTTGCATACGCAAGCTGAATGAGCCTCGCGCAGGACTCGAAATAGCGGTGGTCCCACCGCTCGAGGATCAGCCCGGCTCCCGGCCCCTCGCGGATGAGTCCCGGAAGTGCGTCGAGCGCTTCCCCTGCGTTTGGCGCCAGGGGCGCGATCATGAATTGCCTCATGTACAGGCGGAAACCGTACTCGGTCAAGACAGGGTCGAGTTGATATCCGAATGGGATAAGTTGTGCCTCCACCCGTTCCAGCTTCGGGATGCCGCTGAGCGTGGTCAGCGTGTCAGTCAAAAGCCGCTGGCTCAATTCCTGCTGTGAAAAGCGGGGCGAGACGAACAGCCCTCCGACCAGACCTTTGTGATCTTCGAGCACGTAAAAGGCATATCCGACCGGGCGCCCGTTTTCTATGATGGCGGAACCGGTGAGGGACCGCGCATCAACGAACTTTTTGATCAGCTCCGAGGAGGCGCGGTAATCCCAGCGCAACTCTTCCCGCCACTGCTGCGCCTCTTCGGCAAGTAATGGCTCGAGCTGCCAGGAGGACAACTGACGCAGATCGACAATCTGCATGGAACCGGTACCCGGCTTTTGGCTCACGGCGGACACGGTGATTACTCATATTATTCCATAGGCGGGCCGGATGCACTTCGGAAACATTCGGCGGATCGGCTTTCCATGGCGCACTGCCATCTGTGCTACCATGCGCCTGCCGAGCGACGCGTTCCCCGTCCCCGAGCGGATCGGCCGGCATTACGGAACTTCGCTCCAAGGTCAAGAATCCGAGCGCATGGGTTTCACTTCCGAACTCCGACATCCCACGATGTGGTACGCCAAGCTCGCCATTGTCATTCTGGCTCTGGCCTTTTTTATATTGCTCGCGGCGGGCGCTGTATCAGGATATCTGGTTTACCGGATGGCATATCCGCCGCGAAGCCACTCGGACATTGACCTGCAAAATTTCCCCGGCCATCCTCAAAAGCTCAATTTCACAGTCAGCGGCGAGGGGCCGCGCGACGGCTGGTTTTTCCCCGGCCTGAAATCCGCGCCTACGGTCGTTCTTTGCCCGGCCTACGAATCAAGCCGCGGGGAAATCCTCACCATGGCGTCGGCCTTGCAGGACCAGCAATACAACGTGCTGATCTTTGATTTTTCGGCGCACGGATCTTCCGGGGGCCGTTCCACTCTGGGATTGCAGGAGGTTGCGGAACTGCGGGCCGCCATCGACGCGGTGGCCAACCGCGGTGACGTGGACGTGAACCGTTTTGGATTGTGGGGTGTGAACCTGGGGGCCTACGTGGCGCTCTCGGAAGCCACGAACGACCGCCGCGTCCGCGCCCTGGCGGTCGAATCTCCGTACGTTCATCCGAACGTCATGGTTGCAGTTCAGGTGGCCCGCTCGGGACTCGGGTCCGTTCCATTCATCACCAGATTTTCGCGGATAATTTTTGGCTGGATGAATCCTCAATTCCGCAATGTGACGCCTTTGAATACGCGAATTTCAAAACTGTCGGGCGTCGCCCAGTTGTATCTCGAATCTCCGGACGAGCCTCTGCTTGCCGCGTCGACGTCCGAACTGTTCCGAATTTCTCCTCCGCCGCACGAGTTCGTCGTACTGCAGCATGGAAACTACGCCGGAATGCTGGACGACGAAAAACGAAATTACGAAAACCGCATCGTGAGTTTTTTCCTCGTGAATTTGCCGCTCTCCGGGCAACCCTAGAGTCTGTGTGGCAGCTCACGATTGCCACGTCCGTGTGCCACGCTCCTGTGGCACGTTCCTGTAGCGCCCGGCTTCAGCCGGGCACTTTGGAAGCAAGCAGATGCCCGCCTGAAGGCGGGCGCTACAGGAACCAAATTCCGCATTCCCTCACAAACTTTCCAGTGATTTCGATTGCTGACTCACGATCTAAAAGACGACGGGCGGAGCGTCAGTGAAGTCGTCCCTCGACACCGGCGATCCGCCCCTGTTGCGCCGCGATTGATTTTCCGGCCCTGCCTCCCGCTTTTCTAAAATGAGGAGTCAGGTGTAATATCACCTCGGTTTATTCTTCGTCGCCATCCAGCCCGTCGACGGGTGTGATCGTGCCGAAGAGGCCGTCGTTTTCACCATTGATGCCTGCGCTGAAATACAGCGTATTAGCCAGCCCGGCGGTCCCATCGTTGGCAAAAGTAAGCGACCAGAGTCCGTCGATGGTCAGCAGGGTATCGTCGGGATTCTTGAGGAATCCTTCGAATTTATATGTGAAACCGTTGAAGGCCGCGACCCAGCCGCTGCCGAAATTGCCGACAAGAATCGCATTGCTGAACTCGCCGAAATCGCGGGTGGTCCACACCACGCCCCACGGCGAGTTGAACCAGTCGCCGTGCTCGAGGTGGCTGATGTGCCTGCCCTTGGGAGTAAAGATTTCGACGAATCCAAGCCCGGGTCCGGCGACGTCATCATGTTTCAGCGCATCCTGCTTGGCGTAGGTAACAAAAATGCTCCCACCGATATTTTGAATATTGAACGGTGCGAAACCATCCCGGTCGCGGTCTCCGTCGCAATCGTGATGGTCGTCGCGGTCGCAATCGCCGTCCATCCTGAAAGCATCATCGCCGAGGTTCACGCGGTTGAATGCAGTGTCGTAGACTTCCACTCTGCCGGAACGGAAATTCGTGACATAAAGGAATTTGTGGCCGTCAATTTCGCCGGAAGTTGCGCCTTTGTAAACGGCGCCGTGCGAGGAGCCGTTGTCGGAATTATCCACTTCGAGAGTCGCGTTTTGCCCGCTGGCCCAGGCGGAAATGGTTCCGTCCTCCGTCGCGAAGATGAAATGAGCGGCGGCTCCTCCCGGAGTCAACAGAAAATCAGTCGCGCTGCCGTTGAAGACGATTGCGGTGGGGGCGGATTGCGTGCCGGGCGCGAATCCCGGGGGAGGAACGGTGACTGTTCCGGTTCCGTTAATCGGGATGATGCCCCCGGTGGCATTGTAAAGCGTGGAAGTGCCGGAGTTGTTGTTGGCAACCCACCATGGGCTTCCGGAGCTGCGTGTGATCCCCCAGGGATTTTTCAGGTTAGGATCGAACGTGGGAGCCATGCCCATGATGTCGGAAACCAGATTGGTCTGCTTGTAATGCTGCGCGAAGGTCAAAGCAGGAAGCGCAAACAGGATGACAATCAGAAACCAAATCGACTTCAACAACTTACCGCCAAACTTCATATTTCACCTCACGAGATTGAGTGTCGAAACCGGGCTCGAGCAGATGGAGAGATTTTGGGCTGAGCCGATTTTCGAGTTTTGCCACGAATGAAATATCAGGAATTTGCCGCGGGGGTTGTCACAGCGCTGTAGGAGATTTGTCAAAAAGTTGTACAACCACGGACCGGCATCGGAAGCAGAGTTGAGGGTCTAGCTGCGATTGAAGAGCTTTTCGGGTGGCGTACCTGTTTCTTTCTTAAAGAGTAATGGGGCTTTCACGCTAAGGGGATTTCCGGGGAGGAGGCGGAATGTGAACGAGCAGAATACGGGGTTCTCCAACCCAATTTTCCACCTGGAATTGGCCTCCCCGACGCTCGAACAGAACGGCTTCCTCTTTGTTCGTGAAGAGCCACTCTGGCAAAGGCGTACTGGGCGACCATTCCGCCAATTCACGCCCGAAGTAGTAATCCACGCCATAGTTCAAATCCCTGGGAAGACCGAAGACCATTACATTTTGCCCGGAAGGATTCAGCTGATAGCATTCGCGCGAGACGCTCCGTGTGGAGAGGAAAGAATCAGCCGAAGGGAGAATCGCGAAATTCATAGTTGCAAGAAGTACGGCAACCAGAATTGGAATCAGTGCAAACCCATGCAGGGTTTTCCCGAGCAGGCACAATCCAACCGTCGCCAGCCCGCCAATTCCCGCAACGATGAGCAAGATAAGAAAACGAGACTGCGAGACGTTGGCGCTGGAACCTAACCTCACGAGAACTTTTTCAAGAGCAAGTGGAAGGACAAGAATGGCCCCGGAAAGTCCGACCAAAAACGCGGCAACTCGGGGATTTGCCACAAATACGCGGTCCGCTCCGCGGCCCATAAGTAGGAATAGGGGAGGAAGGGAAGGGAGGATGTATCCCGGCAGCTTCGATTGCGAAAAACTGAAAAAGAGGAATGGAAACAGCGCCCAACAAAAAGCAAACAAACTCGGTGAATTTAGAAATTCATTCTTATTCCATTTTACGCATGAAAGTCCACCAAGCATTCCAATCCACGGCATGGTGGCCACGGCAATAATAGGCGCATAAAACCAAAAAGGCTGACGATGCTGAAATACAGGAGTGAGATATCTTTCAAAATTGTGCTGCCAGATGAAGACTCGAAGGAAATCGGGGTTGCGCAATGCGCACAGGATGTACCAGGGCAGCGCCGTCGCGCAAAACACGGCGATGATGAGGGGATGCAGGAAACGAAACGGCGCGAGCCACTGGCGGGAAAGGGCGGCCCAGAGCAAGGTTGCGCCGCCGGCGAGTACGACGGCGGCCGGTCCCTTCGCCAGCACGGCAGCGCCGAGAAAAAATCCGAATGCGATCCGGAGAATTGGTCCCGGCCGGGGTTTCTGCAACATTTCGACGGCGACGGCCATGGCGGCGGTCAAGAGTCCCGCGAAGAGCATGTCCGGACTTGCCGCTCGGGAAAAACCAATCATTGCAACTGACGTGGGCAGCATGAGGAGCGAATACCAGGCAGCGCCCAGCCCGAATGATCGCAGCGCCGTCCACTTGACAGCGGCTACGGCGAGCAGCGCCGCGAGAGCCGATGGCAGCCGAGCTGCAAATTCACTGACCCCGAACAGTCGCATGGCGATTCCGGCCATCCAGTAGTAAAGCACCGGCTTTTCAAACCACGGCGTACCCCACAACCGCGGCGTAACCCAATCGTGCGTCTCGGCCATGGCGCGGGCGATCGCGGCGTAGCGCGGTTCATCCGGGCCTACTATCCCCAGCGCGCCCAATCCGCTGAACAGGCAAACGTAGAGGAGCAACAGAATCAGCGGAATACCCCATAGCGGGATCTCGAAGCTACCTTCTTCAGCGGCGCGCGAGCGGATTGGAGCCGTGGAATTCAAGCGTTCGAGTCTAGCATTGAGGCGGGCGTTTACAGTAGGACGGGCTTCAGCCTGTCAGGTTTTGACTTTTGCCCATGCGCGGAACTGCAGACAGGCTGAAGCCTGTCCTACTATAATCCCCAAGTGCGAGAACGGCTGGAATACGCGGCGGTGTGGCTGCTGCTCAAAACGATCGGCGCGATGCCGCGTCCGCTGGCAAGATTCGTGGGGGCTCGCACGGCGGCCGTCCTATTCCGGATGCGGCCGGGCTTGCGGCGCGCCGCAGTGGAAAACCTGAAGCTGGCGTTTCCTGACTGGAGCAAGAAACAGCGTCGCGCCGTCACCAGCGGCATGGTGCGGCAACTGGGTTGGATGGCCGCGGAATTCGCCCGTTTCCCACGCTACACAAAAAGTAATATCGAGCACACCGTGCTGCTCGACGGGTTCGAGAATTTCGCGGCGGCGCAACAGCAGGGGAAGGGAGTTCTGTTTCTCACAGGGCATATGAGCGCCTGGGAACTGGCTCCTTTCGCCCAGGCGTTATTCGGCAATCCGCTGCATTTTCTGGTCCGGCCAATAGACAACCCGCGCGTGGACGCGCTCATCACGAATTACCGGTGCTTGAGCGGGAACCAGCCCATCGACAAAAACCAGTCGGCGCGTGCCGTATTGAAGGTTCTGGGAGCGAACGGCACCGTTGGGATTCTGGCGGACAACAACACCTGGCTGACCGAGGGCGTATTCGTCGATTTTTTCGGCATCCCGGCATGCACGACCGCCGGGCTCGCGCGTTTCGCCCTGCACACGAGCGCTGCAGTCGTGCCGGGGTTTCTTCACTGGGACGCGACTATCAGGAAATACAGGCTCTGTTTTGAGCCCCAAGTCGAACTCGCCCGCACTGGTATCGACGAAGAAGACGTCCGCGAAAACACGCAGCGATTCACCCGAGTGATTGAAAATTACGTGCGGCGCCATCCCGACCAGTGGCTGTGGGTGCATCGCCGGTGGAAGACGCGCCCGCCGGGAGAACCTCCGGTCTACAAAAAATCATAAAGTTTGCCGCTTGAAAAGGGTCCAGGGCACGACGGATTGTTCGAATGGGAAGGGGAAACCACGCATGAAACGCACGATGAAGGAACTGGCAGATTTCCTGGGGTGCACGCTGGAGGGGGACAGCGCGTCGATTGTCTCCGGTGTGGCGTCCCCTGCGTCGGCCCGCGCTGAGGATTTGATTTATGTGGAGTCGCAACGCCATCTGGACCGGGCCGCCGCTTCCGCAGCGAGGTGTGTAATCATTCCTCCAGGTCTTTTCATGCCGGAAAAGACGCTGCTGCGCGCAGCGAATCCAAAGCTGGCATTCGCGCGCGCCGCCGCATGGCTGCTTCCACCGGCGCCAATCGCCGTTGGGATTCATCCCACCGCTGTGATTGCGCCCTCGGCTAAACTCGAATCCGGCGCTGCAGTAGGGCCCTATGCGGTCATCGAGGAAGATGTGCGGATTGGAGCGGGCACGCAGATTGGGGCATTTTGTTTCCTGGGGCGGGGAGCGCGCCTTGGCGAAGGATGCCGCCTTCACCCTCGTGTAACGCTTTATGCCGGCGTGCTCCTCGCGAATCGCGTAATCCTCCATTCTGGGGCTGTGCTCGGTTCGGACGGCTTTGGCTACGTCGCCCACGACGGCACGCGGTTGAAATTTCCACAGGTTGGCGAAGTCGAAATTCAGGATGACGTTGAAATCGGCGCAAATAGCACGGTGGATCGGGGCTCCCTGGACCGCACGCAAATCGGGGTTGGCACGAAACTGGACAATCTTGTGCACATTGCGCATAACGTGAGAATTGGAGAACACACAGTCATAGCGGCGCAAACGGGGGTATCGGGGTCATCCGTCATTGGAAAAAATGTACTTGTCGGCGGGCAAGTTGGGATTGCGGACCATTGCGGAATTGAAGATGAGGCAGTGGTTGGAGCGCAAGCGGGAATCCCTTCGGGGAAAATCGTGCGAAGCGGCCAGGTTGTGTGGGGAACTCCCGCGCGGCCTCTCGATAAATTCAAGAATCAATTCGCCTGGTTCAGCCGCCTGCCGGAGTTGGCGGAACGCGTAAGGCGCCTAGAGGCCCGAATCCTTTCAAATGGGGGATGACCGCCATGGATCGTTGATACCAAAGGGGCTATCATCTGGAAGAACAAGAGTTGCAATCTTTGTTGACCCACGTCTAAAGACCGAAGATAATACGAATGGGGATTCCAGGTACTGGTGCTTGGGGACCGGACTGGCACATCTGTTCGGGGGTGGTCCGAAGTATCCCAAGCCACATCTTTAATGAACTGAGGGCTTCCGGTTTGGTGTATTCAAAAGAACCCTCTCTATTAAAAGCGCATCAAAGAATTCATGAGGTTTGGGCTTAAGCGATGGCTCTAGGAACGCGCGTTCAATTTGAGCAGTCGGGCGCCTCACGGACCACCGGCGTCCTGTCTGTGTTGTCGGAGCGCTTAGCCGACACGATCGACCGTGGAGTGAATTATCTCCTTTCCCTGCAGGCATCTGAAGGGTACTGGATGGGAGAGCTCGAGGCCGACACCACCCTTGAATCCGATTATATTTTCTATCTGCAAGTCATCAATAAGGCCAACCCGGAGCGGATTGCCAAGCTGGCAAATTACGTCCGGCGGCGTCAGTTGGAGGATGGCGGCTGGAATATTTACTTCGGCGGGCCTTCCGAGCTGAATGCCACAATCAAAGCATACGTCGCGTTGCGATTAGCAGGGGATGCGCCGGAGTGCGCTCACCTGCAACGGGCGGCCCGGCGTGTACATGAACTTGGGGGCCTCGAATCGGCAAATTCCTACACGCGGCTTTATTTGGCGCTGGTGGGGGCGGTTGGATGGGATATGGTCCCGGCGATCCCGCCGGAGCTGATGCTGCTGCCGAATTGGTTTGCTATTAACATTTATGAGATGTCGTCCTGGACGCGCGGAATTGTGATCCCGTTGACGATCCTGTACGCGCATAAGCCTCTTTTCAGCGTTCCCGGCGGGGTTTGCGTAGACGAGTTGTATCGAGATCCCTCCGGGAAGGCTCTCGGACTCAGCTGGGATAAAGAACTCTTCAGCTGGCGGAACTTTTTTCTGGCCCTGGATCGCGGCCTGAAATTGTATGAGCGAGTGCCCTGGAAGCCTCTGCGCCAGCGCGCGCTGCGGCAGGCCCGGGAATGGATGTTCGAGCACCTGGAGCGCAGCGAAGGGCTGGCGGCGATTTATCCGGCCATGATGAACGCAATTTTCGCGCTCGTAGCGCTGGGCCATTCGCCCGATGACCCGCTGACTGCGCGGGAAATTGAGGAATTTTCACGGTTTGAGATCGAGGAGGGCGACACGATTCGCGTGGCGCCCTGCGTTTCACCCGTCTGGGACACGGCCATTGCGATGGTGGCTCTTGAAGAGGCGGGATTGCCGCCAAACCATCCGGCTCTTGTTGAAGCAGCGCAATGGCTGCTCAAGATGCAAATCAGCGGGTCCGGCGACTGGATGCTGAAAACTCCCGGGGTCATGCCGGGGGGATGGGCATTTGAATTCCGCAACGATTTCTATCCGGACGTGGATGACACCGCGTTCGTGCTGATGGCGCTGCAGCGCGTGGATTATCCCGACAAGGGCCGCATGGAAGCCGCCGTGCGGCGCGGCCTTGATTGGCTGCTGGCGATGCAGAACAAGGACGGTGGCTGGGGAGCGTTCGACCACAATAATGACCGCCAGTTCCTGTGCCAGATTCCGTTCGCCGATCATAATGCAATGATCGATCCATCGACTGCGGACGTGACCGCGCGTGTCGTCGAGTGTCTCGGCCGGTACGGATGGCCCTCGACGCATCCCGTGATCGAGCGTGCCGTAAGATTTTTGCTGAAGGATCAGACGGATGAAGGGCCGTGGTTCGGGCGCTGGGGCGTGAATTACGTGTATGGGACCAGCGGAGTCCTTCGCGCGCTCGAAACCGTGGCTTTGACCGCGCGGGATTATTGCCAGCGCGCGGTGGGATGGCTTCGCTTCGTGCAAAATTCCGACGGCGGCTTCGGCGAATCCATCGCCTCCTACTACGACCCGGCTCTGAAGGGCAAGGGATCGAGTACCGCGTCCCAGACCGCTTGGGGGCTCATCGGGCTCCTGGCGGGGGCGGAAGTGGGAGATCCCGCTATCGGTCGCGCGGTGAATCATCTGGTCGAGCAGCAGCAGGCCGACGGTTCTTGGGCTGAGAAGGAATTTACGGGCACCGGATTTCCCTGCGTGTTTTATCTGAAATATCACTTGTACCGGAATTATTTTCCCTTGTACGCGCTCGCGCGGTACCGGAACACGGCAAGCCGGATTACCCAGTATTGCGGGCTGATCGTGCGGCCGCAGGAATTAGACCGGCAGAAGGCTTAGGAGAGTGAATTGAGATATCCCCTGAAGATGACCGCGAACCTCGCGAAGTACGTGGCCGGCCAGCGCTTTCGCGGCACCAAGAAATTTCCGATGGTGATGATGCTCGAGCCGCTGCACGCCTGCAACCTCACGTGCACGGGCTGCGGGCGCATCCGCGAATATAAGTCGACTATTAACGAAATTATGACCGTCGAACAGTGTCTCGCTGCGTCGGACGAGTGCGGCGCGCCGATCGTCTCGATTTGCGGCGGCGAGCCCATGATCTATCCGGAAATTGGAAAGCTGGCGAAGGGTATTCTGGATCGCGGGCGGCACATAATTCTTTGCACCAACGGCATGTTCATCCGTAAGCGCCTGCACGAGTTCAAGCCGGTATCGAGCTTTTTCTTCAACGTGCACCTGGACGGGCTCGAAAGAACGCACGATCTTTGCGTCGAGCGCGACGGCGTGTTTCGCGAGGCCATCGAGGGTATCAAAGCCGCGAAGGCCGCGGGCTTCCTGGTTTGCTCCAACACCACGATTTACAAGGAAACGGACCTGAACGAAATTGCCGACCTCTACTCCTACTTGGACACGCTGGGAGTGGACGGTTACATGCTCGCGCCGGCGTACGGCTATTCGGCGGTTCAGACCACGGACATTTTCATGACGCGCGAGGATATTCGCGCGAAATTTAGCGCCGCCGTGTCCTTGCTGGACAAATACAACCTGATGGTTTCGCCCATCTACCTCGATTTTCTGCGAGGGGCGCGGGAGCTGGAATGCACGGCCTGGGGCACGCCGACCTACAATCCGCGCGGCTGGAAGGGTCCCTGCTACGTGATCACGGACAATCATTACGCGACATACCGCGAAATGATCGATCAGACTCCGTGGGAAAACTATGGCCCTGGAAACGATCCGCGCTGCGCGAATTGCATGATGCACGTGGGATTTGAAACGACTCCCGTACTGGGCGCGAAGCGCCAGTTGGGTGATACCTGGACGATGCTGAAGTGGCAATTTGGGGGACACATGGGCGGCAACCCCGACCGGAATGCGCCCAAAGAACCTCCGACGAATGGACATTCGAGCGGAGGCGCCACCATGATGCCTCCGCCACCGTCGAATACGGATTTGATTTCTTCGGACGGCAGACTGCGAGTTTTATGAAAACGCTGGTCACCGGAGCGACAGGCTTTCTCGGCAGCCACGTCGCCCGCGCACTGGCAGGACGCGGGGAGCACGTGCGGGTGCTGGTGCGCCCGTCGAGCGATCTCCGCGCCCTGGAAGGGCTGGACGCGGATCGCTTCACAGGGGATTTGAGGGATAGCGCATCGCTGGACAGGGCGCTCGAAGGCGTGCAACGCGTCTATCATGTCGCCGCGGATTACCGCCTCTGGGCCCGCGATCCCAGGGAAATTTGGGAATCGAATGTTGCCGGAACACAGAATCTGCTCGACGCGGCGCGCCGCGCAGGTATCGAGAAATTTGTCTATACGAGCACGGTTGGGACGATCGCTGTTCCGCGCGAGGGTGGTTTGCCTGATGAAAATACGCAATCATCCCTTTCTGAAATGATCGGCCACTATAAGCGATCCAAATTTCAGGCGGAGCAATGCGCCATGCACGCCGCGGAGTCGGGTTTGCCCGTCGTGATCGTGAATCCGACGACTCCTGTGGGACCGGGCGACTGGAAGCCGACGCCGACTGGAAAAATCATTGTCGATTTCCTGAATGGACGCATGCCCGGGTACGTGGATACGGGATTGAACTTCGTTCCCGTCGAAGATTGCGCGCAGGGGCACTTGCTCGCCGCCGATAAGGGAAAAGTGGGGGAACGGTACATTCTGGGCGGGCGGAATTTGACATTGAAACAAATGCTGGACATTCTTTCATTGATGAGTAGTCGTCCGGCACCGCGATGGAAAATTCCGTATACTTTGGCCTATGCCGCTGGATACGTGGATTCCGTGGTTTCGCGCCTTTTGGGCCGAGAGCCGCAGATTCCGCTGGAAGGTGTTCGGATGGCGCGCCACCGGATGTTCGTGAGTGCGTCCAAAGCCGTGCGCCATCTTGGCTTTGCGCCCGGGCCGATCGAGGCCGCGTTGGAACGCGCGGCGGCCTGGTATGAATCGAACGGTTATATTGCCGCTGGACGCGCGCCTGTTGTCGCCGGCGCGCGTGCGGCTTAAATGAGTGTTGGAGTCCATGAAAATATTGGTGACATTCGCGGTGCGATCGGAATTTGCGCCGTGGCAGCGTCGCAGAAGTTTTCTGCGCCTGCCCGGGGACAAGCCTGTGTTTGAAGCCATGTTCGGCGGCGCGCGAGTCCGGGCCATCTTAACGGGCATGGGGCAGGACCATGCGCTGACAGCGGCGAAGAGTGCCCTCACCTACAGGCCCGACATCTGTATTTCCACAGGCCTCGCGGGAGCGCTGCGAAGCGAGTATTGCCCCGGAGACATCCTGGCCGCGCGCCTGGTCAGTGAAGTGGGAGAGCCGGTGGCCGTGGCGAGCCATCGTGAGTTGCTGTCCACCGCGGTGGATTGCGGCGCGCGGCAGATTGAACGTTTCGCGACATCCAAGACTGTCGTCACGCGGGCCGAGCAGAAACGCGAACTGAGGGCTCAGGCGGAAGCGGTGGACATGGAGAGCTACACGATCCTGGCGGAAGCGGCGCGGTGCGGCGTGCCGGCGGTGGCGATCCGAGCCATCAGCGATACGTCTGATTTCGATTTGCCATACGATTTCCAGCGGGCTTGCGACGCCACAGGGCAGATTCGCACGATGGGAATCCTCTCGCAGGTATTGCGAAGGCCCTCCGGCCTGCCTGACCTGTTGAAGTTGGCCCGCGATTCGCGCTTCGCCTCCCGGCGTCTTGCCGACTTCCTGGACGCCTTTGCGGGAACCATGGCCGACCGGCTGACTCCGATTGAGCAGGATACGGTGGCCTCAGTATGAGCCAATCGGGAATTATTCTCGAGACTTCACAAGCGGTGGATCCCATTCCCTCCACGATGCGCGCGGCGGTGTACCGCGGCAAGGGGAAAGTGGTCGTGGAAACGGTTCCTGTGCCGTCCATCGGAGCGGGAGAGGTTTTGATTCGCGTCGCGGCCTGCGGGATCTGCGGCACGGATCTGAAGAAAATCGAGTACGGATTTGTTCCCGCGCCGCAGATTTTCGGGCATGAAGTTTCCGGAACCGTCGTGGCGGTTGGTGCGGGCGTGAGCAGGTGGAAGACGGGCGACCGCGTGATGAGTTTTCACCACGTCCCATGCGGGGCCTGTTTTTATTGCGAGCGGCGCTTGTTTTCACAGTGTCCGGGATACAAGAAGGTCGGGCTAACGGCGGGCTTCGATCCCAATGGCGGAGGATTTGCGCAATACGTGCGCGCCCTGCCGTGGGTTGCCGAGCGCGGGATGGTGGCCATACCGGACGATATCAGTTTCGACGAGGCCTCCTTCATTGAGCCGGTGAACACGTGCATCAAGGCGGTGGAGAAGGCGCGCGTGGCCGCGGGCGAGTCGGTGGTCGTCATGGGACTCGGCCCGATCGGCCTGCTTCTGGCGATGCTCTCGAAGCTGGAGGGCGCGACCGTGATTGGCAGCGATCCCATGCCCGAGCGGCGCGACAAGAGCCAATCGCTCGGCGTCGATTTGGCCGTGGACCCGCGCCAGGGACGTCTGTCCGAGGAAATCAATTCTCGCACGCAAGGGCGCGGCGCGGACGTTGTGCTGGTGGCCGTGCCGATTCCTGGAGCGCTCACGGACGGACTGAGCATCGCGAGACCGGGTGGGCGCGTGGTATTGTTTGCTCAGAATGACCCGCTGATGAAGATCGAGTTTCCCGCCGCGGGTGTCGGAGTCGAGGAAAAGGAAATCCTGGGCAGCTACAGCGCCGCCATCGACAGGGCGGACGATGCCGCGCGGCTGATCTTTTCGCATAAGTTGCCGGTGAAGCAATTGATCACGCATTGTTTTTCATTGGAAGATATGGACAAGGCTTTGCAATTGGCGGCGCGTCCAGTCGGGAATTCTCTAAAAGTGGTGATTCATCCTTGAATAGAAGCGAACAGTACGGCCGAAAAAACGGTCACATGACCGCTGCCATCTTATATGGAAGCGAGAATCTGAAGATCGAGAGCGTGGACATTCCCAGGCTTGCGGCGGATGAGGCGCTGATTCGCGTCAAGGTCGCGCTGACATGCGGGACGGATTTGAAGGTCTGGAAGCGGGGATACCACGCGCGCATGATTACGCCGCCGGCGGTGTTCGGGCATGAACTTGCCGGCATCGTCGAAACGCTCGGTTCCGATGTGAATGGCGGTTTGAAGGTCGGAGCGCGAGTCGTTCCTTCGAATTCAGCGCCGTGCAATGTTTGCCTGTTTTGCCGCAAGGGGCAGAGCAACCTTTGCGAAGATTTACTCTTTAATAATGGAGCCTACGCGGAATACATCCGCATCCCAGGGCGCATCGTCCGCCAGAACATGCTGGTGATCCCGGAACACGTTTCGTTTCAGGACGCGGCGATGGTCGAGCCGCTGGCCTGCGTGCTTCGCGGGATCGATGAAACCGGGATCCGGCCGGGGGATACGACCGTCGTAATCGGGTGCGGCCCGATCGGCTTGAAATTTATCCGCGTCTTGTCGAATCGCGGGGTGAAAGTAATCGCCCTCGGAAAGCGGCCGAACCAGATTCGGGCGGCGGAACGCTTTGGCGCGCGTGCGGCCTTTATCGCGACGGACCTCAGCGATCCCGCGAAAGCCGTCCGGGAACTGACCGAAGGCGGGCGCGGCGCCGATTCCGTGATCGAAGCAGTGGGCACGGCGCAGACGTGGGAATGGGCGCTGCAAATGGTGCGCCGCGGCGGGACCGTCAACCTGTTTGGAGGCTGCCCTCGCGGCACGCAAGTCGCCGTGGATCCGAACGCGCTGCACTATTCGGAGATCACCATCAAGTCCACCTTCCATCACACGCCGCGTTTTATCCGCGAGGCTCTGGAAAGCGTGGCGCGTGGCGAAATTCGCTCGAGCGATTTCGTGAACGCGGAAATTCCGCTCACGGACCTTCCGAAAATGTTCGAGCACATGAAGCATCGCAACGGCGAAATGAAAGTCGCGGTGATCCCGTAAGTAGCGCGGGCTTCAGCCTGTGGTATTTAGTCCTTCTAGAGACAAAAACCCGCAGACTGAAGCCCGCGCTACTGGCCCGGACATGCAAATACCTGCTGAACTTGAAATTGGAAAAGGCCTGCCGCCGTCTGGCTGCACGCTCGCGGAAGCCGAGCGCTACACGTGCCGGCTCGCCACGCATCACTACGAAAATTTCAACGTGGTTTCATGGCTCCTCCCGCGCCGCCTGCACCAGCATTTTTACAATCTGTACGCCTATTGCCGCTGGGCCGACGACCTGGGTGACGAAATCCCCGATCCGGAAAAAGCCCTCGCGCTCCTCGACGAATGGGACTTGGAGCTGCGCGATTGCTACGCGGGCCGGGCTTCGCACCCCGTTTTCATTGCCCTGAATGAAACGATTTCCGCGCTGGATATTCCCATCGAGCCCTTTTCCGATCTGCTCATCGCCTTTCGCCACGACCAGACGGCGAAGCGGTACGCGACCTGGGACGATGTGTTTCATTATTGCCGCTACTCGGCAAATCCGGTGGGCCGCCTGGTCCTTTATTTGTGCGGCTATCGCGATGCGGAGCGGCAGCGGCTTTCCGACGCGACGTGCACGGCGTTGCAGCTCGCGAATTTCTGGCAGGACGTTACGCGCGATCTCGAAAAGGGCCGCATCTATATCCCACTCGAGGCCCTGGCTGCGCACGGCCTCGTCGAGAATGACATTGTCGAGCGCCGGTTCGACGCGCGATATGTTTCGCTGATGAAGGAATTGATCGCGCGCACCCGGCAGTTGTTTGACGAAGGAATGCCGCTTGCCGGCACAGTAGATTCCGCCTTGCGCGTGGATATCGAAATGTTCAGCCGCGGCGGGTTGGCGGTGCTCGATGCCATCGAAGCGATCGGCTACAACACGCTCGAGCACAGGCCTTCGATTCCGAAATCGAAGCAGTTTTCATTGCTTGCGCGAGCTCTGGTCTCGCGAATGCTTACATTCACACAGCCTTCCCAGCCCATAATTCCCACCGCTCCCGGAGGCTTGTCTGTTGTCGAGGGCGGATGTCTTCCGTCAAACATTGGAAGTGAGCAACTCGGAATCGCGAGTGAAGTCGTTCAGTCCTATATGGAATGCCGCAGAGTCGCGCGCACGTCGGCTAGCAATTTTTACTATGCTTTTTTCATGTTGCCGCAGGCAAAGCGGGATGCCTTGTGTGCGCTGTACGCCTTCATGCGCCTTGTGGACGACGTTTCGGACACGGTTGGCAGCGCCGCTGACAAGCAGCGGGGCCTGTCGCGCTGGCGCGCCGCCCTCGATGCTGCAGCGGCGGGCGATGTTTCAGGCCATCCGATTCTTCCGGCATTTGCGGATACGATCGAGCGATTTAAAATTCCCCCGCGCTATTTTCATGATTTGATTTCCGGCGCGGAAATGGATTTGACTGTGGGCGAGTACGCCACGTTTGACAGGTTGCGTGAATACTGCTACCGCGTGGCCGGGACCGTGGGCCTCACGTGCCTGCATGTGTTTGGATTCGACGATCCGCATGCGCCGGACCTTGCGGAAAAACTGGGCATCGCGTTTCAACTGACGAACATTATCCGCGACGTGCGCAGCGACTACGAAATGGGCCGCGTCTATCTGCCGCTCGAAGACCTCGCGCAATTCAGCGTGCGACCAGAGGCGCTCACGCGTGGGCCGATGACTCCGGAAATGCGCGGCCTGCTCGAATTTGAGGCTGCGCGCGCGTGGAGTTATTACCGCGAGGGCGTCGAACTCATTTCACTCGTGCATGAGGATGCGCGCGCCGCGCTTTGGGCGCTGGCGCGAATCTACAGCAGCCTGCTGCGCCGCATCGAGGCGCGCGGGTATGATGTTTTCTCCGAACGTGTACGCCTGAGCGCTCCCGAAAAAACCGGGATCCTGTTGCGTGCGCGGCTGGGCTGGTACTCCCAATCCAATGTCCTCGAAGAGCGTGATCGTGATCGGCGGCGGCCTGGCCGGACTTTCCTCGGCCGTCGCGCTGGCTGAAGCCGGCTTCCGCGTGCGTTTGCTCGAAAAGCGGCCCCACCTCGGGGGCCGCGCCGCGTCTTATGTATTACCTGGCGGCGAGGAGATCGACAACTGCCAGCACGTTACGCTGGGATGCTGCACGAACCTTGAGGATTTTTATCGCCGGGTAGGCGCGGTCGATCAGATTCGATTTTTTGACCGGCTGTTGTTTGCCGCGCCGGATGGGCAGCGCGGCGCGATTGCATCCGTGGCGCTGCCCCCGCCGCTGCACATGGCTCCGTCCTTCGCGTTTTTTCCCCTGCTGGGCTGGGCGGATAAACGCTCCATCGCGCAGGCGCTGCTTGCCATTGCGCGCAGCGGAGGGCGCCCGACGGACCTTTCAGCCGGCAATGGGTCGAGTGAAAATATCTCAATGCTCGCGTGGCTGCAAAAGCATCGCCAGACGGATCGCGCGATTCGCCGCTTCTGGGAAGTCATTCTGGTCAGCGCTCTCGACGAAGAACTGGGCCGCATCGACGCGCGCTATGGAATCGACGTGTTTTGGAAGGCGTTTCTTTCCACGCGCGGCGGGTATCGCGTCGGCATTCCGCGCGTTCCTCTCGGAGAGTTGTATGAAGGCTGCCGAAAGGCGCTTGCCGGGCAGGGCGGGGAAGTCCAGTTGCGCGCCGGGGTGCGAGGGTTTCTTGTCGCGGATGGCCGCGTCGGCGGAGTGGAAAGGGAAGACGGCTCGGTGGAAACCGCGGACTATTATCTAGCCGCCGTGCCGCAGGATGTTTTGCCGGGGCTCTTGCCCGCGGAAGTCGTGGAAAACGAGACCGTGTTTCGCGGTCTGCGCAATTTGCGGGCTTCGCCAATCACCGGAGTGCATCTCTGGTTCGATCGAGCCGTGATGAGAGAGCCGTTTCTCACGCTGCTGGACAGCACGACGCAGTGGGTGTTCAACAAGACCCAGCTTTCCGGCGGCAAAACAAAAGACGGGGGGCAATATTTGCAACTGGTCATCAGCGCGTCTTATAGCCTGGCTTCCCGCTCGCGGCAGGAAATCATCGCGCTGTGCCTCGAGGAATTGCGCGGGGTTTTGCCGGCGACACGCGTGGCTGCGCTCGTGAAAGGGACCGTCGTCAAGGAAATGTCCGCGACGTTTTCGCCGGCGCCCGGTTCGGACCGGTGGCGCCCCGTGCAAAAAAGTCCGCTTTCGGGATTATTTCTCGCTGGGGACTGGACAATGACGGGCTGGCCGTCCACAATGGAGGGAGCCGTTCGCAGCGGTTACCTGGCTGCCGAAGCGATTCTCTCCGAAGCTGGAATGCCACGGAAATTATTGCAACCGGATTTGCGCGCGGAAGGACTGGCGCGCCTGTGGTCAGGCGGATCGTAAGCAACAGCCCGCGAACGGTTTTTGACCCGCGAAATTTTTTTCGGATTCGCTTAATATTCGACTGGCATGATTTGATTCAGAGTATGATTGGTTTTCCCACCGGAGGTTTCCTTGGACCGGAAGTATAAGCACAGGGGCTATCAAAGCTCCGACGAGCCCCAGAAAAAAGAAAAGCGTCAACACCACGAAGGCCATCCGCGGCAGGAACAGATCGGGCCGCGGACTCCACGCATGGTCGGTACAATCACCCGCGCGCGCTGCTCCAATTGCGGCACCGTGCTCCAGCCCGGATTCGACCCTAAAAAGAAGTGCCCGCGCTGCGGCTTCGAATTGCATTGCTGCAAGCAGTGCGCTTACTTTGACACCGCCGCACGGTTTGAATGCATGAAGCCCATTCCCGAGCAGATTGCGCGCAAGGACCAGGTCAACGACTGCACCTTCTACGAATTTCGCACCACGATTGAAAAGGATACCGCGCCGTCGGCTCCCCCTTCGGGCCCCTCGGCTTCGCCGGAACGGATTTCTTCGCGGCCTCTCGACGCCCGGCAGGCGTTTGAAAACCTCTTTAAAAAATAACGGCGGGGATTCATTTCATAGGGAGTTGGGGCGATTCAGTTGCCGCTCGCGAACTCGCAATTTGCAACCGCTTCGGCGAATTGCTATTCTGAATTTGCCCATGCGCTTGCGGGCCATTCCGCGCAACGCACCCCCTTCCATAATCTGCCTGGAAAGGCTTTCGATCATGAAACTGTCTATTCGCAACGCTCATGAAGAATGGCGCGAGACCGTCGAAACGGAAACCGCGCGGCAAACGGCAAAGCTGGAGAAGTTGCTCAAGCGATATTCTCCCGACCTCGTGAAGCTCCACGGGGATATCGCGAAGCATCCGCGCAAGGAAAGCTACACGTTCACAGTCAATCTCTCGCTTCCCACGGGCACGCTGCACGCGACAGCGGAAGGATCGGATGTCGTCGCCAGCGTGAAAGCCGCGTTCGCCGAAATCTGCGCCCAGTGCAAGAAACACCAGGCCCTGCTGCGCAAGGACTACGAGTGGAAGCGAAAGCGCCCCCACGCTCGGATCCCGGCCCCAGATTCCCTGTAGAAAAGGTTTGCCAAGTGGTGCGCCCATCTTCCGGCAAGAATCGGGTCCATCCGAAATTGACCCGAAATCGCCAACCTGAAGGTTGGGGCTACAAACTCCTGACGAATTTAAAGATATGATATAGGCGTCGAGCTGCGCATTTTTGTGCGTCATCCGCGCCCAACCCGCGGGAAGGCCGCATCGTTCGCGGTTGCAGCGCGCCGAAGCTATCTATACAATCGTTGGTTTGTACAGCAGGGGCGTAGCTCAGTGGTAGAGCAGCGGCCTTTTAAGCCGAAGGTCGTGGGTT
>CAWFVW010000025.1:0-212498 GCA_963819395.1 uncultured Acidobacteriota bacterium
ACCGGCCGCGAGACCGTCGTCGCATTGGAGTTCGAGGACTCGCGCGAGCTCCAGCAGGCCCTGATCGAGATCACCGCCGAGGAGATCGCCGCCGCGCGGAGCGCGATCGCGCCGCCAGGCAGATCGAGCCGACCCAGCAGCTCGAGAGTCTCCTCGGCAAAGCCCGGGCTCTGCGAGACGGGCTGAGCGAGCTGGCCCGCCAGCTCGCGGACGCGAAGTTCGTTGGCTTCGTAGTCCAGCGTCGTCAGCGCGCGCTCCTGACGGCGGCCAGCGGGATCCTCTCGCAGATGACCGGCGGGCAGTTCGGTTTCACCGAAGACTTCCAGATCATCGACCGCCGCTCCGACATGGCGCGCTCGCCCGACACGCTCTCCGGCGGTGAAACGTTCCTGGCCAGCCTCGCGCTCGCGCTCGGCCTCGTCGAGCTCGCCGGACGCAGCGGCGGCCGGCTGCAGGCCTTGTTCCTCGACGAGGGCTTTGGCAGCCTCGACCCCGACGCACTCGACCACGCGCTCAACGAGCTCGAACAGCGTGCTCGCGCTGGCAGGCTGATCGCGCTGATCAGCCATGTGCCCGCCGTCGCTGAGCGGATCGACCAGATACTCCGCGTTACGAAGACCCCACAGGGCTCAGCGATCCACCTACTCGATGATGCGGAGCGTCAGAAGCTCCTCCTCGAGGACGCCACCGAAGCGGCGGTCGCTGCGCGTAAGTCCACACGTTCTGCAAGCCGACTATGAGGCAACACCTCGGTATGGCTCATGACCCGTCAGCCGCTGAGTCCGGGAACCACCGAACGCGGCGCAGCATGCGAGCACAAACGGACCGCAACGGTCTATTCGCCGCCACCCTCCTCGTCAGCGGCAAGGAGGTAGCGCTCGACAGTGTCGAGGATTGCCTGCGCTCGGCGCGCAAGGATGTCAAACGGCACGATCTCCACCCGGTGCAGCGAACGGTTGAGTTCTTTCAGTAGCCGCTTTTCGTGATCATTCAGCCTAGACACGCGGCCGATCAGGATCGTGATGCGTGGGTCTCGACTATGGGGAAGGCCATAGAGGTCCTCTAAAGCCTCTTCGTAACTGAGTACATCGCGATACGCGTGCACCTGAGCTAACGCAAGCGCGAGCGGGCGACTCAGCCGGTAGGACGAGGGGGATCTGATCGGCAGATCTTTTCCGTGCTTCTCGAAGAGCGCGTCGCTCGGGCTCTTCAACTCCAAGAGATCATGGAACCCGTCAAACCGCTCGAGAAGGAAGTCGATAGCGCCGCGCGGGACGGGTTGCCGTGGCCGGATGCGCGCGTAATCGAGACCGAGAAGCCAGGGATTAGCCTCAAGAAAGAGCTGCACATCAGTTTCACCCCCTTTTCCTTCAACAGCCGGTCGAACTGCCGCGCTGCTTCACGCGCGTCCTCGAGACGTTCGGACGCACGAGCCTGCCAGGACTTCCCCTGTGCTGAGTCGGCCGTCAGCGTCCTGCGTCAATGCCCACAACAGCTCAGCCCGCGCCTCGAGGTCAGGTCCGGCCATCGCAAGCACGGCGACGGCTTCTACGATCCGCGAGTCGAGTGTCTCCAGCGACTCAAGTGCCGCTACCGCGCGCTCGACATCGCCGAGATGCTCGTCGTCCTCCTCGACCCCTTGCGTTGCAATCGTCCGCAACAGCTCCAATCGTTCCTCGTTGACACGCAGGCCCATTTGGTCAACACAGCGGCATCAAGCTGATCATCGAGCCACTGGGCAAGCTCATCGGCTGTTGCGTTCGCAACCTGGGAGAAGCTCTTGGCGCGCGTGATGCCGCGACCGAGGCGCTCAGCTAGGTAGCTCGCGGCTGCATTGCTCTGTGCTGTCTGGACGTAGTGAGGAAGATTGACCACGAGGACGTAGGATCCTTCCGTCTCGCGTGCGCCTTCTTCTACGTCGTCGCGATCGGTGAGCAGCAGCGCGGGCCGCTTCCCTGCCGGCAGTCATCAATGACTTTGTCCGCGAGCATGGCGGTTGAACGACCGACGCGCCTGGTCGGGAAGTACTTGCCCTCAGGTTACCATGGTATACATCGATTCCGCGCAGCCGCTGTTTGGCACCGCGACGGTAGCGCAGAGGCAGATCCCAGCCGAGCTCCGCTCTCATTCTGTCAGCGCGCGACACTGTCATAGAACTACTCGAGCTCGATCGCCGCCTGTGACGTGTCTTCGACCGTCTCTCTGGGCCAGACTGTCGGGTGGTCGTGGCCACTTTGCTGTCCGAGTAAGCATCCGGGGTCCACCGCGTCGAGCTCGGCTGCGCTCCTCTTCGACGAATTGGGCGTCGCCCCTTCTGGGCAGTGGGCACTGTCCACTGAGGTGACCATCGCGAGCGCATCAGGCTTCTTGGGCGTTCCGTAGGCGCGGCGCGTGCTCACCGGGAGCTGGGGTTGACTTGCCCGATCCGGGCGTTCGACAGCCGTCTTGCATAGCTACCTCGGGCCGCACGCTTGTTGGTGATCGGTCGGGCGACCTCGCTGAACGGCTCCGGGCGGAGGCGTGGGGCCCAAGCGAGCCATGCGTCGCACGTCTGCACCAACGTGGGGCTGCCCCAAGTGCAGCTTGGCTGCGCGAGTGACCCTGCGCCCGGGTGGTGCCTACGAAAGCATCCGACACTGCAGCGGGTCCGCTCGGCCCTGATTCCGGCGAGATCGCGCTCGGTGCGGGATCCGCGGGCGATCGCTTTCACGCCATGACTGACGCAATCAGGTAGCCGTCCTTCGCGCCGGCGTTCGAGCTCTTTACGATGGACCGGCTGCCGCGAGGGCGATGGTCGTCGCGAATGTGCCGCTAGGAGAGCGAGCAAGGTGGAGCAGACAAGAACGAGCAACTATGAGGCGTTGATCGCGCATTTCGCACGCCGACACGCACTACGGCGCCGGCTCGTAGATGCCGCGGTTTGCGACCGTCGCCGGAGAGTTCTTCGATGAGCAGCGCGTTGGGGCCAAGATCGCTGTCGGCGCCGGTGGAAAACTCACCCCCCTCTGCCGGTTGAAAACTCACCCCCTGTAGGTCGGGTAGAGGCGTCCGGGGGTCGGTTGACCCTGGCTTGGTTGTGTTGATCGAGTCGGCAGAAGGTGCGTCGACGTGGAGCGGTGGGCCGAGTTGCGTCGCGAGCATTTCGTCGCGGGGTTGGATCAAGGGGTTGGCGCGGCGGGACGGGATCGTAGGAACACGGTCCGCGGGCGGTTCGGTCGCGAGACGCCGCCGCGGTATCAGCGGCCGCGGCGGCGCGTCGAAGTTGGATCCGTTCAAGCCGGAGATCCACGGCTGCTGAGCGGGGATCCGAGGTTGCCCGGGGTGCGGGTCCGGGAGTTGATCGAGCCGTTGGGGTGCACGGCGGAAAGACGATCGTGGATGACTATCTGCGCGAGGTGCGGCCGTTGTTCGTGCGCCCGCGGACGTTTCAGCGGACGATCTATCGGCCGGGCGAGGTGTGCCAGTTCGATCTGTGGCAGCCCCGAGGGAGGTGCCGGTCGGGCACGGCCAGACCCGGCAGGGATGGATGTCGTGGTCGCGTGCCTCGGCTATTCACGCGCGGGTGCGGGCGCGCTGGTGTTCTCCAAGGAGACCGAGGATCTGCTGGGGGATCGCCGGTGCTTGTGGTCGCTGGGGGCGTTGCCGGAGAGCTGGTGTGGGATCGGCAGGCCGGGATGCACGCCACGGCGGGCGCCCGACGGACGCGTTCGCCGCGTTCTGTGGGCAGCTGAGGGTGGAGTGGCGGTTCTGCGAGCCGTCCGACCCCCAAGCCAAGGGTGCGGTCGAGCGGCTGCAGGGATATATGGAGACGAACTTCGAGCCGGGCCGGCGGTTTGCGAACGAGCTCGACTTCCAGGAGCAGCTCGACGCCTGGTTTGTCAAGGTCAACGCGCGGACGCACAAGACGCTGCGCGGCCGCCCGGTCGACCGGCTGTCGAGGAGCGCGAGGTGATGGCGCCGCTGCCGCCGCGATGCCTGACCTGGCCGGCGCTGGGTGATGCGCGTCCCGCCCGACCCCTATCTGCGGGTCGACACCAACGACTACTCGCTCGACCCGGCGCTGGTCGGCCGCCGCGTCGAGGTCCGCGTCGATCAGCGCCAGAGTCATCGCGGGCGTGCTGGACACCGGCGAGCTCGCCGTGCCGCCACGAGCGGGTGTTCGCCAAGCACCGCACGATCACCGCGCTCGAGCACGCCCGCGCGCTGCGCGACAGGCCGAGCGGCCGCGAGGGGGCAGCGGGTGGAGATGCGGCCGCTGGCCCGCTATGACGCGTTGATCGCATGAGCCGCCCCACCAGCGAGCTCACGCACCTATTCCGCGCAGCTCAAAGCGCCCGCCGCCGCACGGCGCTGCCGAAGCTCGCCGACCGCGCCCGCTCGGAGGAGTGGTCCTATGAGCAGTTCGCCGCCGCGCTGTTTGAAGACCGAGACGACAGCCGTGACAGCCACGGCGGCGCAGTGCCGCATCAGCGCTGCGCGGTTCCCCGCGCGCAAGACGCTGGAGGAGTTCGACTTCACCTTCCAGACGATCGCTGCGGCGAGAAGACCGTGCTGCACCTCGGGCAGCTCGACTTCCTGCCGGCAAAGAGAACATCGTGCTGCTCGGACCGCCCGGGACCGGCAAAACGCATCTCTCGATCGCGCTCGGGATCCGCGCGTGCCTCGCCGGGCACCGCGTGCTGTTCAAAACCGCGACCGAATGGGTCGCGCTCCTCGCCGACGCGCAACGCCAAGGCCGCCTCGACGACGAGCTCGAGCGACTGCAGCGCGTCCCGCTGTTGATCGTCGACGAGGTCGGCTACATCCCGTTCGACCCCCAAGCCGCGAACCTCATGTTCATGCTCGTCTCCCGCCGCTACGAACGCGCCAGCCTGATCGTCACCAGCAACAAGCCGTTCAGCGCGCTGGGGCGAGATCTTCGGCGACGAAGTCACCGCCGCCGCGATGATCGACCGACTCGTGCACCACGCCGAAATCCTCTCGCTCAAAGGCGACAGCTACCGCCTCAAAGACCGCGACCTCGCCCGCGCCACCCCCGCCGAAGACCTGACCCCGACGGCTATCGCTTTGCTAGCGAAGCTACATCCCCGCCAACGACGCGCCGGCGGCATTTCGCTCCGCTCGCCTACGGCTCGCTCCGCGAAAAGCCGCCGCATGCCCAGACACCACGTGGTCTACTTTTCGACCGGCGCGACCCTACCCAAGGGGGGTGCATTTTCGACCGGCGCAAAGGGGTGCGATTTCGCCCGGCCTTGACAATCGCGCTGTGTGAGACCGAGCAGCAGGCATTCGGGTTCCTCGGCGAATCGATTTTGGAGGGCTATGCCGCCGACGGCGTCGGACCTGGACTCTGCTGAGAAGATCTACATCGAGGTATTGGTCCCGATCGTGGCCCGCGCCAAGTACCAGTGCTTCAGCGCGAATCCACTCGCCGAATAGCCGTCCAGCGGTCCCGGCGTGGCGCTCCCGTCCGATCGAGGAACAAGCCGCCGGATCGGAGGATGTCGTGTCAAACAGGTTGTCAAACGAATCGCACCGGACGGGGCCGAACTCAGGTGATCTGGAGGCATCGGCGAGACCGGAATCGCCTGTAGCTATCGGCATCGGGCGGATCGCGCCGGACCCGGCCGGGCTGGCTCGCCTGGCTCATAACCCGAAGGTCGCAGTCGTTGGGGAACCACCCTTCCACTCCCGGTGCGAGCGGGCATGAAGGCATAGAGGTGAGTGGCGCCCGCTCGAGACCCGTAAGGGACGCGTGAGTGCGATGACGGCCGCATTCGGTGAGGTTCGACTCAACGAGCGTCAATTAGCCTAACCCAGGCTCGGTAGTTAGCTTCAGTTGATCTCATTTCGTCTTGGTTAGGCGGTACTGTCGGCGTGTGGTCGAGGAGTCCGTGCTTGACGAAATCGGGCGACGCCTGGCTGACGCCGCCCCGCCACGTTCCCGGGTGGTGCTGTTCGGTTCTCGTGCCCGGAATGAGGCGGCGCTGGCTTCCGACGTCGATCTGCTTGTGATCGAGCCTGTAGTCGACGATCCGATGAGGGAGTCCGTCCGTCTGCGGCGCGTCTTGCGCGGGCTCGGTGTGCCGATTGATGTCATCGTCGTTGACGAACGTGAGGCGCATCGCCGTGGCGCTGTTGGGAACGTTGTCGAGCGAGCGCTACGGCGACGGACGGATATCGTTGAGCTCTGAGCAGTTGGCGGAGGTAGACCGACTTCTCCGTGCTGCGCGCTCCGACCTTCGCGCTGCGATGGCGCTCGCAGCCGACGGCGAACAGGGCAACGATGTCGTTGGCTTTCACGCACAGCAGGCGGTAGAGAAAGCAATCAAGATCGCGCTTGTTATGAGCGGGGGAGAAGAGATCCCCTACACGCATGACCTCAGCTTCTTGCTCGACCTACTCAAATATCACGAAATGGAGATTCCGGAAGCGTTGGCGGAGTCTGATTGGCTTACGCCTTGGGCGGTTGCCGCGCGCTACGGTGCGTCCGATGCGCCGCTGGACCGGGCTGCCGCGCTCGCCGTGGCCAACGAGGCGGTTGCGTGGGCAGCCGCGTTTGTATCTGAGCCCGATCCCGATCCGCCCGACCCAGCAACGTGAGCACCCAATAGGGCCACACGGCTCATAACCCAAAGATCAGGCGAATCGAACTAGTCGCCTCGCCCGGCATCCGTGCTCGCACGGGCCGCAGCATGCGCCCCGGGGATCGTGAGGTGCTAGCGCTGACGATTGGAAGGGCCGTCCTTCACAGGGTCATCCGGAGGACCGCGCAACCTCGGCGCTTCGTGCCCGCGTCACCCACGGCGTGGCCGTGAGCCGCTCGAGCGTTGCCAGCGCCAGCCCCAGCTCGGAGCCGTCGCCGCCAGCCTGAAGCTCCGCCCGCTCCACCACAAGCGCGGCAACGTCGAAGGCGAGCTCGCAGGAGGAAGCCGCTTCGATCGCCGCCGCGAAACGCTCGCCAGCACGCACCGGGTCTCCGCCGCGCGCCGCCAGGTGCCCCTCCAACCGGAGCGCTTGCGCTCGCACCGGCAGGATCTTCTTGATCGCCTCGGGACCGTTCAGCGCGGACAACGCGGCACCGAGATCGTCGGCAGAACCACCCGCCGCAAGTAGACCGTCGATGACGGCCCCGATCCAGCCGGTCCATTCCGAGTAGTCGGCTACCTCGGCGGCTGGGATGATCCTCGCCAGCGCCGCTCGTCGGTCCGAGCCATCCGCCAGCACGGCTTCCCGGAGCGCCCGGAAGTCCGGCCCGAACGCGGTCGCGCCAGCTTCCCTGCTCCCGCTCGTCGTGTTCTGCCACCAGATCTTGGACCCGGTCGCTCTCCCCGCGCGCGAGCGCGATCACGACCAGCGGTGCCACAGCCATCCCGACCATGAACGTCGGCACGTGCGGCTTGCCTGCCTCGAGCTCTTCGACAGCTCGATCCCATTCTCCGAGCGAGCACAGCACCCGGCCGAGTGTGACTTGCGCGTGGCGGACGAAGAACCGCTCGGACGTTCGGTGAGCGGCCTCGATCGCCGCCTCGCGCCTGCTCGGCCGCGTCCCGGTACCGGCCGACGCCGCCCAGCGAGATCGCCAGGTTGGCGCGGAACGAGGACTCCCGGCGCGGCTCGTAACGCTGAGCGAGCGCCAGCCCCCGCTCGTACACGGAAACCGCCTCTGACCTGGCGGTCGAGCTCTTGGAGTGCGACCGCCTGAGCGCCGATCGCGAGCAGCATGTCTCCGTGCGCCTCGCATTCCTCGGCGATCTCGATCGCCCGCGTGGCCACCGCGAGCGACTCGGCATGGTCGCCGAGCTGATAGAGGACGAACGCCAGGATCCCGTCGACGAGGGCGGCGGTCGCGTCGCGAACGTCCCCGACCGCCTCTCGGAGCTCTTGAAGCTGCGGCAGGAGCTCGCTCGGCGCACGCTCATAGGCGAGCGACTGGAGCTCGCCGGCGCGAGCCCGGAGCTCGGGCCCGTTCGTGGCCCGCCGCCCCGTGCAGCGAGGCCGCCGCGCCGAACCGTGACGCTGCCTCGGCGGCCAGGGCCGAGCGCTGGGCGAGCACCGCGGCGCGCTCGAGGATCGCCGCCCGCTCCGCCTCGTCCCCGACCAGCTCCGCCGCCCGGTCGAACAGCGACAACGCCTCCTCGATCGCGCCGACGGCCGCAGCCCGCTCGGCCGCCTGCTGCATCGTCGTCAGCGCCCGGGCACGGATCGACGCGGCGTCCGCCGCAGCCGGGTCGGCCTCCTCGGCCGCCAGCAGGTGCCCGGCCAGCGCGGCCAGTCGCTCGGGTTCGAGCTCGGCACCGCTCATGTACGTCGCGGCTTCGAGGTGCAGGCGCTTGCGGTCGCGCCGCGAGAGCATGTCGAGCATCACCCGTCGCAGCACTCCCTGAAGGAAGAAGTACTGCCCGCGGGCCGCTCCGGTCTGCTCGGGCTCGACTCCAAGGAGCGCCTTCGTCACCAGCCCACCGAGCAATGAACGGGTGTCGAGGTCATCGATCGAGACGAGCGCGGACGCCGCCGTGCCGGCGAACCGTTCGCCGAGCACCGCTCCGGCTGCGAGCACCCGTCGCTCGAGCTCTCCGAGGCCATCGAGTCGGGAGGCGACCAGCGCGCGGATCGTCGGCGGGACCGTCAGCTCGCCGAGCTCGCGACGGACGACGTAGTGGCCATCCTCGACCTCGAGCAGGCCGCGATCGGCGAGCGAGCGCAGTGTCTCGACGGCGTACAGCGGTATCCCGCCACCCTCGGCGCGGACGGTCGCGAGCAGCGTCTCGGGCGCCTCGCGGACCGTGCCCGCGATCAGCTCATCCATCTCCGTCGCGCTCAACGGCGACAGCTGGATCGCCTCGCCCTCGCTCGGCCAGCTCCGCGATCCGTTGATCCGGACGCGCGAACACGGCGATCAGGATCGGCGACTTCCCGGCCCATTCGAGCAGCTCTGAGATGAAGTCGAGCAGCGCCTGGCCAGCGTGCTGCATCTCTTCGAACACCAGCACCACGGGCCCGCGCTCCGCCAGCCGCTCAAAGAACGTCCGCCACGCCGAGAACAGCGCTCCGCGCGCGATCGTCTCCCGACCGTCGTCGAGCTCGAGCAGGCGATCGACCGCGCGGCGGACGCGCAGGCGCTCGTCCTGCTCGTCGAACAGGCCGGCCAGCATGGCCGTGAGCCGCTCGTGCCGGATCTCGACCGGGTCTTCGAGTGCTATCCCGGCTCGCTCTCTGAGCATCTCCGCCAGCGCGCTCATGCCGGCGCCGGTTCCGTAGGAGACCGCGTGGCCGCGGTGCCAGAACACCTCCTGGCTGATGCCGTCGGCGTGCTTCTCGAGCTCCCACGCGAGCCGCGTCTTGCCGATCCCTGCCTCGCCGAGGACTGTGAGCAGCCGGGCGCCGGAATCGAGCCCGACGACCTCGTCGAGGATTCGCTTCATCGCGTCGAGCTCCGCGAGCCGCCCAACCAAGGGAGGCTCGACGCTTGAGGGGCCGTCCGCGGCCGCCGACCCGTGAGAGCACGCGGACCGCTCGCCACACGCGGACGGGCTCGCTCTTGCCCTTGACAGGATGCTCGCCTCCGGGCTCGAACTCGATCGCGCGCTCGCAGGCCAGCCGGGTGATGTCGTCGACGAGCACAGTGTTCGCGTCCGCGAGCGACTGGATCCGGGACGCCGTGTTGACCGTGTCCCCGATGACCATGCCCTCGTGCTCGCGTCCGCTGTCGACCGACGCCTCGCCGGTGAGGATCCCGACCCGGACGCGTAGCTCCGGGATCGAGAGCCGCTCGGCGACCGCGCGCACGCCCGCGACCAGGTCGATGCCCGCCCTGACCGCTCGCTCGGCGTCGTCCTCGTGGGCCACCGGCGCGCCCCACAGGGCCATCACCGCGTCGCCGATGAACTTCTCGAGCGTCCCGCCGTAGGTTTCGATGGTCCGGCGAGCCGCGGCGAAGTAGTGCTCGAGCACGTCGCGCACGTCCTCGTGGTCGCGTCCCTCGCTGAAGCTGGTGAAGCCGACCAGGTCGCAGAACAGGACCGACAGCAGGCGCCGCTCGCGCCCGGAGGAGTGCGGCGCGATCAGTGCAGCGCCGCAGGCGCCGCAGAACTGCTGACCCGGGGATCGTCGCGAGCGCGCCGCAGGAACTGCAACGCAGCGCGAGATCCATCCCGCAGACCCCGCAGAACCGCATGCCGTCCGGAAGCTCAGACGCGCACGCCGGACATGTGACCGTCATCGGCCGCTAGATCGGCTCTGAAGGTGATAACGCCGTTCGGGTCAGCGGCGCAGTCGGGATCGGAGAGCGTGATGGTCCCTTTGATGACCGAGGCGGCGCCTTGGGTGAGGTGCACCTTGCCGGCGATCGTCACGTCGTTGGGCTCGCCGGCGATCCTCACACCGTCGACGTGGTAGCTGAAGCGGTTGTGATGAATGTGGATCATCTTCTTGATCTTCGTCAGCGACTTCGTGCAGCCGTCATGGAACCGGAAGTCCGTGATTGTCTGGACGGTGTAGCGCTTGGTGCCGTGGAACCCGTCGCCCTCATTCCAGGTGAACGCTACGACGGCCGGACTGGTTCTTCGCCTTGAACAGGCCGACGGCCGTGGGCGAGGTCATCCCGTGTGCACCGAGCGCGGCGCCCGCGAGCGCGAGTCCAGCGACCATCACGCCTGAGATCAGCACCACCGCTCAACTTTGCCCTCACGCGGCGCAGCATAGGGCAGGGCCGGAGGGATCGCTAGTCGGTTGCTTTGAAGGTGATCACGACCGTTCGGGTTGGCCGCGCAGTCGGGGTCGCTGAGCGTGACGGTTCCCTTGATCACCGGAAATTGGAGCTCTGCGAGAAGAACAGCCTGCCGGCGATCGTCACGTGATTAGCCTCGCCGCCGATCGTTACGTCGTCGGATTTGTAGCTGAAGCGGTAGTGCCTGCCGTTGACCCGCATCGTGGCCTTGATCTTCGTGAACGCCGTCGTGCACGCGTCGTGGAAACGGAAGTCCGAGATCGTGATGATCGAGGTGTGCCGCTTCGTGTCGCGCTCTGAGAAGTAGAGCTTGACCGCCCCTGAGTGGTTGCTCGTCGAATAAGAGCCTCCGACCGTCGGCGAGGTCATCCCATGCGCACCCAGCGCGGCGCTCACGAGCGCGAGCCCAACCACCATCACCCCAAGGATCAACCCAACCGTCAACCTTGCCCTCACATGGCGCAGCATAAGACGCCGCCAGACAGATCGCCAGTTGACAACTCTGCTTACACTGGAGAGGCGGAGCGTCTGCCTCGAAGTCTTGGTGGTCGAGTCGATCAGGTAAGCCTAGGCGTCAGCCGTCTGAACGTTGAACGCCTCGGCGGTCCGTTCCTCCGGCTGGCCGCTGACGCCGCCCTCCACTGGCATGGCCGGCATCAAAGTCTCACTCACGAAACGGTCGGCGGACTCCTTCGAGTCCCACACGGCGACGATGAGAACCCCGCCCTCGGTGGGTCCCGCCGCGTGGTAAAGCTGCCCCTCGGGCAGTCCGCTCGGCGGATGGACCGCCTGTACCGTCGCCCGATACTGGTCTTCGGTCGCGCCTGGCCAGAAGTGTGTCATCAGGTACGTCATCGTTCGCCCCTTCGTTCGCTTTGGTGCAGCGAGCCTATACGCGGACTGTGGCCTCGCAAGCCCGCGGCCCCGGGGTCAGCACGCTATCGATGCCGCAGGTCGCAGGTGATCCGGTCGCTACCTGTAGCCCAGCTGGAGCGTCGGGGGCCTGACGAACCTCTCCTCCGGATCTACTCGCATCCACAGCGAGCGGGTATGCGCCCAGATGAAGGCGGCGTCCTGCTCGGAGAGGCACTCGGGCCAGCGGTGCAACGAGTCGGCGTGGATCGCCGTCGTTGAGTTGATCTTGTAGTCCTCCAGCGCTGGCTCTGGGTGCTGGTTGTTGAACTCGAACTGCTGCGGCTCGAGCTGCTCCTCCAGGAAGCTCATCATGCTCGCCAGGGTCTCATCGGGGCTCGTCACAAGCTGCTCGTAGATGACCAGGTGACAGCGCAGCGGGTGCTCCATCCCGAATTGGATGCCGGCCCGCAGGTGGTTGAGGTAGTGGACAACCTGCCCGAGGATGTCGGCAGCGGATGTCACCGCCGAAACCGGCTTCTCGGAGCGACGCGATCGTGTCCAGGGGGTTGCGCACAACGTGGATGAACAACCACTCGTCGCCGAGCAGGCGCTGCCAGTGCGACCAGTAGAGGACGTTCTCCGGGGCCTTGTCGGCCCAGCGTGGCTTCCCCGCCCGTTGGGCGACGCGGCGGTGGAGCTCGACGAACCCACGGCCGAAGAACTCCAGAAGCTCGTCCTCGCTCGCCAGGGCCCGGGCGGTGCTCATGTAATCCTTGACCCCGCGTGGAGGGCCATAAAAGTCGAGGAAGAACTTGACCTCAGGGCCGCAGTGGATGCCGCTGTGGCTGTTCAGGATGCGACGGACCAGCGTGGTGCCCGACCGGTGGCAGCCACCGATGATGATCGGCCATTCTGAGCGCGCACCTGAGACGGGTTAGCAGGCTCGTCCCGCCTCGGCCTCTCGCGGCCCGCGCGACGCGGGGCGAGCGAGAGTCTTCAGCGAGTCGGCTTGCTCACTGGGCGGCCGGCGCATCCAGGCGTGCGCCGCTACGAAGTCGACCTCCACCCAAAGTCTGCGCATTGCGCTGGCGTCGGGACCATCGGCACGTCGAGCCATTTCAGCTGTCGTTTGCGGGCGAGCTCGGGATGACGGTCGAGCACCCACCAGCCGTATGTGTTGAACACACTGATCGGTGAAAGCTCGTCGAAGTCCACGACGCCGCAGTACGCCTCATACCAGGACCGGCCGTGGCGCCGCTCGATCTCGGTCTTCAGCTCGTCGAGCAGAGCGCGATCGAAGAGCATGTGGTGGGCGATGAGCCCCCGCTGCGTCGGCGGCTCGACCCCCAGCAACCTGCGGTACGCGTCGCGATACGGCTCGTGCGACTCGTTATCAAACGAGTATGGAAACCGCAGCTCGCGCGGGTCGAAGCTCACCGGACGCAGGAAGACGACGTCGGCGTCCATGACCAGGTACGAAGACGACAGGTCGTCGATGTACTCACCAGCCCCGAGCTTCAGGAGGTGCTGGTAGAGCCAGGTGGCGCGCCTGGACAGGCCGGCATTGTGCTCGCCCCAGCGCGCATGCAGCTGCGCCGCCGATGGCAGCGTGGACGCCCGCGGCTCGGCCTGCCACTCGACGCGATCATCGCTGTATGCAAATCGTTTTTCGGACACCACGCACAGGCGTCGCAGTGGGGTGATGTACCGCAGTGCGCCGGCGACCGCGAGCGGCAACATGTCGAAGTCCTTCTCGTGCGCGGGCATCACGACGTCGATCATGCGCGTGCACCGCGGGCCCAGGGCGTCGGGCGCACGGCGGCGGCGAATCGCGCTACCAGGTCGTCCTTGACACTGACCTCACCCACCAATCGGCAACCCTACTATCTCCCTCTTCCACAACGGCGGCGGCCGTTGAGCCGCCCCCGGGACCAGATGGTCGTCTGAGTCCGGTCGTGAGAGGATGGCTCACGGCGTGTCGATGGTCCTCGCCCCAACCCGGCTCCGAGCGGCAGTATGAGCGACGCACGACGGAGGATGGCGGCGCTCCTCGCCCTGTCTAGAGCATTGGACCAGAGCGGACCGGCTCGGTACACGGCGCACCGGACTGGAACGAGGTGCTCGTCGTGGCGAGCGAGTTGATGGTAGGACCGGCACTGTGGCGCGCGGTGTGTGACTCACGCGAGCAGATACCCGCGGCTGTAGCCGAACAGCTTCACCAGCAGTACCTGCTGAACACCGTCCGCAACATCCGTTTCGGACGGGCCCTGTCGGAAGCGGTTGAGGCACTGAACCTGTCCGGAGTCGTGCCGCTGCTGTTCAAGGGGGCTCTCGAGCTCGCCAGTCGGACGCCAGGGGAGGTCGAGGGCAGAGTGATGGTGGACCTCGACCTGCTGGTGCCGGCCGATCAGATCCCGGATGCCCGGCGGGCGCTCGAGGGAGTGGGGTACAGGAAGCTGCACAGCAAGCCATTCGCGCATCCCCACGAGCTGCCGCTAGGTCGCGCTGACTCCCCTGGACCGATTGAGCTTCACGTAGCGCTCGGCTCAGCGGCCGTTTGCGCGGTGCTGCCTACGGCGGAGGCTTGGGCGCAGAGCAGCGCGATCTCGGTCGGCGAGGGCCGCGCCCGAGCGCTTTCGCCCAGCCATCAGGTGCTCCACAACATCCTGCACTCAGCAGTGCAGGACGGCAACCACGCCACGGGCGATTTGCCGCTCCGGCAGCTGCTGATTCTCGCCAGGCTCGCCGAGACCCACGGAGCCGCGATCGATTGGGCGATGATCGACCGCCGAATGGATCGGCCAGACGCTTCTCGCGCTGCTCCTGCTGGTAGCCTGCGTGATCAACAAGTGGCTGCCTTGGCCGCGGGATCCCAGCAAAAATGTCATCGCGCTATCCTCGATTGTGCTCAGCGCAACCTGCATGGTCGCCGTGGCATATCTGCTTTTTCCGAGCACCCCTTTGATTCGCCCGCACAGCCCCACGCCGCGCGTCTGGGAATTATTTCCCGCGGTTATCTTTCTCGTCGCCGCCGTTGTTTTGAATAGTGTCAAGGAGAATGACGGATTTGCCTTTGATACGGCGATCGTTTGGGTGGCGGGGTTCAATGTCATGAGCCATCTGATTGTGTCCCAGTCCGCGCGTTTGCTGGACGCTGCGGCCGGCGTCGCCGAACTAGTCAACGCCACGAGCTACATGGTTCTCCTCGGCGCCACCTTGCTGGACAACGCGCGGCTCTTCCGCCAGGTGCGCACCCTCGCGATCAGCGACAGCCTCACGGGTCTCGCCAATTACCGTCACCTCGTTGACATTCTGCAAAGCGAACTGGAGCGTTCAGGCCGAACCAGCCGCCCTTTTTCCGTTCTGCTCATGGACCTCGACGGCCTCAAGAAGATCAACGATCGCCACGGACACGTCATCGGCAGCCGCGCCCTTTGCCGCGTCGCCACCATTCTCCGGCTGAATTGCCGCTCGATTGACACGGCGGCCCGTTACGGCGGCGACGAATTCGCGCTCATCCTCCCGGAAACGAACGTCGCCGCCGCCGAGCAAGTCGCCGAGCGCATACGAAATTGTTTACTGGAGGACGAGGAAGTCCCGCATCTCAGCATCAGCGTCGGCGTCGCCACGTTCCCGAAATGCGGCGTTACAGTGCAGCAATTGCTCGAATTTGCGGATCAAGCTCTCTACGTAATGAAAGAACAATCCAAGCCGGGCAAGGCGGAAAAACGGAAGCATTCTTAATGGCCGTCAGGGATTAGGAAGACAAATTCAAACTCTGTTTGCTCCGGGGTTCTGCAATACTTCCAGAAGTCCGTGTTCCACTTATCTTCCGGCGCTGAAAGCGCCGGGGCATGTTAGCCCAGGGCAACGCCCTGGGTTCACATTCAATCATTTACGGCGCGCCCTGAAAGGGCGCAGGAATCCCTCCGCCCTTTCAGGGCGGAGGATGATGCCTTGCGCGATTCCCGGGACGTTGCCCCGGGCTGATATCCTCCGCGCCGTCGGCGCGATTAGGCGTCTTAGGTCTCAACCGAAGGAAATCGCCAAGTACGATATGTGAGATAACTCCCGGATAGCCTTGAACCAGCCATGACACCGTGAGAGGATTCCTTTTTCGGCGCTGCGGTACAGTCGGATTCGCGGCGCCCGTGGAAGCTTGGGGGAGGGAACCGTGGACCGACGGGAATTCATGAAGTTCGGTGGCGTCGCCGCCATCGAATTGGGCGCCGCGCGACTTCTGATGTCACAGGCGCAGCCCGGCATGTCCGGCATGCAGGCAGCCCCTGCCGCCGCGCAAGAAACTTCCAAAGCGGATATCACGCTGCGGATCGCCCCCGTTACAGTGGAACTCTCTCCTACTCACATTATCAGCACCATCGGCTACAACGGAACTTCGCCGGGCCCTGTCCTCCGGATGCAGGAAGGAAAGCCCGTCACTGTCGACGTCTTTAACGAAACCGACGTTCCCGAACTCGTGCATTGGCACGGACTTTTTATTCCCGACGATGTTGATGGCGTCGAAGAAGAAAAAACACCGATGGTGCCGCCGCACGGCCGCATCCGCTATCAATTTACGCCGCGTCCGGCCGGCACGCGCTGGTATCACACGCACACGATGGCCGGGCCGGACTTGCATCGCGGCGCCTACACCGGCCAGTTCGGCTTCCTCATGATCGAATCCGCGAAGAACCCGGGGAATTACGACAAGGAAATCTTCCTCGCCCTCCGTGAGTGGGAGCCCTTCTTTAATCCCGAAGCGGAAGATGATGATGATGCCAGCACGGCTGGGCCGCAGCCCGAGCGCCCCAAGACGCTCGACACGAACCCAACCGGCCTCGAGGTCGGTTACCAGATGTTCTCGATCAACGACAAGGCCATGGGAGCTGGCGAACCCATTCGAGTTCAACCGGGGCAAAAAATCCTGATGCATTTGCTGAACGCAAGCGCCAGTATGAACCGCCGTATCGCCCTTCCCGGCCATAAATTTCAAATTTTCGCGCTGGACGGCAATCCGGTCCCCACGCCGCAATCGGTGGACGCAATCTATCTCGGCCCCGGCGAGCGCGTGGACGCGATCATCGAAATGAATCAGCCGGGAGTCTGGATCCTTGGCCCGGACGAGGATGATGCGCGCAATGGCGGCATGGGCGTCCTGTTCGAGTACGCCAACCAGCACAAGCAGCCGCAATGGACTGCGCCCAAAAAATCTTTCTGGGACTACACCATTTTTGGACGCGCGGGAACGCAGCCCCCGCCGGACGCCACGATTGATATGATTTTTCAAAAAGTTCCCAGCGGCGCGGGCCTGTTCAACAGTTGGACCGTCAACGGCAAGGAATATCCGCACGATCAGGAATTTGTGCTGAAGCAGGGCGGCAGGTACAGGCTCGTATTTCGAAATCGCAGCGAGGACGATCATCCACTGCACATGCACCGGCATTCCTTCGAAATTGTGGAAATCAACGGCAAAGCCACGTCGGGGATAATGAAAGATACGGTAATCGTCCCAGGCTACGGCCGCGTCTCCGTAGATATGGTCGCGGATCAACCGGGGCTCACATTATTCCACTGCCACATTCAGCAGCACATGGACTATGGCTTCAAAGCCCTGTTCCGTTATGCGTAATGGCAGCTCACAAGAATGAGAATCGTTTCCTTAAAATGCAAAAGCCCGTGATTGATAAAAGTTGAATGGCGGTAGAAGGTCGTGGGTGCCGCACCCTTGGTCCAAAGGGTGCGGGTTGAAATTCAACCCCACCCCCGGAAGTGTCGATAAGGATCAGGTCCAAAACCCGCACCCTTGCAAAACGCAAGGGTGCGACCCGCAGACTACTTGCTTGGCTGGGTCGGTTCCGCAGCCTTCGCCGGCGTTCCAATTTTCACGGTCACACCGAACCGTTTGTAATTCTCATACTTCACCGTCATTCGGATCGGAACGTCACCGCTGCTGAATCGCAGCACGTCATTCGACCTCGTGTAGGTGGGAAACCAGTAATGTCCTTCGATGTTTTCGCGAAACGTCTCGAATCGCGGAAACACGTTTTCCTGGCCTCCCTTGCGAATGTCCGGAACAGCCTTGCCGTCCGTTTTTACAATTTCAAAGTCCTTATCTTCCACCCACACGCGCCCCTGGAAATATCTCTGATTCTTCTCGAGCGTTTTCGGCGCGACGTCGAATACATAGGCCGTGAGTTCGTCGAGCTGCACGTGGTCCACATACTTGACGTTGTATTTTGGCAATTCCGCAGTGGTCAGAACAAACGGCTGGACATGCTCCAGATCATCCAAATCTTGTTGCGAAAGCGAGATGCGCTCCAGCGTGGGAGCGGGCGCATAGGTCACGTGTTCGTACCGTTTGCCGGAGGGCGTGAACACAATTTCACTGGTCTCCGTATGTTCGCCGTCGGGCCGTCCGCTGGAATCGAGCGTCTGGATCGTGAAGGTCTGCGTGTACGTGAAGTTGTCACGCTCAATCTTGAATTCCGCTTCCCGCGCCGCGAATTTCTGCACGATCTCTTCGACCGGTATCGTGGGCGGCCCAAGCGCCGAATTCTGCGCCGGCGTTTTAGCCGATGCCGAAGGGATGGCCATGGACCCCTCTTGCCCCGCCGCAAGCGGTGGGATCGCGCAGAAACCCGCCATACACGACACTAAAATAATGGCCGCTACCCGCTGTGGAATTGCGGCTCTATGAGATTGAATGTCCGCCATGACTCTCTCTCCTCCAGCTTTTCTCTGTGTCCTCTGTGGTGAAATTCTTTTGCCCCAGTGAATTGGAGCTTGCCGCAAGCGCCCGGGTTGCCTTTCCCAGAATACCGCTTGCTCGCGGACTACTCAAGGCAGAGCCAGTTGGCCTACATATCCCTCCAGAAATGCATGAAAAGGAACCGTGGCCTCTCCGTCCCGAAGAGCACGGTTCACCGTGAGCGTTCACCGTGAACGGGACGGAGAGGCCTCTACGAAGCCGTCCAATGCCCGCAGGTTTTGTAGAGGCCTCCCGCATTTTGGGCGGGCAGCTTTTCACTGCCCTCGCAAATCAAACCGAGTCACCAGCAGAACGCAGGACCAATTGACAGTCAACTTGCAGGTCTGGTACGTTCCCGCGGCCATTCATATTTCGTGTTGTAGACTGGCAAGCTTCAAATGCCGTGGAGTTTGAGGAAAGCAGGAGTCTTTGCCCAAGAAACAAAGCAAGTCTCGGCGTCTCACTCCGATCGATTGGGTCATCTGCGGTGTGGCTTGCTTTGGTTTCGCTTTTGACACCTACGAATTATTGGCCCTCACGCTCACCGTCCAGCCGGCCCTAACCGAATTCCTCACCGTCAAGCCCGGAACCCCGGAATTCAATCACTGGATCGGTTGGATGTTCTACATCCCCGCCATAGCCGGCGGAATATTCGGCTTGCTGGGCGGATACCTGATCGATCGGTTTGGCAGACGCCGCGTTTTGTTCTGGAGCATTCTGCTGTCATGCTCTTCCACGCTGGCCACGGCGTATTCGTCATCCGCTCCGCAACTGCTGATTTATCGCTGCATCACGTTCGTTGGTGTGTCAGTCGAATTCGTCGCCGCAACAGCTTGGCTTGCCGAACTGTTTCCGGAAAGAAACCAAAGAGAAACCATCCTCGGCTTTACGCAGATTTTCGCTTCGACGGGCGGCATCCTGATGAGCGGCGCGAGTTATCTCAGCCTGTCGATCGGCCCCCTGCTTCCCGCGATTCATGCCGGCCACGAAGCCTGGCGCTACACGATCCTGTGGGGAATTCTCCCAGCTCTTCCGCTTCTCATTGTCCGCCCGTTTCTCCCCGAATCGCCCATCTGGCAAAAGAAGAGGGAAGAAGGCACGCTCCAGCGCCCCAGCATCCTGGAATTATTCCATCCGGAATTTCGCAAGACGGCTCTCTTGAGCTGTTTCATGATGGCGTGCGCCTATGCGGCCTCGTTCGGCATGCTGCAGCATTTTGCGCGCATCATCCCCGGCACGCCCGGAGTGAGAGAACTGGCCCACGTGGAGCAGCAAAAAATAGTAAGTCTTTTGCAGGGCTACCAGGAAGTCGGAAGCCTGGTTGGCCGTATCCTGATGGCAATCTTGGCTGTTTTTATTCTCAGCCGAAAACGCCTGCTGCACATTTTTCAGATTCCGGGGCTGATTTTAATTCCATTGGTTGTGTTGCTACCATCCGTTCGAGACACGGACATGTCGCGCTGGGGAATTTTCTTCCTCGGAACCGTTTCGGTCGCTCAATTCAGTTTCTGGGGGAATTACCTGCCGACGCTTTACCCGACTCATTTGCGCGGCACCGGCGAAAGCTTTGCGGCGAATGTGGGAGGGCGAATGCTCGGAACGTCCGCCGCGCTGATCACGACCAGCCTTGTGACGCAAATGCCCGGAGGCACCGCCACGCGGGAACTCGGCTACGCCGCGGGCATCGTCGGCTTCGTAGCGTACGCCGCCGGTTTCATCGCCAGCTTCTGGCTCCCCGAGCCCCCGGAAAAGCTAATCACCGAATAGGTTCAGGGCATCGCTTTTGGTGGAACAGGCCTCAGCCTGTGGCGTTTAGTCCTTGCTAGGTCAAATCTCACAGGCTGAAGCCTGTTCCACTTAAACTTCTTAAGCCAGCTTCAGCCGCATTAACTTCCGCGCATTCCCCTCGTAAATCTTGTAACGATCCGCGGCCGACATCTCGACGCCCTCCACGCAGCGAATCGTCTCGCGAATGTACCCGGGCCCCTTCTCCGGATCGAAGGGGCAGTCCGACGCAAAGAGAACGTGATCGGCCCCAAAGAACTCCAGTCCGCAGCGCAGCGCCGGCAACGAACCGAAAGTTGCAGTATCCGCAAGAAACATTTTGAAATATTCCTGCGGCCTCTTCCTGAGTTTCCGGCCCACCATGGCCAGGTCCTCCTCCTCGGTCCGCGCCCCCAACTGGTCAAGCCCGGCCCCCGTGCGCCCGGAAAAATAGGGAATCATCGCGCCCAGATGATGTGAAATGATTTTCAGCTCAGGGAACCGGTCAAAGTACCCGGCAAACAGAATCCGGCCCATGGCAACCGAAGTTTCATACGGCCAGCCAAACACCCACCAGAGTTCGAATTTCGATTTCTTCTCCGTCGCGTAATCGGCGAAGTTGGATGACCGGCTCGGGTGAAGCCAAAGGGGAACATTGCGTTCAGCGATCTTTTCGAATACCGGCAGGAAATCCGGCTCATCCAGAGGCCGCCCATTCACGTTCGAATAGATTTGAAATCCAACCGCTCCCAATTTCAGGACGGCTCGGTCGATTTCTTCCACCGCCGCGGCGGGATTATTCATCGGCAGCGCCCCTACGAATCCAGGGAAGCGGTCAGGATGCTTCACCACCAGTTCCGCCATGCCATCATTGGCGACCTGCGCGAGTTCTGGCGAAAGTTTCGCGTCCCCCATCGCCTCGATCGGAGGAGCGGCCAGGCTCACGACCTGGCAATAGTCCTGAAAGCGGTCCATCATGCGGAAACGAATATCAAGGTTTACCATGGCCGGGATGTTGGCACTCCGCTTCTTGATCGTGGTCCCCACTTCGGGCAGCTTCATCATGCGGTCATAGTAATTTTGCGGAACAATATGGCAGAAGATGTCGATTTTCATTCCATCCTTCTTTCTCGTATTTGAACTGCGGGGCGCGGAAACAAACAACAAGAATCGTAAAAATAATCCGTGCATCCGATGCTTGTTCGATTGACGTGGAAACATACCAAGCCCAACCCGGAGTGTCAACGGAGCCACGCGCCCCGGCAAGTCCTCCAGCGGGTAACCCTTTGCAAAAGGGGATACAACCTTCTGATTGGCCGTGGAGTCAAAACGAGCGATGATAGAAATTGTCCGCGAACCGCGTCAGACTAAGCCTCTTCATTTCTGATTCATGCGGCCAATCGGGGGATGGCGGGTACGCAGGCAGCGCTGCAGCCAGTCAGGTTGTACCATCCGCCGGGCAATTCCATCTAACACAGCAACAGCGGGAAAGAGGAGTTAGAAACCGGGGGGATTGTTGTTGGAAAATTTGCTAGGCAGGACAAAATTAAATCAATGGCTGATCGTTGGGGCTGCCGTGCTTTCCGCCTTGCTATGCGCGGTTCCCGGATTTGCGCGCGCGGGCGATTCCGCTCCTCAAGCGGGGACTGCAACCCTCTCGGGCAGGGTGAGCGTAGCCTCCTCCACAGGCGTGACCAACAACCTTTCCGCGATTACCGTGAAGCTCACCGGGCCGGCCCCGGCAGCCACTGCTCAGGAACAAGTTTCGGATACGGATGGGCGTTTCGAGTTCACCCGTTTGGCGCCTGGGAATTACAAGCTGGAAATTTCCGTTGACGGTTTCAAACCATGGACCGCGACGGTGGCGCTCGCTGCCGGCGATGCTGCCGTCCAGGACGCCGGTTTGCAACTGATACAAGTCGAGGAAAAAGTCGAGGTCAAAGGGGAAGCTGTCGAGGTCGCGACGGAGAGCGTCAGCGCGACCGCGACCGTAAGCGAGCAGCAACTCGAAACCCTGCCGCTCAAAACGGGCAAATTCACCGAGGCGCTTTCGGTGAGCCCGAGCGTCATCAAGACGCAGGAAGGAAGATTGAATTTTAACGGGCAGGCCGAGAGTCAGGGCATGTTGCTTGTGGACTCGGCCGAAAATGTGGATCCCGTGGCGGGAAGTTTCGCCATTCCCGTGCCGGTCGACGCCATTCAATCCATTCAGGTCTTCAATACTCCGGATAGCGTCGCGTACGGCGGTTTTTCCGCGGGTTTGACGCGGATCGATCTCAAGCCTCCCTCCCCATCGTGGAATTACAAGGTCCTCGATTTCCTTCCCTCTTTCCGTGGTAAGAATGACCATCTGGTTGGCATCGCCAATATGACGCCGCGCGCCGTGGTGGGCGGCCCGCTGGTGAAGGACAAGCTGAATTTTACCCAGGATGTGACCTACGAATTTCGCAGAGATCCGATCCATGGCCTGACGTGGCCCTTCAATGAGACGGACATTTACGCCTTCGACTCCTTCACCAACGTGCAGTGGATCGTTTCGCCGAAACACCTCATCAATTTCAATTTGAATCTCTTCAAGTCCGTTAACCTATACGCCAATATTGATTCGCTTATCCCGCAGTCGGCCTCCGTGGATTTTCGCCGCCGCGGGGGATCCTTTGGTTTCTCCGATGCCTACCAATTCGATTCCGGCATGGTGCTGACCACGGTCCTCCGATACACCAACTTCTACACCGACGCTTATGGCCAGGGCGCCGCGCAAATGGCGATCAATCCCGAGGGCTGGGGCGGCAATTATTTTAATACCTCCTCACGGAACGCCGATCAGGTCGAAGCTCTTCCGGTCCTGCAACTCCCGTCAAAAAAGTGGCACGGAACGCATGAATTCCGGTTTGGATTCGATTTCCTTTATAGGAGGTTTACGGGGAACAGCGATTCCCAGCAGATCAACCTCCTAAATCAGGACGGCACAACTGCCGAACAGATCGCTTTCCAGGGGCCGGGCGCTTTGCAAGGTTCCGACACCGAATTCTCGGAATACGCTGAAGACCGCTGGACGATGACGAAAACTTTGTCACTCACTCTCGGTGGCCGCCTGAGTTCTCAAACCATAGGCCGCGACGCTGTGTTTGCTCCCCGCGCGGGGTTGGCCTACTCCATTCCCGGCGCGAAGACTGTCCTCCGTGCAGGCGCCGGGCTCATCTACAGCCACGTTCCATTGCTCGCCCAGGACTTTGCCGACAATCAAACCCGCGTGATCGACTTCGTTTCCGGCCCGAACGCGGGAAGGAATGTTACTTTGCAGAATGTCTATCTGGTCGGGGGATCTCTCGCGAACTTTTCCAATCCGGAAAATCCGGGCGACAGCCCCAGGACTTTCACCTGGAACGTCGAATCGGAAACGGCCATACGGAAGAATGTCACCTTCCGCCTCAGCTACTATGAAACTCACACCGACGATCTTTTTCTTGTGAATCCGATTCTGCCCGCTACTGGCTCGAATGGGTTCCTGGCATTGCAAAATACTGGATCCGCGCATTATCGCCAGGCGCAGGCCACTGCTCGTTACAGCCCAAGCGAGCGCGCCGAAGCCAACGTGTCTTATTCCTGGAGCCGTGCGCGGGGCGACCTCAATACTCTCTCGGACACTTTTATCCCGTTCCAGATTCCCGTGATCCGCCCTAATGCGTACGGCGTTCAGCCTTCGGATATTCCGAACCGACTGCTGGCCTGGGGCTACGTCCATCTCCCGTTTTGGAGCCTGGTATTCAGCCCCGTCTTTGACATGCACTCCGGCTTCGCCTATTCGAACGTGGACGTTTTTCAGGATTACGTGGGCGTTCCCAACAGCCTTCGCTTCCCAACCTATTTTTCGCTCGACGTAAAAGTTTACCGCGACTTTCCGATTCACATCCCGTTCAAGGAACGTCCCACGGGCAAGGTGCGCAAAATCCGCGTGGGGGTCTATTCTCTTGATGTCACGAATCGCCAGAATCCCCATGACGTCTTCAATAACGTCACTTCTCCATTGTTTGGACAGTTTGACGGCTTCCAGCGGCGTTTCACCGGCCTGGCCCTCAGCCTTGGCGAGTAAGCTTCCCCGAAGCCCAGGGAACGCCAATCTCCCGATTGGCGGTATGCGCCTCGCCAATCGGGAGATTGGCGTTCCCAGAGGAGACTTAGCATGACACGAGCCATCCCCCATCCCCGCTGGGGTAATCCTCCATGGTCCATCGATTTCCAGCCGGAGCAGGTGTCTCTACCCAGTGAAGTTGACTTCGCCGTCGTAGGCGGCGGATTTTCGGGACTATCGGCTGCGGCATGGCTCCGGCGATTCGCGCCGGATAAGACCGTCGTTCTGTTCGAATCCGCTTCCATCGGGACTGGTTCGAGCGGCCACACGGGCGGGATGGTACTGGCAGAGACGGCAGCCGGCGATCTTCCCGGCCTGGGAGACGTGCTGGCCGGGTTCACGTCAACCCTGAAGGAGCTGGCCGTCGATTGCGATCTCGCGCTCCCGGGAATCTACGAAATCGGCAGGAGCGGCGGTCTGCCCGGCGCGCCCATTTCCTGGCAGGATTCCGGCCTCGTGCGCGCGGTGAACGAAGTTCCCGGCGGAATGATAGATCCGGGAAAAATGGTGAGCGGCCTCGCGCGCGCGGCGGAGACAAGCGGGGCGCGGATTTTCGAGAACGTCCACGTCGAGGAAATTGAATATACGGATCCTGTGCGCCTGCGCTTTCCCGGCGGAGAGATTCGCGCGCGCAAAGTTTTGCTGGCGACGAATGGAATGTCGCTCGAATTGAGCGGCCTGGCCGGCAGCGGCCGAACTAAATTTACGCTGGCCGTTGCCACGGAACCGCTTGGCGCCGCCCAACTCGAGAACTTGGGCCTTGCCTCTGGAAAACCGTTTTACACCGTCGATTTTCCCTACTTGTGGGGAAGAATCCTGCCGGCAGGAGGCGTGATCTTCGGCGGCGGGCTGGTCCACATGAATGATTGGCGCGAACTCATGGACCTGAAAATCGAGGCGGGGAAGTCGGCTGAGCTGATCGCGCGGCTGGAATCCCGCGTCCGCGCGCTGCATCCAGCCCTCGAAAATGCACACTTCACCAACGAGTGGGGCGGCCCAATCCTGATCGCAAACGAATGGCGCCCAGTGTTCGTGCAGCATCCCCAAAGCGCGAATACCATTGTTTTGGCTGCCTTTAGCGGGCATGGAGTGGCGCAATCCGTATATCTGGGCAGATGGGCAGCCGAAGTCCTGTGCGGCCGCAAAGAGCTGCCGAATTGGAATTTGTAGGACGGGCTTCAGCCTGTCAGGTTTTGATTTTCTTTTTCTTGAAACTAAAGGCAGACAGGCTGAAGCCTGTCCTACCAGGAATTGTACGGGGTATTCTCAAACGGAGAGACTTGATCCGAACTGGAATGAACATCGGTAATGCCCGGCGAGGTCTGCAGCGGGTCGAGCAGGACTTCCTCGGAAACGGTGTGCCATTCCTTGTTCCGAGTAATGGGATCCACGGGGATCGCGGAAATATATTTCGGAACCAGATCGTCGAGCGACGTGGGGCCGGCTTCCTTGTCGAGCGTGTACTGCTGGATTGCGTTGCGCATGATAAACAGATCCTGCTTGAGCGTCGCTTCCTTGGCGCGCACAACCGATCTCTCATATCTTGTCGCGGCGATGCCCGCCAGGATCATGATGATTGTGATGACGACGATCAATTCGAGAAGCGAAAATCCGGCCGCGCACAATCCTCGCCGCGCCGGCACGCTGCGAGGCGGCATGTTTTTGGACCAAAGAGCGGGAATAGAGAAAGGTTTCATTCGCGCTACCACTCGGAGTACTTCGACCCGTCAACAGCCATCGCTGTGGATTTGGAATAAACGTCGAACACGTTGTGCCCGCCCCAGCTGTCGGAATCCGCTTCGTCCTGTACGGCCCGCAGACCCCAATCGGGTTTTCCGGTCATCGGGTCCACCGGAATTTTCCTGAGGTAGCGCACCTTGCCGGTTGTGGTACCCATGGCTTGGCTCGCGCTGCCGCCAAGCGCGGATCCGAATGCGGAAGCGCCGCCCGGAGCTCCCGCTCCAAATTGCGAAGCCCCGCCCGGGCCGCCCGTTCCAATTTGCGGAGTTCCCGCGGATCCAAACTGTCCTGTATTGCTCGCTCCAGCCAGCGCAGAAGCGCTCACGCCGCCGACTCCCGCCCCGCCCGCGCCGCCGCTGATGTTTACGCCATCCACAAGCGTCTGCAGATCGGGAGGATAATTCTGGCTGCCGACTTCGGTGCGGATCAAATTCTTGTCCGCGTCATCCTTGTAGCGATCGATCGCATTGCGCATTTCGCGCAAATCGTAGCGCAATTCCGATTCCCTCCGGTGCTGGATCGTGATGCGGAACATGGGGATCGCCGCCGAGGAAAGAATCAGCAGAATGCCGCAGGTGAGGATCAGTTCGATCAGAGTCAACCCCGCGATGCTGTTTCTATTGACGCGCGGGAATGATGTCTGTCGACGCATGGGAAATGGGCCTCTTAATTTATTGGACCCGGACGGTGGCTTCGCCCGTGACCACTTGGATTGGCCGCTGCTGCGAATCTTTTGCGTTCACTTGAACAATGGAAAGCTGTGAATTGCCGGGGGCGAGGCCTTTGACAACGATCCCAACGAGAGTGCCCGACCCGCTTACGCCGGGCGTGTTCGGCATGCGGGTCGCTGAGATGATCGCTTGCCCTCGTTCTTTGTCCACACGCTCCACAATCGCCACTTCCTGCGTTCCACCGGAAAGGAATCCGCCCTGGCGAACGTCCTCGATGGAAATCACCGCCGGATTGAACTGCACGAGCATGGGGATCGAGTACAAGTCCTGCACGTTTTGCACGGAGACGCCGATCGTGGTGGTTTCGCCGGGTTTCAGGGCGGCCGTGCCGGGCTCAAATCGCAATGTCGCGTTCTGTGCAGCAGCGGCCGGAGTTGCTGCCGCGGGTGCAACCGCCGCGGCGGGAGCCGGCGCCGCTTGTGGAGCAGCCATTGCTTGCGGTTTGGGCGCCTCGGGCAGGAGCACCGCGTCTTCCAGCCGCACTTCTGCGTTGGTGTCCGTTCCCGAAGCGATGCTGCGCAAATTCTCGGCGGAAATCGAAGGTAACCGCACAATGTGCGGAATCAAGACGATCAATATTTCATCTTTTTCGTGATCGACAGTGTTGCCCCCGAATAAATATCCGAGTCCGGGTAGCTTTGCCAGGCCGGGGATCCCGGTGACCGTGTTGGTGTCGGTCTGCTCGATCAGTCCGCCGAGGACATTGACTTCGCCGTCTTTCAGGCGGATGTCATGTTCGATGCTGCGCTGGCTGATAATCGGCTGGTTGATCCCGCCGATATTTGTGGAACCGGTCTGGGATGAAACCACGACGTTTACCTTCATGCTGATTTCGTGATCCGGATGGATGCGCGGCGTGACATCGACGTTTACGCCAACGTCGAGATACTGGAACTGCGTGTTAACCAGCGGATTGACGACTCCGGCTCCGGTTCCAGTGGAACCGACTCCGATACCCGCCTGAAAGCTACCGGTCGCGACCGGAATGCGGTCGCCGATGCGGAGCTTGGCGGTCTGTCCATCGACCACGCGAATTTCAGGATCGTCGAGGATTTGCGTTGATGTATCTGTCATCAGAAAATTCGCCGTCGCGCTGGGCATCGTCACGCTGTAACCCTGGCTGAAGATGTCGGGATTGCTCACCAACTGGCTGATCGTGGCCGCCGGGTTCGAGGTCGTCGTGGACGTGGCGGAGGACGAGTTTGTGGTGGTCGTGCCGGGATTGGCGAACGTCGCCGAAATGCTGGAAGGAGGTGTGATCCCCACGTTGCGCATGCGATCGCGCCGCGCTTCCATCACAGCCACCTGAATTACGACTTCCGGCTTGGCCTTGTCGATGTCGTCAATAATTTTCCCCGCGAGCAGGACTCGATCCGGTGTGTCGCGGATCACGATGGCGTTCTGCGCATTGATCTGCTGCACGCGCCGCAAATCCAGCAGTTGCCGGATGCTGGTTACGATTTCGGTGAGTTCCTGCGGCAGCACGGTATTGCGCAGATAAAATGTCTTTACCACTTCTTCTTCATAATCCTTGCGTTTTTGCGGCTGGTCGGGCACCACAAAAATAATATTGGATGTCACCGGGCGCCAGAACGCCTTGCTCTGCAGCGCCGAAATATTCAGCGCCTGCTCGAGCGTTACATTGGTCAGCTCGACTGAAATTCTGCGCGACGTGAAATCCGGGTCGAAGATGACGGTCAATCCCGCCAGCTTCCCGATGGCTTCAAAAACCGCCTTCGAATCATTCGTCGCTTTCATGTTGATCGGGGCGCGGGATAGGGGCTGGACTTGTGGCGGACCGGTCATCAGTCTTGGTTCTTCGGAAGGACCGCCCGGCGGGGCCGCGTTCTGCGTGGTTCCTTGTTTGGCGTTGATTGCGTCCATCGTCGCCTTCACTTCTTGGCCGGCCACGGCGCTGGCCGGATCGATCATCTGCGCCTTGCGGAACTCCGCGAGCCCCATCTCCAGGTTGCCCTGATCCCGGAAACGCCGGCCCTGATCCACGTGCCACTGGGAGGCCTCGAAACGTGCGCGATCCGCTTTTAGTCTGTATTCGGTGTTGTTCGGCGAGGCTTGGAGCGCTTTATTGTAATAATCGAGAGCGGTGTCGTAATCTTTCAGTGACTCCGCTTTCTCGCCAGCGTTCTTTTCATGGCTGGCCCTTGGGCACCCCGTCAGAAGCACGGCCGCTACGATCAAGACCGACCTACACAAATTCCGAAAGTTCATCCGCGCTCCACGTGATGCACTTTAACTGAGTTAGTCTAGCACTCGCCTAAATCCCGAACAAGGTGCGAACTTGCTTCTGGTAACTACGCGCAGCTAAGATAGCTCGCTGTGGCGAAACCACCCAAAAAACAGGAAAAACCAGCGGAGTTGCTCGTTGCTCAAAACCGCGCCGCTTCTTACAATTATCACCTTCTTGAGAAGCTGGAAGCGGGCATGGTGTTGCTTGGCACTGAAGTAAAATCCCTCCGCGAGAGCAAGGCCAACCTGCGGGACGCCTATGGCGTGATCCGCCGCGGCGAGGTCTGGCTTGTGAATTTCCACATCGGTGAATACCTCCCCGGCGGGCCCTATAATCACGGCCCCCTCCGGACGAGGAAGCTGCTCCTCCGCAAGGAGCAAATCGACAAATTGGAGCGAAAACTCGACGCCAAGGGCCTGACGCTTGTCCCTTTGCGGATTTACTTCCGCGAAGGCATCGCCAAGTGCGAATTGGCACTGGCCCAGGGCAAAAAAAAGTGGGACCGCCGCCAGACCGAGCGCGATAAAGAGGCCAAAAGGGAAGTCGGCGAGGCTATGCGTCAGTTCCGTCATCGTTGACCGGTCGTCTCCAGGTGAAGTGTCCCAACTGTAGGGGCACGGCATGCGATGGCCCTACAGTTGATCGACAGTCCTAAACGTATTGCAAAGCGATATCGCTTCGGGCTAAACAGCAGACCGGATCGAGACGGCGCGATCGACCGAAAGGCCACTTCGCAGTGGACCCGTGGGTCACTGAACTTGGCTGGGGGACGCGGAACAATGGAATGGAATCAGGTTACGGTTTGATTGCAGGGAGTTTAATTTTTCGCGCTGGCCCCTCGCGAGCAGCGCCATCTCATTCATAGAAGGGAACTTATGGAAATTTCGGTGGATACCCGCCCGCTTGCCAGGATTGAGGCGGATGCGCTCGTGACCTACGCTTTCGAACAGGAAAAGCCCGTCGAGGGCGTTCTCGGGCAGCTGGATGAGGCAGCGACGCTCGCGCTGACGAAGTTGGCAGCCGCAGGCGAGCTGACCGGGAAAATGCTGGAGACGACCCTGCTTTATTACCCGCAAGGGCTGGCCGTACAGCGTCTTTTAGTAATGGGTGCAGGGAAGAAGAGTAAATTCGGCACGGCGGAGCTGCGCAGGCTTGCCGGAGCGGCCATGCGCACGCTGAAATCGCGCCAGGTGAAAAGCGTGGCGTTCCTCGCGCGGGAAGATGACCGGAGCGCGGCGGCGGCGCAAGCCATTGTGGAAGGAATGATCCTGGCGAATTTCGATTCCGACAAGTACAAGACGGACAAGAAGCCCGGTAACGAAATCATGTCTGCCGCCCTTGCTGGGTGGGAAGAATCCTCGCGCACCAATGCCGATCTCGGTCTCTCGCGCGGGCGCGTCATCGCCGAATCGCAGAATTTTGCGCGCGAGTTGGGTAACGAGCCATCCAACCGGCTGACGCCGCGCATGCTGGCCGACCGGGCCGCCGCCATGGCGCAAGAAGCGGGTCTCGCCGTGAATGTTCTGGATGAAAACCGAATCGCGGAATTGAAAATGGGAGCGCTGCTCTCGGTCGCGCAGGGAAGCGTTGAGCCGCCACGCATGATCATCATCACGTACACTCCCGAAAAATTAAATCCGGGAGCGCCGGTGCTGGGCCTCGTCGGAAAAGCCATCACGTTTGACACCGGCGGAATTTCCATCAAACCCGCGAACGACATGGAAAAAATGAAATACGACATGTGCGGCGGCGCCGCGATGATTGGCGCCATGCGCGCGATCGCCGTTTTGAAACCGCGGTGCAAAGTGATAGCCGTCATTCCGTCGAGTGAGAACATGCCCGGCGGCCGCGCGCAAAAACCCGGCGACGTTCAAATCTCCATGGCCGGAAAATCCATCGAAGTCATCAACACCGACGCCGAAGGCCGCCTGGTTCTGGCCGACGGCATCGCCTACGCGAAGCAGTTGGGCTGCACGCATCTGGTCGACGCCGCAACGCTCACCGGCGCGGTCGTCGTCGCCCTCGGGAATATAAATATCGGAGTGTTCGGTTCTGATCAGTCATTCACCGATCAACTCCTGGCCAGCGCAAAAATTGCGGGCGAAAAAATGTGGCCTTTGCCCATCGACGACGACTACCGCGAAATGATCAAGAGCGGCATCGCCGATATCCAAAACGTCGGCAGCGGCAAAGGCGGCGGCGCAATAGTAGCTGCGATGTTCATAAAGGAATTCACGGGCGACACGCCTTGGATTCATCTCGATATCGCAGGAACAGCCTGGCAGGACGACGTGAAACCTTGGAACGCAAAGGGCGCGACCGGAGTAGCCGTCCGCACGCTGGTCGATCTGGCGATGAACTTTGGTTCGAATGAATCTTCTACAAAATAACCTTGCGAATGCAAGGCGAGTCTGTTCCCGGGGCACGCCGTGATTCATTCCCTATTCACAACTTAATGGGTTAAACTTCGCTGATTCGCTCATATGCCGCTTCAACCAGGCGACAAACTCGGTCCTTACGAAATCCTCGCACAGATCGGCGCCGGCGGTATGGGCGAGGTCTACCGCGCTCGCGATACCCGACTGGGCCGAGAAGTGGCCATTAAGATTCTTCCGCGCGATCGAGTCTCGGATCCGGAACGGAAAAAGCGATTTCTACAGGAGGCTCGAGCAGCCTCGGCCTTGAATCATCCCAACATCGTTACTCTGCATGACATCGCGAACGATGCAGGCGTGGATTACCTGGTCCTGGAGTATGTGGTGGGAAAGACGCTCAACCAGCTGATCCCTCCAAACGGACTCCCGCTCAACGAAGCGTTGAACTACGCGCAGCAAATCGCGAGTGGCCTCGCTGCCGCGCACGCGGTGGGCATTGTCCATCGGGATGTAAAGCCCGAGAACGTAATTGTGACCGCGAACTCGCAGCTGAAGATCCTGGACTTCGGCTTGGCGAAGTTGGTGGAGTGCGCACCGGTCGCGGAGGCCGAGACCCAGACTTTGGAATCGGCGCTGACAGAGGTCGGGACGGTGATGGGCACCGTGGCCTACATGTCGCCGGAGCAAGCCGGGGCAAAGCCACTCGATTATCGCACCGACATTTTCTCGCTGGGAGTGGTTCTGCATGAGATGCTCGCTGGACGGCAGCCGTTCCGCGGCAAGTCACCCATTGAAACGATGCACGCGATCATCCATGATTCCGCTCCTCCGCTCGCTCGGTACCCACAGGAGCTGAACGAGATTCTCGAAAAGGCGCTGGCCAAAGAACCCAAGGATCGTTATCAGCACGTCGGAGATCTCGGTCTCGATCTGCGCCGCTTTCAGCAAGCCTTACTGACCAAGTCACTTCCGAGCCTGCGGAACCCAGTCCAGGCCATCCCAAATCGCAGCGTAGCCTGGGCGGCTGCTGTGATTCTGATTCTTGGTCTTGCCGCGGGCTGGCGCCTGGGATCAGGCGGAAACCCGGGGGCTGTTGAAAATCCCATAGCGAATGCAACTTACAAGCGCGTCACTAATTTCGAGGGTTCCGAAAACGAAGCCGCTATCTCGCGCGACGGCCGCTTCGTTGCATTTCGTTCCGACCGTGAGGGACCCATCGATACCTGGGTCACCCAGATCGGAAGCGGGAACTTCGTGAATCTGACGCATGGTATGCAGCCCTCCGTTTTGGTTGGGAACGAGGGTTTTTCTCCTGACGGGTCGGAAATCTGGCTGTCCTCGATCCCCGGCGGCGCGCGCCTGCGCCTCTTGCCCTCAATGGGAGGGACTCCCCGTGCGTTTCTCACGGAACACGCAATGGAGCCGGCCTGGTCGCCCGACGGATCACACGTTGTATTTCAGACATCCGATCCCGGAGATCCTATGTTCGTTGCGGAAAGCACAGGCGGGAATCCGAAGCAGATATACATCGGTGCGGAAGCGGGCATACACAATCACTTTCCAACCTGGTCCAAGGACGGGCAGTGGATTTATTTCATAAGTGGAGTGTGGGATTCGAGAGAGATGGACATTTGGCGTATCCGCTCTTCCGGTGTAAACCCTGAGCGTTTGACCCACTTTGGCCGCGACATACGTTATCCAAGACCATTGGACAACGGAACCATGTTGTACGTGTCGCCCGATCAGAACGGGTCGGGACCGTGGCTGTGGGCGTTCGACACGGTACGCAAGGAGAGCCGCCGAATCAGCGCGGGCCTCGAAGTCTACTCGTCAGTGGATATAGCTTCGAACGGGCGTCGTCTGGTGGCGACAGTATCCAACCCAACGGCCAACTTATCAAGTTTTCCAATCCTTGATCGCCCGGCCGAGCAAAGCGATGTAAAGCCCTTCAATCTCCCGACTGTGCGAGCTTACGGGCCGCGATACGGGAGCAAATCACTCTTCTATTTGTCATCCTCCGGTGGCGGGGACGGATTGTGGCGCTACGATGACGGCCAGGTATTCGAAATTTGGAGGGGCGCGGATGGCGCGCTTTTCGAACCGCCGGCTGTCTCTTTTGACGGCAGCCGCGTGGCCGTGATTCTCAGGAAGCAGGGGAAGAGAACTTTATATGCGCTCTCCGCCGATGGCGGCGACGTCCGTCCCATGGGCGAAACGATCAATGTCGCAAGTGCGGCAGCTTGGTCTCCCGATGGAAGATGGATCGCCGCTGGTGGCGATGACGGGACAGGGCCTGGCCTGTTCAAGATCCCCGTGGCTGGCGGCAAGCCGATTCGATTGACCAAGGGGGTTGCATCCAATCCGGTGTGGTCGCCCGACGGCTCACTCATCGTCTACACAGGCGCCGTTGTCAGCTCACTGGGGCCGCTCCAGATAGTCCACCCGGATGGAAATCCCGTGGAGGCGCCACCAATTCAGGTGAGAGTGGGTGGGGAACGCTATCGGTTCGTCCCGAAGAGCCAGCAACTCGTCTATATCGTTGGGTCCGTAGTCTCGATAGCGACCTTTCATCTCATTGATCTTGCTACTAAGAAAACTCGACGGCTTTCGAACTTCGACAGTTTCGGCACAAGAACCTTTGACATCACTCCGGACGGCAAACGCGTGGTTTTTGACCGCCTTCGGGAGAACTCCGACATCGCCTTGATCGATCTGCCGGAGAAGGGCAAATGACTTCTCATTTCGTGTTCTAATTTTAAGTTAGCGGCAGGTCATGTGCTCGGGCTCTTTTTAGGAATATTGCAGATCGATTCGAAATGCTCGTCGAGGAGATTGGAATGAGGCATCGCATCGCGTTTCCATTCCTTTTCGCACTGTTCATGTTGACGGCCTTCAATCCGAGGCAGGCCTTCGCTCAGCGTTCCTGCGAGAACCTGGCCTCGCTTGCGCTGACTAACGCAACGATCACATCCGCGACGACCGTTGCAGCCGGAACTTACAAACCGCCTGCCGGCCCGTTTGATGCGCCTCCTCGCTCGGACATACCCGCGTTCTGCCGCGTGTCCGGCATTGCGAAGCCGACGAGCGATTCCGAGATTAAGTTTGAATTGTGGCTGCCGGTGTCTGGCTGGAACGGCAAGTATGAGCAGGTGGGCAATGGCGGATTCGCGGGGACCATTCCGCTGGCCAGATTGGTCGAGCCTCTTGCGCGCGGCTATGCAACTGCGGGAACTGACGATGGCCATGTGGGTGGCAGGGACGTGTCGTGGGCGATCGGGCATCCCGAAAAAGTAATCGACTTCGGATATCGGGCGGTCCACGAAACATCCGTGGCGGCGAAAGCGATTGTCCGCGAATTCTACGGCAAGGATCCCACGCAATCGTATTTTGTCGGATGCTCGGATGGAGGCCGCGAGGCGCTCATGGAGGCGCAGCGATTTCCCGCAGACTTTCATGGGATCGTTGCGGGTGCTCCTGCAAATTACTGGACCCACCTGATGTTCAAGGGCCTGCTCGACGAGCGCGCATTGCTGGATGACCCGGCGAGCTACATTCCGCCCAGCAAGCTGCCCGTTTTGCAAAATGCGGCGCTCGCCGCCTGCGATATGCTCGACGGCGTTAAGGACGGGCTGATCCAGAATCCACGCGCGTGCCGGTTCGATCCGGCGGTGATCCATTGCAAGGGGGCGGATGATCCCGGCTGCTTGACGGCGCCGCAGGTCGAGGCGGCAAAAAAAATCTACGGCCCTGCGAAAAATTCACAAACGGGCGCGCAAATTTCCCCGGGCTTCTCGCCCGGCGCCGAAGCTGTCCCGGCCAATTGGCAGACCTGGATCACTGGGGCAAGCGCTGATCAGCTGACAGTCGGCGCGTTCTTCGCAAATGCTTTCTTCGCCTACATGGTGTTCGAGGATCCGAAGTGGGATTCCCACACACTGAATTTCAGCAGTGATGTAAGACGAGTGGACGATAAGCTCGCATCCATTCTCAATTCGGCCGATCCGAATCTCGGGCCGTTCAAGGCGCGCGGGGGCAAGCTCATCCAGTACCACGGCTGGGGAGACTCAGCGATCCCGCCGCAAAATAGCATCGATTATTTTGAAAGCGTGCAAGCGGCCATGGGGGCAACGAAAAATTTCTATCGTCTCTTCATGGTGCCCGGAATGTCGCACTGCGAAGGCGGTCCCGGAGCGAACGTCTTTGGCAATGACGCAGCAGTGCCGCACGCGGACGCCGTGCACGATGTTGTGATGGCACTCGATCAGTGGGTGGAGCACGACATTGCGCCGGATCAGATCGTCGCCACCGGGTACGCCGGTGGAAAGGCAGAAAACGGAGTCGCGATGACGCGCCCGCTTTGTCCCTATCCCCAGGAGGCGCATTACAACGGGACCGGCGACACAAACAGTGCAGCCAACTTTATCTGCCAGGCTCCCGCAAGGAACGCGAAGAAGTAGCTCAAATTCAAGCGTTCAAAAGAGCAAAGTTGCAAAAATGTGTGCGCAACGTGCAATCTCGTAGGCATGCCGGAACTGCCTGATATCGCCGCTTACATTCGCGCTCTCGAACCCCGCATCGTCGGGCACCCGATCGAGCGAGTGCGGCTGGCGAGCGCATTTCTGCTTCGGACCGTTGAGCCGCCGGTTACGAGTGTGGAGGGCCGCGTCGTGCGGGAAGTTCGGCGAATCGGCAAGCGCATCGCCATTGGCATGGAAGGCGATCTCTGGCTGGTGCTGCACCTGATGATCGCGGGTCGGTTGCACTGGCGGCCGCCCGGCGCAAAGTTTTCGGGGCGGCAGAATCTGGCAGCATTCGATTTTCCCGGGGGTTCGCTCGTGCTTACCGAAGCCGGGACGAAGCGCCGAGCATCGCTGCACGTCCTCTCCGGCGAGGATGGATTGCGCTCCATCGACCCGGGAGGAATTGAAATATTCGAAAGCGATTTCAGCGCGTTTCGCGACGCGCTTACAGCCGAAAACCGCACATTGAAGAGGGCGCTTACCGACCCGCGCATTCTCAGTGGCATCGGCAACGCGTATTCGGACGAGATCCTCCACACCGCGCAACTGTCTCCGGTCACGTTGACGCAGAAACTGCGAACGGAGGAATGGGAGAGGTTGTTTGCAGCAACACAGCACACGCTAACGCTGTGGACGGACAGGCTAGGCCTTGAGGCGGAGAAAGCGTTTCCCGAAAAGGTGACAGCGTTTCGCAAGGACATGGCGGTTCACGGACGCTACGGCCAGCCGTGCCCGAGGTGCGGAGAAAAAATTCAGCGCATTCGCTACGCGGACAACGAGACGAATTATTGCGCGCGCTGCCAGACCGGAGGAAGAGTCCTTGCAGACCGTGGGCTGTCCCGCCTATTGAAGTCCGACTGGCCCCGCACGCTCGATGAGCTCGAAGCCCTGAAACGCCGATAGAAACTCAAAACTGGCACAATTTTGTAGCGCCCGCCTTCAGGCGGGCACTTTGTAATCACGCAAAATGCCCGTCCGCCGCGGCGGACGGGCGCTACAGTAACAAAAACCGAGTCCTCAAACAGACTCTCTCGTCCGGGCCTTCGCCGGATGATTTTTCATCGCGCCGGCCGATTCGGCCTGGGAATGCTCTCCGATCACATCATCCCAAAAGGAAGTTGCAGGTCCAACCGCTGAGACACCGATCTGCCCCGCTCCACTCGTATTTTCTTCTCCCACCCAGGCGACAAGAAACTCCTCCCGCTTGTTTAAGCGGGCCAACGAAACACGGCTGCCAAGCTGAAGTTTTCCCCTGACACCCCTCAATAGGGCACCACTATGGCTCACGTTAATGGTTGTGATTTCCTGCTCCAAAGGATGGCCGTCGATTTCGGTCGCGGTGATCCTAACGGGCAGAGAAATATCGTTTCTCCTTTCGCTGCGCTCGATCTTGAACTGTCGCATCAGGCCGCCGAGCTGCTTCGCCAGGGAGGACAATTCCTGCGCCGCTTTTTGCGACGATTGCGCGCGCGACAGCGTGCCCGCGGCTGCTTTCGCAACTCCACCCATGTTGTCGGAAATGTTGCCTGCCCCGCTCGCCGCCTCGCTGGTGTTGCGCGTCATCTCGTCGGTCGTCGCGCTCTGTTCTTCCACGGCGGTTGCAATCGTCGCTGAAATGTCATTGATCTGGTTAATGATGCCGCTCACAGTCCCGATCGCCGCCACCGCGCCCTTGGTGTCCGCCTGGATGGCCACGATTTTGCTGCTGATGTCTTCGGTGGCCCTGGCCGTCTGCTTGGCGAGTTCCTTCACTTCGTTGGCCACGACGGCAAAGCCCTTGCCGGCTTCCCCGGCGCGGGCGGCTTCTATGGTTGCGTTCAGTGCCAGCAGATTGGTCTGCTCCGCGATGGACGTAATGACCTTGATGACTTCTCCGATCTCCGCGCTGGACTGGCCCAGTTTGGCGACCGTGGTATTGGCGGTCTGTGCGATCAAGACGGCGGAGCCAGCGACTTTGGCGGCTTCTGAACTGTTCGCGGCTATATTCTGAATCGTTAACGTCATCTCCCCCGCGCCCGTCGCCAGGCTCTGAATATTTTCCGTGACGTGCAGAGTGACGCTGGAAACGGAGTTCGACTGCTCCGCGGTTTGTCCGGAATTAATGGTAATTTGCTCGCTGGCATCGAGCAGTTCCTGGCTTGCCGCCGTAAGTTTATGCGTGTGGGCCACCACCCCGCGAAGGAGCCCCTGCAGCTTATCCATGAAGAGATTGAAGAGGCGGCTGACTTCTCCCAGTTCGTCGTTCCCGAACGCGTCGGCCACCTCCAGACGCTTGGTGACGTCGCCCTCGCCTTCGGCGATATCCTGAATCATATGGGTCAATCGCCGGAGCGGGTCGACGACCAGCTTGCGGACCAATAAATACTGCGCCAGCAGAACCAGGAGCGACACCAGAACCACGCAGGAAACGACAACCGCCTGCATGAATCGGAGTCTGCCGGCAACGTCGGCTTGCGGATACGCGGCCAGGAGTGTGTATCCCCATTTTTCGAAGGGCTTGGAATGCACGGTCCATTCCGCCGCCGAAGAACGGTCCACCAGCGTGCGCAAGACATCCTCTGTCAACTCTTGCGGTTTGAAGATGACTCTTCCATCAGCATGAAGCAGCGCGACGAATCCATGATCCAGAATTTTTGCGTTGCTGATTCGCTCGCCAAGATCGCCGACCGCGGTCAAGGGGTAACCCACGTACCACACGCCGATCGTCTGCTTTGCTGCATTTTGCATCGGTTCGTAGCCGGTCATGTAGGGTTTCCCAAGGATGTCCACCACTCCATAAAATGGTTGTCCCGCCTGGATAGCCGCGTAGGCTTTTCCTGACGGGTCCAGGACCGTTCCAACGGCGCGGGAGCCGTCTGCTTTCAGAACATTCGTGGAGACGCGCACGAATTGGTCTCCCTTCTTCACAAAAAGTGTGGCGGTGCATCCCATGAGCTGCTTGAGGCGATCCACCAGCGCAAAATTGCCTGTTTGCGGGGAGTTTCCCAGACGGAGGTCGGGAACCGGCTGGCCCTCGAGGGTCGTAAAATTCCTGGTCTCAGGCACTCCGATTCGCTCTCCTTCCTGCAGCAAAACTTTCATGGCGGACTGGATGGACTGCGAACTTAGATTGTCCACCGTCTGAAGGACATTCAACGTTGCTTCGACCTGATCGGTTGCTTCCTGGTCAGCCCGTTTTCGCACTTCAGACGCAAGAGATCGAGTCAGGATATACCCGAGCGCGGAAACTCCGATGAGGACTACGATCACCGTCCGCAGCATGAATTTGAAAGAGAGTTTCTGCATTGGCTGATTCCTTAGTGAAACATGGACCGACTCCAGGGACCATTGCACGGACTGAAATCGATCAGATTTGGGGTCCGGGAGTGCCCCAGCAATGATCTATCGGCAGATTCATAACTTTCTTAACTTCAGGTGGCGTTTGGGGGCGATCGAGGAGTTTTCTTTTTGAAGATTACGGAATGTGGACCGGTGAATTTCCTTATTTAGATGAGCAGTTTTGCAAATACTCGGGTTCGGCGTGCAAGGTGTTCAGCGTGCCGGAACTCCTGGATATCGCCGGGCACGCTCGATGTATTCGAGGCCCTCAATCGCCATTAAGGGGCTTGCCGGATGCCGTTGTCTTCCGCCTGCTTGATTAGCGTGGCGGCGTCCTCGGGCAGCAGGTAGCGTTGCTTCACAAGATTGTGAGCGGCTTTCTTGAACGCGGCGAGATACGCGCCGTTATTCGGGTAGCGTTCTTCGAGAGACTTTCGCGGGTCCCCGGTTGCCACTCGTTCCTGCACCGTGGATGCAAAAGGAATGAAACTCCCGGTCAGTTCGCAGAAACCATCCTCGAAGGACCGGCTGTTGAAGAGATTCCATCCCGTATAGGTGCCAATCGGAACCTGGATGAACACATTTCGGATTCCGCCGAGATCGTTGCCGTCTTCATCCACTTGAGGGACGAGCGCGCCGTACCGCGCCGTTCCAACTTTCGGCAGTTCTCCATTTAGTATTCCGGTGACGTCCGCGGAGTCGTATTCCTTGCCGAAATCGAGCACGTGCAGCGGATTGTTGAGGGCCAGAAATTTTACCGCGGGACGATTGACGCCGCCGTACTTATTCGCGGGGATGACAGGGAAGTGCACCTGGTCCGCGGCAACCAGATTGCCCGCGGCGATGGTAGGCCGGGAACTCGGTGGCGGTTCGGTGCCGTTCGTGATCCACGCAGTCAACGCAACAAGAAGGGCGCGCACCGTCCAGGTGTGCGGGTTTGGGTTTGGCTGCTGCTGGCAGACTCCGAATGGCGCCTGAGTCGGCAGCGGCAGGGCCGCGGGCCCGTGTTGCGTAGAGACCATCAAGTAGGTGCGCACATTCGCCGGATCAGGCAGGTCCTTCATTCCAAGTGGGTCGGTGAATCCAAGCGACTGGCGGAGTTCCCACATCTCGAGCGAGGTCGCCGCGTGGACGATCTTCGGGCAGGTGTGCGAGGCCGTGCAGCGATCGAGAATCCCCGCTGTGCGGCCCGTCAAAGGATCGGTCTCTCGCGCGTACGTGAAGGGAAATTCCGCGCCTGGGGATTGATTGTCTACTTCCTCATTTTCGGCGCCGCGGCCGGGCTGGCCCCAGCGCACGTTGAGCGGCAGCAAGTCCGCCCCCGATTTCCGGAAACGCGCCGTCGAAAACGATCTTGCCGTCTTCGCCCTGATTAAATCCCAGGCGGATGAACGTCCGGACATATCGTCCGCTCTGAGACTGCCCCATCAAAATCGTCCGGACATTCGGAGTCAGTACCGGATTCGGCGTCCCATTGTCATCCTTTTCTGCCGACCGCAGGAAACTACCCAGGTCTCTGGTCACGGCAAAGCCGAGGCCGAGAATCAGCGGATCTTTGGCGCGATAGGTAATTTCATAGAGCCGGCCCGGCTTAAATCCCGCCGGATAGCAAATCTGCGTCGCGCTTGGTATCGGCTCGTTATTGGGTCCGCACGCGCCGAACGACCACTCCGTGTTTGGAATCGGGATGCGCGGATCCTGTTGGTGATTGCGTATCGTCAGGGTAGGGAGGAATCCGTCCGCAAGCGGCGCACGGTTATCCGTGCTCACTGTCGGGTAAGGCGCGGAATTTGCCGTGAACCAACCGCTCGCCAGGCTCAACGTGTTGGTCGGAGTCTGAGACGTCAATTCGCTTCTCACCACTCCGGTTATCGCCGATCCGTCGGCATTGTGGGCCACAGGGACGGTCATGTTCATGCGTCCGCCGCCCGGCACGACGTCCGCTTGCCACCCGAACCAGACCATCGTGTAGCCGCTGCGCATTAAGAAACCGTCGCCCGGATTCGCCAGATTGTTGGTGTCGGAAGCGCCGCCGGGGACGCCGGCATCAAAAAGTTGCAGGCCGCCTTTATTTCCACGATTGACTATGTTAAAAAACAGGATGCCGTTTGATTTAGAGCGATTCACAGGCCGCAGAATGTCAATGTCTGTGACGTATTCGACCATGCCGCGGGAATTCTTGGGAGCCAGTTTGATGTCCTGGATGAGCGCGTTCCCCTGCGCCTTAGGATCGACTTCGCCATACGCCTTCCCCGTCAGCCGTTCATATGGACCCACGGTCCCGAAGCTCATGCCGCCGAATGCGGGTTCCGTCTTCGCGATCTGAATGCGCGTGATACGCGCGTCGGCAAGGCCGGCAAAGAGTGTTGTAATCGCCAGGGCGCCAACTGCGGTCCGAAGTGACAGGTGCATGGTTTCCTCCCGGATTTTGTGAATTGCGCACAATTATATTGGGCTGACAATGATCGCGCTGGAGATGATTTGTCAAGCGACCACGGGCAGAATTTAGTAGCACAGGCACTCCTGCCTGTGCGGGTTTTGCGATCGTGGCTGTATCAGTGGCGTATCAAACGCCCACAAAACCGCACAGCCAAGAGTGGCTGTGCTACGAAAGGCTACATTTTTTCAGGCGATTCGATTCCCAGAAGCTCCAGCGCTGCGACGAGCTGAATTTCGACCATGCGGCTCAGTTGCAATAGGAATTTTTTCTTGGCAGCGTCGGTTTCCGTGAGGATGTGGTGATGGTGATAGAAAAGATTGAAAGCCTGGGCGAGTTGGAACGCGTATTTGGCGACAAAGGCGGGCTCCTGCGCCTCGACCGCGGCATCGATTTGCGTGTCGAGCGATGCCGCGAGGAACGCAAGTTCCCAGAATGCGTTCCCGTCGGCGCCCGCAAATAATTCCGCTGCTGCGCCCGCGTGCACTGTTCTTAGCGAAGACATATCAAAGTCCGTCTGCTGGTCGCGAAGTTTGCGGAAAATATTCCGCGCGCGTACGACGGCGTACTGGCAATACGGTCCAGTCTCGCCTTCGAAGCTGAGGGCGTCCTTGAAGTCGAAGGCGATGGTCGCGGTCCGCGTGAATTTCAACAGGAAATAGCGCAGCGCGCCAATCGCGATGGAGTGCGCGATGGCGGCGCGCTCCACGTCGGCCGTGTCCGGGTGGCGTTCATCCACTTCGGCGCGCGCGGCGGCTTCGAGGCGGTCGAGTAAATCGTCAGCTTTGACGCCAAGGCCCTTACGGCCGCTGACTTCGACGTACGGCTTCTTCGCGTCTTCCTCGCTCAGTGTGTAGCCAAGCTCGCCGGCGCAGCGCGGGGTGAGAGCCACGATTTCGTAGGAAAAGTGAATCGAGCGGTGAGCTTGTTCTTCGTAGCCTAGGGCGCGCAGTCCGGCGGTCACGACGTTTTGCAGATACGCCTGCCGCGCGTCGATCACGTTATACACGATAGCGGCGTGCCCAAATGAAGGAGCCGCGGGATCGCCTCCGATCGACACAGTGGACCAAAGCGTGTGCCCGGCGGCATACGTGTGAAATTTCTCGTAGTGAAAATCGCGGCCCAGCAATCCGAATTTCCAGAGCTGGTAGGCGATATCCTTGCCGACATAGGTAACGGTTCCGTTGGAACGCACGATGATTTTTGCGTCGTCATCTTCACCGGACACGTCGGCGGCATCCCCGCTTTCGTTCATGCGCATCACCCAGCATCCGGCATTCTTTCCCGAGCCGGCGAGGTGAATCGCACTGCGCTGTTTCAGCAGATCGAATGCCGCATCCCAAAATTTCAAATGTAAAATTTCGCTCTCGCGTGGCAGGAGGTCGTACTCAATTCCCAGCCGTTCCATCGTGCGGAGGTGGCAGCGAACGATGGCGGGGGCGACGATGTTTGCCATTTCCGACGCTTCGCCCGCGCCTTCCTCGATCGATTTCAACATTTCACCGCGCAGGCTGAGCCGCGTTTTGTCTTCCTCAAAAAAGTGCGTCACGCTCGCGTACAGATCCCAGCAGTAATAGTCGAATTTCGGTTCCGCGGCCAGGGCGCGGACTTCCGCCGGAGTTTTTTTTGCAATGTATAGGAAACCGATGACCACGTCCGCGACCTGCACGCCCGTGTTATCAATGTAATTTTGCACTTCGACGCGCCGGCCTGTTCTGCGCAGCAGGTTCACAAACGTGTCGCCCAGCACGGCGTTGCGCAAATGGCCGATGTGCGCGGCCTTATTCGGATTGATGTTGGTATGCTCGACGATGCATTTTGGCGCGTCAGCAGCGGCGCCGGGCAATCGCGCTTCAACTTCCTCCAAGGTCCCCGCGAGAAACGCCGCCCGCGAAAAATAGAAATTCACGTAACCGCCGCCCGCAACTTCCACGCGCTGGACTCCTTCGATGGGCGGAAGCTGTACTGCAATTTCCTGCGCGATTTGCCGCGGCGCGCGTTTCAGCCGCTTGGCTAGTTCAAAACAGACGGGCGTGGCGGCCTCGCCCATTTCGATGCGGGGAGGTTTCTCCGTGACGATGGCCACGTCCTGCTGGTAGTGCTGTCGGATATGCGCCGCGAGCGCGGCGCGAACGCGGGCTACGAGAACGTGTACCAAGTGGCTCCCATCTGCGTATAAAAAGTTGGTGGCGGAATGTGTGGTCGGTGTTGCAACAAAAATTCCACGGCTTTAACACAGAGAACACAGAGAGAACAGAGAACTGCAGGAAGAGAAAAACTGAATAAAACCGCACGACGCATCACGGTCCGCGGTGACCCGGACCGCAAGGGATGACTCTGCTCCGCTATTCTCCGCTTTTCTCCGTGCTCTCTGTGTTAAAGCTTTTCAGGTCCCTCTGCTTAGTTACCGGAAGGCTTCCCGGTGTAAGTCACGCGCCAGACGCTGTTCGACGCGTCATCCGTGAACACCAGCGCGCCGTCGCCTGCCACGGCCACGCCGACTGGGCGTCCCCAAACGTTAGCGTCGTCCACAACGAACCCGGTGACGAAATCTTCATACTCGCCCGTGGCTTTCCCGTTCGGAGTATACAGCCGCATGACTTTATATCCCGTTCGGTGAGCGCGATTCCAGGATCCGTGCGAAGTAACGAATAAATCGCCGCGATATTCGGCGGGGAATTGCTTGCCCTCATAAAAAGTCAATGTCAAAGGAGCGGAATGGGATTGCAGCAAAACGTCGGCAATGATGACTTTCTCTTTCAAATCGGGACGCTTTCCCGCAAATCGCGGATCCTGATTTGGTCCCGTGTAATACCACGGCCAGCCATAGAAGCCGCCTTCCTGGATGTGCGTCACATAATCGGGGACGAGATCGTCGCCCAGCGCGTCGCGTTCATTCACCGCGACCCAGAGCTGGCCCGTCTCCGGATGCATGGCCAGGCCGGAGGCATTTCGAACGCCGGAAGCATAGATTCGCTGCCCGGTTCCGTCCGGGTTGAATTCGAGGATATCGGCGCGATTGGTTTCGGATGCGTCATCGCCGACGTTCGCTTTGGACCCGACGCCGACATAGAGTTTCTTGCCGTCATTCGAAAATACCAGGCTGCGCGTCCAATGCCCGCCGCCGTACTGTGCGCCGGCCGGAATGCTCGGGACGACTACCTGGACCGGCCCGCTGGCCTTCAGTTCGCCATTCTTGTAGGGAAAGCGAACAATGGAATTCGTATTTCCGATATAGACGAACTGCGGATTCGGTCCCGGGGGATAGAATGCAATTCCGTATGGCATGGTCAGGCCGTTGGCAAATACTTCGTTCGTTTCGACCTTGCCATCGGCGCCAAACCCGCGCAGGACACGAATCCTGCCAGGAATGCTCTCCGCCACGAACAGGTCTCCGTTCGGCGCGGTGATTATCGTACGCGGTGAGTTGAGGCCGGTAAGGGCCTGGTCAATCTTGAAGCCATTCGGCACTTTCGGCCAGGCATCGGCGGGGCGCGGAACGACTTTGGACTGATTGGGCGCGGAGTCCGTGGCGTACGGTTTCGGCAAGTCAGAGGCCTTGATCAGATACCGATTGCCGGGGCGCTCATTTAACCAGTCATTAAACGAGCCTTCGCCTTTCAACATTTGAGAGGCGCCGGCTGAGTTCTGAGCGCGTACCCCAGCCATGAATAGCAGGCTCGCCGCCAAAGCGAGGATCGAAAGCGGAGCCCAGATCTTGCGCATAATTTTGTGTCGTATCATCGATCGCCCCCCACGTGAGTATTGTGCCGCTCGACGGTTATTCCCATTAAGGCTTGCGTCGCTTACAGGCATCTTAACAGCCGGGGACGGCTGTTTCCAGCAGTGCGCTTGAGGGAGGCATTCAAGAAATTTGAAACAACTATGAGAATATACTAAGGCATCTCTTTACAGGGCCAGATCCGAGGCACAATCAGGCCAAGAAAGTGGAACTCCTCCTGCCGGAACGGGTAATCCTTAGTGTAGGTGCGGGAGCGACGTCCAACCGGGGTAGATGGCAGAAACAGTTGAGACACGAGATGTCGAACTGATCAGGCGTCTGTCAGCGGGAGACGATGACGCTTTTCTGGAGTTCTACCGCCGACACCAGGGCGGACTCTACAGGTATGCAGTGCACATGAGCGGAAGCCCACAATCGGCGGCGGATGTTGTCCAGGAGACCTTCTTGACTCTGATTCGCCATGCCAAGAAATATGACGAACAGAAAGGCACTCCCGCCGCTTTTCTCTTTGGTATCGCGCGGAACCACTTGCGCAAGCTGCATGAAAAAGAGGGCCGCTACGTCCCATTATCCGAAGAGCTGGGCAAGGGTATTTCGACAGGGTCAATCGGTGAGCTGGCCGGTACCAACGGGAATGGACATTCCTCGGCCCGGGCGGGGCATGCGGAGATGATTCTGGAGGGTTTGGAGCGCGCGCAAATTGCCGAATTATTGCGCGATGCCATTCTGACCTTACCGGACCATTATCGCGAACCGGTGACGCTGTGCGACCTGGAGGGGAAAAGCTACGGCGAAGCGGCGGCATTGCTCGATTGCCCCGTCGGAACCGTGAGGTCGAGGCTCAATCGAGCACGGTCCATTCTATTGGATAAACTCCGTCCGGCACGGGCCGGAGCCAGGGCGGTCTGGGCGCGCCCGGGAGAGAAGGCATGAAGGAAATGACGTGCAGGGAATTCGATGAGGTTGTGCACGGGTTTGTGCGCATGGAGCTTTTGGACGTGAACGTGCGCGAAGCCGCCCTGGAGCATGCCGGCCATTGCGAGCTTTGCTCGCAGCGGATGGCGGACGCGGCCGCTCTCGCGGACGCAACAGAATCCGCGGGAAAGATCGCGCGCGAGGCCGAGATGCCGCCCCGCGTGGAAGCGGCGTTGCTCGTTGCATTTCGGAACCACCATCGGCGCGCTTCCTGGCGTCGCAGCCTGGAGTGGGCCAGCGTGGGCGCCGCCGCGGCAGTGCTGTTGGTTTTTCTGTGGACCGCGAGCGGACGTTCCAAGGGTCAGACATCCACGCCCGCGCGGAATGATGTCTCCTCTGAATCGGGAATGCCTCTGCAGGCCAAGGTTCCCGCCGCGCCGAAGCAGGATGAAGTGCCGCCCGCCGCGTCGGCTGGTGAAGATGCGCCAGCGAGTGAGTCATATGTCGCTTCCGACTTTGTGCCGGTGCCGTTTACGGGTGCGATTACCGCGGATGATCCGGGTATGGTTGTGCGCGTCCAGTTGACGAGGGCTTCCCTGGCGCAGCTTGGTTATCCGGTCGCCGAAACTCCGGATGAAGATTTGATTCTTGCGGATGTTTTAGTGGGTGAGGATGGCTGGCCGCGCGGAGTGAAATTGATTCAGTAAACGGGTTTGGGAATCTACGTAATCGCAGGCTAGGTTTGAGGAGGCAGGGCCGTGAGAAAAGCAATGCTTGTGGCAGGTGTTGCTGGATTGTTGTTAACGAGTGTGGCGATGATTGCCGGAGCGCAGAACCCTCCGCCTCCTGGGAGGTTTGGGGACCGGCGTCCGGGGCCGGGCGGACCAATGGCCGGCATGTTTGAATTTGGTGGGCTCGTGGGCGGCTTCGGAGGCAAGCTGGTGACCGGCAAGCCCGTTCTGGCCAACTTTACGATTACGCGCATAGAGGCCCTCGCCGGCGGCAATTCGATTACGAACACAACGACCGGAGTTTTCGCTCGCGGCGCGGATGGCAGCACGTACCGCGACGTGAAAATCACGGCGATTGGTCCCTGGGCGGCGGCGGGCAAGGCTCAGGAGTTTGCCTACATTCGTAACGTCACTACGAAGATGCAATATATCGTCAATGTGACCAAGGGGACCTACCAGGCTTTCCCGATCCGCGATCACTATCCCTCTCCGCGAGGAGGGATGGAGGACCGGCCAAACCGTCCCGCCTCGAACAACGAAACGGTAACGGACAATCCCACTGGGTCGTACACAGATCCTGTTCTCGTGAAAATGGTCTATACGGTGGATGACAAGCAAGTGACGCGAACCATTCCCATGGGAGCGATTGGAAACGCGCAAGCCTTCCAGATTACATCCGAGCGCTGGTACTCGAATGATTTGGATCTCTTGATGGAGGAGACGCACACCGATCCACGCTTTGGGACGACCACCTACCAGTTGTCCAGCATTGGGCAATCCCCCTCCGCGTCTCTCTTCGCCCCGGACCCGGCCTTCAAGCAGGTCCTGGGCCGTGGATTCGGAAAGGGCGGACATCGTGGGGAAGGCAAGCAACCGCCTCCGCCGCCTCAGGGCTAGGGCATACCAGGGCTGCTCGATTCTTTTTGATTTCAAAAATTCTGTCTGGCTAAAAGGCACCCGAGCGGCGGGTGCCTTGTTTTTTAAGATGCAATAAATCAAGGGGTTTGTCAGTCCGAAATGGGCGGGCACATCCACTGGACGAGTGTGTATTAAGTGTGTATAATAGTTTATGGGTAGCCGCGAGGTGATTCGGCGGTTGCAAGACGATGGTTGGTATGAGGTTAACCATACTGGGAGCCACAAGCAGTTCAAGCATTTCACTAAGCCGGGCCGGGTCACTGTTCCCGTTCCTCGCCGAGACATCCCGATCGGCACTTTAAGAAGCATTGAAAAACAGGCGAAGATCAAACTGAGGTAGAAATGAAATACATCGCTTTTGTACATAAAGACCGAAAATCTGATTTCGGCGTAAGCTTTCCTGATTTTCCCGGGTGCATAACTGCGGGCAAGACACTTGAAGAGGCGCACCTCAATGCTGTGGACGCCCTAACATTGCATATCGAAGGGATGCGGGAAGACGGCGATGCAATTCCCAAGCCTTCCGCGCTGGAAAGCTTGGAGAAGAACACGGTTCGTACGGGGGCCGTTTTGCTTTTGGTGGACATTCCCGCGGATGAGAAAACTGTCCGCGTAAATATCACCGCGCGGCAAAGCCAGATCAACACAATTGACCGGCTGGCCGAAGCGGCGGGCATGACGCGCTCCGCTTATATCGTGCGTTCAGCGATGAAGCAAATGAAGAAGCGAAATTCCTCTGCCGCGCAGTCCCGCCGTTAATCTCCATTGCACGCTCCAGGTGATTTGACAGCATCTGATGGCGCGCTTACTATCGAAATTTGAGTTCCAGTGCGGAGCTTGCTGCCGTTGACTGGCGGTTTGCCATCGTATTGATTTACCCTAACATTTTAGATCGAAAGGGCGAATGAGCACTCCCCGAGCCAAGCCAAAATACTATCTGACCACGCCGTTGTATTACACCAACGGTATGCCGCACATCGGGCACACCTATTCGACGATTGTTGCGGACGTGATCCGGCGTTACAAGCGCATGCGGGGATTCGACGTTTTCATGACCACGGGCGCGGACGAGCACGGCGTGAACGTCGAGCGTTCGGCGCAAAAAGCGGGGAAGTCTCCCCAGGAATTTTCCACGGAAATCGCCAAGCAGTGGAGGCAGTTGTGGGACGATCTCGAAATTCCGGGCGACGAGTTCATCCGCACGACGGATGAGAAGCATCACCGCACCGTGCAATGGCTCTTCAAGCGGTGCCGGGATAATGGCTTCATCGAAAAGGGCCGCTACACCGGACAATATTGTATTTACGACAACGCCTACGTGGTGGACGCGGGCCCCGGCGACGCCTGTCCCGATTGCGGGCGCCCCACGGAAACCGTAACGGAAGAAAACTATTTTTTCAAACTTTCCGAATTTCAGCAAAAGCTTCTCGATTTCTACGCGGCCAATCCCGATTTCATTCAGCCGGAGAGCCGCCGGAATGAAGTGCTGAGTTTCGTGAATGGCGGCCTGAAAAATCTTTCGATCACGAGGACAACGATCCGGTGGGGGATTCCGGTGCCGGGCGAAGCGCCGCACGTGTTTTACGTATGGTTTGACGCACTGATCGGATATCTGAGCGCCGTGGGCGGGCCGAATTATGAACAGAGGGGGCTCTGGCCCGCGGATTTGCATCTCGTCGGCAAGGAAATTATTCGATTTCATGCGGTCTACTGGCCCGCGTTTTTGATGGCGGCGGATCTGCCATTGCCCCGGCAAATCTGGGCGCACGGCTGGCTGCTGTTTGACAGCGAGAAGATGAGCAAGTCGCGCGGCAACGTGGTGCGGCCGCGCCCGATCGTCAACGCGATCGGTATCGAGCCGCTGCGCTACTACTTATTGCGCGAGATCGTGTTCGGACAGGATGGCAGCTTTTCCTACGATGCGCTGGTCACGCGGTACAACAGCGATCTCGCGAACGGGCTCGGCAATCTGGCCAGCCGCACGCTCACGATGATCGAACGCTATTTCGGCGGCGAAATTCCGAAACCCTCGCCGAAGCAGGGCGGGGAATCAGACGCCCCCAGCACGGCGGAATTTGCCAACGAAGCCCTGACCAAGGTCATGCACTTATACGACCGTCTCGGCTTCTCGCTGGCGCTGGAGTCGATCTGGGAAATCGTCGCCATGATCGACAAGTACATCACGGTCGAAAAGCCGTGGGCTCTTGCCGAAAAGCCCGAGGATCGAGCGCGCCTGGCGACTGTGCTATATACGGCTGCCGAGGGTCTGCGCATTGCCGCGGCCCTTGCGCATCCAGTACTGCCGCAGGCGACGCAGAAAATTTGGAGTCAATTGGGGCAGAACGAGCCGCTGAGCGGAGTTCAGCTGGACCTGCTTTCCTGGGGACAGCTCAAGCCCGGAACCAAAACGGGGAAGCCGGAAGGTATTTTCCCGCGCGTTGATAAATCCGAAACGATTGCGAGGATTGAAGCCATGGAGCAGGAACAGAACAAAGCCCCGGAAACACCGGCACCCGCCGCATCCGGCACTCCCACTGGGGCAGGCGCTGCCGCGGCTCCGGCCGCCGCAGCCGCGGCGACGAAGATTGGAATCGAGGATTTCGCGAAGGTGGAGATGCGCGTCGGGCAGGTCAAGACCGCCGAGCGCGTCACGGGTGCGGACCGCTTGTTGCAATTGCAAGTCGACATCGGCGACGAAGTGCGGCAAATTGTCGCGGGCCTTGCGCTGGCCTACAAGCCGGAGGATCTGGTGGGGCGCAAAGTGGTGGTCGTAACAAATTTGCAGCCTCGAAAGCTGCGCGGCGTCGAATCGAACGGCATGATTGTCGCAGCATCCTTGCCGGATGGCGCGCCCGTCCTCGCAGGCTTCCTGGAAGATGTTCCAGTTGGGGCGAGGCTGAAGTAGGACGGGCTTCAGCCTGTCAGAGTTTGACGGGTCAGTCTTGAGTTGTTCTTTCACAAAAGCAGACAGGCTGAAGCCTGTCCTACCTAAATCATGAACCTTATCGATTCACATGCGCACGTGGACGTATCCGACTTTGACGCGGATCGCGATGCCATGCTCGATCGGGCGCGTGCTGCGGGAGTCGGAACGCTGCTTGCAATCGGCAACGGACCGGAAATCGAAAAGCTGGGTGCGGCGGTTCCCTACGCCGAAACGCACGATTGGATCTACGCCGCGGCCGGGATTCACCCACACGAGGCGAGTCATGCGACAGACGCGCACTACGCGGAACTGGACCGCCTGGCACGCAACCCGCGCTTGATCGCCTGGGGAGAAATCGGCCTCGACTTTCACTACGATCATTCGCCCCGCGAGATACAGGCCAGCGTTTTTCGACATCAGCTCGTCCAGGCGCGCGCCGCACGCAGGCCGGTGATCATCCACTGCCGGGAAGCGTGGCCGAATTGCCTGAAGATTCTGGAGGAAGACTGGCGCAGTTCCGGCTTGGGCGGGATCTTTCATTGTTTTGCGGGAACGCTCGACGAGGCGCGTCAGGGAATGGACATGGGTTTCCTCATATCCTTTGCTGGAAATGTGACGTACCCGAAGGCTCAGAATTTGCGCGACGTAGCGCGGGAAATTCCCCTGGACTATTTGCTGGTGGAAACCGATTCCCCGTTCCTGGCGCCGCAAACCCACCGGGGGCGGAGAAACGAGCCGGCCTATGTCGCGGAGGTGGCGCAGACCCTCGGGAATGTGAGAAACTTGCCAGCGACCGAGGTGGCCGAAACGACGTCGGCCAACTTTCGGCGGTTCTTTGGTCTGGATCAATCCGGAAATCGCGCGGGGGCAGTTCCTGGAGGGGTGTCATCTCACTTCTGACGGCGAAGGAAATATTCGATCTCGTTCGCGATGACCTGCTCAAGGTCGAGCGTGAACTTGCGCTCCAGAACGATTCCGCGATTGAGCCGGTCGCCGAAATCTCGCGCTACTTGCTGGACAGCGGCGGAAAGCGGCTGCGCCCTGCGCTGTTGCTGCTTTCCGCGGGTTATGCGGGGTACCGGGGAGACAGCGCGATCCGGCTGGGCGCCGTCGTCGAACTGATCCATAGCGCCACGCTTATCCATGACGACGTGATTGACGGAGCCGACACCCGCCGCGGCCGCCCCTCGGCCAATTCCCGCTGGGGAAACCACCGGAGCGTGCTGACGGGCGACTGGCTTTACATGCAGTCATTTCAGATGGCCCTCGCCGAGCGCAATTTCAAGATCCTCGACGTTCTGATCGAACTCACCCAAAACATGGTGGAAGGCGAGCTTGTCCAACTGGCCAAGCTCGGCCGGATGGATTTAACGGAGCAGGATGCGATCGAACTCGCGGCCCGCAAAACGGCTTGCTTGTTTGCGGGATGCGCCAGGCTGGGCGCGGTCCTCGGCAATGTGGGCGACGCGGGAGAGCAGGCGCTCGCCGATTACGGGCACTTCGCGGGGCTTGCGTTCCAGTTGGTGGATGACGTTCTGGATTTCACCGCTTCTCCGGAACAACTCGGCAAGCCGGTGCTGAGCGATTTGAAGGAAGGCAAGGTCACGCTGCCCTTGATCTACGCACTGGAGAGCGACGGCGCCACGGGAAAACGCCTGGTGCGGACGGTGCTCGAAGAAAAGGGGTTCGACAGCGTTCGCCCGGAGCAGATCACCGCGCTGGTGCACGAATCCGGAGCGCTGGACCGCACGCGGGCCGTAGCGCTTGATTTCGCCGCTCGCGCAAAGGCCTGCCTCAACGGCAACGGCACTTCCGATTTCGGGCGCGCTCTGCGAACTGTTCCCGATTTCATTCTCGACCGCGACAACTGAAGAGCGCACCGCTCTTTTGATTTCACCTATGCTTCCGTTCAAGGTTATCTATCACCCCAAGTACGATTTGGACATCGGCCCGCACGTGTTCCCCTCGGAAAAATTCAGGTTGATCCGCGACGCGCTGCTCGCCGAGGGAATCGCGGAGCCCAGCGACTTCCTGCAACCGGAGCCCGCGCCGGACGAAGATGTTCTAAGAGTCCATACTCATGCCTACGTCAACAAGCTGCAGACGGATTCTCTAACTCTGAGTGAACGCATGAAGCTGGAGATTCCGCTCTCAGAGTCGACTCGAGAGGCGTTTTGGCTGGCGGCGGGAGGATCGACTCTGGCCGGTCGCAAGGCGCTGGAAGACGGATTTGCCGCGAACCTGAGCGGAGGCTTCCACCACGCCTATCCTGGCCACGGCGAGGGCTTCTGCATGATCCATGACGTCGCCGTAGCCATCCGGTCACTCCAGGCGGCGGGAAAGATTCGAACGGCCATGACCGTGGATACGGACGTTCACCACGGCAACGGCACGGCGGCGATCTTCGAAGACGATCCGAGCGTATTCACGCTTTCCATCCACCAGGAAAACAACTATCCGATGCCGAAGCCGCCCTCCGACGAAGACATCGGCCTTGAGGATGGCACGCGTGACCACGAATATCTCGACGCCCTCGAAGAGGGATTTCTGCATGCACTCAAGCGAATGACGCCGGATTTGATCTTCTACGTTGGGGGCGCGGACCCTTATCGGGAAGACCAGCTCGGCGGGCTGGCGCTGACGATCGAAGGCTTGCAAAAGCGCGACCGCCTGGTCTTCGAACATGCGCGCCGCAAGGGAATCCCTGTGGCGTCCACACTTGCCGGAGGATATGCGCGGCGGGTCGCGGACACAGTTCGAATTCATGTCAATACGATTATCGCCGCTCGCGATGTCGCCCTGCAGCAATCACCCACTGGAGACAAGTAAGCGAATGGCGGCAAGAGGGTCGAATTGGTGGCGCCGGCGTCCCGCCGGTGGGTTTTTGACGGCCCTCGTAAACCAAAAACCGCCGGCGGGGAACGCCGGCGCCACGGGAGGCAAAACCTGGAACTTGCGATGCCTATTCGCCTCTATTCGAAATATTCGGACTAGGGCGCGGGGGCTGCCGAAGCTTTTGTGATTGCGGCGGCGGCCAGATCGGTAAAGCCGTCTGGAGCGAAGCCTTGCGTGCGGTACGCAATTTTGCCGGACTTGTCGAGAACCACGATAGTTGGAATCGATTCGACGTGAAACGCCTGGTTGACTCCGTCGGCGAAAACTAGAGTCCCTCCGGGTTTCTGATCCTGAAGGAAAGGTGTGACAAGGCCTTCTTCCTCGTCGGCGTTTACCGCGAGGAAGACAACATCATCGCGCCCCGAGAATTTCGTCCGGACATCAGCCAACATGGTTTCCATTTGATTGCAATAGGCGCACCAAGTGGTCCAGAAGTTCAGGACGACGACTTTTCCGTGCGATTCGGCCAGCTTCGTGGGCGCGCCGCCATCGACGTGGCGCATACTGAATTGGAGCGGATCGGTCACATCCTTGTTGTGGACGGGCGCGTCGGCTTTTTCCTCTTTGGCGATATCGCGTGTGCGATCGTAGGCCGATAACAGAATGTCGCCAAGGCCCGCGCTCGAATCGTGGGTAAATCGCCAGAGATTGCCCATGCGAGAGCGGAGCGAATCGAGGTCCATGGGAGTGCTGTTTGTATCCGCCTGCTCCTCAGCGGCCAGGATGAACGCCGCCGCATATTGACGGATGGCTTCGTCCGTGTGCTTGCCTTCTTCCGCGATTTCGCCGAGGGTCAGCGCGGCCTCCGCGTTCGGGAGCAGGCGGAAGCTGGACGTGAGGTCCTTCACGGCGTCGTCATTCTTTTGCAGGTGATGCTGTATACGGCCGCGCAACAGGTACAGGTCGACCAGGAATTTGTTGCGTCCCATTTGCCAGTCGTCCAGAGTCAACTGCTGGGGACGCGATTCCGGATCGGCTTTCGAGACGCGGTCGATCAGGCGCGTGTCGTAATCGATCGCTTTCAACTGGCTTGGTTCGTCCGGCATTTTTTCGAGGAGCGTCACGGCAACGTACATGGACTGGCTGTCTTCCGGCTGAATGGCGATGACTTTCTCCGCATAATCGAGAGCGGCTTTTGAGTCGTGAAGATTCATTTCCGATTCGAGGAGGGCGCGGTAAATCGCGCCACGGCGCGGGGTCTCGGGATACTTCACGAGATAACCCTCCAGATTTTTGACCAGGACAGCGCTGTCATTCCCGGCCGTGCGAACGAGAACCTGCAATTCCGCGTCGGGATCGAGCGGAGCGGCATCCTTGGGATCGGCGGCCGCGTCGTCATTTTTCGGCTTGGTGCCGGACTGAGCCGCGGCCGGCGGCTTCTTCGCGGGCGCTTTTGCGGGAGGCGCTGTCGCGGGCGGCGGCGCCTGTTGGCCCGCAGCCAAGCCGGTCAAGATCAATGCCACTGCAAACAGGAAGCAGCTCATTCGCCATCGCATACGCGGGATTGTAACCCTAATCCAGGAAGTGGGCGGAAAAAACGTTGAATCGGTATGTTGAGCGCAAGGAGCCCCGTTGTCATTCCGAGCGGAGCGGGGAATCTCTCTTCGGGTGATCTCGAAGATAACGGAGAAATTCCCCGCTCCGCTCGGAATGACAATACTTTCAGTATTTCGCCCCACGAAAATGGAATGTGCTATTTAAAATCCAGAAGCACATCCACTGTGTGGCGAGTTTCGTCCGGGCGAAGAAGGTGGCCGAACTCGTTGTAATGAACGGGCAAGTCTCCGAAAATGTCGCGGCTGGGTTTTGCCAATATTTTCATGTGCTGTTCGTAATAGACGTCATTAAAAATCTGGCCGGGGGCAATCTGCCAGGCTTGCCTCAATCGTCTCTCTCCGTCCACAGACAATCCGGTGATGACCAAGTCGCCCATGCGGTACTGCGGGCCTTCAGAAATACTGACACGGTAAGTAATCTGGTGGGCGGCGTCGTCAAAATGAGGTTCAGCGTTGAGCTTCATGTCAAGATATCCGCGCCGTTCATATTCGGCTTCTATTTTCTGCCACAGACCCTCAATCCTCATCCCGTCCGCAACGTCGCCGGGCTTCAGATCTACGGCGCGATCAAGATCGGCGGACTGCACGGCCATGTTTCCTTGCCAGGAAACTTCTTTCCACGAATAGACGGGACCCGGATTGATGGGAATCGATAGATCCACGGCGGTTTCCTTGGGGTCGTTCACGTCGGGAATCAGATTCGTTTGCGGCGGGCCGATTTGCGCCCGGAGGAAACCTTTGGAGGCGTAGAGCGGGCGGACTTGTTCATTCTCGAAAACTTCAACTGCAAAGAGGGAATAGGGCTGGCCCTTGATGTCGGGTACGCGGTCCTTCAATCGTTCGGAGTTGGCCGCCAGGCTTTCTCCGAATTGAAGCGACTGAACGCGAAGCGGGATGCCTTCCACTCGAAACTGCAGGACCATGCCTTCGCCGGAGGGCGCGGTCAGAAGTTGGTGCGTTACGTTTCCCTTGACTGTTTTCGAGGCCAGCAGATTTTCAATGACCGCGGTCATTTGATCGATCATCGTTCCGCCATCCGGAGCTTCGCCTGTAAACAGGCCGACCTGGTTTCGGATCGTGTCTCCAATTTCGGCGAAAGTGAACCATGGAAAATTGTCGAATGAAATCGGATAGGTGGGAGCTTCCTGGACCTGGAACTCCAGGTTGATGGCGGCACCCTTCGTGGTGTAGCGGAAGTTGACCGCGGAGAATATTCCCAGAGCGGAGAGGCGGTTGGTGGCGTCCTGGATTTGATCCGCCGTAACCACGTCGCCCGGTTTCAACCCGCTGGCGGCGATGATTTGCTCGGCTGGAAATTTCTTGGCGCCGGTGATTTTGATGGAAGCGATGGCGGAACTTGGAGGAGAAGCCGGTGCAGGCACCTGCGCGCGCGCCGCAACGGTAGCGATAAGAACGAAGTGGACAGCGGCGCATGCGAGAAGAATGCGTTTCACAATAGCAATAGTACGTGATTTGCGGTTGGTAGGACAGGCTTCTAGCCTGTCTGGGTTTAGGCCAGCTAGAAAGTGAAATCAAAGCGACAGGCTGAAGCCCGTCCTACTCAACCGTCACCGACTTCGCCAGGTTGCGCGGTTGGTCGACGTCGCAGCCGCGGCGGACGGCGATGTGGTAGGCCAGCAACTGCAAGGGGATCACTTCAAGAAGAGGCGCGAACATTTCCATCGTGGGCGGAACGACGATGATGTAATCGGATGCCTCGCGCGCGAGATGATCGTTTTCAGAAACAATGGAAATGACGATGCCGTCGCGGGCCTTCACTTCCTTGATATTCGAGACGCTCTTTTCGTACCGCGTCATTGCTTCCGGATCGCTTTCGTCGCGCGTGGCCAGCATGACGACGGGCAGGTTTTCGTCGATGAGCGCGTTGGGGCCATGCTTCATTTCGCCGGCGGGATAGCCCTCGGCGTGAATGTAGGAAATTTCCTTGAGCTTCAAGGCGCCTTCGAGTGCGATGGGGAAATGGATGCCGCGGCCGAGGTACAGGAAATTCGTGTGCCGGAAAAACGCGCGGGCCAGGGCTTCATAAATTCCCGTTTCGTCTCCCTGCAGCACCGTTTCCATTTTGTGCGGGATGCGCATCACTTCCTGCAGGAGGCGCTTCTCGCAATCCCCGGACAGAGTGCCGCGCACCTGGCCGAGATACATCGCCAGAAGCATCAACGCGGTGAGCTGCCCAGTAAAAGCCTTCGTCGAAGCCACGCCGATTTCAGGTCCGGCATGCGTCAGGATCGTCCCCGCCGCCTCGCGCGTAATCATCGAGCCATACACGTTGCAAATGGCCAGCGTCTTCGAGCCCTTCTGCTTCGCTTCCCGCTGCGCGGCCAGAGTGTCCGCGGTTTCGCCGGACTGGCTGATGCAAATCGTGAGCGTCTTGGAATCGATGATCGGGTCGCGATACCGGAACTCGCTGCCGTAGTCCACTTCGACGGGAATCTTCGCCAGCTTCTCGATCATGAATTTCCCGGTTTGCCCGGCGTGCCAGCTTGTGCCGCAGGCCACAATCTTTACGTTCGTGAATTCGCGGAACTCCTGCTCGGCAATGTCCATCTTGTCGAGGAACACTTTTCCGGAATCGAGCGCCACGCTGGCGAGCAGAGTGTCGCGAACCGCCCGGGGCTGCTCGAAAATTTCCTTCTGCATGAAATGCTTGTAGCCGCCCTTTTCGGCCATGATGGGGTCCCAGGTGATGTGCTGCACGGCGCGCTGGATCGTATTGCCGTCGAGATCCATGACGCGTACGCCGTCGGGAGTAAGTACGGCAATGTCGCCGTCGGCCAGGAAAAACATGTCGCGCGTGTGCGCGAGGATCGCGGGGATGTCGGAGGCGACGAAGAATTCGTTTTGCCCAAGTCCGATCACAGAGGGAGGTCCCGTGCGTGCTGCAATAATTTTGTTCGGGTCCGATGCGGAAAGAATCGCCAGGGAATAGACCCCGGAGAGCTGGCGCACGGTCTTGCGCACGGCATCCTCGAGCGCGCCGCCTTCCTGCATGTATTTTTCGACGAGGTGAGCAATGATTTCCGTGTCGGTTTCGGTGACGAACTTGTGGCCTTCCTGCTCGAGCTGCCGTTTCAGGTCAACGTAATTTTCGACGATCCCGTTGTGGACAACGACGATATTTCCGGTGCAGTCCCGGTGCGGATGCGCGTTCTCTTCGGTTGGCCGTCCATGCGTGGCCCAGCGTGTGTGTCCAATGCCATAGGCGCCATCAATCGGGGATTGGCGGATGACTTCTTCCAGGTTGTGCAACTTGCCGGGGGCGCGACGGATTTGCACTTTTCCTTCCGAATCGACCACGGCGATGCCAGCGGAGTCATACCCTCGATATTCGAGGCGCCGCAGCCCATCCAGGATTAAGGGGACAACTTTCTTCGACCCGATGTAACCGACGATTCCACACACAGGTTGATCTCCAGTGGTTTAGCTAGGCAACGGACAAGGAGGCCCGCATAAAAAAGAGTAACACAAGAAATTTGCGGATTTGGGCGAGTGAAGCCCAGTGTTTCCTGAAACTAACAGATGGCGGGGGCTCCGGAAATACAGGCTATTCCACGATTTCGTAGCGAAATTCCTCTATGACGGGATTGGCGAGGATCTCCCTGGCCATACGCTCGACCTGCTTCTCGGCGGAATCGCGGGCAACGCCGTCCAGATCCAGAACGAAAAATTTGCCCTGGCGAACATCGCGCACCTCGCTAAACCCCAGAGAAGAAAGGGCATGCTGGATGGCCTGCCCCTGAGGGTCGAGGACCGTGCGCTTCGGCATAACCCACACATGTGCTTTCATCGCCGTATTATACCAAGCCCAGCGTCGCAACGCCGGAATGAAATTTGTCCAGCATGGCTCGCTTTTCCTCGGGGCCCAGAAAGGAGTGATGGAAACTTGCCTCGGCGAGCCGTATGAGTTCGCTTGGTGTCAGGCCCATGCGGTGCATATGGCTGTACTCGCCGCTGAGAGTCGTTTCGAACATGGCCGGGTCGTCGCTGGAAAGCGTAACCGGGAGGCCTCGCCGCAGGAATGACGGCAGCGGATGTTGTTCGTAGCCAGCCGTCGCCCTGCCGGTCTGGCGGGCCAAGGCACCGGTTCGGAGGTTGCTCGTGGGGCAAACCTCGAGGGTAATATTTCGAGCGGCGATGAAGTCCATGGTGCGCTCGTCGCGCATTACGGCGATGCCGTGGCCGATGCGTTCCGCGCCGAGCAGATCCACGGCTTCGCGGACAATTTCCGGCCCGCCGATTTCTCCTGCGTGTATGAGCCGGTGCATGCCCTGGCTGGCCACGAATTCGTACACGGGGCGCAAGTCAATCGTAAGGAGTCCTAGTTCATCTCCGCCGATTCCGTACGCAACGATGTCGGGATCCCGCAATTCGGCGGCGATCCGCGCGACTTCCATCGCCGGGGCGGCGCCCCACTGGCGCACGGCGTCGAAAATATATTTCAGCTGGACGCCGGGAATCTCCGCCGCGGCATCGCGCAGGGCGGCAAAATTGGCGGCGGGATCCTGATTGCGGCGGAACATGACGCCGATCGAAAGAGTGACCTCGGCGTATAAAACGTTTTGCCGCTGCAGGGATTCGGCGAATCGCCGCGCGATCAGGGCGTAGTCGTCCGGGCCGCGCAGGAACGAAGTGATCCAGATAAAATTTTCGATGAATTGGTCAAAAGTGCCGGGAGCGTAGCGCGGAGCTGTGTCCTCAGCAGTGAGAGCGACCCCGTGGCGCGCGGCCAATTCCACCAGCGTCGGAGGCTCAATAGAACCTTCCAGATGGACATGCAATTCGGCTTTAGGGAGGGCTGCGAAGACGGAATCGGGTATGCGCGGTTTCACTTTTTGTCGGTTCCCCGTTATTGCTGCAACGTGCTGCGTTTGCGGCTGTAGGAAAAATAGATGACCAGTCCAATGGCCAGCCAGACAAAGAAACGGATCCAGTTCATGATCGGCAATCCGGCCATCAGCAGCAGGCACGTGAGGATCGTCATGATGGGCGCGAGCAGTCCGCCGGGGGCGCGGAAGGCGCGGTGGCGGCCGGGATCGCGAAAACGCAGGATCAATACCCCTCCCGCCACCAGAGCAAAGGCAAACAGCGTACCAATGTTGGAAAGGTCCGCGAGTGTGCCGATATCCAGCAATCCTGCGGGAACACCGACCACAAATCCCGCGACCCACGTGGAAAAATCCGGGGTGCGAAAATCCTTGTGGACGCGGCTGAAAATGCGCGGCAGCAGGCCGTCACGCGACATCGCGAACCACACGCGCGCCTGCCCCAGCTGAAAAACGAGCAGCGAGGAAATCATTCCGAGCAGCGCACCGATCAGGACGATGAGGCGCGTGTTTTCCAGATGCAGGCGTTTCAGCGTATTCACGACCGGAGCGGCGTCATCGAGCAGCGTCTGCCAGGGCACGAGTCCCGTGAGGACCACCACGACGGCGATGTAAAGAATCGTGCAGATCACCAGGGTGGCGATGATCCCAATGGGAAGATCGCGTTGGGGATTCTTGGTCTCCTCGGCGGCGGTGGACACCGAATCGAAGCCGATGTACGTGAAAAAAATGATCGAGCCGCCGGTCAGGATTCCCGGCCAGCCGTTGGGCGCATAGGGATGCCAATTCGCCGGATGAATGAATCTCGCGCCGAATCCAACGAAGACAACGATGGCCACGATTTTCAGCAGGACCATGACGTTGTTCGTCTCAGCGGACTCGCGGATGCCTCGCACCAGGATGACAGTGAGCGCCATGACGATCAGAAACGCGGGCCAGTTAAAGCCGAAGTGCCAGCCGGGCGGCAACAGCTCATTTCCGGAAAAATCGGTGAGGCCACTGGGCAGATACGCGGGCGAGATCCAGCGGGGGTTCGGATGGATGCCGAACCAGTCGAGCAATCCGACCACGTGCGCCGAGAACCCGACGCTCACGGCCATATTGCTGACGGCGTATTCGAGAATCAGATCCCAGCCGATGATCCAGGCGATCAGTTCGCCCATCGTCGCGTAGGTGTAGGTATACGCGCTGCCGGCGATTGGAATCATCGCGGCGAGTTCCGCATAGCAGAGCGCGGCAAACGCGCAGACCACCGCGACGAGCGTAAATGAAATGGCGATGGCGGGACCCGCTCCGGGCCGGCCGAACGACGGCGAATGGTAGATCAGATATTCCAGCAGGGGAGCGTTCAGGATCGAGGAGGCTTCGAGCTTTTGTCCGGCAATCGCCGTTCCGACTACTGTGAAGATTCCGGAACCGATCACCGCGCCGATGCCGAGCGAAGTGAGGCTCAGCCAGCCAAGCGATTTTTTTAACCGGCGTTCGGGCTCGTCTGCATCGGAAATCAACTGGTCGATATTCTTGACGCGGAAAAGCCCTGAACCCACTCGGCACCATCCCCACGGGTGAGATGACGGACGCAGTGACTCTACATGGAGGCGGGCAGGTGTGCAACGAGAAGTAGGACGGGCTTCAGCCTGTCTGGTTTTTGGGCTGAGTGGCGCATTAAGAAAGCGACAGGCTGAAGCCTGTCCTACTTACGCCCAACTCAAGTTGGCGTACAGTTCCATGAGCTTTTTCGTGCCGTGGTCGGAGAAGCGGACGGTGAACTTGCGCTCCGGCTCTTCGCCCTCCACGTCGATGATGGTGCCGGTGCCATAGGTTGCGTGGCGGACGCGTTGCCCGATGAGAGGGTTGGCATTTTTCTTGCCGACGCGCGGAGCGGCGCTGGAACGCGGGCGGCTGGATGCTTCCGTCGTCGTGCGTGAAGGAGTCGCGATGCGTTTCACTCGGCGTGAAAATTCCTCTTCGCTGTAGGAGTATTCCGGGTCCGGCTCGTAGCGGCGAGTCTCGCCTGCTTCGGCAAGGGATCCTGCCGCCGTATCAATCAACTCCGCCGGGATTTCCTGGAGGAAGCGGGACGGCAGGGAGCCGGAAAGGCGCTCGGAGCCGTACATGCGGCGGTACACAGCGCGAGTCAGCGTGAGCGTTTGCTTGGCGCGCGTCATTCCGACGTAGCAGAGGCGGCGCTCTTCCTCGAGTTCCTCATTGTCATTTTGTGATCGGCTGTGGGGGAAGATGCCTTCTTCCATGCCCGTCAGGTAAACATGATCGAATTCGAGGCCCTTGGCGCTGTGCAAAGTCATGAGGGTGATCAGCGCATCTTCGTCAAAATTGTCGGCGTCGCTGACGAGGGCGGCGCGGTCCAGGAAATCGGTCAGGGTTTCGCCGCGTTCGGCGCCTTCGGCCATGGCGTTGACGAGTTCGCGCAGGTTGTCGGCGCGCGCCGTGTCCTCGGCCGAGTCGCGTTGTGCGAGCATGTCGAGGTACCCGCTGCGCGTCAGGATGGATTGCAGAAAATCTGCGGGCGATGAGGAGTCAATTTCCTGCTGCAGGCTTTCAATCAATGTGCGGAAATCGCGAAGCGGGGCGAGGGAGCGGCCGGGTGCCGAGGGCTCAAGCATCCTGCCGATGGCCGCCCATAGAGAAATATCCTGCTGGCGTGCAACGGCGGAGAGAGAATCAATGGATGTTTTTCCGATGCCGCGCGGCGGCGTATTGATCACGCGAAGCAGAGCGATATCGTCGTCCGGAAAAATCGCGAGGCGCGCGTAGGCAAGGGCGTCCTTCACCTCGGCGCGCTGGTAAAACGAGAAGCCGCCCAGCATGCGATAGCGCATGCCGCGCGCGCGCATGGCTTCTTCAAAGGACCGGGACTGCGCATTCGTGCGGTACAGAACCGCAATGTGTAGCGCCGGGTCCTCGCCGTGAAGGATACGGATCGCGTCGGCGACGTACTCGGCCTCGGCTTTCGAGTCGCGCCCTTCAAAAAACGCCAGATTGTTTCCGGAAGTACGGGTTGCCTTGAGGCTCTTGCCGAGGCGCCGTCGATTGTTTGAGACGACGCCCGCGGCGGCGTCGAGGATTTTTTGCGTCGAGCGGTAATTCTCCTCCAGGCGAACGACGCGCGCCCCGGGATAATCCTCGTCAAAGCGCAAAATGTTGCCGATGTCAGCGCCGCGCCAGCGGTAGATGGATTGATCCTCGTCGCCGACGACGCACAGGTTGCGCGGCTCGTTCACGAGCAGCCGCAGCAGGTCGTACTGCACGCGGTTCGTATCCTGGTATTCGTCGACATGAATGTACCGGAAACGCGCCTGCCAGGCCGCGCGCGCTTCCGGAAATTCGCGCAGAACCTGCACGGCGCGCAGAAGGAGATCGTCAAAATCGAGCGCGCCGGCCTTCCGGAGAATTTTCTCGTACTCCTCGAAAACTTTCGAGGCGGTGATTCCGAGTGGATCGTTGTGCTTGGCGGCTTCAGCGGCGATTTGCGCGGGAGTCTGCGCGTGATTTTTTGCGAAGCTGATGCGCTCGAGAAGGCCGCGGACTTTCTCGCCCGGATCCTTGATGTTCAAATGTTCGAGGGCCAGTTTCACTGTCGCGACCTGGTCATCGGCGTCAAAAATCTTGAAATCACGCGGCAGGCCGAGGCGTTTCGCTTCGCGGCGCAGGAGCCATGCGGAAAACGCGTGAAACGTTCCGATCCACGGATCGTCGACCGCTTTTCCCTGGCGCACGAGCAAATCGCGGACGCGCTCCTTCATCTGCGCCGCGGCCTTGTTGGTGAACGTCACGGCGAGAATCGCGCTGCCGGGCACGCCCTTCTCGATCAGGTGCGCGATGCGGTAGGTGATGGCGCGCGTTTTCCCCGTGCCTGCACCGGCCAGAATCAGCACAGGGCCCTCGAGAGTTGTGGCGGCTTCATGCTGGCCGATATTCAATTCGTCAAGGAGTGTCATCATGGGAGGCGGGCCCGTTTGGGAAGTAACATTCTATCCGACGAGGTAGCGTTCGGCAAATTCGCGCGGCAAGGTAGTAATTCGCTCTCCCATATCCTACGTTCTATGAAGACGGTGATTTTTGTGGCGCTGGCGTCCCGCCGGCGGTTGTTCCGGTCTGGCAAACCGCAAAATCGCCGGCGGGACGCCAGCGCCACGGAAATCGCGTGTTATTTATGTTTCGACGAATTGGATTCTTCACGTTAGCGGGAGCGTGTGTTGGCAAGGTCGATCTCGAAAAAGAAAAGCGCCTTGTTGTTCGTCATGAAGGCCAGGTCCGGGATGTAAAGGTGCGAGTTGCGAATGGCGTCAAAATCGTGATCCAAATCAAAGAAAAGGAAACCGTGAGTCGTGGCGTGAGGCGGCAATACATCGGTGCCGAGGGCAACAGAGTGAAGCATAGTAGTCATTTCCGTCCAGTCCTTGCTGTGGCCTGAACCGGATCCGGCACCGGGAAACGGGAACGGACGGTGCGCGCGAATGTTGGACTCGGCTTTCAAGAGCGTGCGATCCGCCACGTCTTCAGGAGAAAGAATCCCGAGCCGCTGGCGATCCTGGCCGGGCTGAGAAATAACCAGTTGGATCGTTTCAGGGTTGAGACGAATGGGCAATTCATTGTCGTTTTTGAAATAAACATCGATGGCGATGATGCCGGCGGCGTAGAAAGAATTTTTGCCGAAGACATCTTTGTTGTACCGCACCGCTCTGAGGTAAGGGTCGGCAACGACAGTCAAATCTTGATGGGTGTCCCGCGTAGGAAGCGACATTGGGTCCGGCGCAGGCGGGCTCTGCGCCAACGCGCCGAGAGCACAGAGCATCAATAGAGTAAGAATTCCACGGAGCATGATCTGGTTGGCTATGATGCGCCTTCCCGACAATAGGTTCGCCCGACTATATGGTATGCCAACGCCCAGGGTGCGCCTATAATATCCGGTTTGCAGGGGCGATTGGGATACTTCGAGACACTATCCGGACGGGAGACGGCCGCTAAGGGCCTCTTGGGATGTATGCCCTCTATAGTTTGCTGACTGCCGCGGGGATGCTCCTGCTCGCGCCATATTTCCTGGTCCGCGGATTGATTCAGGGGAAATATCTAAGCAACATCCCGGAGCGAATGGGATGGAGGTTTCCGCGAGAGCTAAGCGGAGCGGCCTCTGCAAGCACGTCGGAAAAATCAATTTGGATTCATGCCGTATCTGTCGGAGAAGTTCTTGCCGTGCTTCCACTTGCGGAGCAATTGAAGAAAAGGTACCCGCGGCGCCGCCTCGTTGTTTCTACTACAACGGTGACGGGCCAGAGGATCGCCCGCGAGCGGATGCCGTTCGCGGACGCGATTTTTTATTTTCCCCTGGACTGGCGCGGTCCCGTCCGGCGAGCGCTTACGGCCACGCGCGCGGGCGCGGTGGTCATCGTGGAGACGGAAATTTGGCCGAATTTTCTGCGCGAGTGCCGCCGCGCAGATGTGCCAGTTATCTTCGTGAACGGGCGGCTTTCAGAGCGCTCGTTCCGAGGCTATGGCCGAGCGCTTTCTTATTCCGCGGGGGTTCTTGCAGGATTTTTGAAAAAAGTTTTTGGCGACGCCACGCTTTTTCTGGTGCAAAGCGAAGAAGATGCGGCGCGCCTCGCTTCCCTGGGCGCCCCGCGCGAGCGAGTTCTGGTCAGCGGCAATCTCAAATATGATCTTGCCGAACCGCGCGATATCCCGTTTTCCGCGTGGCTCGAGACTGAGTTGGCGAAAAACGATCGCGGCCCGATCGTCGTTGCCGGGAGCGTGCTTGTCAACGAAGAAGCGGCTGTTTTGGGAGCGTTCGCGGCGGTCGAACGAGAATATCCGCGCGCGCTCCTGATCCTGGCGCCGAGGAAGCCGGAGCAATTCGACAATGCGGCTGCAGTCGTCGCCGGTTCAGGGCGAAAATTGCTGCGTCGGCGCGACGTGAATCTCAACGGATCGGGAAGCGCGGCACTTCCTGAGCCTGTGCATGTATTTTTGCTGGATAGCCTGGGCGAGCTTGCGGCTTTGTACCGGCTAGCTGACGCCGTGTTTGTGGGAGGCTCGCTCGTTCCCGCGGGCGGGCACAATATTCTGGAGCCGGCCGCGTACGGCAAGGTTCCGTTGTTCGGACCGTCGATGGAAAATTTCCGCGAAATGTCTGGGAAATTTCTGGCGGCGGGCGCCGCGGTGCAGGTTAAGAATGCAGAGGATTTGGGCGCGGCATGGGGAGCCTTGCTGCGCGAGCCGGATCGGGCGGCGCGCATGGGCGCTTGCGCGCGGGAATTGGTGGATCGAAACCGCGGCGCGACCCAGCGTGTTTTGGAGCACATCGAGCGTGTGATGGATTCCGGCGGGGGCCAAGGGTGAGGCGCTCCCCGGGATGGCTTCGGTTGCTGTGGCCGGTGGCGATTCTCTACTCTCTGATTGTGCGCGCAAAGACCTGGTGCTATGAACGACGCATTCTCAAACAGAATAAATTGCCGGGGACGGTTATCAGCGTGGGAAATTTGACGGTGGGGGGAACGGGAAAAACTCCGATGGTGCTGGCCATTGCGGAACGTCTTGCGGGAGAAGGCAAGCACGCGGCGATCCTGACTCGCGGGTATCGAGGAACCACGGTGGCCGGCGAGGGCGGCGTTCCGCAGAGCGACGAAGTTGCGCTGCTGCGCGAGAGGCTCGCGGGAAGAGTTCAACTTGGTGTCGGCGCCGACCGGTACAAGAGCGGCATGGTCCTGGCAAAACACGGAATCAACTGGTTTGTGCTGGACGATGGGTTTCAGCACATGAAACTTTCGCGCGACGCCGACATTGTTCTGGTGGACGCGATGGACCCGTTTGGCGGCGGCGCGGTCTTGCCTGCGGGCCGCCTGCGCGAGCCGCTCTCGGCTCTGCGGCGCGCGGATATTGTGGTCATCACGCGAAGCGTGCAGGCGTCTTCGCCCGCCCTCGAAACGATGATTCGACGGCACACCCGAAGTCCGATCTTCTACGCTTCAACGCGCATTGAAAGCGTGCTGCGAGTGCCACGGCTCGATGTAGCCTTGGCGCAGCAGGATTGGCAACGGGCGCGGTTTTTCGCGTTTTGTGGAATTGGCAATCCCGCGGCGTTTTTCGAGGATTTGCGCCAATGGGGATTCCAGGTGGTCGGGCAGCGCAGCTTCGGAGATCATCACGCGTACACGGCTCGAGAGGCGGCGGATCTGGAGCAGAGTGCGGCAAATCGCGGCGCCGATGCTCTGCTGTGCACGGAAAAAGATGTTTGGAATCTGAGAAACGTGCAGTTCAATTCTCTCCCCGTCTACTGTTCACGGATTTCATTTGAGATGTCCGGCAACTTCTGGGCCGCGATGGCGGACGCCGCGCATCGCCGGAATATGGGCGAGGCGCGATGAAAATTCTCGTTCGGGCGCCGAATTGGGTTGGTGACGCGGTGATGGCGATTCCCGCTCTGGAAGCGATCCGGCGCACGCATTCAGGCGATGAGATCTGCGTTCTGGCGCGTCCTGCCGTCGCTGATCTTTTTTTAGGGCAGCCATTCGCGGATCGAGTCCTGCCGTATGACTATCGCGGACGGCACGAGGGATTGATGGGACGTGAAAGGCTCGCATCCGAATTGCGGAAGGAAAAATTTGAAGTCGCCGTCCTTTTGCAAAATGCGTTTGACGCCGCCTATCTGGCGTGGCGCGCGGGCATCCCGCAGCGCATCGGATATTCCAGGGACGCGCGCCGTCCGCTGCTAACGAAAGCGGTTCGGGTTCCCGAGCACGGCGAAATTCCCAGACACGAATCGCAATATTATCTCGAATTGCTCCATCGGGTGGGATGGACCGAAGGCTCGCCGGCAATCCTGCCGATTCGCTTGTTCGTATCCGATTCCGCGCGTGCCGGGGCCGAATCCGCGTTTCGTAATGCAGGAGCCAGGCAAGACGCATGGCGCTGCGCGATTGCCCCCGGAGCTTCCTACGGCTCGGCGAAATGCTGGCCGCCGGAACGTTTCGCGCTCCTGGCCGACCGCCTGATTTCGGAATGCGGCGCCGATGTGATATTTTTTGGCACGCCGAATGAAAAGGAAATTGCAGCTCGCATCCGTTCGCATATGAAGTCGCCCGCAATTTCACTCGTAGGCGAGACTTCCATGCACGATCTGGCGGCGCTGTTTGCGTGTTGCTCGGTATTTATCGGCAATGATTCCGGAGCCATGCACGTGGCCGCCGCCGCGGGCCTTCCGGTCATCGGCATTTTTGGTTCGACGGATCCGGAGGGCACGGCTCCCGTGACGGAACATTTCACTTTGATTCGTGAGGCAGTTTCCTGCAGCCCGTGTTTTCTGCGCCAGTGCCCGGTGGACCATCGCTGCATGACGCGGATCACAGTGGATTTCGTGTTTGCGGCCGCCATGCAACTTAAACACTCGCCCAAGAATCTCTCTGTGCGGAGCGCCGAGAATGTCTGAGAAGCAAATCCCGCGGCGCGCAGTGTTTTTGGACCGGGACGGCACGATCGGCGAGGAAATGGGCTACGTCAATCACGTGGACCGCTTTCAAATTTTTCCCTATGCGGCCGAAGCGATCCGCCACTTAAATCAGGCGGAAATTCCGGTCATCGTCGTCACGAACCAGTCCGGGATCGCGCGGAATATTTTCCCGGAATCGCTGGTGCACGAAGTCCACAAGAAAATGGTCAAGGAACTTGCGGCGGGAGGAGCATGGATCGACGCAATCTACTTTTGCCCGCACAAGTCGGAAGATGATTGCCAGTGCCGCAAACCGAGTCCCGGTTTACTCGAACAGGCGGCGCGCGAACACGCCCTGGATTTGGCGGCCTCGTGGGTCGTGGGCGACCGCTACGCGGATCTCGAGATGGCCCACGCCGCGGGCGCACGCGGAATCCTGGTGATGACGGGATACGGCCGCGGCGAATACGAACTGCATCGCGACACGTGGCCCAGGCAGCCCGATTTGCTGGCCGCAAATCTGAGTGAAGCGGTGCGCCTGATTCTTCGCAATGGCGTAGATGCGCCAAGCCGCGATGAGTAAAGGCGATGAGCGTTGCCTTGTCGTCAGGTTGACCGCGCTAGGCGACATTCTGCACACGGTTCCGGCGGTCGCGGCGCTTCGCGCGGCGCACCCGGGCGCGAAAATCGATTGGGTCGTCGAGCGGAAATGGGCGCCCGTGCTGGAGGGAAGTCCGGCCCTCGACGAAGTGATTCCGTTCGATCGCCGCTCGGTGTGGGGAGCGTTCGAGTGCGTGCAGCGTTTGCGCGAGAACCGGTACACTTGCGCGATCGATTTTCAGGGCCTGTATAAGTCATCAATCCTTGCCGGTCTTTCCGGGGCCGGCCGCCGCATTGGTTTCGACCGCGTGTGGGCGCGAGAAGCGGGAGCGGCCATGTTCTACACCGAACGTGTGGTCCCCACCGGCCGCCACGTCGCGGAATTAAATTATTCGCTCGCCGAGCGCGCGGGCGCATCGCGCCCCGCGGCGCCGGAGTATCCGTTGCGTGTCCCGGCCGGCGGTGCGGCATCCGTCCGCTCGCGCCTGCATGACCTGGGGATCGGTGGGGAGTATATCGTCGTCGGGCCTGGCGGAAGCTGGCGCGCAAAATGCTGGCCTGCGGAGCGGTACGGCGAATTTTGCCGTGAATTTGAAAAGAAATACACCACGCGCATGATTGTGATTCACGGCCCGGGTGAAAAATCCATCGCGGAGGAAGTCGTCCGCGCGGCAGCGCCCGCCGCCCCGGCTGTGCTGGCGACGACGATTGAGGAATTGATGGGACTTCTGGCGCATGCGCGATGTCTAATCACGGCGGATTCTGGTCCGCTGCACCTGGCAGCGGCTCTCGGCACGCCGGTAGTTGGCTTGTATGGTCCCACTGACCCCGCGAGAAACGGTCCCTACGTGCCCGGCGCCATGATTGTGCACAAGGCGCGGCCGGAGGAGATCAGCTACAAGCGGCGCTCGGATTACTCCCCGGCGATGTTGCGAATCGCGGTCGAGGATGTGCTGGTCGCAGCCGACGCGCTTCTGAAGGCTCCGGCTTGAGCTCCTCCCAAACAAACTTTTGGATCCGGTGGCGTGTCCGTGTGGGATATCCGGTCGGCATCGCCGCATTCTGGTTTGCCCGGCCGCAAATGAAATGGCTACTCTGCGGGGCGGTGGTTGCAATTCTGGGTTTGCTAGTGCGCGGATACGCCGCAGGGCATCTCCGCAAGCACAAGCAATTGGCCGTCTCGGGACCTTACGCATTTACTCGAAACCCTCTGTACCTCGGAAGCGTGCTTCTTGCCGCGGGATTTTCCGTTGCGAGTCACTCCTGGGTCTCCGCGGTATTGCTGGCTTCTTATCTCACGATTTTTTACCCCGTTGTGATTAGACGGGAGCAGGCGGAACTTCATTCTCTGTACGGCGCCGCATTTGCAGAATATGCGGCCCGGGTTCCGGCGTTCTGGCCGAGGCTTTCGCCCGCCGTGGCGTCGACGGAACGATTTTCGTGGCCGCTCTACCGGCGGAATCGGGAATACGAAGCAGCCCTCGGTCTCGCGGTGGCGATGGCCATCCTGTGGGCTCTGATGCTGTGGCGGGGCGCGGCGTAGGACGGGCTTCAGCCTGTCCTGGCTTTGGATTCGCGGGCGAGAAGAGCTGACAGGCTGAAGCCTGTCCTACTGTGCATGCAAGAATGTGCTCACGCTCAGCGTGCTTCCATCTGTGCTCGCGGTAATCGCGCCGTCGCGATCGGTGCGATAGACGCGCACGCCGGCAGCTTCCAGGCGGTCGGTCACTTCGGGCGAGGGATGGCCGAAGACGTTGTCCCTGCCCACGGAAATCGCCGCGAACGCCGGGTGCGCAGCCGACAAAAACGGGTCGGTGGTGGAAGTCTTGCTTCCATGATGCGCGACCTTTAGAAAATTCACGCCCACCGTTTGCTCTTCGGCAAGAATTCTGCGCTCCGAAGGCCGCTCGATATCCCCCGCCAGCAGCAGAGTTTCCGTCCCATCGGTCAGGCGCAGGACGAGGGAATCATCGTTTTTGGCGGACTGTGCTTCCGCAAGGTCGTCCGGCCACAAGACGCTGCCCAGACACGCCATCTTCAGAGAAAGTATCGCCCTGCTTGAGATGCCGAATCCGCACGCCGTGTGCTTTCGCGGCCGCAAGGACCTGCCTGTAGGCCGCGCTTTGAATGTCGCGTCCTACCCAGAATTCGCCGACTCGAAAATTCTCAAAAATGGCGGGCAGTCCGCCGAGATGATCTTCGTGCGCATGCGTCAGGGCGATCACGTCGATGTGTTTCAGCCCGCGTGACCACAAATAGGGTGAGACGACATCTTCGCCAACATCAATCCCGGAGCGCATCCCGCCCGAATGAAAACTTCCGAGTTCGCCTCCTCCGTCCACGAGCATCGTGCGCCCTCGCGGGAAGGAAAGAAAAAGGCTGTCGCCCTGGCCTACGTCGAGCACTGTCAATTCCAAACGCTGAGGCGCGAATCGCGGCGGAAAGGGATGCGTCGCAATGAGGACTGCCGTGGCCGCCAAAGCAAGCGCGGCGCCCGATGCCCACCAGAGCTTCCAACGCATCCGAATCGCCGCTGAAAGTGCGATCGCGAAACCGACAAAGACGGCCATGAGAGCAATCGAGGGCCCCGGAATGCGGAAACTGGCGCCGTGCAAACCAGCGAACCATCGAACGGCTGCGTCCAGCATCGACAGGGTGAGCCCCAGTACCTTCGCAAGCATCCCCGCAAGCGGGCGCGACAGGAGGGAGGCGGCCAGCGTGAGGAACCCGATCGGGACAGCCAATCCCGTCAGCAACAACGCGGGTACGTTCGCGAATGGTCCGGCTAAAGTGACTCGATGAAAATAATAGGCCATGGGAGGAAGCATCCCGAGCTGAAGAATGGCGGAAATGAAAACGATCTCCCAGAAATAGAGGATGGCCCGAGAGGGGCGTTCCAGCAGGCTCGGCCCAAAGGGCGCCGCGAAGCGGGGAAGTCGCGCGGAAATCCAATTCGTTGCGGCGCGCATCTCCAGTCGGAATTGGATCAACCGCGGGGCGTGCGAAACGTCGCGGGTCACGTCGGATAGATGGTCAAGCGCGAGCCGGTAAGGCTCACTCGATCGCGCGATGCAGGGCACGGCAATCGCCCCGATCGCCGCCACTGCGGAGAACGACAACAGAAAGCTGGCATCCGTGATTTCCGACGGCCGCGCCGCCAGAATTGCCAATGCGGAAACGGCCGCCACATTGATCAGATCCATGCGGCGATAGATGAGCTTGGCGGAAAGGAAAACCGCGGCCATGAGCACCGCGCGCAGGATCGGCGGCCGGTCCTCAACGATGCCCGCGTAGGCGGTGAGCGCAAGGAGAGTCACAAGAACGCGCGGAAAAAGGCCGAGGCGCAGACGGCTCCCGGCCCAAAGAAAGAACGCAGCGAGCGCGCCGACGTGCAATCCGGCGAGGACCAGAACGTGGTACGTGCCGGTTTTTTGAAAATTGGCGGCGCGGTCGCGCTCCACGAAACTGCGGTCGCCAAGCAGCATGGCGCGGGCGAGCGCACCCTGGTCCGGGCGGGAAGCGAAGAGATCGTTCAGCGAATGGAGAAGGCGGCCTCGCGCGCGGGCAAACCTCTCGGCAACGGTTAATCGCGGATGATCCACAACTGCTAGAAGTTGGCCGTTCCGCAGCGCGCCCTGCAACTGAATGTTCTGGCGAGCGAGATAGCCGCGAAAGTCAAAGCTGCCCGCATCGCCATAATTATAAACAGGCCGCGCTCGTGCGAGAACTTCGATGCGATCCCCGGCGCGCGCCTCTGGCGGAGGCACGCTCGCCGATTCCGGAGTGTAGTACGTTAACCGCAGGCCGCCCGAAACGGGCGTGACTCCCGCGGCAGATTCAACCGCCTCCAAATTTATTTCATATCGCATGCCCCACGGCAATTGCAGCGGATCCCCACGTAGTCTCCCCCTCCAGCGAAGCGCTGTGCTCGCATCCAGCTTTCCGGATTCGATCAGGGTGCCGGCCAGATTTGGAGAGACCGATGCGCGTTCCAGATTCGATGCGGCCAAGCCGAGCAAGAGCCATGCTCCCGCTGCGAGAAAGGTGGCCGCGAGAATCCAGGATCGACGAAGCGCGATGTATCCAAGGAGAAGAAAGAACAGCGTGGCCAAAATAAAAAATCGAGGATTCGTCAGAGCATGTCTCTCTGATTCATACGAGAGGAGAATTCCTCCAGCGAAAAGAGCGGCGGGGAAGAGGGAAGGGAGCTTCATGCGCGCCGTCTGAGACGCACCAACACCTCCATATGATAGGTTTGTGGGAAAATGTCAAACAAATTAATGCTCTCGATGTCGTATGGTCCGGCACCATCCGTGCCAACGAGCTGCACCAGATCGCGGCCCAAAGTGGCGGGGTCGCAGGAGACGTAATGGATGCGCGCGGGGGCAAGTTTTGTCAGGCGAGCGAGCGCCTCGGTTTCCACTCCGGCGCGCGGCGGGTCGAGCACAACCAGGTCCGGGGTCTCATTCCAGCGCGAAAGAAAACCCTCGGCGGTCACGTTGCGCGAGGAAAGTGACGCGCCGCCGCTCTCCTTCAAATTGTCTTCCAGGTCCTTGGCGGCAGCCGGATTCGACTCAACCCCGATCACGCGCTCGAATTGCCTGGTCAGCGCCACGGTGAACAATCCCACGCCGGCAAATAAATCGAGTGCCAGGCGCCCGCGGGTCGTGCCGATGGCGGCGTCAATCAGCGGCTCAACCATAAAGCGGTTGACCTGAAAAAACGAAAGATGGCCCACACGGTAGGAGGCGCCGCCGACCGTATAGTTGAGAAATCCAGGACCTGCGAGGTGAAATTTGTCGGCGTGGCGATCCTGGATCAGGATTGATTCCACATTCGGGATGGCTTCGCGCAAGGAGGACGCAATGGTTTCGGGCGAATCAGCAAGTCGTTCTGCGGAAAGATTCAGAAGAATCTTTTCGTCACTCGAATCCGCGAAGGCTTCGATTTCATCGATGCTCGAGAGAATTTTGCCTAGCGAGACGATCTGACGCAGCCGGGAAAACGTATCGGCAAGCCGCGGCGAAAGAATCGTGCACTCTGTCACGGCACAAAGCGTAGTGCTCCCCATCTCGAAATAGCCGATCCCCCCACTTCCCGGCGCGCCCGCCTGATTCGGCCGCAATTTCCATTGCGCCCGATTGCGATATCCAAAAGGCGGCGAGGCGTGCGTCTCGATCGCACCCGTCCACTGGATGCGCCCAATGCGCCCGAGAGTCTCGCGAAGAATTTCGGCTTTGTACCGAAGTTGCGCTTCGTACGGCATGTGCTGGTACTGGCAGCCTCCGCAACGTCCAAAATGCGGGCACGGCGCCGGTACGCGATCCGCCGAAGCTTCCACAACTCGCTCCAGCCGCCCGCGAATAAATTTCTTTTTCCGCGCGGAGGATTCAATTTGAACGAGTTCTCCCGGCAGAACCAGAGGAACAAACACGGTATGCCCGTCGTGATGTGCCAGGCCGTCGCCGCCGTACACAAGTTTTTCTATCCGAACTTCCATTCAGGTCGCTTTCCGATGCGGAGGGTGTGAGCCTGTGCTTTGTTTTTGTAGCGCCCGCCTTCAGGCGGGCATCTCTGGTTGCATGGGCAATGCCAACCTAAAGGTTGGCGCTACATTTGCCGGATGACTTCTTCAGGTCAGGTAGAACAAACTCAGGCGAGGAAGATTATAGCGCTCCCAGAGCCGTTTCTGCATGTATTGCCGCTCGAGTTGCGCGAGCTGAGCGGAATTCATTTTCCGGCGGTAGGGCGCGAGTTGGTGGTCCATCTCGCGGCGGATCTCGAGAAGAAATTCTTCCGGCGCGCCGGCCGTAAGCGCGGCGGTGAGCTTTTCTTCGCTGACGGTAAGCCGCCTCTCAAGGTCTTCAATGTCCAGCGCCCCCGGAGATTCCACGAGTAGAGATAAATCCGTGAGGCGGGCGCGTGTTTCGTCAATACGCAAAGCGAGTTCCGGTTGTCCCGCGCGCACGGCTGCGGCCGCAGCCGAAAATCGCTCGGCATTTCTGTGGAAGAACATCCGCAATGCATCGCGCGAAAATGTTTCCTCTTCATGCTTCGCGGAAGCCGTAACTGGACCCGTCCCGGCCGCCGTTTCTTTTTCTTCCTCCGCGGCTTCCAGCACGGCGTCGACGCAATAGGATAGAGTTTTCAATTGCCGCCCGCCGGCCGCGCGACGCGATCGGGCATAACTTTCAAAAGCGCGATCGATTCCTTTCAGAACCGCCGAGAGCGGAATCCCCGCCTTCTGCCACGTTTCCACGATGGCCCAATCCAGCGGCGAAACGAGGAGATGCGCCCCGCGCTTCTGCCAGAAATATTCCTCAATCTCGGTGAAATAGTTGAAGTAGTTCAGTTCGGCCATCGCGTCGTGGGAATTCAAGGCCGTGTTTTTCTGGCCTTTGCTGTGGAAAGTGGAAGCGGCGCTTTTTCCGGGCCGCCCGCCGAATTGCGCCTCGCCGCCTGGTTCCGCTCCCACACGATTCGAAGCCCCTCGAGCGTCAGAAACTCGTCGATGATCTCGATGTGTCGGGAAGCCCGGGCGATCAAGGGCGCTTGACCGCCGGTGGCAATCACGCGCGCGGATTCACCGATTACGCTTTTAATGCGAGTGACAATTCCGTCCACCATGTCCGCGTAACCGTAATACAGCCCTGACTGCAGCGAGTGCATGGTGTTCGTGCCGATGATTTTTCCGGGATCCTTGATCTCGACGCGGAACAGGCGCGCGGCCCGCGAAAAAAGCGCTTCCGCCGAGATTCCCATGCCGGGCGCCAGTACCCCGCCCATGTATTCGCCGCGTGCCGAGACCACGTCAAAATTAATCGCAGTACCGAAATCCACCACGATGCACGGGCCCCCGTATTTCGTGAACGCCGCGACGGCATTCACGATCCGGTCCGCGCCCACTTCCTGCGGGTTGTCGTATAGGACGGGCATCCCGGTTTTCACGCCCGGTTCGATGAACAGGGCCTTCACACGAAAATACCTTTCAGACATTTCCTCGAGCGTCGAGTTGAGCGGCGGCACAACCGAACTAATGATCACTCCGCTGACCGACGCCGGGTCGATCCCCGCCAAGGTAAACAATTCTCTCGTGAGGATGCCGTACTCATCCACCGTCTGATCGCGCGCCGTGGTGAGCCGCCAGTGCGCGACGAGTTCCGTGCCCCGGAAAAATCCAAGCACGGTATTCGTGTTTCCGACATCGAGAGTCAGCAGCATCAATCCGCCTCGGAAAGTGTTCCCGCGATGACCGGGAGGACGCGCCCGTCGTCCCGCCTCACGCGCAGAAGCCCGCCGGGTTCAAGTCCTTCTGTCGTGCCGGTATACGTTTCGGATGCAGTTTCGATTCGCACGCGCTTTCCCCGTGCGTAACTGGAAACTTCGGAAAATCGGGCCACAATCGCATCCGGCCCTTCCTTCACGAAGCGATTGTAGTAGGAGTCAAGGTGCCGCAGCAACCGCGCGACGATTTCGACACGAGACTGCGCGCGTTTAGTTTCGATTCGCAGCGACGTGGCGATTTTGGATAATTCTTCCGGAATGCGTTCGTGGTTCACGTTGATACCGATTCCCACGGCTACGAAGTGAATCTGGTCCGGCTCCGCGTTCATTTCCGTCAGAATGCCGCAGAATTTCTTGCGCTCGAAAAGCAAATCGTTCGGCCAGCGCAGGTCCGGCGCAAGTCCGGTCTGTTCCAGAATGGCTTCGCGCACGGCGAGGCCTGCAACGAGCGTTATGAGGGGAGCTTGCTGCGGCGAAATCGGCGGGCGCAGCAGCACGGTCATATAAATTCCATTCGTCTTTTCCGAATGCCAGGTGTGCCCGCCGCGCCCGCGCCCCGCGGTCTGCTCCTCCGCGATGACGACCGTGCCGTGCGGTTCCCCTTTTTCGCCAAGAGCCATCGCGACGGAATTCGTCGAGTCAATTTTGAAGAAATGGTAGATGCGCTTCCCGAACGGCCCCGGATGCAGCCGCCGGTGCAGTAATTTTGGCGCCAGAATGTCCGGCACCTTTTCGATCTGATACCCGGCGCCCGGATGGGCCTTTACGCGGACTCCGAGGGCGCGCAATTTTTCCACCCAGTTCCACACCGTTCCGCGCGTCACGCCGATTTCTCGCGCGATCTTCGCGCCGCTGATGACGATCATCGTATTGTCAGAAAGCAGCGCAAGCAGCGCGTCAATGCGGCGGTCGGTGGTGCCCGGGAAAGTGGTGTGCGCCATGGAATCTTCAGGATTCTTCCGGAAAATATTAGGTGTTTCCGATTGAAAAGAAACTTAGTCGATAGCTCGTCACATCAGTTCGTAGCGATTTCCTTTTTCGAGAATCCAACCGCATTGGCGCGCCAACGGCGCGGAGGTAATCAGCCCGGGGTAACGCCCCGGGAGTGCGTGGTAGAGAACTTGTTCGCCCTGAAAGGGCGGAGGATCCCTGCGCCCTTTCAGGGCGCCACATCAATGGGATCCGATACCCAGGGCGCTGCCCTGGGCTGTCGAACGCCGGCGCTTTCAGCGCCGGAGTCAAAGGTTCTTTTCCAGTTGCGCAAGACGTTCTTTCAGTTTCTCAAACTCCGCCTGCCGCTCGACGAGTGTCGATTCGAGTCCCTTCACGATATGTTCGGGCGCGCGGCTGCGAAATGCTTCGTCCTCCAGGCGCGACCGCTTCGACGCTACGTCTTTCGTCAGGCGATCCAGGTCTTTGCGCAGCTTTTCGATTTCAGCGCCGTTATCGGTGAGTTTTTCAGGCTGTCCCATATAGTGTATGTAGTCCCGGCCTGAGCGCTCGGTGAAAATATTCGACCCAGGTGGAGGGGCCTCAAGTTTCTGGTTCACGCGGGTTAACCGCTGAATCGTGGATAGATTTGCTTCAAACATGGTCCGCACGGCAGCGGTTGAAGTTCCTGTGTATGCCGTCACCGAACCTGCCGATTGAATCTTGAATTTGGAAAGGGCATCTCGTTGATTTGTGATCGACTCTTGCATCATCGCAACTTCGGATTCAGCCTCGTCGTCAATCCAACCCTTTCGGGCCTCAGGAAAGCGGTCGAGGGCGATCGACCGAGCGCCCTCCGGCTGGGGCAACTGGTGCCACAATTCCTCGGTGATAAACGGCATGAACGGATGGAGGAGCCGCAAGGCGCTCTCGAAGGCCGCGAATAAATTCTTCCACGTCGCCGCGGCTTTCGTCCGGTCGGGCGAAAGCAAATCCGGCTTCACCCATTCGATGTACCAGTCGCAGAAGTCGCCCCAAAAGAAGTGATAGACGACGTGCGCCGCCTCATGAAAACGGAAGTGTTCCAGCGCATCGTTCACCTGCGCCGTGGCACGGCCAAGGCGCGAGAAAATCCACCGGTCGATCAGCGCCACTTCGCCGCCCGCCGCATGCGGCGCTGACGCGCGCGCATCGGGGGACGCCAGCGCCTCCAGCGACTCACCGCCCGCCGTCTCGTATTTTTCCAGATTCATGAACACAAATCGCGCCGCGTTCCAGATTTTGTTGGCGAATGCGCGATAGCTCAGGATACGTTCTTCGGACAGAATAATATCGGTCCCCGGAGCGGCCATGCTCGCCAGAGTGAACCGCATCGCGTCGGTCCCAAACTTTTCATTCAGCTCGACCGGATCAATCCCGGTTCCCTTGGACTTCGACATCTTCTGGCCTTCGGCATTGCGCACCAGCGAATGCAGGCACACCTGCCGGAAGGGAACATTGCCGGTAAATTTCAGCCCCATCATGATCATCCGGGCGACCCAGAAAAATAGAATGTCGTAACCCGTGATGAGCAGGCTGGTCGGATAATATTTTCGATAATCGGGCGTGTCATCAGGCCAGCCCATGGTAGAAAACGGCCACAGCGCCGAGCTGAACCATGTTTCCAGTACATCAGGGTCTTGTGTCAGCTTGCCTGAGCCGCACTTCGCGCATTGTGTGGGCGCCTCGCGAGAAACGATGATTTCCTTGCAATCGCCGCAATACCACGCCGGAATACGATGTCCCCACCAGAGCTGGCGCGAAATACACCAGTCCCGGATGTTGCGCATCCACTCGAAATATTCCGTGCGGCGATTTTCAGGAACAATTTCAATATCGCCGCGCTCCACGGCCGCAATCGCGGGCTCGGCCAGCGGTTTCATCTTCACAAACCACTGCGTCGAAGCGCGCGGTTCGATGATCGTCCCGCAGCGGTCGCACGTCCCGACGGCATGCGTATGATCGACAATTTTTTCAAGCAAGCCAGCCGATTCAAGATCCGCGACAACGCGTTTCCGAGCCTCAAACCGGTCAAGTCCGGCATAGGGCCCTGCGGCGGCGCTCATTTTCGCATCGTCGGTCATCACGTCGATTTCGGGCAGGTTGTGCCGCCGCCCGATTTCAAAATCGTTGGGATCATGCGCCGGAGTAACCTTCACGGCGCCAGTGCCAAACTCGCGGTCCACGACAAAATCATCCACGACGGGAATTTCACGGTTCATCAGCGGCAATAAAACCATCTTGCCAATCAAGTGCTGGTATCTCGGGTCGCTCGGATGAACGGCCACGGCCGTGTCGCCCAGCATCGTCTCGGGCCGCGTAGTCGCCACGACGACGTATTCGTTAGTCCCCACGATCGGGTAGCGAACGTGCCAGAGGTGGCCCTGCCGTTCTTCGTGAACTGTTTCGAGATCGCTGATCGCGGTGCGGCATTGCGGACACCAGTTCACGATGTAATGGCCACGATAAATCAGGCCATCTTCGTAAAGGCGCACGAAGACTTCGGTGACGGCGCGCGAAAGTTCCGGAGAAAGCGTGAAGCGCTCGCGCGTCCAGTCGCAGCTTTCCCCGAGCTGCAGCATCTGCCGCGTAATCTTCCCGCCGGATTCCGCCTTCCACTCCCACACTTTCTTCTCAAAGCCTTCGCGGCCCAGGTCGCGGTAATTGATTCCTTTCGCGGCCAGTTGGCGCACCACGACGCGCTGCGTTGAAATTCCGGCATGGTCGGTGCCCGGCAGGTACAGCGTGTTATAGCCCTGCATCCGCCGCCAGCGCGTCAGGATGTCGATTTCGGTGTGGTCGAGCATGTGGCCGATGTGCAGCGACCCGGTCACGTTCGGCGGGGGGATGACGATGGAAAAAACCGGGTCAGGCGCGTTCACGTCGGCGCGAAACAGGTTTTCGTCCGCCCATTTCTTCGCCCACCGTCGCTCAATCAGTTGCGGCTCGTAAGCCTTGGGAATTTCTATTGGCATTTTTTCCGGACCTGGAATCAAGGGAATTACTATACGGACGCACGCGCGGACGGTCAAATGAGTCTTACGACGATAAATGAGGGATTATTTAACGGAATTCGAAAGTGAACAGCTGGAGGACCGCGCTTCTAGCGCTTCTGTATTTCGCGGTGGACAAGAGCCTGCACAACGGGGCGCAAGAATTCCTTGGTGATGATTTCAACTACTTGCGGCCGCATCTTCTCAAGCACTCGCTGGACAACGGCTTCAACCAGGGCCGGATCTGGCGAATCGGATGAAGAAGTCTGCGCGGGTTCGGGTTTGGCGCTTGCCGCGGAGCTATGTGCGACAGGCTCGGGAACGGGTTGTGGTTTCTCCGCTACCGGCTCGGAGGATTTGGCCTGAAGGCTCGCGGCCAAATTGGCCCAATCTTGCTTGGGAATCGAGTGCGCCGTATCTTCCACGTTTTGCTTCGACGGCTTGGAATCAGGCGCGGCGGAGTTTGCGGGTGCAGTCCGGTCAATCGGTTCGTCCATGGCGGAAGGTCGGACGGCACTCGCAGGCGCGGGCGCTGTTTTCTCCGGCACAGGCTCGATTGTCTTGGACGAAAGGCCGGCAGACAAATCGGCCCAGTCCTGCGTGGGAATCGAGCGCGCCGTATCCTCAGGGCTTTTCGTCAGCGGTTTCGAATCCTGCCATGTTGAATTCTCGACCGCAATTTTTGCGCTTGCAGTGGGGGCGGCGGGAGTCTCGGTGACACTCGCCAGCGTGGGTATGGTTTTTTCTGTCACAGGCTCGATTGCCTTGGACTGCAGGCTCGCGGCCAAATCGGTCCATTCCTGCATGGGGATCGAGCGCGCAGAATCATCCGCGCTTTTCGCCAGCGGTTTCGAATCCAGCGATGTTGAATTCTCGGCCGCAATTTTGGCGCTTGCAGGGGGTTCGGCCGGAGGCGGAGTGAAACTTGGCGTCGCGGGCTTGACTGATTCCGCCGCAGGCTCGGTTGGCTTGGCCTGCAGGCTGGCCGTCAAATCAGCCCAGTCCTGCTTCAAGATCGAACGCGCCGTATCCTCGGCATTTTTCGAAAAGGGTTTCATGGCCGGCGGGGCAAGCAGCGGGGAAGACAACGGCTCTGCTATAGAAGCAGGGATCGAAGCCGGCGAGACAATTGCCTCGGAAGATTCTGGCGCGACCGGTTCCAAAACTTGCTCTAAATTGGGTCCATCACCGGCATTTGATTTTTCGCTGGCCTCGGATCCTTCCGCGCCCCAATCCGCGGCCGCGACAGGGATTTCCTCAGCGGGCGGCGGAGGAACGGAAGCCATCCATTCAATTGGATTTGCGGCGAGGTCTGCCGGTTTTGCGGCATCCACCGTAAGCGAAGCTTGTGATGCCGGATCCTGCACAATTAGTGACGACGGCTCCGCAACCCCGGGCGCTTCCACGGTCTCTTGATCTTTTTCTTCCCGCACCAGTTCAAACGGTTCCAGGGGCTCCAGGAATTCGGCTTTCGCGCGAGACATCGCTTCCTCATCCGGCTTCCATGCGCTCAAGGGAATGTCGGCTGAGGCTTCCTCTACCGGCTCCGAATTTTCCTCTTCGATCTCCGGTTTCGGCTCTTCGGTTCTCCAGAATATCGGATCCCCGAGGGATGCATCACGCGAGCTCGTCAGAATCTGTTCGTTGTCGACAGGGTCGACCGTCGCTGAACCTTGGGCTGAGGAATTCTGAGTAAGAGACTCCAGGAGTTGGCCGAACGCCATCGGGCGTTCCGTTTCGCCAAAGGAAAGATGTTCCGCGGGAGGATGGAATTCCTCCGCGGGATGCTCGTCCTGCATTTCAGGGGCAGAGGGATGCTCTTCCGTGGTTGCGACTCCGCCTGCCTTTCCTTGCGCCGAAACCGCGGGCTTCGAAACAGCCACAGCAACCAACCGGTCGCCCAAAGTGCGATCCAACAGCGTTTTCACCATGGTGATCAGAGGGTCCGGCGGAACGAATGGCTTCTTCAGGATTCCGTCCGCACCAACGCGCTGCGCCTCGCGTTCATCCAGGGGATCAAACGCTCCCACTAGCAATACCACCGGCACGCCTGCGAAGCGCGAATCTTTCTTGACGAATTCGCAGACCTCATAGCCGTTTCGCACGGGCATGAAAATGTCGGCCAGGACGAGGTCAGGCGAAACATCGGAGAGCTTCTTCACGGCGGCCTCGCCATTATTCACGGCAACTACCTCAACCCCAAGTTCGGCCAAGGCAAGTGCTACTGTCTTCTGGACGTTGCTGTTATCGTCGGCTACCAGGATCTTTGCCACGTGCCGTCCTCCCGATTACCGCGGGCGCAAATCTTGCCTGTTGCGAAAGGGCACAAAATACCCTAAACCATTCGTAACATCCTGTTCCAAATACGTCAATAAAGACTAGGCAGGGGTGTGTCCGAATGAACTAGTTGACCACATGGCCAGCGGTCAAACCGTGGATGGATTGCAGGAGAGTCATTTCAAAGTTGCCAAGGCGAGCAAGGGACGACAATATTATGAGTTTATGCCCAGCAGGTCCCCCGGCCTACGCCTAAAACGGAATCAGCTTGCGAAGCCCGCTTTTTTTCTTGCTGGTGGATTCCTGGCTCGAATTGGCCGGCGGGGCGGGAGTGGTTGAGTTTGCGGGCTGCGTTGTGCTCGAGTCCGTTGACCCGGCAGCCGCAGGCTGCGTTGTGTCCGTCGTTGCGGGAACTGCGTCGGAAGCCGCAGGAGCAGAATCGGTTGCAGGCGCGGTCGATGCTGGCGGAGGCAGAGCATTCGGGCTGCCCGGTGTAATCGTTTCCACGGTCGCCGAGTTCCCAATGGTCGAGCCTGTAGCCACGTTGGCATTTGGCTGCAAGCCAAAACCAATGGTCTCGTCGCCGGATTCGCTTGCGGGCGTCATGGTCGGAGCGCCGCTGCGGGCCGCAGTCGAGACATCCGGGGTAGTCTTCAGGACGGTCATGGTTCTCTTGATTCTGTTCGGACGATCGACCGATTGTTCCTTTTGCATTCTGGCGAGGGCGGTCGGATCGGCAGGAGGAACTGGAACGCCAAACTTGACGAGCTTGTTCTTTGCGTCGCCGGCGAGAGAGGAAAGAGGATAATCCTTCACGATCCGGGAGTAATACCGCGCGGCGATTTCATTGTGCTCGCCCTTTTCATAAATCTGCCCGAGCATCCAGTTGGCCTGGTCCGCCTGGCTATAGAGCGGGTAGCGATTCGTCAACTCGATCAGGCGGGCGCCGGCAGCTCTATACGCCTGGCGCGTGTAATAAAAGCTGGCAACCCTGAAATTTCCTTCCGCCAAAACTTCCTGCACGTCGCGAAGGTGTTGCTCGGCTTGGGGAACAAGAGGACTGTTGGGATACTTTTCCAGGAAGGTTTGGAATTCAGCCTCGGCCTGGACGGCTTCCGCATGGTCCCGATCCGGTTTTTCCATTTGGCGGTAATGCGCCATCGCGATCTGCAGTTGGGCGTATGCCGATTCATCCAGGAAAGGGAAGAACGTGATGAAATCCTTGTACTCGACGATGGACTGTTTCAGTCCGGCCGTTCCGCCTTCCTTGAAGTAGGAATCTCCGATGGCCAGTTTCGCCTTGGCCAGGTATTCACTGTCGGGATAGGTGTTGATGAGGGTTTGCAAGCCCAGGCGCCCAACCGAGTAGCGCCCATGCTTCATATCCGTCTCGGCTTTGCCGTAAAGAACCTTGTCGGGTTCAGCGGAAGTCCCGGCGACAGGAGCGACATTTTTCTTGCCAAGGCACCCGGCAAGCAGGGTTGCACCGAGCGCCACGAGGCAGATGATTCGGCCTGGTTTCAATTTAGATCCTTGTTCTCGGCGGGCTCTGGGTTCGCCGCGGCGAGCGTTTGGGATAAGTGCAGGACCCGCGCGCAAGCCTCAGATTTCGAATTTTTAATCTCAAAATTCAAGCATCAAACCCCAGACGTCATACTTTTTGCGCCAGCGCCCCGTCGGCTGCATGCTTCATTGCGCGCACGGCCTCGGCGGCGTCGGGGGTATGGAAAATGGAAGTACCGGCAACCAGAATTTCAGCCCCGGCTCGAACAAGATCAGCAACGTTTTCCGGACCGACTCCCCCGTCGACTTCGATCCGGAAGGCATGATTATAGCTCTCTCGAATTCGTTTTAGCTCGCGAATCTTTCCGAGCGCCCCGGGAATAAATTTCTGTCCGCCGAAGCCGGGATTTACGGACATCACAAGGATGTGATCCACTTTTCCCAGGACTTCGGAAAGCGCCGCCACGGGCGTCGCCGGATTGATCACCGCCCCCGGCTGGCAGCCGTGCTCCCGAATCATCGAGAGCGCCCGATCCAGATGCGGTGTTGCTTCCTCATGAACGGAAATCATGTCGGCGCCCGCCTCGGCAAAAGCCTGGATATAAAGCTCGGGATTCTCGATCATCAGATGCACGTCCAGGGGCAGCCGGGTTGCCTTGCGGAGGGAAGTTACGACGGGAACGCCGATGGAGATGTTTGGCACGAAGTGCCCGTCCATCACGTCCACATGGAGCATCGCCGCGCCGCCGCGTTCGACCGCGCGAATCCCGTCCCCCAGGCAGGCAAAATCCGCCGCGAGGATGGAAGGAGCGATTCCTACGGGATAAGTCAAAATTTCACCGCCGCCATCTTACCAGATTCGCGCTTTTGCTTGCACAATGTCGCCGTCAGATACGAAAAATCCTCCGGGATATCCCACGGACTTCCTACTGCGCGACGACCATCTCGATCGCGGATTCGTTGGTGATCTTGGAGCCCGGCTCAGGAGTTTGCTCCGTGACCGCGCCTTTCGGCCACTGCGGGGAGGGTACATATGTGGTTTTGGATAGTTTGAGTCCGGCGGAAGAGAACAGGCGATCGGCGTCAGGCAAGGACATGCCTACTACCCACGGCATGACGTACGGGGTCGGCGTATCCCCTTGCGCGACGAGCAGATTGACGCGAGGACTGGCCGCCTTCGTGCCCGGGGGCGGCGTCTGCTGCAAAATAGTATCGGAAAGTGTGGCAGGCGCCGCAAATGTGGTCACTTCGCCCAATTGCAGGCCAACCTGCAGCAGTTGAATGCGAGCGACGCGCAGGGATTCTCCAAGCAGAGAAGGAGTGGTTACATTTTGAGCGCCCAGGCTCAACACTACGTGCGCATTTTGGGTCACCTTCATGCGCTCGCCTTCCGGAGGGCTTTGCCGCACGACCGCATTTGCCGGTAGATTGCTATACACACGATCGACAACTTTTAATTCCAGCCCGCGTCCCTGCAGAATGGCCTGCGCGTCAGCCGAGCTTTTTCCGACCAGATTGGGCATGGCCACTTCGCGGCCCTGAATCGCGAATCGCATCGCCGTCACGGCGCTCAGGAACGCCGCCGCTGCCAGGATAAACACCAGCAGCCCCATGCGAAAGACCCATTCAATGCGCTCGCGAAAACTCATCCATTCACCGCGTTTAATTTAGCACGCGCCGCCACGCGCATTCCAGCACGTCTCAAGAAAACGCATTTCACCACAGAGAACACAGAGGGCGCAGAGATGAAGAAGAGAACTCTGCAATAAATTTAAGAGCGCAGATAATTCTCCGGTTTTCTCTGTCTTTTCCCCTCTGTGATCTCTGTGCTAAGTCTTTTGCTTTCGGCGTTCGATGACCGCGGCAAAGAATCCATCCGTTCCATGTTGAGGCGGAAATGTCCGGAAAAAGCCGTCCGTGCAAACCACGCTCTCCGCGCGCACGGATTCCTGCAAGTGGTTTTCGATCGCGCGACGTGGATCGCCGATTTGGAAAGCGTCTCCCAGCGCACCCAATGTTTCCCGGACAACATCTTCATTTTCCTCCGGCTCGAGCGAGCAAGTGGAATATACCAGCCGCCCGCCCGGCGCCAGCTGCGGAAGCGCGTTTCGCAGCAAGCGCGCCTGGCGCTCATGCAGATCGCGAAGATCCTCCGCCCGGAGCTTCCATCGAATCTCCGGGTGCCGTGCAAGCGTGCCCGTGCCGGAGCAGGGAACGTCGACCAGAATGCGTTCGAACGGGCGTTCGAATGGAAGCGGCTGCGCGCCGTCCAAAACAATCGTCTCCACATTTCGAACGCCGGCAAGTTCGAATCGCTCCTGCATGGCACGCACGCGGTTCGCGTGAAGGTCCGCCGCGATCACGTGCCCCTGCGCCCCGGCGGCGCGCGCGAGCAGCAAGGCCTTGCCTCCCGGCGCTGCACACAGGTCGAGCACAGTATTGCCGGGATCGGCCGCCACAAGGCCTGCCACGGCCTGCGAAGCCTCATCCTGGATGGCCACCCAACCGTGGCGCAGCGCCTCACTCGAAGACGGATTTCCTCCTTCGAATACCCAGGCGTCGCGGAGCAATCGTCCTGGTAGGACGCGGCATCCACCTCGTTCGAATGACGCCATCGCTTCTCCTCGCCGCTGCGGATCGAGCAGATAGGCCGAAAGCGCCGGGGCGCGATTGTTCGCCAGGAGCAGTACGCGCGTCGGCTCTTCTCCAAAAGTTCGAAGCCAGCGTTCGACCATCCAGGTGGGATGCGAATATTGAATTCCAAACCGTTCCGCGAGCGGAAGTTCGGCGGGAATGAGTTGCGCGACGGCCTCAGCTGGAGATTTTCCGGGCAATTTTTCCTTGGCTGCCTTGCGGAGGATCGCATTCACCAGCGTAGACGCGGAACGCTTCCGCGCCCGCTTGACCAGTTCCACCGATTCGTTGACAGCGGCATGCGCGGGGACACGGTCAAGAAACAGAAGCTGGTAAAAACCCAATCGGAGGGCGATGCGAACTTCCATGTCGGCCATGTCCGACGGCTTTTTCAAGTAGCGGTCAATCACAAAATCGAGGAGTCTCTGGCAGCGCAAAACACCGAGCGCAAGTTCAGTGGCGAGTCCAGCATCCTCGGGCTTCACCGTCCCATCAAGTTGGGCGCGTAGCACGTCGTCCGCGTACGCGTCTTGATTGGCGACGCGCAGCAGGACGTCGAATGCAATCGTTCGCGCTTGCGAAATGGGCATGAGGAAACATGGGACCACACAATGCCGGGAAAAGGAAATCAGCCCCCCAATGCCAAATTGATACCTGTTAACTTTCCGTCTCTCGAAAGCGTTATAAGGGTGAGATGTGAACGGGCATTATTGGCGATCCTGGAGTTGGGAGCCAAGCTCAGGAGGAAAGATGATCGCAAATCTGATTCTAATAGGGACAAGGGTAGCGCCGTATTTGCTGCAGGCCGCGCAAGCCAATCCCGGCGATGCGTCGGGGGACCAGATTGGACAACAGATCGCACTGGAAGCGGTGAGGCACAATCCGGCAAATGGTGTGGGGATATTTGTTCCCATCAGCTTATTTGCGATGATTCTCGGAATCCTGTGGCTGAAGTGGCGGCAACAACAAGCGCAGCTTCAAACCAGGGCTGAATTTCACAAGCAGCTCCTGGACAAATTCACCTCGGGGCGGGACTTTGCCGAATTCCTGGAAGCCAAGGGCAGCCAGCGTTTTCTCGATGCGCTCTGGTCGCAAGGGCCGCCTTCCCATGAAAAAACTATGCGAAACGGCATTCTTGTGGGGATGCTGGGCTTGGCGTTCCTTGGCCTATCGTGGATGAGGAAAGATTTCGTCATACCTGGCGTCTTGCTTCTGGCGGTGGGTGCTGGATTCTTGATCTTTTTTGCCATCTCGTATCGTCTTTCGAAAAGCAGGAACCTGCCGAATGAGCCGGGGTCGGGAAACCTGTCGGCGTCCCAGAATTAGGTTACGGGCGTTAATGAACGATCGAGATGCAACCGAGTCTTGCTTTGCTCCCGCGCTCGCGGCACGTGGACCGGCGATCGCTGAAAGGGCCCCATTGCCTGAACCGATGGATGAGGGCTCCTTCTGTGCTTTTTTCGAGGAGATGGGGCCGGCCCTCCGATCCTACATTCGGAGAGCCTCGGGCGATCCGGCTCTGGCAGACGACATTGTGCAGGAAACCTTCTATCGTTTTCTTCGCGCCAAGTTGCCCGTCATGGAAAAATTTCAAATGAAGGCATATCTGTATCGGACCGCGAGCTCCTTGATTTCAGATCACTGGCGGCGATTGAAGCGGGAACGGCGCTGGAGTCTGCTGCGGCTCTTCCACGGCGAATCTGACAAAAAGACGGGACCTGGGGAAGAAGTAAAGAGCGTGTTTGAACAGCTCAAGACACAAGAGCAGACGCTCCTCTGGCTGGCCTACGTGGAAGGCTTTGACCATCGTGAAATTGCTCTGGCACTGGATCTGAAAGAAAAGAGTGTCCGCGTATTGCTGTTTCGCGCGCGAAAGAAAATGGCCGAAATGCTGGGCAAAACGAGCGTTGGCCCCGGAGAGAGGTCATGAGACAGACTAGTTGTCCCCAGGAAGAAATGACACTCAAAGCGGTGCGCACACGGATGTGGGAAGGAAGCCTCTCCGCTCATGTTGCTGGATGCGCTGTTTGCGCCGAAATCGTCCAGGTTTCGCGATGGATGCAAGGGCTCGCCGAAGGACCTGAAAAAACCGCGGCGATGCCTGATGGAGGCCGGCTGTGGCGCAGAGCGCAACTTTCTAAAAAACTGGAGGAGGCAGAGAGGGCTGAGAAGATTCTCGATTGGGCCGAGCTCTCGTTTGCGCTCCTTGTGGGCGCCGGTTTGGCGTTTTGGATCGCTTGGAATTGGGATGCGGTCCAGACACGGTTGGCATCACTTTTGGCGGATGTGTGGCCACAGCTTTGGGTGAAGGTATTTTCCGTGGCAGGTGCTACCCCGAGCCTGTATTCGTTCAGCGTTGTGATTCTTTCCTTGATTGCAATTGTTCTCGCTTACCCGCTATTGGCGAGGGATTGACAGGCAATTCGTCTTGAAGAGAGAGGTCGGTATGCCCTTTCGACAAAGCAGTCAAAATTCACGGGTATGCCGATTGATGGCTACAGGGGCGTGAGAGAATCGAAATTGATTTCTAATCAAATTTAGTCAAACCCTTCGTCAGCGGTCAGGCGCGCGCCGTTTGCAAATTCGCGCGCCGAGTTTTTTTTGCGCCCTTCGATTTGCAGAGCTTCGAGCCGCAGGCAAGTTCCTTCGCCGCAAATAACGTAAAGATCCGTCGTTGTGTGGATAATTTCTCCGGTTGCATGCGTGGTCCACTCTGCGCTGGGCGCTGCCGGGATGCCCCACAACTGGCACGTTTGCCCTCGAAAGGTGGTGTACGCGCCGGGCCAGGGTGTGAAGCCTCGCATGCGGTTGTAGATTTTGTGCGCAGGGAGATCCCAGTCGATCCGCCCGTCTTCCTTTTTCAGAATTGGCGCGTAGGAAACGTCTTTATCCTCCTGAGGAATTGGAGAAATCTCACCGCGATCGAAGCCCAGTAGCGAATCGGCGATCAGGTCCGCGCCCACGGTGCGCATGCGCGTGGCGAGTTCCGGGGCGGTTTCCTCCGGCCCGATTTCAATCTCGCGGCGCAGGAGTGTCGGCCCGGTATCCATCCCCTTGTCGATTTGCATGGTGGTGAGGCCCGTGACGGTTTCGCCATTGGCGATGGCCCAGTTGATCGGCGCGGCGCCGCGATAGCGGGGCAGCAAGGAAGCGTGCAGGTTTAGCCATCCGAGGCGCGGAATCGTTAAGAGCCTGCCGGGAATGATTTGCCCGTACGCGATAATCACGACGGCATCGGGTGCGACGCGCTTCAAAAAATCTTGCGAAGAATCGGACTTGATCGTTTCGGGCTGGTAGACGTGCAATCCGAGTTCGAGGGCTGTTTCCTTGATGGGGGAGCTGGTAACGTGCTGGCCGCGCCCGCGCGGCCGGTCCGGCTGCGTGATGACCGCTTCCAAGGAAAATTCCGGACGCTCCGCGAGCCGCCGGAGAGAAGGCACTGCAAATTCGGGCGTGCCACAAAAAACGATGCGCAGAGCAGCCATCGAGGTGAAAGCGAATTACCAGTCGCCGGTCTTCCGCATTTTGCGGATCCGGCGCTTCATCAGATCTCGTTTGAGCATGCTGAGGTGCTGCAGGAACAGGATGCCGTTGAGATGGTCGATCTCGTGGCAAAACGCGCGGGCCAACAGCCCTTCGCCGCGCATCTCGTAAACTTCGCCCTTCAAATTTTGAGCGCGCACGGTCACATAAGCGGGGCGCAGCACATTGCCCCGGAAGCCAGGCAGTGAGAGGCATCCTTCTTCTTCGCGCTGGTCTCCTTCAACGTGAATGATCTCGGGGTTGGCAAGCACGAGCTTCGCCTCGGGATTTTTCCCCACGCTCACATCAATCACAGCAAGCCGTTTCGACAGCCCGATTTGCGTCGCCGCGAGCCCCACGCCCTGAGCCACGTACATCGACTCGAACATGTCCTCGCAAAGCTTCGCGAGCTCGTCATCAAATGTTTCCACAGTCTTGGTGGGCGATTCAAGCACCGCCGCGCCATACTTTGTAATCGGATAAATCATGTCAGCTTTTCACCTAAATCTCTGGAACCACGGATGCACACGGATGAACACGGATAAAGAACCCGGAGAGAAAAGGCCAGACTGGCGGAGCCCGTTACGACGCCCATACTAAATTGGCAATTCATCGGCACTCTCGCGTCATACTACCAGTTTCCGATATTGAAGTTTTGGGCGAGCAAAATTAATAAGCAGTCCGACGCGAATTCCACTTGCTTTCAGGTAGTTCATTAGCTGTGCTTCGTGGACGACGTCTAAATTGTTGACAGCCTTACATTCAACGACGACCTTCGCGGACACCACCAAATCAGCAAGGTAATCACCTACAACCGTCCCCTCGTATCGCACAGGAAAAGCTTTTTGGCTCTCGACCGTTGGGCCGGCCTTCTTAAGTTCAAGGGACAAGGCATTCTCATACACTTTTTCCAGAAATCCCGCCCCGAGGGTGTTCTGCACTTTGAATCCGGCCCCAAGGATTTTCTCAGTAAGATCGCCCTCGATCAAAATCGAAGAATTAATCGGTTTTGAATCTGTGTCCATCCGTGTGCATCCGTGGTTTCAAAACGCTTTTAGCTGATGCGAGTAGCCGTCGAAGTTGCGGCGCATCTCGCCCAGGGAATCGCCACCGAATTTCTCCACCATCGCTTGTGCCAGAACGATTGAAACCATCGCTTCTCCCGCGACGCCGCCGGCGGGAACCACGCACACGTCGGAGCGCTCGTAGGCGGCGGAGATGGGTTGCTTCGTTACCATGTCAACGGTGCCGAGCGGGGTGCGCAGTGTTGAAATCGGCTTCAAGTATCCGCGCACAATGACGTCCTGGCCGTTGGTGATGCCTCCCTCGAGTCCTCCGGCGCGATTCGATGGGCGCGTAAAGTGTTTGGCAGCAGGGTCGTATCCGATTTCGTCCATCACTTCGGAGCCGTACGAAGTGGCGGCGGCAATTCCCGCGCCGATCTCTACGCCTTTCACAGCCTGGACCGACATCACCGCTTGCGCCAGCCGCGCATCGAGTTTTTCATCCCACTGCGCGTGAGAGCCAAGGCCGGTGACAACGTTGTGCGCCACAACTTCGAAAATGCCGCCCACTGTATTCCCGGCGCGGTGAACGACGTCCACTTCGCTTTTCATTAAAGCTTCCGTCTCGGCATCGACGCAGCGCAGCGGCGAATCCAGGTTCTCGCAGACGGCCTGAATCTCAGCCCAAGTGGCGGCGCGCGGCAAGCGGGCCTTGCCGACCGCGATCACATGGCTCAGCACTTCGCATTCAAACTGGTGGAGAAGCAACTTGGCAATCGCCCCCGCTGCAACGCGAGCGGCAGTTTCGCGCGCCGAGGCGCGTTCCAGGATGTATCGCGCATCGTGGAGATTGAATTTCATGGAGCCGGCCAAATCCGCGTGTCCCGGGCGAGGCGCGGTCAAGTGCCGCTCGGCGCTCTCCGAGTCAGGAAGTTTTTCCACCGGGAGCGATTTCTCCCAGTTGGCCCAGTCGCGGTTGTCGATGCGCAGGGCGATGGGCGCGCCGATGGTCTGCCCGTGCCGCACGCCAGACAGGAATTCGACACGGTCTTTCTCGATTTTTTGCCGTCCTCCGCGGCCGTAGCCCAGTTGCCGCCGGTGCAGTTCCCGCTGCACGAAATCGAAGTCAACGGGCACACCCGCGGGCACGCCGCTGATCCACGCAATCAGGGCCTGACCATGCGATTCCCCCGCAGTGACAAAGCGAAACATGGAAGGCACGACATTCTATCGGACCCGGCACAGCGCGTAAAGCGGTGTTGGTAGGACGGGCTTCAGCCTGTCTGGTTTTCGGCCGTGGAGGCCAGAAGGAAGTCAAAACCTGACAGGCTGAAGCCCGTCCTACCGTTACGATGCTTGACGTCCCCATCCCCTGCCAGTACGCTGTTTGAGACCTTACCTGCGCTCGAGGGACACCCGACGGCGACTGATGGCTACCACCGACCCCAATCTCCTTGAGCCCAATACATTTTCGTTGACTGGGGCGCTTTCAGAGGGAGCGAAGCGGTGGATCCTGCACGTCCAAGAATACTCGCTCCTGTCTGCCCGTTCGGTCACCAGCCTGTTCAGCCCTCCTTACTATGTTTCCGATGTTTTGGAACAGATGGACATCATCGGAGTCGGATCGTTGCCAATCGTCTTGTTGACCGGCTTTTTTATCGGCGCGGTCATGGTTTTGCAAACCGCGGCGCAATTCGAACGATTCGGCCAGACCGCGCTCACGGCGGACGTGGTTTCGCTCGCGCTAGTCAGGGAACTGGGACCGTCGATTACGGGGCTTCTCGTAGCGGGGCGCAACGCTTCGGGGATGGCATCGGAATTAGGTTCGATGATCGTGACCGAGCAAGTGGACGCCATGCGCGCGATGGGCACCGATCCGGTGCGCAAGCTCGTGACGCCTCGCGTAGTGGCAACAGTTCTGATGCTGCCGCTCTTGACGGCGATGGCGGATTTCCTGGGATTGATCGGCGGCTACCTTGTTTCCTTTTTTACGCTCCGCTTGGGTGCGGTCACCTTCTGGACGCGCGCGATCGACATTTTGGAATTTTCCGACTTGATGCAGGGACTCAGCAAACCGATCGTCTTCGGATTTATTATCGCGACGGTTGGATGCTATCAGGGTTTGAATGTAAAAGGCGGAACGCAGGGAGTGGGGCGCGCGACGACGCAGGCGGTGGTCACCGCGTCCGTGATCATTCTGGTCTCGAACTTCTTCCTGACGAAGTTAATGCTGTACCTCGCCGGCCACATCTTTTAGACAATTCCCAGTGGCGCGGGCTTCAGCCTGCGGGTTTTGTGGCGCTTAGCAAAACATTAAAACCCGCAGGCTGAAGCCCACGCCACTAACACCCGCGCCACAAAGACCCCTCGCGGCGGACGTTTCCATCTATAATCGCTGGGATGAATCTGCGGCCGGTTCCACGACGGCGCGGACGCATCCTTTCAGAATGATCGCGAACGCAGCCAGCGAACCTGTTCTCTCCTTCGAAAATGTCAGCATTGGTTTCGACAAAGGCGATGTGCTGGACGGCCTGTCCTTTTCCGTTGCTCCCCGCGAAACGAAAATCTTGATTGGAGAAAGCGGATCGGGAAAAACGCTTATCCTGAAAATGGCGGCGGGCTTGATTCAGCCGGATTCGGGAACGGTGCAGATACTGGGCCACCATCTGGGCCACATGTCGGAAAAGCAGCTGCTCGCCTTCCGCCGAAACATTGGATTCGTATTCCAGGAGGGCGCGCTGTTTGACTCGCTCACGGTCGCTGATAACGTGGCCTACTGCCTGCGGGAAGAACACGTGCCGGAGGAAGAGATCGAGCCGCGCGTTCGCGAATCCCTGCGATTTGTGGAGATGGAAGATACCCTAGACAAGCTGCCATCGGAACTTTCGGGCGGCATGAGGAGGCGTGTTTCAATCGCCCGCGCTCTCGTTAGCCGGCCCCTGGTGGTCCTTTATGATTCTCCGACTGCGGGCCTTGACCCGGTGACTTCACAGACGATCATTACTTTGATTTTGCGCCTGCGCGACACGCAGGGGGTAACTTCCGTGCTCGCCACACACCGCCTGCAGGATGCGTTTGGCCTCGCCAGCTACCGGTTTGACGGCCAATCGGGCCGCGTCGTGCCTGTCCCGCATAATGGAGCCTCACGCCCTTCCGGCGCGGCCACGAATTTTGTCGTGCTCCGCGAGGGAAAGGTTTATTTCGAGGGCAGTCCAGCGGAACTGGCGGAGACACACGACGCTTATTTGCGGCGCTTTTTGTTGTAACTTTGGAGAACTCTGTACGGGATTCGTTGAGGAGGAGCACCCATGGCGCAACACAAACAATTGACGTGGACCGAGCTTCGGGTTGGATTGTTTGTCCTGGCCGGAGCCGTTTTGCTGGCTGTGGTCATTTTCTATGTGACCGGCGGGAGCGGCTTTGGACCGAAGTACCGCCTGCGCGCGTTTCTGCCCGAGGTGGATGGACTGACCATCGGCGCGCCTGTGCGGGTGGATGGAGTTGACGTCGGCAACGTCGAACGAATTGCGATTGCTGTCCCGAAGCCGGGAGAGCCGACATCGAAAGACCGGAACATTGAAGTGGATTTGCGTCTGCAGAAAACTTTTGAGACGTACATTCGCTCGGATTCCTCCGCGGGGCTGATTACCGAGGGATTGCTCGGCAACCGGTATGTGGACATCGACCGCGGGTACGTCGGGCGCGTTCTGCAGAACGAGGATGAAATACCCGGCCGCGAAGAGAAGGCTCTGAAGGAAGTCGTCGAGCGCAGCGCCGACCTGATGGATAGCCTCAGCTCCATCACGAAGCAGGCGAGCGCCGTGCTGACGGATGTGCGGAACGGCCGGGGCTCTCTCGGCAAGTTCATGGTTGACCAGACCGCCTACAACCATCTCAATGGCACCCTTGAGAATCTCGACCAGATGATGGCTGACGTGAAGGCCGGAAAGGGAACGCTGGGAAAACTGGTCACCGAGGACGAAATGTATAATCGCGTGGATTCCGTAGCGAGCCGGGTCGACAACGTACTGGAGGCCGTGCAGAACCAGCAGGGCACGCTTGGCAAACTCGTCTACGATACGAGCATCCACGAAAGCGCGAAACGCTTGATAGATAACAGCAACGCGTTTTTCGCGGACGTGCGCGGCGGCAAGGGAACGCTCGGAAAACTCGCCACGGATGATTCCTTGTTCGTCCAGTACAAGCAGGCGGGCGAAAATCTATCCAGCGCAACCGCCAAAATGAATTCCAACGAAAACACCATCGGCAAATTTTTTGAGGACCCGAAGTTTTACGACAATTTCACGGGCCTAGCCGGGGACATGCGGCTCCTCGTGGGAGATTTCCGCACGGACCCGAAGAAATTCCTGCACGTGAAGTTTTCGATTTTCTAATGCCCAGTGGAACAGGCTTCAGCCTGTAGGGTTTAAGGCGAAATGTCCCAAACCTCACAGGCTGAAGCCTGTTCCACTTAAAACCCTGAGAAATCTCGGCAAGGCTCGCCCCGTCAAATGGTGTTACGGCGATTTAGGCATCAGGAGGAAGGCGTAGAACGTCGCGACAAGCGTCATACAGGCGCCGGCAAGAAAAATAGCGCCGGGAAGGAAGTGGGCGACCGAGGAAAACACGAAATAAAATCCCGCGGCGAGAAACACGCCGACAAAGGACAGCAGATTCGCCGCCGCGATTACGCCGCCTTTCTCTTCCCGTCTGGGCCGGTGCTGGATGAGGGCATTCAGGGGAACGGCGTAAAAGCCGCCGAAAAATCCAAGCAAACAAAGATCGACCCGCACCGGCCAGATGCCGATGCCTGGCATCGACACCAGAAATCCGAACACGGTCATCCCGATCCCGCCAATTGGAACGAGGCGGTTTTCGATTTTTCCTCGCGAAAGATAGCCCGCGGCGAGGCTCCCCAATCCGATCCCGATTCCCACGGCGGCCTGCAAATAACTGATTTCCTTTTCATTCACGCGCAGTACGTCGTGCCCATACACGACAATCACGAATTGCAAGAGCGCGGCCAGAAACCACAGGTACGTATTGCCCACCACGGCCCAACCCAGAATGCGGTCTGCCGCAATAATCCGAAGTTGTCCGCTCAGGTCGGCAAACGGATTGGCTCGAAATTTCCGTCCCAGGTGGGCTGCAGGCACGCGCGAAATGCCGAGGCTGGCGAGCAGGCCGATCAGCGTAAGCCCCAGAAAAATTACGCCGGACCAGACATGATGGCCCCGGAAAGTGTCGGCCAGGAATCCGGCGAACATGACCGCGGTGATCGAGGCAATGAATGTGCCGAGTTCAATGACGCCATTCCCCCAGGAGAGCCTGTTATCCGGGAGCAGTTCAGGCAGCAGGCCGTATTTCGAGGGACCGAACAGCGCGCCCTGGGTGCTTATCAGAAAAACGGCGGCAGCCTCCATCGCCAGGTTTCCGGCGGCGAGAGCGGCGATGGCAAAAAGTCCCACGCCGATTTCAAAAATTTTCGTGCCGATGGTGACCGTGCGCTTGCTGTAACGGTCGGCATAATATCCGCCCGAAAGCGAAAATAAGATGAAGGGAATCGCGAACAGGGCGCCGACGAGCAGAATGAAGCGATCGCGCACAGCCAACGGGAAATTTCTCTCGACGATCAGGTAGATGACGAGGAACTTCAGTCCGTTATCGTTGAAGGCGCCCTGAAATTGCGTGACGATCAGGCTCCAGAAACCGAGCCGCCAGTGCGGGGGAGGTCCGGGCTCGTTTAGAACCGAAACACCACCCGATGGCGTTTCTGTGTTTGCAGCCGATGCATCTCTCGGAACGGTGGACATGGGGTTGAGCGAGCGGCCTCCGCCCGAATCAAGCGCCTCCTTAGTGTGATGCGCAGTTTAGTCACGGGTCGCCCGGCGAGCAAGGCTTTGGCAGGCGGCGCGTGTCGTGTAGAATCAAGGGCACGCCGGAGTGGCGGAATGGCAGACGCGGCGGACTCAAAATCCGTTGGTCGCAAGGCCGTGTGGGTTCGACTCCCTCCTCCGGCACCAATATTTCTTCCCATCTGCGTCGATTTCTTGGTGAACTGCTTGCTGACGGGCACGGTAGGGAAGCAGACATCTTTTGGCCTGTTTGGTGGGTCTTAGGGCCGCCTATGCTCCCAGGCGTGACTTGGAAAGAGTTGTCCCCGGCGTTCCATCAAGTAGCTGCAGGCGGTCTCATCATAGAGGCTCATCACTGTGTTCGGAGCACGGAGTCACCCAGCGGTCTCGCTCCGGGTGGAGCCAAGTAACGCAAAATTAATAATCCTGTCACAGTAAATTCAACTGGCCTTAATAAATTCCGGCGACTACGGTTTAGTGTTTTTGCTGATCCGGGCATTCCAAATGGAAATCTCACATTCTGGAGTGTTTCTCAAGGCCGAAGAGCTGTCGGGTGGAAGTACGCTGGTGCACCTGATCGGACGCATGGACACTGCAGGCGCGGCGGCTCTGTAGGCGCGCTTGTGAACGAACAGGCCCTTCGAGGGATATTTTAATGACAAAGTTCCGCGCAGAAGCTCCAGCTCGGTGCATTGTGCTAAAGCGGGTAGTGCTGGCGGCCTGTGTCGCAGCTCTAGCGACAATGATTGCTGCTCCTCTGCGCTCGCAGGCCGGGCACGGCGGCGACATCGTGATCGGTGTTTCTTCGGCATTAAAGGGACAGTCAGGCAGTCTGGGCACGGAGTTGAATCGCGGCGCCAGCGCCTATATCAGTTACGCGAACGAGAAGGGCGGCATCAACGGGCAACGTGTCAAATTGAAACTTTATGATGATGGCTACCAGCCGGCCGCAGCTGTGGAGAACACAGTCAAGCTGATCGAAGCCGATAAGGTGTTAGCGCTGTTCAACTACGTGGGCACACCCACCGTAACGCAGGTGCTTCCGTTGTTGAAGCTATACTCCGCGAACAACATTTACATGTTCTTCCCGTTCACCGGGGCTGAGCCGCCCCGTAACCCTCCCTACTCCGATTTCGTTTTCAACTTGCGCGCTTCCTACCGTGAAGAGGTGGAAGGAATCGTGAAAAGCCTCTTGTCCGTCGGGCGCAAGCGTATCGCGCTGTTCTACCAGGTGGACGCTTACGGACGCAGCGGATGGGAAGCGGCGCGGCGCACACTGATGGCGCAGGGTCTCGGGATCGTAGCCGAAGCCACCTACCGCCGAGGCACCGGCTCCGAAGAGCAGCATGAAGGAGCAAGTAAACACCCTGGAGGCAGCCAAGCCGGATGCGATCATTTCCGTGGCATCTTACGCCGCGGCGGCTGCTTTCATTCGCGATGCGCGCGACCAGGGACTGGAAGTGCCCATCGCGAACGTTTCATTCGTTGGCAGCAACAGCTTGCTGAACCTCCTGATCGCGATGGGCAAACGAAACGGCAAGGACTACACCGGCAACCTGGTGAACACGCAGGTGGTGCCGGACTACGAAGATACCTCGATCCCAGCGGTGGCCGAATACCGCAAAATGATGAAGCTGTATAGCCCGGTGCAGCCGATGTCTGCGGCCAACTTGGCCACGGATTCCGAGGGCTTGAGCTTTGTGAGCTTCGAAGGCTTCCTCAACGCAAAGCTGCTGGTCGAGGTGCTGCGCCGCGCCGGGAACCCGCCCCAGCGCGACCAGATCCGCCGTGCCGCTGAAAGCGTGAATGACGTTGATATCGGACTGCACGAGCGTGTGTCGTTCACTCCCGCCCGGCACCAGGCGCTAAACCGTGTCTACTTTACTACCGTCAAGGACGGCAAATTCGTGCCGCTGACGACCTGGGAAGGCTGGCGCCAGTGAGAACCTCGAAGCTCTTCCGCAAGGTCCTGCTTCTGCAAGTGCTCTTGTTCGGAATCGTTGCGGTGGCTGCTTCCAGCATCGCGGGCTGGAGTCTGTACCGCAACCTGTCCGCGCAGTTCCGGTTATCGGGTATCGCCATCGCACGGAACATTGCAGATTCCGCGGTCGACGTGCTCGTGAATCGCGACCTGGCTTCGTTGCAATCGCTGGTCGATCAGTTTGCCGAAGGCGACGGCGTCAGCTATGTGTTCGTCACCGATCCAGCGGGCGACATCGTGGTTCACACCTTCGTTCCGGCGGTTCCCGCCGAATTGCGGAGCATTGCACGCGAAGAACAGTCGGACCACGGCGGGAGGGTGCGCGAATTGGCAGGGGTGATGGACGTCTCTTCGCCGATTCTGGGCGGCCGCGCCGGGGTCGTCCACGTCGGCATGAATCGCCATACAGTTACGGCACGCATCTGGGACAGCATCGAACAGATTCTCGGCATCCTCGCTGTGGTGTTTCTAGTAAACGTCGTGCTGGCGTTCATCGTCGTGCAGCGGATTTCGCGGCCGCTGGTCGCACTTGCCGATCACGCCGGCACGCTCGCCACACAGGGATTCACCTCAACGCCTCCGACGCAGCAGCAGGTAGAGTCGATTGCGGAGACCTCGAGCGACGAGGTGGGCCAACTCACCAGCTCGTACCTAAAAATGCAAAAGATGATGCGCGATTACGTAATGCAGCTCGAAAAGTCGCAGGGGGAATTGGAACAGTACAGCCAGACGCTGGAGCAGAAGGTGGCGGACCGCACCAAGACCATCACCGAAAAGAACAGCGAACTCCAGGCGACGATGGAGAATCTGCACGCGGCGCAACAGCAGCTCATCACGCAGGAGAAGATGGCGTCGTTGGGGGAGCTTACGGCGGGAATCGCGCACGAAATCAAGAATCCTCTGAATTTCGTCAATAATTTCTCGGCACTTTCCCTCGATTTGCTCGGCGAATTGCGCGACGAACTGAAGGACGCCGCTGCCTCTGGCCTGACCGGAGAACTCCTCACCATGTTGGGCCAGAACATGAGCAAGATCGAAGAGCATGGCAAGCGTGCCGATAGCATCGTTCAAAATATGCTGCTTTACTCCCGGGGCGCCCCGGGAGAACTCCGGCCCACGGATATCAACGCCCTGCTGGACGAATCTGTGAACCTTGCCTATCATGGTCTCCGCGCAAAGGATTCGTCCTTCAACATTTCCGTCGAACGCAGCTACGACGTCTCCGTTGGAATGATGGAGGCGATATCTCAAGATATCAGCCGCGTGTTTCTCAACATCGTTAGTAACGCTTGCTACTCCGCGCAGCAAAAGGCCAGGAAGCTGGGCGATTCTTTCTCGCCCACACTACGAGTCAGCAGCCACAACCTTGCGGATGCCTGTGAAATACGGATTGAGGACAATGGGATGGGCATACCCAAGACGATCACCGACAAGATCTTCCACCCATTTTTTACCACCAAGCCGCCAGGGGAAGGGACCGGCCTGGGTCTTTCCCTAAGCTATGAGACGGTCGTTCGCGGCCATCGCGGAGAGATTCTGGTGGAGACTGTGGAAGGCGAATATGCCGCCTTTATCATCCGGCTCCCGAAAAAGGCCGCTGCTCCCAAGGAGGCACCGACGTGGCCTACAAGATCCTGATCGTTGACGACGAGCCCGACCTGGAGTTGCTGATCCGACAGAAGTTTCGGCAGTACGTCCGCGATGGACATTACGAGTTTACCTTCGCCCACGACGGCAAGCAGGCGCTTGAGAAGCTTCGACAGGACGCGGGGATTGAGATGGTACTGAGCGACATCAACATGCCCGTGATGGACGGACTGACCCTGCTGTCCGAATTGGAGGGGTTGGACCGTGGGCTGAAAACCGTGATGGTATCGGCCTACGGCGACATGAAGAATATCCGCGCCGCAATGAACCGCGGCGCTTTCGACTTCGTCACCAAGCCGATCGACTTCCGGGATCTTGAAACCACCGTCAATAAAACGCAGCAGACCATCGAAGCCATCAAAGCGGCTCAGCACGTGCGCCGGCAGTTACTTTCGATCCAGGAAGAGCTGAACGTCGCGGCTCGAATTCAGCTTTCCATTCTGCCGTGCAAGTTTCCTGCTTTTCCGAATCGCCAAGATTTCGATCTGTTCGCCAAGATGACACCCGCCAAGGAGGTCGGCGGCGACTTCTACGATTTCCTCCTGCTGGATGAGGATCACCTCGCGATTGCCATCGGCGATGTTTCGGGCAAGGGCGTTCCAGCAGCAATCTTCATGGCGACGGCGCGGACGCTGCTGCACGCGACGGCGCTGCAAAAGCTGTCGGCGGCAGACTGTCTCAATTACGTGAACGGCGCGCTGGCCGCGCAGAACGAAATGTCCATGTTCTTAACGCTTTTCTATGGAATTCTGAACACAAAAACCGGAGAGTTGGAGTTCAGCAGCGCGGGCCACAATCCGCCTTATCTTTTTTCCGATGCAGGTGTGCGCTCCCTGAACGTCATGAGCGGAGTAATCCTCGGAGTTATCGACGGAACAATATACGAAACCCAGCGGGCGCAGCTTCGTCCGGGTGAGGGAATACTGCTGTACACGGATGGCGTGACCGAAGCCATGAACATCGCAGAGGAACCTTTCGGCGAGAAACTGTTGGAACAGTGTCTGGTGGAGAACGCAGGGCGACCGTTGCAGGAGGTGGTGCACGCACTCTTCGGCAGGATCCGTGAGCATACCGGCGCGACGCCACAGTCTGACGACATCACCGTCCTGGCCGCTCGTTATCTGGCATGAGCGCGGACGCAGCGATCCGCCCACGAAACGATGTCGTCCAAACGAAGTAGCCGCCCAGGATTCCTCGGAGATCGACCTGGGGCATCGGATTTTGAATTCATCTACGCAAAGCGCGGTATTTGATCCTTTGCGCTGTCAGAAACACCCGTGAAGATTGCCGGATCCCTTGCTGAACTTACAAAGGTGCTTACATAGTTTCACGGTTTTTAAGAATAAGGGCCTTTATTAACAGCGAAATGCAATCACACGTATTGTACTCAAAATCCGTCGGTCGCAAGGCCGTGTGGGTTCGACCCCCTCCTCCGGCAGCAACATTTTTCATGAACCATTTCCCCCCCCGAAACGAGTGACGCGTCGCGTTATGGCAGTCCGACCAGAGGATCACTAGCAAGCCGAATCAGTCGTTCCCAAGGCCCCGTCAGTTGATGGCGTACAATCAATGGCGATGGAAGAGAATCGAGCCGTTGCCGCCACTGTGCACGCCGGCCTCACGACGGCAGAAGCGCAAGACCGGCTTCGCCAATTCGGCCCAAACCGGGTCGAAGAAGAACGGCGCCATCCCTTACTGTCTCTCCTTTCTAAATTCTGGGCGCCTGTTCCCTGGATGCTCGAAGCCACGATTGTGCTGGAGGTCCTCGTCCACAAGCTTGACGAAGCCATCATCATCGGTATCCTGCTGCTATTCAATTCCGTCCTGAGTTTCGTCCAGGAAAATCAAGCGAATCGCGCTCTCGCTCTGCTGCGCGGCCGGCTCTCAGTGCAGGCGCGAGTGCTGCGCGACGGCCGCTGGCAGATCATCGCGGCCGAAGAGATTGTTCCCGGAGATGTGATTCATCTGCGCGTGGGTGATCTTGCTCCCGCGGATGTTCGCCTATTCGACGGCGTTGTGGAGGCCGATGAATCGGAGTTGACCGGTGAGTCTCTGCCCGTAGAAAAATCTGCGGGGGCGACCGGTTACGCCGGGTCGCGAATCAAACGAGGCGAAGCCAGCGGTGAGGTGACAGCAACAGGAACGCATACGTATTTCGGCAAGACCGCCGAGCTCGTGAAGACCGCGAAGACAGCCAGCCACTTGCAGGAAATCATCTTTGCCATTGTGAAGTATCTCGTCGTTCTTGATGCTCTCCTTGTCGGAATCCTGCTCGTGTACGCAGGCTTTGCTCATCTACCGTGGTCGGAGGTTTTGCCGTTCGCATTGATCCTCTTGGTGGCGTCGGTGCCGGTCGCTTTGCCTGGGATGTTCACGGTGGCAACCGCGCTTGGCGCGCTCGACATGTCCCGTCACGCGGTCCTTGTGACCCGCCTTTCCGCCATCGAGGAAGCGGCGGCGATGGATGTGTTGTGCACAGACAAGACCGGAACGATCACTCAAAATCTACTGGCAGTCGCCCAAGTTTATCCGTTCGGAGATCGAAGCTCGGAAGAAGTACTGCGCATGGGCGCGCTCGCTTCCGACGTAGCGACACAGGACCCAATCGATTTGGCTGTTTTCGCCGCCGCCCAGGAGAAAAAGGTACTGAACGATGTTCCACGCCGCATCCAATTTACCCCGTTCGATCCTGCCACCAAACGCTCTGAAGCAATTTATGAACAGCCGGCAGGCAAACTGCGAGTCGTCAAGGGTGCGCCAGATACGCTTATTTCTCTGGTTCGCGACCGAAAGAGTATCGCAGACGATGTTGAAAGGCTCGCAGGCCGAGGCGCACGAGTTCTCGCTGTTGCTGCCGGCACAGAAGACACCCTGGAACTGATGGGCCTCCTTGGGCTGGAAGACCCCATCCGGGAAGACTCCGGCGCCCTTGTGAAGGACCTAAAGAGCCTTGGTGTGCGCGTCATTATGGTGACTGGAGACGGACCCGGGACCGCTCGTGCCGTCTCGCTGCAAGTCGGCATCGGTGATCGCGTAGGCTCTGCCCAGAACTTGCGCAACGGCGCCGCGGCCGCAGCGGAACAATTTGACGTCTTCGCCGGAGTGTTTCCGGAAGACAAGTTTCGTTTGGTTCAGGCCCTTCAGGGGGACGGACATGTCGTTGGCATGACGGGTGATGGTGTGAATGACGCACCCGCCCTCAAGCAGGCGGAAGCGGGGATCGCTGTTTCCACGGCGACCGATGTGGCCAAGGCCGCCGCCAGCATTGTCCTCACACAAAGTGGTCTCTTGGGCGTGCTACGCGCCGTCGAAACCGGCCGCAGGATCTACCAGCGCATGCTCACTTACACGCTCAACAAAATCATCAAAACAATCGAAATCGGCGTCTTCCTAAGCGTTGGCGTGATTCTTACCGGAACATTCGTGATTACGCCCCTGCTCGTGGTTCTACTGTTATTTACCAACGATTTCGTCACCACGTCCATCGCTACGGACCGGGTGTCATTTTCGCCGCAGCCCGACCGGTGGGACATTCGCACTCTGATGTTGACAGCCGGTACACTCGCCGGTTTGATTCTGATTCTTTCATTCACTGTCTTTTTTGTCGGCAAAGATATTCTTCATCTGCCGCTTCGGCAACTCCAGACGCTCGTTTTCCTGATGTTGGTCTTCACCGGCCAGGGCAACGTTTATCTGGTGCGCGAGCGCAATCGCCTCTGGCATTCCATGCCTAGCCGCTGGCTTATATTCAGTTCGGCCGCAGACATTCTTGTCGTCAGCCTGATGGCCACGAGCGGGATTCTCATGGCCGCCATTTCCTGGTCACTCGTTGCGTCGTTGTTCGCCACCGTACTGGTATTTCTGTTGGCAATCGACGGGCTGAAGGTTCGCATCTTTGGCCACTTTGGCGTGCGGTGAGGAGACGGGCGCCGATGCAGTCATGCACGACAAGTGGATGGTGGTAGTATTTTAGAAATCACTTGAAGCCCTGAAAATTAGCGGACGGAAATAAATCAGAAGGGCGGGTGCAAGTCTGCAGTGGCGGACAACCTGCCGGAAGAGAATGAAACATGAGAATTGCTCCGATTGCAGCGCTGGCGGCATTTTTGGCCATGCCCATGCTTGCCCACGGCCAGGCGTCCATGGCCAAGAACGATAAGGCCGCGCAAGAGGTCATCGACTTCCGCAATCGCTACATCGAAGCGGAAGAGAATCGGGACGTCGCTTTCCTGGGGAAAATATTGGCGGATGATTTTTTTGCTCTCAATCCGCAAGGGAAATTGCTCGAACAAGGCCCAGCAGCTGGAAAATTTGAAGAGGCCGGAGCGCACGCTCAAGGTGCTGAACCCACGCGAGACGCATGTTCAATTTTATGGGAACGGCGACGTGGCCGTCTTGACCGAGCACGTGACGGTCGATGGACACGATAAGGGCGTCCCTTTCGGGGGAGAATACCGATTCCTTCGAGTCTTCGCCAAGCAGAACGGAAGCTGGAAAGTCGTGCTGGCGCAAGGAGCGCCTATGCCGGATCAGCCGCCCGCCGCAAAATAGTCGCAAGCGGTGGTACAGACTTCACAGGCTGCGGAAAAAATGCCCCGTGTTGTCATTCTGAGCGGAGCGAAGAATCTCTCTTGGATTTAAGTATCAGAAAAGAAACAAGGAGAGATTCTTCGCTCCGCTCAGAATGACAGAGGCTTGAGTTTTTCCGTAGCCTCTTGAGTCTGTGGCTTTCCGCCAAAGCGGTTGTGCTGCTCGTGGCAACTAAAATCCATGTCGCTTCGAGAAATCATAATCCAGCCTAGAATCGTTGGACCCCCGCAGACTGAAGTGGCTGCGGAAAAAAGGCATTGTTCTGTCATTCTGAGCGGAGCGAAGAATCCCTCTTCGATTTAAGTATAGGCAAAGAAACAAGGAGAGATTCTTCGCTTCGCTCAGAATGACAGAGTTTTGAGTTTTTCCGCAGCCTGTGAAGTCTGTGCGACTTACTTGCTCAGCGCCGTCTCCTTGAGTTCGACGAGCCCACCAGCGGATCGGTCTCGCGCAATTAATAGAACTGCCAGCGCTCCGACGCCGGATAAACACGCGAGCGGCAGGATCGCCAGAGGATAACTTCCCGTGGCCTGCTTGATCGACCCGACCACGTAGGTCGTGCCGAAGCCGGCCAGGTTGCTGATCGCGTTCATCTGGGCCAGGCCGGCGGCTGCCGTTCCCGCGGAGAGCCATTCGGCCGAGAGCGCCCACACCGGCCCCTTGCCGGCATAGATCCCGATCACGGCGAGGCAGAGGATAATGATGATCGCGGGAAGGGAATTAAACACCAGCGCCGACGCCAGGCTGACAGCGGTGACCAGCAGAGGCGCTGCCGTGTGCCAAACGCGCTCCCCGGTTTGATCCGATCGCCTGCCCCATAAAACCATGAGGACAGATGCCAGCGCGAACGGCACGGAACTGAGCAGGCCCGTCTGCATATTCGTGAGGCCGTACGATTTAATGATCTGCGGCTGCCAGATTTGAATCCCGCTGCTGACGGCCGTGCTTCCCGCCAGCGTCACGCTCAAGACCAGCACGTATTTGTTCCACAGAACTTTCCACAAGCCGATCTTGCCGACGCGCTTCGCTCCGGCGTCTTCCGACTGCAGCTTGCCGATCAGCCACGATTTCTGATCCGCGTCCAGCCAGCGCGCGCTCGCCGGCTTGTCGCTCAGGACGAACAGGCAGAACAATCCGAGCAGTACGGCGGGGGCGCCTTCCATTACGAACATCCACTGCCAGCCTCGAAGCCCGAGCCAGCCATCGACGCCGAGCAGCGCGGCCGATATCGGGGAGCCCAGAAAACTGGAAACCGGAATGGCCACGGTGAACAATCCCACGATTCGGGCCCGGTATTCCCTCGGAAACCAGTAGGTGAGATAGAGGATCACGCCCGGGAAAAAACCCGCTTCGGCCGTGCCGAGCAGCAATCGCATGGTGTAGAACGACCGTGGCCCGACGACGAAGGCCGTCCCCACAGCGAGAAATCCCCACGTAATCATGATGCGGGCAATCCAGATTCGGGCGCCGATTTTCTCGAGCAGCAGGTTGCTGGGAACTTCAAACAGGAAATAGGAAACGAAAAAAATGCCGCCGCCGAAACCGAACACTTTCGGCGACATATGAAGGTCCTTGACCATCTGGAGCGCGGCAAAGCCCACATTGACGCGATCCACGAAGGAAACGAAGTAGCAGATCATCAAAAACGGCAGGAGGCGCCACGTGATCTGGCGCATGGTCCTGATTTCCAGAGGGGAATGAGTCGAAGAATCGGCCGGGGCCGTCAACGAAGCGGTCCTTTCCGTAATACGATTCCGTCGTGCTTTGCGCGGAGCCCACGAGAATGCCGCGCCCGTGGCTGATTCGTTGGAAATTCGAGTTAATCGGCGGCTGCGGTCGCGACCAGCGAATTGACCACCGTTTCGATTTCGCCCTTTTGAGCAGCGTTCAAAGGCAGCAGCGGCCCGCGGACTGGGCCACCGTAGTAGCCGCGGTAATCCATGGCGCATTTCACGCCCGCGATGCCCAATTGCCGAACGATCTTTTTGGAAGCCGGCAAAATGCGCCGGTTTAGTTCCTGAGCCTTTGCGTTCTGATTCGCGGCGACGGCCTGATGCAGCTCGATGCATAGCTCAGGCAGGCAATCCGCGAGAGCCAGGACTCCTCCCACCGCGCCAAGCATCAAGGAAGCGTAGAGCGTGTCTGCCGACCCGACAACGGTCTGGAATCCTGCGGGGGCGGCCGCGATGATTTCACCGACTCGCTGCACGTTTCCGGAACTCTCCTTGATTCCGATGATGTTCGGATGTTCGGCAAGCCGCGCGACAAGATCAGCCTCGAGCGCCACGCCCGTCAATTGCGGGATGGAATAAAGAATGACGGGAAGTTTGGACGCGTCGGCCACGCGGCGGTAATGCTCAACGAGAGCGTCCGGTGTAAGCGCCGACTTGAAAAAACTGGGCGTCTTGACCAGGACGAAATCAAATCCGAATTTCTCTGCGGCCTTGCTTCGCGAGATCGTTTCCGGCGTCGACTCGGAGCCAACACCTGCAATCAGGATGCGTCCCGGAGCGGCCGCTGCGCGCACAGTGGAAAACACCTGTTCGACTTCCGCGCGTGTGAGCAATACGGACTCGCCTGTTGAGCCGACCGCGACGATGCCCGCGAGAGGCAGCCGGTTGTACCGGGCGATATTTTCACGCAGGAGGTCAACGGCGACGGCGCCGTCAGCGTCAAATGGCGTTGTGATCGCCGTGAAGATTCCATTCAGGTTCATTCCAGAATTCCTCCCACCGGAGTATTTTTATTTAGGATGGCACATTCATGATGGCACACCGCTGTCAGGCCTCCAAGTGGAAATCGGCGCCCGCCGCCACCCGAAATCCGTAGTCGGCGTATTTAAATTCCGGAGGGATGCTGGAACGCGCCGACGTCCGCGTCGCCTTGATGTGATGGCGCCACGAGCCTCCGCGCGATGCGCGTCGACTGCCGGTGGGCGGCCCTTGCGGATTGCGGTCAGGGGAAACGGAGTAATACCCCGCGTCGTACCAATCGGCGCACCATTCATGCACGTTGTCGCCAAGATTGTAGAGGCCATACGGATTCGGCGCGTACAATCCCACCGGTTCGGGACCTAATTTCCAGCGGCTCGCATATTCGGGAAGTTCTTCCGGCGCGAGATTTCCCCAGGGAAATGCTTCCCCTTCCACCCCGCCGCGGGCCGCACGTTCCCATTCGGCTTCGGTGGGCAGCCTGAACTTTTTACCTTGCGAGCGGCTCAGCCAATCGCAATATGCGACCGCGTCAAACCATGACACCGCTACAACCGGCTGTTGAGAGCCCTTGAAGTTCGGATCATCCCAGAGCGTGGGAATCGGAACGCGGGTGTCTTCCAGGAATCGCGCATATTCCTCGTTGGTCGTTTGATATACGGCTAGTTCGAATGCGTCGACCCACACGCGATGCGCGGGCTTTTCGTCATCGCGGCCCGTGTTGCACCCCATTTCGAACCAACCCGCGGGAATGCGGCGCATTTCCGGTTCAGGGATCCGTGAGCGGCGAAGATTCGGAGTTGCCATGGGTTCGCAGCCTCAGCGATAGCCGGCGCTCGAACGGCGTTCATTCGAGAGTTCCTCGAGAAGCTTTTCGGCTGAGGGCTTTCCTTCCGGAGGCAGGGTGAGTTTCGATTCGATGCGCCTCACGATGCCAGCGGCGGTGTCATAGCGGACACCTGCGTCGAGGGCGTTGCGGCGGCTGAGAAAGGTTTCAATGAGGGCAATTTCTTCGGGCGTGAGCCGATTCGCGCCGTACTGGTGCGCGGCAGTTGGCGCGGGGGCGCCCCACTGGGGAGCCACCGTTTCGAATGGCTTCTCGTGCACCACGACTGTCCCGGCGACATAATCGCCAATCCGCTTGCTCTGCGGGCTGATCCACGCGCAGACCACGCCGATTCCGTAAGCAAACGGCAATTGATCCACGATTCTCAAAAGATTTCGACCTACCGCGTCGATTGGCGTGATGGGCTGGCCGGAATCCTTGATCACCCGGATATGCGTCAGGCGTTTGCCCGGCGTCTGCCCGTTCCAGATCGATTCGAATAGGGCGAAGTAGCCGTACATCAGGAGAAAATAAACGAAAATCAAAATGGCCACGATCCAAACAGACGCGGCCGGAGAGCGCAGGAGTCCCGCGCCTCCAAGGCCAAAACCCACCCCCACGAGGATCAGTCCCAAGATCAGCACGACCGCGCCCTGGATGAGCGAATCGATCAGGACAGCGAGAAATCTGCTTCCAATCCCTGCGAGCGGAAATTCAATCGACGTCTGTTCCGGCGTTTCAATGATAAGCTTTTCGCCGGCGGCGGGATCGTAAGCGGCTGGATCTGATGGGACAGAAGGCATAGATGATTTCCACTCGATGGCTCGCAAAGCGTAAGCCGCACTGGCAGCGCCTCGAGCAGCTTGTGGACCGCTCCGGGCGGCGCGGCGTGGCGGCCCTCGATCACGACGAATTGCAGGAACTGGGCCTATTGTACCGCCAAACCGCCTCCGACCTCGCGACGGTCCGCGAGGATATCACGAGCCGTCCGTTTACCGCCTATCTCAACCACCTTCTGGCGCGCGCCCACAATCTGATTTACATGGGCCGGCGGCCGAACTGGGGCGGCATCGTCCGCTTTTATGCCGATACCTACCCTCGCATTTTCCGGGAAACATTTTCGCTCGTGCTCTTGTCGGCGCTCGTCTTTCTTGCGGGGGGAATTGCCGGCGCCGTGGTAACGCTGCGCGATCCGGCTTTCGCGCACCAGATTCTCGGACCGCAGATGATGGAGACGATCGAAAAGCGCGAGATGTGGACGCATTCCATTCTGGCCATCAAACCCATGGCCGCGTCGGGCATCATGACGAACAACCTCACGGTGGGATTTGCAATGTTCGCCGCCGGGATCACCGCGGGGCTCGGTACGCTCTGGATGTTAACCACGAACGGTCTGCTGATGGGAGTGCTCGCCGTCGCCACCGCTCGCGCGGGTATGGCGCTGCAACTCTGGGATTTCGTCGCGGCGCATGGAGCGCTGGAACTGCCGGCCATCTTCATCGCCGCGGGAGCGGGACTGGAGGTAGCGCGCGGCTTGCTGTTTCCGGGAATATTGCCGCGAAAAGAATCCTTGCGGCAGGCAGGCAGCCGGGGAGCCATGCTCTTGCTGGGAACCCTTCCGCTACTGGTGGTAGCCGGCGTGATCGAAGCATTCATTTCGCCGGTGAAAATCGCGACGCCGCTGAAGTTTCTCTTGTCGGCGGCGCTGTTCACCGCTCTTGTCCTGTACTTATCGAGCGGAAAAAGGAATATGCCGATTCAGGAGAATTAGCCGCGGGCCACCGATTGTTCTGAATCAGGAGTTTCAGATTTCAAATTTGAGATTGCTGGCAACGCATAATCTTCTTCCCCTTGCACATCAAATGAGGCTGCGATCCTTGATATCGAGATATTGGTTTACGAGGGAAGCCGCCAGGGCGCCCGGCATGAGTTCCATCGCCAGCACGCCGCGCTGTCTGAGGCGGCGCAGAAGGAGTTCGCGGCGCTGCACGATCTCGATCGCCGCCACGTAGCGGAACATGTCTTCTTCGGACTCGGGGCGCCGCGCGACGCGTTCGTTCAAGTCCGGCTGGCCTACCGCGGCAAACAACACGAGGTGGCGCCGCGTCATCTGTAATGCGTACTCGACCACGTCCGGCGTGCCCGCGGTTTCGGCGAGATCGGTGATCCACACGATCAGGCTGCGGCGGTGCTGCTCGGTGAGCAGCGCGTGGGCCGCGCGTCCGTGATCGGCTTCGTATGGCTCGGGATGAACGAGCGCGAGAGACTCGACGATCGAGTGCAGTTGGGCCGCGCCGCGCCCGGCATTGCAATTCTGCTGAATTTCGCGGCCGTAGGCGAGCAAACCCACGCGATCGCCGGAGTGCATCGCGACTTGGGCAAGCGCAAGCGCGGCGTCCACGGCGTAGTCGAGTTTCGATAATCGCAGCGAAGACACTCCGCCCCGCGCAATCTGTTCGCGAAGCAGGCGTCCGGCGTCGAGCACGATCCATACGGTCTGGCTGCGTTCCACTTGAAACACGCGCGTGATGAGTTTGGAGCGGCGCGCCGTGGCCGTCCAGCTGATGTTGCGGAATTCGTCGCCCGTCCGGTATTCGCGCAGGCTTTCAAACTCACGGCCGAGCCCGCGCAGGCGCCTGCGGCGCCGCTCCATCGCGACCTGGCGAGTCCGAATGAGATACAAAGTCTGCTGCTTGGCTTGTTCGAGATTCGGGAGAACGCGCACGCTCGCCGAGGTTTCCGCCACGGCCCAGCGCTCGGCAAGGCGCAGCGCGCTCTGGTAACGGACAAACAAATTGCCGATGGCGAGGTCGCCGCGCTGTGCCGGAAGAATTTCGTACTCGGCTATCGCGGTTCCGCCCGCGGGAACGGCTAATTCGACCGTGGGAGGTTCGCGGCGCAGCGCGCGCGAGGTCTCGTCGGTCACTCGAGCGAAGACAGCCCGCCGCGCGAAGTTTTCCAATTCCACGGATACCTTTGAACGCACTCCGAGTGAAGGCGGCGCATGCCACACACGCCGCAACTCGAGCTCCGCCGGTTTCGGGAGGCGCAGCAAATCTTGAAGCCAGAGCACCAAGAACAAACCGTCCCAGACGAACATCCCCGCGATAAACCTTGGCGACCACGCTGCGGGCACAACCCAGACTAGGCCGATCAGCAAAGCGACAAAAAATCTAGTGCCGAAGCCGATCCTGAACCGTCCCGATGCGTGCGCCCGAGTGGCGGCCACTGGAGGAATGAAGGATGGAGCCGAATTCACTTGGGAACCTCGACCGCAGAAAGAATTTCGGCAATTACGGAATCCGCCGTCAGGCCTTCGAGATCGGCTTCCGGTTTGAGCATCAGCCGGTGCCGGAGGACGGCGGGCGCGGCGGCCTTGATATCGTCAGGAATCAGGAAATCGCGGCCGTCCATTCCGGCAAGAGCGCGTGCGACAAAAAACAGGCCGATGGCCGCGCGAGGGCTCGCGCCAAGGGAGAGCGCGGGCCAGTCGCGCGTCCGGCGAATAACTGAGACGATGTATTGATACAGCGCGGGCTCGACGCGCACATGCGCGATTTCAGCGCGCGCCGCGGCCAGCAATGCAGGATCGATCGGTTCGAGCGGAACCTGCTCGATTAAGTGCGGGTCGGTGAGTGCTTCAAATCGCTTCAGAATCAAGGCTTCGTCATCGGCGCTCGGATAGTCGATCCGAATTTTCAGGAGAAACCGGTCGAGTTGCGCCTCCGGGAGCGGATATGTTCCCTCGAACTCGACCGGATTTTGGGTCGCAAACACGGTGAAGTTTTGCCCGAGCGAATAGCGGACGCCGTCGATCGTGGCCTGCCGCTCTTCCATGGCTTCGAGCAGGGCGGCCTGGGTGCGCGCGGTGGTACGATTGATTTCGTCAACGAGAAGCAAGTCGGTGAAAATGGGTCCGCGGTGGAGTGTAAACGCGCTCGTCGCCAGGTTGAAAACGTTTGTCCCAATGACGTCCGCCGGCATCAGGTCCGCCGTGCACTGCACGCGCTGAAATCCAAGCCCGCAAATCCGCGCCAGCGTTTTGACCGTGAGCGTTTTCGCCAGGCCTGGAACGCCTTCCAGCAAGGCGTGTCCGCCGCAAGCGAGCACGATCAATAGCTGATCAACAATTTCCTGCTGCCCGATGATGACCTTTGAGAGCTCGGTGCGAATATGCGTCGTCAGTCGCGCGAGATTTTCCACTTAAAGTTTCTCCTCGAACTTTCGTAGGACGGGCTTCAGCCTGTCTGCTTTTAATTCTCGCCCGCCAAAAATTTAAACCAGACAGGCTGGAAGCCTGTCCTACTGGGGCTTCTTCAGTCCCAATAAGACCTCGTACTGTTCCAGCGCCTGCACAATTTTCAGGGCCTCCGAACTTGGGACTTCCTTTTCACGCGCGGCTCTTTCGGCGCGCTGCAAAGTGTCCATGAGGCCGGGCTGCTTCCACCCGAGGCGTTCGCGGACGGCGCCGTCCAGTTGCATATTTGAAATGGAAGGCCCCAAAGCAAGCCGGCGAAGCAATCGCGTGCGAAATCGCTGGTAGGCGACGCGAACGGCGGCCGAACCGGCGCTCGCGCGCCGGTACAAATCACCGAGTGTATCGACAAATTCCAGCGGTGAAAGCCGTGACACCGTGACCGGCGCGAACAACGGCCCGCTCCTTCGCCCAAACGCAAGCAAAACAAAAACGGCTACGAATGCCAATTGAAAGAGCGCCCACGGCACAGGCGTCTCCCGGAAATAGTCCCACAGCGAACCCCTGTACCCATGAAAATATTCATCCCACAGGACTGTCGTCTCGCCCGGAGCCGAGCCGGGACGGATGGCCTGGATGCAGCTCAGAAAAAAAGGCAAATTCCCGTCCAGTGAAATTCCGAAGTTCGTGACCGGCGTGGTTGCGGCCCACCAGAGAATACGCCCTTTTTCGAGGCGCCACGTCACAACCACAGGTTCTTCCGGTTCACCGTACAGAGGCACTTGGGCGCCATCGGAATTGGCCCATCGGTCGGTCGCATTCATTGTGATTTTTGATGCGCCCGCGGTAAAGGGGCTGGGCGCAATCGCCGGAAATGTCTCGGCAGTCAGGCTCAGCGACCGGGTGAGAGAAGGAGGTGCAACGGCCCCGCTTTCAAGAAAGAGAAACGGAAAATTGCCGGCGTAGACGATCCACCCGCCGGAGCGCACAAAGGCCAGCAGGGCATCGCGTTCCTTCTTGTCAGGGAAATCGGAAGGGCTCGCGAGGATCAGGATCGTTCCCTCCGGGTCAGGCGGCAATTCCGTGGGAGATTTCTCCCAGCGTTCCGACCGGTACCCAAGCTCCTTGAGCAGAAGATAGGCGGCCTGCGCTCCGCTTCGCGTCGTCGAGTAGGTGGTTGTGATCCCCTGGCCTTCTGCTTCGTCCGGAGACGGGGCAAGCAGGACCGTGGCGACGATCAACACAAGCAAAATCGTTCCGGCAATGAGCAGAAGTTTGCGGTCGCCCGGATCTAGGGTAGGCGGCATCCCAGTGTCTCCAGTTGGGTAAGAGAATCGCGAAAGTCCGTCTCGGTCGCCATGTGATAGCCGTACCAGATTTTTTCAAACCGCGAGGTGAGCGAGGCAAGCGCCTGTTGCCGCGTGGCCAGGGTCTCCGGAAGGACCAGTTTGGACTTGCTCAGCGCTCGAAGATATTCGCGCGGGGTTTTCGCGCGGTCGGGAGCCAGCGCGCCGAGATCCTGCAGGCGCGCGATGCCCGCCCAATAGGCGCATTGCACGGCCATGCGGTAGTCGCCGTGCCCGGCCGCTTCGCGCGCGGCGAAGATCCACTCCTGCCAGGACCGCGATGGGGCGGCCGCGGCCTGCAAAGCCATTTCCTCGCCTCTTGCCGCGCGAAACCACCGCCGGAAAATCCAGTACGCAATCAGGATGGCCGCTGCGCAAATGGCCAGCCACAGCAGAATGTATCCGAGCGACGTCTGGCCGCCGACGCGCCGCAAAATGCGGATGAGCGCATTGAAAAGGATATCGTTGACGCGCGCGCGAATCTTCTCCCACCAATTTTGCTGATGGGTGTGCGCGAATTCTGATCGCGCCAGAATGCCGTCGAGCTTGGCGCGGGCTGCATCGGCGGCTGGTGGCGGTTGCCCGGAAAAGGATGCGGTTTCCGCGGCCAGCGCATCGAGATAATCCCTCGCCTGTTCCACTTGCTGCGCGCGAAGTGCAGGCTGCCTTTCGGCTTTTTCCAATCGCGAGGTGAGTAAATCGGTGGGCACATCGTAGCGGCGCCCGGCCGCATCTACGCTCCACGTTTTGGGAAGCGATTCGCGATAGGCGCGCAGGGTCTCCGCAGACTGGCCTGCGCTTTCCAGTGCCGTATTCAGCCGCTGCAATTCTTTGGGGAAGGATTGAGAGTCGTAAACGGGGGCCGCTGCAGATGCGGGAGCAGGTTGCGCTGCCAGGGAAGCCTCACCTTGGAAGACGATGAACGCGAAAAAAAATACCACAAGTGTTCGCAGGCTTCTCACGGAAAGGGAGCTGGCCCAACCAACCGGTTCAGGACGCATCTCTTCCAAACATGGAGGGCACGCCGCCGGTAATCGGCGGGCGCAGGGGATCGGCGCCAATGGCTTGCATCATCATTTGCAGATCGAACGCTTCCTTGCGAACACGGAGATCATAATAGAACAAAGCGAAGCCGATCGTGCTGACCGGCGCCACGAGCACGCTCCCGATGAAGTTTCCAACTTGCGTGAGAACCGTCCACAGAATCAATAATTGCGTTTGCTTCGCGTTAACGGCCATCAGAAGCATGAATGGGAATTGAAACACGGCCACGACGCCCCACACCATCGCAAAATAAAGCATGTAGATCATAAACGCGCGGCCGGCAAAATCCCGGGTCAAGTCAAAACTTCTGCGGATCGAATCGGAGGGGCCTATGTCCTCCAGCAGCGCGGCCGGTGTCGCCACGCTGATGCGGCACAAAAGATAAATCCCGGGAATGATCAGAGCGATGAATCCCGCCATTAAGATCAGTCCACTCAAAAACAACACGCCGAATATCGTTCCGGTCTTGCCGCGAACACTTCCCAGGGATGCGCGAATCGACGTTTGATGCCCCGTATAAATCTCGGAAACGGCGTAGACCGTCGCCCCAACGGAAAAAAGGAACGCCACAAATCCCGCGAAGGCCGCAATGAGAGCGAAAAGTCCGCCGCCAATCGCCACTGCGGGGAGCCCCGCGGATTGCAACCGGCCGGACCCAGCGACTCGCGCCAAAAGAGGAAGAAGAGCGGCCCCCAGATTGATGACGAAGAAAATAGAATAGGGAAGCGCGGCGATCCCGACGAACAGCAGGAAGTGCCGCCGGTACAGAAAAAATGTGCGATCAAGCAGCTCGCCAAGGCTGAGCGGTCGGAGTTCGAGAGCGGCCATAGGGCCTCCCGGCGCCGGGGGGCGCAAAGTCTGTGTACTCTATCAAGAATTATCCGTGAATCAAATGGTCCTTGAGATCAACTTGGCTGGAGCAAACAGGCCCCGCATTTTTCGTGGCACAGGCACTCTTGCCTGTGCTACGAAAACCCACATCGCAAGCAAGAGCATCGGTAGTAGAATCTGCGGACTGCTCGATTTGAGCAACATTGGGTTTCAGAGTGGTTACGCAGTCTTAAGGCTCTGAGCGGGGAGACCCATGCGGGTGCTTTTGGTGGAAGACGAGGAGCGTTTGGCGGAGAACCTTGCGCGTTCCCTGCGCGAGGGCTCGGGTTACGCCGTGGACGTGGCAGCAGACGGCGCTCAAGGGCTATATCTTGCCGAATCCAGTCCCTACGATTTAGTCGTGCTGGATCTCGTCTTGCCGAAGCTTGATGGCCACAGCTTGCTCGTCCGCTATCGCGAACGTGGGTACGCCACTCCGGTTCTAATCCTTTCCGCGCGAAACGAAAAGGAATCCGTGATCCGTTTGTTGAACGCCGGAGCGGACGACTACCTGGCCAAGCCTATCGATCTGGGCGAATTCCTCGCGCGCGCAAAAGCCCTCGTCCGCCGCGGCACCGGGCAGCGCTCGCCTGTGCTGACCATGGAAGACTTGCGCATGGATACGGTGGAACGATCCGTGCTGCGCGGAGAGCGCGAAATCGCCCTCTCGCCGATGGAGTACCGCGTCCTCGAGTATCTGGCGCATCGTCCTCGCGCTGTCATTTCTAAAACGGAACTCCTCGAACACCTTTATGATTACAACTGGGAGAAATTCAGCAATGTCATCGAAGTCTACGTTTCCGGCCTGCGCAAAAAAATTGACGCTTCCTATTCTGTGAAACTGATCCATACCGTGCGGGGGCACGGGTATGTGCTGCGGCCCGGACGGTGAGAAACGTGGTTCGTTACCCGTGGCCCGTGATCCGTGAAAATAAGAACAGCTAGTTCCGGGGGACGGATCCCTTCTGGAGCACTCGGTTTTTCACCAGTCGCTAATCCCCAGTCACGGGTCACTCGTCACAATCCGGAAATTACGAATAAAGAAACCTCTTGCGCGGTTTTGTTCCACTGCGTAAGATACCGCCGGGTCAAGAAGGTGTGGAGCCCGTGCCAAAAGAGAAACCAAAAGTAAATATCGGTGAAGTCATTCGCAGTTACCGGGGACAGCGGGGGCTTTCTCAGGGAGATATCGAGCGGCGCACCGGGTTGTTGCGCTGCTATCTCTCCCGCGTGGAGAACGGCCATACTGTTCCATCTCTCGAAACTCTCGCCAAGATCGCCGAGGCCATGGAAATTGCTCTCGCCGATTTCTTTCCCGGCGCGGAGACGCCGCGCGACCGTGACACGCAGAAAATGCTGGGCGAACTCTCCGAAGACGAGATTCGCTTCCTCTCCGAAATCAAAAAATATAGCACCACGCTCTCCGACGGCGATAAACGTCTGGTCCTGGCCATGATCCGCAAAATGGCCACCGTCATTCCGCCGCCTCCGCGCAAGGCCGTGCAGCGGCGCTCCGCGTACTAGTTTATTTTCAAATTTCTCAAGAAAGAATTTCGGGGCGTATCGTTACGCCTCTCGCAGGAATTTTCCACGATATTGTGAGCGGAAGGCCTTTCTCCCTACTGAAAGGGACGCGAAAGAAAAATTGCGACTAGGTTGAGAGTGGAACAGGCATCAGCCTGTGAGGTTTGGCCCATTTCGCCCCAAGGCCCACAGGCTGAAGCCTGTTCCACGGGGGCCATGCTCCGTGGTTCAGCCTGTCTCTTGCAATGTCTATTAAGAATTCCAATGGGGAACTTGTGAGAAGTCCGGCCTAGCGCGATGCGGGTTTTCCTGCGGCGATGGCGATAAAGCGGGCGTGCTCGACGACCTTGTGAGAGATGCGACCTCGTCCAATGACGTCGGTTCCGCTCCTCGCTTCGACTTCAAACGTCAGGCGGCGTCCGTCGATTTCCACGAGTTTGGAAGAAACGCTCACGATTGCTCCCAAAGGCACCGCCTTGAGGTGGTCCACCTCGATGCGCACGCCAACAGGCATCGCTCCTTCCGGCAAGGCCGGCCGAATCGCCAGCGAACAAGCCATCTCCATTAGTGCGATCATGGCGGGAGTCGAAAAAACGGCCGGCAGATTTGGATCAAAGTAGGCAACGGTCAAATCCTGAGACACAACCCGTTCGCAATATCCCTCCAGCCCCGGCTCGATCTTAGCCGGCTTCCCATGCGTCATTGCAGGTTCTCCGACCCGGCAGTCGATGGGTTTTTGGCGAGGGACGGCTGGCCTTTCATGAGACTTCCTACTACTTCGGTGAGGGTCGTGCCGCACTGCGCCCACAGGCGGCGCTTCAGGCTGCAGTAATCTTGCGAGCCCCCGAAAACGTCCGCCATCAGCACTCGAAACGTCGGGCTGCGCTCAATGAATTGAATCATCCGCGTCGCGACGGCTCCCCCGAGAAAATTCCCGCGGTAGAATCGCCGCGCGATGCGCGTCGCGAATTCAAGGTCCGTGGAAAATGCCTTCCGGATCCGCGCCGGATATTCCGCGGGCTTTTGCGCGATCAGGGATTCCGCGAGTAACTCGCCTGAGCGCAGCGCGTAGTAAAGCCCCTCGCCCGTGATGGGGTCAACCCACGCGGCGGCATCGCCCACGAGGGCCCAATTCCTCCCCACGACCCGGCGCGACGACAGCGTCTGTTTCTGCGGCGACGGCAGGACGTGGCTATAGAAGCGCGCGCCTTCGCGCGAAATATTCTCGGCCTCCATGAAAGCATGCAAGTGGCGGCGTAATTCCTGACTGGTATGTTTCGCCATGCTCCCGCAAATTCCGACGGAAAGATGGTCGCAGCGAGGAAAGGACCAGAGGTAGCCCTCAAAATGGTGAAGAAATTTCACGGAAATTCCCTCGGCCTGCGCCGGCACGAAATAACCGAGCGTCATTTCCAGATCGTTGCGCGCCAGCGGGCGTGTGCCCGGGAGCAGGGAATTGCGGGCCCCCGCGGCGACGACCACGAAGTCCGCTTCCACACGGGATTCTCCGATCGCCAGTTGGGCGCGCCCTTCTCCCGTTTCCAATTGGCTTACCCGCGAGCGGACGACGCGGCAACCTGCGGCCTCGGCGCGTTCCAGGAGAAGGCCATTCAGCACCGTTCTCGAATAAATGACGATGGGCTGGTCAAGCGCCAGGAGCGCGCGATGCCCTTTGCTGGAAATGAGTTCCACGGTGCGGATCAGTTTTTTTGGATAGGGTCCGTTCAGCAGGAAGGGATAAGCCCGAATCGCCTTGTGCGTAAGTCCGCCGCCGCAGGGTTTTTCCCAGGCCAGGTGCTCATCATAAATGGTGACGTTGTAGCCGGAGCGCGCCAGCCTCTCACCGCACATGGCGCCGGCCGGTCCTCCGCCCACGATTGCAATTTCACGCATCGAAACGCCTCGATGAAAAGGGCAGAGCCTGGGATAGGGCCCGGCGCTGGAAAAGAAAGGCCCAAGTGTGCGAGGGATTGTCCCGCAGCTACGAACCTCGGCGGGAGTATAACAGAAAATATCGGTGAAGCAGCCAGGCACGGAATTGGCTTTCACAAACCGTTAACGGGTTCCGCCATTCGCAGGGTTGGTTTATGTAGCGCCCGCCTTCAGGCGGGCAGGCACTTGATTCCAAAGCGCTCGTCTGAAGGCGGGCACTACACAATCGTCCCAAACTTTATTTCTCACGCAGACTCCCCCGGGCACTAATGCGCCAAAAATTCCTAGTGGTTCGGGATTTCCACGGCCGCGGTGATCACGCACACCCAAAGCAAAATTTCCGCCAGTCCCGAAAATTTCGCGATCGCCGGAGTGTCCTTCGTGGCTCCCCAGTCGCGCGCCTTCCATTGCACGAAAATATGCCAGAGCAGCGCGCACGGCACGAAAACGCCGAGCTTCCATTGGAACGCGATGTTGACCAGAAATGTCGAAGCCGTCGAGGAGAACAATAGAAATCCGCCGAGCACCACGATGCAGAACCCGATCCAGTTCCAGGCGAACAGATCTTCCCGAAGCTCCGCGGCCGTCTCCCGGTCTTTCCCCCAACCCAGCAGCCGCAAATCCAGCGCCACATTGGTTCCCAGCCAAATGGACAGGCCGGTGAAATGAACCAGTTGGGTAAACGGATAGGCCCAGAGTGACGTCCGGACTCCGACCCCCCATGGAGTCCCCTCCAGAGCTTTTGCAAAACTCTCAAGCATTCCGGTCATAACGCGCGTCCTCTTTTCTTTATAGTTGCGGCGTCCCTCATCGGGCCGGTTCCCTTCGCGTCGATGCGGCCCGTTAACCCAGGCCTTCCATCGCGGGGATTTCCGACGCGCTCAGAATCGTCAGAATCCACAGCGCCAGCGCAATCCCGGCGATCACTTTTGCCGACGTCGGAATCTCCGGCAGAGCGCCCCATTTCGGCGCGCCGCGCTGCACCAGGATCGCGAACACGATGGAAATGATGATCATCCCCACCTTTACGTGGAAAACCGGGTCAGGCGCCCAATCCCCCGCGTCCGTCAGGAACATAAAAAATCCCGAAATGATGGCCAGGATCATTCCCGTCCAGGCCCAGGGAAATACCTGCTCGGCAAGTTCCGAAAGGTTTCTTTTCTTCGCCGCGATTCCCATCACGCGCAGGTCCACCACCGCCATCGATCCGATAAACCAAAACATTGTGAGGTAGTGAATGACGGAAACGCTCGCATACATCCATCCGGTGCTGCTGAGCGTTTTCACCCATCCCCATTGCTCCATTGCTTCCCACATCGTGCTGCCTCCTGATTGAGCGTACAATTCCGCGCGCCATCTGCAGCACGCGCCCCCGCGTTCCGTCCCAGCTTTGTTCTGTTGCAGGAATCCCTGCGGCGGGATTTTGTTCCCTCACCCTCCCGCCGAATTGGTGCAAACCATACCCTGAAACAGGCAGAGCATCTGTGAGCCATGTCACAAATGCAAGTTAAATCGATGTAAAGCAAAAGGGGTTCCGTGTAGGCGCACGATCGGAATATTACGATGATTGTCAGAATTACCAGATATTGGGAGGAGGGCTGGGCCTATTTATTGGAGTAGATGCTTCCACATATCGTCGGCAGCCCTATCGGGAGGCTGCGCGGCTGGAGGCTTCGTGAATCGTCGAGCTGTCCACTTGGTACGAACGGATCGTTGGTTCCGTCTCCAGTAGCTGTTTGTAGGATTGCAACAACTGCTGGCCCGAACCCTGCGCGAATTTATCGGCGTCCGATTTGCTCTTCCAGACGCTGATGCCGACAAACTGATCCTGGTCGGTTTCCGGGACCAGCGCAATCGCCTCCACGAACCCGGGCTGCTCTTGGAGAGCCTGCAGGGTCTTCTCATTCATCGTCTTTTGCAGTTCCTTGCCTCGGCCTGGTTTTGCTACCAGCTGAATCATTCGTGCGAACATGGTGTCCTCCTGAAGGTTTACTGTGGGCGGGGAAACAGCAATGTTGTAAGTACATTCCCCTTTTGCCACTTGTCATCCGCAGTGTCAAGGAAATAGCGCAGGTTTTTCCGGCGGCCATACCTACCGAATGCTGCTCTGAGGCCCTGCAAGATACAGGATAACGGGTATAGCGTGTCGTGCACCCTTATGACACAGTCGGTGCCTCAGCAAATCCACAATGGAATTATTCAGGCCTATGCCATCTCGCCTTCTGATTGTAGATGACCACGAAATAGTTCGCCTAGGCATACGAACTTTGTTCGCCAATGACGACTCGATCGAGGTCTGCGGGGAATCCGAAAATGGCATGGATGCAATTCACATGGTCTCGGACCTGTCTCCGGATGTTGTAATTCTCGACTTGACCATGCCGGGAATGAATGGGTTCGAGACCGCTGAAAGGATGCTGTTGATCGCGCCATCGATCCAGATCATATTCTTCAGCGCCCATGAGATACCCGCCACGGCTCGGCTGGTTGGCGCAAACGATTTCGTCTCCAAATCCTCTGCCTTACAGGAACTTACAAGCGCAGTCAGTCGCGCGCTTCAATCCGGCCATGGCGTGGGGACTCGGCAGAAAAGATTTGCCGCTTCGAATTCCTCGAGGCGATAGCAACTCCCACCTTATGAAAGATGTGAAAGACACGGCGGGTTTCTCCCCGCAGTGAGTACTTTCCCGGGGTTCGGTGCGGGAGTAAATATCGAGGCCAAGGGCTGAGAGACGGAAGAGCCAGGCTAGGGCCTCCCTTCGAAGCTATGAATTGTATCGTTTCGCATATGGGTCACTGTGAGACCACTCCGCCGGCGGGAAATTGATCGGCCAGAACGGTTGGTTCGGCACATTGAATGCAAGTCCAACCAGACATCCACTGCTTCTTGCTTCAACCGTCGCCACTATGCACTCCACCTCTACCTTGGTTCTTGGATTGGAAAGGACAACCCTTTGTCCCTTATGCACTTGGGTTTGAAGAAGCAGCGTGCCGCCGTAGGCGCTGATCTCGGCCGTCTCGGTTATTTCCTTGAATTGCGTCCCACTATTGTTATACCCGGATACGCTGACCTCAATTTGAAAAGCCGCTCGTTGCGATCTTCTGCGATTTGCCGCCACCCACGTAGTCGCCACAAAAGTTGACAACCACTCATCCAGGATTCGGAATCCCTCGCCTTCCATGGACGTAAACGCGAGCGCCAGGCCCTCGTTTGGAGAAGCTCGCACCACGCGCGCCAACGCCTGAACCTGCTTGTCGCTCTTTTCCAATCTGACGGCGACCTCTGCCCCCAAGGGCAAGAGCAGGTCAGTCTCTACATTGCACCCTCCCAGGCTCAAGTCGATGAGCCGGGCCTGAATGGGCGCAGCAGTTTCGGGATACAATATTTCGATATTAGGGGGCGCAGACAACCGGTATCGTGGTCCTGTGCGACGCTCAGAGCCCTTGCGCCTTTGGTTTCTGTTGTTGGATTTGTCCGCCATTTGAACCGTAGCCGCCCCCCGGAACAAAGTCCTGCAAGAACGGGGCCCAGCTATGCGAGCAATAACTTGTTATCTTCCAGTGAGATTGCAGGATTGAGACAAGGACTTGGGAGAATCTGCGTGCCAATTTGGCGCGTTTGGCAGTGCATGGAGCCGAATTGGCACACGAGGGTCTCACAAAGAATATAGTTAAAGGGGCCGGCACCTGCATCATTCCCGAAGGAGACCCGCAGGAGCGTAGCGGTGCTAAGTCTTGAGACTCGGTTCATGCAAATGTAAGCGTCTACGCCCTACTTTGGGTTGGAAACAACCGCGCCTCTCGCATGATAGTATGAGTACGATTTCTTTGATTTGCCGCCGCGCTTGAATTTCGTGCGCGCTGCCTCCTCCATGGGAAAAATTGTTTCGCAAGAGGAACTAATTCAACTGACTGCACGAGAAAAGCGTGCTGGCCGCCGCGTGGTTTTTACGAACGGCTGTTTCGATTTGCTCCATCCAGGCCACGTGCGGTGCCTGGCCGAGGCGCGCGCCCTGGGCGATCTCCTGGTCGTGGCGATTAATAGCGATCGCAGCGTGCGCGGAAACAAGGGACCAGAGCGCCCTCTCGTCAACGAGCAGGACCGCGCTGAAGTCCTTGCCGCCCTCGGTTCCGTGGATTACGTGACGATTTTCGATGAGGCCACTCCGCGGGAATTGATCGCCCGCGTACTCCCAAACGTCCTCGTCAAGGGCGCGGATTGGGCGCCAGACCAGGTCGCAGGGCGTGAAGAAGTCGAAGCCGCAGGCGGGCGCGTGATCTCCATACCACTCGCGCCGGGATACTCGACGACGAGTATCGTCCAGCGAATCCGCAATGCCCGCGCCGCAGCTTCTGCCGCGCCGCGCGACACCAACAGCAAATCATGATCCTGTCATCGGTTTCGGAAACGCTCGCATCGGTGAGCCGCCATTCCGCGCTGGAATCCGCGATTGCGGCGCTGCGCCAGGGGACTGCGCGCGAGCGGCTGGCAGGCCTGACCGGCACGGCGAAAGCGTTGCTCGCGGCCATCGTCGTTTCGGAATTGCGCCGCCCCATGGTCGTCCTCGTCGAATCCGGCGCGCGCGCGGAAGAATTCGCCGCGACGATGCAGTTTTTCTATACCGCCCTCGCCGGGCAGGAAGCCACCGAAGTGACCGTGCTGCCCGCCATGGATGTGCTCCCCTGGCAGGATGCCGCCCCTCACGCGGAAATTCTCGAAAACCGCGCAGTCACTTTGTGGCGGTATGCCACCGGGCAGGCGCGCGTCGTGGTTGCGCCGGTCGCCGCGGCTCGCATGCGCCTCGCCGACGCCGCCTATTACGCGGAACAGGCGCGCACGCTCGCTCGCGATGAAACTGTCTCGCTCGACGATCTCGTGACTCATCTCCGCCGCGTCGGCTACGAATCCCACGACATGGTGGAAATGCCCGGCCAATTCACGGTGCGAGGGGGAATCGTCGACATTTTCCCCGCGGAAGCCGAGCGGCCCGTGCGCCTGGAATTGTTTGGAGACTCGGTCGAATCCCTGCGCGAGTTTGATCCCAACACGCAGCGTTCCGTCCGCCCCATCGAGCGTGTAACGCTCCCCCCGCTCGTCGAGCAATCGGGGAACGGTTATGGCGGCGGAAATGGAAATTCGGGCGGCGCGGAACCTGCGAGTCGAGCGCATTCTCTTTTCGACTTGCACGAAGATACAGTCATCCTCTTGGATGAGCCCGGAGCAATCGAGGAAGCTGCGCGCACGTTTTTGGAGAGCGCGGCGGAGAACCTCGAATCGGCCGGGACTCCTTCGCTGGAACTCATATCCGCGCAGTACCTTACGGACGACTGGAATGAGCAGCTCTCGCGCCATCCGCGCCTGGAGCTCGAGCACCTTGGCTTGACTCGCGAAGATTCCGAGACGCACACGATTCAGACGCAACCCACGTTGAAATTTTACGGCAATGTTCCTGCCTTCATGGCCGAAGCGCGGGAGCGCATTGCCGCTGGCGAGCGCGTACTGCTGGCAGCGGGAAGCCTCGGCGAACTCGAACGCTACGCGGATTTGTGTCACGAATACGAAGTGCCTTTCCGACTGGGAGAACTTGAGGAAAACGCCACCAGCGCGCGCCTCGCCGAAGACTCCTCGGCCGGCAGCGTTCCGGCGGTCGTCCTCTGCCGCGCCCCATTCACGGATGGTGTTGTGTTTCTCGATGCGCGCGTCGCCATCTTCGGAACCGGTGACGTTTTTGAGACCATGCAGACCGGCGCGGCAAAGCGGCGCCCCAAGACAGCCAGCTTCTTCAGCGATTTTTCGGAGCTGAAGGCCGGGGATTACGTCGTTCACGTGGACCACGGCATCGGCCAGTTCGAGGGACTGCATCAAATCGAAAATGGCGGCGCGCGCGGCGAATTCATGCGCCTGCGGTACGCCGATGACGCGCGCCTCTATGTTCCCCTCGAGCGGCTCGACCTGGTGCAAAGCTATCGCGCCGTCGAAGGCGCAAAACCTGTTCTCGACAAGCTGGGCGGGAGCACGTGGACAGCTCGAAAAGCGCGCGTGAAAAAGTCGGTCGAAGACATGGCCGACAAATTATTGAAGCTGTACGCCGGGCGGAAAGCGGGAGAAGGCTTCGCATTTTCTCCGGACGGAGCATTCCAGCGTGAATTTGAAGACGCCTTCGAGTTTGAAGAAACGCCGGACCAGGCCATCGCCATCGCCGACGTGAAGCGTGACATGGAGCGCCAGCAGCCCATGGATCGTCTGCTGTGCGGCGACGTGGGCTACGGAAAAACGGAAGTGGCCATGCGCGCCGCGTTCAAGGCGGTCACTGACTCCAAACAAGTCGCCGTGCTCGCTCCGACCACGGTCCTCGCGTTCCAGCATTTTGAAACTTTCCGCCGCCGCTTTGCCGCGTTTCCCGTTCGCGCCGACCTGCTCAGCCGTTTCCGCACCGCTCGGGAACAGAAAACGGTCCTGGCCGGAGTGGAAACGGGTCAAGTGGACATCGCGATCGGCACGCACCGCCTGCTTTCCAAGGACGTCAAGTTTCACGACCTCGGCCTGCTAATCGTGGATGAAGAGCAACGGTTCGGCGTCGCGCACAAGGAGCGCCTCAAGGAACTCAAGCTCAATGTGGATGTCCTGACGCTCTCCGCGACCCCCATTCCGCGCACGCTGAATATGTCGCTTGTCGGCCTGCGCGACATGAGCGTGATCGAAACACCTCCGAAGGACCGCCTGGCCATCCAAACCGTGGTCTCTCCCTTCTCCGAATCGCTCATCCGCCGTTCCATTGAGGAGGAACTTTCACGGCACGGACAAGTTTTTCTGGTGCATAACCGCGTCGAATCGATCTATGCCATCGCGGATCTGGTAAGCAAGATGATCCCGAAAGCTCGCGTGGTGGTCGGCCATGGCCAGATGAATGAGAAGGAGCTGGAGTCCGTCATGTTCAAGTTTGTGCGCGGCGAGGCGGATGTCCTGGTCTGCACAACGATTGTCGAGAATGGCCTCGATATCCCGCGCGCGAACACGATCCTCATCAATCGCGCCGACCGTTTTGGCCTTTCTGAACTGTACCAACTCCGCGGCCGCGTGGGACGCTCGAACCAGCGCGCCTATGCCTACTTGCTGGTTCCTGAAGATGTTTCCCTGACGCCGCTGGCGACGCGGCGCCTTGCCGCCCTCAAGGAGTTCAGCGCCCTCGGCGCGGGATTCCGCGTGGCCGCTCTGGACCTCGAACTCCGCGGCGCCGGAAACTTGCTTGGCGGCCAGCAGCACGGGCATATCAACGCGATTGGCTTCGATTTGTACGTGCAGATGCTCGAGCGGGCGGTGTCCACATTAAAGGGCGAAGAGGTGAAGCCCGAAATGCGCGCCACGATCAATCTCGGACTCGACATCCGCATCCCAGAAGAGTACATCCCGAACGAAAATCTTCGCCTGCGGACGTACAAGCGGATCGCGGGCATCACTGGAGAAACCGAGAGGGAAGAGGTCAACAGCGAACTCACCGATCGCTTCGGCGCGCCTCCCCCTGCGGTAGGAAATCTTCTCGATTACGCATTGCTGAAAGGTTTGGCCGAGGGCTTGCTCATTTCATCCATCGAAAGGCGCGCCAATGAGGTAGCGATTAAATTTCATCCCGAGACGCCGCTGTCTCCGGAAAATCTCGTGAAATTTATTCGTTCGCAAAAGGAAGGCTTGCGCCTCGATCCTAGCGGCACACTTTGGATGCGGCTGGACCGCCGCGGGCGCGTCGCGGAAAGCGTCAGAAACGTGTTGCTTCCGCTGGAAACGAAGCGTTAGACTCAAAACCGGGCTACCAATATGAAAACAGGCATTTGGCTGGTATTTCCCATCCTGATCGCGGGCCTGAGCATTCCCGCTTGCGCGCAAACCAAGAGCGCCGTAGTCGAGGAAATTGTCGCCCGCGTGAACAATGACATCATTACGCGAGAAGACCTGGAGCACGCGCGAACCGCGCTCGAAGGCGAGGTGCAGGACTCTTGCACGAAGTGCACTCCGGAACAGGTTCGCGAGGAGGTTGCCGCGAAGGATAAAGACCTGCTTCGCGATTTGATCGACCAATCCCTGCTCACGCAGCGCGCCAAGGATGACGGAATCAACGTTGACGCCGACGTGATCAAGCGCCTGGATTCGATCCGCCAGCAGTACAAGTTGGCTGACCTGGACGCGCTGGAACGGGAAGTCACCAAGAGCGGGCAAGATTATGAGGACTTCAAGAGCCAGATTCGCGACCAGCTCTTGACGCAGGAATTGATTCGCAAGGAAGTGGGCTCAAAAATCATCATCAGCCACGAGGACGTCGTCAAGTATTACAACGATCACAAGAGTGAATTTGTGCGGCCGGAAACCGTGGTCCTGCGCGAGATCTTCGTGTCGACAGAGGGCAAGCCCGAGGCCGACCTTCCTGCCTTGAAGAAAAAGGCCGACAATTTGCGCGACCGGGTTTTGAATAACGGCGATGATTTCGGGGAATTGGCCAAGCGCTATTCGGACAGCCCCACGGCCCAGCAGTCGGGCGAGCTCGGCATATTCCAGCGCACACAGCTCGACCCCAAGATCGCGGAAAAAGTTTTCGCCCTCAATCGCAACCAGATGACCGAGGTCATGGAAACGAAGACCGGATATGAAATCCTTCAGGTTCGGGAACGTTTCCAGGAAGGCGAACAGCCGCTCGACAAAGTCGAACCCGAAATCAGCAACAAACTGTACGAGCAAAAGATGGAACCGGGCATGCGCACTTATCTGCAGACCCTGCGGGAAGACAGTTACTTGCAGATCAAGCCGGGATATACCGACACGGCCGCCGTGAAAGCCGAGCCCATCGAGGAAGTCGCCGCGACGCCCGAAAAGGACGACTCGAAAAATAAGTCCGGCCGCAAATTTGGCATTTTCCCGAAGAAGAAATCCGGCACATGAAGCAAAGTTTCGTCGCAAATCTCCAGGACGGCCAGACCGTTACCTCTCACTTTCTTGTCTGTGTAAAAGAAATTCGCTCCACGCGGGATGGCAAAGCGTACCTGCGCCTCGAGCTTGGCGACGCCACCGGACGCGTCGAGGCCCGAATGTGGGACGGGTTTGACCGCATGGCCGCGTCGTTCGAGCGCGACGATTTTGTGAAGGTTCAGGCGCGCGTCGAAAACTACCGGAATAAACTCCAGCTCGCCATCGAGAAAATCCGCCGCGCCGAGGAAAACGAAGTCGACCCCGCTGATTTCTTCGCCCACACAAAGGAAAATGTAGACGAGATGTATGCGAAGCTGCTGCGGATTGTCGCGTCGGTCGGGAATCCCTGGCTCAGGCAACTCCTTGAAAGCGTGGTTCAGGACCCCGTAATTGTTCCGCGATTAAAGCGCGCGCCTGCCGCCAAAATCATGCACCACGCTTTCTACGGCGGCCTGCTCGAGCACATTCTCAGCTTGTGCGATCTCTGCCGCGCGGTGCTCGGCCATTACCCGGAGGCGAATGCCGACCTGTTGCTTTCGGGCGCGGTCCTCCACGACGTTGGAAAGTTGCAGGAACTCAGCTACGAGCGCTCCCTCGGTTACACCGACGAAGGCCAGCTCCTCGGCCACATTTTGATCGAGTACGAGCTGGTTGCGAAAAAAATCGATGCCATCGAGGGATTTCCGCCCGCCTTGAAAACGCTGGTTCTGCACATGCTCGTTTCGCATCACGGGCAATACGAATTTGGTTCTCCGAAACTTCCGATGTTCCGCGAAGCCCTGATGCTGCACTATCTGGACGACCTCGATTCCAAGATGGCAGCCATGCGCTCCGCGCTCGAATCCGATCAGGGAGAAGGGAATTGGACGGCCTTCAGCGGGGCTTTGGAGCGCCGCATCCTGCGCGCCGACCGTTTCCTTGCCGGGCCAGAAGCGGTTGGGGAAAAGAACCCCGCCAATCCGGTTACCGCTGGTGGACAAGGTCCTGCGGATGGAAATGACTAACCACTCCGAGCCTGCCGCCCCGTCGCGTGGCGCTGGCCCGCGCCATTCGATTCTTGACCTCGCCCCGCTGGAACTGGAATGTTTGAGCGCCCTTTGGCCCATGGGCGAAGGGACCGTGCGCGACATTCACCGCACGCTGGCCGCATCCCGCCCGCGCGCCTACACCACGGTAATGACCATCATGGACCGGCTCGAACAAAAGGGGATCGTCACGCGCCGCAAAGTGGGCAAGGCTTTCCGCTATCAGGCCAGGCTGAGCGCGCGAAGAGGCCCGCCTGAAAGCAGTCGAGAAAATCGTGGAAGGATTTTTTGACGGCTCCCCGCAAGCCCTCGCGGCGCACCTTTCCGCACTGGCTTCGCAGGGAAGCGCGCCGCGGGAATTTCCGGCTTCCGCGCCTGCCTCCGTTGACGCGCCGGCTACACCTGTTGCAGAATCGTCACCGCCTAGTCTCGACGAAAGATTACTCTAAAGAAAATGTTTCCCGCGCCCTTCTCAATTCGCGACAAATCTATTTCACCTGGGACAGTGCTCGCGCCCATGGCGGGAGTGACCGACACGGTCTTCCGCCGCATGATCCGCAGCCTCGGTGGCTGCGGCCTCATCATGACCGAGTTCACGAGCGCCGAATGCATCACGCGCAACTCCGCCCGCACGTCGCGCTATCTTTTTTTTGACCCGGACGAACACCCGATCACCGGCCAGTTATTCGGCGCCGATCCGGATGTGATGGGCCGCGCTGCGGGGATGGTCGAGCAGTTGGGCTTCGACATCGTGGACGTCAACCTCGGCTGCCCCGCGAAAAAAGTGGTGAAATGCGGCGGGTCAGGCTTGCTGCGCGATTTGAAGGCGCTGGAGCAGGTCCTCCGCTCCGTCCGTTCGGCCGTGCAAATTCCGATGACCATAAAGATTCGCGCCGGATGGGATGAAAACAGCATCGTGGCCGCCGAGGTCGCGCGCCTCGCCGAACAGATCGGAGTCGAAGGCATCGCCGTTCATCCGCGCACGCGCGCGCAGGGATACGCCGGTCGCGCCGATTGGAACGTGATCCGCGACGTGAAGCAGGCCGTGCACATGCCCGTGATCGGCAATGGCGACATCAATTCGCCCGAAGACGCGATGCGCATGTTCAGCGAAACCGGGTGCGACGCCGTAATGATCGGACGCGCCGCGTCCAACAATCCCTGGATTTTTCGGCAGATCGCCCAATTCGCAGCGACTGGGTCCTACGCCGAGCCGACCGAGTGGGATCGCTACCAGTTGCTTTCCATGTATTTCAGAAATCTGGTTGACACCGAATGGCCCGATGCGATCGGCAGAATGAAGCAGTTCACCAGTTATTTTACGCACGGCGTGCGAAACGGCGCAGAACTTCGCAGAAATGTGCACACGGCCCGCTCCACGGCCGAAATCCTGGATCGAGTGGACACCTTTTTTGCCCAGACTGTAACCTGAGGAGGTACATGGATGACCGCTGCCAGCGCTTCGACCCCAGCCCTCGAGCGCAGACGGGAACGCAGAGTCCCGGTTCATCTCCCGATTGTGGTGCGAGGCGTAGATCTCACGGGAACGCCGTTCGAGGAGCGCACTTCCAGTGAAAATCTTTGTCGCGGCGGCGCCGCGTTTTCCACGCGCTATCCCCTCAATCTTGGCATTCACCTGGAAATCCAAATTCCCGTCTTGCCCACAGCAGCCAGGGAAGACACCGAATTTTCCACGCAAGGCCGCATTGTCCACATCAAGCCGGGCCGCAGCCAGCACGAACTAATCGTGGGAGTCGAATTTACAGGCCCACGTTTCCCGCGCATGTTCGTTTCAGAGACGACGTAGTAGGACAGGCTTGAAGCCTGTCTGGTTTTGACTTCCATATGTGAGAATAAATCTGTACTGAGAAAAAGACAGACAGGCTTGAAGCCTGTCCTACCAGAATCACCGTTCCAACAAAAGCTGCTTATACGCCTCTCGTTTGCCAAGCCCCCGTTCCCGCGCAGCCTGCTTGAGCGCCGCCTTGCGGTCCAGCCCCGACTCCGCTTCCAGTTGCTCGACGCGTTGCTTGAGAGACACCGCCGGAATCGGCTGCGCTTCTCCCTCCACCGCCGGCCCGATCATCAGAGTGATCTCCCCGCGAGGAGCGCGCTTGCGCGCCGCATCCCGAAGTTCGGCCAGCGACCCGCGCAGGAATTCCTCGTGAATCTTGGTGACTTCCCGGGCTACGACGGCGAGGCGCGATCCGAGAATCTCCGCCGCGTCGGAAAGCGTTTCCGCCAGCCGGTGCGGGGCCTCATACAGCACGAGCGCACGAGGTTCGGTCTTCAGCGCGTCCAGCTTTTTCCGCCGGGCTCCTGCGCGCGGTGGCAGGAATCCCACGAACAAAAATTCCTCCGTGGGCAGCCCCGAAGCCGCGAGCGCCGCGACGAATGCAGACGGCCCCGGAATGGGGACAACCGGAATGTGATGGCGCAGACAGAGCACCACCAGTCGGTGCCCGGGATCGGACACCACGGGAGTGCCCGCGTCGCTGACCAGAGCGACCTGCGCCCCTTCCTCGAGCTGAATCACCAGTTCCGGCGCGCGCGTTAATTCATTGTGGGCGTGATAGCTGACCAATTCCTTGTGAATCGCGTAGTGCTGCAGCAATTTCTGCGTCTGCCGCGTGTCTTCGCATGCAATCAGGTCGGCTTCTTTCAGCACGCGCAGCGCCCGCAGAGTAATGTCTTCGAGATTGCCGATCGGCGTCGCCACCAAATAAAGACAGCCAGTCGGAGAATCGTCCTGCACGTCCGTCATAAACCGTCCCTCATCGCCGCAAGTTTAACACGCGTAGGAAGTCCCCAAGTGGCGCATGCTTTAGCTTGTGAAGGTTTTCAGTGTCCAGCCAGGACCTATCCTCAACCGCCAAAGCGTCCGCCATCAAAGGGACCGCATTCCGCCGCGTGCGACGTGGTAAGATGATTAATTCCATTCGGACTCAGAAGGAGACCAGAATTGCCGCTCTACGAATACCGCTGTCTCAAGTGCGATCGCCACACCGACAAGATTGAAAAAGTGAACGGGCCGCACCTCAAGAAGTGCCCGCACTGCGGCGGCAAAGTCGAATCGGTAATCACGGCCCCCGCGATCCAGTTCAAAGGCTCCGGCTGGTACGTGAACGACTACGGGCGGAAGACAACCGGTGGCGACGGCGCCAAATCAGAGAAGAGTGAAAAGCCGGAAAAAAGCGAAAAGCCCGAAAAATCAGAAAAGCCCGAAAAGTCAGAAACAAAGCCCGCATCGACTCCAAAAGATCAGAAGAAATCCGGAAGTAAGTAGGACGGGCTTCAGCCTGTCAGGTTTTGACTTTCTGTGCCAAGAGAAAATCCGTAGCTGAAAAAAACAGTAGTGAGAAAAAAGAAGACAGGCTGAAGCCTGTCCTACTACAGCTTCAGCGCCCGCAGATACTCTCGAAAATCCTTGCCGAATTCATGATTTTCGAGGCCGATCTCGACCGTAGCTTTCAAGAAACCAAGCTTGTCTCCCGCATCGTACGATTTCCCTTCGTAGACGTACGCAAGCAACCCAATTTCCTTCGCCAGCAGCCGAAGCGCGTCGGTGAGCTGAATCTCGCCGCCGCGGCCCGGCTTGGTCCGCTCTAGGCAGTCGAAAATTTCCGGAGGCAGCAAATATCGCCCGGTCACGGCCAGCGTCGAGGGTGCCTCGGCAGGACTGGGCTTTTCGACCAAATCGCGTATTTTCAAGACGCGCTTGTTCGCGCCTCCGCCGTTTTTCTGTTCGACGTCGACAATGCCGTACAGTCCGGTCCGCTCGCGCGGCACCTCTTCGACTGCGATAGCTCCCAATCCTGTGTCTTGATACACGTCGATCAGTTGTTTCGTGGCCGGATTCGGCCCAGGAATAATCACGTCACCGAGCAGGACAGCGAATGGCTCATTGCCGACGAGTTCCTTAGCCACAAGCACGGCGTGCCCCAATCCCAGCGGCTCCTTCTGCCGCGTGTAGCTGAAATGCACCGTGTTTCCGATATCGTGCACCAGTTTCGCCAGATTAGATTTGCCCTTTTCCTCCAAAAAACCTTCCAGCTCGGGCGAGGAATCGAAGTGGTCTTCAATGGCGTTTTTCCCTCTGCCGGTAACGACAATAATGTTGTCAATTCCGGAGGCAACACACTCCTCAACAACGTATTGGATGAGAGGCTTGTCGACCACCGGCAGCATTTCCTTGGGCTGCGCTTTGGTCGCGGGCAGGAATCGAGTGCCCAGTCCAGCGGCTGGAAGAACGGCTTTGCGAACGCGTTTTGGCGACTCGGCCATGGATGCTTAATCCTCTAGTCACCTTACGTGGCGATTCCACGCAGTGTCAATCAATGGTTTGCCCTAGGAGTTCCTATCTTCTAATCTCCGGCGGGAATCATGGAAATCGAAATTGTTCTTGCGGAAAGTTGCATAAGCGGTGCCTTATGTAGCGCCCGCCTTCAGGCGGGCAATTCAAATCCAAACCCGTGCCCGCCTGAAGGCGGGCGCTACAAAACTTCCCCCGTTCAATCGCCCGAAGTTCTCAGAGGTTCGGATCGCGACGGCTGTTCGCACATGCCGCTGAACCAATCGCGAAATCCTTCCCTCACGATGTCGCAGATCGTCTGCGCGTTTTCACCGATCACTTTCAACCAGGCCATCGCACCCATCTGCGGAAAATAAATTCCGCGAAAGCACAGGCGCGCAACGAGAATGTTGATCCGGTAAGCCAGCGGCTTGTGGCTGAACGAACGCACGGCCTGCGCGATCGCCTCCGGGCTGTACGCCTGCGCCCAGCCGTACTTGACCTCGGCGTGGGCTTCCGCAATGCTCATTTTCAGCGGCGTATGCGCCATCGCAAAGGGTATGAATTCTTCCCAATGCTTGGGCCGCGTGAGGCGCCCCGCTGCCTCCAGCCTCGCGTAGAGCGGCGTCGAGGGCAGCGGCGTGATTAAACCGAACACGGGCAGACCCGCGGGCCAGGTGCGGATTTGCTGAAGCGTCCGCTCCGCCACTCCCACCGTGTCGTTGTCCATGCCGAACATGAAAGAAGTGATCGCGAAAACGTTCCGGTCGGACAGCCTTTGCAGCACGGCGGCATATTCCCCGGGCTTGTTGAATCCTTTGTTCACGTCGGCGAGATTTGTTGCGTCGATGGATTCCATGCCGATGAAAATCCACTTGCCGCCGGCTTCGGCAATGAGGTCCACGAGTTCTTCATCTCGCAAAAGGTTCGCGCTGATTTGAGCGATCCAGTGGACCTGGGCGCCCGCCGCGATAATGTCGCGCAAGAGAGATTTTGTCCGCTTGGGGTTAATGGCGAAGTTATCATCGATAAAGAATACAGCGATCTGCCCGCCCTCGCTCTTGGCGCGGGCCTTGAGCAGCAGCAGTTCATCTACCACGCTTTTATTCGTCCGAAAGCGGATCGAATCCCCAAAAAAACCGGTCACGGTGCAAAATTCGCACCCGTACGGGCAGCCGCGACCTGACTCCACCGGGATGATGCGGAACGTTCCCCACCCGTCGCGAAAACGCTTGAGCATCGGTCCGACGGACTTTGGAACAACGTTGAATTGCGCCAGGTCCAGCGAATTCCACGGAATTGCGGGATACGCCTGAAGGCTTGGCTTGCGCTCCTGCCCGAATTCGTCCACGGGAGCATAGGTTTCCTTGAGTTGGCCGCGCTCGGCGTCGGCGACAATCCTGGGCCATGTCTCGTCCGCTTCGCCGAGCGCCACGGCGTCGGCATGTTTCTTCCCGCTCTTGCGTCCGAGCGCTTCGTCGGGCATCTCCGTGACGTGCGGTCCGCCCATCACCACTGGCACGCCGGCAGCGCGCACGGCATCGGCCATGCGGTAGGCCTTCGCGATCATCCGCGTCATCGCGCCGATCCCGACGAGTCCAATATTGTTTTCGCGGACGAATTGCGCGATCCCCGCCTCGTCCATGGGCTGCGCATTCCCGTCGATCAGCACGACTTCATGGCCGGGCGGTGTGAGCGACTGCAGCAGAAACATCCACAGGTGCGGCATGAAATTCCGAGTGACGCCGTTATCAGGGCTATAGAGCAATATCTTCATAGGTTTTTCTTCTCTGACGACTTGCCGGGCGGGCAGGCTCCGACGTTCCCGGCTCTCGTCTTACATTTCGTTCTGAAGGTTCAAGGACCGACGCCCTAAAGGGCACGGCGGAAGGATTGATCCGATCAAGCGGATTCTATCACTACTCTGGCACAAAAAATGACGAATGATTAAATTCGACCATTTTAGTTAACCGGTCCGAATTCTCCTCGCGATTGCCGACATTTCTCCCCACGCCAGGGAGCCTCGGATAATCATGTGGAAGAACCCAGGAGTGGGATGATTTTGTAGCGCCCGCCTTCAGGCGGGCATCTCCTTGATCACAAAGTGCCGCCTGAAGGCGGGCGCTACATAATCCAAAGCCGACTCCTCACACAGGCTCGGAAGGGGCGCCAAACGCCCTTCCCCCGTGCCAAATAATTCAACCATCAGACGGGCGCAATGATGAATACTGCGGCTGTGCTACCATTGGAAATTCCGTAGGCAAGGAAAGGGCCATGCCAACGCGCATTCTTGGGATCGAATCTTCGTGTGACGAAACGGCCGCAGCCGTAGTCGTGGATGGCCGCGAAATTCTCTCGAGCGTTGTTTCCTCGCAGCTCGACATTCACCGCAAATACGGCGGCGTTGTTCCCGAACTCGCTTCGCGGGAACACCTTCGCAAAATCGTTCCCGTGGTTCGCGAGGCGCTCTCGCAGGCGGGCGTTGATTACAAAGATATCGACGCAGTGGGCGTCACCCAGGGCCCCGGCCTGGTCGGTTCTCTTCTGGTGGGAGTCACCTACGGCAAGGTACTTGCGACCGAACTCGGCAAGCCGCTCGTGCCCGTGAACCATCTGGAGGGCCACGTCCATGCTGTGTTTCTTGAGGCGCACCTGGGCGGAAAGACGCCAGTATTGCCTGCCATTTGTTTAATCGTCTCGGGAGGACACACACTGCTTTACCACGTGCAAGCGGCCGGCAACGGCGAAGCGGCACACCGGGGATTTCAGTACCGGCGCCTCGGCGGCACGCGCGACGACGCTGCAGGCGAAGCCTATGACAAAGTCGCCAGGCTGCTCGCCCTCGGCTATCCCGGCGGCCCGATCATCGATCAGATCGCCGCGAAAGTTGTCGCATCAGGCGAAAAGTTCAAGGAAAAGGACGCATTGCATTTCAACCCGGTGAAGATCAAAGGTAACCCTTACGACTTCAGTTTTAGCGGAATCAAAACGGCCGCTCTCTATTATGTCCGCGCGCATCCCGAATTCGCCGAAGAAATTGAAGCCCGCAAGAAGGCCCTTCAGGAAGGCCGGCGCAAAGCCGCGGATCTGATTCCGCTGTGCAGTCCGCGAACGCTTTCGCTGATTTCAAAATTCCAATCCGCCGTCGTCCGTGATCTCGTGACCCGGACACTCGAGGCTGCAGCGGAAACCAATGCGCGGACGGTTCTGGTTTCCGGGGGAGTAGCCGCCAATTCCGAATTGCGAAATCGCTTTGAATCCAAGGCGGCTGCGACGGGCGTTGACGTATTTTTCCCCAGCCGCGCCCTCTCCACCGATAACGCCGCCATGATCGCAGCCGCCGCCTATCCCCACCTGCTGGCCGGAGATTTAGCCTCGCCCGAATTGAACGCCGAACCCAATCTCCGCCTCGCATAGCGTTTTAAGTGGCACAAGCTTCAGCCTGTGAGGTTTCTGCCATCTCACCCAAAACCCACAGGCTGAAGAGCCTGTGAGGCAACATGAAATTCAGTTGCTTTTTGTAGCGCCCGCCTTCAGGCGGGCACCTTGGAGTCAGGCACATGCCCGCCTAAAGGCGGGCGCTACAGGTCTTGGCCATGAGTTGTCACGCAGGCCCTGAAGCCTGTTCCACTAGGGCCCGGTGCGAGGGTTCGGCTTGTCCTTGGCAAGGTTTACCGAGAACTCCACATGAAAGTTTGTGAGAAGTCCGGGCTAGCCCGGAACTCGCGCTGCCGCGAGTCGTCGCAATGCTTTAAGAATGCCTAGCGATCAGCGCACCCTGAGACTGATCGTTGTTGTATGGGTCAAGCTGCCCGACACGCCATGCACAGTGATCGTGAATCTTCCCGTGCTGGCGCTGCTTGCTGCGGTCAGAGTGAGAACGCTCGTCGTCTTCGTTGCAGTTGGTGCGAACGCTGCGGTCACGCCCGTTCCCATCCCCGTAGCGGACAGCGTCACACTTCCCACGAAGCCGTTCGTCGGATGGATGGTGATCGTGCTCGTTCCATGAGACCCGCGTGTGACGGTTAAGCTCGTGGGTGAAGCCGAGAGCGTGAAGTTCCCGGCCGCAGCTGCATTTACAGTCAGGCCAACCGTGGTCGTGTGCACCAGGCTCCCCGAAGTCCCGGTAATTGTCACCGTGACCGTCCCTGTCGCGGCCGTACTGCTGGCCGTCAACGTCAAAACGCTCGTGCTGGTTACCGGATTTGTTCCGAACACTGCGGTCACGCCCGATGGCAATCCGGAGGCAACCAGGCTCGCGCCGCCGGTAAATCCGTTGACCGGCGTGAGTCTAATTGTGCTCAAGCTGCCGGCCCCGCCCTGCGTGATCGTCACGCTCGTGGGCGACGCGGACAGGCTGAAGTTCGGAATAACCGCGGCGTTCACGGTCAACGAAATCGTGGTGGTCTGCGTGAGGCTTCCGGAAATGCCCGTGATTGTTATCGTGGCAGTTCCCGTAGTGGCGGTGCTGCTGGCCGTCAGGGTCAAAATGCTCGAAGTCGTCGCCGGGTTCGTCCCGAACGCGGCGGTCACCCCTGAGGGCAGGCCGGACGCGGAGAGCATCACGCTTCCGCTAAACCCGTTCGTCGGGTTGATCGTGATTGTGCTTGTGCCTCCCGCGCCGCCTTGCGTGATCGATACGCTCCCCGGAGAAGGAGAAAGGCTGAAGTTGGGCGTGGAGGAGGTCGGCCAGGCATTCACGAGGTTTGTGACGTTCACTGTGCCGATGCCCGTCGCAAAGTCCCAGCCGGTCCCCGTCCCGTACGATGGGGAGTATGCGCTGACAGAAGTAGAGAGCACCCCATACGTGCCCGACGGGCGGTAACAGTTATGCGTTCCCGTGCAGTTGACGTCCATATCGCCCTGCGTGACGTCGTAGAAGATGCAAGTGCCGGCGACGCCATTGCCGAGCGTCGAATTGCACGCGCTGTTTCCGCTCGAACCATATTCGCCCGCAGCCAGGCTGTAGTACGTCGGATTCGGATTGCCCTGGCGTTCGCCGGTCTTTTGGTTAATCAGCGCCTGGAACCCGGCCCAGATCGGCGAGGCGAATGACGTTCCGCCCGCTCCGGACCACCCACTCGGCGCGCCAGTGCAGGCCGCGCCCCCGTTACGCGTATCGGAATCGCAGAATACATAGTAGTGGCCCCAAATTCCGTTCGCGGCAAACAAGGAAACGTCCGGGATATCGCGCACGCCATCGGCGGGGTTGCCGACAAGAGATTGCCACAAAGGCTTGGCGTATCCTGCGCAGCTTCCGCTCACGACGCCAGTTGTCGACGGGCTGCCCGTGGCGCAGCCGCTCGGGCCGCCGCTGCCCGACGCAGTCGTGTGCAATCCATAGGTATTCGCCGTGCTGCTGTTACAAAAGCCAGTCGTACCGTAGGTCGTCGGAATGCCCAGATAGGTGGCCAGCAGTTCCCCTGCGCACGAATCGTTCCATGGGATTTCCGGAATGTAAGACTTCGCGGAGCCGTCCGCGGAAGTGTTCGTCGAATTCCAGTAAGTGCTGTTCGTCCCCGCGTACGTGTCCCCATAATCCGTGCCGCCTACGGACACGTTGTAGGGCGTGGAAGTAAATCCGCTGACGCCGATGCCGTGCGTCGCGTTGGAAAGATTCGCATCGCAACTCGCAGCGCCTTCGTCCCCTGAGGAAACGAAAACGGAAACGCCCTCGGCCACCGCTTGTTGATAAACCGCATTGTACGCGGCATTGGCCGACGCGCCGTTCTCCGCTTCGCATTCGCCGTAGCTGATGCTGACGATGGCCGGGGGCGTGCTGCTCTCGTTGAGCATGTTCTGCAGGGCGATCAAGCCGCCAAAGGTGGTGACTGTGTCGGCGCAGGAAGCCAGTTCGATGGCCGCGCTTGGCGCCGCCGCGCTGGCATATTCGGCGTCGAGGATCGCTTCGAGGTCGTCGCCATTCGTGCCGGGATTCGTGCAATTATTCGTGCCGCTGGGCGGCGCGGGATGCGCCTGTGTGAAGGAGCCGGACGTGTAACCGGAAAGTCCGAAGGTGGAACGAAATGTGGTCCAGTCGCTCGTCGAATACACGTTCGTGTCTTCGATCACGACAATGGTTTGACCCTGCCCCGATGTTCCGCCGCTAAAAAGCGGATTCAGATTGTAGATCGTCGCGACATCCGCAGGGACAACGGCTTGGTACGTGGCGCCCCCGGAGACAAATGTGTAGGCCGGCTTCGCCCGGTAGAGCGGGTGCGGCGCGAAATCGTGCAGCGAAACAACCCCTACGACAGCGGGGGCGAGCGCCGCGGGAATCTGCGGGTCGCTCATGTTGGCAATGTGCCTTACTCCATTCACATCGAGGGCATGCATTTCGGTCCGAAATGCTTCGCGCACCTGCCCCGCGGTGCCGGAGAAATCGATCACCATGCGGCTCGGGTAGACGACGTTGACCTTCAGTCCGTGCGCCGCGAGCCAGCCGGAAATCGTGTCCAGATCCTGCTGCGCCAGCCCGAACCGTCCGCCATATTCCTGCGCCGTGAGCCACTTGTGATAATTCGCTGAGCCGGGCTTTTGCAATCCATCGAGGAATTGCGCGAGCGCCAGTTCCTGCTCGGGCGACCGCTGCAATTGCAGCAGCATGTGCTCCATCGAAAAATCGCCCGCGAGCGCGCCGCGATCATTACGCCGCCGTCGCTTCCGGGCGAGTGCTCCCGCGCAGCGTTATGAGATTTCCTTCATCAATTCCCTGCGTAATGGCGCGGCGAGCGGCAACAACCTGCGCCTGAGCCGGAAACGGGAGCAGCACCCCCGAGAAAAGCACGAGTACAGTGCACACAATGACCGTGAAGCAGAGTCTTGATCGCATGGCTCACCCCTGGAAAAATCACGATTACTAATTATGACACCCGGATTCCGCATCCTACGCTTACGTTGCGCCGCACGCAACGAATTTGCCAACTGAACGAACGGACAGGGGAAATTGCGGTTCCAGTACGCCTAGGCCCAGGTTAGCGTTATGCCGTGAGATAGACTCAACCCTTCCAGCAATTTCCTTCCGCAGCCCCACACGAACCTACGTTGCCAGTAATTCACTTTTTCACCGGTGAAAATACAACTGCGGCCTTCGTACGATTTGAAATTCAGCGCTCCGAATTGAAAATTTCAAATGAGCCCAGCGTCTTCCTTCCCGTTTAGGCGCTGCTGGATCGAAGCTGCCACAGCGCGATCAGACCGAGCAGCGAAAGATTGGGGAAAAGCAGCGGCGCCATGGGAGGCGCCCCATAAATGAAATTATCGAACGCGTGGACCGATGGACCATGAAGGTTGCCTTGCGGCGTGCAGTACAAAGCCCCATAGCCCCACTCCCGCTTCCAGCAACAGGATGGCCGCGCATAATTCGATGTACCGCCGTTGAGACGCGCATGACCAGCGGCACCGCAAGGAAACCGACAGCAAATGCGCTCGCCACCACCGGCACCCACTCCAGCGGATGAAAGAATCCGTTTTCCGCGTGATCGGCCAGGCTGAAAACGAAATTCCCGACAAATCCGCCCAGAGCCAGCAGCAACACCCATTGAGCCCACTCGAGCGTTTCGGGATCCACCATGCGATTCATGATCAGCAGAAATCCCAGGCCCGTGTAGGCCAGCGGCGCGGCAAACGGCGCCGAGTACGTCAGACTCCTCAACGTCCGCTCATAAAAAAAGTGGCTTTGCAGGTGAAGAATGACCCCGGTAAGCCCGACGAGCACGGCCGCCCAGCCCACCAGATAGCCCAAATCCTTCCAGACCGCCGGCCAGCGATCACGCACGGCCAGAGCCACAATCAGCAGCACGGGCGCCGTGCGCGGAAAAAATCAGCGGAATGTACTCCGCTGTCGCTGCGAAACTGATTGACCGAATGCGCCAGATAGATATCGAAAGTCAGAAATCCGACATTCAAGATCGCGAACAATTCAACCCAAATCTGCGGACGCGCCCACCAGCGTTCATTTCCCTCGGCCATGCTCTCTCCTGAGCTCCGCGGCCATGGATTGAAGCTCCACGGTTTTTTGCATCATCGGATAATTTCCGTGCCACTGCACGAAATCGGCCCCTCCCATGAACGCGCCATGCTTGCTGGTTCGGCCGTCATAGTGCCAGAGATCGAAATACACAAAATCGATGGGTTGCGAGAACGGCGGCCCGGTGAGCACGCCATCCTTGCGCAGTCCGTTCGACAATATCTTGCGCCGCGCGCACGCGCTCGTTCGTGGTCTCGACGACCTGCTCGGCCTGACTGTAGACCCGGTCGATCAGCGCCGGGGTATGGCACTGCGAGCAGACCTGCTTCATCTTGGCCTGCGCCGCGGCATAGTTCGGCCGCTTCTCGGTGATGGCATTGGCCAGGTAGTACGACAGGCGCTCTGACGGATCGTGCGTGACGCCCATGCCGTTGATGCCGCTCATGTGGCAGGTGGCGCAGGTGGGCACGAACATGTCGCGCGTGGTCAGAGTCTTCGGCGGGGCGTCCAGATTCAGCAGGTGTTCCTGCGCCTGGAACATCACGCCATGCTTGGATTCCTCGTAAATCTCGATCTGCGAGTGGTCCGGACCCATGTGGCACTGGCGCGCACGTGCTCGGCAGGCGCGCAATCCGCACCGAAGCTGGTATGCCGCGTGTGGCACGCCGTGCAGGTTCCGATCGTGCCGTCGGTATTCGGCTTGCCCACGCTGTGGCACTGCTCGCATCCGCTGGTCATCGCCGATCCGCCCTCCAATTGCACGAATGGGATGCGGCGGCCTGCGCGTTCCGCCCGGCTGATAGGTTTCCGAAAAATTCACCTGCTCGGGCGTGAGTCCCTTCTCGCCATAGATGGCGGCCCACGCGGGCGCGGCATGCCGGCTGTGCAGGAACTGCTGGTAGATGGTTTCGTGGCAGCCGCGGCAATTTCCCGCCGTAAGCTTGGTGGAAATCACAAAGCCGTGGTGGTCCTTCTTTTCCTGGCCGTGCGGCGGGCTGATGGCAGTCCAGGCAGTTCACGCCCTTGCGGGCGTGCAGGCTCATCTCGTATTCGTGGACCACCGAATATTGAGTCCGCGCATGGCATTCGGCGCATTTCCCGGTGGCGCGCACCAAGTCGGCGCTGGGCTGTTCGGTCTCAACCCTGGGCCTGGCCCGGTTAAACAGGAACGCTGCCAGGATCAGCGCAAAGGCGATCACGACCGCCAGGAAAACGGAGCGAAAAGACATGGGCAAACCTTTCCCGGCTTAGAATGTAAGCCATCTTTTAGCCAGCTAGTGACGAACCACGGTATTGTAGCTCGCAGACAGGGAGGTGCAGCCGGCCGAATGTGGTGATGCCCCTGACGAGGGGCGATTAAACAACTTTCGATATGAAACGATACTGTCCGCCGTTTCCCATCCCCGACCTCGGGCGGTGAATACCGGTTTCCATCGCGAGGCGCATCAGGAAGTCCCGCGCGAAATCCAGGATTTTTTTGAGTCTCTATGCATCTCTCGCCCTCTATCCACCCGTTATCGGCCCTTTTGGGAGGGGCTTGACATCCATATCCATGCCGGCGGTGAAGCTCCCTTTATCTCGATCCCAACTGCCAACTGCAAAACGCAAATTCTCAACTTGCGCTACAATCGCCGGTTTCATGCGCATCGCATTTGATACCGGCGGCACATTCACCGACTGCGTTTATCTTCGCGGCGGACGCCTTGAAATTCTGAAGGTCCCATCCACGCCGCGGAAACCCTCGGATGCGATCGCCCACGCGTTGGACCAAATCCTGGCCACCGGCGCCGACCAGTCCGGTCTTGAACTCGTTTGCGGCACCACCGTTGGCACAAACGCCCTGCTTCAGCGAAAAGGCGGTCGAGTCACCCTCGTCACGACCGCTGGTTTTGAAGATGTCCTCGAAATTGGAAGGCAAGCGCGCCCGCAACTTTACAATCTGCTGTTTGAAAAGCCGGAGCCGCTCGTTCCGCGGTCGCTGCGCCTTGGATTGTGCGAAAGGCTGGACGCCAACGGCCGCGTCCTGCCGCGCCGTCACAGGCTGAAATCGGCAGAATGGTGCGCGCAGTCGTTCGCAGTGGCGCGGATTCGGTAGCCGTGTGCTTCCTCTTTTCCTTTGTGAATCCGTCCCACGAAAAACTATTGGCCCGAGCCATCTCCGCAACAGGACTTCCGGTTTCCGTGTCGCACGAAATCCTCCCCGAATATCGCGAATTCGAACGAACCTCCACGACCGTCGTCAACGCGTATCTCGTTCCTGTGATGAGCGGCTATCTCTCTGAAATCGAGAGCATCACAGAAGCGCGGTCGCGGAGTGCTTCCGCGAGCCCGAAAAGGGATGTGAGGGAGAAGAGAGTTTCACAAGTTCGAATCATGCAGTCCAATGGCGGAATTCTCTCGGCCGCGGCTGCCGCGCGCGAATCAGTTCGAACGATTTTGTCCGGCCCGGCGGGAGGCGTCCTCGGAGCGCAATACGTCGCCGGAGCCGCCGGATTCGAACGCATCATCTCTTTTGATATGGGAGGCACGTCGACCGATGTAGCCCTGATGGATGCTGGTGCGGGCGAAAGCCTTATGACCACATCGGAAAGCATTGTCTCAGGCATTCCAGTGGCTGTGCCGATGCTGGATATCCATACGGTTGGCGCGGGGGGCGGGTCCATCGCGCGATTTGACCGCGCGGGAGCATTGCGTGTCGGACCGGAAAGCGCCGGAGCCGATCCCGGGCCGATTTGTTACGGGCGTGGCGAAAAAGCGACAGTCACTGACGCGAATCTCATCCTCGGACGCATTCCGGAATCCGGCCTGCTTGGCGGGGCGTTTAAACTCGACCTGCCCCGCGCCCGGCGCTACATGCATCGAGCGCGCGGGCCGATGTCTTCAGCCGAAGCGCTCGCAGAGGGTATCGTGGACGTAGCCAACTCCGTAATGGAGAAGGCCATTCGGGTCATCTCCGTGGAACGCGGGCACGATCCGCGCGACTACACGCTTGTGGCGTTCGGCGGCGCGGGCGCGTTGCACGCGTGCGAACTCGCGGCGTCGCTCGAAATTCCGCGCGTGCTCGTTCCGTGTTTTCCCGGAGCGCTTTCCGCCTTGGGAATCCTTCGCGCTGACGTGACAAAAGATTTATCGCGCACGGTTCGACTGGAAATTCAAAACGCCTCAAATGCAATCCCAAAACTTCTGAAAGCGTTCGCCGCACTCGAAAAGGATGGCTTCAAGCAGATGCGCGCCGAAGGTTTTTCCAATGCCTCGATTCGCGCCCAGAAGTCTCTCGATGTCGACGGTACTCCGGCCAGTCCTATGAATTAAACGTGCCGTTCGCCGGCGGCTTCGTTTCCGCCTTCCATCGCGCCCACGACCAGCGCTACGGATATTTTGACCGCGCCCGGGCTTGCGAGGTAGTCAATATTCGCGCGCGCTTCACTGGCCGCACGCCGAAACCGGCACTGCCCAGATTGCCACCCGGCGGGCCGAACCCGGCATCGGCACTCGTGGCGAAGTCTCCTGTTCTATTCCGCGGCCGCCGGAAGATAACGCCTATTTACGAGCGCTCGAAGCTGCGGGCGGGAAATCACATCCCTGGTCCAGCGATCGTGAAGGAGTACACCGCGACGACGCTCATTTCTCCCGAGTGGTCCGGACGCGTTGATCGAAACGGAAACCTCATCCTGGAGCCGCGCCGATGAAGGTGGACCCGATACGCCTGGAAATTTTCAAGAATCTCTTCCATTCCGTCGCGGAAGAAATGGGAGCGGCGCTCCGCCGCTCCGCGTTTTCTCCCAACATTAAGGAACGTCGCGATTATTCCTGCGCCGTCTTTGATGCGGCCGGAAAAGTTCTTGCCATGGGCGACCACATGCCCGTTCATCTCGGTTCGATGCCTATGTCGGTACAGGCAGCGCTCGCCGCTTTCAAGCTTCAGCCCGGAGATGTCACATTACTCAACGACCCTTATGCAGGTGGCACACACTTGCCTGACCTGACCCTGGTGATGCCCGTCTTCGAGGCATCTCCTCCCGGCCATTGTTTTACGTCGCCAACCGCGCACATCACGCTGACATCGGAGGCGCGCACGCCGGCTCCATGGGCTTGTCGCGCGAAATATTTGAGGAAGGTTTCCGCATCCCGCCCGTGAAAATTATGCGCAGAGGCCGCATCGCGCGTGACGTTCTGGCGCTGCTACTCGCCAACGTCCGCACTCCGCGCGAGCGCGAAGGAGACTTGACGGCCCAGATCGCCGCGTGCCGCATCGGCGAGCGCCGTTTGATGGCTCTCGCCGCTAAATATGGGAGCAGGGAAGTGATCGCCTACGGTCGCCACTTGCTCGATTACTCGGCCAGAATGATGGCCGCAACGATCGCCTCCATCCCCGACGGCATTTACAGAGCCGAGGATTTTCTCGACGATGATGGCGTTACAGATAAACCGCTGCGCATCGCCGTGAAAATCCGCATTCGCGGGAAAAATGCGGAGGTCGATTTTACGGGAAGCTCGCTGCAATGCTCCGGCAGCGTCAACGCCGTCGCCGCCATCACGGAGTCCGCCGTCTTCTACGTCTTCCGCTGCCTGCTCGATGAGCAGGTCCCGGCCACCTCCGGCCTGATGCACTCAATTCGCGTGATCGCGCCCGCCGGCACGATCGTGAACGCTCTCCCGCCCGCGGCTGTCGCCGGCGGCAACGTGGAAACATCGCAGCGAATCGTGGATACCCTATTAAAAGCGCTCGCTCGAGCGATCCAGAAAAGATTCCCGCCGCAAGCCAGGGCACGATGAATAATTTTTCATTCGGCGGAAGAGATCCGCGCCACGGCGGCGAGTCCTTCGCCTATTACGAAACCATCGCCGGAGGAACAGGCGGGGCACCGGGCCACCCGGGTAACAGCGGGACACACTGTCACATGACCAACACACTCAATACGCCCACCGAAGTTCTCGAACATGTATATCCCGTTCGCGTGCACCGCTACGCGTTGCGAAAAGGTTCCGGCGGCCGTGGAAAATTTCCCGGCGGCGAAGGCATTGTCCGCGAAATTGAAATGCTGGCGGACGTTCAGGCCGGAATCCTGTCAGATCGAAGGAAGCTGCATCCGTATGGCCTCATGGGCGGCTCCCCCGGCAGTCCCGGGAAAAAATGAAATCGTCATCAAAGGCCAAACCCGCCGATTGCCCTCAAAAAGCACATTCCGCGCCCCATCAGGTTCCATGATCCGAATTGAAACACCGGGCGGAGGAGGATGGGGAAAGCACAGAATGGGCCCGGAACAACGCGGATAAAAAAGAAAAACCCCAAGGCGTGATGTCCTTGGGGCTTTTCCATAACCTGGAGAAATGAGAATTCGAATTAAAATTCAACGCCCTCGGGCTTTTCAATCGGCGAAGGCATCTGCAAACGCGCTTTGGCCAGCGACTTGATCAGTGCGTCTTCAACATTTTCAGTGGAGGTGTTTCTGGCGGTGGCGAGTTCACTGACGAGGAGGAATTTGGCCCGTTCGAGCATTTTCTTTTCGCGGAAGGAAAGCGGCTTGGTTCGGCTTAGTGATACTAGGCTCTTTAGTACGGCCGCTACTTCAATCAGCTCGCCGGTTCGCATTCGTTCGGAATTCTCTTTGAACCGGTGTTTCCAGTCGTGGTGCGAATTGGGCTTGCCCTTTTCCAGAAAGCTCAGAACCTTAAGCGTCTCTCCGTTTCGAATCACATGCCTCAATCCAACTGATTCCGCGTTGGTTGCGGGAACCATGACCTTGAGTCCGCTCGCTAGAATCTTAACCATGAAATACTTTTCAGTGCGTCCATTCAAAACCCCGAAATTGATTTGCTCGATCATTCCAACGCCGTGGTTTGGATAGACGACCTTATCCCCTATCTTATAGTCCATGATCGGAAGCCCCCTCGAGGAAAAGCTTAAGGAATACTGAATCATTCACCGTATGAAGTCAAGATATTTCTCCTAGAATCAGCAAGTTATGCGATATTTTGATTCGAGATTGGTCCTTGAATTGCACACATAGTTTTACTTTAATTTTACAACCCTCTCATCCCCAATCGTCCCTGCCTTGGTTCTTCCCCACAGGCGGGCCTAAATTGCGTTAGAATGGCTAAATGCTGATTCTGGCCATAGATACAAGCACTCGCATGGGAAGCGCCGCTATTTTGCGCGATTCCGAAGTCCTTGCAGCGGTTTCCGGGTCGGAAATAACCCCATATTCCACGCGCCTTTTTCGCGATATTTCTCTACTCCAGGAAATAACCAACCTCCGCATGGATCAAATCGACGCCTATCGCGGTGGCGGCCGGGCCAGGTTCATTTACCGGGCTGCGCGTCGGTTTGACGGCCGTGAAAGCCTGGGCCGAGGTCCATGGGAAGCCCATCGCAGCTGTCAGTGGTTTGGAGGCCATTGCGGCGGAATCCTTGGCGGCTGAGGCCCCTGCCGCTCCAAAAGGCCATTTCATCGCGCCATTTCTGGATGCCCGCCGGGGGCAAATTTACGGGGCAATTTATCGCAGGAACTCAGGAGATTCGTCGGGCCTGACGCTGGCCAGCGACGAGTCGATCCTCTCCGTCGGACGAGTTTCTGGAATTGGTAAATGGAAAGTCCTCTGAGCCCGTCCAGCTTGGTCTCGCCGACGCCGGATGCGCTTCCCGCTGCTCCGCATCAAGGAAGCTCTGCCAGAGGCGCATATTCTCCGGGTTTCCGGGGCGCTCGCTCCCGCGATTGGGAGATTGGGATTCGAACAAGCCAGGCGCGGAAATTTGGTCGACGCCCTACGCCTCGATGCGAATTATGTGCGGCGCTCCGACGCCACCGGGGCTTGGACGGACGCCTGATGCACTCTCCGGGTGAGAAAATCGGAAATTCCCAAGCCGTCGTCGTGCGTCGCATGTCCGCTTCCGACGTTTCCGCGGCACTCTCCATACTGAAGGAAAGTCCCGAAGCGTCGATATGGTCAAGTGAGAGCCTGCTGGAGTCGGTTTCCGAGGGGATGGCCCTGGCGGCGGAGGTTGGCGGGCACGTCGCAGGAATTCTGATCGGCCGGGTTGCCGCGGATGAATTCGAGATATTGAATTTGGCCGTCGCGAAGGCGGCACGCCGGCAGGGAATTGCAGTGCAATTGGTAAACGCCGCGCTTGAATCGGCGAGGGCCGAAGGCGCGCGGCAAGTTTATCTGGAGGTGCGCGCCTCCAATGAAGCCGCGATCGCCCTCTACGCGCAATTGGGATTCCAGGTTTGCGGGCGGCGGCCGAATTATTATCGAGAGCCCGTGGAGGATGCCGTGCTGCTGGTTTTTCACAATTGAGGAAAGCGCTCGAAATTTTTGTTGATTTATACTTGGCGGGCGCATTGCATTGTGCTAGCTTCGACTTGCATGTAACACCCCATTCACAATTCGGACTGCTCAGGAGGCACACCATGCCGACCTTGACTCAGGAGATACGCGAGCAACTTCTGACATATGACCATGAGTTTCAAAAGCTCGCGCAATTGCATTCGGAATACGAAGCCAAGTTAAGACAGCTCTCGCAAGCCTCCTACCTGAATCTGGAAGACCTGCAGCAAGAAGCTACCCTCAAAAAATTAAAATTAAGAGTCAAGGACGCGATGGAGCGCCACATCGCTCTACGCCTGCAACATCCCGCGCCGCACTGACCCTCCGGGACGCCGCCAAATTGAGATAGAATATTTGTGCTCGCTCCAGGAGTGTCGCCGTTTTTCCTCCTGACAAGGACGTGCATGGTAAAAGACGGCTACAAGTTTGCCGCGGCGCCGCTTCTCGCCGGCGTTGTCGCGGCGGGAGTGCACTGGAACTGGCTCGCGCGGAGTGCTGATTTTCCTCGGCCTTTTCGTATTGTTCTTCTTTCGCGATCCCAAAAGGACTCCGCCCGACGGATCCGGATACGATCGTTTCTCCGGCCGACGGCCGCGTCATGGAAATCGTGGAGGAATCGCTCAAGGGAAGCCCGGGCCGCCGCATCAGCGTGTTTCTCTCGATTTTCGACGTGCACGTGAACCGCTCGCCCGGTAGCCGGGCGCATCACCGCGATCGAGTACCGCACCGGCAAATTCTATGCGGCCATGCGAGGCAGGGCCTCGGCCGAAAATGAGCAGAACGCCTTTTACGTGCAGAGCGACCGCGGGGAAGTGGTCTTCAAACAGATTGCCGGGTGGGTCGCCCGGCGTATTGTCTGCTGGAAATCGGTTGGCGATTCGGTGATTCGGGGAGAGCGCGTAGGTATGATACGCTTCGGTTCGCGCATGGATATTTGGCTTCCCGCAGGGGTCGAAATTCTGGTTCGGCCCGGCCAGCACGTGGCGGGGGGCACCAGCGTCCTGGCGCGATGGAAATGAGCGAATTCGAACAGCACGAACTCGGGTTTCCCGGCGCCCGGCGAGCCAATATCAAGCTTCGCCGCGGCATCTACCTTTTGCCCAGCTCAATGACCGTGGCCAACATGCTTTGCGGCTTCTACGCCGTGATGGCCACGCTCAAGGGCGGCGGCACGGATTTGGACAACGCGGCCAAGGCCATCGGCCTGGCCATCCTGTTCGATTCCTTCGACGGTTTCGTGGCCCGCGCCACCGGCACCAGCAGCGAATTCGGCAAGCAGTTTGACTCGCTGGCCGACATGGTCAGCTTTGGAATCGCTCCCGCCGCACTGGCCTTCACCTGGGGGGTGCGCGGCATCGCCGAGACCGACTTGCTGGACATCCGGCGTTTGCATCAGATCGGCTGGTGGGTGGCGCTCTCTTTTGTAATTTGCTGCGCCTGGCGCCTGGCCCGCTTCAATATTCAGGGCATGGCGCCCGGAACAGGCTCAAAGTATTTCGTTGGCCTGCCCTGTCCCGCCGCCGCGGGGCTGATCGCCGCGACAGTGCACGCGATTAAAACGCCGATTGAGGACTGGCGCTGGTCGGTCTTCTGGATGCTGGTGGTGATCGCGGATGCGGCCTTGATGTCCAGCACCGTGCGTTATCGCAGCTTCAAGGATATTCCCGTGCTGGCGCGCCAGAAGTCATATCCTGGTCATCGTCATTGGCCTGCTCGTCTGGCTGATTGTCGCCTATTCGGAAGTCGTGCTGATGGTCATCGCGACAGTCTTCGTTGCGTCGGGCGTGACGCTTCATCGTCGTGCGCGTGGTTCGCCATTACCTGGTCTCGCATCCCGCCAAGACATGACTTCCCCCAGAGAAGCGGTTCGAGTGGCCATCGCGGGAGCGTCTTCTCTGCTGGGCAAGGAACTGGCTCTGTGGCTGGAGGAGTCGAATTTTCCCGCGAGCGATATTCGCCTGGTCGATGAGGAATTCGTCGCCGGAACGCTGACCGAAGCCGGCGGGGAACCGGCCATCATCGAGACTGTAACGGAAGAAAGTTTCGAGCGTGTTCGATTCGCCTTCTTTACCGGATCGCCCGAATTTTCAAAACGCCACGCCGCCGAAGCGCGCCGCGCCGGCGCGGTCGTCATCGACCTGAGCGGCGGGCTGGCGGCGGACCCAAATGCCAGGCTGTGGATCCCCGCGCTGGAGGCGGTGCTCGGATCGCCGGTCGACAGCGTCGCCTCCCGGAGAGCCGCAGAGTTTGTTCGTAGTTCCCTCAGCGCCCTCCGACGCGGCAATTTCGATTGCGGCGGCGCTGGCGCCCGCCGGACTGGAGCGCCTCGTTGTGACTGTTCTTCAACCCGTTTCGGAGTATGGCGCTGATGCGATAGAAGAAGTGGAAAGCCAGGTGGTGAAACTCCTGTCCTTTCAACCGATTTCGCAAATTGTGTTCGACGCGCAGGTCGGATTCAATATGCTTTCCAGCTTCGGCCCGGAAAGCGGGATAAAGCTGGCCGATGCGCGAGCCAGAATAGCGAACGAATCGCAAAGGTATCTCAAGGGCCGCGCGCCGGTTCCCGCCATCATGCTTGCCCAGGCGCCGGTCTTCTATTCGCACGCATTCACGGCGTATGCGGAATTCAAGGCGGCTCCGGCGCTCGATGAATTGGCGGCCCGCCTGGTGCGCGCGGGATTGAAGGTCGCGCGCGCGAAAGATGAGCCGCCCACAAACATAAACGTCGTCGCGGAAACGCGCCCCGTGCTGAGGCAACCGGAGCGGGACCCGGGCATCGAAACCGGTGTCTGGCTGTGGGGCGCGGCGGACAATTTGCGCGTTCCGGCGGCGACCGCCGTGGCCATCGCGGAAAAGCTGCTGGTATCGTAGAACGCTGGACGGCGGCGACTTTCTGTGGAATTCACAGCAATGAAAGACTTAATGAAATCGAGGACGAAAAACACGGGCATGCCGCCAACCCGGCGATTGTTTTCCGATTTCAAATTTGAAATTTCAAATTTGAAATTGGCAATTTCAATTCTCAAATCTCAAATTTCAAATCTCAGGTCTCGCATTTCAAATCTCGAATTTCAACTTGCCCCGCTCTGTTTTTGTGCCTTCATCGCCCTCTTCGTGTCCGCGTGCGGTTATCACGTCGCCGGGGCTTCCTCACAACTGCCTCCCGGCCTGAAAGTGATTGCCGTTCCCGCGCTCAAGAACGACACGCCGCGCTACCGCATCGAGCAGCGCATGACGGAAGCCGTGGTTCACGAATTCATCGCGCGCACGAAGTACAGGATCGTCGCCTCCGAAAATTCCGCGGACGCGGTGCTGCACGGCGAAATCACGAGCTTCGAGGCGATTCCCGCCGTGTTCGACACCACTCCCACGACGACGCCGAATGCCACAACCAATCCCTCGATCAACACTACGACAGCGCGCGCCACGACGATGCTCGTTTCCGTTCACATGAAAGTTTCGCTCGAAGTGCGCGAGACGCAAAAAGTGCTCTACAAGAACGATGACTACCTTTTCCGCGAGCCCTACGAAATTTCCACCGATCCCGCTAAATTCTTTGACGAGCAGGGGCCCGCGCTCGACCGGATGTCGCGCGATTTTGCGGCCCGCCTCGTTTCCGATGTTCTGGAGAATTTCTAATGGCGCCTCTATCTCCCCACGAACTCCTAGCCCGCCTGGCAAGAGGAAAACCCATTCCGGCAATTCTCCTCGTGGGCAGTGACAGCTATCTGCGCGACCTCTGCCGTAAAAAACTCGTCGAAGCATTCGTGGCCGAGGGAACGCGCGACTGGGGCATCCGTAAATTTTCCGCCGAAGACGACGACATTTCCGCGATCCTGGGCCAGGCGCAGACGATGCCCATGCTCGCACCGCAACAAGTGATTTTCGTCAGCGAAGCGGAAGCCTGGGAGCGCCTGGGAGACGATTCGCGCGATTCGCTCGTAAAGCAAATTTCCGAGTACCTGGAAGATCCCGCCCCCTTCACGGTTTTGGTTTTTGAGGCGGCTGCCCTCGACCAGCGAATGCGCCTCGCCAAATTGTTCGCCGAGAAGACGGTGACCGTCTCGGTTGCGCTGTCCGAGGATCCGGTCCAACGAGCCCGCCTCGCTGAGCCGATTTGCCATGAAATGGCCAAGGAATTGGGAGTAACGCTCGATCCGGATGCAGCGGAGGAACTTTGCGACATCCTGAATGGCGAGCTCGCCTCCATTCGCACCGAACTCGAAAAATTGTCCGCCTATGCGGGAGACCGGCAAAACATTACGCGAACGGACGTCGATCTCCTGGTGATTTCCGCGCGAAAATATGAGGTGTGGGATCTGGCCGACATGCTGGCAGCGCGCGAACCTGCGAAGGCGCTCGCATTTCTCGACAGCCTGTTAAGAGAGGGAGAAGCCGCGCCGGCCCTGCTCGGCGCGCTGGCCTGGATGTACCGAAAACTTCTGGAAGCGCAGGAATTGCCCGCTGGGACAATCGGATGGCAGGCCGCGAGCCGCCTCAAGATGCGTTCCGAACGCCGCGGAACACGGCCGTGCGGCAATCGCGAAAATTCCCGAAGTCGCAGCTCACAAACGGCTTGGCCGCTCTCTACGAAGCCGACAGCCGCCTGAAATCCGGCGGAACAAATCAGCGCGCAGTAATGGAATTCCTGGTAACGCAACTCGCGTCGTAAAGTAGGACAGGCTTCCAGCCTGTCTGGTTTGAGGCCTCCGCCACTCTGAAAGAAACAAGACAGGCTGGAAGCCTGTCCTACAAAAAAACGCCCGGGATTTTCACCGGGCGCATCAATTTAATTTAAATTATCAGCGAGCTTAAGCTTTGGCGGCGGCGCTCAATCCATTCACGGCCAGGCTCAAGCGCGATTTGTACCGATTTCCCGTATTCTCCTCAAGCACGCCTTTGCTGATCGCGCGATCGATGGCGGAGAGCGTGGGATGTAGCAGAGTCCCCGCCGACGCCGTATCTTTCGCGGCAATCGCCGTCCGCAGCTTCTTCATGATGGTTCGCACGCGAGTAGTATTCGCGCGATTGATTTCCTGGCGCATACGCGCCTGCTTGGCCCGCTTGATGACCGATTTCTTACGCTTCTTTACCTTGGTTGCCGCACCCTGCGCCATTCAATTCTCCTCTTTGTGTTGATTGCAATGCAATTACACTAGCGGACCCGCAACTCTTTGTCAACGAACGCCCCAAGTGGCGCATGCTTTAGCTTGTGAGGTTTTGACTTGCCCTGAAGAAAAGCGGCACAAGCTAAAGCATGCGCCACTTTCGCTTTGCAATACTGCAGGAAAAGATTCCAAGGGATGCAGTCCGGGCGTCTCCGTTGTATAGTACCGCGCAATTGGAAAATGGAGAGTGGACCATGCCCTTGAAAAAAATTGTTCTGGCGGGATTGCAATTGGCCGTGGCGATTCTTTCTCTTAGCGCGGCGGCGCCTTCCTCCTTTGCGCAAGCAAAATGGGAGAAGCTCGCGCCGTTTCCTGAGCCCGCCGAAGAAATCCTGGGCGCGGCGGCAAACGGGAAGATGTACGTCTTCGCCGGCTTTATTCCAGTCTGGAAGCCGAAGGGACTTGTCTACGAATACGATCCTGCCGCCGACCATTGGACCAAGAAAAAGCCCATGGCGCTTCCATCGCATCACGTTGCCTTCACGGAATATCACGGAAAGATTTACGCGTTCGGCGGATTCGTCTATCCAACGTCGGGCCCCGCGGCGTGGGTGCCGATCAACAACGCCTGGGAATACGATCCGGCCGCCGATACCTGGAAGGCCTTGGCGCCCATGCCCTCCAAGCGCGGCTCGCCCGTCGCGACCGCGGTTGGAAATAAAATCTACGTAATCGGCGGGGTAAGCCTTCCTCCCGGTTCCACGGATATCGCCGTGAGTCCGACAACGCCCCAAATCTGCGTCGGCACCGTTGAGGAATACGATCCCGAGTCGAACACCTGGCGCGAGAGAACTCCCATGCCCACGCCGCGCAACCACGCAGCCATCGGCGCGGTGAACGGAAAGATTTACGTGATCGGCGGCCGGGTAGGAGCGGCGTTTATTGGCTTGGCGTCGGATACCTCCGTAGTGGAGGAATACGATCCGGCCACCGACAAATGGAGCGCCACGCGCGCTCGCATGCCCACGGCGCGCAGCGCCCTGGGATATGGCGTAATCAACGGGCGTATTTACGTGGCCGGCGGTGAATTCCAGGACCCGCACATGATGGCCACCTTCCGTTCCGTGGAAGCCTACGATCCGGCGGCGCAACACCTGGTCCATCATGCCGCCTATGCACGTCAGCAGGCACGGACTTGCCGGCGGCGCGATTGGAAACCGTTTGATCCTCGTGGGCGGAGACGTGCAATCGTCGGGAACGGGAATTGACGTTTCTACGAGCGAGGTGGATGCCCTTGTAATACCAGCCGGCGAGCACTGAGCCGTAGCCTCGAGAATTCTTTGCAGGGCAATCGAAGCCTCTTCTAACGGATTGGTTTGCGATGCTATTGTCCGCTTTGTCCACGTCCTTGACCCCTTCGCTCCATTCAAGTAGGCTTTCAATTACCCTCTTGCAGGGCGGAGGTATCTGCCTCATCGGTTGGCGGCAATCAGTAGCCGTACCGGCCGAATCTTCCATGCGACGCACGGTACAAATTGCTGGCGGTCTTGAGTCCCTCTTCGGCACGTTAGACGAAAATGTCAAATTGCTGGAATCCGCGCTGCACGTCACCACGGAATTGAAGGATGACCAAAGCCTTGCCATTGAAGGCGAAGCTCCGCAAGTGGATCGCGCTGTCCGCCTCGTCAACGAATACAACCAACTAATCCGCGAGGGACGCCGAATGAGCCATGGCGACGTGAAGGCCATGATCAAAGTGGCCACGCAGGATTCCAAGACGACTTTGCGCCAGGTTCTCGAGCCAGGCGCTCCCGCGCGCCCGAGAATTTTTGGCAAGAAAAACGTAACGCCCAAGAGCACAAACCAGCGGCAATACATGGAAGCAATCGAGAAGCACGACATGACTTTCGCCGTCGGGCCGGGCGGCACAGGAAAAACATATCTGGCCGTGGCCATGGCGGTCTCCGCCCTCCTCACAAAGCAAGTGGACCGCATTATCCTCGCGCGTCCGGCCGTCGAAGCGGGCGAGCGCCTCGGATTTCTTCCCGGCACGCTGCAGCAAAAAATCGATCCCTACATGCGCCCGCTCTATGACGCGCTGTATGACATGCTCGACGCCGACAAATTGGAGCGTTTCCTGGAGAAGGGAATCGTGGAGGTCGCGCCGCTGGCGTTCATGCGCGGGCGCACGCTCAACGATTCGTTCGTCATCCTGGACGAAGCGCAGAACACGACAAGCGAGCAGATGAAAATGTTTCTGACGCGCCTCGGATTTAACTCCAAGGCCGTGGTTACTGGCGACGTCACGCAGATCGACTTGCCCGCGGGACGAAAATCAGGCCTGGTCGAAGCGCTGGAAGTTACCGGCCGCATCGAAGGCATTGCCTTCATCAAGTTCGACGAACGCGACGTCGTTCGCCACAATTTGGTGCAGCAGATCATTAAGGCCTACGAAGAGTTTGGAGGAGGCGAAGCCCGGCGAAACGCTTCCCCCGAAAACGGCAAGCCGGAACCCGCGAATTAGAATTGCGGGTTCTCTTTATGTAGCGCCCGCCTTCAGGCGGGCATCTGCTCGGTGCGAAAGTGCCAACCTAAAGGTCGGCGCTACAAAAGTCCGCAGAATCATCGGAGCCAGCAAAAAAGTCGTTCCGATCTCGATGATCGTCAACCGCCAGCGCCGCGTGCCCGTGGCTCTTCAACCCTTGCGGCAATTCTACGAACGTGTCCGGCGCGAACTCGGTTTTGCTCCCGAGTCGGTGGGCATTCAGCTGATCAGCGACGATGCGATGGCGCGTCTTAACGAAACCTACCGCAGAAAAGCAGGACCGACGGACGTGCTTTCCTTTCCTGCAAATGGATCCCGCCCGGCTCGAGGCGCCGAATATATCGGGGACATCGCGATTTCTCCTGAAACCGCGCGGCGAAACGCCCGCCGCTATTCCCGCTCCTTGCCGATGGAAATGAGAATCCTGATTCTCCACGGCATGATTCATCTGGCAGGATTCGATCACGAAACCGATCATGGAGAAATGGACCGCCTCGAGCGCCGCCTGCGAAAGCGGCTCGGAGTAGGCGGACGGTTGGGAGCTGCACGGCGATGATGACGTTTCTCTATGTCCTCGGAGTCTCGGCCCTCGGTGTGGGCCTCGTCATTTTCTCCTACCTCGACCGGATTTACCGCGAATTGGGCCGCGTCAACAAGGGCCGGGTCCGCGAGCATCTCGAATATTTTGAAACCGAGATCGAGCCGCACTTCCGCATCGAGCGCACTCGGGGCACGACCGGATTTCGCCTGCTCGCGAATCTCTGGCTGGTGCTGGTCACGGCCGAGACGGCGCGCGGCGTCATCGTTTTCGTTCCGGGCACATGGGATGCGTTGCTGCAGGCCCTCGTTTATGTCCTGGTCGAGGTTCTTCTACTCGCCCAATTCATTCCGGATTTTTTGCTCGCGCGGACCAGGGGCCGCTGGCTAGTCCGCCTGGCGCTTGTCATACGCGTGTTTTTGTGGATCGTCTGGCCGTTCCGCGTTCTGCAGGAGCTTGCGGCTTCCCTGGCGCGCATTTCCGACGATCCGCACGCCGACGAATCGGCGGCGCAGGAAGAGGGAATCGAAGCCCTGGTGGATGCCGCCGAGCAGGAGGGAATCCTCAATCCCGGCGAAGCGCAAATGATCGAGCAGGTCGTCGAATTCAGTGACAAGCGCGTCCTGGAATTCATGACGCCGCGCCCCGAGGTCATCGCCATCCCGGCGAATGCCACCGTTGCTGACCTTCGCAAGGTCCTGATCAATACCAAGTTTTCGCGCATCCCCGTGTACGAGGATTCGCTGGATGATATAAACGGCATCGCCTTTGCGCGCGACTTGCTGCAAATCCCGGAGAGCGAAGCCGCGACCCGAAAAGTGCGGGAGCTTGCGCGTCCCGCCTTCTTCGTTCCCGAAACCAAGCACGGCTCCGATTTGCTGAAAGAAATGCAGCGGCGAAATCAGCAAATGGCCATCGTTGTGGATGAGCACGGATCGGTCGCGGGCATCGTCACAGTCGAGGATCTGGTGGAGGAAATCATCGGAGAGATCGGCGAAGACGATCGCGTGCCATCCCCCGATGCCATCCGTGAGGCGGACGGAAGCCTGGTCCTGCGCGGCAGCGTTTCCGTGGAAAAAGTTCAGGAATTGTTTAGCGTGGAATGGGATGTCAGCGGCGAGGAATCCGCCACCACCATTGCAGGGCTGCTCAATCACATCGCGGGACACGTGCCCACCGCCGGAGAACACCTCGAATACGGCGGCCTGCGCTTCGAAATTCTGGAGGCCAATCAGCGGAAAGTACTGCGCCTGAGAGCCCGCCGCCTGCCCGCCGCAGTCATCGCAAACTGACGCAAATCCAAAAACCTTTAACAGAGAGAACACTGAGAAAACCGGAGACCTTCACCCAATCAATTTCCCCCCCCGTCTTTCTCAGTGTCCTCTGTGTTAAAGCTTTTTCCGTGCCTTAACTGATGAGCTTGGCAATCAGAAACGCAGCCGCAGCCGCCAGCCCACCGATCACAACCGTTTGCAATCCACCCTTGAACGGATTGATTCCCGTAAAGCGCCCCTTCACCCATCCAAACACAGCGAGCGCGAGCAGCGTCACTCCCACTGAAAAATAGAGCCCCTTTTGCACGTCGGAGAGCAAGATATACGGCGCGAGCGGAATCAGGCCGCCGACGATGTAAGACGCGGCGATTGTCAGCGCGCTGGTCCGCGCGCGTTTCGGCTGCGGCTCCTCGAGGCCCAGCTCGAAGCGCATCATGAAATCCACCCAGGCCTTATCGTTCCCTGTGATTGCCTTCACGACAGGAGCCATTTCCGTTTCGGTCAGCCCGTAATCGCGAAAGACCTTGGCCACCTCTTCGATTTCCACGTCACGCAACTCCACAATTTCGCGGACTTCCCGTTCGCGCTCGGAAGCGTAATGCTCGCTGTCCGTCCTCGCCGCGAGATACCCTCCAAGCCCCATGGCAATCGAACCCGCGGCAATTTCCGCAAACCCCGCCGTAACCACAAGCGTCGAAGCATGCGGACTGGATGCGATGGCCCCCGAAATTCCCGCCGCAAGCGCAAACGGAACCGTCAGCCCGTCCGACATTCCGATGACAACGTCGCGCACCGATTCCGGCGCGGTGAAGTGGTGTTCGGTATGTGGCGTAGCGGGCATCCAGTTTCTCCGGCAATAAGTTTCATTCAACGACGAATATTCTGCGAAGGCGTCAAGCCCGAAAAGTGTAACACGCCTCGCTAGCGCCGGATAGGCTGAGTCTCGTAGGACAGCCACTCTTGGCTGTCCGCTTTGCGTGCCGACTCTGCAGGACAGCCAGAGTGGCTGCCTACGATTCCGCCCGTCTTTCCGCACCCGCGGGGTATCATGCAAGCATGGCGCAAGAATATAAGTCAGGATTTGTCGCAATCGTCGGCAGGCCCAACGCTGGGAAATCGACACTCGTGAATCGCCTGGTCGGCGAAAAAGTGGCGATCGTAACCCCGCGCCCGCAAACCACGCGCAACCGCATCCAGGGCATCGTAAACCGCCCGAACGCGCAGGTCGTCTTGATCGATACGCCGGGCATGCACCGCCCGGAATCCGCGCTCGGCCGGCAAATGATGGGCGAAGTGAACGCCGCGATGGAAGCAGTCGACATCGTGGCTCTGCTGCTCGACGCCAGCGAAGATTTCGGCCAGGGAGACCGCCGCGCCGTCGAGCGCGTGCAGCGTTTTGAAGGCAAGCGTTTTCTATTGCTCAATAAGATCGACCGCGTTCCCAAGGCCGAGCTGCTCCCGCTTATCGAGGCGCTGGCAAAGATGGGAAATTTCGACGAGATCATTCCCATTTCCGCGCTCAAGGGCGATGGAGTCGATCGCCTGCTGGAAAAAGTTATCGAATATCTCCCCGCCGGCGCGCCGCAATTTCCCGTGGACCAATACACTGATCAGCCCGAGCGTTTCCTGGCCGCGGAAATTGTCCGGGAAAAAGCGATGGAGGCGACCACGCAGGAAGTCCCCCACGCCGTCGCCGTCATCTGCGATGCGTTCGAGGAAACCGAAAAACTGATCCGCATTCGCGCGACGATCTACGTGGATCGCGAAGGACAAAAAGGAATCCTGATCGGCAGCGGCGGCGGCACCCTCAAGAAAATCGGCACCGCCGCGCGCAAGGAACTCGAAACCATCCTGGGCACAAAGATTTTCCTGGAGCTGTACGTGAAAGTGTTGAAGAACTGGCGGGAAAACTCGCAAATCGTCCGCCAACTCGACTGGCACTGGCAGTTGGAGCATAGGTAGGACAGGCTTCTTTACCCTGGTGAGGGCAGCCTGTCGCTTTTTCGCTGCGTTGCCCGGCAGAAACCCAACAGACTGATAACCTGTCCTACTTAAGCCTCATCTGCACCATGTAAATCAGCGCGCTGCCGGCGCTGACCGCCACCAGCCCCACAATTTCTGCCCGCGACGCCAGGGCAATCATCATCAGCATGCCGCCAATTCCCACCACCATCGCGGCACGCAGCCATCGAAAATTCAGCGGCGCTCCCGCCAGCGCCACGCCGCGCCTCGCCAGCGTCCAAGCCGCCGCGCATGCGCCGATATAAATCGGGGCGACCGTGAGGGTGGCGAGAACGGCAAGTTCGGCAAAAGTGCCCGTCAAGGCGAGCCCGATGACAAGCGCGGAATAGCAAAGAATCGCGACATGAGGTACATGGCTGCGCGGATGCACGCGCCCGAGTGCGCGCGGCAACATCCCATCGCGCCCGAAAGCGAACACCATTCGCGGGCTGCCCAGAATATCGCTGCCAATATAGCCGAACATGGATATCGCCGCGCCAGCCACAATCACAAACCGCAGCGTGGGGTTGATCCGAGCCATCGCATCGGAAAGCGGCGCCGTGGAAACCGCCAACGCAGGGCCTAGGATTCCTTGTGCGATCACCTGAATCGAGATGTACAGGAGCGTCACGGAGAACATCGCCATGGCCAGCGCCCGGGGAATGGTGCGCGCCGGCTCCGAAACCTCGCCACTTGCCGAGAGCGGGACTTCCATTCCGGTGATTGCGAACAAGGCAAGAATCAAGGCGCGGCCGAGCCCTGCCGACGTGGGGTGCACCGTCTGCACAAAATTTGCACGGTGGATTGCGCCTGAGCCGGCGATAATAAAAATCGCCAACGGAATCAATTTGACCGTCGTGACCGCGTCTACGAATCGAGCGCCACGCGACACGCCACCTAGATTCACCAGCGCGATCCCTCCAATTGCGAAGACGATCACCGCCGCGTGCGCCGCCGCCGCGAAACGTGCAGGGAGCACGGTCACAGCCACGTCCGCCAACGCAGCGGAAACGCCGCCGCAAGCCAATGCGTTGCTGAACCATAGCAGCGTGCCCGTGACGTACCCCGCCAGTGGACCGAAAGCGGCTTCGATGTAGCCATACGCGCCGCCGCTCGTCGGAATGCGGCTTCCGCCCTCGGCAAAGCAAATCGCCACCGATCCGATGGCGGCTGCGCAAACGAGATACGCCACAGGCGCGTACGAGCCCATGGTCGCGGCAAGAGCGGACGGTAATGCGAAAATCCCGGCGCCGACGATGACGTTCAACAGGCTCGCCGTCAGTGCCCATGGCCCCACAGCGCGCACGAGGCCGGCATCGCGTTCAGTCTTGCCCATGTAGGAGCCTGTCGCTACTCTTCGGTCTTAATCCCCAGCGCACGCATGCGGCGGTACAGGTGGCTGCGCTCGAGGCCAAGCGCTTCCGCCGTGCGCGTCATGTGCCACTGATTTTCCTCGAGCTTGCGCAGGATAAATTCCCGCTCGTACGCGCTCGCGCGCCTCGTGCAGCGTCGCGTTCGGCTGCTGGGCCATGCGCGAACTCGCACGAAACAGCTCCGGCGGAAGGTGCAGCGGCTCGATCTTGTCCTGCGGGACGACGATCATGAGGCGCTCAATCAGGTTGCGCAATTCGCGCACGTTCCCCGGCCAGTGATATCGCGCCATCACGCCGAGCGCGGCTTCGCTGATTTCCTTTGGCTTTCGCCCGTACGCGGCGGCGAACTCCAGCATGAAATAGCGGGCCAGGACTGGAACGTCCTCGATGCGCTCGCGCAATGGCGGCAGGGTGAAGGGAATCACGTTGAGCCGGTAGAAAAGGTCCTCGCGAAACCGGCCATGCGCGATCTCGTCTTCCAAGGTTTTATTCGTCGCGGCGATCACGCGCACATCGACGCTCACCGTTTGATTCGAGCCGACCGGCTCTAGCCGCTGCTCCTCCAGCACGCGCAGCACTTTGGCCTGCGTGCGCAAACTCATGTCGGCAACTTCGTCGAGGAAAAGCGTGCCGCCATCGGCCTTCTCGAATTTGCCGACTTTATTTTCGGTCGCGCCCGTGAAACTGCCCTTCACGTGCCCGAACAGCTCGGATTCGATGAGCTCTTCCGGGATCGCCGCGCAATTCACTTCGACAAATCCCCGGTCGCCGCGCAGGCTCGCGCCGTGAAGGGCCCTGGCGACAAGCTCCTTGCCCGTGCCGCTTTCCCCGTAAATCAAGACGCGCCCGTTCGTCGGTGCCGTCAGCGCGATCTGCTGCCGCAAAGCGCGCATCGGAACCGTGTCTCCCTGCAGTTGCGTGCGTCCGCCGAGTTCCTCGCGCAACTGCCGGTTTTCCTGCGCCAGCCGGTGAACTTCCAGCGCATTCTTAATGACGAGAATTACTTTTTCGAGAGAGAGCGGCTTCTCAATGAAATCGAATGCGCCAAGCTTCGTGGCGCGCACGGCGGTTTCGATGCTGGCGTGCCCGGAAATCATGACCACCATCGCGTCCACGCCGTTCTTCCGTATGCGCTCCAGCGTTTCGAGGCCGTCGATCCCGTCGAGCCACACGTCCAGCAGGACAAGGTCAACGGACCGCTCCTCGAGCAGCGAGAGACATTCTTCGCCCGAAGACGCAGTGAAGGATTCGTATCCCTCGTCCGCCAGGATCGAGGACAGCGCCTCCCGTATCCCTTGCTCGTCGTCCACGATGAGAATGGAATTGGCCATGAAAGTAAGAGGAAACGCTATCCGATGCGCGGGGACACCGGGGCCGATGGCACCTCGGCCATCGGAAGCTGAAGAATAAATTTCGCGCCGGTCGGCAAATTGTCCTCGACGCGAATCGAGCCGTGATGCTCGGCCATGATGCGGCTGGCAATCGCCAGCCCGAGGCCCGTGCCGCGATCCTTGGTGGAGAAGTGAGGCAGGAAGAGGCGGTCCTTGTCCTCCGGCGAAATTCCGTGGCCGCTGTCGGCCACGATGATTTCAACGATTTCACGGTCGCTGTTGAATCGGGTGCACAGAAGCATTTCCTTGACCGACGAGCCCTCCATCGACTCCGCCGCATTGTCGATCAGATTTACGAGGACGCGCCGCAACAATTCGCCATCGGCGCGGATCACCGGCAAGTCGGGCGCAAGGTCCTTCCGCAGGCGGATCCCTTCGAGCCGGCCGTCAAAAACCGAAAGAGCATCATTGACGATTTCATTCGGAGAAGCGGGTGAAAGTTTCGCGGTGGGGAATCGCGCGAATTGCGAGAATTCTCCGACCAGGGATTCCAGAACGCGGACCTCGCGCTCAATCAGGCTGGAACATTCTCCGACCAGGCGCACCAGTTCCGGCGGTTCATTCTTCGAGGTCGTATCGCGATGCCGTTCCAGGTAGCGCGACAACCGCTGCGAGGAAAGTTGTATCGGCGTCAGTGGATTCTTGATTTCGTGAGCGATGCGCTGCGCCACTTCCTGCCAGGCCGCCGCTTTCTGCGCGCGCAGCAGGTCGGTCAGATCGTCCACCACCACAACGTATCCGCGGTTCGAGCGGCGCGGCCCCAGCGCGCTTACCGTCACCGCCGCGCGCAGCAGCCGTCCCGCCGCGGAAAATTCCAACTCCTGCGTCGCGGTCCCAAGTCGGGTCGAACGCCGCATCAGAACGTGCACGGCGCGGCCCGCCTCTTCTCCCAGAAGTTGCGCGAAGCTCATCGCTTGCCGGGAGCCCTCTCCAAACATCCGCACCGCCGCCGGATTGACTCGCCGGATCGTTTCCGTTTCGTCGACGGAAATTACGCCTGTCGGAATATTTTCAAGGATTGTTTCCATCAGCGTGCGCCGCCGCTCCAACTCCTGCACGGCCTGTTGCAGGTTCTGCGTGAAGATATCGATTTGGCGCCGACTGTCTCCCAGCTGCTCGGTCATGCGGTTGAACGACCGGACCAGTGTCTCAAGTTCATCCTTGGCCTGCACGTTCACGCGTGTTTCGTAATTGCCCTCGATGATCTCCTGCGTGGCCTGCGCCAGCGCCTGAATCGGCACGGTGACCTGCTTGGACAGGAAGAACGCGGACCACGTCGCGGCAAACATCAGCAGGATGGTGAATAGGAATAGAGTCGCCAGCATTTGATTTTTGTATGTTCGCAGATGCTGGCGCTGCTGTTCGTAGGCCGCCGTTTGAACGGCGATCTCACGAATGCGCTCCTGAAAATCGTCGGGAACGATTCTTCCGGCCAGAAGAAAGCCGCTGGACGACTTGGATCGGCCGGCCAGGAAGATGTTGCCGCCATATTCCCAGAGTTCGGCGCCGCTCGGCATTTGTCGGACCAGCGCCGGCGGATCCGAGCGAGCGGCCACCTGTGAGCCGACGCGAGGTGGCTGAAATTGCAGGTTGGGGTTGACACCAACAGCGGAAGGATGCCCGCTTTCGTTCAATTCCCAGGCCAGGTCGGCCCCTCGGGCAAAGGTCTGATCGAACGCGTGCATGGTATCGAGCGCATCCCCGCCCGCGGTGGCCCCGGCTACCTCTTTGGCGATTTCTGACATGCGTTCGGCGTCGGCGCGAATCATTTCATCGACGAGCGAGCGGCTGGATTCGGTGGCGATTTCCAGGGGCCGGGGGAACCACAGCACGAGCGTGCGGTTCAGCAGCGCATAGCTGACGAAAAATAGAAAAATGACCGGAAGGAATGAGACTGCAATTGCCGCCAGTACCATTTTTGTTTTGAATCGGGAGCCCGGCTTGTGCGCCATCCTTTCGATGGCAAGGCGCACCAGCGTCCGCGCCAGGATAAACAGAAACACAAGCAGCGCCGCCACCAGGAACGTGGACAGGGCGTAAAGCACGACCTGATCGCGCGGCTCGAAAGGAAGCGTCAGCGATCCGAGCGTGAACACTCCCGCCAGAAGCAGAACGACAGTCACGCCGCCTACGCCCAGCAGAAGTTGCGACCTGCGGCTTGTGCTCACGCCAGACTCCCTGCAAGCGAACTCTCAATCGGCACGATTGTGTTGGGCATAGACAGTGGGGAATCGGCTGGCAGCAGGGAACGAAGCGGGCACTCCCCGCAGCGTGGAGCGCTCTTGCGGCACCAATTTTTCCCCGTGTTCACAATTAGGGCGTGGAATTCGTTGAACAATTTCGACTCTCGCGGAATCGAATCTTCAATGAACGCGCGGACTCTTTCATATTCCGGCTTGCCCTCGGTGATCCCATGCCGTCCGAAAATTCTGTGGGTATATGCATCGACTACAAATATCGGATGGTTCCCGGCGTACAGCAAAATGGAATCGGCGGTTTCCGGCCCGATGCCGTGGACGGACAAAAGTTTTTCGCGCAGTTCGGTAGTAGGCGTCAGAAACATGCGCTCCAGTGACCCCGCATACCCGCTTTCAAGAAATCGCACAAAAGCCTTCAACTTTTTCGCTTTTTGCCGAAAGTAGCCCGACGGCCGCACCAACGCAGCGAGCCGCGCAGTTCGCACCCGCAGCATCGCGGAAGGAGTGAGTAAACGCGCCGACCGAAGATTGGCCATGGCGCGTTCGACATTCCCCCACGCAGTGCTTTGGGTCAGGATAGCCCCCACGATCACTTCGAATGGCGTCTCGGCCGGCCACCAGTGCATTGGACCAAGCGCGGCAGACAGCGTTTCATAGTAGCGCAATAGTTCGCCTGAAGGGGAAACCGGCCCGCCTTCGCGCACTGCGCCCCCCGGGATGGGCCTCCTCCTGCCCATGTCCGTCCGCAGAGCGCGCTTTCTTGCGACGTTCCTGATCGCTTTGCCCATTCCCTCGCCTATTCCATCGGAAGATAGCCGCCGTCGTACGTCTAGTCAAGACAAGGTCTTGCAATTGCGTCCTATCCGCCTGTACCAAAGGACAGGTGCCCGCGTATTGCCCGTTTCAGTACGACCGGGGAAAATGGGCGGATAGCCATTCTCCTCCATCTGCTACTTTAAACTTACCGGGGGTGTGCACGCCCCGGGGAGTCCTCATTCGATGTCGTCCCGGCTTGGCGAAATACTGATCAAGGAAAACTTGATCACGTCCGACCAGCTCCGGCAGGCCCTGGAACACCAGAAGGCGGGCGGGGGGAGGTTGGGTACTTGTCTGATGAAGCTTGGCTTCATCAGCGACGATGAGATTACGGGTGTGCTTTCCCGCCAGTACGGGGTTCCCTCCATCAACCTGAAGTATTACGAGGTCGACGCCTCCGTCATCAAGCTGATCCCCCAGGACACGGCCATCCGCTATCAGATTGTCCCCCTCTCGCGAGTCGGCTCGACGCTGACCATCGCGATGACCGATCCGACCAATGTCTTCGCCATGGACGACATCAAGTTCATGACCGGGTTCAACGTGGAACCGGTCGTGGCCTCCGAGACGGCCATCGCCGAGGCCATCTCCAAGTTTTACGGCGAGGCGGAGAGCGAGGAAGAACTCTCCAAGGTAATGAAGGACCTCACCGGCGAGGAAAACGCGGATCTGGAACTCGCCTCCGAGGAACAGGAGATGAACCTCGCCGAGCTGGAGCGCGCGGCCGAGGAAGCGCCCATCATCAAGTTGGTGAACCTGTTCCTGACCGACGCGGTCAAGCGCGGCGCGAGCGACATTCACATCGAGCCTTACGAGAAAGAAGTCCGCGTGCGGTTTCGCATTGACGGAATCCTGCAACACGTCATGTCCCCGCCGATGAAGCTGCGCGACGCCATCATCAGCCGCGTCAAAATCATGGCCAAGCTGGACATCAGCGAAAAGCGGCTCCCGCAAGACGGCCGCATCATGATCAAGTACCGCAAGGACGGCAAGATCAAGGACCTCGACTTCCGTGTTTCCACCATTCCAGCCCTGTTCGGCGAAAAAATTGTCATGCGCTTGCTCGACAAGGAAAACCTCAGGCTGGACATGACCAAGCTCGGCTTTGAACCCGAGTCCCTGGCCAAATTCGAGCGCGCCATCCTTCGTCCTTATGGAATGGTTCTCGTTACCGGGCCCACCGGCTCCGGCAAGACCAATACGCTGTATTCTTCCATCGCCCGGCTGAATACCCCCGAAACCAACATCATGACCGCCGAAGACCCGGTCGAGTTCCAATTGCCGGGCATCAACCAGGTCCAGATGAAAGATCAGATCGGGCTGAACTTCGCGGCGGCGTTGCGCGCTTTCTTGCGCCAAGATCCGAATATTATTCTGGTGGGCGAAATCCGCGACTTTGAAACGGCGGAAATCGCCGTGAAGGCCGCGCTCACCGGACACCTCGTCCTTTCCACGCTGCACACGAATGACGCTCCTTCAACAATCAGCCGATTGATGAATATGGGAATCGAGCCGTTTCTGGTGGCCACTTCGGTCAACCTGATTTGCGCGCAGCGCCTCGTGCGCAGAATTTGCTCGAACTGCAAGGAAGTCATGAACGTCCCGCAACAGGCCATGCTCGATGCCGGATACACGCAAGAGGAACTCAAAACCACGGAGATCTTCATCGGCAAGGGTTGCGGAACTTGCAACAAGACCGGTTACAAGGGACGGGTGGGCCTCTATGAAGTCATGGAAATCAACGACGAATTGCGCGAATTGATCCTGGTCGGCGCCTCCGCCCTCGAATTGAAGAAAAAGGCCATGGACAACGGAATGCTCACGTTGCGCCGGAGCGGCCTGACCAAGGTCGCCCTAGGCATGACGACCATCGAGGAAGTGGTTCGCGAAACCGTGTTGTAGAAAAGGTGAAACGATGTCTGGAATCACACTCAGTGAATTGTTGAAGAAAATGATTGAGATGGGCGGCAGCGATTTGCATATCACCACCAACAGTCCACCCAGGGTCCGCGTCCACGGAAAGCTCAAGCCCACGGAGATGGCGCCCCTTACGGCGGCGGACACGAAGGCTCTTGCCTACAGCGTGCTTACCGACGCGCAGAAGCACCGCTTCGAGGAAAACCTGGAACTCGATTTCTCCTTCGGCCTCAAAAATCTGGCGCGCTTTCGCGGAAACCTGTTTCAACAGCGCGGCGCCGTGGGCGCCGTGTTTCGGACCATTCCCTGGGAGATCAAGAATTTCGACGCCCTCGGACTGCCTGCCGTGGTCAGGGGATTGTGCGACAAGCCGCGCGGACTGGTGCTCGTCACCGGCCCGACCGGATCGGGAAAGTCCACGACGCTTGCCGCCATGCTGGACAAGATCAACAGCGAGCGCGAAGAGCACATGATGACCATCGAGGACCCCATCGAATTCCTTCACAACCACAAACGCTGCCTTGTGAATCAGCGCGAAGTCCATTCGGACACTCATTCCTTTGCCAATTCGCTCCGCGCGGCGCTTCGCGAGGACCCGGACGTGGTGCTGATCGGAGAAATGCGCGACCTCGAAACCATCGAGTCCGCGCTGCGCATCGCCGAAACCGGCCACTTGACCTTCGCGACCTTGCATACCAATTCCGCCATCTCCACCATCAACCGCATCGTCGACGTGTTCCCGTCCTACCAGCAGCCGCAAATCCGCGCCCAGCTTTCCATGGTGCTCGAAGGCGTCCTTTGCCAGTCGCTTCTGCCGCGGGTGGACGGCCGCGGCCGCGTGATGGTGATGGAGGTTCTCGTCCCCAATCCCGCGATCCGCAACCTGATCCGCGAGGACAAGATTCACCAGATTTATTCGGCCATGCAGACCGGCACGGGCGCCAGCGGTATGCAGACCTTTAACCAGGGCCTGGCTAACTCCTATTTTGCGAAGTTAATCACTTTGGAAATCGCCCTTTCACGGTCGTCGAATCCTGAGGAACTGCAGGATATGATTAACCGGGGAGTGACCTCGCCCGCTTCGCGCGCGCCAGCCCCGGTCCGCCGCTAACACAGAACGCGGGCTTTATTTCGTTGGCTCTGAAATTTGGAAAGGCAGTGTGCCGCAATCTTCTGGCTGCCTTCCCCGTTGTGTCTGGACAGGATTGGGCTGTTCGGAATTGAGGAGGAGAAAACGATGCCGGTTTTCACATATCGAGGGACCAATCGCGCCGGTGCCACGGTGAGCGGAGAATTGACGGCCGCGAGCAAGACGGACCTCATCAATAATCTCAAGCGCCAGCAGATCAACGTCACCAAAATGTCCGAGAAGGGCAAGGAATTCAACTTGCCCACGTTTGGCGGCGGCGTCGATTCCAAGGAGTTGGCCATCTTTACGCGCCAATTCTCCGTCATGATCGACGCGGGACTGCCCCTGGTGCAGTGCCTGGAGATCCTGGCCGGCCAGCAGGAAAACAAAATGTTTCAAAAGGTGCTGACCGGGACGCGCGGCGCGGTGGAAGGCGGCTCGACCCTCTCCGCCGCCATGCGCCAGTACGAAAAGGTCTTTGACGCGCTGTACGTGAACCTCGTCGAAGCGGGCGAGACGGGCGGTATTCTCGACACCATTCTGCAGCGCCTTTCCTCCTACATCGAGAAGAACGTCAAATTAAAGCGCGCCGTAAAATCCGCTCTCGTTTACCCCGTCGCTGTCTTGTCGGTGGCGGCGGGTGTCATCATCCTGTTGCTGTGGAAAGTGGTCCCGATTTTCGCGACTTTGTTCCTCGGCCTCGGTGTAGGTCTGCCTCTGCCCACGCGAATCGTTATCGCCATGAGCAACTTTGTTGGCAGCATCTTCGGCTTTCTGATCCTGGTCGCCGTTATCGCCACCTGCGTTGGGCTAAAAGTGTGGTACGGGACTCCGGTCGGCCGCATGGCCATCGACCGCGCCCTTCTCAAAATGCCCGTGATTGGAATTCTGCTCAGAAAGATCGCCGTAGCGCGCTTCACCCGCACGCTGGGCACGCTCATCTCCAGCGGCGTTCCCATTCTTGAAGGATTGGAAATCACCGCGCGAACTGCCGGCAACGCCTTGATCGAAAAGTCGCTGATGGAGGTTCGCAAGGGATTGGAACAGGGCCGCAACCTTTCCGAGCCGCTGAAAGATACCAATGTGTTCCCCGGCATGGTGACGCAAATGATCGGCGTCGGCGAACAAACGGGCGCCATGGACGCCATGCTCCAAAAAATTGCCGACTTCTATGAGGACGAAGTCGACGCGGCGGTAAAAGACCTGCTGGCTGCCCTGGAACCGATGATGATCGTGTTCCTGGGCGTGGTGGTCGGCGGCATCGTGATCTCCATGTATTTGCCGCTGTTCTCGCTCATCGGCCAGCTCAGCAGCGCGCACTAGGGATTTGTAACGCCCACCTTCAGGTGGGCAGTTTGGAATCGAAAAGATGCCCGCCTGAAGGTGGGCGCTACACGAAGCCAGCAGTCTGAAAGATCGGGAGGGCGGCTCGAAACGAATCGCCCTCAAACTCTCCCCGGCCCGAGTCAGACGGAAATTTTAAACACGGAAAGGACGCCGGCAGACAAGCTCGCCTAAAATGGAACTGACACAAAATGTCGCTGCCTGGCTCGCTTGGCTTTCCCGTGTCCGTTTCTTCCTGATCACGCTCCTGCTCACCCTTGTCCTCGTGCTTGGCATGACCAGCCAGCTCCAGGTCTCCACGCGCTATTTCATTCCGTTGATGATCCTGTGGTACACGCTGGCGATCTTCTATTCGATTATGATGCGTTGGATGCCGCTGGCCTCGTGGCACGGCGGCGTTCAATTGTTTTTTGATTTGATCGTTGTAACGGGCTTGATTTACCTGACCGGGACGCAGGACAGCTACTTTATCTGGCTCTACCCCCTGGCCATAATTGTCGCCAGCATTCTATTCTCGCGGGAAGCCACGTTCATCGTGGCCGGGTTCAGCTTTATCCTCATCGGAGGATTGTCCGAGCTTATCTATTACAACGTCCTGCCGCGAATGCAGATCGCCGTCCCCAGCAGCCGCCAGTTGCAGACCTGGATCTTCAGCAATTTATTTTATTTTCTGGCTGTGGCGTATCTCTCGAGTCTTCTGGCGCAAAGCCTGCGGCGCCACACCGCGGAACTCGAAGTCAAGCGCGGGGAGCTTCAGGACCTGCAGGCCTTCAACGAGGACATCATCCACTCCATGCGCGGCGGGCTTCTCACCACTGACATGGACGGCCGCATCCTGTTGCTGAACCGTACGGGTGAGGAAATTACGGGCAGTCAATTCCGCAAAGTGCGGGGCACTCCCATGCAGGAATTGTGGCCCTCCTTCTGGCTTCCCGGCGAAATCTCCCCGGACGGCAAGCTTCCCCAGCGCCGGGAAGTGGATTTCAAAACGCCCGACGGCCAGCAGCGTTTTATCGGCATATCCGTTTCCCCGCTTCGCACGGGAGAGCGACGCACGACCGGCTACGTGTTCAATTTCCAGGATCTCACGGACCTGAAACGCCTCGAACAGGAAGTCGCCACGAAGGAACGCATGGCGGCGCTCGGGCGCCTGTCTGCCGCCATCGCGCACGAAATCCGCCAGCCGCTGACGGCGATGGCGGGCGCCGTCAAGGAATTGGGCCGCCTGGTCCCTCTCGAAGAGGATGAGCAGCACCTGGTCGGCATCGTCAGCAGGGAATCGGAGCGCCTGAACAAGATCATCACCGAATTCCTGAACTACTCGCGCGAAAAAACCTACGAATTTTCCGAGGAAGACGTCTCCGGCCTGTTGGACGAAACGCTGACTCTCCTGGAACGCAACCCCCAGGTCGATGGAAAGTACCGCATCGAGCGGGCGTTTACGCCAACCGAAGTTCGCGTTCGCGTGGACCGCAACCGCATCAAGCAGGTGTTCTGGAATTTGTCCGACAACGCGATGCGGGCCATGCCCGATGGCGGAATCCTGACGGTTTCTCTCGAAGCCGCTCCCTTCTGGGTCCGCATCCGCTTTCGCGACACCGGCATGGGTCTTGATCCCAGGCAGCGCGCCAAAATATTCGAGCCCTTGCAATCCAATTTTGTCGGCGGCACGGGCCTGGGTCTCGCCATCGTGTATCAAATCGTGCAGGCGCACAGCGGGCGCGTCAGCGTGTTCTCGGAAAAGGACAAGGGAGCGGAATTTACAGTCGATTTGCCGCGCGTCGCCTGACGCGCCCGGCCCGGAAGGAAGCCGTCGAATGGCACATATTCTGGTCGTCGATGACGAGCGCTCCATTTGCGAATTGCTGGAAATTACTTTTCGCAAGGAAGGGCATCGCGTCGAGGTGGCCTTGAACGGTGAGTCCGCCCGCCGAAAACTGGAATCCCAGATTTTCGACATCGTGATTTCCGACATCCGCATGCCGGACACCACGGGCGTCGAGCTCCTCCAGTTTTGCAAGGAGATTTCTCCGTCGAGCTATTTTCTCCTCATCACCGGCGTGCCCACAGTGGATACCGCGATTGCCGCGATTAATTCCGGAGCGGATCGGTACGTAATCAAAGACCACGACCTCGTCGACCAGTTGCGCCGGGCCGTGCGCCAGGTGGATGAAACCCTGCGCCTCAAGACCGAAGCGGGTTACCTCCGCCGCGAGTTGCGAAGGCTGACAGGCCAGGACAACATCATCGGCCACAGCCCGAAAATGCGCGCCATCTTTGACATGATCATGACCGTCGCTCCGCAAACCAGCCGTGTCCTCATTACCGGAGAAACAGGCACGGGCAAGGAACTCGTCGCCCGCGCCATTCACGAAAACAGCGCCCGCAGCAAGGAGCCCTTCATCACCATCAATTGCGGCGCCTTCCCGGAAACGCTTCTGGAATCCGAATTGTTCGGCTACGTCAAGGGGGCCTTCACCGGCGCCAATGAAAATCGCCAGGGCCTGTTTCGAGGCGCTCACGGCGGGACGCTCTTCCTGGACGAAATCGGAAACATGGGCCTGCCCATGCAAGTGAAGCTGTTCCGCGTTCTTCAGGAGGGCAAAGTCCGCCCGGTCGGCTCGAATGAAGAATACGAAATCGACGTGCGCGTGATCGCGGCGACCAACAAGGATTTGGACAAGGCCATCGCCGCCGGGGAGTTTCGTGAAGACTTGTATTACCGACTGAGCGTTATTCCCATCCAATTGCCGCCCCTTCGCGAACGCCGGGAAGACATTCCCCTCATGGCCAGGGCCTTCCTCGAGCGTTTCCGCAAGACCATGGAAAAACCCGTCGAGGGCATTGCTCCCGACGCCATGAGCCTTCTGGAAGCCCATGACTGGCCGGGAAATGTGCGCGAACTGGAAAATACGATGGAGCGCTCGGTGGCGCTCGAGACGGGGAATACGATCTCGGTGAATGTCCTTCCGCAAAAAATTCAACACCGCGTGGCGCCCGAAAGCGCCACGCAGTCCGTCCCGGCAAATGGCCACGTCTCTATTCCAGAGAACGGCATCGACCTGGAGAAATCCGTTCAGGACATGGAAAGGGCCTACATCCTCGCGGCGCTCGAAGCCAGCCATGGCGTGGGAACGCGCGCCGCGGAACTGCTCAAAATGACTTACCGTTCCTTCCGGCACTACTCCAAGAAATACAACACGCGCCCAGCCTGAAGGAATTGAATCTATCCTGGATTTCTCACGATGTGGAACAGGCTTCAGCCTGTGGGGTTTGGGCCACCTCGTCCAAAACCGACGGGCTGAACACGTTGCGGAAAAGATTCCCCCTGTTGTCATTCTGAGCGGAGCGAAGAATCTCTCTTGGATTTAAGTATCAAAAAAAACAAGGAGAGATTCTTCGCTCCGCTCAGAATGACAGGCGCCTGAGTTTTTCCGCAGCCTGTGAAGTCTGTTCCACTGGGCTCCGTGCGGTGGTTCAGACTGTCCTTCGCAAGATTTACGGAGAACTCCACGGCAGACTTTGTGAGAAGTTCTGGCTAGCGGGTCAGCACCGGAGGCGCGGGTGTGACCGTATCCCTAGGCCGTGGGGTTCGCTCATTCCAGATGATAAATGGATAGGCCACGCCGTACGCGGCGAGGACCATCATGATGGGATCCATTGGGAAGCGGTAGCGCAGGGAAGTGTGGGTCAAATAAAAAATCAGCGGAAACACCAGAAGAACCATCAAGTAGGGAAACGCCCCTCCCGGCCTGGAACGGTGCAAAAACAAGGCCCCTACCAGAGTGGACAAAGACAGCAGCAAATTCAGGACGATGAATGCTTTCAGGTAGAGCGGGCTGGCCGACCAGGTATCCGAGGGGCTGTCGGTGATCGCCAGCCAGTTGTTGATAAACCTGCGAAACACGAAATGGAGCGTATCGGCGGGATGCGTTCGCATGAACGCGAAGGCTTCCTGCTCTTTTTCCTGCATGTAGGCGATTTCGCCCATGCGTTGATATTTCTCGGCCTCTTCCAGGCTGTCGTTCGGGTGCAGCCAGGGCGACCACGTATCCGGCACTCCGGGGTTATTTCCGAGCCACAATTCCAGGCCGAAATTCGATCGCAGAACGATGAATTTTCCGAACACCCGGTAGTTGCGGATGGTCCAGGGAACCAGGGCGATGGCAAAGACCAAAAGTCCCGCCGCTGAAAATCGAATCAGGGAACGCGAATCGCCGCGCAATGGCCAGATCGCCCAGCCCGCCAGGAAAGGCAGGAGCGAAAGTAATGATGGATTGATTAATACTCCGACAGCCCACAGCGCCCCGTAACCCACCCAGGCCAAAACCGTCTTGGCATCGCGCATGGCCAGCGTCGCCCAGAATAGTAACGCCATGAAAAGAGCCGCAAGCGTCGTATCCCAGATCCAGGTGATCGGGAAAAAAAGCGAGGTTGGCAGAAAGACCCAGCCCCACGCGGCGCCAACCGCCAGGCTATTTCCAAATGTCCTCCGTGCAATGCCGTAAACGGGAATTACCGTCAGTGCCGCGAACGCGCAGTTCGACGTTTCGATGATCAGGCGCGACTTGAATGTGAAAACTCCCCAGATTTTAAAGATCCCCGCGATCAGATACGGATAGATCGGCGTGAACCACGCGGTCGGTCCCGTATCGACGAATCTGAGGGGAGAAGAAAAGCCTTGCCCGGAGGCAATGGCGCTCGCCACCCTGCCAAGCTCATAGCCGTAGGGGACGAAGGACTTCGCTGGCATGGGCGTTCCTCCCCACATATAAGCGAGGATCGCCATGCGCGCGATGAACGCGAACAGGACGATGAAAGCAGGATTGCTCAGCAGGCGTTTGAGTTGGCCCATCATCGCTTCAAAAATATTCCTGCGCGGAAAGTTTCGGGACTGTCGTCATTCCTTTTCCAGTGTAAGTTTTGCATGCAAAACAAGCAATTGCGCGAGCCGATTCCCGCTCATCTCGATTGTCCTTCTAGTTATCGAACTGGGGTCCGGTCGCGCGATCGACCCGCGCGGATCCCAGTTCCTCCGCCGTTCATTAACGACCTCTAACCTCATGATTCCTCGCGGCGTTGGGCGAATTAGCCCCTTCAGGAACGCCAACTTCTGGCTCTCGTGATTGACAAATTTTGTCGCAAATTGGGCCTAAACCCGTCATCCGGCCCCGATTCGGACTATTTCAAAGAGCCCTTAACTGGTGGAACTCCCTTAGATTCAACAGATTAGACTATTTGGCAACTCCCCCGAGTATCACCGTCACAATTGGCATGGGGCTTGCACTTAGTAGGGCGATCCCCGGTACGGGATGAGATTACTAACAAGACCTAAAACGAATTCTCTCAAGGAGCAAAAAAGAAATGCGGAATAAACAGAAGGGTTTCTCACTTATCGAATTGCTGATCGTAGTCGCGATCATTTTGATCATCGCTGCGATCGCCATCCCGAACCTGCTGCGTTCAAAGATGGCAGCCAACGAGGCGTCTGCTGTTGGTTCCATGCGAACCATCAACACCTCTTCGGTGGCGTTTTCGACCACCTACGGGAACTTCCCCCACATCCTCGGCGACTTGGGTCCGTCTTCCTCCCCGACTTCGACGGCCGCGGACTTGATTGACTCGGCTCTTGTGACTGGGCAGAAGAGCGGCTATACGTTCTCCTATACCGCCTCCAACACGTATCAACAGTATTCGATCCAGGCCAACCCAATCACCGTGGGCGTGACCGGTCAGCGCTACTTCTTCACTGACCAGTCCGGCGTGATCCGCGTTAACCTGACCGCGGCCGCTACCTCCACTGACAACCCGCTCCAGTAAATGATGCTTTAGAATCGGTCTACAGGGGGAGGAAGAGAACAAATTCCTCTCCCCTTTTTTTATGCACGGCGGCAGGGAAAGAAAGATCTCAGGATGGGAAGGGTCAACGCGAAAGGTGAGACCATGGAACCAAATCTGAAAAACACCAAAATCGGGAGACAGGATTCTTCGTCCCAGGGTTTCTCACTGATCGAATTGCTCATCGTAGTCGCGGTAATTTTGATCATCGTGGCCATCGCCATCCCCAATTTTGTGCAATCCAAAATGCGCGCCAATGAAGCGTCCGCGGTCCAGAACCTTCGCAACATCACGACCGGTGAAGTGATCTACTCCACGACTTACTCCGTCGGATTTTCGCCGGACCTCCCGAGTCTAGGCGGCTCCGGCAACCTGATCACACAAGCGAACGCCGAACTGATCGATGAAGTCCTGGCGGGCGGCAAAAAGAGCGGGTACCAATTTTCATACGTTGTTCTGACCATGGATGCGCAGGGAAATGTGACCAGCTATTCCTTAAACGCAGATCCGCTCGTCCCGAACTACACCGGCAACCGGCACTTCTACGCCGACCAGACCGCTGTGATCCGGGAGAACGATACCGCGCCAGCGGCGGCAACGGACAATCCGATCCAGTAGGTTCGTCAGAAATCGTTTCGGCCGGCCGCGGTAGTCCCCCAAAGCCCCACCTGCTACACTCTCAGTGTGAATTCCAGATTCCTATCGCGGCTCCCTGCGGCCGTGCTTTTTTTCTTTTGCTGGGGTGGCTTGTCCGGGATCGATCTCGCCCATGCGACGGAATCCTCCCCTGCGGTGAAAGCTCTCACGCATCTTCTGGAAGAGCACTATCGGCAGCCGCGCACCCTGCAGGCTGTTTTCCTGGAACGCTACAGCGAAGGCCAAAAGCAGGCCCGCGTCGAGTCCGGCACCGTTTATTTCCGGCGGCCGGGACAAATGCGCTGGGAGTATGACTCGCCAGAGAAGAAACTCTTTCTTGTAGATGGCAAGACGACCTGGTTTTACGTTCCCTATGACCATACCGTGACGAAGGCCCCAGTCAAGGAAAGTTCCGATTGGCGCACCCCTCTCGCCCTCCTCACCGGCAAAGCGGATCTCGCGCGCCTGTGCAGCCAGATCGATTTGATCACTCAAAAGGGAATTCCGCCGGGCCACTCCCTCCTTCGCTGCCTCCCCAAAGAACCTAAAGGGGCTTCGGCTGACAGCGATTACACGGAAGTGCTCCTGGAAATAGAAACCAATTCCGGAGAACTCGCCCGCATCGCGATTCGCCAGCCGGGCGGGATTGAGCTGGAATACCGCTTCGGAAACTGGCAGTCCGACATTGCCCTGGCCGGCGATCTGTTCCGCTTTCAAGTGCCGGCTGGAGTTGCCATCGTAGACGGCGCCTCACTGGCCGAATCTCCCCAGTAGCGCCGGCCTTTAGGCCGGCAATTTGGTAGCAGACAGATGCCCGTTCGCCGCGGCGGACGGGCGCTACATGTCCCATTTCTTACGCATATCCGGTACTAACTGATTGACGTTCCCCCTCTTGCATTCCGCACCCCCTGCCGGGCCCTCGATGCTAGACTTTTGGCAGGAGAAGATTGTTGAAAATGGCAACGGAATCCACCGCGGAGAAGGTAGTGTCGCGCACTTCAGCGCTGCACGAGAAGTATTTTGTCTGGATGGCGCTTCTGGTCACGGCGATTACGTACCTGGTCACGATCCGATTCGATTTTGTCTACGACGATTCTCCCCAGATCGTTTACAACCCTTTTCTCAGAGCCTGGCGCTACGTGCCGCAGTATTTCGTCAGCTCGCTATGGAAGCAAATGTCCCCTCTGGCCTCGGGAACTATTACCGCCCGCTCTTCCTTCTCTTGCTGCGGATCAATTACTCAATCTTCGGGGACCGCCCGCTCGGATGGCATCTGCTGGCCGTCGTCATGCACCTTGTGGTCACGTGGCTCGTTTACATGCTGGTGAGAAAGGTGACCGGGCAATTCACCACGGCATGGCTGGCGGCCGTGATTTTCGGCGTTCACCCGATCCATCATGAAGTGGTGGCGTGGGTCTCCGGCACGACCGAATCGCTCTTTGCGATTCTGTTCCTGCTCGCGTTTCTGGCGTACCTGCGGTCGAGGGAAGGGTCCAAGGCCCTTTGGATGACGCTGTCCTGCGCGCTGTACGCCCTGGCTCTTCTTGAGTAAAGAAACGGCTATCGTTTTGCCTGCCCTTGTGTTTGCGCATGCCTGGATTGAATTTCGTCCGGCAGAAAACGAGAGCCGGCCGGGATATGCCGCCAGGTTCCAGGACGCATTCGTTCCCGCAGTTTTGTATCTTCCAGTCGCGGTCGCTTATTTGCTTGCTCGGTACCGGATTTTGTCCGGCCTCGGCCATTCCGTTGCGCCCGTGTCTGCCGTGAAGTGGCTCTTGACGCTTCCCTCGATCCTGCTTTTCTACGTCACGAATTGGTTTTTGCCGTTCCGCCTTTGCGAGTTCTACGACCTGTTCTACCAACCAAATCTGAACTTTGCGCATGTCATCTTGCCCGCGCTGATTCTCATGGCGCTGGCAGTGGCCGTCTGGTTTTCACGGAATCGGCTGGGGGAAAAGGCAGTTGCTTTCGCCGTTGCCTGGATTGTGATTCCTCTTTTGCCCGCGCTGGATACTTTTGTTTTCAGGGCGGACGAACTGGTTCATGACCGGTACTTCTATGTTCCCAGCATGGGGGCCGCATTGCTCGTCGCTCTGATCATCGAGCGCGCCTTAAATACGCGGGTAGGCCTGTTCGGCCAGCCTTCGCAAGTTGTTTTGGCCGGGTTTGCGCTCACCGTCCTTCTTTCGTTCTTTGCCGCCCGGGCGGCGAGTTCCTGGAGCAGCGACTATGTCTTGTATTCGCGGTCGCACGAAATCGCTCCTCTAAACTCGACGGCATTGAATAATCTGGCGGCGGAAATGTTGACCCGTCAGGATTTTGAAGGCGCGCGGAAACTTCTCGAGACAGGGATTGCGAAATGATCCCTCCGATTCTCGTTTTTCCATCAACCTGGGGCGCATGTATTACCACACAGGAGACTACGGCAAGGCGGAATCCTTCATGTTGCGGGGGATGGAAGCAAACCCGAATAGCGCGGAAGCGTATGTGTACCTGGGCCAGATTCAGTTGAGGCAACACCGTCTGAGTGAAGCCCAGGAAAATCTGCGTCATGCCGTGGCTTTGAACCCCTACTCCGCTGCGTTCCACACCAGCTACGGCATCGTTTTGGCTATGAATGGCAACTGCACGGACGCCGATCAGCAGTTCGAAGCCTCCCTGGCATTGAATCCGGGCGACCCGCTCACCACCCTTCAAATGTACCGGTGCCGCGCTTCCTTGGCTCCAGCCGCGCCCCCCTCGACAAAACCGGGGCAACTCTGATCACTTATTTGTAGCGCCCGCCTTCAGGCGGGCATTCTGGATTCGCACAGATGCCCGCCTGAAGGCGGGCGCTACATTCGGTTGAAAAAATGAAGCGGCGTCCCGACCAGCTCGCTGGGATGAGGATCAGCCTGGGACGCCGCGTAATCGAACCGGAGAGTTTCGTCTCCAGCTCGTGCGTGGGGGATCAATTTCAGAATCTCAAACGCCGCCTGATCGAAAACGTGGCCTCGGAAAGACCCACGGCCAGCTCGGAACGATCGAACAGCATAGCTCGCAACGGCCCGGACCGCCCAGCGTAACCGAAAATGTCTCGCAGCCTACCTGGATACTTATATGGGGACAGGACCGAATTGTAGTAAAAGAGGCCCATCGAAAGGCAAGAGCCGCGTTCCTGTTGACCGGGAATTCACACGGCGCTCATAAATGAGAAATGTCTTTCCGATTGGGCCGCCGGTAAGATTGATCCGGCTGGCAAGAGCGTGGAGTTGTCGCCCAGTGCACGCAGCCGCGGGGCCAGCTTTCTGCATCTATAGCGGTTGAGGTACACTCACGTCATGGCTGAGTTTCTCTGCAAGGTGGCCGACGGCAGCGGAAAAGTTTTCATGCAGGTAGAGCCCGCGGAGTCTATCACCGAGGCTCGCCAGAAGCTCTCCGACCGCGGCCTGTTTGTTTACAATGTCCGGCCGCGAGCCGGAATGCTGGGCCAGTTGTTTGGCCAGCGGCGCCAGAAGTCGGTAGACGGGAATGACTTCCTGGTCTTCAATCAGCAATTCAACACGCTGATCAAGGCGGGAATCCCCATCCTGAAGGCCCTGGACCTGCTGTCCGAGCGCGCGGCCGCCGAGCGGCTTCGCCCCGTTCTCGGCGAAGTTCGCCGCCTGGTCCGTGAGGGCACCACGCTGTCCGAGGCGCTGGAACAACAGGGCGTATTCCCAAAGGTCTACACGGTGTCCGTCCTTGCGGGAGAAAAGAGCGGCAACCTGTCCGGAGTCCTCGAGTATTACATTGCCTACCAGAGAGTCACGACAGGGTTCCGGAAAAAACTCATCTCGACGCTGATTTATCCCATTATTCTCATCTGCGCCGCGACGTTCATCGTGACCTATCTGGTGAGCTCGGTGATCCCGAAGTTTGCGGGGCTTTACTCCGACCTGAACATAACTTTGCCCCAGGCCACGCGCATCCTGATCGCCGTGACGGTTACCTACCGGCCGTACCTGTTGGCTGCGATTGCGCTGGTGGTGTTTCTGGCCGCGGCTGCGTTCGCATGGTCCCAATCCGAGCAGGGAGGATTGGCCATGGAGCGGATCAGGATGCGCCTGCCGCTCATCGGAGAAACGATCACGAAATTTCAGTTCGCGCAATTTTGCCGCACGCTCTCGACGCTGCTCGCCGGAGGCACGCCGCTCGTGCAGGCCATGGAAACCGCCGGCGGAGCGATTCACAGCCGCCTGGTTTCGGGCAGCGATCACGCACGGCGCGCAACTCGTCCGGGAAGGGCAGTCCCTCCACAACAGCCTCGACTTCCACCGGGCCTGGTGCCCGATTTAGCTTTGGAGATGATCGAAGTAGGGGAAGCCAGCGGGTCGCTTTCGGCCATGCTCGCCAGCGTCGCGGAATTTTATGAGGACGATGTGAACACGCACTTGGCGAATTTGGTGGCCCTCATCGAGCCGGCCATCCTGATTTTTATGGCGATATTGATTGCTTTTATCCTGGTGGCGCTGTACTTGCCGATGTTCTCGTTGTCGGTCGGCGGCCAGGGGTAGGGATAGATAGCCATGAGCACAACCGACCAAACATTAGCGACCGCATCCGATCCGCAGGGCGAGCGCGAAAAGTCGCGGCGGCTGGCGGAGCGATACCGCTGCGGGTTCGTCGATTTGTTCGAACAAAGGATCGATCCGGAGCTGTTTCGCAGCATTCCCGCCGAGTTGATGTTCCGATTCAACTTCGTGCCGATGGAGGCTCAGGGCGGCTCTCTGGTGATCGCAGTGGCCGATCCTAGCCAGGTCCTGCTGAGCGACGAGCTTGCCCCTCCTGCTGGGCAAGAAACTAATCCTGAAGGTCGCCACGCCCACCCAGATCAGCGATCTTCTGAAACGCACCGAGCAGTCCCAGCGGGTTCTGGACCAGGCGACCGAGGCCTTCACGCTGACGGTGGTCGAAGAAGATGAGGAAACCGATTCGAACATTTCCGCCGACAGCCTGACGCAGCAGGATTCGGCGGTCAGCCCGGTGGTTCGCCTGGTGGACACCGTGATTTTTACGGCGCTCGAACGGCGCGCCTCCGACATTCATATCGAGGCCCGGGACATCGAGGTGGCCGTCAAGTACCGGATTGACGGCGTTCTGGTTCACGCCATGGCGCCGATTTCGAAGGACTGGCTCTCCACGATTATTTCGCGCATCAAGGTCATGAGCGAACTGGACATCGCCGAGCGCCGCGTGCCGCAGGACGGGCGCTTCCGCGTGCGCTACAAAGGCCGCTTCGTCGATTTCCGCGTTTCCATCATGCCTTCGATTCACGGAGAGGACGCGGTGCTTCGCGTCCTGGACAAGGAAACGCTTTCCGAAAAATTTCAAAACCTCAGCCTGGACGTGGTCGGATTTTCCGCCGACGAAATGCGCAAGTTTCGCCGCTACATCCGCGAGCCGTACGGAATGGTGCTCGTCACCGGCCCGACCGGATCGGGAAAAACGACCACGCTTTACGCCGCCATCAACGAAATCAAGACCGACGAAGACAAAATCATCACGATCGAGGATCCCGTCGAATATCAGGTCCGGGGAATTACGCAGATTCCCGTCAATGAAAAGAAAGGTCTGACGTTCGCCCGCGGATTGCGCTCCATTCTGCGCCACGACCCGGACAAAATCATGGTCGGAGAAATTCGCGACAACGAAACCGCCCAAATCGCCATTCAGTCCGCGCTCACCGGGCACCTCGTCTTCACCACCGTCCACGCCAATAACGTGACGGACGTCATCGGCCGTTTCATCAACATGGGCGTCGAGCCGTACAATTTCGTGTCCGCGCTGAACTGCATCCTGGCCCAGCGCCTCGTGCGCGTCGTTTGCGTGCATTGCAAGAAAGCCGTACGCTATTCCCCGGAAGTGCTGCGCGCTTCGGGCCTGGACCCGGACGAATGGGGTTCGCTGCAATTTGTCGAAGGAGCGGGCTGCCTGGAATGTTCCGGCACTGGATTTCGCGGCCGCAGCGCCATTTCCGAGCTGCTGGACCTGTCCGACCACATTCGCGAGATGATCATCGACCGCCGCCCCACATCGGAAATCAAGCGCGCCGCCGGCGAGGAAGGCATGACGTTTCTGCGGGATTCGGCGCTGGCCAAGGTGCGCGAGGGCGTGACGACGCTCAAGGAAATCAACAAGGTGACCTTCATTGAGTAGTGCGGACAGCATCCGGCAGGGAATTTATCAGAATGCATTCGCTCGCCGGCTGGCGCGCTGGCTCGATTCCATCCCTCATCCGCTGATCGCCTGTGAGATCGCCGCGGATTACGTGGCGGCGGCTCGATGGACGCGCACGGGAATGGGGCTGGACGGTTTTGCCGTCGAACAGCTGCCGCCGGGGGCGGTTTTCCCCACGCCCGTGGAATCAAATCTGGTCGATGCCGCGGAAGTGCGGGCCGCGGTGGGCCGCGTTTTCTCCCGCCTGCGCGCGAAGGATGAAGATGTCGCGCTGCTTTTGCCGGACGCTGTGATTCGCGTCTTTGTGCTCCACTTCGATGTGTTTCCACGCAAGGCGGAGGAAGCCATTCCGATCCTTCGCTGGCGCCTTAAAAAAAGTGTTCCCTTCGAGGCCGAGGAAACGCTGATTTCCTACATGCGCCAGTCTCCGCGCGACGAGGGAGTGGACATCGTGACGGGGCTCGCGCGTCTGCGCATTGTTCGCGAGTACGAATCGCTGGTGGAGTCGGTAGGCATGTCGCCGGGGGTAGTGATGAGTTCGACGTTGGCGGCCGTGCCTCTGATGCCCGACGGCAAGTCCTCGCTGCTGGCTCGTGTGGCCGGGACTACCCTGACAACCGCAATTGTGCGCGAAGGCATGCTCTGCGGGTATCGCTGCACCACTCTGCCCGTTGACGCGGCGAGCGTGACCCCGCAGGCGCTTCTGGATGAAATTTATCCGCTGGCGGCATATTATCAGGATTCCTGGAGCGAAGGGATTTCGCAGGTTCGCCTCGCGGGGCTGGCGGAGCGCACCCCGGATTTTCGCGAGACTTTTGAGCGGGAACTGAAGTGTCCGGTCGAATCCCTGTTGACGGCGGCAGGCGACGAAGGGCGAATTGGCTCCGACGAGCAGCCACTCGTGGACCGCGGGCTCGAAGCATTGATCGGATGGACGTTGAATCGCGGCGCATAAGAGCCCGTGTGCAAGCTCGACATCGGCATGTTCATGTAGCGCCCGCCTTTAGGCGGGCATCTGCGCGACTCAAAAATGCCCGCCTAAAGGCGGCCGCTACAGAATCCAGAATTGAAAGGCGCATTCTTACGAAATGAAAGTTCGGCTCAATCTTTCGACTTCACCGCTGGAGAGCAACCGCAGATTCGCGCTGGGCGCCAGCGTAATCGGCACGATTGCCATCATCGCCCTGCTCGTCCTCTCCTATCGCACCTACTCGGTTTGGAAAAGCGACAAAGCGCTCCGCGCGCGCCAGGATGGCCTGGAACTTCAGATCGGGAAACTCCAGCAGCAGCGCCAGGGGCTCTCCCAGTTCTTTGAAAACCCGGAAACCGTGCAGCGCCGGCAGCGCGCGGCCTATTTAAACTCCCTCATCCAGCAGCGGGCCTTTCCCTGGATCAAGATTTTCATGGACCTCGAACGGATTCTTCCCGAGGGCGTGCGCGTGGTCAGCATCGAGCCCAAGCTGGCGGGCGATACCTTGCAGTTGACGTTCTTCGTGGGCGCCATGAGTGACGAAAGTAAATTGAAATTCTTGCGGGCGCTCGAGAAGTCGCCCGAATTTTCGCATATAGAGCTGCTGAGCGAATCGCGTCCGGTCCGGGCGGATCAATCCGACCGGGTGATGCTCTCGCTCCAGGCGCAGTACTCGGTAATATGATCGGTGATATGAGATGAAATCGGAAATCCTGCATCGCAACAACGTGATCCGGGGAGTGCTGGCGGTGATCATCCTGGCTGACGCCGTCCTGATCGGCGTCCAATGGAAGCTCAATAGTTCGCCCCACGTCCAGACCACGGACTTGAACCGCCTGACCATGGTGGAGAAGCAGTATCGCGCGGACAATACACGCCTCGAAAGATTCAGGACTGAACTGCCGGCCGACGAAAAACAGTGGGACGAATTTTTCACCACGCATTTTCATCCCGCGGGGGCTGCGTATTCCGCCATCAGTGAGGACCTGGGGAATTTATCGCATTCGGCGGGCTTGTCGTCGGACACGATTTCCTTTCACCAGCATCCGCCGGACGCACGCGGCCTGATGCAGGTGGATATCTCCACGGCAGTCGAGGGTGATTACGACAGCCTGGTTCAATTCCTGGACAAGCTGGAACATTCCGAAAATTTTTATGTGCTGGACAGCCTGGCCCTGGCTTCCAGCAGCGTCGGAAAGCTTCGCCTGAACGTGCAGTTGAGGACTTATTTCCGGACCACGTGATATGAAAATAATATGAAAAGCCGGACCCAATACATCGTTCTCGGAGTGCTGGTGGCGATCCTGGCCGTCACCGCATTCGTCATGTACCGGTCGAATTATTCCTCCGCTTCGGACACTCCGCCGCCCGCGCTGGACGCGCGATTTACTCCTCTGAATGTGGATAATCCCGCGTTGCGGCTCGACATTATGCAACGATTCCTGGCGCTCGAATACAAGGGCGTGCATCGCAGCATTTTCAGTATGACCCTGCCGCCGCCACCGGCTCCTCCACCTTCCAAGGTGCCCGTAAACGTCCCGTCCGGGCCGCCACCGGGCCCGCCTCCATTGACGGTGGACGCCAAATATTTCGGCTACGTCAGCGATTATAGCGGGAGTCACCGCCGGGCGTTTTTTGCGACGGCCAACAACGAGGACGTCATCATTGCGGGCGAAGGGGACACTTTCATGGGCCGGTTCCGCGTGGTCCGCCTCACCAATACTTCGGCTGATGTGGAAGAGGTTTCGTCCGGCCGCCGGGCTACGCTGACGCTGGAGGAACCCCCCACCCCGGCAGGGTAAGTCCGATGAAGGCTGCCAATCTCACTTCGCGCCGTCGCAAGCAGGCCGGTTATACCCTGCTGATGGCGGTTTTTATGGTGGCGACCATGATCATTCTTGCCGCCGCTGCCGCTCCGAATCTGCTCACGGAAGGCCGCCGGGAAAAAGAAGATGATATGGTCTGGCGCGGCGAGCAGTATGAGCGCGCGATCGGCCTGTATTACAAAAAATTTGGCAAGTATCCGACCAAGGTCGAGGACCTTACCCGGCAGACCAATGGCGTGCGATTCCTTCGCCAGGCCTACAAGGATCCGATGAACAAGGACGACGGTTCCTGGCGCTTCATCTACGTGGGTCCGAACGGGCAATTGATCGGAAGCCTTCGCCAGGTCAGCTTGCTGCAGACTACTCTCTCGACGCCGGGTCTCAACGGCCCTTCGGCGTTTGGAGGCGGGTTGCAACCTCTCTCGCCGCCGGGAGGGACAACCGGCGCAACCACTGGCATAAACCAGGCGCCCGGCATAGGGCAGCAGGGACAGCAGTCGAATTCTGCTTCGGCCGCGAATCCTCTGGAGTCGCAACCGCAACCTTTCGAAGGAACCGTCCTGGGCGGAAATATTATCGGCGTTGGGAGCAAGATCAAAAAACCTTCGATACGTGTTTATTTGGGTGGCGACACCTACCAGCAATGGGAGTTCATCTGGAACCCGACCGGGCAGATTGCGATTCCCGGTCAGACTCCTGTAAATCCGAACGCGAATCCCACCACCGCTCCGAACGGAGCAAATCCAAATAGCCCGGACGGCCAGCCGCAGCAGAACCCGCAAATTCCACCGATTACCGTGCCGACTCCAACCCAGTAGGACGGGCTTCAGCCTGTCAGGTTTTCTTCAACCCCGCCAAGAGTGCCCGGAAATAGCCAGCTCTTATGTTACACTGTCACGAATAATGACATACACCCAGCGCCATCTCCCTCACTGGACCCCGCCCGGCCAGGACATCTTCATCACCTGGCGCCTCCACGACTCGCTCCCCGCAAAAATCCGCCTGCCCGCCTCCATCGAATCATGTGGAAAACTTTTCGTCCACTACGACCGCATTCTAGACAAAGCTCGAATCGGCCCCGTCTGGCTGAAAGATCCCAGAATCGCGAAATGCATCTTCGCAGCGCTGAGCGCGGCGCAGGAACGCAAGATGTTCACGCTGCGCTCCTACGTCCTAATGGCCAATCATATTCATGTTCTTCTCACACCGCAATCTCCACTCCCTCAAATCATGCAGCAGATTAAGGGCGCAACAGCGCGCGAAGCAAACCTGATTCTGAGTCGCACCGGGTCGCGGTTCTGGCAGGACGAATCGTTCGATCACTGGATCCGCGACACGGCGGAATGGCAGAAGGTTCGGACGTACATTGAGCGGAATCCTGTAACGGCAGGACTTGTGAGCAAACCTGAGGACTGGCCGTGGTCAAGCGCGTCGCACCCGATTGATTGCTCCCAGTAGGACGGGCTTCAGCCTGTCAGGTTTTGCGTTTGGCAAGTCTATCAGAAAACCAGACAGGCTGGAAGCCTGTCCTACTGGTTTGCCGCTCTATAGGTTTTGCGGTACTTCTCCGTTACTCGGCGGACGTAGTCGCGCGTTTCGCGGTAGGGAGGAACGGAGCGGTATTGGCCGACGCGGACGGGACCGGCGTTGTAGGCCGCGAGGGTCAGGGCAAGATCGCCGTTGTAGCGCAGCAGTAGTTCCTTCAAGTATTTCGTGCCCCCTTCAATGTTTTGCTGGGGGTCAAAGATATTCGAAACGCCGAAGCGCTTGGCCGTCTGTGGAAGGAGTTGCATCAATCCACAGGCGGAACGCCAGGACACCGCGTTCGGATTGAAATTGGATTCCACGGCGATGACGCTGGCGACAAGTTCGGGAGCCACACCGTGGGCGCCCGCGGAGTCCGCGATGAATTTCGCGTAGGGAACATCGAGCAATTTTACTTTGACGGGCAGGAAAGTGTCTTCCGGATCGACGCTGGCCACAGTGTCGGCCGGAATCTCCAGAGAGCCGCCGCTCATCGTCAGGCGCAGCGTATCGCCCACGCGTTCGTACCCGGTCACATGGATGCGCTGACCGGTTTGCAGAACGATGTAATCAGCGCGCGCGGACGGAGCCAGAGCAGCCAACGCCACAAGCGCGCCGCAGAGCCATGTTCCGAATGGACGGAGCCGTTTCAATATATTCTTCCGCAACTATGCTTCTCCAAACGCGTACAACTCGATCGCCGCTGCCACGCCGCCTTGATCGTTCGAGAGAGTCTCACGCCACCCCAGGTTTTTCAACTCGGGCACGCTGTTGCCCATCACCACGGGCAGGCCGGCAAATTGGAGCATCTCCAGGTCGTTCAAGTTGTCTCCAATGGCCATGACGTCTTCGCGAGACCAGCTGCGCCGGCGCACCCACTCGGCCAGCGTCGCGCCCTTCGAACATCCCGGAGCGATCACGTCCACCAGGCCAAAGTCGCGCTTGTCATAGACCGTCACGGCAAGCGAATACTCGGAAGCGAAGTGCAGTCCGGAGAGAAACGATTCCACCTCGCGCATCTGGTTCGCGTACCCCGTAAACATCACCTGGATGGGATCTTCCGTTAGGCATTCCTGCAGAGGGGACATCTCGGCCAGATACTCCCGGTTTCGTTCGAAATATCCGCGCCGCAAGGGGTCTTCCCAGTCAATACGTTCGTACATCACCTGATTTTCGCGCGGCCGGTTGAAGCAAACGGAGGCCATGTCGCGAAAGGCGCCGGCCTCGTTGAGCACGCGCGCGGCAATGTTGCGGGGCAGCAGATTGACGAATTGGGTTTCCCCGGCGCTGGATTTCACCAGGGCGCCATTGTTGACAATCATCGTGATCGGGCAAGGGAATTGCCGGGCAATCGGCGTCGCAAAGTCGTAGCGGCGCCCGGTTACGAGGGCGATTTCGATGCCCCGGGAGGCGGCTTCGGCAACCGCGTCCCGATTGATCGCGGGCAGTTGAGAGCGTTCGTCGAGCAGCGTCCCGTCAATATCCAGGGCGATCAGGCGGACCGGCATCTCTCTAGTTTACCGTGTCCCAGGCGCGCATGGCCAGATTCCCGAAGTACAAGTGTGTTTTTGCCGTACGGTGGAACAGAAGGGAAGGGTCATTATTTTCCTGGGGGCGCCGCTCCCATCGGGATCGTAATTGCAATTCTTTCGGAAGGAACGCTTTCTAATCCGTTGGAATTAACCGAAGTAACGTAATACGAATAGGTGCGGCCTCGCTTAACCGTTGTGTCGGTATATTGCGTACCCGAAACAGGTTGAGCAGTCAATTTGACCGGGCCGGCGTACTGAAATTCGCGGTACACATTGTACCCCTGGACGGCGGACTTGCTGGCAACCCACGTAATCGTTACCGAATGCGGTTCGTTCGGTTCCTCCGGAACCCGGTAATACCAGTCGCGCATCTCTCTTTTAACGCGGGAAACCCAGCTCCGCACTCCCAGGTGGCGCGGAACCCAACTCCTCACTTTCCCGCATCCAGCCAGGGGCGATAACGCCGTCAGGGTAAATATGCAAAGGATTCGCAGGGCCGGCGGGGTTTGAAGGGGCCTTCGCATTCGGAAACTTGGACTGCGGTGCAATCACGAATCCGGTCCGCGCACTTCACTGCATGCCGGTAAACTTTGGTGGACGGCAGGGGATTCGAACCCCCGGCCTCATCGTTGCGAACGATGCGCTCTCCCAGCTGAGCTAGCCGCCCACCGAACCGGTGCGATTTTAGCAGGCGTCCGCCAGGATTCCAAACGTGCGACGCCATTAAATTTTGAAAATGTAATGGTTGAGGTAACTACTGCTGCTGCGGCCCGGTTCCCGCGGAGCGCTGCGCAATGATCCTGCGGGCGTTCTCGTAAAGCGCGCGAGCTTGCGGTAGGGATTCGACCGCCTTCTGGAGCTGCACATCGTCCTCGAGATCCACTTTGTAGCCTTCGGTCAGGCCAAACATCGAGATGAACGCTTCCTTGCGAATCTCGCGCTTGATCCAGCCGAGGTTTTGGGCGATGTCGTCCTCGGTGTAGGCGATTTTTTCCTTATCGAGGTACGCGCGGAACATCTTGATCACATTATCCCCGGGGACGAAGTCCTTGGTGATTTCAGGCTTGGTACCGAGAAAATATGTAGTGAAGCTGCCAACGCCGCCCTGATAGGCAAAGAAAACCTCGTGCCGCAGGATCAGCTCCTGGAACGCATTCAACTTCGCCGGAGCAACGGCCACGTCGGGAGTGATGCCGCCGCCCCCGGTCACCTGGCGTCCACTGTCGGTCAGCTTGACTTCGGTGGGAGCGGGGTTCTTGTGGTTGTAGAGGTAGTCGTAGAGCGAAATGTCCTTGTAATCGCGCTGGATCAGGCGTCCGCTGGGCGTGTAGTAACGAGCCGTAGTCAGCGCCAGGCCGGTATTCTCGCTCAATCCGGAAACGGTTTGAACGAGGCCCTTTCCAAAGCTCTGCTCGCCAACCACCAGGCCGCGGTCATGGTCCTGGATCGAGCCGGTCACGATTTCCGAAGCGGAGGCGGAGCCGCCGTTCACGATGACCACCAGCGGCATGGTGACGCCGCGATTGCCGCGCACGGCGTAGTAACGGCGCTCAGCCGACGCGCGTCCGTGATGCGAAACGATCAGCTGGTTCTTGTCGAGGAACATGTCGGAAACGGCTACGGCTTCGTTGAGCAGGCCGCCCGGATTGCCGCGCAAGTCCAGGATAATCCCGTCGAGCTTGGTGGCGTCCAAATCTTTGAGCGCGGCGGCGAGTTCGGTGTCCGTGGTTTCGTTGAATCCGGACAGCTTGATGTAGCCGATGCCGGGCCGAACTTCAAAATCGAGATCGACGGAATGCTTTGGAATTTCGTCGCGCGTCACGGTAAAGCTGAGATTTTCGTTGTAGCCCACGCGCTTCATCGTGATGTGCACGACCGTGCCCTTGGGGCCCTTGAGCATGTCGGCGACTTCGGAACTGCTCAATCCTTCTGTTGATTTTCCATCGACGGCCATGATCACGTCGCCCGGCCGGATCCCCGCGCGGTACGCAGGCGATGCCGGCATGGGGGAGAGCACGTAGGTGAAATTATCGCGCGGGACAATCGTCATCCCGACGCCGTAATATCTTCCGCGCTGATCTTCGCGCAGGTTGGCGTAGGCGCGCGGATCGAAAAAGCTGGAGTGCGGGTCAAGAACGCGCAACATTCCCGGGATCGCTCCGGAATAAATGGCGTGGTCGGTATCGACGGGAATCGCGTAATCTTTTTGGACAATCGACAGGACATGCGTGAACGATCTGACCGAGTCCTGCAGGCTGTTTACGTCGGTCGATGTCGCGCGCACGGACGGACCGTAAATGCCCCCCAGCACAGCGGATACGACCAAGACGCCTATGACGAGCAGCGCACCACGCCTCTCACCCTGCATTTCGCCCTCGCTTTCCTGCGGCACGGCCCGAAGCCATGCACATTGCCAAATAGTATAGCATAGACGTTGAATTGACACCCCATCGCTCGTCCACTATGATTCCACAGGAGAGTAGACGGGAGCGGGCTGTATAGGTTTCGCCTGATTTGCAAAGGGCGGCTCGCAGGTAACCGCGCAGTTTTGGTCCACGGGCCGGCTCCCGGCCGCTGATTTTCCCGAGTTTTACCCAAAAGGCAAAGCGCAATACCCATGTTGAGTCTGCCACACTTAGTCGTTCTTTTCGTCATTGCCCTCGTTATTTTCGGCCCTCAGAAGCTGCCGGAACTGGCGCGCATGCTGGGCAAGGCGACGGCGGAATTTCGCAAGATGACCAATGACTTCCGGTATGCGCTGGAAGATGAGGTGCGGGAACTAGAGCGGCAGACGCGCATCCGCGAAGAGGAAACTGCAGCGGCGGCCCGGGCGGCGCAAGTTCCTGCGATTCCAACTGCGACCGCTCCGGAAGGTTCCGTGCCGCGCGAGACGCCGGATGCGGCAGTTTCCACGCCTGCCGCGGAGTTGCCAACTGAATTTCAGACCGGATCGCCCGCTTCGCCTTCAAACGATTCAGCTTCGCCCGGAAGCATCGCAGGAAGCAGTAAGCGTTCCACGCGAGAAACCCTCTGATGACAACCCAGCCGTCTGATCCCTCACCAGCCGAGCTCGAGCAGGAGCCGGGCGGCAAGATGTCTTTTTTCGAGCACCTGGTGGATTTGCGCAAGCGGCTGATTAATTCCGCTTTGGCCATTGCGGTGGGCGCGATGGTTGGCGTCAGCGTCTCGAAACGCGTATTCGATTTCATTGACATTCCGATGCGCGCGGCGCTGCGCAAGCAGGGTCTGGATGACCGGCTCGTCTATACCAATCCTACCGGTGCGCTCAACCTGATCATCGAGTTGGGAATTTATATCGGCGTGGTGCTGGCCGCGCCCGTCGTCCTGTACCAGGTCTGGCTGTTTATCGCGCCCGGGCTTTACAAGCACGAGCGCAAGGCGGTGACCACATTTATTTTTTCTTCCGTATTTCTTTTTATCGCGGGAATTTCTTTCGGCTACTTCGTGATGTTGCCTTACATGCTCGATTTTCTGATTGGATTTCAAGGATCGTTCCGCCCGTTGATCAGCATCAACGAGTATTTCGATTTTATTCTGATCGTGCTGCTCGGCCTCGGAGTTATTTTTGAGCTTCCTGTGCTGATTTTCTTTTTGGCGTTGTTTGGCATTGTGACGCCGAAGTTCCTGTGGAAGAATTTGCGGTACGCGATTCTGATCATCGCGGTGGTCGCCGCGATCATCACACCCACGCCGGATGCGCTGACGATGCTCATTTTCATGGCGCCGATGGTGGCGCTGTATTTCCTGGGTATCGGCGTCGCGGCTGTCGTGGTCCGAAACAAGGCCAAGCGGGCGGCCATGGCAGATCAAGGGGCGCGATAAATGAGCGTGCGATTGCACAAATTGCGGCGGGGAAGCGTGCTTTTTGCGGCGCTTTCGCTCGCCTCTCTGGCCGCATGCGGGCATTCTTCGCCCACCGATAATGCCGCGCAGGGCACTGCGGCTCCCCAAGCGGCAACGTTTCCACCCGCGCCCGCGGCGGAAACGACGGGAGGCTTTGACGGCGCCCGCGCCTACAAGCACGTCGAGCAGCTTACCGCGATTGGCCCGCATTCGGCCGGTTCCGACGGGATTCGCCGCGCGCAGGAATACATCATTGGCCAGTTGAAGAGTTTCGGATGCCCAGTGGAAGAGGAAAATTTCCATGCGCCTTCCACGCCGGTGGGCGACGTTGCGATGAAGAACATCCTCGTCAAAATCCCATCCCCGAATCCCAATATTATTTTGCTTACGTCGCACTACGATACAAAGCGGATGGACAATTTTGTCGGCGCCGATGACAGCGGCTCCAGCACCGGCGTGCTGCTGGAACTTGCGCGGCTTCTTTGCGCGCGAAAAAATGCGGCCACGATCTGGCTGGCGTTTTTTGACGGCGAAGAGGCCTTCAACCGTGATTGGGCCGATCCGGACAATACCTACGGCAGCCGCGAACTGGCCGCGACTCTCGCGCTTTCCGGTGAATTAAAGCGAGTCAAAGCCATGATCCTGCTCGACATGGTCGGCCCAACCGATCCCGTTTTCAAGCGCGAGAACAATTCCACTCCCTGGCTCACCGATATTTTGTGGTCCACAGCGCAGCGTCTTGGATACGGGCGCGTATTCGTCAATGACCGCGCGACCATCGAAGACGACCATCTCTCCTTCTTGAAACGAGATATTCCATCCGCTGATGTGATTGACCTGGATGTTCCTTACTGGCATACGCCGCAGGACACGCTCGACAAGGTCGATCCCCGCACTCTCGCAATTACAGGCCACGTCATGATCGAGTCGCTCCCGGAATTGGAAAAGAGGGTTAAGTAGGACGGGCTTCAGCCTGTCTGGGTTTGGATTTCAACTGAGCGAAAAGAAGACAGGCTGGAAGCCTGTCCTACTGGCATACGCCACAGGACACGCTCGACAAGGTCGATCCCCGCACGCTCGCGATTACCGGCCACGTCGTGATCGAATCGCTCCCGGAATTGGAGAAGAGGGTTAAGTAGGACAGGCTTCAGCCTGTCTGGGTTTGGATTCCAACTGAGCGAAAAGAAGACAGGCTGGAAGCCTGTCCTCCCTACTCAAAACCCTCTGTTTTAGCGAAACAATCCCCTGAATCACGGTGCAGTAGAAACCCCAATTGATCAGGAACATCAGGATGTATCCCAGCGAGCGATTGAATCTGTGGAACAGGTGCGCTTGCGTCCAATTGGAAATCACGACACCCGGCAGGCCGACCGCGCCGGTCCACATTCCGGGGGTGGAATGAAGGCCGACCGTGCGGGCGATGAGGGCGAGCGCCGAGATCCATGTGAGGGCCAGGACTAGAGCCCAGAGAATGAGTTTCATGCGGGTCCTCGATTTCAAGTGAGGCGTTCATCAATCCAATTCGGATGCATTGGAGCCACAAGCTAAAGCATGCGCCACTTAAACCGGTTTTTCGCTGTCCAGCCAGCGCATCTGCAGACGGTAGGCCATCTCGAACTCGATCGGCGAGGGCCGAGACCTGAGATCGGCTTCGATCACCTCCAGAAAACGGTTCATGATTTCGCTGCTCATGGCTGGGGATTCCGCACGGGTTGAACGCCAGTGTCGTTTGTACGCCAAATCGGCGGTCTCTACAAAACTGGCTTCGATCATTGGCGGGATCCATGGAGTGCCAGGAGAATGCTGTCATGACGGACGGGGCGCTCGCGCAGCAGTTGTGTGATGAACTTGTGCATCGGCGCTCTACCGAAACAGGCGGCTGGGGGTACACGAGTTCGCAGATGGCGATCGAACCCACCGTGTTCGCGCTGCTTGCCCTATCGACCGCGGATTACGCCGACGTGGTCGCTAATGGCCTCCGATATGCTGAGACATCTGCAGCTTCCCGACGGACAATGGCCGGTGATAGGTGGCGCCGCGAAGGAAGCCCGTGGGCGACGGCACTTGCCACAACTGCTCTGCTCCGCCTCGCAGCGCCCGATGACGCACTCGAACGAGCGCTGGTCGGCTTGGTCGGCAGTGAGCCACAGGAGGCATTCTGGCTGTGGCGATTGAAGTTCCGGCTGAAGGACAAGCACGTTCGATTCAACCCGAGCAAGTTCGGATGGTCGTGGGTTCCCGGCACGATCAGCTGGGTTATTCCGACATCGCTGTCGCTCATCGTTCTTGAACGCGCTCGGAAACGGAGGCTGATCGGTGGCAGCCACCTGGACCGTCGCCTCAGGCTGGGGTACGACATGCTCCTCGATCGCGTGTGCCCGGGCGGTGGCTGGAACGGCGGGAACAGCGTGGTCTACGGCGTTCCTCTGACACCGCATGTCGATGCGACAGCCATCAGCTTGATTGCTCTGAGAGAACATTGCGATCTGCCCGAGGTACGCCAGTCACTGTCGTGGCTTCTCTCCGCGGATTGCGTCTCCGCTTGCAGTCTGGCGTGGAAGATCCTGGGTTTGGAGAGCTGTCGACGTGCGCGAGGCGAAATCTCTGCCGCGACAGAAGCAACGCGCATCAGATTGACCGATGTGTCCCGGTGCCCAGAGCAACTGGCCGACACGGTAACGCTCTCGCTAACGATTCTCGCACTCGCTGGAGGATCGTGTGAATAGCGCTCTGCTGCCGGATCGTCGAAACCATCGGTCGCGCGTGGCGATACTCCGTGCCGAGTCGTATGCCGCCGATCTGGACACGATTATTGAAGACGGGCTCCGGTTATTCGGACTGGACCTCCGCCGCAAGACCGTGCTCCTGAAGCCGAATCTGGTCGAATACATTCTGGGCGCGGAGGTGAACACGAACCCGTTGCTCGTCGGCGCCGCGGCGGATGGCTTCCTGAAGCTGGGCGCAACGACCGTGGTTGTCGCGGAAGGCCCAGGACACGTGCGGGATACCTTCCAGGTTCTCGTGCAGAACGGATTAGAGGAGCAACTGCGCGAGCGCCACCTGAAGTTCGTGGATCTCAACCGGGACGAGCTTATGGAATCGCAGCTCGGGACGCGGTTCACGGGGCTCAATTCGTTATGGCTGCCCCGAACAGTTCTGGCGGCCGACTTCATCGTGTCGATGCCGAAGGTGAAGACGCATCACTGGGTTGGGGTCACTCTCAGTCTGAAAAACATGTTCGGTGTGGTCCCCGGGGCGGCGTACGGGTGGCCAAAGAACGTCCTCCACTGGAGAGGAATCGGCCGCAGCATCCTCGACATCAACTCAACCGTGCCGATTCATTTCGTGATCGCGGACGGCATCGTTGCAATGGAAGGTAATGGCCCGCTGCACGGGACTCCGCGCTCACTCGGGCGCATTGTCATGGCGGACGACCCCGTGGCCGCCGACTTCACCTGTTCCCGGCTCATGGGCCTCGATCCGTGGCGAGTTCCATATCTTGACCAGGCGGCTGAATTCCTGGGCAGCGGACGGCCGGACAGGATCGACCAGTTGGGCGAGCGAATACCGCGAATCGTACAGCCATTCGCACTTCTGCCGGCATTCGCGCACTTGCGTTCCGTTAGCATCGAACAGTGAGCGATGCGGTCATCGTTGGCCTGATCTCTGACACCCACGGCCTCATGCGGCCGCAGGCGCTCGCCGCCCTGAGCGGATGCGATCTGATCGTTCATGCAGGGGACGTCGGCAGGCCTGAGGTCATTGAGCACTTACGAGCCGTGGCTCCGGTCGTTGCCGTTCGAGGCAATATCGACAAAGGCGCGTGGGCGTCTCAATTGCCGGTGACGGCAGTCGTGGAGGCTCGCTCGGCATCCATTTACGTCCTGCACGACGTCGAGCAACTCGATCTCGATCCCGCGAGCGCTCATTTCAATATGGTCGTCAGCGGACATTCGCACAAGCCCGGGCGCACTGAACGGTGCGGCGTCATGTATATCAACCCAGGGAGCGCCGGCCCGCGGCGTTTTCGTCTGCCAATCACGGTTGCACGCGTCGATTTGGGGCGCCGGCCGTGGGCTGTCGAGTTCATCGATGTGTCGGTTCCATAGGTGACGTGTGCGGATCTATGGAATCCGAAGCTCCGTGCATCGCGCGTTTTCATCTCGACCGATCGCCGTGGGTCAGGCTTCGTCCAACCGCGCTCGCAGGTCCGACTTCAGCGCCTGTTCTTTGGGCGATCTGCCGTTTGCCTGAAGCCACGCCTCCAGACGGCTGAACTGGACCTCGTGCACGGTTGCCGGCGTCTTCACCGCGACTTTGAGACGGGTGGTGGGGCCGATGCACACGTCGGTAAGCCCGCATCGCCGCAACTCGGCAACTCCCAGCGCGGCGGCCTGAAACAGCGATTCTCCCGCTACCTCGACGGAATGCGTGATGCCCTCGAGATCAGTGAGGGAGACGATGCAGGCAGGTGAGCCGGCCACGCGTCCATTATAGGCGAATAAACTACGAACATCGCGCGACGTGTGCCGCCGGTCTGGAATGAACCCTGTGCCAGAGGGCCCTCGAGTGCCGGACATCCCCGCGGACGCGGTTCTCGCTTTCGTCAAGCAGGCGAGCATTGAGCCGACCTGGGATGTTCCATACGCCTCCCGCGAGTTGGGCCTGAGCGCCCCGGATGCGCGCCAGGTGATTGCCGTGCTGGCTGCCATGGGTTATGTCGAGCGGGTCGAGGGGCAGAAAGAACGATGGCGGACGACCGAGCAGGGCGACACTGCAGCGGGCGCAAAGCCTCCGCGTGTGCATCGCGCCACCGCAGAGAAAGCGCTCACCGAGCTGATTAACCGTATCGAGGCCGTGAACGCGAGCGGTGGGGAACCGCGCATCTCCCGGGCGATTACGTTCGGCCAGTACCTGAGCGATCACGATCCGATCCAGGCAGCCGACACTGCAATCGAGTTCACTGGAACAGCCGCGAGTCAGAGCGAAACAGCGGTGGCCCAACACACGCGGCAAAGCCGGTTGAAGGATCTGAAGGCACGATCGAGCGCCCTGACGCTCTGTGAGTTCCTGCCGTGGATGGAGCGACTTCGGCACGAGCAGATCTGGCCGCCCCCCGAAGCGGCTTCTCGAGCAGTCACACCGAGCGACAGCGTGAGATCGGGGTCTCGCAAGCGTAGCGCTCGGCGATGAACAACGTGATCCCGCTTCCTTCGAGGAAACCCGAGAAGATTCGCCAGTCCAGTGGTGTTCAGGCCACTTCAGGTAAGAGGAAAGGACTGCGGAATCGAGTGGCCGTTCCGAATCGCAGTGACCATAGCTCGGGAGCGTATCCGTTCGAGTGCGGCCGGTCGCCTGGCCAGCGCGTTTAGCAGGAGCCATTCAGACGGACCTGCCTTGGGCGCGTGAAACTCCCTTCCAAACTGTCCATTCCCTTTCGAGTTTTCTCAGTCTTTCCAATAATCTGAGGAATCTGCTCTTCGCTCGACAGACAACCCCAATGGCTGTTTCAGATAGGGTTTTGATAAGGTTTTGATACAGTCCAAAAGCAGGTGGACTCCCCACAGTTTGACCGCCCGGCGCGCCCTATCTGGAACGCGCACTAAGACTGACAAGCCACAAGAAACGATGGCAGAAACCAAATCCCGATGACTCCTCGCGGATGACTATTAATATTCAAGCTTTTGAAATATCAGCCAAATAGGGAGGGGTGGCTACGAGTGAGCCAGTGGCGTGAAAACGTGAAGTTCGGTAGGGTTAGAATTCAAGCTGGCTAAAATGCAGTTTTTGTTGGGCGAAAGTCTTCTCGGTCATCGGAACCAGAAATGGTGATGCTGCGGTGAGCACCTCGAACCAGTTTTCGGCGGCTGACAGCGCCCTCGGCTACCTCTACCAGGTCCGCGTTGCGCTCCTCTGGGCGCTTCGTCGTTTGAGGGCCGGTAGCGAGTTCGTGGTTTCGCTCGAGACGCTCGATGACGTCACTTTTGAATCAAAGGGTGGGACAGTCGAAGACCTGTTGCAGACCAAGCATCACCAGAGCCGCGAGGCGGTTTTGACGGATGCGAGCGATGATCTCTGGAAATCCCTTCGGGTGTGGTTCGAGGGCTATGCTGCGAAAACAATACCGCCGGGTACGTCGCTCCATCTGCTGACGACCGGTAAGGCGAATCCAGGTTCTATCGCGGCACGTTTGCGGTTCGGTAACGGCCGCGATGTGGATGCAGCTCTCAAGGCGCTGGAAGCGACGGCGCAGTCATCAACAAGCCAGGCAAACGCTCCCGCCTACGCGGTATTCCTTCAGGCCGCGCCAGTCGATCGCAAGAAACTGATCGAAAACATAGTCATTCTCGATGCTGCGCCGACGATCACGGCACTTGATTCCGAGCTCAAGGCTGAGGTGTTCTGGGCGGTCGAGAGAAAATTTCACGATGCTTTTCTTGAGCGGCTCGAAGGGTGGTGGCTGCGGCGTTGCCTGAAGCAGCTGGTGTCTGCAGACCTTGCGGATCGCGTTCTGGCGAGCGAGATCGAGGCCCAGATGTCTGATCTGCGCGAGCAGTTCAAGCAGGACTCGCTGCCGATCGACGATGACTTACTGACCTTCGATCTTGACGAGGCAACCAAGACGGCGCATGCCGAGTCCACCTTCGTTCGTCAGCTCGAAATCATCGCCGCGGGCAAACGGCGGATCTCGGCTGCGATCCGCGATTATTACCGGGCGTTCGAGCAGCGCTCCCGATGGCTTCGCAATGACTTGATCCTGATCGCCGACCTGACGCAATACGAAAAACGATTGACCGAGGAATGGGAGCTCGTGTTCGAAGCGATGCGCGACGAGGTCGGCGCGACGGCGACTGAGGAGGCGCAACAAAAGGCCGCTCGTGATGTGTTGAGGTGGGCCGAAAGCGTTCTGCTCCCCATTCGGGTGGGCGTGACAGAACCCTTTGTCTGCCGAGGCTCTTTGCATATGCTCGCCGACGAACCACGGATTGGCTGGCACCCGGAGTTCCAGGATCGACTGGCGATGCTCCTTAAAAGCACGGAGACTTCGGCATGAAGTCATGGATCACCCGACCGCCCGAGGAACGGGCTCTCCTTAATCCCGGCTTCTGCAGTTGTTTGTTGTGGCAGGCCGCTTCGGGCTATCAAGCGGCGGGGCAGGCGCCGCTGCCCTTCGACATTGCCTTTCTCGTACTGCCGATCGTCCTGCACCGGCAAACACGCGAGTCGCTGCCGCGCGCGACCCGAACCTCGCTTGCGGTGTGGATTAACGAGCATCCGCTCGCGCGATCGCATGTTGCTGATCGGGCGCGGATGCTGCTGCGGTTTACGAAGGAAGCGATGATCTTTGGAGGCATGCACGCTCTCCTCGACCTCAACGGCGTTGCGGTTAGTGCAAATCCCCAGTGGAAGACGCGGATCGCCGCTGATTTGAGAACCTCAACTGACGAAGTGCGCGATTGCGCGAAGCGCGCAGAATTCGTGGGGAAGTGGTTGGCCGGATCGGGAAGTTCTGGCACGGTGATGGCCATTCTGGGGGTTCGCCCGTGAGCATCCAGCTTCTGAATATCGTTCTCTATAGTCACGACGGGCGACGCCGGGTGGTGAACCTGAACGCCGGCGCGGTGAGCGTGATTACGGGAGCTTCAAAGACCGGCAAATCCGCCTTGATCGATATCGTCGACTATTGCCTTGGCAGCGGGGAATGCCGCGTGCCGGAGGGCCCGATCCGGCGCTCAGTTAGCTGGTTCGGTCTGCGGCTGCAGCTTGTCAAGGGACAAGCTTTTATCGCCCGCCGCTGTCCGGGCGGACGGGCTGCCTCAAGCGAGGACTGCTTTGTCGAGGTCGGCGACGCCGTCGAACTACCGGGATACGACGCGCTTCGCCAGACGACAAACACGCAGGGACTTGGGTCGCTTGTCTCGGGATGGTTGGGCATAATGGATAACCTGCACGAGCCTCCGCCGGGCCAGACGCGACTTCCTCTGGCGGCAAACGTTAGGCATGCCCTCGCCTTCTGCTTTCAGCCACAGGACGAGATCATTCGACGCCAGCAGCTGTTTCACGGCGCCGGCGACAACTTTTTCGCGCAAGCGCTGAAAGACACGTTGCCATATTTTCTCGGCGCGGTGGACGATGACTATGTGCGCAAGCGTGAGCGGCTACGCCTGATCCGGGAGCGGCTCCGGTCTTGCGAGCGGAAGCTCGCCGAGATCGCTACGCTGCGCGGCGAGGGAACCAGCAAAGCCGATACGCTTCTCGCGCAAGCCAGGGATGTAGGACTCTCGGCCGTCATCACGGATTCCCGGGAAGCGACCGTGGCGGCGCTTCGCGCGGTGGCCTCCACGCCACTCGCCAACCTCGAAGCCGCAGATCCGAACAATACCGAGTTCGCGCGCCTCTCGGATGAGCGCGCGCGGCTGCTCGCCGAACAGCGGCGTTTGACCGATGAAATCGACGCGGTTCGCGCATTTGAAATGGATGGCCTCGGGTTTTCGCGCGAGGCGACGGAGCAGCGGGCGCGGCTCAAGTCGATTGGCCTGTTCGAGACCGCGCCCGCGAGCCAAAACTGCCCTTTGTGTTCCCAGGCTTTGGATTCGACCGAGGCGGCACCCGGCATCGATCAGGTCAAAGAGACCCTTGCTTCCTTGTCCTCTCGCCTCGATTCGGCGAGCCGGGCCACGCCCCAGATCGAGAAGGCTGTCGCCGAACTTGAGACTCGGCTTCAGGGTGTCCGGCAAAGGATAACGACCAACCGGGGCAATATGGAGGCCATTCGGACGAGCGACGACAGGTTCGCGCAGGCGCGCGACGAGGCAACCCGGCGCGTGCATGTTGTCGGGCGCATCAGCCTTTATGTTGAGAGCTTGCCTGAACTGCCCGACACGAAGGCCCTGGAGCAAGAGGCGGAGGATTTGCGCGGGCAGGCGCGCGCGCTGGAAGCGGAGCTCAGTGACGAGCGCGTTCGCGAGCGGCTCGATTCGATAACATCCATTCTGGCTGAACGCATGACCCGGTGGGCCCGCGACCTTGGCCTTGAACACTCAAGGTTTCCTCTGCGGCTCGATCTCAAGAACCTCACGATCGTTGCGGATACCGCGGACGGCCCGGTTCCCATGGCACGGATGGGAAGCGGAGAAAACTGGGTGGGCTACCATCTGATTGCGCATTTGGCGTTGCATCAGTGGTTCGCCACGCGTTCCCGGCCGGTGCCGCATTTCCTGTTTCTTGACCAGCCTTCCCAGATCTACTTCCCGCCGGAGAAGGACATCGATGGCTCGGTTGAAACAGTCTCGGACGACGATCGGGCCGCCTTGTCAAGGATGTTCCGGCTCGTTTTCGATGCGGTTGGGGAGGTAGCTCCGGGCTTTCAGGTCATTGTTACGGAACACGCGGATCTCAACGAGAACTGGTATCAGGCGGCGGTTTCAGAGCGCTGGCGTGGAGGGCTAAAACTTGTGCCTGAGGACTGGCCACGGCAGCAATGACGCATGACGTGGATCAACGAAACGGCCTACGGCGCCAGCGCGCGTCAAAGCGCTTCCGGGCTCGCTGGGCGCTGCAACGGATGAAACGCGCATGAATGGAGGCGAAGCCCATCGGCCGTTCTACATCCGTTCGCTGTGGTGTCACGGCCGCAGACGTGATAAACCTATCAGATTGATCGCCAATCAGGAGCAATCGAGCGTGGGCGCATGTGGCATCGGGCCGACGGGAACTCGTTTGTCCCGGCGCCCGGCGTCTCGGGGCTGGAGCGGAGTATCGCGCATGTATACCTGGCTGCCATTAACCTCCAGTGCCGATCTCGCCAAGCTTGAGACGGAGCTCTCGCCCGAGTACGGGCCTGCGCGCGTCGCCAAGAAACTGGCCGACGGGATTTCAGGCGCGGTGAAGGGCGTGTTGATCGAGCGCAATTACGTCGATAAGGACTATCGGAGCACCTATTACAATTTCTACGCCAAGAAAGGCCAGCATTATCGTTCCGAATGCGTGCGCCTTCACTTCTTTGACGAGACGGTCAGTTTCAATGAGACGACGTTGAAGCTCACTTGCACGGATACGCCGGACCGTCTCAGCGACCACTACTTTGGATATATGGTGCTGCGCCCCACCGGTATCGCGACGATCGGACGCAGCGTCGTCTCGCCGGACGTTCGGAAGGGCGCAAGCCGCTATATGATTACTGCGCATCACAAGGTCCATCTCCTCGGCTATAAACTTACGGTTCAGGGTTTTCCGTCGATGGACCAGCACATCGATATTTCGGTGTGCGCGCACGCGGCGTGCTGGTCGATCCTTCGGCACTACAGCGAGCGTTACAACACTTACCAGGAGTTCTTGACGCACGACATCACGCTCATGGCGCATCAATTCGACCCCGGTGGGTTGATTCCGTCCAAAGGCCTGCAGGTGTCGCATGCCGAGCGCGTTTTTCAGGAGGCCGGCACGTTCCCGGTGCATGTGACGCGGGACACGAAGGAGGGGAACCTAGATCCCTCTTTCTTTCGCCAGTTGAGCGCTTATGTGGAATCCGGTTTCCCTCTGTTCGCTGCGATGCACAAGCACGGTCATGCCGTGGCGGTCGTGGGTTATGAGTGGCGAAAGCCTGTCATCGCGGGGAGTCCTGGGCTGCGCTATGCCTGGGATGAGGTCCAGGCTCTCGCGATCGTCGATGACAACCATCTTCCTTATCTCTCCGTGCCGGTGACCGGCGGCACGCCGTATTCGGCCGAGGATATCGACGCTTTCATCGTGGCGCTGCCCGAAAAAGTGTTCTATCCCGCAGATGCGGTGGACCGGCTCGCCCCGACTCTCTTCAAGCTCGGTGCGCTTGTCGGGCTCCCGCCGCAAGACCAGACGATCATCCGTTATTTCATCACGACGGGCTCGGCGCTCCGGCATTTTGTGCGGGAGCGGGAATCCGAGTTCGATCCGAAGCTTGTGGCGACCATCATGACCCTGCCATTTGCGCAGTTCATCTGGGTCGTGGAATTCGCCACGGAAGCGCAATGGGCGTCGGGACAGATTGCGGCGCGGGCCGTGATCGACGCGACTGCCAGTTTACGCGAGGTGATGCCGCTTTGGCTGATACATGGCCGGACGCAGGCTTTGGTGTTCAACCGCCTGACGGTCAGCCTCGACTTGCAGACGGGCATACGCGGGTTGCGGCTCGCCGATACAGGACATGCGGGCTTTACGCGAATGGACCAAAATTTGCGGCCTACCCAAACGAAGTGAAGGTGTTCTGAAAGTTACGGGAGCGAGGAATGGACAAGGAAAAAAAAGATGCCGATGTTTTTGAGGCTATCGAAGGCCTCACGCCCGTTGACCCCGATGCCCTCGCCGAATTCCAGCGAACCATGAACGATGAGGTCATACCCGAGATCGTGAAGGTCGTCGAGGAGCGCCGGATGTTAGCGGCCGAAAGCCGCCACTGGCCGCTGAAGTATTGACGGCTGAGCAGACGAACGTGGCGGCCTGGGATCAGCGCTCGGGCTTGCGGAGGCGTTCGTAGACGGCTCGGACAATCGCCTCGACGGCTTCGGCGCTTTCGGCATCGAGGCTCGGATCGGCGCGGAGGAGTGTCGAGATTTGCGCCATCGGCTCCGGCTGATGGGCTTTGTAGGGAGCCTCGACAAAGTCGGACGGGTTCAGCCCCGCCCAGGCGGAAAGAGCGGCGAGGCTGGCCGCATCGGGCCTTCGGCCTTGCGCCATCCGGGCAAGGGTGGATGCGCTCACGCCGGTCTCGGCCGCGACCTGCTTCCAGTTCTTCGACCGTGCGCTGACGGTCGCCTCCAGCGCACGATAGAAGCCATCTCCATTAAATCCTTTATTTTCAACCGGCATGCCGCGCTCCCACTCCTGATTGCTAAACAGCAATTGACTTTCTAATTAGAGTATTCTAAAGTAGTCCATGTGATTGCAGTTTAGCAATTAGATGCCTAATTGGCAAGGAGAAAAAACATGGACGCGAATAACGCACAGAGCCAAAGCGCCGAGCTGCTTGCCGACGAACGGCGCGAGGGGCACGAGCCCAGGGACCACATCGTGACGGTCTCGGTCAACGACTGGCCCATCAACCTTGTCGGACATTCGGCGACCGGCCGCGAGATCAAGATCGCCGCGATCGAGCAGGGCGTGCCGATAGAACTCGATTTCGTTCTGGAGGAGGATCTCCCCGGCGGCGGGCGGCGGACCGTAGCCGATCATGAACACGTCGAGCTGCGCGCGGGCCTTCGCTTTACGGCGCAGAAGAAGGTTCACGTCGTGGTCATCACGGTTAACGAGCAGCCCGTGAAACTGGAGGGGCACCGGGCGACCGGCGCTGAGATCAAGGCAGCGGCAATCGCGCAGGGCGTTCACATCGAGCCCAACTTCGTCTTGCAGGAAGAGCTTCCCAACGGGACTAGCCGGATCGTCGGTGATAACGATGAGGCGCACCTGCGCGAGCATCTGCGCTTTACAGCCATTGCGCCTGACGACAATTCTTAGATCGGAGCGCGTTTTATGAAGGTCGAGGTGTCGTCAGGCATCGAAGAGCTCAAACGGCAGTTCAGCCCCGCCAGCTTCACCGTGCGTGAAGACGGGCAAGGCGGAGCCTATGTGGTCATGGAGCCGATCACGCTCGGCCCGAAATTCCGGCCGGAGTCGACCTGGGTCGGCTTTCAGATTCCGGCGCAATATCCGTATGCGGATATCTACCCCGTGTTTATCGGCGCAAATGTCGTTCGCGCCAGCGGGGTTCCGTTCACCACGCCCGTGACGCCCGGCCACCATTTCGAGGGGAGACCCGCGATCCAGGTGTCACGGCGCAACAGTTCCGCGCAGAGCGGCCTGCAAAAAGTCGGAACGAAAATCCTGAAGGTGCTGGCCTATCTGGAGAAATTGCAATGACGACGACATGCCGTTTGCGGATGGCGCGGCAGGATTTCGACATTCTCGCCGAGCATCTCTTTCCAGGCGATCACGATGAGCACGGCGCCGTGCTGCTGGCCGGCACAGCCTGTGCCGATGGACAGTTGACCCTCTGTGTGCGCGAAGTTCATCTCGCGGCCGAGGGCACGGACTACGTTCAGGGCACCTACGGACACCGCGCCCTCGCCCCGAAATTCATTCACCGCCTTATTACGCGCGCGCGCGACGAGCGGCTCGCTTATCTCGCCGTTCACAATCACGGCAGCGACAAGGAGGTTGGGTTCAGCTCCATCGACTACGATTCGCATGAACGCGGCTATCCCGCGCTCCTGCAGATCGCGAAAGGCATGCCGGTCGGCGCTCTCGTTTTCGGCCGCCGTTCCGTTCAGGCGGATGTTTGGCTGCCGGACGGTACACGCCTGTCGCTCAACGAAGGCGTGGTGGTCGGCAATACGATCGAGCGGTTGCGGCCCTCGCCAAGATACTTCTCCGCAGACGGGATGCTGGAGAACTATGACCGTCAGGTACGGATGTTCGGGAAGGCGGGCCAAGCGTTGCTCGGCGATTGCCGCGTCGGTATCATCGGCCTCGGCGGTGTCGGCAGCCTCGTGGCCGAGTATCTCGCCCGGCTGGGAATCGGAGAGTTCTATCTCGTCGATGACGACCGGGTCGAGGAATCGAACCTCTCTCGGATCGTCGGCGCGACGGCCTCCGACGCGCGCGATGCGACGGATAAGGTCGAGGTAGCGAAGCGTCTTATTCTTCAGGGACATCCTACCGCGCAAGTCACGCTTATCCGGAAAGATGTCGCTCGGGAGTCAGCGGCCCGGCAACTGACCGGCTGCGAGTATCTGTTCCTAGCGGCCGACTCGATGCGGGCGCGTCTGGTCTTCAACGCCCTGGTGCATCAGTATCTCGTTCCGGGCGTTCAACTCGGGTCCAAGATCCGTTCAGACAAAGGCGGACGGCTTGTCGAAGTGATGAGCGCCAACCGGCCGGTGCGGCCGGGGCATGGTTGCCTCTGGTGCAACGAGCTCATCGATCCGAGCCAACTCGCGAAAGAAGCCAAGACCGACGAAGAGCGCAAGGCCCAGGCCTACGGCGTCGAGGAACCGAACCCGAGCGTCATTAGCCTCAATGCGATTTCGGCATCGCATGCAGTGAACGACTTTCTTCTGGATTACCTAGGCCTTCGTCCCGAACGCGCCCAGCTCTATTACGAGCAGTTTCATTTTCTGAAGGGCCGGCACGATCTCGTCCAACCCCGGCGCGACGAGAACTGCCCGGAATGCGGGCGCGCCGGACTTCGCTATGGGCGGGGCGACACGGTCGCACTTCCCTGTATCGAGGGGTAGAAAGCGGCGCGAAAGAGATGATCGACAGACAGGAGATCGACGCAAAAGCGGCTGAGCTCGGTGTGCACACCTCCAACGTTCAGCGTGACTATGTGTTCGGCGGGTTGCTGGCCGGGCTTGCTCAGGCTCACAACGCCCTGCAGCCCTTGCTTGTCCTGAAAGGGGGCAACTGTTTTCGCAAAGCCTATTTCGAGCATGCGCGCTTTTCGAACGATCTTGATTTCTCGACGCAAACGGAACTCGATGCGGATCGGCTGCTGGAGGGCCTCCGGCAGGCCTGCGCCTTCGCAAGCGATCGCAGCGGCGTCGATTTCCTCGTCGACGAGAGCCGGGTATCGGAAAGGCGCCTGGCCGACAGCGAGGCGCGGATGTACGACGCGCGAGTTTACTTCAAGAGCTTTTATGGCGAGGAGGACGTGCGCATCCGGGTTGATCTTGACGTTAAGGAATACGACCGGCTGTTCCTGCCGGTTCAATCCCGGCGCCTGATCCACGCCTACTCTGACGCCGCGTCATGCGAGGCCGATATTCGCTGCGTAAAACTCGAAGAGCTGCTCGCCTCGAAGTTGAAGGCCCTCCTGCAAAGGCAACACTCGCCGGACCTTTATGATTTTGTCCATGCCGTGTTTTTCCAGAAGTTGCTTGCCATCTCCCGGCGCGAGGTCTTGACGACTTTCCTGAAGCAGACGATTTATGAGCCGGAGCCTATGATCGCGCGCAATCTGCTGCTTGAACTGCCGTTCCAGGCGATCCGCGGCCTCTGGAATGAATATCTCGTTTGCCCCAAACTATCGCTCTTCAGCTTCGAAGACGCCGAGACCTGGTTTCGAAACGTCATTGCCGAGATCTTCGCGATCTCCGAACCCCAGTTCGCCTATGCCGGGATGCCCGGTCCCTTTCCTGGCAGTGCAACACTGAGCTATTTCCCGTCCGGGGCGAGGGCCGACATTATGGAATCGGCCCGGCTTCATCGTTTGCTCCGCTTCGTCTATGACGGGCTGGAGCGCGTCGTCGAACCTTACGCGCTCGTGTTCAAGCGCCGCCGCGATGGCGTCGGACGCGAGTACTTCTATGGCTGGGACCGTGTCGGCGGGCGAAGCCGCGAGATCGGCATCAAATCCTACATCGCCGACAAGGTCCATTCCGTGACGATCCTGGAAGAGACCTTTGAGCCGCGCTTTCCAATCGAGCTGACGAAATCGACCGGGTATTTCGGCAATCCCTACTTTTCTACTTCGCGCGCATCAGGCTATGCCGCGCCACGCCCGAAACGAGCGCAAACTTCGTTCGGCAACGAGTACACGGTGGAATGCCCTTATTGCAACAAGCGGTTCAAGCGCAGCTCATACGATACGAAGCTGAACGAGCACAAGGACCGTTATGGCAACCGCTGCTATGGGCGGGTTGGATACATGGTGTAAGGAGAATCGATAACGTTCGCCAAGTCAATCCGTCGCATCATCTGGAACTCTAACGATGAACCGGATAGCCAACATGCGAGAGCCGTGGCGTTACGTAAAGATGAAGCCGAAGTTGCGCACCTGCTTGCCAGGCAGGTGCCCTTGCCCGGCCAAGCAGTACTCGATCGGGAACGATGAGTCGGCTTGTGCCATGCGCTCATGATCGGCGGGATGATCGCCTAACTGGGCCGCGCAAATTTCGTCTCAGCGCGATCCTAACTCGGTCCTTTGGTTAGCCGGCCAGCCCGATACACTCAACGATTGATCCGCCAGTTGAATATGTATACAGAGGTTCATGGCGGGAACCCGTTCGCGGTAGACGGCCAGCACGGATTCCACGAGACCCTGACCTGTAGCGCTTTTCACGTCACTCTCGCTCATATGGTAGTAGATCTGAAAGCCGGCCCAGTGGTCCTTCCGCGCACTTTCGAGAATCCGCCGGAGCTTCAGCGGTCCGGGATAGTCGGCTTTGGACAACACGCTCGCCTCAGCGCCCCAGCTTCCTGCCTGCAGGTGGAAGTCCTCACGACACACCAGTCGTTCGAGTCGCGCGCCATCTCGCCTCGGGTCTTCAGCACCGCAAGAAGCCGGTGCCAGTCCCAGTCTGTTCCAGCTTGAACTGGCGATTCTCCCGCGACGCTTTCTCGTACCCACGCTCGATCTGCATACCGAACTTCACCGCGCGCTCGCCGGCAGCCACCATCAGGAAGAACTTCGAGCAGCCGAAGCTCACGGCCGAGGAGATCGGTTTCGCGGACGCGGTTGGCGCGCGGCGGATAGCCGATCCAGCGCCAGTAAACTCCGCGCCCCCATCGCTCGGTAACGAACGGCTGACCGTAGCGCGCCTCAAGCGCGAGCTTCAGGATGGTGTGATGCGTTCGTGATCGCTCAGATTTCCGACATGGATTCCGCGCTGGAAATCGAGGAACTCGGGCCGCAACGGGCACGGCACCTCGATGCGGAAGAACAACCGGCCGGCTGCCACCGACAGTGCTCCCTTCCGCCATCTTTCGAGATCGTCTCATGATCCGTCGAGCGGTGGAAAGAACCCGAGAATATTCGCCTCCAGGTGATCGAATCCGACGTCGGCGGCGGTTTAGGAGGAAGCCGCGTTCCTGCGTAGAATCCGGGCTGAGGTAACGAGCCAGCGTGTTCCCTTCAGTCGCCGAATTGAAGCGCCAGTTTGAGCGCGCCGAGTACATCGTCGAGGATGTGACGGTTCAGCAGGTGTTCGTCGCGGGGCAACTGCAAAAGCCGATCCTGATCGAGGGCCCACCCGGCTGCGGAAAGACGGAACTTGCGAAGGCGGTCGCCGTAGCGTTGGATACGACAATCGAGCGCCTCCAGTGCTACCCGGGCATCGACGAGGAGAAGGCAATTGGCAGGTTCGATACGGCCTTGCAGCGGCTGTTCCTCGAAACGCAGTGGGACACGCTGGGAACGGACTGGGAGTCGATCCGGTGCCGTCTGCACACGCTCGATTTCTTCGTTCAGGGTCCGCTCATGCGCGCGCTTCAGCGCGAGGGTAAACCCTGCGTGCTTCTGATCGATGAAATCGACAAAGTCGACGAAGAGTTCGAGTCGTTGCTGCTCGAGATCCTCTCGGAGTGGCAGATTTCCGTACCGAAACTGGGCACGGTGCGGCGTAAGACGGTCCCGTTCGTCATTCTCACCTCGAACGAAGTTCGCAGAATCGGAGATCCACTTCGACGGCGATGCGCCTACTTCCGCGCCGAGTTCCCCTCCGTACAACGGGAAGCGGAGATCCTCCGAATTCGAAGCCGTACAGGAAGCGAGGTCCTGCACAGGCAGATCGCCGGACTCTCGTACGCTCTGCGCGCCTATCGAATGGAAAAGCCGCCCTCGATCGCCGAGATTCTGGAACTCGAGCAGGTGCTGCAAGTCATGGGCATCGACGAACTGCAGGCGGACATGCGTGATTTCCTGCTGCCATTTATCGCGAAGACGCGCGAAGACCGAAAACGGCTAACCCTCCAGGATGGCTTCGCATCCCTTGTGCAGAATGCGAGATCCCACTCGGTGAGGCTGAAAAACGGAGAACCTGCAGGAGACGTGGCGTGAATCGATTTTGGATCGTGCCGCTACTCTGTGTGAGTGCATGCATCGCTCAGACAACTGCCCAAATGGAGCATTTGCGGCCACTGGAAATGCAATGGGCGGATTACTACGCGCGCCAGTACGCTGTGCCGCCTGAACTCGTGGCTGCAATCATTGGCGTCGAGTCGGGGTGGCATCCGTACGCCGTGTCGGATCGAGGCGCCGTCGGGCTCATGCAGTTGATGCCGGCCACAGCATACCGCTTTGGCGTCAGGAATCGATTCCATGTTGAGGAGAATATCCGCGGAGGCGTGGCCTATCTCGCCGACCTCTTGCGCCAGTTCGGCGGCGACCTCCGCCTTGTCGCCGCCGGGTACTACACCGGGGAACGGCGGATACGGAAGCTCGGTCTGAAGTGCGCCGATCCGCAGATTCGCCGCTACGTCATGGCAGTGGAACGCTCGTACCGACAACATCGAACTGCCATGTGCAGGTGCGATCATCAATGAACATCAATACGATTTACGTAACGGTATTCCTCAGCATCGCCGCGGCGATTGTTGGCACCGCGCAAACGTCCGGGATCCGTGCGGAAGTCGTCGCTCGCCCACTGCAGGATGGCCAAGTGTCCACGATCCATCTGGCTCCACGGTTTGTCACGGCCATTCGGATGCCGGATGCGGTCAACTCCGTCGTTCTCGGCGATCCCGATTCGTTCTCCGCCGAGCACTCGGACAGGGAACCGGAGATCGTCTTCGTGAAACCGCTCACGACAAAGCCAGCTCAGACGAATCTGCTGATCTCGACGGCTCGCGGGCATGAAACAAACCTGCTGCTCATCAGTGACGGGGACGCGGACGGTTCACAGGCGAGCATCGATTTCCTGATGCGATATCGTCCGGCTGGACGATTTATTATCGAGCCCAGCTATCCATCAGCTTCGGTTGCGCAGACGACCACACTGGCCGCACCCGATCCTGGCGCGATGCCCTCGCCGGGCGGCAGTTCGGCGACGAGGTGAGCCGGTCTCGCTCACCAGTGTGGCCCACGAGGACGCGGTCCCGAATCGCGAGCCGTCCAGCGACCTCGAATCGCTGCTTGAACGTCAGAGGCGCGCGCCGTTGCCGGAGATGTACGGTGAACGGCCGGGCATCACACCAGCGAAAGCAGACTCTGAAAGCCGGGGTCAGCGAGGTGATCGATCGGGGCGCCAAGCAACACACGTCTTAACCAAGTACACATATACA
>CAWFVW010000026.1:0-329601 GCA_963819395.1 uncultured Acidobacteriota bacterium
CCGCCAGCCGGTGTCGGCTTGGCGCTGCGGAGGGCACGCCTGAACGGAGTGTTATGCAGAGCGGCGGGATCGGCGGTCTGCTCGCTCGACAGGCAGCCACCGGCTGCCTCCATCTGGGGTGCTTTCGAGGGCGGTGGCGGCCGACCCTCGTGAGCGCGGGTATGGCCCGCCGTGTTGCTGCTTCGGCTTGGCGTTCTTCGGCCTCTGCGGCCGAGCCGGGCAGGGCCCTGACGCGGAACCCAGCCAGCGGGACGGTGCCGTCGCCGACCGGGTCGGGCAGCGGCCGGGCGAAGGGATCGTGATCATGCCGCCGGCAACTTGTCTCCCGCTCTGCACGCCGATCGCGCTGTTCTGCCTGGCGTGCCTGCACCGTCCTCGCCACCCGGCCGGTTGCGTGTCATGCTGGCCGTAGGACCCGGGGGAAGTCATGACCAAGCTGCCCGAAACCCGCATCGGACCATCCGCGGCGGCCGTGAACCGCAGGGGCCGCCTGCTGTCGCCTGCCCGCTACCGGCATCCGGGCGGCGTTATCCGGCTGATCTTCGCCGGGCTTGTCCTCGCCGGGGCGGTTGCGGTTACCGCCGTCACTCACGCCACCTATGCGGGGGCACGCGCCGCGGCGGTGACCGCTATCGTGCCTTCCACGCTGGCCGGCCGGGTGCTGGCCGGGCTGGTGCAGGCGCTGTTCGCGGGCGCGGCCGTCGCCGCGGTTGTGGTCATGTTGCGTTGTCGCCGGTTCCGGCTGCTGGCCGTGATGGCGGGCGCTGAAGCCAGACATGGTGCTTCGCGCCGCTTGGATCTGGCTGGCGGTCGCGCTGGTGGCCTGCACGTCTGCAAGCGGCCACGCCTCGTCCGCCGCCGGGGGAACAGGCCGGCCCGGCGCGGTCATCACGGTCGGGTCCTTCGACTTCCCGAAAGTGTCCTGCTCGCCGAGATCTACGGCTAGGCGCTCGCCGCGGCAAGGTTCCCGGTACGGGTCCTGCCGAAGCTGGGCCCCCGCGAGCTGGTCGATCCGGCGCTGATGGGCTGATCCCGGCGGGGGGTGGAGCGGGTTGAGTGACGACACCCGGCGCGTGGCCGCGGGGGACGGCGCGGCCAGCCCGCCGGGCGCGGCCGCCGGCAAGGGCCGCCGTCAGCGGCGGCCGACCGGGGCGCCGCCGCCGCTGCCGCACCCGATCACCATCGGCACGACCGCGTGGCTGGTGCTAGCGGCCGTGGTTCTGGCCGCTGCGTTCGTGGCCTCCCAGCACGGTCCGTGGCTGCGGATCGAGGACCGGGCCAGCACGTGGCTGCTGCGCCGGCTGGCGGGGATACGGACCCCGTGGCTGACCGATGTGGCCAACGGGATCAAGGCGGCGGGCGGCGGCTGGGTCCCCGTGCTCGGCGCGTCGGTGGTCGTCCTGACCATGATCTTCCGGCGCTGGCGGCACCTGCTGGTGTTCGTGGGCAGCGTGCTCTTCCTGGGCATCGTCGGCCACCAGATCTACAGCGCGCTGTCGCGGCCGCGGCCGTACGGCGTGCCGATCATCGGCAGCTGGGCCGGGTATGCGGGGGGGGTCGCCGCCGGTGGCGTACCTCACCATGTTCCTGATGGGCGTGGTCTACTGCCTGGCGGTGCCGGGCCGCGCCCGGTCCTGGACCAAGGCCGCCGCGGCCGTGGCGGTGGCCGTGTTCGCCCTGGCCCGCATGTACCTGGGGATCGATCACCCCGGCGACGTGCTCCTCGGCGCGGTGTTCGCGGTGGCGATCGCGGTCACCGCGTTCCGGTTTTTCACCCCGAACGAGGTGTTCCCGGTCGTGTACCGGCGCGGGCGCACCGCGCACGTCGATGTGACCGGCCGCCGGGGGGAGGCGATCCGCCGGGGCGTGCGCGACCAGCTCGGGCTGGACGTGACCGAGATCAAGCCGGTCGGCCTGGAATCGTCGGCCGGCTCGACCCCGCTGCGGCTGCGGGCCAGCGGCGGCCCAGAGCAGTTCCTGTTCGCCAAGCTGTACACCAAGGGGCACGTCCGCGCCGACCGCTGGTACAAGCTGGGGCGCACCATCCGGTACGGCTCCATGGAGGACGAGCACCCGTTCTCGTCCGTGCGGCAGCTCACCCAGTACGAGGACTATGTGCTCCGCCTGCTGCGCGACTCCGGGGTCCGCACCGCGGCACCGTACGGGACCGTGGAGATCACCCCGGAGCGGGAATACCTGCTCGTCACCGAGTTCTTCACCGGTGCCATCGAAATCGGCGAGGCGGAGATCGACGACAACATCATCGACCAGGGGCTGCTGCTGATCAGGAAGCTGTGGGACGCCGGCATCGCGCACCGCGACATCAAGCCGGGGAACCTCATGGTCCGCGACGGGCAACTGCTGCTGATCGACGTCGCCCTTCGCCCAAGCCCATCCCTCGCCGTGGCGGCAGGCGGTCGACCTCGGCAACATGATGCTGGTCCTCGCCGTCCGCAGCGACCCGGAACGGGTCTACCGGCGGGCGCTGGCCTACTTCACCCCCGACGAGACCGCCGAGGCGTTCGCCGCCACCCGCGGCCCCGCCAGCCCGACCCAGCTGCGCGCCTTCATGAAACGCGACCCCCGCGACCTGCTCGGCGAATTCCGTGCCCTCGCCCCGCGGCGGCCGCCGATCGCCATACAACGCTGGAGCATCCAGCGGGTCGCCCTGACCGCCGCGGTGCTCGCCGTCGCCCTCGTGGCCGTCTTCATCGGGGTGCAGACCGTTGCCCCGGGCGGCAACCCGGGCGCCTCCGCCCCCCGCTGCGGCACCGGCCACTCGATGATCCTCAGCGCCCAGGCCGTCCCCTCCGCCGCCCTGCTGCCCTGCATCGCCGCACTCCCCACGGGCTGGAGCACCGGCGACGCCGACATCACCAGCGGGCACACCAGGTTCTGGCTGGACTCCGACCGCGCCGGACCGCACGCCATCACCGTCACCCTGACCGCTGCCTGCGACACCACCGGCGCTCAGCAGATCCGATCCGACCACCCGGGCACGCGGCGCTTCGAACACCCGCTGAGCAGGCAACCGCACTTCGCCAGCCTGCGCTTCTACACCTTCCCCGGCGGCTGCGTCACCTACCAGTTCAGCTTCGCCCCAGGCGCATCGCCCACACTCGCCGGCGCCGTCGACAGCGCGCTCTCCTTCCAGCCCCGGTCGGTGCTCGTCGATTTCATCCGGCGCACCGAAGGCCTCGCCCTCTGCGGGCGCGGCGCGCCATGCCCACGGTGAGCCGGAAGGCCGCACCGGCCAACGCCGACCGGCAGCTCCCATGCTCCGCCCTCGGCTGGGCACTGTCGCTACCCGCCTGGTGCCGCCGCCACTGCCTGGTGTCGATCGACCTCGAAACAGCATCCGGGCAGTCAGGGCGGGCGGCCACGACGCGCAGAACCGGAAGATCTGGCACAAGGTCCACGGTGTCTCGGTCAGCCTCGATAGCCGCAAATAATCGGCAGGGAGGATGTGGATGAGAGCTTCGGCCCTGCTTCCGTGGTTTTGCGTGGCTACGGGCGTAGGGTCGGCGCTGGGACCTGGTCTGACCTGTCATCCGGCCTGACGCCCCATCTGGGTTGTCTTGAGACCGGCCCGTCGCCTGGGTCCCGGTCGTTCAGGCACCCACCGGCGCTGCCGGTCCGATCTGCCTGGCCTGGGCAAGAGGCCGGGGTTTCACAGATCGGCGGCCAGCGGGTGCGTGCCATCCCTCAACCACAGAGAAAAAGGGACGGCAATGACAATCCTAGAAGACACACGCGTCATCACCGGCGGCGTGGACACCCACGCCGACATGCATGTAGCCGCCGCGCTCGACCCTCTCGGCGGGCTCCTCGGGGTGCGGGAGTTCCCGGCCACCGCAGCCGGGTACGCCGATCTGCTCAGCTGGCTTACCGGGTTCGGGAACCTGGCCCTGGTCGGCGTCGAGGGCACCGGCAGCTACGGCGCGGGCCTGGCCCGGTACCTGGCCGCGGCCCGCGTCCGGGTCGTGGAGGTCGATCGCGCGGACCGGCAGGACCGCCACCGCCAGGGGAAATCTGATCCGCTGGATGCGGTCAGCGCGGCGCGGGCGGCGCAGTCCGGCCGCGCAGCAGGGGAGCCGAAGGGCCGGGACGGCGCGGTGGAGGCGATCCGCGCGCTGATGGTGGCCAAGCGCAGCGCCCGGGCCGAGCGGACCCAGGCCATCAACCAGGCCCGGGCCCTGCTCGTGACCGGCCCCGATGACCTGCGGGCCCGGTTCGCCGGGCTCACCGCGGCCGCGCTGGCCGAAGCGATCGCGGCGCTGCGGCCCCGGCCCGGTGATGCCGCCCAGTACGCGGTCCGCATCGCGCTACGGGAACTCGGCCGGCGCGTGGAGTTCCTCGGCGGCCAGATCGACCGGCTCGATGACCTCATCATCCCGCTCGTCACCGCCCGCGCGCCCGGCCTGCTCAGCCTTTACGGCGTGGGCCCGGACACCGCGGCGCTGCTGCTGGTGGCGGCCGGGGATCATCCTGAGCGGCTGCGCAGCGAGGCCGCCTGGGCGCACCTGTGCGGCGTCGCGCCGATCCCCGCGTCATCGGGGAAGGTCCGGCGGCACCGCCTGAACCGCGGCGGGAACCGCGAAGCCAACCACGCCCTGTGGCGGATCGTGATCACCCGGATGAGCGCTCACCCCGCCACCCGCGCCTATATCGAGCGGCGCACCAAGGAAGGGCTGTCCAAGAAGGAGATCATCCGCTGCCTGAAGCGTTACGTCGCCCGCGAGGTCTACCACCACCTGCGCGACGGCGGCTGACGCCCCCTGCTCCCGGGGCGGCCTGGCCCGCTAATCGGCTGCCGCCACCGGTGCTGGCCTTCGATCGATCCGCCGGCCGCCCCGGGCCCCCTCTCCAGCTGCTGACCTTGTGACCTGATAAGAGCCTGCCCTCCCACTAGGAGCGGCCCTTCCCTGTCGTGTCCGCCCTTCAGCAGAAAGCAAACTCGCCGAGTATCTAGCTCATAGAAAGCCTTGACAAAACATAGGAGCATCGTTAGGTGTGTTTCGCTCGTGAATCGGGCCTGCGGGGTGTTTACGCTGTGTGATTCCATGCCCGGGTGGCTGGGGCGTCGGGGTGCACAGTCATGCACCATGCTGCCTGGCTGGCGGCCGTGCGTGCGGAGGGCCGGTGGCGGCTGCGGCCCCTGACCGGGGTCAGGGCACCTGTTCCATGATGCGGTCGTAGGTGCGGCGGGCGCGGGCGGCGCGGGCGCTGGCGCCGTAGCGGGTGAGCATCTGGGGGGAGGTCCAGCCGTTGAGTTCCATCAGGTCTGCTTCGGGGCCGCCGCGGTCGAGCCAGGTGTGGCTGAAGTGGTGCCGGAACCGGTGCGGGTATGCCGGGCACGCCGGCTTGCCGGCCGCGGCGGGCGATCAGCTGGTAGATGCCGGTGGCGGTCAGCGGCCCGCGGCCGTTCACGCCCAGCCACAGCCGGTCCCGCCAGGCCTGCGGGTGGCGGGCCGGGCCCGCAGGTAGCGGTCCAGGGTGCGGGCGGCCTGGTGGCCGATCTTGACGGTGCGGGCGGTGCCGCCCTTGCCGGTGATGCGGATCTCCCGGCGGTCCAGGTCAAGATCATTACGCGCGGGGTCGTCCGGGTCGTGGCGGATGCCCGCCATCTCGGATAGGCGGATGCCGGTCGCGGTGAAGACCGCGATGATCGCGGCGTCGCGGCGCTGGGCGAACGTGCCGCCGCGGCAGGCGCGCTCGAGATCCGATAGTTCTACGCTGGTGAACACCGGGACTTCCGGCACCGTGACCGTGGGCGCGCGGAGCCGCGCCATCGGGTCGGGGAGGCTCTCCTCGGCGGCCAGCCACTTGAAGAACTGCCGCAGCGCGCGAAACTGGATGCTGGCGTAGGCGCTGCTGTAGCGGCCCAGCAGGTGCACCATCCACCGCTGCACATCCCGGGCGTCGACCTGGTCCCAGCTGGTCCGGCCCGCCTGCGGCAGCAGCCAGGCGGCGGCGAACCAGCGCACCGCGCCGGCGTAGCCGCCGATGGTCCGGGCCGATTTGCCCTCGGCGGCCAGGTGCAGCCGGAACGAGGCGATGTCCGCCGCGAGCGGCCCGGCGTCCAGCTGCCCGGCCTGCCGGGCCTGCCGCCGTGGCACCGCCGTAGTTTTACTCTCGCCGGCCGGGCTGGCCGCCTTCTGGCAGGTCGCAGGTCGGCGCTGCGCCGGGCGGGCGGGTCGTGGTGAGTCGGGCTGCAGGGACATGATCACCAGGCATTTCCGGGTCTGCCCGGTTCAGGAGGGGAGTTCCCCTGTGGTAGGTCCGGTGGCCTCAGGGGCGAGCGTCCGCCTGAAAAGCGGAAGGTCGACAGTTCGATCCTGTCCCTGACCACTCTATAGAACTGCATAAACGGTGTCTCACCTGCGGAAACTCGGTCTGCCAGTTTCGCTACTGGTTTCGATTGGTGACCGTTCGGGACCGTAGATGGCCACCGTTGCCCAACGGATGATGCACGTAGGGTGCACGTAGCCCGCCTAGGAGCGTCTATGGCCCGGAGCATGGTGGGACTGCTGCTCGCAGTCGGTGCTGCCGTGCCCGTCTTGGAGGCAGGTGTTCACGGCCGTGTGCTCATCGTGCTAGCGGTCTTGGCCGCAGGCTCCGCCGGTGGTATCTACATCCTCGGCTTTAAAAAGAATGCCTCAGCGGCAGCATCTGCATCCTCAGCTCAAGAAACTGTCTCAGCGGCATCTACACCCTCAGCTCTAAAAAAAATGCCTCAAACGTCACAGATCATCCTGTAGAAATTACTTAGCGTGACTATCTACAGCCTTTCTTGTAGAAATCGCAGGTGGGGAAGGACCCCTCCGCGCTGTTCCAGATAGGCCTGAAAGAGGTTCGCCGCGCGCCGATCGGGCCTGCCCTCTGGCCTGGCCCTCGCCGTCAGGCCCGCTGGGTCGGCAGAAACCCCTGAGGGTTAACGGTGCGCCGCACCCAGGAGTCCGTCTGGATGCAAACTAGCGGCGCGGCCCTGCTCGCGGCCGAACGGTGCAGCCTAGTGCGTGTGTGGATGGCAGCCCAGGACAGCCGTAGCGCGCATGGGTTGCTGTATTTCGCTGCGGTACGGGACGACCGTCACCATCTGATCCGCCGACTGTGCCGGAAATACGGCCGACCTGGGTACATACCTTGTGACCTGGTGGGATGATACTCACTGATGCGCGTCATCAGCCTGTCTTGCGCGGTGTTGTAAGGCCAGATTCAGGCCAGCGCAGACCAAGATCCGGCAAGCTGAGGGGGAACCAGCGATGGCGAAGTGGCTTTGTCAACCTGATTTGGCCCCACTGTTCGCCGGCGGATTCCAGCCATCGTCGCAACACTGGCCACTGATGGCTGGGATCGTATCGGTTTTAACGAATGACCGTACGCGCCAGGTCGATGAGGGGAGTTCCGGCGTGTCGTGACCAGGCCTGGAGGGCGGCGGCGAGGGCGAGGGCGCTGCCGTAGAGGACGTGCTGGCCGCCTTGCCGGGCGATCAGCGCGTCGAGGGAAGCGAAAGCGCGTCCCTTGCGGGCCAGGGTGAGGATGTCGGTGGCGGCGTGTTCGCCGGTCCAGTGGCCGACCGGCAGCCGGGTCAGCCTGGCCAGGCCCGCGGGCACGTCGGCGTCGTGCCCGGTCAGCCATTGGTCGAGCAGGCCGAGGGCAATCCCGATGCAGCCGGAGACGGTGGCCGCGGAGCCGTCGCGGGATTCGGGCTGGGCTTGATCCAAGATCGCGGCGGCGAGCCGGGTGTCGCCGTCGGCGATGGCTTCGGCGGCTAGCCGCAAGGTGACGGCGGCCAGGTCGCGGGCTTGGCCGACCGGGGTGAACATGGCCATGTTGTGCCGTTCGATGGCCCGGTTAAGCGCCTGCTGCAAGGTGTCCGGGTCGGCCACGTCGAGGTGGCCGACGTCGATGCCTTCCTCAGCCAGCAGCGGTGCCAGCTCGTGCAGCAGCTCGTTCGCCATGCCGGGCTTGAACTGGATCTCGGGCGGCCCTGCGGGCGGTTCGGGGCTGCGGCGTCGCATGTCTGGCACGCCGTCCATTGTGGCAGGCCCTCCCTCCGGCGGCGGGCGTGACGACCCTGGTTCACAGGCCGAGCAGCGCGGCGGGAGCATCCCACCCCAGGGTCTTGCGCGGCCGGGCGTTCAGCTCGGCGGCGACCGCGGCCAGGTCATCCGGGCCGTGGGCGCGCAGGTCACTGCCCTTGGGGAAGTACTGGCGGAGCAGCCCGTTGGTGTTCTCGTTCGACGGGCGCTGCCACGGGCTGGCCTTGTCGCAGAAGTACACCGGCATCCCCAGCGCGGCGGTGACCTCCTGGTGCAGCGCCATCTCCTTGCCCTGATCCCAGGTCAGCGAGCGCCGCAGCTGCGGCGGCAGCGCGGACATGGCGGCGATCAGCGCGTCGCGGACTGCTTCGGCGGTATGCCGGCCGGGCAGGTGCAGCAAGATCGTGAACCGCGACGCCCGGTCCACCAGGGTGCCGATCGCTGACCGGTTGGATGCCCCGGTGATCAGGTCGCCTTCCCAGTGCCCCGGCTAGGTACGGGCGGCGGCCTCGGCGGGCCGCTGCCCGATCATCGTCATGGCGGTGATCGGGTTCGGGCGGCGCTCGCCCGGCCGGCGATGCGGCCTGCGGCGGCGCCGACGGGTCCGCAGCACCCGGGCCGGCAGCTCGCGGGACAGGCCACCCAGCTCAGGGCGGTAGACCGCCTGGTAGATGGTCTCGTGCACGACATGCCGCGCCGCCTCGCCCGGGAACTCCGCGCGCAGCGCCTGGCTGATCTGCTGCGGACTCCACCGCTTCTCCAGCCGGTCCTGCACGAACTGGCGCAGCGCCTCGTCGCGGGCGATCTTGCCCGCCCGGGGCCGGGCCCGCCGCTGAGCGGCCAGCTTGTGCGCGGTGAACGGCCGGTACCGCCCGCTGCCCGGGTCACGGTTACGGCGCAGCTCGCGGCTGATCGTCGACGGGCTGCGGCCCAGCCGTTCCGCGATCGCCCGCACCCCCGCCCCGGCCTGGCGCAGGTCCGCGATCTGCACCCGCTCATCCTCAGACAGATACCGTGGCGAGACCTCCCGCCTGACCGCCCCCGTGGTGACCACGGCAGCATAATGCAGCTTCCTGCCATCCCTGGTCGTGATCGTGCGGCCGTGTCGCCACCGTTTCCCGGTCCGCCGGTTGATCCCGACGATCCGGCACGCCTCAGAATTGTTAAAGCCCTGCGCGATCAGCCGCGCGAACTGCTCGCGCTTCTCCGCTTGCGGCAACGCACCCGGCCCACGACGCCCCATCGCAACCCCAGAACCCATCGGGTGTTGCGACGACCGCTAGAAACCGCCTTCTTTGATCTGGCCCCACCTGGTGGTGTGCGGGGCGCGGAGTTCTCCTTGATCTGGCCCCGCCCTGGCGCGGGGCTCTGGCGGGTCAGAAGGTGTCGTTTTGATCCCACAAATTTTAACACGAGTCGGCATGAGATTTTTGTGGCGCATGCTTTAGCTTGTGGAGGTTTGAATTTGCCATGGCAGCAAACCTTCACAAGCTAAAGCATGCGCCACTTCATCCGCCAAGCAATTTGCGCAGCGCGGCTGCAGGGTCGGGCTGGGCCATCAAGTGCTCGCCGACGAGGAACGCGTCAAATCCCGCGGACCGCAGGCGGGCCAGATCCTCGTGCGTCCGCAAGCCCGATTCGCACACTGCGACGCATTCATCGGGAATCGCCGCAATCAATTCCTCCGAAGTTTCGAGGCGCACTTCCAGCGTGCGCAGATCGCGGTTGTTCACTCCCAGAATGCGCGCGCCCGCCGCCAGCGCCCGCGTCAATTCCTCGCGCGTGTGGACTTCGACGAGCGGCTCCATCCCCAACTCGCGGCCAAGCACGAGCAATTCGCCGAGAATCGTGTCACCAAGTCCTGCGACAATCAACAGAAACGAATCGGCGTCGGTAGCCCGCGCCTCCCAGACCTGCCACGGATCGACGATGAAATCCTTGCGCAGCACAGGCAAGCCGACCGCCGCGCGCGCATCGCGCATGTATTTCAATTCACCCTGAAAGAATTCTTCCTCAGTCAGCACAGAGAGCGCCGCCGCTCCGGCCGCCTCGAGGCTCTTCGCCAGCGCCACCGGGTCAAAATCCGCGCGGATCACGCCCTGTGAAGGCGACGCCTTCTTGAGTTCAGCGATTACATTCAAGGAATTGCGCGTCAGCGCGGACGCAAAATCGCGCACGGGCTTGGCGTGCTTCACCCCGAAACGCAGCGCCGTCTCCGGAACAGTTTTCTTGCGGTGCGCGATCGCGGCGCGGCGCGCCTCGATAATGCGGTCCAGCACAGTCCCGGATTTGGTTTCTGCGGCCATGGGCGCGTCTCCCGCGTCGAATCAGAGGCGAAGCGGAAACCACCATGCTAACGTCCGGCCGGAGGGGAGTCAATCGCGCCGAACTGCATAAAATTGGGCGGATTTGGTTGGATCACAGTGAGAGCGGAAAGGTGCCCGCCCCAAATTCCGGAGGCCTCTACAAAACCAATCGTGCGAACGCGGTTTTGTAGAGGCCTCTCTGTCCCGCCTTTCGGGACAGAGAGGGCACTTGTGCGACTACTTTTCCGTAACCCGAACGGCAGTGTCGGTGTCCTTCAAAACGATCGATTTCGCGGTGCCCGCCAGCCGAATTTCGATGAGCGATCGCGATCCGTCGGAATTCACCCGGAGAAGGACTGTATTTTCAGAGTACTTCACGCCACCCTTCACCCAGGCGCCGCGCGCCGTAGCCACGAACCGGCCGTACTTCCAGAGGGTCACCCGGATACCCGAAGGGCCGGGTTCCAAAGTCAGGTCGTAAATTCCCTGCGGAACTTCCGCTCCATCGATGGTGACCGGGACCTGCAAAAAGAACGGACGAGCCGGATTTTTCTTTGCCGGTGCGGGGGCGCTCGCAGCCAATAAAATCAGAATGGCGAAACTAGCGGCTATGATTTTCATTTTTCTCTTCCTTCCCGCCGGCCGTTGGCGTTTCCGCCGGGCGCAGCCTCTTTTCGACTCTCCGATTCTCGCCGCCGCCGGAATCAAGACCAGACTCAAATTGGCTCGCAACCAAATTGGCTCGCGAACCAAATTGGCAGGCAACCAATTTGGGCGGAAACGCTGCGAGCCCAGCTCGATAGCGCTCAGATCGCACCCCAATTGCGGTATCTGCGGCCAATGTTCCGTCGCTATCCGGATCTTGCGGTGAAATTCAATTTTCGTTTGGTAAGATCGACGAATAGTAGAAAGGCGTGAAGCGCAGGCCTAGAATGGGGTCGGGAAAACCGAATGCTGAAGATTAGGCGAGTCTACGAATCGCAAGAGGAAGGGGACGGGTTTCGTGTGCTTGTTGACAGACTCTGGCCTCGGGGGGTTTCCAAGGAGCGAGCCCACTTGGATCTCTGGCTCAAGGAAATCGCTCCGTCGGATGCGCTGCGCAAATGGTTTGGGCACGACCCAAAGCGATGGGCCGGATTTAGCGTGAAATATCGAAAGGAGTTGGCGGGACGGACGGTTCTTGTCCGCCAGATCAAGCAGCTCGAGAAGGACCACGGCACGGTCACCCTGCTCTATGCCGCGCATGATCCATTGCACAATCAGGCCGTCGTACTTCAACAATTCCTGAAAGGCGCGCGGAGAAAGTGACGTCCACCGATCAGCTCGCCATACTTGAACGCGAGGTCACGAATTGCAGAAAGTGCCCCCGCCTCGTCGATTACCTTGCGAATGTCGCGCGAGTGAAACGGCGGGCCTATCGCGACTGGAGCTACTGGGGCCGCCCCGTGCCCGCCTTCGGCGACCCGCGGGCGCGACTTGTCATCATCGGCCTCGCTCCGGGGGCGCATGGGGCCAACCGCACGGGACGAATGTTCACGGGTGACCGCTCGGGAGATTTTCTGTACGAGCAACTCTACCGCTTGGGATTCGCCAATCAACCAGATTCGAAGCGAGCCGATGACGGGCTGATTCTCAAGGACGCGCTGATTTCAGCGGCAATTCGCTGTGCACCGCCCGGCAACAAACCGCTGCCGTCGGAAATCCGAAACTGCCTGCCGTATCTCGAACAGGAACTCGCGTTGATTCGTCCGCGAGCGATTCTTGCGCTGGGAAGCATTGCGCTCCATACGTATCTAGATTTGCTGAAGGGGCAAGGATTGATCGCGTCGCGGGCGGCGTACCCGTTTTCGCACGGCGCGAGTTTTGAATTGCCGGGGGATCTTCCACACCTTTTCGCTGCCTACCATCCCAGCCAGCAAAACACACAGACCGGGCGATTGACGCCGGCCATGTTTGCAAGCGTCCTCAAAAAAATACGGAAGTTTTTGGACGCATAAACTTATTTCAAATGGGGACTGAAAGAAATCGGGGTGAGACAATGTAGCGCTCGCCTTCAGGCGAGCATGGGTCTGGATTCAAGATGCCCGCCTGAAGGCGGGCGCTACAAAATGTTTCGATTTAATCCGCGGGGGCATGCGCTGGTGCTTCGACTGGCGTGCCGTGGCCGAGGCGTTTCGCAAGGCGGTCAAACGCGAGGTATACGACTGGGGTGGTAAACAACGTCAGCGCCTGGCTGAAAATCAATCCCCCGACGATTGCGATGCCCAGCGGCTTGCGCAATTCCGCGCCAGTGCCTCCGCCGAGGGCCAGCGGCAGGCCGCCGAGCATGGCCGCCAGGGTAGTCATCAGAATGGGGCGGAATCGCAGCAGGCAGGCCTGATAAATGGCGTCAATCGGGCTCTTGCCGCCCTTACGCTCGGCCTCGAGCGCAAAGTCGATCATCATGATGGCGTTCTTCTGTACGATTCCTATCAGCAGGATGATTCCTATGAGCGCAATGATGCTGAAATCGGTGTGCGTAATCAGCAGTGCCAGCAGCGCTCCGACGCCTGCCGATGGGAGCGTCGAAAGAATCGTGATGGGATGAATGTAGCTTTCGTAGAGGACGCCGAGAACGATGTACACAGTCACGAGCGCAGCCAGCACCAGGATCGGCTCGTTCGCCAGCGCCGCCTGGAAAGCCTGCGCCGTTCCCTGGAATCCCGCGTGGATGCTGGCCGGAAAGCCAATATCCTGCTGCGCCTGCTTGATGGCGTCCACGGCCTGTCCGAGCGAAGCGCCCTGCTTCAAGTTAAAGGACAGCGTCACCACGGGGAATTGTCCCTGGTGGTTTACGGCGATGGGGGTGAGTTCCGACGAATATTGAGTGAACGCGCTGAGCGGGACCTGGGTCCCATTCGAGGATTTCACGTAAATCTGTTTGAGAGCGTCGGGATTCTGCTGGAACGTCGGATTCACTTCGAGCACGACGTGGTACTGGTTCAACTGCGTGAAAATCGTGGAGACTTGCCGCTGGCCGAACGCGTCGTACAGCGTGTCGTCGATGGCCTGCGGAAGAATTCCCAGCCGCGACGCCGTGTCGCGGTCAATCGCCAGGGTTGCCTGTGTGCCGAGCTGCTGCTGGTCGCTGGCCACGTCGGTCAACTGCGGCAAATCCCTGAGCTTGTCGATCAATTTTGGGGCCCATTCCGCAAGCTCACGCCCGTCAGCGTCTTCCATCGTGTACTGAAATTGCGTGCGGCTGATGCGGTCTTCCACGGTCAAGTCCTGCACGGGCTGCAGGTAGAGCGTGATTCCCTTCACGTCGGTCAGGGCTGCCTGCAGGCGGCGAATCACAGCTTCCGCGTCGTCTTTTCTTTCCTCGCGCGATTTCAAGTTGATTTGAACGCGGCCGCTGTTCGGCAGCAAGTTGACCCCGTCTACTCCGATAAACGACGAGAGGCTGACGACATCGGGATCCTTCAGAAGCACTTTCACGAGAGCCTGTTGGCGGTCCGCCATGGCTGGGAACGAAATGGTTGCCGGAGCTTCCGAGATGCCCAGGAGGACGCCGGTATCCTGCACGGGGAAAAAGCCCTTGGGAATGACCAGGAACAGAAAGATCGTAAGCGCCAGAGTCCCGGCAGTGACGACCAGCGTGGCAAACTGATGCTGCAGCACAAATCGCAGGATCGTCGCATATTGTTCGATGATCCAATCCAGCGTACTTTCGGAAGCCCGATAGAACCAGCTTTTTTCCGACTCTTTCTGATGGCGCAGAATTTTCGAGCACATCATCGGCGTGAGCGTCAGCGAGACGACGGCTGAAACCAGAATCGTCACGCTCAGAGTGATGGCGAATTCGCGGAACAGTCTGCCCACAACGTCCTGCATGAAGAGCAGCGGGATCAGCACGGCGATCAGCGACACCGTAAGCGAAAGAATCGTGAACCCGATCTGTTCGGAGCCTTTTAAAGCGGCTTCGAGCGGCGGGTCGCCCTCTTCGATGTAACGCGTGATGTTTTCGATCATCACGATTGCGTCGTCGACGACGAACCCCGTGGAAATCGTGAGCGCCATCAGCGACAAATTATCCAAACTGTAGCCGAGCAAATACATCACGCCGAACGTGCCGACGAGCGAAAGCGGCACGGCCACGCTGGGGATGGCGGTCGCCGCCAGGCTGCGCAGGAAGAGGAAAATGACGAGCACGACCAGCGCGACGGTCAGCATCAACTCAAATTGCACGTCCGAAACGGAAGCGCGAATGGTGGTGGTGCGGTCCGTCAGGATGGAAAGCTGCACCGAGGACGGCAGGGAGGCCTTGAGTTGCGGCAAGAGATTTTTGATGCGGTCCACCACGTTGATGATATTCGCGCCCGGCTGCCTCTGAATGTTCACGACCACGGCCGGCTTGTCGTTTTCCCACGCCGCCAGTTTGACATTTTCCGCACTGTCGATGACGTTGGCCACGTCCATGATGCGCACCGGGGCGCCGTTCTTATAGGCGATGACGATGGGCTTGTACGATTCAGCAGTCATCAACTGATCGTTCGCCCAAATCGTAAATGCCTGCTGGGAACTATCCAGGTTGCCCTTGGCCTGGTTGACGTTCGCCTGCCCGAGCGCCGTGCGCAAATCTTCCAGGCTCAATCCGTAGGACGCGAGGGCCGTCGGGTTCGCCTGAATCCGCACGGAGGGCTTCTGTCCGCCGCTGATGCTCACCAGCCCAACGCCGGGCAATTGCGCGATTTTCTGCGACAGGACGGTGTCCGCCATATCCTCGAGCTTCGTGAGAGGCAGCGTTTCCGAAGTCAGCGCGAGCGTAAGCACGGGAGTGTCGGCGGGGTTCGTCTTGCTGTAAATCGGCGGGTTGGGAAGATTGGCCGGGAGAAACGTGGTCGCGGCGTTAATCGCGGCCTGGACCTGTTGTTCAGCCACGTCGATGTTCAGATCAAGGACGAATTGCAGCGTGATGAGCGACGCCCCGAAGGAGCTTGTCGAGGTCATCTGATTGAGCCCGGGCACCTGGCCAAATTGCCGTTCCAGGGGAGTGGTAACCGACGAGGCCATCACGGAGGGACTCGCTCCCGGATAAAACGTGAGTACCTGGATCGTCGGATAGTCCACCTGAGGCAGCGCCGAAACGGGCAGCTGGCGGTACGCCACTGCTCCCGCGAGCAGGATCGCGGCCATCAGCAAAGAAGTCGCGATCGGGCGCAGAATAAATGGCTGGGATGGATTCATCAGCCTTGCTTTCCCTGGGCTTTCTTTTTCGGTGAGCCGGAAGAATTGGAATCTTTACCGGACGCAGGGGCGCTTGCGCCGGAACCGTTGGCGGGTCCGCCTGACGCGGCATTATGCACTTCCACGGGAGTGCCGGCCTGTAGCCGTTCCTGCCCGTCCACCACGACCTGGTCGCCTGCCGAAACGCCGGAGGCGATCAGGGCGATATTTCCCTGCGTCAAGCCCACGTTGACGGCTTGCATGTTTGCCTTGCCGGCCTTCACAGTGAAGACATAGGAGCCCTGCGTCCCGCGCTGAATCGCCGCCAGCGGCACCACGATGGCATCCTTGCGCACGGCCAGCATCAGGCGAGTGTTCACGAATTGATTCGGCCAGAGTGACAAATCCTGATTGGCAAAAGCCGCCTTGAATCGAACCGTACCGGTCGTGGGATCGATCTGATTGTCGACCGTCAAAAGCTTGCCCGTCGCGAGCTTGGCCTGATCGTCGCGGCTGAATGCTTCGACGGCCAACTCCTCGCTTTTCATGTGCTGGATGACTTCCTGGAGGTTGTCTTCCGGCAGAGTGAAGAGAACCGCGATTGGCTGCACCTGCGTGATCACCACTAGGCCATTCGGGTCCGTGGCGTGAATCATGTTGCCCTGATCGACCAGCCTCAGCCCGACGCGCCCGCTGAGCGGCGCCGTAATTTTGCAATACACCAATTGCAATTTCTCGTTGTCAATTTGCGCCTGGTCGGCCCGCACCGCGCCTTCCAACTGCCCCACCGTGGCGTTCTGCGTGTCCACCTGCTGCGAAGCGATGACTCCCTCTTTCGCCAGCTGGTCATACCTCTTGAAATCGACGCGGGCATTGTTCAACTGGGCCTGATCGCGGAACAGCTGCCCCTCCATCTGTTCCAGCGCCACCTGGAAGGGCCGGGGATCGATCTCGGCCAGCAGATCGCCCTCATGCACGAATTGCCCCTCTGTGAAATTGACCTTTTGCAGTTCTCCGTCCACGCGGCTCTTCACCGTAACCGTATTAAATGCGCTCACCGTCCCAAGACCCGAAAGATAGTACGGAACGTTCTGCTTCAGAGCGGCAGTGACGGCCACCGAGACGGGCCCCAGCGCGGCTGCCCTGGCACCGGGCGCGGGCGCCGCCTTGCTCTCCGACGACGGTCGCGTCTTGTAATAGTAGTAGGCCCCGCCGGCCAGCACGATTATGGCGAGGATCCAAAGCCAGCCGCTTTTCTTCGGCTTGCCGGTTTCGCCGCCGAGCGGGTGCAGGTCCGTTGGACGCTCCGCGTCGGTTTGTTGAGAGGTATCAGAAATAGCCATATTTGTCCTGTCAGCTTCGTTCCGTCAGCTTGTATGAGTTGACCCGGCCCTAACAACTATTGACGTATTCGAACCACCCACGGTTACGCCTTCCCTGAATCGGCTAAAGCGCCACAGATTGGTAGCGATACCGGGATTCGAACCCGGATTTTGGCCTTGAGAGGGCCACGTCCTAACCCTTAGACGATATCGCCGTCGTGTGCTGATCGCATACGCGCGCGTGTACTCGGAAACTTTATTCCACCCTGAGCGATTGGCGCAGACGATTGAGGCGTGATTTTCTCACGGACGCATCATAGGCGCAAGCCGCGACTACCCCCGGGAACGCCAATCTCCCGATGAGCGGTTTGAAAGACGCCAATCGGGAAATTGGCGTTTCCAGCAAGATCAATTCGCCGGGGTGGGGGAAGCCGGGGTGGACGCGTCCTTCGGCCCGAAATTCTTTGCCAGGTATTGAACGAGGGTATCGACTTGATCCGGCTGGACATTCGCCCCGCGATCGATCATGGTCTGCACGGTATCTTTCCAATCGTCCAGGCTCTTGTGCGCCTTGGTCAGATTCGTAAGCTTGTGGCAAGCCTGGCAATTCTGCGTGGCAATGGCTTTCCCGTCGCCATCCGGTAATTCGACGACGGTCGCCTTCGCCGCCGGGGGCGTTCCTGCCGTCGCCGAATCCGGCGCGGGTGCGGGAGAAGCGGCAGCAGGCGCTGGAGCGGCGGCCGGCGCACCGGCAGCGGGAACGGCGTCCTTGGGGCCGAAGTTCTTGAAAAGATACGCGGCCAGGACATCTACCTTGTCATCGGGGATGGCCGCGCCACGGTCCATCATGGTGTGGATGGTGTCCTTCCAGTCGTCCAAATCCTTGTGCGCTTTCGTCAGATTCGTCAACTTGTGGCACATCTGGCAGTACTCGGTGGCAATCGGCTTGCCGTCGCCCTCGGGCAACTCGACGGGTTTCGCCGCAGGGACCGTAGCAGGTGGGGGAGTCGCCTGACCGGGATCCTGAGTCGCAGCCGGACGGGGAGCCGCAGCGGGAAGGGCATGCACGCCGTGAACAAGAATAGCGAGAGAGGCAGCCGCCGGAACTCCTGCGTTCCGCGCGAGACTGCTCGACGGCGCAGCTAAAATTCCAAGACTTACAAAGAATATAAGACCTGCGATAACTTCCACATATGGCGAATATTGTTTGTTTGGTATGCGCACTCTTCCAAGTCCTCCCAGGGATTTCATCACGGAGCGGAATCCAACGCCGATTCCCCTGGCCTAATTATTTGCGTGAGCAATGATTCGGCCCGCTCAAACAAATTCCATTCTGATATGAACTAGCGAAAGAATCAAGCGGCGGCTGCCCTGTTCAAATGCGCGGAGACCGAAATTTGCTGTTTTTTTTACATTTCTCTACACGGGCTATTGGGGGGATGGGTTTGTGAAATGTTCGTTGTCTTTTCGTCTTACGAGCGGGTTCCATCCTGATGAACGTACTTGATCACTTCCACATCGGAAGTTGCAATCAAGCCGTCCCGGAGCATCTCGTCCAGGAACGGCAGGAGCTGTTTAATTTTTTCGTCGGAATCGACGACGCTGACCATCAACGGCGCGTCGGAAGAAAATGACAGCAGGTGACTCCGCCGGATCAGGGTGCTCGCGCCATATCCTTCGATCCCGCGAAACACCGTGGCTCCCGCGATGTCCAGTTCCCTGCATTTTTCCACGATCGCGCGATACAGCGGCTTCCCATGCCACTCATCGTTTTCGCCGAAGTGGATGCGTAGCAGTTTGGCTTTCCCCTCGAGCTTCATTTCGTTTCCTTCGTTTCGTTCTTCACCTGCGGCACGGTATGCGTGTACTTGACGATGTCCACGTCAGAGAGAACCACAAGCCCCTGCGTGACCATGTCATCCAAAACCGGCGCGAAAGCGCGCAACTTTTCCTCGGTATCCACAATGGAAAGCATAATGGGCCGGTCGTTGGAAAGATGCATCGCCTTTTGTTGATGAATTCTCCGGTTGGCCCCGTAGCCCAGAATTCCGTGATAGACCGTCACTCCGGCGATATCGTTCGCGCGCAGGCTTTCCACCAGCGCCTGGTAGAGGGGCTTGTCGCGCCACTTGTCGTTTTCGCCGATGAAAATGCGCATCAACTTGGCCTTGCCGGGGAGCTTGGTGGCCGGAAGCAACGCGCTCGGATCATTCCCTTCACTGGGCTGGGAAGGTTTCAGGATCGTCGTGTCCTGCACGTCGATCAACCCCACGCCCACCATGTCGTGAAGTTTCGGGAGGATCTCTTCCAGTTTTTCGGGCAATTCAACAAATTCGATTTTTACGGGCAAGTTCTCCGTCAACCGCAGGATCCGCGAGGTGTGCATCTTGTGGTCGGCGCCGAATCCTGCAATGCCCCGCACGACCGTCGCACCGGAAACGCCCCGGTAAAACAAATAGTCCAGAATCGCGGCGTACAGGGCCTGGCCGTGATACTGCTGGTCCTCGCCCACGTAGATGCAAATTTTCTTGGCCGGCCCTTGTTTTAGCATTTCTTTTCACCGGCCTCGGATTGAAACGACCCGCGTTCCCCCATTTTCATTCAAACGTCCTCCCCGCAATCACTCCAAGCCATACCGCGATGAATCCAACACCCACGCTCAGGATCACGTTCAGGAATGCCGTCAAAATTTCCCCGTCCCGGAAGCTCTGAAAGGTTTCCAGCTCGAATGTGGAAAAAGTCGTGTACCCCCCGATGAAACCAATCGGAATCAAATAGCGCAAATTCGGGCTCCAATGAGTCCGTTCCGCAAGCAGGGTCACTACAAGTCCGATCAAAAACGATCCGGTGACATTGATGAGAAATGTCCCATAAGGAAAGCGCGCCCCCATCCGATTGCTGATATACCCGCCCAGCCAAAATCGCAAGATCGATCCGAGAAATCCCCCCAGGCCAACCACCCAGTATTTAGTCATTTATGTTCCCGCCAATTCCCATTTTTTCGTCGTCAAGAAAATAGCGCCAACCGCGCCGGATTGGAACACAAACCTACACAGAAATCGGACAATGCGCGGACACCATGATTATCCGCGCGGAACTTTTCAAAATCTCGTTTCGCTCATTGCCGGGGACATGACTCCGCGACAAGGAACTTGTCAGGAGTCATCATCTGTCCGGCCAAAAGGACAGCGGTTATAAGGCGAACTCCATCGCCTTCGGCAATCATACTTTCCGCGCGAGGAAAGTCAATCTTCGGCTGTCGAAATGTTCCGGAAGGGAAAACGAAGTCAGTGCGGGACGGGATGGGACTCCGCCCGAGGTTCTATCGGTTGGTGGGAGGGGGTGATGCGGCGGTGAATCCGAAAAGAGAAAAACCTGTTCCGGCAAAGGGCGCAACGATACGCTGGGGCGCGAAGCAGACGCAACACCCATGAAAGTGGGCCCATCCCATGTTCGCTTGAAATGCGCGGCAAGTCCATGTTGCCACACATTCCGCAATGCACATACCAGACATAGCCGATGGGCGTCGCCCAGGCGTAAAAGCGGGTGTCGCAGGCACGGCAGCGCCAGGGACGCAGCCTGGCTACTCCCGCCACGTAGTCCTTCACACTACGCCTGCGGGAACGGCGGGGACTGTCGCTGTGACAGACTGGACAAAGCAAGTTATATTCGCCCCTGGAAAATCTGCGAAAAAGAATACGTGAATACTTATAATAATAGCAAGTTCCATTTGCAAGCAATTGCGGCCATCGCCGGAATGAACCGCAGGCTTTGACACGGCCGTTGACTCCTGAAAATGTCGACGGCGGGGCGTGACAACCCCTGGCGGCTGGGCCGAAATGGGCAGCGCACGCCGGCCGGGTAACACTCACCCCCTCAAATCATAGACAACCAGTTGCGGCTCGGTGATAATCACACCTGCATGGCGTCGCCAGTCCCAGAATGGCCGCCAAGGAGAAATGATGAGTATTTCCCCAAGCGCTCCCGAACCCAGTGGAAACGAAACCAATTTCTACGAAGCGGCGCCGACTCCGCGCTGGATCATCGTGGTATTTGTCCTGGCATTCGCAGGAATAGGATATGTGCTGTACGCTGGCAACAACGCAAAAACCAAGCTGGAGACGGATCTCGCCCAGGCCAATTCCAAAGAGGCAATTCTATCTGTCCAGATCGATCAGACAAATTCGCGCGTAGCGGAACTCAAAGGCCAGTTGGAAGTGACGACGCAAAAGCTCGGTTTCACCCAGGCTGAACTGGCCCAGGCGCGCGCCCTCGCGCAAAACATCCGCCAATCCCAGAAAGATTCCGACGACAAACTCACCGCGCAAATCGGCCAGGTGAAGCAGGACACCGACGCCAAAATCGGACAAGTAAGCACGGACCTGACCGGCGCAAAGGGCGATATCAGCGCGACGAAGCAGGACCTGGAAGCGACCAAAGCCAAGCTCACCAGTACGGTGGGCGACCTGGGCGTGCAAAGCGGCCTGATCGCGCGCAACCAGGAGGAGCTCGACCAGCTCAAGCGCTCCGGGGAACGCAACATCTTTGAGCTGCATCTCACCCGATCCAAGACGCCCACGCACGTCGGCCCCATTCAAGTCACGCTGACGAAAACCGATCCCAAGAAATTCAAGTACACCCTCATGGTCGTCGCGGACGACAAAACCATCGAGAAAAAAGACAAGACCGCGGATGAGCCGGTGCAGTTCTACATCAAGGGCGCCACACGTCCCTACGAAATCGTAGTCTTCGACGTAACCAAAGACAAAGTAAACGGTTACCTCTCCACTCCAAAAGATATGGGCAGCGCGACCGCGCGCTAAAGTAGGACAGGCTTCAGCCTGTCAGCTTTTGAAATTTTATAATTGAAGAGACGCGCTAATTAAGACTCGAAGCTCTTAAGGGTCGTTGCCATTTCGTGGAGTCGCCGGTCGACTTGCGCGTACACGGTATTAGCCTCAAACGCCCCATTAGAATCGCGGCGCCCGGCTTTCACACCCGTCAATATTTCGATTCCCTCTTCCAGAGTGGTAACCGGCAGGATGTGAAACTTGCCCGCGGCCACGGCGTCAATCACGTCGTCGCGCAGCATCAAATCCTCGATGTTTTCGGAAGGAATCATCACGCCCTGCCGCCCGGTTAACCCTGTTTTCACGCGGCATACGTCAAAGAACCCTTCAATTTTCTGATTGACGCCGCCGATGGGTTGGATCTCACCCTGCTGGCTCACCGACCCGGTCACCGCAATATCCTGGCGGATGGGCAATCCGGAAAGCGCGGAAAGCAAGGCGTAGATTTCCGTCGAGCTGGCGCTGTCTCCGTCCACGCCGCTGTAGGATTGCTCGAAGCAAATGCTGGCCGAAAGCGAGAGCGGCTTATCCTGCGCGAACTTGGTTCGCAAGTACCCGGAAATGATTTGCATGCCCTTGTCGTGAAAGCTGCCGCTCAAATTGGATTCCCGCTCAACGTTGATCAATCCCGTCTTGCCGAGCGCCGCCGAAGCCGTAATGCGCACGGGCTTGCCGAATGCATAGCCGCCGATTTCAAGAACACTCAAGCCATTGATCTGGCCCACGCGCGCGCCCTCGGTCTCAATCAGCAGCGTGCCCTCTTCGATCATTTCCCTGATTTTGGTTTCGGTGAGGTTGTGCCGCTCGATGCGCGCTTCGCGGGCGCGGCGAACATGCGAGGCGCTCACGGTTTGAGAGCCGTCCTGCCGCGCGATGTACGCCGCTTCACGGGCCAGATCCGCCAACTCCGGAAATCGCGCCGTAACCTTATTTCGCCGTCCAGCCAGGCGCACTCCGTACTCCAGCATGCTGGCGACGGCCGTGCGGTCGAACGGGCCGATATGTTCCTGTTCGGAAAGCTGGCGCAGCCGATCGCCGTAATGGCGCACCACCGCGTCGCTCATCACCATTTCCTCGTCAAATTCCACGCGTACTTTGAAAATCTTCCGGAAGTCTTCCTCGTATTCGTACAGAATTTCGTACATGTGCCGGTCGCCGATCAAAATAATCTTGACGTCGATGTCGATGGGTTCGGGCTTGAGCGCGGACGTTCCAAAGGGAAAGAACATCTCCAGCGGCTGAATTTCCAGTTTCGAGTGATTCAGCATGCGCTTGAGCGTCCGCCATACCCCGGCTTCGCTGAGCGCATCGAGGGCGTACATCACCAGAAAACCGCCATCCGCGCGCAGGAGCGAACCGGGCCGCAAATCCATGAAATCCGAATTCCAGCCCCCGCGCGAGTCATAACTCCGCTGGATTGTTCCGAAAAGATTGGTGTAGGTCGGCGTCGTTTCAAAAATGACCGACGAATTGTCTTCTTCATTGTGCGCGAGAATCACATTGACCCCGTACACTCGAAACGGATCGCGCTCGGTCGAAGCGGACCGCGGGCCGCCATCCGGCGGCGGCACTCCGCCGGGCTCTTCCTCACCCTCGCGCTCCTTGAACGGCTCGAGATTGTCGAGAATGCTGTGGCGAACTTCCTCGAGATACTCCGCAACCAGGTTGCCCGAATATTTTTCCTTCAGTTCCTCGATGAATCCGTCGACCAGCACCGACGCCGCTTCCTGCTCGAGATAGCTTAATTCGCTGGCCAGCTCGCGCGAAAGCGTCAGCGTCTTCCGGTAAACGACGGTGAACTCCTGCCGGAACTGTTCGTACTTGCGCTCCAGGTCCTCGGCGACAATCGTTTCCAGTTTCCCTTCGTGCACCATTTTCGGGATGTCTTCGATCGGCACCATCTGACCTTCGAGGACAGGGAAAATTTCCGGCAGCGCCACGGCTCCGACCTGCATGTGGCCCAGCGCGAATTGCTCGCGGGCGATGCGGCGCGTAAAATCGTCCATCAATTCTTTTTCGCGGACGGTGAAGCGGTCCACGATGCGCCCTTTTTGCCGCTGGAACGGCTCGCCCTCGAACACCTGCGGAATCCGCCGCCGCAGAAATTCGATGCCGCTCTGCATGTCTTTCTTGAACCCGTTGGCCTGCCCGCGCGGCAGCGCCAGAAGACGCGGCCGGTCCGGACTCTTGAAATTATTGACGTAGCAGCGATCGAGCGAGGCCTTCGCGGCAGGATGAATCTGATCGATCAAATGCGTGATCGTGCCGCCGCGGCTCGTTCCGGCAAGCCCGCACACAAAAATATTGAATCCGGGCGCGTTCAGCTCGACGCCCATTTTCAGCGCGCGAAACGCGCGTTCCTGCCCGAGCAACTCCTTCACCGGCTCGGCCTCGGCCGTAGTGGCAAACGGAACGGTCGCCGGATCGCACCTCCACCGAAGTTTCTCGGGAGGCAAACCAGCGAGCAAAGCGGTGGGTCTACTGGACATTGTGGGATCTTTTAAGTAGGACGGGCTTCAGCCTGTCTGGTTTTTCTTTTCTTATAGAAATCCAAACGCCGGAGACAGGCTGAAGCCCGTCCTACTCGACCTCAGGCGCGTTACTCTAGCACAGCCTTGACGGCAGGCGCACCGACGCTGCACCGGTAATTTCCACCGCCCGCACATCACAGCACCGGCGTATCCGGCGCGCCCCCGGCGCCGTCAGTTCCGGAATACACATCCAGAATCCCGACGGCCGTGGCGACAACGATCGGACCGAGGACGACTCCCAGCACGCCGAACACAGCGATGCCGCCCAGCACGCTGATGAATACCAGCAATCCGTTCAGCGAGGCGCGCCCGCCCAGCAGAAGAGGCCGCAGAATGTTGTCAATCGTGGCGCCCAGCGCCCCGCATAACGCGATCAGAATCACCGCGCGCCCCGCATGCCCGGTCGAAAAAAGCCAGATCGCCGCGGGGATCCATACCGGCCAGGCTCCTACAATAGGGAGCAGCGACAGAAATCCCATCACCACGCCCCAGAAGATGGCCGAACTCAAGCCTACAATCGCAAATGCCCCGCCGCAAATGATCCCCTGGACCCCCGCGATCACCAGACTGGTCGTTACACTCGCAAAGATCAGATCGCGTGCCTCCGCCAGCATTCGCTCTGTCATCGTCTCATCAAACGGCAGAAAATGCCTGAACCGGTCCAGCATGGAATCGCCGTCGCGGAGGAAATAGAAAAGCGCAAAAAGCATGACGAATAGTTCGAACAGGAAGACAACGATATTCCGGATCACCGCGCCAAGCTCCGCGGCCATGTATGCCCCGACACGCCCGGCGCCCTGGCGCACGAGCCCCGGCAAATCCACAGTTACCCCTTCCGCGGCGATGCTGGAAGCGATCCAGTCCCAGGCATGATTGATCCAGCCATACCCTCCCCCCGCCATTACAATCTGGATGTTACGGGCAGCTGCGATCCCTTCGCGCACAAACAATGCGGTAAGAAGGAGAACTGGAACAATCAGAATCAGCGTGACGCCCGATGTAATCGCCGCGGCCGATTGCGTGCGGCCCCATTTCTGTTCGAACCGTTTATTCAGGGAATAGAAGATGACGCCGAGTACGATTGCCCATGCCAGGGGAGAGAAAAAAGGCTGAAAGACTCGAAACACCAGATACGCAAGACCCAGCACAACGCCGTAGAACAGGACGTTGCTGAAGCGATTTTCAGCTGTTTGAACCACGGCGGATCCGGATCTCCCTCGGTCTCCCCTGACGGACAACTGCAAGCTTCCTCTTATAACCCAGGTCAGGAGTTTTTGGGGCGTTCGTTCACAATCCTGTTCGGTGTTACAGGCGGAGGGGCGTATTATGATCCGTGAAGTTTAGGATTACTTACATGAACGATCCCGCTTCCTGCCGCCATTCCCGAACCCAACTCATCGCCAAGGATTCCGATGCGGAGTATGTGGAGTGTTTGGACTGCGGTGCGATCCTTGAAACGGGCGAATTGCCGGAACCGGCGGCCGGGTTTGACGAATCCCTCTCCGACGCGTGATTGTAATTACGGGCCGCAAAAGGAAAAAGCCTTAACACAGAGAACACAGAGAGAAGAGAGAAAATCAAGAGAGTCGGGAATAGCCGGCAGGGCCCTTCACGATTCACAATTCGCCAGTTACTCAATTCCCAGAAGGCCAATGATGCGGACTACATCGGCGGCGGAGACGTCGTAGAGCGGGCGCTCGTCTTCCTGCTCGAGTTGCTCTCGCAGGTATTGGGCGGCGACGTAGCTTGCCTCGCGGTCGGAAATGTCGCGGCCGGAGCGGGCCGTAAACTGCACGATTCCGGGATGCGCCAGTCCGACGATCGAGCCATTGCCATCCACGAGAAACTTGGTGTCCACCGTGTCGCTGTGCCGCGTGGCTATCCCATTCCACAGGTGCGAGAACCGGCAGTGATAGGTGCGGTCGGTCAAGCGCGAGGTCACGTCAAATTCCCCCACGAACTGGCTCATCGCGCCCTGATTTGGAATTCCGACGCCTGTCATTCTTCTTCTCTACTTTCCTTGCCCGACTGTTACAGGCTCAGCGTGGACATAGCTTCCCACTGCAGCGGCGATACCCGCGCCGACGGGCAGCTTCATGCCCTGATCGAGTAGAACTCTCTCCAGCGAATCGAGGAACAGAAGCACATTCGCGCGCTGGCTGGAATATCCCATCAGGCCGATGCGCCATGTCGTGTTCTTAATGTCCATGAGTCCACCGGCGATTTCAATATTGAACTCATTCAGCAGGCGGGCGCGCGCTTTCCCGCCATCGATTCCGGCGGGAATGTATACGGCGGTCACCGTCGGCAGGCGATCGTCGGGATTCTCGACAAAGATGCGGATGCCCATCGCTTCGAGCCCCGCGATTAGCGCCGCCTGGTTCTGACGGTGGCGCTCCCAGCTGGCTTCGAGCCCCTCTTCCAGTACGATCCGCATCGCTTCATGCAGCCCGTAAATCAGGGAGATCGGAGGCGTGTGGTGATACGTGCGTTCCTTGCCCCAGTAATTCATCACCGTGGTGAGATCGAAATACCAGCTTTGCACTTTCGTCTTGCGGTTGCGCAGCAGATCTTCCACCCGCGGGCTCACCGTAATGGGAGACATTCCCGGCGGGCCGCTGATGGCTTTCTGCGTTCCGCTGAAGCAGATATCGATGCGCTGGCGGTCCACGTCCAGCGGCACGCCGGCAAGCGTCGCGACGCTATCGACGATCAGGAGCGCGCCAAGTTCATCGGCGACCTTGCGAAATGGGTCGAGCTTCGTAACGACCCCGGTCGAGGTTTCCCCGTGCGCCAGCCCCACAAACTTAATCTTTCGGCCTTGCCCTGCCCGGCGCACATCTTCCGGGTCCACGGTTCGGCCGAGAGGCGCAGGGACGCGATGAATCTTTGCGCCGGTACGCTCGGCGATATCCGCCATGCGGTTGGAAAACATCCCATTGACGCAGACAATCGCCTCATCGCCCGGCTCGAGCGCGTTGACGACGGCTGTTTCGATTCCGCCGGTTCCCGACGCGGAAATCGGGAACGTGATGTGGTTCTGTGTCTGGAAAACGCGGCGCATCAGTTCCTGCACGCCGCCCATGAATTCGGTAAACCATGGATCGACGTGCCCCACTAGCGTTGTTGCAAGAGCGCGGTACACGCGCGGGCTCACACAAGATGGGCCGGGCGTAAGCATCAGCCTTGTCGGCGGTCGTAATTCGTCCATCGGATTGATCATAACTTCAAACCTCTGCTTTCACGCGGCATTTTGCCGGCACGTCCAAGGGGAAACCCTGAGAGGAGTGCGCGGACCATCGAAGATGGCTCAGTGGATGCAGCAATCGCCCCGGTCGCGTTCCGGGGCATTTCTCTCAAATACTCTCCTGACCAGCCTATAGTTTGCGCGATTCCTGGCCCCCGCGCAACCGCCAAAATGGCTGTGTCGGAACCATCATCGACTATTTGGCGGCGTAAGGAAGCGTCTCAGAATTTCTCAACGTTTTTCTCTGTGTCCTCTGTGTTGAAAGGTCTTAATGCCAGCTAGTACCGACGAAATTCAAAACCTTTAACACAGAGGGCACAGAGAACACAGAGAAAGGCAAACCCAGCCGTTGGATTTCGCCTTTGCGCACTTTCTCCAAGCGCGTCTGCAGGCTGCTGTGCTATCTTCGCGTGGCACCGGAGGAAAGCGCATCGATGGCGGAAAAGCTGGTTCTGGTTGGCGTACTCCCCGAAATTGTCGTGATTGCTTCAGACGAGCAGGTCGTCTGGCTGTCGGACACGGGAACTCTCAAGATCCAGTTCGATCCCAACCGCTGCCCGTTTCAATCCAACGTCTTTCAGGCGCCCGCGGGGCGCCAACTGCAAAGTGGTCCCCCACGTCCGGGCACAAACCCGGGCTCTTACAAGTATCGCCTCTGGCTGAACGACCAGCCCATCGGCAACGGGGAAGTCATCTTGAGGGAAAAGTAAGGCCTAATTCCCTGCCGCGCCCGTACGGCCGATATCGATCGAATGAGCCAATCCCCGGCGGACCGGAGCCAGCAACACAGCAGGAACGGGCTTTTCCGGCGACAGGGCTACGTTGGAAGACCGGCGCGGGAATTCGGCCCGGCGATCAAGGCGCAGCCCCGCTTCGCGCACGAGTTCCTCGGAAAAATTAGGGTCGTCCGAGTATTCCACCCCCCAGAACCACAGGCGTTCTTCCTTTTGCTGCAGGAACTGCAGGACTTGTTCCAGCTTGCGCATCGCACGGTCAAACGTGGACGCCAGAAAATAAACGGGCAAGACCCAGGCTTTGCGGGCGAATAGCGCTCGAACGCGAACGCAGTACTTCCCCGTTTGGTTTACTTCAATCGTGCATTGATACTCGTTGCGATGATTCGTTTTCCCCTGCATTGTGCACCTCAGTGACTTTCCCATGCTCAAATTTCCGGAAATGCTTCCGTAAAAAGAAAACCTAAAGGCTCCGATAACGCCTATCGACGTCCCAATCTTGGAAAATCCGCGGTAAACCTTAGAAGAATCAAATCCTATGAAGTGAAATCCGACCTGGGAAGGCGACAGCCTCAAATTTCTGGCCCCCTGGCGTAGGGCCTCAGACTTCGAACACAAATATGCTAGCTTAGGGCGGGAATGAAATCAAGCCGCGCCAGGAAATTAATAAAGCTTTTATTATATTAAAGTTACGAGCTGGATGGGCTCGTCAGCCGCTTCAAATTATCTGCGTTGAAGTGCAACTGGCCCTCTTGCTGGAGGCGCGATTTCAACGCAGTTCGGAACAACTCGTACGCAGCTTGCCGCTTCCGCTGCAAAACCTGTTCCTGAACTTTGGTTTTCTGCTTGTCGAAATCGTCCTGATTGACGGCATCGTGCTGAGCAACGCGGTAGACAGTCCAATTCTGTCCGAGAGAGACCGGATCGCTGGCCTGGCCAACGGGCAGCGTGAACGCAGCGGCAAATTGCTTGGCGCTGCCTACGTCTGGGATAGAACCCGTCCGAGCGATGGGCTCCGAAGTCTTGACCTCCAAACCGAGCGCTTTGGCGACTGTGGCGAAATTCTCGCCGGATTTCGCGCGCTTGGCCAGTTCATCGGCGCGGGATTTTGCCAGCTCGACGGCTTTTTCGTGGCGGTAGTCGCTGGCCACGCGGTCGTGAACTTCCGCAAGTGTCGCAGGGTGAGGTGGCTGAATGTCCTTTACGGAAAGAACGACATAGCCGGCATCCGTGTGAATCGGGGAGGCCACATCCCCAACGCGCTGGTGGAAGATTGTGTCCATCAGGCCCGGGGCGTTGCCGATTTCCGGAAGCGGCTGAGCCGCTTCAACCTGCTTTGCTTCTCCGGTGGTCATGTTGAATTTCTTGGCCAAATCTTCTAACGGGACGCGCCCTCCGCGACGGATTTCATCGGCGATTTGCGTCGAGAGGGTTTCGCCCAGAGTTTCTGCTTTTTCCTGCTGTAACTGATTGACAATAGTAGCCTTGACCTCATCCAGCGTTTGGGTTCGCGCGGCTTCGCGGTCGATCACCTGGATGATGTGGAAGCCGTACTGGGTCTTCACCAGGTCAGAAATCGATCCTTTGGGCAGGCTGAACGCAGCGGCCTCAAATTCGGGAACTGTTTGCCCTCGAACAATCCAGCCCAGGTCGCCTCCCTTATCCTTGCTGGTGTCTTCGGAGTATTGCTTGGCCAAATCGGCGAAGTTGCCGCCGTGCTTGGCCTTGCTCAGGACGTCATCGGCTTTTTTCTTGACCTCAGCGGCCTCGGCGTCCGTCATCCCCACAGTTTTGAAGAGGATGTGGGCGACGTGGGCGCGATCTTCCAGCTTGTACTGGTCGATGTGGCTCTGGTAATAGAGCTTCACATCATCGTCCGAGATGGGAGAGCGCTGGCGAAGCTGCGCGAGGCTCAGGAGGGCGTAATCCACTGTCCTGCGCTCGGGCACCACGTACTGGGCCTTGTTCTTCTCGAAGTAGGCTACCAGGTCGGCGTCTGAAACTTCCACTTTTGAAAGGAGATCTTCCGGTTTGATCAGGACGTAATCAAGCTTGACCTTCTCATTCTCGCGGCGGAACTCCTCGCGCACTTCGTCGTCGCTGGCTGTGACGCCGTCGGTAACGAGCTGCTGGAACTTTTGCTGCAGCAGCGCACTTTTCACTTCGGTCTCAAATTCCGGGACGGTCATCTGAAAGCGGGCCTGGACTTCCTGTGTGTAACGGTCCATGCCGATAAAGGTGTCGCCGGTAAAGGCCGTGGGAACGAGTTTCTTCAGCAGGTCGGCGTGCTCTTCGTCGGAAACGCGCAACCCCATGCGGTCGGCTTCGAGCGCCAGCATCTTTCCTTCCACCAATTGGTCAAGGGCCTGCTGCGTGTAGATGGGCACAAGGGCGGGAGGAATCTGGCTGCCGCGGGTGCTCTTGCTCAACTGGTTCTGGACGTCGACGACGGAGATCGTTTCGTCGCCCACCTGGGCGACAGTGTCCGCGCTATTCAAATCATTCGTGCCCTGGGGCACTAGGTACAGCAGCATGCCGATCCCCAGAATCCCGACCACGACTCCGAGCATGATCCGCACGCCTATCTTTTTTTCACGAAGAGCGTCCCACACGTCCGAAAATCCTCCCGCGCAGCGCTATCTGGATATTCCGCGATTCCGAAAAGCAGACAGCCGCCGCACCCGTGGCAAAACAAGACATTATAGAGGAGCCGGGGACATACACTCAATCTCTATTGTTGTTGGACGGCGACTGCCAGGGAGAGTGAGCCGCCAGAATGGTGTGGTGGGTGGCCTGCGTAAAAAATAAGATTTGCGAAACTTGAACTCCGCCAAAAGGTCGCAAAAGTGTCTCTTGCCGTGATAATCTATTGTGGCATTTTTGAGGCTGCTAGATGAGCAACCAGATGCAACCGTCAACCGAAAGTAAAGGCGAAGGCAAGAGCTTGATCCGCGTGCGGCCGCGCGGTTTTTGCGCGGGGGTGGTGCGCGCGGTGGACATCGTGGAGCTGGCTCTGCAGGCCTATGGGCCGCCGGTGTATGTGCATCACGAGATCGTGCACAACCGGTACGTGGTGGAGCAACTCCGCCAGAACGGCGCGATTTTCGTCGAGACGGTGGAGGAGGTGCCGCTCGGCTCCGTGCTGGTGTTCAGCGCGCACGGCGTTCCGCCGACGACGCGAGAAGAAGCGCGGCTGCGTGAGTTGCGCGTAATTGACGCGACCTGCCCTCTGGTGACCAAGGTGCATCTTGAAGCGCTGAAATTCGCGCGCGAGAACCGCACGATTATCCTGATCGGCCACCGCGATCACCAGGAAATCGTGGGGACTTCGGGAGAGGCTCCGAAACAAACCGTTGTGGTGGACAGCGTCGAAGCAGTGGATGCGCTGGAAGTGAAGGACGCGAATCGCCTGGCGTTTCTGACGCAGACGACGCTGAGCCTTTACGACACGCAGGAAATTGTTGCGCGGCTGCGCGAGAAGTTTCCCTTGATCGAAGGGCCCGCATCGGACGATATCTGTTACGCGACGCAGAACCGGCAGGAAGCGGTCGAGCAGTTGGCGCGAGAAGTGGACCTGATCCTTGTGGTCGGCTCGCCCAATAGTTCCAACTCGAACCGGCTCGTGGAAGTGGCCAAACGGTCCGGAGTCCCGGCGGAATTGATCGACGCCGCGAAGGACATCGACCCGAAATGGCTCGAGGGAATTCGCCGCGTGGGATTGACGGCGGGCGCGTCCGCGCCGGAAATACTGGTCGAGCAAGTGAGCCAGCACCTGGCGGGACTCGGCTACACGAACCAGCGCGACCTCGATCTGATTCGCGAGGATGTGCGGTTCACGCTGCCGTCCGAGCTGACGACCATCGCGCCGGCATCGAATTAGGGGAAGCGCATTTTACGGGCGTCGGAAGAAGTATATTAATTTGTCATTCCGAGCGGAGCGAGGAATCTCTCTCCGGTTTAAGCCCATGAAAAAAGGGAGATTCTTCGCTCCGCTCGGAATGACAAAAAGGCAGGGGCTTTTTTCGGCAATCTGTTTGGTGAGCGGTTAGCGAAATAGCTATGCAAGTTGTCGTCTTTCAGGGGAGCGGGTCTCCAACGCCAGGAGAGCGACTTTGGCGGTCAAGATCACCCGTCAGACGAAGAATATTGCCCTGCTGGGGGCGGCCACGAGCGCAGCGGCCCTGCGCGCGGGGCTGGAGCGCGCGCCCGCCGCATTGCGCGCCGCCGGGATCGCGGATCGGCTGAAAGGCGCGGGATTCCACGTCACCGATCAGGGCGACACGTCCACTTACACTTTCCAACCGGACGACGAACATCCACGCGCCAGAAATGTTTCCGCGGTTCTGAAAATGCTGAACGATTTGCGCCCGCGCGTTGAACTCGGCGTGAAATCCGGGGCGCTCCCGGTCATCCTCAGCGGCGATTGCATTTCCGTCCTCGCGGTCATCGCCGGGACGCGCCGCTACTATCGCAACGTCAGCCTGATTTATGTGGACCGCGATGCCGACCTCAACGCGCCGGCAACGACCCCATCGGGATGCGTCGACGGCATGGTGATCTCGCAAGTGATCGGACGCGGCGCGCCGGAACTGGTGCGCTTTTGGGGCGAGCCGCCGCTGGTCCGAGAACCTGACGTCGCCTTGTTTGGATTCGAGCGGCTGGACGCGCCGGAAGAGCAGTACCTGGTGGGATCGCCCTTGCGGCGGCATCCTTCGTTGGAAGTGTCCACGGTAGGTGCGGCTGCCGCCGCGCGGCTCGCCCTCGAGCGCGTGCACGCCGCCAAGCACGAGTTCGTCCTCCACTTTGATGTGGACGTGATCAACAGCGAAGAATTTCCATGGACAAATTTTCCGGGCGCGGGCGGCCTCAGTTTGAATGAAACGCGAGATGCGCTCCGGGTATTTGCCAGCCAGCCAAATCTGGCAGCTCTGGTGGTCGCCGGCTATAACCCGGAACTTGACGCGGACGGGCAAGGCGCGCGAAAGCTGATCGATTTGCTGGCGGACGCGCTTTCGACGCGTCTGGAAGAAGCGTCCGCGGCGGCTGCAGGCGCAATCGATGCTGAATCCGCGCCATCCGAGCCGGCTGCGAAGTCTTCCGAAAGCGCGCCGGCACCGTTTACCTCTACAGAGGGTTCCGACGCAGAGTCCAATCGCTCCGCTTCCGCTGATTCGTCCGACCCGTCGGAACCGGATTCCGGCCCATCCTGAGATTGGGCATTCCATTTCCTCCGGCTGGCCTCCCCTTTTTTGTCGAATTGACCTGCGTGTTTCCTTGTTTACTCGGAAGAATGATTGACAGGTTGCGCCCGCATGGAAGTTGCGCTACGGTTTTTATTGGTCGAGGAGGCCCGTTATGACTGGCAAATATCGCAGCGGCGGCTGTCGCATTTATACTGGCGCTTGCGGGCGCGGGGCTGGCGCAACTGCGTCCTGCGTTCGGCGCCGATTGGGATGCGCAGGATTCGCAGATGCAGATGGATATGTCGGGGGCAGCCGATCTGGGGATTCCTTCTTATCATGCGTATGCGTTGAAGCCGCCGTTTCCGGCTACGCTTGATCCGAAGCAGTTTCCCGATGCGCTCAATCGCAACGTGTATGCGCTTGCGGCGAAAATCAGGCCGGTTTTGTACCAGCAGCCCTGCTACTGCTATTGCGATCGGCACGCGGGGCACAAGAGCTTGCTGGATTGCTTCGTCGGGACGCACGGAGCGGAATGCGATATCTGCCAGAAGGAAGCCGTGCTCTCGTACCAACTCACGCAGAAGGGGAAGACTCCCGCGCAGATTCGCGCCGCGATTATTCACGGCGATTGGCGGGCGGTGAATCTGAATCCCTACATGGCGGCAGCGAATCCGCGATGAGTAGGACGGGCTTCAGCCTGTCTGGTTTTCTTAACGCACACCTGGGACGTTCCTCAGGTTTACCAGCTCGCCCACATCGCGCCTCGGACTGACTGTCCGGAGAGAATCTACGAACCAAAACCAGACAGGCTGAAGCCCGTCCTACTGAAATGCGCTACAATCCGTTTTGTCTGAAGACTTCCACGGATGTCCGAACTCATACAAAATCAAATCGGCGCAACCGACTCGGGGAAGCGCGGCTCGCTTAAGGAGCTGGCGCTTTTCTTCCTGCGTCTGGGGCTCACTGCGTTTGGCGGGCCGGCGGCGCATATTGCCATCATGGAAGATGAGCTTGTCCGCCGCCGGAAATGGCTTTCCCGCGAAAAGTTTCTCGATCTGCTTGGTGCCAGCAGCCTGATTCCCGGTCCGAGTTCCAGTGAATTGGCGATTCACATCGGCTATTTGCGCTGCGGATGGGCAGGGCTGATTGTCGGCGGCGTGTGCTTCATTCTTCCCGCGGCAATCCTGGTGGGAATCTTTGCCTGGGCGTATATGCGCTTCGGCCATTTGCCCGCTGTTGCGGCGCTGCTGTACGGCGTGAAGCCGGTCGTGATCGCCGTAATTCTGCAGGCGCTCTGGGGGCTTGGGCGCACGGCAGTCAAGAGCCGGGTTTTGGCAGTGGCGGGCGCGATTTGCGCCGCACTCAGTTTCGCGCAGGTGAATGTTCTGCTGATTTTGTTTGGGACGGGCGCGATCGTTGCGGGGATTCGCGCGCTCTCCGGGCATCGGCAAGAAAAACAAAAAGCGCCATCACGCCGGCTAATCCTAGTTCTGCGTGGCGCGGCATGCGAGCGGGATTGGCGCGGATATTTCCCCAATTGGCCGCAGCTGGCGCGGCAACAGTGATTCCCGGAATGTGGCCGCTTTTTCTCGTCTTTCTGAGGCTTGGGTCAATTGTGTTCGGCAGTGGGTATGTATTGCTGGTGTTTCTGCGGGCCGATCTGGTGGTGCATCGCGCGTGGGTCACGGACGCGCAACTCGTGGACGCGGTCGCCATCGGCCAGGTGACGCCGGGGCCAGTGTTTACCACGGCTACATTCCTTGGCTATTTGTTGAGGGGGCCGGTGGGCGCGCTTGTTGCAACGGCTGGAATTTTTCTTCCTGCATTTGTTCTCGTGGCCGTTAGCGGCCCGCTCATCCCGCTGATTCGCCGTTCTGCAATGGCCGGCGCATTTCTCGACGGAGTGAACGTGGCTTCGCTTGCATTGATGGCGGCCGTCAGCTACCAACTGGGGCGTTCGGCCATAGTGGATTGGGTGACGATTGGTCTGGTCGTTGCGAGCGCAGTGCTGCTGCTGCGTTTCCGGATCAATTCGGCTTGGCTGGTATTGGGCGGCGCGGCCATTGGTATCGCCGCACGTCTCGCGCAAGGCGGCTAGAATTTTTCCAACGAGGAAACGTCCGGCTGCCTGGGCTTGATCCAGAAATCGATGCCGAGCCAGAAGCTGTAGGAGTGCCGCACGAGCAGCAAGGACAACGCGATGGCGAAAGCCATCCAGAGCAGGATTTTGAAATTCGTCGAAATCGTCGTGAAATCCGGGAACAGCAGCGACAAAAGAAAAATGGTCACGACGACCGCAGTGGTGGCCACGTAATTGATAATCATGGCCCCGAGGTAATATCCCTGCTCCGGAAAATACGAAAGCCCGCATTCCGGGCAGCGGGGGAGCATGCGAAAAACTCCCCGAAACAGCTGGCCGCGCCCGCAGTTCGGACACCGCCAGTGAGCGCTTCGGCGCACGATCTGCTTAAAAGGTGGTCGTAGCATGGTGGTCGTTTCTGGCGGTCAAGTGTCACACACAGGGCGGCTCGATCATTAGAATTCTTTAGAAAATCTTTGCCATTCTAAAGATTTTAGAGGACTGAGTGGAGGCGAGGCCAATCCAGCTACCTGAAGAGTTTCCTGAGCATGTCCTTTCCTTCTTGTTCTGTCAGAACATTTTTCTGCATGAGCGTCATGATCAAGTCGCTCAAAATCACGTTATTCAAGGTTTGTGATTTTTCGGCTTGGGCCATCTCCGGCTTTGCTTCCGAGGGTACATCTTGCGCGGCACCGGATTGGCCGTTGATTTCGTGCAACCACTTCTGGAAAAGCCGAACTTGTTTCGGCTGAGCGGATACGAATGCCATTCCCATACCCATCCCATTCAGGGAATAAACGACCCTCACTTGGGCCTCGAAGGTTTCTTTATCCTTGATGATCCGTATTTTCGCTTCTGTCCCCACGGGAAAGACGGTCAGAGTATCAACGTAACAGCCACCCAATCCCAGATCGCTTGTGCGCCCCGTGATCTTTGTCCCGGATTTAATATCGACGGCTTCTAAAGTGCCTGAAAATGGGAATCGAAGGTTCCGCCTTCTCTCAGCGGGACTGATTACGGCGGCGTTGGTGGAATCGGTCTGATCGGCGGAAGACATTGCAGGGTTCTCCTCGAAGTTTGCCAGACTTTCGGCCATGCCATGAATAGCAAGGCCCATTTCTCCCCAATAACTAACTCGAATTTTACTCGCAACTTATAGGAAGGCAAGGCGTTGCCGCGCGCGCGTTGTTTGTGGTGTACCTGTACGGCCAGCCGGTCCGGTGTCCGCATCGGCCGGGGCTTAGACTTGGAGCGAGATCCCCCCGGGAAATCGAGCCGCTATATTCCCTTATGGAAACCCAAGGGGCAAATCCAATTGCTCCGGTTCGGAACAGGGCTTTAGTATTGAATAGTAGCTTCCCCCATTTTCTTCCGTGTCGCCTTTGCGGACCGAGTGAGGAAACATCCGATGCCGATTCCAAAACTGGATCCAAATCAGACGCCGCAGGAACTTGACCGTCTCGAACGCAAGGAGAATGAGGTCTGGCGCCTGGCGCTTCTGATGCTGGCAATCCTTGCTGTCGGAGTCGCCGTCCTTTCCCAACAGGCACTGCAGGCGGGACCCTGGCATCTCGAGGCTCTTCCCGTCGGCGCTGGAGTCCTCATCGTCCTTTTTGGGGCTTATATCTGGAAGAGAAAACGCGAAATCGATGAATTGCGGGGCTTCGTCCGCGGTTTTCAGAAAGTGCAGGAATCGCCACCCAGCGCCGAACAACTGGAAAGGCTTGCCGAGGTAATCGCCACGTCCAGGCAAGGCTACCGCGACTTGATCGACAGTCTCGATCATCTGATTTTTACGATATCTCTCGATGGCGAAATTCGCACCGTGAACCAGCGCATCACGCAGGTTTTCAACCTTTCCTACTCGGACCTTGTCGGGCACAAAATGCAGGAGTTTTTCGAAGAACCGCGATTGGAGCACTTGAAAGAATCCGTCGCGTGGTTTGAGGAGAGAAGGCACTGGACCGGCACCGTTCGAGCGCGCCTGAAAAGTACGGGCGCGATTCTCTATTTCGATTGTGTTTTGCAGGCGGTTATCAAGGACGGCAAGGTTGTGGGAGCGAGCGGATTGGCTCGGGACATTACCGCGCAGCGAGAGAGCGAAACCCGCTTTACGGAGCTGTTTGAAACGCTTCAGGAAGGCGTCTACTTCTGCGGACCCGAAGGAAAGCTGGTGGACGTAAATCCGGCGATGGTACGCATGCTCGGATACTCGCACCGGGATGAACTCATGGGTAGAAATATCCGCCAGCTCTTTTTCGAGACGCCGTTGAATCTATTTCCGCAGCGCACGCAAACCGATCATTCCACATCCCTGACGCGTGAAATCTCACTGCGAAAGAAGGATGGAACGCCGATCTTCTGTCTCGACAACTCCAACGCCACCGTTGATGCCAATGGACGTATGGTCCGCCACCAGGGAACCCTTGTGGATATCACGGTGCGGAGACAAGCTAGACAGGATCTAGAGAAGGCAAAGGAAGCCGCCGAAGCCGCTAACGCGGCCAAAAGCGCCTTTCTGGCGCACATGAGTCATGAGATCCGAACGCCGATGAACGCGATAATTGGCATGACGGAACTGACCCTGGACTCCTCCCTTAACGCCGAACAACGAGAATTTCTGACCATGGTCCGGGATTCCGGGAAATCGCTCCTGACCTTGATTAACGATATTCTGGATTTTTCAAAAATTGAGGCCGGCAAGCTGAACCTGGATGTCACGGAGTTCCATCTCCGTGATGCCATTGGTGATACGGTTAAGATTCTTGAATTGCGGGCCAAACAGAAAGGATTGGAACTGTCCAGCCAGGTTTCTCCCAATACACCCGACGGCCTTCTTGGGGACCCGGGGAGACTTCGGCAGATCCTGTTCAACCTCATTGACAACGCCATCAAGTTTACGGAACGGGGAGGGGTGGCGCTGCGAATCGATTTAGAATCCCAGTCCGAGCAGGAGGCGTTCCTGCATTTTTGCGTCACAGACTCGGGAATTGGAATCCCCGAGGAAAAGCAGCGGGTCGTATTTGAGGCGTTCGCCCAGGCCGACGACTCCACCACGCGAAAATATGGCGGTACCGGACTGGGCCTGTCCATTTCTTCGCGCCTGGTCGGGCTCATGGCGGGGGAAATTTGGGTCGAGAGCGCTGAGAATCGGGGCAGCAAGTTCCACTTTACCGCCCGCTTCGGGAAGCAGAAGGATTCCGCAAGCCGCCCACCTTCGCGGGAGGGGTCGCGCCCGAATGCGCTGAAGCGGCGGTCCCTCGATGGGGGACGAAAGCTGCGCATCCTTATCGTCGAGGACAACGCCGCCAACCAGATCGTGGCCGAGAAGCTACTCGGCAAACAGGGCCATAGCGTCGCCGTGACAGGGAATGGCCGGGAAGCGCTGGCCGCGCTGGATCGCGAACGGTTCGACTTGATCTTGATGGACATTCAGATGCCGGAGATGAGCGGACTCGAGGCAACGGCCGCCATCCGCCAAAGGGAAAAGGAAAGTGGGGGCTACACCCCGATTATTGCCACGACGGCTTCGGCGATGAAAGAGGACAAGGAAAGGTGCCTGAAGGCCGGAATGGACGGCTACATATCCAAGCCCATCGATAAAGCGGATCTGTATCGAGCGATCGATGAGGTCGCGGGGCGCTTCGGGGCCGCTGATTTGTCGGGTCGTTCTCAGGACGCCGCGTTTGATTCCAAGGCGGCTCTGGAATCCCTGGGAGGAGATCTGGGACTCTTGCGCGAAGTCGCGGCGATCTACTTGGCGGAGTCTCCGAAACATGTGGCCAGGATTCGCGAGGCTGTGAAAAATCAAGATGCGAAACTTCTCGAATATTCGGCTCACGCGCTCCGGGGCACCGCCGCAAACCTGCTGGGGCAGGGAGTCATGGAAGCTGCTTCTCGATTGGAGGAAATCGGCAGGACTGGATCCGTCGCTGGGTCCGAGGAAGTCATGGAATTGCTTGATCAGGAGGTTGAAAAATTCCAACGGGCGTTAGGCGAGTTCGAGAGGGAGTACGCGCAGCCCTGAAGGTGATTCGTCTTACCGGTGTGCTGGAGTCATCGGCAAATATTCAACGAGCGCCGGGCTAGGCCGTCACAGGGACCAGCATTTGAACGATGTTGACCAACTTTTCCGGCTTGAGCGGTTTCACCATGTAAATTACCGCGCCCAGTTCGTGACCCGTCTTGAAGTCTTCCGGCATCCCACGTGAAGTCAGAAAAATAACCGGGACTTTCATGAGGCGTTCGTCACGTTTCACGACATGACAAACGTCGTATCCGGATATACCGGGCATTGAGACGTCCAGGATCAACACCGCGGGCGTCATCTCTTTTAGAAGCTGCAGAGCCTCTTCTCCGCTGGCCGCCGTCTTCACCTCAAAATCGTGCCGGGTCAGTTGGGCTTCAATAATCCGGCGCACAGCCGGGTCGTCATCGACTGCAAGAACCATGGGTATTGCCCGTGGTTCGGATTTGGTTTTTACGAAATGTCTGGACATAAGCTGATTTAAACTCGCATTCTGGCTCGGAAGGGGGCCTTATTACCGGATGAATTCCTCATTCCTTAAATGGGAACGATGCACTCCGAAACATAGATTGGCAGAATGGTTCAAATTGGACCACCACAATCGGTTTGATTAGATACGTAAGATGAAACACCATATGGACAAATGTTTCATTCTATACTAGTTAATTGATGGGTTAAGAGTTGGCAGGGCGAATTGCGGAAGAGACTTGCGCGCGGCCGTGGTGCGGGCCGCGCGCAGGTCGTTGGCGGGAGTTGGCGGGTCACTACATCAGGAAGTTGACCTCAACACGCAAGTCAATCGGAGTGGGTTCACCGTCGAGGACCGTGGGTTCATATTTTCTTTCCGAAACGGCTTTGAGCGCCGCCTGGATCAGCAGAGGGTGCCCGCTGACGACCTTTTCCTGGATCACGCTGCCGTGTTCGTCGATGATGGCGTCAATGACGACGGTCCCATGGACGTGCGCCTGGGCCGCCAGCGTTGGATAGATTGCGGCGGGGCCGTAGATCAAGCGCGGGGCTTTTACGTTGCCTCCGATGCGAACCGGGCGTTTGGGGCCCTCGGCAACCGGCGCAGCCACAACGGGAGCGGCAATACTTGGCATACCACCGGTGATTCCGCCGATCTGTCCGCCGGGGACGCCTCCCGGTACCCCGCCCATTGCTCCGGTCAACGCCAGGTCAGGAGGAGCGGCGTCGGTCGTTGCGATCGGAACAGCCTTTGGAATGTAAGTTGGCGCGGTCAGTTTCCCCGGCGTGAAAACCTTCGGGGCCACGTGAACAGCGCGAGCGATGGAAGGGGGCGGCGGAGGCGGCGCAGCCATCGGCGGCATAGGGGCCACGAGGAGCGTCGTTTCCAGCCGCTTCATATCGATTCCCTGCGAGAAATAGAGCGGGAGGAGCAACAGCAGAAATAAGATGGCGAAATGAATGAAGAAAGAAAGGCCCCAGTCCATCGGGCTGCGGCGCTGGCGCGTTGTGGATTGCTCAAGCAATGCCTCGGCAAAAACGCGGCTATGCCGGGAATGGGTGGGCGGAGGCAGGACCACGCTGGTTTTTGGCCTGCCGCCCGGGTACACATCTTCGAGATAAAGGTCTTGCTCACTTAACATGATGCCTCCTGATATGAATGTTTCTTCCAGAATCCCTCAAACCAATAAAGGAAACGGCAAAGAGCGCTGAAAGCTCACTCGATAAAAATTTTACTTGCCAGGACACAGCGAGGTGTCTGAAACAGGGCGACTACCGCGGGAAAGACCGGGGGCATTCCCTTTCGACATGGAAGACGAAGTCTTTAACCAATCGTTAAAAGCCTTATTCTCCTGATCCATCCTGCCTTAGTTATTCAGGGAAGACAAATTCAAAGATCGAATCGTTTGCTTCCATTTGCTTGATCCATAAATGGAGCGCGGGAACGAAGATCCTTCTTACGTGTTGCGGAACAAGAGCCCCATACTGTCATTCCGAACGAAGTGAGGAATCTCTCTTTGATTTACTGCATGAGAGAGATTCCTCGGCGCGCGGCGCGCCTCGGAATGACAGACTTTCAAGTCTTCCTACAACCTGCCAAGCCTGTTCGACCGCTTAGGCAGAACCTCCGGCCGTTTTCGTGGGCGTATATTTCGGTTTGAAACCCGCACCACGCTCGGCTTGACTCCTGGAATCCACTGGCATAAGGTGGCGATACTGGCGGAAAATTTAAGCGATTGGACAAAATCTCCCTGCGAGAGCCCCGGAAACCACGATGCGAAAACCAAAAAAAGATACGATCGATCGCCGCAAGTTTCTGAAAGGCGCAGCGGCGGGCGCGGCAGCGCTTGCGGCGATTCCGGCCGTTGCGAACGCGCGCGAGGCTGAAGCTTCCCGTGCGGGCACCGCGCAGCCCATGCCGAAGGCGCTCGAAGCCGAAACGCCAGCCGTGCTGGATGTCCTGACCGAGAACCGCTCCGGGTCCGACTTCATGGTGGATGTGATGAAGTCGCTGGGCATCGAGTACGTGGCGTCCAATCCGGGATCGAGTTTCCGCGGCCTGCACGAATCGGTGATCAATTATGGCGGAAACGAAAATCCGGAGTTCATTACCTGCTGTCACGAAGAATCGGCCGTCGCCATGGCCCACGGCTACTCAAAAATCGAAGGCAAGCCGATGGCGGTTTTTCTCCACAGCGACGTCGGCATTCAGCATGGGTCCATGGCCATTTACAACGCGTTCTGCGACCGCGTGCCCGTTTACCTGATCGCGGGCAACGCGCTGGAAATTAATTCCCGCCGGCCGGGAGTCGAGTGGGACCACAGCGTTCAGGATGCCGCCGCGATTGTGCGCGATTGCCTGAAGTGGGATGACACGCCGATTTCGCTGGACCATTTCGCGGAATCGGCCGTGCGCGCTTATAAAATCGCGATGACGCCACCCATGGCGCCCGTTCTGCTGGTTGCGGACGGAGAGCTGCAAGAGGGCCCGATTCCCGACGACGCGAAATTTCACATTCCGAAGCTGACTCATGCCATGCCGCCGCAGGGCGATTCGGGTTCGGTGGCGGAAGCGGCGCGAATGCTGGTCGCCGCGGAAAATCCGGTCATTCTTTTGGAGCGCACCGCGCGTACGGCCGACGGCTTGAAATACTGCGTCGAGCTCGCCGAATTGCTCCAGGCACCCGTCGTGGATCTGGCGGCGCGCATGAATTTCCCTTCGCAGCATCCCATGAATCAGACCGAACGGACGCGCGCGGTGATCGCCAACGCAGATGTGATCCTCGGCCTCGAGGCGCTGAATTTCTGGGGCACGATTAATTCCTACCGCGATCAGCTGCGCCGTTCCTCGGCGCCCATCACGAAGAAGGACGCGAAACTGATCAGTATCACCTCCAGCGATCTGTACATGAAAAGCAACTACCAGGATTTCCAGCGCTACACGGAAGTGGACCTGGCCATGGCGGCGGATGCGGAGGCCACGCTGCCGTCGCTGATCGAGGCCGTGAAACGGCAGCTGACCGACGACCGCAAGAGGATTTTCGTGGATCGCGGCAAGAAACTGGCCGAGGCGCACGATGAAGCGCTACGGCGCTCTCGCGATGAAGCGGCCTATGGCTGGGACGCCAGCCCCATCACCACCGCGCGACTATGCGCGGAAATCTGGGGCGCAATCAAGAATGAAGACTGGTCTCTCGCTTGCGAGGTTAACCCTTGGGTAAACCGCTGGCCGCTGCGCCTCTGGAACTTCGACAAATATCACCAGTACATCGGCAATTCGGGCGGGTTCGGCGTTGGGTACGGGGCGCCTGCTTCGCTCGGCGCAGCGCTGGCCAACAAAAAGCACGGCCGCCTGACCGTCACGATTCAAAATGACGGCGACTTGATGTACGCGCCCGGAGTGCTATGGACTTCGGCGCATCACAAAATTCCCTTGCTAAGCGTCATGCACAATAATCGCGCGTATCACCAGGAGGTGATGCACGTGCAGCGCATGGCCGACCGGCACAGCCGCGGCATCGAACGCGCATCGATCGGCACGACGCTCATCGACCCCAACATCAACTTCGCGATGGTCGCCAAGGGCATGGGCGTCTATTCCGAAGGGCCGATCACCGACCCCAAGGACCTCGGCCCGGCGATTCTGCGCGCGAAGGAAGTCGTCAAGCGCGGCGAGCCGGCTCTGGTCGAGGCCGTAACGCAGCCGCGGTAGGCATTCTCTGAATCCCCCAATACTTGTTTCCACCTGACGCTGAAATGCGGCGCAGTGTTCCACGACGGCTCAGGCCGCATTCCGATGGGATCGTCTGCCAGGACTCAACCGAAAGCCATCGCTCTCCTTCATTGTTCCCCTCAAAAAATCAGCACCGGCGTCGATGCGATCGGATTCGACCAAATCTTGAACAAATATCGCATCCGATTCCCGGCGTCCGCATATATCATGGGGCCGCGAGGATTAGCGATGGCCGCTTCCCAAGCTCGCGCCATACCCCAGAATTCTGGACCGCTGTTTCTGGATAGACTTGACCAGGGCGACCTGAAGTCAATCCTGAGGGCTGCGACAAAGTTAAAATTCCCCGCCAAATCCACAGTGTACGTTCAAGGCGATCCGGCCAAACAGCTTTTCCTTATGATGGATGGCGATGCACGATATTTCTACACCACACCTGAGGGAAGAAAGATACTAGGTCCGCGCATTCTGCCGGGAGAAACCTTTGGCAGCGCGGTATTTTCGTTGAGGCCTTTTCCGACTTATCTTTCCAGCACGGAAACGGTGAAGGATTCCTCCGTGGTCGCGTGGGAGCGATCCAAAATTCGGGCGCTTGGCGCGAGGCATCCGAGGCTCCTTGAGAATATGCTGTCCATCGCGTATGACCTGATTGAATGGTCTTATACCGCGCAAATCGGACTGGCCTGCCATAGCGCGCGCTTACGGCTGGCAATGGCGCTGGCGGATTTGGCTCGCGACGTCGGCCACCAGGGTCCCGAGGGCGTCGAACTCGAGGTCACAAACGAGGACTTAGCCAACTCCGCGAACGTTACCGTTTTCACCGCCAGCCGCCTGTTGAGCGAATGGCATCGCTCCGGGGCGCTGGTGAAGAGTCGTGGCAAAATACAGTTGCGTTTTCCGAAGCGTCTTTTCTTTCACAGGGCCTGACCTCAGTACGTTTCCATCCTTCCTCTCACATACACTTCCGCCGCGATCAGGTCCCGCCCTGCAGATTCATGCCCGCGTTCGCCTTCAGCGTATTGCGGTTCCGTGTTGCGCTACAGGCGTCATTGCTATAGCGCAACGACAGAATCCGCTCCGTGCGTTAGCTTTGGTGATTGTGCCCAATCATTTTCAACTGCTGTGTGATCTTCCATTGCGCGAACTGGGCGCTTATCGATCCTCCAAGGACATCGATTCGCACGGCACAGTATTGCCGCGCTGGTGGTCCACGCACATCACACTCAGGAGGTCTGCCCTGGATTACGAGACTACACGGCGCGCGCCGCGGTATTCCCTGGCTCTGGATGTCGAAATAACCGATGTCCAGTCAGGAAGCCAGATCAATGCACGTACCGAAAATTTGAGTCTGTTTGGATGCGGGGTACGCGGAGCGTCGTACTTTCCGAGAGGCGCCCGCGTCACGATCAAGTTGTTCCACAGGGGTTTGGAGGTGACCGCGATCGCGAAGGTGGTGTATGCCACGCCAGAGCTGGGTATGGGCTTTGTGTTCAGCTTCATTGACCCGGACGACCATCTGATTCTTGACGGATGGATAAAGGAAATGCCGTGAAGGCACCCGTTTGATGTTCAGTGAAGCCCCCAAGCACGGGCACGATGTCGGGCCGACCGCATTGCCTACAATTCGTATTCGGCATGAACCCCCTCCGGCAATCCAAGCCATTTGAAGCTCTTGTCCTCTGGCCGGGCGAAATGGCTTCGCTTTCCACCTCCTGAGGACTCATCTTCCCGGAACCTTGGATATGCGACGACACTTTAATCGCGAGGCTCGCACTTGGCCGATGGCGGGACCGCGCACCGAGGATTTCCAATATGAAAAGCTGCCGAAAATCACACCGCGGCCGGCTTCTATTGATTCAGAAGCGGAATGTCCTTGGAGGGTGTAGCCATTGGCCTTGACTGCAGATACGCATAAATGTCGCTGAGTTCCTGGTCTGAAATGACCGCGCTGGTGTATGGGGGCATCTGGCCGGTCGGCTGACGGACGTACTTGATGAAGGGGCGAATGAGACGTTGCGACGGTCCGATGCGCGGGCCAGACGCTTGAGCTGCGCCCTGCCCCTCGCGGCCGTGGCATTCGTAACAGCCGGCCTTGGTGAAAATCTTTTTGCCAGTTTCGGCATTTCCCGCGGGAGTCGCTGCGCTCTTTTCGGCCAGCGGCGCGGCGTTTTGCGCTCGCGGCGCGGGGGCTGCCAGGGGAGCGATCGCAACGATCGCCGCGAGAGTGGCGAGCCAACTCATGTTCGTATGGCGACGCCGGATTGCTTTCCTGCTTGGTAAGAATATGTCCACGCGTTCCCCTTTGGCGCCATTGTGCCACAAGAACGATTCCGCCGGGAACGCCATTCTCCTGAATGGCGTCGTGAATCGTGGCGGGCGCGTCGAGTGGGACGGGCTTCAGCCTGTCCTGTTTTGCACTGTGCCAGCGCTGCAAAAGTCAAAAGCAGACAGGGTTGAAGCCTGTCCTACTTAAACGATCTGCATGATTTCGCGGGTGCCGGAAATGTACAGGTCTGTGTAGCCTTTCATCTTCTCGCGGAAAGACTCGTTCGGACCGTAATCCTTTAATTGGGATTCTAATTCCGCCAAATTTGCCACTTCGAATTCCAGAATTGCGCGGTTGAATTCGCCCGTCAAATCGGTCAGGACGCGGTGCTTTGGAAATTTGCCTGAGGCGGACGGTTTCTCTTCCATTCCGGCAATAGCGCGCCGGCATTACTTTCGCATTGTTTGCGGGAGCGGCGGGGTGTAGATTGCCGTTCATCCGGCAATAAACTCAGGATTGCAAAGCAAGGGAGAGGCGGGCCGATGAAACATCACGGTTCCGAGGGCAAATACGCGACGATGTGGACCAACCGCAGGAACGAGAAGCAGGCTGGAGCCGCCGCCGGCTGCCGGCGACGGGAAATTTTGCAATGGCTGGCGACGGCGGGGGCGGCATCGCTTCTTCCCGCCGGCAAATTACTGGCGCGGCCGGGCATGCCCGCTGCCGGGGCGCTGACCGGCCGTATCGACGTCCACGCGCACACTGTTCCGCCCTTTTATACAAAGGTGATGGAGAAAGAGATCCTGGCGACCGGCCACCCGCTGCCGACCTGGACTCCGGCCCTGCACATCGAAACGATGGATAAGAACGGCGTTGCCACGTCGATGCTCTCCCCAATGACGCGCGTGGTGCAGGATTCGTTCTCCGACAAGTCCGAGCGGGCGCGCAAGCTGGCGCGGCAAAACAATGACTACACGCAACAGCTCGTGAGGGATTTTCCTGGGCGCTTCGGGCATTTTGCGGGCCTGCCCTTGCCGGATACTGACGGCAGCCTGCACGAAATCGAATACGCGTACGATACGCTCAAGGCTGACGGGATCGGCTTGTGGACGAGCTACGCCGACAAGTGGCCCGGCGATCCTGCCTTCAATCCCGTGTACGAGGAACTCAACCGCCGCAAGGCGATTATCTTTATTCACTCGGCGCCGCCCATCTGCTGCCGCTCGCTCCTGCCCGGCGTGATCGACAGCGTGGTGGAATACGATTTCGATATTGCGCGAGCCGTGGTCAGTTACCTGAAGAACGATTCGTTCCGCCGCTACCCGAATATCCGGTTCATCTTTCCGCATTCCGGAGGGACATTGCCGGTGCTTGCGAACCGGGTGACGGAATCTCTGCCCGAAAAGCGATCCGAGAAGGAAACTGCCGATTTGATGGAGGAAGTAAAGCAGCTCTATTTCGATGTCGCGCATGCGACTTACCCCGCGCCGCTTTCCGCGCTGACCAAAGTGGTTCCCGTGCCGCAGATCCTTTTCGGAAGCGACTTCCCGATCGTGCCGTACCCAGTTTCCGCCGGGCCTCTCGACCATTTCGGATTTTCGGCAAGCGATTTGCAAGCGATCAATCGCGGAAATGCCGAGCGGTTGTTTCCGCGATTGAAGGCGTGAAAAAAATCGAAGCAGGCATTTGGTGGCGCCGGCGTCCCGCCGGTGATTTTAATTCGCTCTGGCAGCGGGCAAACCGCCGGCGGGACGCCGGCGCCACGAAAGGCATCGCCAGCACAACTGGAATGTGATTCGAGAAAGAGCTCCTCATAATGTGAGAAATTCAGGTCCCAGGAGGATTTCATGAATCGTCGGATCGTAAGAGCAGGGTTGGCAATTTTCTTTTTGGCGGCGCTCGGAACCGTGGCCGATCTGCGGCACGGAGCACAAGCCAGCGACTCGAAGAACTCGGCGATGCCGCCCGCTTCGATTCCGACGTTTTCGATGGAAAACGTGGGGCGCGAGGGATTTTTCTATGTGGGCGGGGAGTACGCGGGGCCTCCCGGCAAAGAGGAGATGCATGGCGCGATGTACGTCGAGGTCATGGTGCCGAAGCAGATCAGGCAAAAATATCCGATCGTATTTTTCCACGGGAATGGGCAGAGCGGGGCGGTATGGAAGCAAACGCCTGACGGTCGGCCGGGCTGGGCTTACTATTTAATTAATCAGGGGTACGTCGTGTACATGGTGGATTACCCGGCGCGCGGGCGCTCGCCTTACGTCCCGGACATGGACGGCAAACTGGGGCTGCGCACGGCGCAGGAGCTGTCGCAGATCTGGACCGGGCCCACGCTATCCGGCGGGGATTTCCCGCGGATGAGCAAATACACGCAGTGGCCGAGCGACTCGCCGAAGAAAGGCACGATGGGCGATCCGGTGTTCGATAATTTCATCAAGGGACAGATGCAGTTCATTTCCGCCCAAGCCGAACTGGCCGTCCCGGCAGGCGTCGCGCTCCTCGACCAGATTGGCAGCCCAGTAATCCTGATCACCCATTCGCAAGGGGGCGGCATCGGCTTCAACGTAGCGGATGCGCGGCCCAAGCTGGTGGCGGGCATGGTGGCGATCGAGCCGGGCGGCCCGCAGATCGGCGTCGTGGATACCGCCAAGGTGAAGTACACGGGCAGAATCGGGAACGCGTGGGGGATCACCAACATGCCCATGCATTACGATCCGCCGGTCAACAGCCCCGATGATTTGAAAACGTACCTCGAAGAAAAATCCGAACGCCCGGATGAAGTTCCCTGCTACATGCAGAAGGAACCTGTGCACAAGCTGGTGAGCCTGGCGAACATGCGCATCCTGTCCATCTCCGCCGAGGGAACGTATCACCGCGTGTTCGATGTCTGCATACCCAAGTGGCTCAATCAGGCCGGCGTGAAGGACGAATTTGTGCGCCTCGAAGACGTCGGCATCCACGGCAACATGCACGAAATGTTTCTCGACCGGAACAGCGACGTGGTCATCAAGTTCATCGACGACTGGATACGGAAAAACGTGAAGTAAACTTGGAGCCGCAGAGTGATCGGGGGCGAAATTCGTCGTGAATCGGTTCACGCCATCGCCGAGGCGTATTCCGGAACGGCTATTTCCAATTTCCGATGAGGATGAACGGCGCCCAGTAAAATGGATTGGAGTAAGTCGAGGAAGAAGTCGACATTGGTGCGCTCGCTGGCGATTCTGTCTTAACAACGCCCCGTGAAGCGCCAGCGGGATCGGCGGTGCCGCGCATGACCTCCAGCTGCGCCTGGCGCAGGGCTTCGACTTTCGTCATTCCGGGGGAAGTGATCCACAGTTTATAAAACGTCGCCATCAAAATACCGACACTTGCGTCGTCCACCGGCCAAAGCGTCGCCACTACTGCTTTCGCTCCCTTTCGTTGCGCCGTAATGCCCAAACCGTCGATCTCGCGCCCATCCGAATCGTTCGATCCCACCGCCGTCTGACACCCAGAAAGGGTGAGCAATTCGATGCCCTTGAAATCCATCTTTTGTTCGTCACGCAATTCCGCCAAAGTCAGGTGGAAACCCTGGCCTCCTGTTTCCTTGCCGCCCAGGAGCAAATAGGATTTTGTATCATCTCCGGGCTGGAAAACGTAATGGCTTGCAATGTGAATCAATGGAGGGTGCTGCTCCAGTTCGCTCTCCATGCGCGTTTCCGTGAAAAAATCATCCAACAGGATGTCTCCGGGAACCGGACCATGCGATCCGGCCGCAGTGTCGCTATGCACTACTGCATCCAATTCGCCGGGGACGGCTTTCAGCTGGCCCAAGCCGTCATAGTCCTTAGAGACGCCCATGGCCGCGCCTCGCCAACTGCTTACCTGCGGCTGATCCTTCAAGTTTCCCGCACTGGCCGTGGTAATCACCACGTTCTGGTAACGCTCCACCAGATACTGCTTGCCGTCGTAAAGCGCCGCCAGCGGCACATAGCGCAACACGTCGTCGAGCGACCAGACCAGCGTCCTGGCTTGAGCGCCTTGAAGATCCTTCTCGATCGGCGCGATCAGAATGTCGTAGAGGTCCTTCGCCTTCGCGCGAATATCGTCTTCTGAATCGTGGTTGGCAAGCGAGTGAGTGAATGCAAATACTTTTCCACGCAAGGCGTCCCTGCTGATGGCTAGCTCGCGCTCCACCTGGGTGGCCGGAGTGATCACGATCTCATAAAGATTTTTTCCCGTGACCAGCGTGTAGACGGCTGTGGTTCCCGCTCCGAGATCTCCAACGAGATTCTGAAGTCCAGCCGTCTCTTCCCTGACAGTTTCGACCTTGGCGTTGGCCTGATCCCCCTTGCCGAAACTGTCATACAAGCCTTTAAAGAACGTTTGCAGCCGCTGTTTGGCAACAGTCAGGTTATTGGATAGCTCGTTATATCGCTTGTCTTCCTCTGGAGTCCTGCGAGAACCCTTAGCCTGAAGCGGTGCCCATTCCGAACCGATAGCGGTGATATTCTCCGTGATCTGCTCGTATTCTTTGGTGGATTTCTCCTCCATGGGCGTGAGGGCTACCGAGCTGGTATCAGAGCCCGCATTGCCGCGGCGTTGTGTAAAGTCCGAATACTCTTCGGCTTTCAGCAAATCCAGAACCTGCTGCGCTTCCGGCAGGCGCCCTTCGGATATGAGCAGTTCGGCCAACTCGCGATAATAGTCTTCCTTCGATTTCAGGAAGCTTTGCTGAGTTCCCTGGTCCAATCCTCCGATATTGCGTCTCAATTCCTGAAAACGGTCAACAGCCTGTTTACCGAAAAGCACGGCCAGACTGGGATTTTGAAGGCCCTTCCAATATTCCATCAGGATTGCCAGAGTGAAGCCTTCCTCCATGGGATCTTGAACCGCCCGAGAAAGCGGTAAGGATTGATTGTATGAATCCAAAGCCTTCTGTTTGTCTCCGAGATCCGAATAAGCGGCGCCAATGTCCGTCAGGGTGCCTGCTTCACTCCTGCGGGCTCCGATTTCGCGCTCGATCGGCAGGGCTTGATTGTAATACTCTAGGGCCCTCTGTTTTTCTCCAAGGCTGGAGTAGACCTGCCCGATGGCCGCCAATGTAATCGCCTCGGTCGCGCGGTCCTGGACCGCACGCTCGATCGGCAAAGCCCGGTTGAAGTAATCCAACCCCTTCTGCCCCTCCCCCAAGTCCGCGTAAACCTGGCCGATGTTAATGAGCGTCCGTGCTTCAGCGGGGCGGTCCTGCACAGCATGCAAAGTCGGCAGGGCCTGGTTAAAATAATCCAGTGCCTTTTGCTTCTCCCCCAACTCCGAATACGCGTTCCCAATGTCACTGAGCACGCGCGCCTCGCCCCTGCGATCCCCTACCGCATGCATGATGGGTAGGGACAGATTAAAATAGTTCAGCGCTTTTTGTTTCTCCCCAATGTCGCCATAGACGTTGGCAATGTTGAGCAGGGTAACGCCCTCAAAGGTTCGATCACCTACGGCTCTTTCAAGAGTCAAGGCCTGGTCGTAGTAATCGAGAGACTTCTTCATTTCCCCGAGGCCGTGAAATAAGATGCCAAGGTCCATCAAGGCTCGCGCCTCGCCCCGGCGATCTCCACTGTCATGCATGAATGCCAGGGCCTGGTTGTAAAAATCCAGAGCCTTCTGCTTCTCGCCAATGTCCGCGTAGACGTTGGCAATATTGTGCAGCGTGCCGGCCTCGCCCGCGCGGTCCCCGGCAGCGCGCTCGACAGACAAAGCTTGGTTGTAGTAGTTCAATGATTTTTCTTGTTCTCCAATGTTTGTATAGGCCAAGGCAATGTCTGTCAGCGCCTTCCCCTCGTCCTTGCGGTCCCCCAGGGCGCGCACTAGCAACAGAGCCCGGTTATAGTCAACGAGCGCTTTCTGCTGGTCCGCGGTGGTCGAAAAGACTGTGCCCCTATTGATCAGTGTAGAGGCTTCGCCTGCGCGGTCTCCCAGGGCGCGCTCCAGCGGCAGGACTTGGTTGTAAGATTCCATGGCCTTCTGGTTCTCTCCAACACTCGAATAGAGGTTTCCGAGATTGTTTAGGGTGCGAACCTCGCCCGCGCGGTCGCCCGCGACGCGCTCGACCAAAATTGCTTGATTGTAGAAATCGGCCGACTTTTGCTGGTCCGCGAGGTTGCGATAGACGTTTCCGATGTTGTTCAGAGTCGCTGCTTCGAACACTCGGTCCTCCCCTGCATGGCGAAGAACTAGTGCCCTATTGTAGTAATCCAGCGCTTTTTGTAGTTCTCGGAGCTGTGAGTAGAGAACTCCCAGCCGGTGGAGTGAAATGGCTTCTTCGTATCCGTCGTTTAGACTGTGCCAGAGGCCAGCGCTTTCTTCCCACTTTTGTGCCGCAGCCTCGAAATTTTTCTGATCGTTTAGTTGCACCGCGTCCGCGTAAGCACGCTCAGCATTTGTGCGAATACGGTCCGCCTCTGTAGGCGGCCTCATGTCTTTCAGTTGCACTTCATAGCGCCCGGGAAGGGCATCGTTCGCCTGCGGAGTTACCTGCAAGTGGAACTCCCCGCCGCTTTCCGCAATTGTGGAAATCAGTTCGCGACCAAGCATGCTGGTTTTTGAAACTTGGTTGCCGGCTGGATCAAGCAGCGTCAAGGTGAGGTCGATGCCCTTTTGTTCCACCACCACATGAAAAAATTGGCCGGCGTCGGCGTGAATGGAGTAGCTGCGGCTTTCGCCTCCGCGCAATTTCACTTTCAGGGGCTTGCCCAGCTTCAGCCGTTTACTTTTCGTGGTTGGATTACCAGCGGCGGGTTTTGCGTCCTGCGCGTTCAGAGGAGTGCCTAATACCGAATAAGCGGCCAGAACAGCAGCTATCGCTATGAGGATGGTTGTCCTCATGATCGGTCGAAGGAAATCCATGGCTGCACCTTCCCTCTTCATCACGGTTCCTGCAACAAAGGCGGCACGGCCTTTCCGCTCCGTTTGATGGCGGGATGATATCATTACTAAATTTTAACGCCGAGCTAATAAAAATGAATATACGGATGGGGCGTCCTCACCGTTCTGGCAGTAGTGGTATCATCGCGCCACGAATCCGGGCCGACTGAAAAAATGAAAATGCGACAGCTGCACGATGGGCTTCCGGGTAGGGCTTGAAATCGATATCGGCTGCCGCAGCAGGAAAAAACCTACTTTGGAGGTGTGATCCATGAAATCCACCTTTTCATTCCTTGCCGCTGCCGCGCTTTTGCTGGCCATCCCATTTCGTGTTTCTGCGCAGAGCGAGGTCACTCTGCTTTCGCCGGATCCCATCAAGGCAACGATTGACAGGCTGGTGGAAGGTTTCCAGGCGAAGTCGGGTACTCAGGTCAAAGTAACCTACGGCACGGGTGTAAGCACGCGGAAGAGGGTTGCGAGCGGGCAGGCGCTGGACGTGTCGCTCCTGTTCGCGCCGTTTCCGGAAGCGCTCAAGACGGGCAACATCGTTCCCGGCAGCGCGACTGTTATCGCGAGGCTCCGACTGGCAATCGCCGTGCCAAAGGGAGCGTCTAAGCCGGACATTTCAACGCCGGACGCCGTCCGGCGCGCGCTTCTTAATGCGAAGTCCATCCTTTCCGTGGATCCGGCTCTTGGGAGCGTCGGCGGAATTGCCCTGGCGACGCTTGATAAGCTAGGCATCACGGAGCAAGTGAAGCCGAAAATCAAGTGGCTCGCAACCGGCGTCCTAGTACAGGACTCGGTCGCCAAGGGCGAGGCGGAGATCGCGCTGGGCCCTTATCTCAGCGACATGCGTAATCCGGGCCTCGATGTAGTGGGCGCCCTGCCCCCTGAGGCTTCGACCCCGGTGGATATCACCGGATTCCTTTCCACGAGCGCGAAGGATCCGAAGGCTTCCAGGGCGCTTCTGGATTATCTTTCGTCGCACGAAGTCGCGTCGATCTATGAAGCGGCGAAGATATTTCCGGCGCATTGAGTTTGTACAGCACGGGCCACCGCCGCGGCTGTCCTGTGCGGGTTTTACATTCGATACTCGACCGGGATGCATTATTGTCAGCTTACAAACCCACACAGGCAGCCCTTCGCAAGGGCTCAGGGTAAAGAGTGCCTGTGCTGCTCAAACCCCGTACTTGCGATTGACACGAATGACTCGTCGTCATATTCTCCGGTTCAACAACGTCAATCCGCAAATGGCGGTTCTCGAGGTGCTGAATGAAACGGAAGCGGCTGAAATCTTTCGCCCTGCTCGTTGGTGTCATCTCGATCAGCGCTCCCCTGTTTGCGCATCACGGGGCTGCGGCATACGTGGACAAGATCGAGACGATGAAAGACGCCACGGTGGAGAAATTCGTGTGGGCCAATCCTCACTCCATCATCTTGTTCGACGTGAAAGACGACAAGGGGAACGTCACGCATTGGGCCGCCGAAGCCGGCAGCCCCTCGGCCATCGGTCTTCTTGGATGGAACAGAAATTCGCTGAAGCCCGGGGACGTGATTACGGTGTACCTCTACCCGGCAAAATCTGGCAACCCGGTCGGCCGCCTCAACAAGGTGGTGCTGGGCGATGGATCAACCCTGAGGGATAGCCAGCTCGGCGGAGAGAAAAAGCAGTATTAGGAAGGCCGTTGTGGTCATAACGCAGGAACCGGGCGTGCAGAAGTCAATTTTGAACGAAAGGCTTTCGAGCCTAGGTTGAAAAAGCATGTCGATCCAATGGGGACGCATCTTACTTATCGCTTTCCTGATGGAACTCGTTCTTTTCGCAATAGCGATCCTGCTCACTTTGAACGGCGCCCGGCAAGTCGCGCTCTACGCTGTGCCTCCAGCGGCGCTTATCGCAACATTCGCTTTTACGGTCTGGCTTGGGCGCGGGATTTCATCAAAGCTTGTTTTGCATGGCGTGCTCATCGGCGTCGTAGGCACACTTATGTATGTCGGGCTCACCCGCGCGCGGCCGGAACCATGGCAATACATTGTCGCCAACGCGTTGAAGGTTGTTGGCGGCGCCGCCGGTGGAGCGGTGCTGGCGCGGCGACGTCAGGTTGCAGCACCCTAGCATTCAACGGCCGCTCCTGTTTTAGGCCAATCCAATTTGTCGAGGTTGCTTGAGCAAGATCCGCATGTCTTTTTTTTTGCTTGGCAGCCTTGCAACGGTAAGCGCGCCGTTGTCCGCGCACCACGGCAGCGCTTCTTACAAGACGGACAAAGTGGTCGTGTTGAAGCGAGCCACGGTGACGAAATTCGTGTGGGCCAATCCACACGCCATGCTCCTATTCGACGTGACGGATGATAAAGGCAACGTAACGCATTGGGCGGGCGAAGCGGGAAGTCCTTCGGCGGTGCGCGGTCTCGGCTGGAATAAAAGTTCGCTGCGGCCCGGGGACATGATCACCGTTCATCTTTATCCGTCAAAATTCGAAGCGAATGTCGGGCGCATTGAAAAAATCGTGCTGGCCGACGGCACGACGCTTAAAGATAGTCCCAGGACGGACCTGGGAGTATTATCCCGATACTAGAGGTTGCCCAATCGGCGAGCGGAAGATCCATCTAGTGCGGGCGGGATGAAAATGGCTCCAATTCAAATTGGAGCCATGAGGGGTCTCGAAATGCGAAATCTTCTCAAGGCCTGCATCGCTTGTTTGGGTGGTGCGCTTCTTTTTTCTTCCAGCGCCTTCACCCAAAACTCTCAAAACTCTCCCAAGCCAAATTACGGCGGTCCCGAAGATTTGTATCAGAAGCTAGGCGACGTGGGCGAAGGCGGCGCGGCGCCGCGCAGGGAACTCACCGGATTTTGGGCCGGGATGGTCGCCCAAAAACTTAATGAAGTGCCCGCCATGACGCCGTGGGGACTGGAACAATTTCATGAGCACAAAACCAACGGGGAATATCCAGTCGCGGAATCGAATGATCCGCAAAAAAATTGCGACCCGCTCGGATTTCCGCGGAGCATGCTATTCATGACCAGGGGAATCGCGTTCACCCAGATGCCGGGCAAGGTAATCGAAATGTTTCAATTCAACCGCGTGTGGCGAGAAATCTGGACGGATGGCCGCGAACTTCCGAAAAACGTGGGCGGGAATACGGCCGACGCGGCCGACCCGAGGTGGTACGGATACTCCGTCGGACATTGGGAGGGAGATTACACCTTCGTCGTGAATACGGTCGGGAGCGATGAGAGAACATGGCTGGACAATGCCGGGCATCCGCACAGCATCGGCCTGCATGTCGAGGAACGCTTCACGCGCGTGAGCCATAATCTTTTGGAAGTGACCATCACGATCGACGATCCGAAGGCGTATACCAAGCCATTTGTCATCACCAAGGCCAGTTTCAAATGGATTCCACAACAGGATTTCGAGGAGCAGTTCTGCGTGCCGTCGGAAGAGGAAGAATATCAGAAGCTGATTGGCGAGCCGGCCGCGCATGGGAAGGGCAAGTAGGACGGGCTTCAGCCTGTCTGCTTTTGACTTTCTGGAAATCTAAAGCAAAGTCAAAACCTGACAGGCTGAAGCCTGTCCTACTGATCCGTATCAAACCTTTGTTCCTTCCACGGATCGCCGTAGATGTGGTAACCGTTCTGTTCCCAGAAACCCGGCTCGTCCTCGGCGGTGAGCGCAAAGCCGCGGCACCATTTCACGCTTTTCCAGAGATACAGGTGCGGAACGACAAGGCGCAGCGGGTAGCCGTGGTCGGCGGAGAGCGTTTCGTTGTCGTGCTGGAAAGCGAAAATCGTCGTGGGCTTCATCAGATCTTCGAGCGGAAGATTGGCGGTGTAACCGTTCTCGCCGCGCACCATGGCGAAACGCGCTCCCGGCTTGGCCGTGACGAGGTTCATCACTTCGGTGAACAGGACGCCCTCGAAGCGATTGTCGAAGCGGCTCCAGTGCGTCACGCAGTGAATGTCGCAATGAATTTCCGCCTTCGGCAGCTTGTTGAATTCCTCCCATGTGAGCCGCACCGGCTTTTCGACCAGGCCGTCGATGCGGAAGTCCCATGAGCGCAGATCGGTGCGCGGCACGTTTCCTTCATGCAACACCGGCCATTTGAGCGTGAGCGATTGCCCGGGCGGCAACCGGCCTTCGCTGCGCATCTGCTGTTCGAGTTTCTTGCGTTCGCTTCCTTCGCCGAAAAGCATATTCGTTCCCTTCCTCGCGAGGAATTTATTGTACCTGAATCTCCCGGGCGCCCTGAAATTCCTCAGGGCCGGTCGAGTCTGTGTGTGGACTCACTATCGGCACGTTCCTGTAGCGCCCGCCTTCAGGCGGGCACTTTGAAATCAAGCAGATGCCCGCCTGAAGGCGGCCGCTACGGGGCTGTTCGTCATGCCGGCTGTGCTACCATAATTACGAAAGAAACTACGATCACCGCACCGGGAGCCAGTTTGCCAGCACGCATACTAAACGGGATCGCGATTCGCGACCAAATCTATGTCGAGCTGAAGCAGGAAATCGCTGCCTTGAGTGACGCTGGGATTCGTCCGGGACTCGCGGCGATTCTCGTCGGTGAAAATCCAGCCTCGCAGATTTATGTGCGCAGCAAGATCGCGGCGTGCGAACAACTGGGGCTCGGAAGCTGGCAGCACACTCCGCCTGCCACCGTTACAACCGGCGAAATACTTTCGCTGATTGCGGAGCTGAACTCGCGCGACGATGTGGACGGAATCCTCGTGCAACTTCCTCTGCCGCCGCATGTGGACGCGAAGCGCGTGCTTGAAGCTGTGGACCCGGCGAAAGACGTGGACGGGTTTCACCCGGTGAACCTCGGGCGTCTTGTGTCGGGCCGCCCAGGCCTCGTCGCGTGCACGCCCGCAGGGTGCATGGAAATTCTCGGGCGCAGCGGCGTTCCAATGGAGGGGGCGAACGCAGCTGTCGTAGGACGCAGCGACATTGTGGGAAAGCCGATGGCGCTGCTGCTGATGCACGCGAACGCGACGGTGACGATCTGCCACTCGAAGACGCGCGATTTGCCGGGGGTGGTGCGGCGCGCGGACATCGTGATCGCGGCGATCGGGCGAGCGGCGATGATCGAGCCGGATTGGGTGCGCCCGGGCGCGACGGTGATCGACGTGGGCATCAATCGCATCGTCGATGGCGCTGAGGCGCAGCGCCTCTTTGCGAATTTTCCCGCGAAACTCGCGCAATTCCACGAGAAAGGCTCCGTGCTGGTGGGGGATGTTCATCCGGGCGTCGCGGAAGTGGCCGGTGCGATCACGCCTGTGCCGGGAGGCGTGGGGCCACTAACGATCGCCATGCTGATGAGCAATACCGTGAAAGCAGCGCGCCTGCGGCGCGGCCAATCCGGACCAAAGGGCATGACCGGCGCCGCCGCGGCCAAACCCTGATGCTGAGAGTCGGCCTTACCGGAGGAATCGCCACCGGGAAGACGACGGTGGTCGCGATGCTCCGCGAACTCGGCTGCCGCGTGCTCGAAGCCGACAAGATCGCGCACCAGATGATCGAGCCCGATGGCACGGCGTATGACGAAGTGGTGCGCGAATTTGGGCGCGGCATTCTAACGGCGGAAGGCCTTGTGGATCGGCGGAGACTAGGGGCCATCGTGTTTGCGGATCCGAAACGCCTCGCGCGCTTGAACGCCATCGTCCATCCTCCGGTGCTCGTGGAGCAGAGCCGCCAGCTGGCCGCGATCGAAAAAGCCGACCCGCACGCCATCGCAGTCGTGGAAGCTGCATTGCTCATCGAAGCTGGATTCGACAAAAAGCTGGAGTGTCTGGTGGTCACCTGGTGCACGCCGGAGCAGCAGCTTGCACGCCTGACCGAGTCCGGCAAAGGCCGCGGGCTGACAATCGAACAAGCCCGGCAGCGCATCGCGGCTCAGATGCCCATCGAAGAAAAACGGCGCAGGGCCGATGAAGTGATCGACTGCTCCGGCACGCTCGAACACACACGCGCGCAAGCGATCGCGCTGTTCGCCAAGCTCAAGGGCATGGAAGGCGCGAAGTCCAAGAATCCCGGGAGCAGGAGTTAGTCCCGCTGTAACTGCGCGGCTTTAAGAATGAGAATCTTTGTAGGGCACGGTTTCAACCGTGCCGTTTCAAGTTTGGAATCAGGAAGGCTTTAGCCGCTGGCCATCGGGAAGCAAACTGCTACGGATATCATGTTCGTCTTGGAAAAGCTACGATCGAGCCGCCAGCAGCTAAAGAGGTCGCGGGAAAAAGATTTTATTTTGTCATTCCGAGCGAAGCGAGGAATCTCTTTCTGATTGAGACCCAGGAAAAGAGAGATTCCTCGGCGCGCGGCGCGCCTCGGAATGACAAATATTTGAGTTTTTCCGCGGCTTGTAAAGCCGGACGGTTTCGAGACGCGCAACGGCACGGCTGAAGCCGTGCCCTACAATACAGAGGGATTGAAGGCAGGAGGAAGATCGTCATGAGTGCAAGTAAAGACGGCCGAGGGGCACTTCGTTTGCTGGCGTTGGGCCTGGTGCTCGTTCTGGGAGCCTACTGGGCGGGCAGCCGCTGGGGCGAGCGGCAGCCACAAAGCGTCGGGGCCGTGCCGGTCTCCTTCCCAGAACCAAAACCGGGCGAACTGCTGGGCGACGAGGCGATCTACGTAAAAGTTTACAGTCAATCCGCTCCGGCCGTGGCCAACATCGTGACGCGCACCCTTGAATATGATGTCTTCATGGAGCCGGTGCCGGTGGAAGGGGCGGGTTCCGGATTCGTGATCGATCCGCGCGGATACATCCTGACCAATTTCCACGTGGTGCAGAATGCGCAGAATATTTCGGTCACTCTGGGAGACCGCTCGCATTACGACGCGAAATTTATCGGCGCCGACGAACGCAACGACATTGCGCTCGTCAAGATCGATCCGAAAGACAGAAAACTTCCCGCGCTGACCATGGGCGATTCCGACGGCCTGCAAGTGGGCCAGCGCGTTCTGGCCATCGGAAATCCATTCGGCTTTCAGAGCACGCTCACCACGGGAGTGGTCAGCGCGCTCGGCCGCACGGTGCAGACCGGACAGACCACGGTCATTGACGGCGCGATTCAAACCGACGCCGCGATTAACCAGGGCAATTCCGGCGGGCCGCTCCTGAATTCCCACGGAGAAGTGATCGGGATCAACTCGGCGATTTACACGCCCTCGGGCACGACCGCGGGCATCGGGTTCGCGATCCCGATCAGCACGGCGCGGCAAATCGCGCAGGACTTGATCACCGAGGGCCGCGTGCGCCGCGCCTCCATGGGGGTCGAGGCTCGCGTGCTGACTCCGCCGGTGGCGGAGGCGCTGCATCTGCCGGTGAGCGAAGGCCTCCTGATTGAACGCGTAACGCCGGGAGGCCCGGCCGCGAACGCGGGACTGAAAGGCGGGGACCGCCAGGCTATTCTCGGCCTGCGCAGGATTCTCCTGGGCGGCGACGTCGTGACGGGGATCGACGGCCGTCCGATCACGGGACAAATGGACCTCAATCTCGCACTCAACCGAAAGAGGCCGGGCGATACGGTGAAAGTGGAGTACTACCGCGGCGGGCAAAAGATGGAAGCGCAGGTGACGCTGAACGACGCCAGCAAATAAGCGCGGGGTCTCCTCCTGATGTCTTCAGTGGCGCATGCTTTAGCTTGTGAAGCTTTTGGCCCTCGCGAAGGCTAACCCCACAAGCCAAAGCATGCGCCACTTACTGCCCGTTCCAAACCGCTCGCTGGCTTTCCCGCTGTTCCTCGGTGAGCGAAAACCAGCTCTCCGCCACATCTCGCAACCGTTCCAGTGTTTTCTGCATTTCCTGATGTTTTTTTTCGAGTTCCTCGTGATCGGTGTCCTTGGGCACCACGATCGGCGGCGCAAAGACAACCATGGCGCGCGTGAACGGCTTCGGAATCTGCATCAGGTCCCAGCTCTTCTTCAGCGTCCACGCGCGTTCCAGGCCGATGTGAAATAAAACGATGGGCCTGCCCGAGCGGCGGGCCAGCATCACAGGACCGGGCTTGGCCACATACCGCGGGCCGCGCGGACCGTCAATGGTGAAGCCTGAGTCAAATCCCTCTTCGAGGCGCTTGGCCATGACTGCAAGCCCGCGCAAACCTCCGCGCGTCGAACTACCCTGCGCCGTGCCGTATCCCAATCGCTCGATCACCCGGCGAGTCCACTGGCCGTCGAAATTCGTGGTGTTCATAAGCACGCCATTGCGGTTTCGGAAGTACCAGACGGCTGCAATGATGCAGCGATGCCAAAAGGCAAAAATACTCGGCGGCAAATCGGGCCGGTAATCGCGCCCAGCTTTTTGCCCGCCCACGACCTCGAATCGAATCGTCGGCCCGAGCAGGCGGATCACGGCCCAGACAATCCAGCCGATGATCGGGATCAGGGCGCGTTGAAATAGTGTGAGCTTTGGCAGCCGTGTGTCATAGTGAACCACAAGGCGCGGTTCTTCCTCTCCCAGCGGCGTTTTTACTTGTTCCGGCATGCGGTTATAGTATAAGTCGAAGATGGTGTTAGGATAGCCTCACCACGCCCTTCAGGAAGCTGCAGGTAAATGTGTTTTCGTTAATGATCCCGAGAAAGCATTTGGTGACAGGGGCAAAGATTTTCGCGGTCGCGTCACTGGCGATGGTGGCGACCTTTTCTATCCGGGACGCTCACATCTCGGCTCAGGATTTTCCGGCAGTCATCGGTCGAATCGAAGGCGATGACCTTGAAGTCGCGACAACCACACCGTCGGGAATTGAAAGGGACAATGCGCCAACCGTCGTCGCCAGCGGCAGCGACGTCACGCTGCGAGGCGCGCACGCACTTCTTCTGCTGAACTCCGGCGGCGAAATCAGCGTTTGCGGCCCCGCCCATTTCAAAGTGATCAAGTCGTCCGGAGCGATGACGCTTGCTCTCGATTATGGCCGCGTCCACCCGGCGCTGGAATCTTCGGACAAATTCTCGATCTACACTCCGACGATTGTCGCCACGCCGATCGCGATTTCCGAGGGGCTGCGCGACTTGACTGTGGGCCTGGAAGAAAACGGCGAAATGTGCGTGCTCACCGCGCGCGGCGCGATGCGCGTCGAGACTCAATTTTCCGACGAGAGCATGATCATCCCGCAAGGCGGCACGGTAAGCCTGTCCGGCGGCCAAATTGATTCTCTGAAGGCTGATCCCTCCGCCTGTTCCTGCGATTACCCGCGCGCCCACATGGAGCCACCGAAGTCCGCGCCGCCCCGCCAAGCCCCAGCTCCCGTGGACATCGGCGCCCTCGCTCCTCCGCTGCCGCCGCAATCCAGGAAAGCCGAAAATGCTCCGCCGCCGCTCGCTTCTTCGGCCGAGCCTGTCTATACCGTTCTCATGCCGCCGCTGAGTTTCAATGCCAATTCTCCCGAACCTCCGCCGGAACCTGCACCTGCGACGATCCTGCTCGTGCGCGAAGTGCGCGTGCGCCCGACGGTCGAATTCCGGGGGCACGTAAATCCTGCGCCGGCGCCGGCCGTTGCGCATCCCGCTCCACCGGCGGCCCAGACGGCGGCACCGGCGCCTAGCGACGACCTGCCCCCGAAATCACCGCCGAGCTTTCTCGATCGCGTGAGGACTTTCTTCCACAGGCTTACGAGCGCGAGCCAGGCCCCCTGCGCCGGCGCGGGTTGCGAAGGTTGAAGCCGTGTCATTATTCGTGACATAATTCATTGACGCTTCAAATTTGTTGTGGTACCCTCCGGTTCCCTCTCTCCAGGAATTCACACAATTAGGCGGAGCCATGCCCACCCCATTGGATCTGCGTCTCACCGAGTGTCGGTCGCGAGTCTTATTTTCGCTATTTCAGAATGGACAATTGCGTGAATGTCATCGTGTGGTCCTTTCCGCTTTGCTCCTGCTTTGCGTGATTTGCACGTCTTGCGGAGCCGTCGGCTCCGGCCCCCCTACCCCAGTGACAGTCGCCGTTACTCCAAACTCGGCACAACCTTTTCCCGGCGACACCGTGCAGTTCAATGCCGTGGTGGAAAATGCATCGAGTTCGGCTGTTAGCTGGCAGGTAGGCCCGATACCCGGTGGGAATTCGACGGTGGGGACAATTGATTTGACCGGGCTTTACACGGCTCCGGCATCGGTTCCAAGTCAGCCGACCGTTACAGTCACGGCCGTCTTGCAATCGGACCCAACCAAGACGGGATCCGCGAGCGTCACGATTCTGTCGTTCAGCGCGTACAAGGGACCACTCGTGGTGTCGCCGGCTCTTTCGGGTCTGACGACTTCGCAGACATTGCAATTGCAGGTCACAACGCCGGGCGTCAGCAATGGCGATGTGAATTGGGCGGTGACCGGAGGAACGATTACACCAAGCGGGATGTATTCACCACCCAATACGCAGGGCGTTTACACAGTAAAAGCATCGTTGATCGCGAACCCGAATGCGGTCGGCACGGCGCAAGTAGCCGTCACGACTTTTCCCGGCATGCTCACCTGGCGCAATGACCCTGCTCGTTCCGGCATTAATAGCTGGGAGCTTGCGCTCACTCCGGGACCTCAGGGAACCCCGGGAGCAGTCGACTCTTCCTCCTTTGGAAAACTGTTTTCTTGCCCGATCGATGGGTACGCGTACGCGCAGCCGCTATACGTCCCCAATCTGTCCATTTCCGGGATCGGGACTCAGAATGTCATATTTGTTGCCACGGAAAAGGATTCTGTATACGCATTCGACGCAGACAGCAGCCCTTGCAAACAATTGTGGCAGACCAGCCTAGTCCCAGAAGGCTCAGAGGCCATCGAAACTGGGGTGATAGGTAGTACTGCCTCTTCGGACATAGGTCTCTTTATTGGAATTACCGGCACTCCTGTAATCGGCGGAACGACACCCGCCCTGAAGTTGTATGTTGTGGCTGCGACCCAGACTATTGAAAGTAATCCGACTTATAGTTTGAAGTTGTATGCACTTGATTTGACGACCTTACAGCCGGAAATTCAGCCGCCCGGAGTCGAAATCACCTCGTCTGCAGGGCAGGCTTCCACATTCTTTCCATCGAACGAAAACCAACGACCCGCTCTCCTCCTAGACAGCGAAATTGTCTACATCGCCTTTGGCTCAAATGGCCTCCCGGGCAACTATCATGGCTGGCTGTTTGGATACAATGCTTCCACCCTGCAACCGGTCGGGGCATTCGATGTAACGCCCGACGCTTTGCAGGGCGGAATATGGCAGAGCGGGGGCGGTCCGTCCGCGGATTCAAGTGGCGATGTTTTTGTGGTGACGGGCGACGGCCCATTCGATGTGAATCGGGGCGGGGAGAGCTACAGCGACAGCTTCCTGCGTTTTGGACCAGCTGGAGGATTGTCGTCAGTGGCCGATTATTTCACTCCTTGCGATCAAGCGGCCCTCCAAACCGGAGGACTAGATGTCGGCGCCAGCGCGCCGGTTCTCTTGCTGAATTCCACGTCTCAGCCTAATTTGCTGATCGGCGGGTCGAAAGGCGGTTCCCTATATGTAGTGAACCCTAACAGCATGGGCGGATTTAACAGTGACTGCTCCAAGGATTCGACTCCTCGCGTGCAATCCGTTTCAGTCGGCGCCGGAATGACGATTCTCAGCACTCCGTTGATCTGGAATGATTCCGTCTATGTCGCTCCGGGCAATGGGACTCTGATGTCATTTCCTCTGTCGGCAGGAAATCTTTACCCCTCGCAATCCAAATCCTCACAACCGCTGGGAGCGCAAGGGGCCACGCCTGTCATTTCTTCGAATGGAACGAACGATGCCATTCTTTGGCTGATCGATTCGAGCGGGGCCGTCGCAGGTACGCCGGCGATCCTGCGGGCCTATGACCCAAATAATCTTTCGAATGAGATATACAGCAGCCCGACAGCTCCATCATCGCCCGGTGCCGCGGGCCCGGCTGTGAAGTTTACCGTTCCCACTGTAGCCAATGGCAAGGTTTATGTCGGGACGCAGACGGAGCTTGATGTGTACGGGCTGTTGCAGTGATTTTGGTAGGACGGGCTTCAGCCTGTCTGGTTTTGAATTTTTCTTGCTCTAGACGAAAACCAGACAGGCTGAAGCCCGTCCTACTTTACATCCCCTCGTAATTTGGGCCGCCGCCTCCCTCCGGAGGGACCCAGGTGATGATTTCGTAGGGGTCGGCGATGTCGCAGGTCTTGCAATGCACGCAATTGGACGCGTTGATCTTCAGGCGCGGCTGGCCTTTTTCCTGCACCATTTCGTAGACGGCGGCGGGACAAAAATACTGGCAGGGATTTCCGTACTCGGTCACGCACTTCGTCGCGCACACGTTCAGGTCGGCGACGATTAGGTGGCAGGGTTGGTCCTCTTCTTGGCGCGTGCCGGAATGGTAGACGTCCGTCAAACGGTCGAACGTCAGCGTTCCGTCACCTTTGAATCTCTCCGGCGCCGGCCCTCGTCCGTTCAGTTTCTGATATTCCTCGTGCCCGGGACGAGTCCGCATGGGATCGATGAGGCCGCGCCCACCCGTGACAAATTGAAGGCCGGCGTGAAACAAACCCGCGTACAGCCCGTGATGAAAGCCCTGGTGGAAATTTCGCACGGCCCACAACTCTTTTTTGATCCAGCTCTGCTCGATCTTCTGCGGATACGCCGAGAGTATTTTCGCGGAGGCGTCGCCCGTTTTCAGGGATTCAAAAACCGTTTCGGCGGCCAGCATCCCGCTCTTGATTGCGATATGTATGCCCTTGAGCCGCTGCGAATTGAGCAGGCTTGCCGAATCGCCGATGATCAATCCGCCGTCCACATACTGGCGCGGGATGGAATACCAGCCGCCATAGGGGACTGTTTTCGCGCCATAGCGCACCAGCTTGCCGCCCTCGAGGATGCGCTTGAGGAACGGATGCGTCTTGTATTTCTGAAACGCTTCGTGCGGATCGAAACGCGGATCGTGATAATCGAGCCCGATTACCATGCCAGTTGAAACGCGATTGTCGGGCAGGCCATAGAGCCAGCCCCCACCGTACATGCTGGAATCGAGCGGCCAGCCGAGCGTGTGCGCCACATATCCGGGCTTGATTCGCCCCTGCGGAACTTCCCACAGTTCCTTGATCCCAATGCCATAAACCTGCGGATTCAGCCCGTCCAGTTTTAGCCGGTTCACCATTTCCTTGGTGAGCGATCCGCGCGGCCCTTCGGCAAGCACCGTCACCTTGGCGCGCAATTCGTAGCCCGGCGTGTAGTTGTCCTTCGGCTTGCCTTCCTTGTCGACGCCTTTGTCCTCGGTGATCACGCCGGCGATTCCGTTGCCTTCGTAAATCAGATTCCGGCCGGCAAATTGCGTGAACAAATTCACGCCCGATTTTTCGACAAGGCCGCCGAGCCATTTTGTCAGTTTGTTTATGGAGACAATGTAGTTGCCATGATTTTGGAGCGGCGGAGGCGTGATCGGTAATTTCCATGCACTCGAGGAAGTCAGGACGAACGCTGCATCATCAGTGACTGGCGATTCGAGCGGGGCAGTCTTCTCCCAATCGGGAACAAGTTCGGCCAGCCCTCGCGGGTCCATCACCGCGCCGGAAAGCTGGTGCGCCCCGATCTCGCGCGCCTTCTCGAGAACGTAGATATTTTCAGCGGAAAGTTCGGGCTTGGCGCCAGAGGCATTGTGTTGCGCAATCAACTTGGAAAGGTGCAGCGCGCAGGCGAGTCCCGCGGGGCCGGCGCCCACGATCAGAACATCCGCGTCCAGTCGCTCTCGTTCGACAGGCATATGCCCATCCTAGCAGAAGCGGCGAATTCCCTGGCGTGAGCGTGTGAGCAGTGTTGTTGCACTGCAAATAGAGGAAAGGCAACTCTTTTAGTAATCGCAATTTTTGATTCTGCGCAGAATTCTCTGTGTCCCTCCGTTTTTCTCTGTGTTCTCTGTGTTAAGCCTTTTCCGGGAACGCACTCCAGAGCAAAGAAAAAAACTTAACACAGAGAACACAGAGGAGCACAGAGTTCACGGAGGAGGCGGCACTGACCGCGACGAGTGGAGCTAATCCTTAATAATTCCTCGCAGCGCGGCGTCCTGCGGGACTGGTTTTTCCGGATTGGACCAATCGTAGAAACCCTTGCCGTTTTTCTTGCCGTACCAGCCGGCCATCACCATCCGCTTCAGCAAGGAAGGGGACGAGAAACGCTTTTCCTTGAATTCGTCGAACATCACGTGCGTGATGTAGTACGTCGTATCGAGCCCGACAAAATCGAGCAGCGTGAATGGCCCCATGGGGTACCCGGCTCCCAGTTTCAAAGACGCGTCGATATCGGCCACGGAACCCACTCCCTCTTCAAACGCGCGAATCGCATCCATCAAGTAGGGAACAAGCAGGCGGTTGACGATGAAGCCGGTCTTGTCGCTTGTGCGCACGGGAACCTTCCCCAGTTTTTTCCCGAATTCCACCGCCGTTTCAAACGCTTCGTCCGTAGTAACGATGGTGCGCGCCACCTCCACCAGCTTCATGAGCGGCACGGGATTAAAGAAGTGCAGGCCCACAAACTGGCCCGGCCGCGCCGTCGCCGTCATGATCTCTGTAATCGAAATCGAAGACGTGTTGCTCGCGAATATGGCGGAGGGCTTTACGATGGGGTCAATGGAAGCGAACATCTTTCGCTTTTCCTCGAGATTTTCGACGACAGCCTCGACGATGAAATCGCAGCCGGCAAGCTCCTGCTTGCTCGTCGTGCCCTTCAGCCGGGAGAAGATCGCATCCGCCGGTTCGGCGAACGCGCCTTTCGCCGCGAGCTTGTCGAGGGATTTTCGGATCGCCGCAAATCCTTTCTCGATAAATTTTCGGTCGACTTCCAGGACGGTCACATCGAACCCCGCCGCGGCGGACACCTGAGCGATTCCGGAACCCATCAGGCCGCATCCGAGCACGCCAACTTTTTTGATTTCCATCACGCCGGCCTCTTTTCTTGAGAGCTTCTTGCCAGACGAACGGCAACATCATAGCTCAAAATACGGGCTGGCTTTCACATTGCCGGGACCGGGCTTATTGAAAAATCAGCAACTATCCGGTCAAATTCAGCAGGAGAGGCCGCCCCCAAGCTTTTTTACAAGTTTTTGACATATTTTCGACACAGGACTGACACTTCACGATAAGCCCTGAGTTAATCTCGCGTCGATCTGGGCGCGCAAGAGAGTTCCAGGGACCGTCGGTTCCCTTCCTGCACAGAGGGTCACCGGTTCAGGTCTCTCTACTCTTCCCGGCGGGGGCTGTGGGCGCGCCCGGATTACCCTCCGCGAGGATCTCACGGCCAGAAATCGGGCATCGATTGTGTAGCGCTCACCTTCAGGTGAGCATTGGTTTGGATTGGCAGCGTGCCCGCCTGAAGGCGGGCGCTACAAATGCGCAAAGCGGACGGAATCAAGGGCGTTACATCACTACATTTTCGGGAATTTCGTTCGGCGAGAGCTGCACTCGGGGCAATTTGACGAGGAACGTGGTTCCCCTCGTTGAGGTGCTCTCGACGCAGACGGTCCCACCGTGGTCGGCAATGATTTTGCTTACGATGGCAAGTCCCAGCCCCGTGCCATTGGGCTTTCCGGCGCTGACGAAGGGGTCGAATAGGTTATTTCGAATGGCAACCGGGATTCCCGGCCCGTTGTCCGAGACGCGGATTTCGAACGTTTCCGTCGTGGACACAATATCGAAAGCGATTTTTCCGAGGCGGTTGGGGACGGCCTCACAGGCATTCACCGCCAGATTCAGAAGGGCGCGCTCCATTTTTTGGGGATCGAAAACTCCGGCCATGTCGCCTGTCGCACGGACGGAAATGTCCCGGTTGCGCAATTCGGGACGCGCGCGCGCGGCTTCGATGGCGCGCCGAACGCATTGATCGAGGGAAGCGTTCACGGGGGAGATGTTGCGCTGTTCGCGGGCCAAATCACGCAGGGAATCGAGCAACTCGGTCATTTGTTCCGAAGCGGTCTGAATTTCCCTGTACACCTCGTTTCGGTCGAGCCTCAGTTTATCCGCTTCGTACAAAAATTCAGCATTCGCCACCAGCGCCGCCAAGTGGTGGCGAAGATCGTGCGAAATGGAATTCGCGGCCCGGCCCACGGCGGCGACCCGCTCGGTCTCAATTTGCTTTTTTTGAAACGCCAGCAATTCCCCGCGCATTTTCGAGAAGGATTCCGCGAGTTCCACGGCTTCGCTGCTCCCGCGCGGCGTGATCGAATAGGTGTAATCGCCGGCGGCCAGGGCCCGCACGCCGGCCACAAGATTGTCGAGGGGGTGCGTGATCGTTCTGGATACAAAGCGCAGGGACAGGGACGCGAGAAGGATCGCCGTCAGCCCCACCACCAGAATGGTGCGATTGAGCTGGCGAAGAAAGGCCATCGGACGCGTCAGGGAAATGAACACATAGCACTCCACAGGCGTCGGAGGATTGTCTTGCAGCGTAACCCTGGCCACCTGGTACGTGTCATTGCCCAGGTTCACCTCAGCCGTGCTTGCGCCGGGGAGAATCTCCCTGCCGAGAATCCGCCCCTGGATTACGGCCTCTTGTTCAGGCGAGAAGGTGGACGCGATGATCCGATTGTCAGCGAGCAGCACGATTTTACTTTCCGCGACGAATCCAAGCTGTTCGGCAATCCTGGAATTTGTCTCGTACCCGATGACTACGAGCCCCAGAACCTTGGCGTTGCTTCCAGTCCCCGCGAGAATCGGACGGAGAAAGACCCAGTAGAGCCGCCCGCCCGAGTACCACCAGGCCGAGTCCTGCGCATCGTGCAGGGAATTTCTCAGATACCCTTCCGCCGCATCCCGGTTAAGCCCCCTCTGCGTTACGTCCAGCGCAACCACGCGGCCCTCCGGATCCGCCAACAGGAATAAATCGCTGCCCGCGAGCCTCCAGAATGGAGTGGACGCGTCCTGGATGGTCGGCGCGTCGCGGGTGGTCATCAGCGCTTTCAGGGTGGGAATCTCGGCGAGCAAAGACGCGGTTCGCGACAACTGGAGCTGCAGTTGCCGCTGAACGGTCCCAAATTCCTGAATGGACGCGTCCGTGCTGTACTTCACCTGGTCGTCAATTTGCGTGCGCACCGTTTGGCGAATAATCAGAAGGATGGCGCCCGTCAGGGCGCAGATAATCAGCAGGGTGGAAAGCAGAAGTTGCGTTTGCAGGCGCCAGCGAGCCATCGGCCTCTCCGCGAGACGCGTTAACTTTTTCTGGCCGCGGCAGCATGGCCGGGCACGAATTTGTAGCCCGCGCTGTGCACGGTCACAAAAAAGCGGGGATGCGTGGGATCGGGTTCCAATTTCTGACGAAGCCTCAGGATATGGTTGTCCACCGTGCGGGTGGAGGGATAGTTCTGATATCCCCAGACCTCGTTGAGCAATTCCTCGCGTGAAATCACACGGTCGGTGGCCCGCGAAAGAAATCTCAATAATTTAAATTCCTGCGCCGTCATGCTGACGGGCTTGCCGCCGCGCTGCGCTTCCATGCTGGTAAAGTCAATTTCCACATCGCCAAAAACGAGAAGATCGTGAGGGACTGCCCCTTCGGCAGTCGCGGGGGCCTGCTGCTTCCGCACGTTGCGCCGCATGGCGCGGCGCACGCGCGCCAGCAATTCCTTGGGGCTGAACGGCTTCGTGACATAGTCGTCCGCACCCAATTCGAGGAGTACTACTTTGTCGTCTACGTCGGCATTTGCGCTCAAGACCACTATGGGGACGGAGGGCATCTCGGTTTTGAAGGACCGGCAGAGCTCCTTCCCGGACAAGCCCGGCAACTTCAAATCCAGCACCACCACATTGGGAGGCTCGCTGCGGAAACTCTCTAGCCCTTCCACTCCATCCGAGGCCATTCGAACGTCCAGGGAGTCCGCCTCGAAAAGGCGCTTGAGCGTCCGTTGCATCGGACGGCTGTCTTCAATGATCAGTACCGTTTCCATAGGCTCAACCCAGCCCTGAGAGTATACTTCGGGAACCCCTTGCGGAAGCAACTTGGCGACAAATTGTTGACATCTGCCGGCGTGGGCCGCAAGCGGCTGGAAACTCTTTTTTTGCGCATGCGAGGAATCGAGCTTGTTACGCCTCGATTGCCTTCGCCAATGGAATCGTCGAGTTTCGAATGATTAGCGGTGCATTTTAAAAAGCGATTGACATAAGGCCAGCATTTCTAATACAAATCGCAGGCACACTCCCATTGCGTGCGGAAGCAGGCCGGCGTATAGTTGCCGGCGGGCCGGGCCAACCGGAGTGACCCATCAAATTAATAGATGCGGCTGAGGTAAACGCCGGATGAGACTGCGTGAGCTGCGGTCCGCATGGATCGCCAGACGGCTCGCGCTGTTCGCGCACGGCGAAAGAAGGAGGCAAAATGAAGTATCATTCGAGGCGAGCAATCCTGTGTGCAATGGGAACGATCATCTTGTGCCTCCTCGGGACCACATGGGCGCTCAGCCAGTCTGCCAAGCCCGCCGGCGATAAGCCGCAAATGTCCGAAGAAGCTTTTAAAAATATTCAGGTGCTCCGCGGCATTCCCGTCAACGAATTCATGGGGACAATGGGATTCTTCGCCGCATCCTTGAGCCTGAACTGCACGGACTGCCACGTGAAGGACAGCGCCGGCAACTGGGATAAGTATGCCGACGACACTCCGCTGAAACAGACCGCGCGCAGAATGGTCTTGATGGAGAACCTGATCAATCGAGCCGACTTCGGCAATACGCGCCTCGTGACCTGTTACACCTGCCATCGCGGGGTCCAGAAACCCGAAGTCACCCCGAGCCTGGCCGAACAGTACGGCGCTCTTCCCCCGGACGATCCGGATCGAGTGGATGTGATTCAGGGAGCTCCCGAAAATCCCGCGCTGGCCGGGCAAATCCTGGACAAGTATATCCAGGCAGTCGGCGGAGCGCAGGCGCTGGCCAAGCTGAGCAGTTTCTCAGCGAAGGGAACTTACGCCGGATTTGACACCGATTTCCAAAAAATTCCGGAAGATATTTTCGCCAAGGCTCCAGACCAGCGAACCATGATCACTCATTCGCCGAGCGGAGACAGCACGACAACTTATGACGGGCATGAGGCCTGGGTCGCTTCGGTGGACCGGCCTGTGCCGCTGATCCTGCTGACCGGCGGAGAATTGGACGGCGCACGGCTGGACGCGCAGTTGTCTTTTCCAGCGATGATTAAACAGAACTTGACCGATTGGCACTCCGGCTTTCCGCCCACCACGATCGACGATCACGCCGTTCAAGTCGTTTCGGGCACCACCCCCGGTGGGACCCTTGTGAAGCTGTATTTTGACAAGACGACTGGACTGCTGGTGCGGCAGACGCGTTTTATCAGCACCGTGGTGGGAGTTAACCCTCTGCATATAGATTATTCTGATTATCGCGTCGTCGACGGAGTCAAGGTGCCCTTTAAGTGGCAGATGACGTGGACGGACGGGCAATCGACCACGGAACTGAGCGATGTGCAAGCGAACGCGGCGGTTCCGGCGGCAAAATTCGTAAAGCAGGCGGCAACCGCAGCGAAGGGCCCGGCGGCAAAGTAACTGCCCGGGCGGTTCCACCGCTTGAAGTTGGCCGGCAATCGTGATTGAATTCGTTGTTAAGTGCAGGACCGCAGAGTGATTGGGGAGGCGTTTATGGCGAAAAGTTTTCGTCCGCAAGTCCTCGCTTTGTTTGCTGTGATCGTTCTTTTTTCCGCGGCGGCGATGGCTGCCCCGCCTCAGCAACAAGATCAAAATAAAGCCCCTGTCCATCCGCTGGCCTGGGCCTACGCCGTGCAGGAGCCCGGACCTCCGCCGCCGCCTCCGACGGATGACGCAGAGGTGAGGTCGATCCCCGGCAGCAGTCAGTCTTTCACCATGAAGCAGATTCGGGACACGGGCAACCCCGTCGACTGGTTCCCCAGCGACCACCCTGCGATGCCGACCATTGTGGCGCACCGCCGCTCACCGACGCCGAACCCTTGGATCGGCAGCTGCGGCTTGTGCCACTACCCGAACGGCAAGGGCCGCCCGGAGAATGCCGGCGTCGCTGGCCTGCCTGCCGGCTATATTCTGGAGCAACTTGACGACTTTAAGAATGGCGCGCGCAGAACCGCCGATCCTGGAAAAAGAAATACGGCAACCATGAGCGGAAATGCAGCGGGCTTAACCCCTGAAGAGACAAAGGCCGCCGCCAATTATTTTTCATCGTTGAAGATGACCCCGTGGATCAAAGTGATGGAAGTAGAAACTGTGCCGAAGGTGCGGAACGTGGGAGGCTTCTTCGTCCCAATCGAAGGATCCGAGACGGAGCCGCTTGGCCAACGGATCCTGGAAATGCCGGTGAATCCGGAACAAACCGAGAAGTATCGCAACCCGAGGTCTGGATGGATTGCGTACGTGCCCATGGGCAGCATCAAGCGAGGCGAGGAACTGGTCGTTCGAGGTGGCGCGGGCAAGACCGTCGCGTGCGCCGCGTGCCACGGCGAGGGCTTGAAGGGCAACGGCAATTTCCCGCCGCTCGCGGGCCGATCCCCCAGCTATCTCGCGCGCCAACTCTATGACATTCAACAATTCACACGCAACGGCCCGGGAACCCAGCTGATGCGGCCGGTCGTGGAGAAACTTACGCAGGATGACATCATGGTCATCACGGCCTATATCGCTTCGCTCGAGCCGTAGCGGAAAGTGCTGTGAAGCGCGCTCGGTTTTGGCCTATGTAGCGCCCACCTCAGGTGGGCATCTGCACGGCGTAAAAGCGCCCGCCTTAAGGCGGGCGCTACACGAGCCCTCTTTTCGAAGCCGGAAATCTAAATTTTGGTTCAAGCCCAAATCCTTCCTTAAAACTTATACTGTATTTCCATCCTAATGCGAGTGGGTGTATATTGGTTAACAAATCGGAAATCCGGATGAAGGTATCGTGATTGAGGATTGCCCGGATTCTGACCGACCCGTCGAGAAAGGAATTTCACCATGGCGCGAATCTCGCTAAAAGTGAATGGCAAATCGAGAGTCGTTGACGTTGACCCCACTACCCCGCTTTTGTACGTCCTGCGCGACAATTTGGAGTTGCATGGTCCCCGATTCGGCTGCGGCCTGGGGCAATGCGGGTCGTGCACCGTAATCGTGGATGGCGGCAGCTTGCGTTCCTGCCAGCATCCCGTGTCGGAGGTGCAGAACAAGAGCATCACCACACTCGAGGGTTTGGGCAGCGTCGCCCAGCCTCACGCGATCCAGGCGGCGTTCGTCGAAGAGCAGGCGGCGCAGTGCGGCTACTGCATGAACGGCATGGTTATGGGCGCGAAATCCCTGCTCGACAGGAATCCCCACCCGGCGGTCGCCGACATCAAGAAATCTATGAACAACTACATCTGCCGTTGCGGGACCCACCTGCGGATCATCCGCGCGATCCAGCGCGTCGCAAATGCAAGCGTGAAAGCCTGACGAAGGAGAGCCGAACATGGAAACCAAAACCATCTCGCGCAGAGATCTTCTTAAGAGCACAGGCGTCCTTGTCGTGGGCTTTAGTTTCTTCGGGACCGCCGCGAAAGTCCTCGCCCAGGGCGAAGGCCTTTCCGTGGACGGCATGGACCCGACCGTGCTCGATTCCTGGCTGGCTATCTCGAAGGACGGGACCGTCACCGTTTTCACCGGCAAGGTCGAACTCGGCACGGGCGTCGTGACTGCCCTCGCGCAAATTGTGGCCGAGGAACTCGACGTTTCCTTTAACAAGGTCTACATGGATTCGGGAGATACCGATACGGCCGTAGACCAGGGAATTACGGCGGCCGCAAGGACTGTCGAGCGGGGCGGCGTCCAACTGCGCCAGGCATCCGCTGCAGCGCGGCAGGAGCTGCTCAAACTGGCGTCCGCGCGCCTCGATTCTCCACTGGACAAACTCACTGTCACGGATGGCGTAGTCAGCGTGATCGGCGATCCGTCCAAGAAAATCGCCTACGGCGATCTACTCGGCGGCAAACGCTTCAATATCAGAATTACCGCAGCCGGAATCGGCTGGGACATGAAAGTGGCTCCGGAAGTTCCGGCCAAAAATCCGAAAGATTACAAGGTTGTTGGAAAATCGATTCCGCGCGTCGACCTGCCGGGAAAATTCACGGGGGAATTCGTCTACTCGCAGGACGTCAGCGTGCCGGGAATGCTTCACGGGCGTGTGGTGCGCCCAGCGACGTCGCTTTCCGCCCCGGCAAGTATCGATGAAAGCTCGATCAAGAATATTCCGGGGGTGGTGAAAGTCGTGCGCGAAGGAACCTTCGTCGGCGTTGTGGCGGAGACGGAGTGGGCGGCGATTCAGGCGGCGAAAAACCTGAAGGTCACCTGGTCCGAGCCCACTTTGAAAATGATGTCAGGCCCGGACGCGGTTTTTGATTACCTGAAAAACACGAAAAGCTTCAAGGACACCGTCGTCACAAACAAAGGCAATGTGGACGCCGGCTTCTCTCAGGCCCAAAAGAAATACGAAGCCACCTATTATTGGCCGCTCCAATTGCACGGCATGTTCGGCCCGCCGTGCGCCCTCGCGGATGTCCGCGGAGACAAAGCCACGGTATGGACCGGGACACAGGGCCCGTTTCGAACGCGGGATTCTATTGCCAAGATGCTGAACATCCCGCCGAAGAATGTTCACCTGATGTACCGGGAGGGCTCGGGCAGTTACGGCCGCCTCGAAAGCGATGATGTCTCCGAGGACGCGGCACTGATGTCCCGATCCGTGGGCAAGCCCGTCCGGGTGCAATGGATGCGGGCCGACGAACACGCCTGGGATCCCAAGGGGCCCGCGCAACTCACGACGGTCCGCGCCGGCGTGGACGCCCAGGGCAACGTGACCGCCTGGGATTTCCTAGACCGCAGCTTGCCGTGGTCCGAGTCCGAAAACAATCCCCTGCTCGCGTCGACTCAAATTGGAATGAAGCCTTCTGGTCCGGGATTTCTGAACGGCGCGGGAGGCGGAGGGCAGATCTACACATTCGAAAATCAGAAAGTCGTCGCGTCGAACATCCCCTGGGTGCAGCAAGGGCAATGGCCGCTTCGGACGAGCAATCTCCGCGCGCCCGGTGACCTCGCCCGCGTCTTCGCCAGCGAATCCACGATGGATGAAATCGCCGCGGACCAGCGCGTGGATCCGGTGCAGTTCCGGCTGCGCTACCTCACCAGCGACAAACGGATTTCCGACATTCTCACGGCCACAGCCAAGAAGGCGGGCTGGACCGATCATGTGTCGCGCTCAACTCCCTCGACCGGAAACAAGGCCGCGGGAAGAGGCGTAGCCACGGCGAACCGGGCCAATACCATGACGGCCGCCGTCGCCGAAATCGAAGTCGACAAATCGACCGGCGAGGTGACCGTAAAGAAAATCACCCTGGGGCACGATTGCGGCCTGATCGTCAATCCGGATGGGCTGAAAAACCAAATTGAAGGGAACATCCTGCAAGCGGTGAGCCGCGCGCTGCTGGAAGAGGTTCTATTCGATTCCACTGGGCAAAAAAATCTGGATTGGAAAACCTACCCGGTCATCCGCTTCGAGATGATCCCGGACGTTGAGATCGTGCTGATCGACCGGCCGGAAATGCAGCCGCTGGGCGGAGGCGAGCCCTCGATCGTTCCCGTCACGGCGGCGATTGCCAACGCCATTTATGACGCGACGGGCGCGCGAATGAGGCGCGTCCCGTTCACCCCGCAGCGCGTTCTGAGCGCGATGAAGGCCTGAATTTCGGCGGGCTGTCAGGAATTACAATCGCGGCATTGAGTGTGACAACTCTCTTTCCGCCGGCTTCCCACACGGTCGCGAAATCGTTTTGATGAATCCATCTTCTGTTGTATGCTCTTGCTGCCCGGTCCTGTTTATTAGCCGCCTAGTTATTGATCCGCATCTTATCTCCGGAGGTTCAAACAACCATGATTATCGGCGACCGATTGCGAGTTTTGCGGGAACAGAAGAAATTCTCTCAAGGAGAAATTGAAAAGCGGACCGGCCTGCTTCGCTGCTATATCTCGCGCGTCGAAAACGGGCACACCGTGCCGGCGGTTGAAACGCTGGAAAAATTCGCGCGCGCCCTCGAGGTCCCCCTGTACCAGCTTTTTTACGATGGCGACGAACCACCGAAACTCCCCAATCTTCCCAGGCGGCGCTCGGCCGGCGCCATCGTGTGGGGCGATTCCGGCAAGGATGCCCGGACGCTGGCGAAGTTCCGCCAACTGCTCGGCAAGGCCGATGAAGAGGACCGACGTTTGCTCCTGTTCATGGCAAAAAAGATGGTGAAGAGCGCGAAGTCGCCTTCCTAGGCGGGCGGCTTCAGATCTGCCGGGACTCCCGGGCTTGTATTGCAAGCGATCTGAAACCGAATCGGTCGCGCGACCCGGGACTTCCCGACCTTCGAGGAGTTACTTCTGCTCAGGCAAGGTGTATCCCTCTCCGTAGAACGTCACGGAAAGGTCGTACCAATCCATATTCATCCCTTCGAGGACCCAATGTACGGCGGCGGCCGGATGAGCGCGGTCAGGTCCGAAGTATGTGGATTCACCCATCGACTTGCCGGGATGCGCGGTCCAGCTTGTCCAGGAAGCGGGCGAAGCGTCCTGAAGAGCCTTCACGTATTGCTTATATTTGGAGGCCAGGGTGGCACTGCTTTTGGTCTCGAGCATGTCGCATTCATTTGAAAAATGCGGCTTGGAGGTTCGTGCGATGTAGCATTGCATGCCCCCCGGCAAGCTTAAAACGGATGTATAAGTTGTGTCGTCTCCTGCGCCGTGCGGATCCTTGCGAATGGCGGCGAAATCATCCGCGCGTTGATCGAATAGTCGCTTGATCCTGGCAGTGAGATCGTCCAGAGCAAACAATCCTGGATTTGCCAGAAAGAAGAAAAACAGCGCGGGCCAAATTGTGTTTCGCTGTTTCATTTCAACTCCCCGCACTAAGGTTGGTCGTCTCTGTCCGGTTGCACGACGATCATCAGTACAATTCCCACGATCGCGAACATGCGGAAGGCCGGGTCCTGGCCGTTCCACGTTCTCGATTGCCACATGAGAAACCACTCGGCCCCGACAGACAGAAACGCAATGAGCCACATCAACAGGCTGAGAGTCAACGCCACTATGGAAATGCGCTTGGCCAGATGAAAAGCCGACGCCGTTCCGCGAAGTGCTTGAGCCATGCGGTACCCGCCCCAATAGCACAAGAGCATCGTGATCGATTCCCACGCGATGATCGAGACGTAGAAAGCGGTGTGCAGCAGGGGCGAATTGATCGCGCGCCACATCCCGCGATTTCCCGGGAACGTGCTATCCATCATCAACACGTGCCGCACAAACTGGTAATTGGAATCGTAATCGGTGATGTTGTTGAAGACGACCAGAGAATAAAAAATGGCCACGCCTAATACGAGCATCGTTTTAATTGTGCGAAGCGTCAAGGTTTTCCCCGATCGGAGAATGTCTGGAAATAGGCCGTGAGAGCCGCCAGAGTCGCGTCATCGTATTGCGGATTGCCGGGCATCTGCGCCTGCGGATTTTTCGCGAGCGGGGCGCGAATGTAAGCGGCGAAATCCTTGGGCGCCTTTGACGCGAGCGCGCCGAGCGACTGCCACGAACGGCCCGCTTTTTGCCCTCCCTCGCGACCTGAGTTGTGGCAGCGGTAGCAATTCTGCTGCGCGATGCGGAAGCCGTCCTGCACCGCGCGATCCTGCGCATGCGGCCCGCGGGGAGCGATTGCGCCAAAGACAGTTTTCTCCTCGCGAAACTCGATGCGCACAACGCCCCACGGAATTTGCGGCTCATCGGCATGAGAAAGGATTTTGTAGCTCGGCGTGAAAACCGGGTGCGAAATCATGTACGGCCCCATGTCAAATTTGTGTTCCTGGGAATCCTTGGGCCAGCCGGCGGGCGGTTTCCCGTTTACTTCAAGCACCAGCACAGGATGATGCGCCGCGAGGTAAGCGCGTGGATAATTTGCACGGTAAGCGTCATCGCAAATCGCGACAACCATATCTGACGCAGGAGACGCGCCAAGCGCTCCCGCCAGTTCCTCGAGCTTCGCTCCGCGAATTGTTGTTGGCCCCGTGAAATTTGTATCATCCGTCACGGTGAAGGTCACTTGTGGCAGGGCTATGAGTTCGTCGTGAGTGATGTAGCGCGTCGATTCGGGCGGCAGGCCCGCAAGCGCGCCGCTCACTTCGAGGTCAGAGGGAAGCTGACGTTTCTCGTGCAAAACAGGAAAAGACTGCGTACTTGCTGCCACAAAGAAGAGCGCCGTGAACGCGAGAAGTCTGATCCGTGACGGCCGCATGGCACATCGTAGCGCACAGCCGGGCACAGGCAAGCAAAAATCGGCGGCCGACCAATTGGCCGATAGAGTGAAAAGGGGACTTCTCGGGAAGCAGCACAGCGGAAATTCGAGTCCGACTGGTATGTGTTGGACGAAAGACGAAATACCACCAGCCGGCGGGGCTAAGGGGTATCCCAGGGGTTCTACCTTTCCTCAATCACGGATACAACGCCATGGGAGCCTGCGGCCAGCCGCATTAGTGGGCAAGCCCTGAAAGTTTTTTCCATTTGTGGTCGGTGATTTCGAATGTCTTCTTCTTCGTTTTTCCGCCATTTTGAGGGACCTCAACCTCGAGAGTATTGCCGTCGAGCGTCCCATGATACTCAATGCTCTTGTCCAAATCGATGTCTCCCGAGATGCACCATTGCCCATTGTTCTTGGCCACGGCTTCCGCATTCTCAGAGAGCACCGTTACGTTCAGTAAGTAGACCTCGGCATAAAATGTGTTGGTGGGGGACTGATTGTGGTCTCTGGAGAGCGAGGCTTGCGGTGCATTAAATTCAATGCTATCGGTCACCTTGACCCGAACATCGACCTTGGGTTTTGCCTGGAGAGACGCGGCTGCCAGCAACAACAAAAGCAACGATGCCAGGGATTTCATTTCGCTTTTCCTTTCTGACAGTTGTTTCATCTGTTTTTGAGCCCAAATCTTAGGGAGGGACGTCTTCCTGGCGCATCCTACGCCCCTACCGCCCCGGACACAACAAAATTGCCATTCGAACACGTCCTCGCAAAAATCGCGGCGTTCCCGGCGCGCTTTTCGGTTAGTTTCACAGCTCGCGGACGGATGACCACGGAGTGTATATGTTAAACTGGCGCGGTTCTTTTCGACGGAGAGCGCATGGCTCAGAGTATCGAAGCACGCCTCAAGGAGCTTGGCATCGTTCTCCCCGCGCTGCCCCAGCCTGGCGGGAACTATCTTCCGGCGAGGACTGTCGGGCGGATTGTCTACCTCGCGGGCGTCATCTCGATTCACGCGGGTGAGGTGATCACCGGGACCGCTGGCGCGGGGCGGACGATTGACGAAGGATACGCCGCGGCGCGCTTCTGCGCGCTGATTCAACTCGCAGTGCTTTCGGCTCATCTCGGTTCGCTCGATAAAGTGAAGAACATTGTCACCGTGAATGGATACGTGAATGCCGTCCACGGTTTTCCGGATTCGCCCAGCGTGATCAATGGCGCGTCCGATCTTTTTGTAGAAGTTTTTGGAGACGCGGGGCGGCACGTGCGGGCGGCGATCGGCGTTTCGGCGCTGCCACGCAACGCGCTCGTCGAATTGCAAATGACAGTGGAGGTTTAGGCAGGCCGATGACTGAATATTCTTTGAACGCTGAACCAACTCATTCCCGGTGGAACCGCACCCTGAAACCGCGCCTTCGCGTCGCCTCCGGAGACACGGTCCACATGGAATGCGTCGATTCAAGCGGCGCGCAGGTTCACCCGTCCATGACGCTCGATGGATATCTGAAAATCGACCGCGACCGCATTCACGCGCTCACCGGACCGATTTTTGTCGAGGGCGCCGAGTCCGGTGACGTCCTTCAGGTGGACGTCGTGGAAGTGGCACACAAAGGCTGGGGCTGGACCAGCGTGGTGAGCGGCCTCGGTTTTCTCAAGCAGCGTTTTGCGGAGCCCTTCTTCTTTGTGTGGACACTCGAAGGGGAAGTGAGCACGTCGATCACGCCTTCGGTTGTCCCGCTGCGCCCGTTCTGCGGCGTGATGGGCGTGGCGCCCGCCGAAGACGGCGAATTTCGTACGCGGCCTCCTGGCGTTTTCGGCGGCAACATGGACGTGCGCGAGCTTTGCACCGGGGCGACGCTTTATTTGCCCGTGCTTAATCGCGGCGCGCTTTTTTCCGCGGGCGACGCGCATGCCGCGCAGGGAGATGGTGAAGTATCCATCAATGGAATTGAATGCCCTGCCGATGTGACGCTGCGATTTCAAGTGCACAAGCAGCGCTCGCTGCCGGGGCCAATGATAGAAACCCCGCGGGGACGGAAACTGGAATCCGATTCAGAAGCCGGGGAATGGATCGTCGTCGAATCTTCGAGCGACGCCGTGGGCGCTGCGCGCGCGGCCACTTCGCGCATGATCGACTTGCTCATCCATCGTTGGGGCTTAAGCCCAGTGCATGCGTACCTCTTGTGCAGCGTGGCGATGAATCTGCGGTTTAGCCAGGTGGTGAACGAGCCGATCTTTACCGTATCGGCGGCCATCTCGAAGCAAATTCTGCCGGGGAGGAAGCTTTTCTGATTTAGTGGCGCATGCTTTAGCTTGTGTAGGTTTTGCACTAACACGGCATCAAACCTACACGAGCTAAAGCATGCGCCACTAAAGCCAACCCCATGCTAATTAATGACCCCGAAATCGTGGCTGAGCTGCAGGCCCTCTATCCAAAATACGAAGCTGCGCTTGTGGCCAACGACGCGGAGACTTTGACTCGGATGTTCTGGGCCTCGCCGCACGCGATGCGTTTCGGAGTCACGGAGAATTTGTACGGCATCGAGGAAATTGAAGCATTTCGCAAAGGCCGCTCGCCTGCGAATCTGGCGCGAACGATGCGGCGGCTGGACATCGTCACGTTCGGCCGCGAATTTGGCAGCATCACGCTGGAATTCGAGCGCACCGTAAACGGAAAAATAATTTCAGGGCGGCAGAGCCAGGTCTGGGTTCGTTTCCCAGAAGGCTGGCGGATCGTTTCCGCGCACGTGTCGGTTCTTTAGTAGGACGGGCTTCAGCCTGTCTGCTTTGCGATCCAGCGAGGAGCAAAACCAGACAGGCTGAAGCTCGTCCTACTAAAAGCTCAACCCGCGCTGACTGTGACCGATAGCATTTCCACGGGCGCTTCCGCGAAGGCGTCTTGCAGCTCCTTCGCTGAAGAAAAGTGCTTCCCTTTCGCATGCCGCGCCGGGAATTGAAAACTAATTGACGGCTCATCCAGGGGGTATGGCTCCAAAACAAAATGGCGCGACCCCTTCGAGCGCACCTGGACCGGGGTGTGCTTTCCTTCGCGAGTTGGCAGCGCGTGCAACAGGTTCACCGGCTTCTGAAAATCCACGCAAGTGAGCAGCGAGAGATAATCATTGGCTTGCAGTAATCGAAAGTGATCTAAAATCATGCTTTCGCCCTTATGTTCGGGCTTCAATTTCGGATTCGCTGCAATTTCCTTGCGCCAGGCATCCTGCAATGCCTTTTGCCCCTCCAGGAATTTCTCGAACAGCGGCAAATGTTCCGGCGCGATCGTTGACCGGTCGGAATGATCGTTCAGCAGGCTGTAGGTATGCATGGAAATGAGGATCGCGGCGTACGGATCCTCTGCCGCGATCAGGCGGACGGCGCGATCGCGCACCGCGAGGTAATCAACCAGGTCAATTTCCTCGAATCCTGAATATTTTCCGACCAGTTCCGTTGAAAACGCGCTGGGCTTGCCTTGCCGCGTTATCTGCGGGACGGCGTCGCGTGCGGCCCAACCATCGTCGTGGCGCGCGATGCCGCGCATGACATGTTCCCGCGGCTCGGGCCTCAGAAACAGATCGTTCCCCCAGCGCTCGGCAAAAGCGCCCGCGAGGCGCGCATGGTCGGGATGCGTAACGAGCCACCAACCAGTTTCAGTTTCAAGTCGCAGCATTTCATTTCACCTCAACGTTTGAGAGAACAGCGCTTGAAGCAGCACAAACTAAAGTGTGCGCCACTATGCTTCCGCTTCCGGCGCGCGGGCTGATTCGTGCCAGCGATGCAGAAAATACCACTCGAGAAACATTACCAGAAACAGGAAACTGAAGCCCAGCACCGTCGCGGCGAGCACCAAGGCGAATAGGTAATCGGTTTGCAACTGGGTGGAAGCATATAGGATCGAATATCCCAGGCCGCCTTCTCCGACGGCGCTCGATCCTGCGAACAGCTCTCCGGTAATTGCGCCGATAACCGCGAGGCCACTCGCGACTCGGATTCCAACAAAGAGGGAAGGCACGGCGTTCGGCAGACGGAGCTTGAAGAGCAACTGAATGCGCGAGGCGTCGTGCATCAGAAAAAGATGCACCAGGTTTTCATCCACGCTGATGAGGCCCTGCGTGGTGTTCGCGATAATCGGTGAGACCGAAATGATGAACGCGATTAGCGTCACGGCGGGGATCCCGGCTCCCACCCACCTCAGGATTAAAGGCGCGATGGCGATGATGGGCACGGTTTGCAGTAGCAAGGTGTACGGGTAGAGCATCTTCCGCACCCAGCGCGATTGCGCAAAAACGAGCGCCACGAGTACTCCGACCACGATGCTGGCGGCGAGTCCCCCGGCGGACTCTTCTGCTGTGATGGCCAGTGAGTTCAGCAAGGAGGGAAAGCGATGGTGCACGGCTTGGACCACTGCCCAGGGCGAGGCCAGCATGAAGGGCGGTATGTGGAACACCCGCAGGATAAGTTGCCAAAGCAACACGAGAGCCCCGAATACTACGAAGGCGTTGAAGACCGTTAAGGCGCGCTGCTTCACTGTCGCAGCGTCTCCCGCAAACTTTGCGATACGCGCGCGACAATCGCGTTGAATTTTTCGGAATTGCGGATCGCCGAAGTGCGCTCCGCGGGGAGATCTACTCGAAACTCGGCGTGAATCCGCCCCGGATTCGGCGCCAGCACCACGATCCGGTCCGAAAGAAACACAGCTTCCGCAACCGAGTGCGTGACGAAAACTGCCGTCCAATTTTGCTCCGCGCGAAGGCGCAGGATCTCTTCGTTCAGCCTGTCGCGGGACATTCCGTCCAGCGCGGCAAATGGCTCGTCCAGAAGCATCAGCCGCGGGTTGGTCGCGAGCGCGCGCGCGATTGAGACGCGCATCCTCATTCCTCCCGACAATTCCCGCGGGTAGGACTTGGCTACATTCTTGAGGCCTACGAGCTCGAGAAGAGCGGCAATCTCTTTTTCGCGCCGGTCTTTCGCGATGCGCTCGAGCTCCAGTCCCAGCCCGACATTCTCTTTCACCGTGCGCCAGGGAAGCAGCGTCGCGTCCTGAAAAACAAACGAAATGGTTTCCCGGGCGTTCTGCGGCGTCATCCCATCCACGCGGATTGCTCCGCTGGTTGGGGCGGAAAGACCGGCGATCAATTTTAGGATCGTGGATTTTCCGCAGCCGGAGGGGCCGATAAGACTGATGAATTCCTGCTTGCCGACGACCAGGTCGATCGATTCAAGGACAGCGTGAGCGTTCCCATATCGCTTGGAGACGCCGGCGATTTCGATTCCAGGAACAATTCCACCGGTGTTCATTCCGGCGCCTCGGACGCGGGCAGATACAAAGCAGACGGGGAGTCTGTTGAGTGGAAAGCGGATTGCGTCGATCGCCGCCAATCCCACGAAGTCGCCCGGCAGGGGGGCACTTCGCTCCCGGGATTGCGGTCGATGAGCGGAAAAGCGCTGCCGGCAATTTCCAGGCGGATGCAGTCTCCCCTCGCAAACCGGCAGGAGGTGGGTTCGAGAGGAAACTCCCAGCGTTGAACTTTGTCCGCGGCATAACTGCCCTTCGCGAAAAGGAGGCTGGACCGCGCGACTCCGAAGCAAATAAATTCCGCCGCGCCATTCAGGGTGACGCGAACAAGCTTTGCGGTAAGGTCGGCACTCGCGCGCGAAGTAGCGCAATAAAGAACAACGCGCGGGATGCCGAAAACCCACAGCGGTTTTTCGAGCGGCTCAGTCGAATAAACCAGCAAATTGTTCCCCATTTCGAGCACGGCTTGATCGAATGGGCCGCTTGCGGCGGCCGGCCCGCCGGGCGCGATCACGGGCACTTCCGGATCGTGCACAAAGATGTCGCAAGGTTCGCCGGCATCCGGTCTCGCGGTCGAGAGCTTTCCATTTCCTTTGCGCGAATTCGCCTTGCCCTCGCTATGCAGGTAGAGAGCGTATTCCGGCTTCGTGGGAAAAGTTTCGGCCTCGCGCCAGCGATTTTCCCCCAGCGAGAAGTGGCGGACTTGCGGTTCCCCTTCAAATGTTCCGGAATCCTTCAGCCATTGATCGAACCAGCGCAACAAAATCGCATCCGTGTCGATCAGCGCCTCGGGTCCGAAATCTCCCGTCCCGATGCGATCCCCCCACGGTATGTGCACCCAGGGCCCAGCCAGCAAATATTGATTTTCACGCGCAAATTCGCTGGCGGCGGATTTGCTCAAAGAGAGAAAACCGTCGATGCTGCCGCGAAGAAAAATGTCATACCAGCCGGAGATGTGCAGCGCCGGAACGAGAATTTTTTCGAGGCGCGTGCTCACGTCGAGCGAGGACCAGTACTCGCCGGGCGCATCGTGATCGAGCCAGTCGAGGACGTAGGAAGGCAAGCCTTCGCCGTGCACGGCGGGATGCTCGCGGATGGGCAACACGCTCGTTTGCGATGCGAGCTGCGCCCAAGCCTGTTCGAGCCTGTCGCTTGCTTCGCGCAGCCGCTTCCGGCGCGCGTCTTCTTTCAATAACTGCAATCCCCAACCCAGCGCGAACGAGAGGCGGAGCGCTCCCCCCTGATAAAACCAGCCGTGGTACAGGTCGCATACCGTCATTCCCGGGGAAATGCACTGCAAGCCTTCGGGCTGTTCAGCAGCGGCAAGCAGTTGCGTGATTCCCTGATAAGAGAACCCGTACATTCCCACGCGGCCGTTGGATTCAGGGCGCGTGCGGAGCCAGGCGATTGTGTCGGCGCCATCGGCGCCTTCGTGACGAAAGGGGTAGAACTCGCCTTCGGAATCGCCGCGTCCGCGAACGTCCTGGATGACGACGTTGTATCCGTGTCTCGCAAACCAGACGGGATGAGCGTACACAACCGTGGATGCTATTTCGCGCCCGTAGGGCTGGCGCATCAGGAGCGTGGGTTGCGGGCCGGGTTGAGAGGGATGGTAGTGATCGGAAACCAATACCACGCCGTCACGCATGCGGGCGCGGACGCCGCGTTCGAGGCGCACGCCTTCGCCGCAATCAACCCATACCGGCTCGTTCATGGCGTGCGCGGATCCGGATAGCGGGCCATCTCCACAAGCGCAGCCGCGAGCCGGGTGGCCGCCTGCTCCAGCCAGCGCGCGCCCTTCTCCGAAGTGGCCGGACGGGGGTCGCCCATCACTCCGCTCGGGGCGATGTCGCGCGTGAGCCACGCAAAAGTGGCGGGAGCGTTTTCCGGCAGCAGCATCGCCGGCTTGGAAATGTCCGCGATGTAATTGGCGGTGTACGCGGAGGGATCGACCAGCTCCGGCACACTCGCCAATAGGAAAGAAGTTTCGACTTCGCCCGCGTGGAATCCGTAGGCGCGTTCCTGCGGGTCGAGGCCTTCGAACGAAATTCCACCGGAACCGTGCAGGGCGAACATTCGAAGGCCGAATTCCGCGCGCAAGTCGCGGGACATGACGTCGATCAAAGAAGTATTCCCGCCGTGGGTGTTGTAGAGAACTATTTTTCGGAAGCCGGCCTTGGACAAGCTGGACCCCAGGTCGCGCAGCACGGCCATGAAAGTGGAGGAACTGACCGAAAGCGTCCCCGGAAAACCGATGTGCTCGTTGCTTTTGCCGTAATGCACGGGCGGCAGCGCATAAACAGGCAAATCGGCGGGTAGTTTGCGCAGCGCGTGGCCCAGCAGCAGATTGTTGATCAGCGTGTCGGTTGCCAGAGGCAGGTGAGGGCCGTGCTGTTCGATGGCCGCGGTGGGGAGAACCAAAAGCGTGGACTCGCGCGGGAGCGCATCGACCTGCTTCCAATTCAAATAGGCGAAATTTCGCGCGTCCGGGATCCAGGTTTTCATTTCGTGGTCGCTCCCGCCGTCGCGGATTCCGAATGGAACGTGGCCATCTTACCCGGATTGAGCAATCCCTTGGGGTCGTAGCGCAATTTTGCAAGCAGTTGAACGTTGTCGGCGCGATACCGCCCGCCTCCTTCGACATTGTTCACGTGCGGGTTCGCCACCCACACTCCAATTTCGCGGCAGAAATCGATCATCTCGTTGAGGCGCTCTTCCGTCGTGTAGTACACCACGGGAATCGCGCCCGGAAACACGCGGCCATCGCCGCGCTTCATGAATTCCATGTGGAACAGAATCTCCTGTCCGAAACGCTCACGCAATTGGCGCAACTGCTCCCGCGCGGTATCAGGGTCAAAGCCGCATTGCAGATAGGTGTAGGCGCTGTCAGACCTCATCGCCCAGAGGGTCGTGTGATTCCAGGTGTAATCGGAAAGCAGCGGCCTCGCCTGCAGGCCCGGATATATCCCGCTGTGCGTTACCGTTCCTCCTGCGTCTCGCGCGGCGGTTTCCAGATCGGCGAGCTGGCTGGAAGCGATCATGAAAAAAATCAGAGTGTTGCCGTCCGGCGCGTATTGCAGGATGGGCGTGAAGAAAGAAGGGATCGGCCACTCGAAAACGGTTACCAGCCGTTTGATCCACGCAGGGTCAATCGCAATTCTCTCGCTGAAGTCAAAAGCGGCGCCAAACGTGCCAAACGCCACGACGCACTGCGACCATTCCACGGCCGGCGTCAGCGCGAGCCATATTCGAGTGATAATGCCGTTGGTTCCCCACGCATGCAAAATCTCGTGTACCGCTTCACCCTCGTGCAGGACCACGCGCGGCTCAGGTTCCATCGTAACGACTTCAATGGCGCGCACGGTTTGAAAATCGCGAAGGCCTCCATGCGCGACCGTTCCGATTCCCCCGGAACCGCCGCCGAGAAATCCGCCGAGCGACGACTTGATGATCGTTGACGGATAGCACCGCAGTTCCCATCCCGCCTTGCGCGCTTCATTCTCGAGATCCCCCAGGCGCACTCCCGGCTGGCAGACGGCCACGCCATCCGGCCGAATTTCCTCGATGCGATCCATGCGGCTGAGGTCCAGCACAACGCCTCCTTCGAGGGGAACCGCCTGGCCGTAATTGCCCGTGCCCGCGCCGCGAGCGGTCACTGGAATATTGTTCGCGTAGCAATAATGCAGAATTTTTTGAATTTCGCTTGCGCTAAGCGGCTGCACCACGGCCTCGCCCAGCTTGCCATCCAGCAGTTTGCGAAGCACCGGCGAATACCAGTAGAAATCGCGGGAAAGCTGCTCGACGACCTGCGGATTCAGAATCACGCGCGAGGGATCGCCGGCCAGCAAACGAAGTTCAGCGATGTGTTTCGGGTCCATGGAAATCGGCTCAATTCAAGGTTCAGGACTTGGCGGATCTGGCCTTGCTCGTGCTCCAGGTCCGAAAAGCCTTCTGCATGTTCGGATGCGTGAAAAGCGTGGCGCACAATTCGCGCAGCACCGGGCCGTCCACGATGCAAGCCATGTCCGACCGGCTCGCTACTTCCTTCGCGGGAATATGAATTTGCATGCAGTAGCGGCTGGCATCCTCGATCGTCGCCCCATACACCACCCGGTCGAGCCTGGCCCACAGCGCGTTGGCCATGCACATCGCGCATGGCTCGCAAGTGGAATACATCGTAAACCCGGCCAGGGAGGGGCGTTTCAGTTTCTTGCACGCCAGCCGGACCGTCCGCGTCTCTCCATGGGCGCTCGGGTCACTTTCTCGCAATACCGCATTGGTCGCGCGCATCAGCCGCTCGCCCGTGCGCGTATTGACAATCAGGGCGCCGAATGGCACCGGACGCGAGGTCTTCAGCGAGCGCGCGGTGAAATCAAAGATTTCCCGCATGCGCTCTTCGTCCTTTGCGGTGACACGCGACCTTGCGGATGCGGACATAGGCATGGCGCAATTTATCATACTGTTGGCCCGCCCCGCCGCATGGCCTTTATTCAATTTTTGCATTGAAACGATTTGGCCGCATTCCCCGAAAGGCCGCATGTTATTCTCGTCCGCAGTCCCCTGAATGGAGATGTGAATATGGCCACTCGCCTTCTCCGAATCTTGTGCGCGCTGAGCTTCGCCGGCCTATCCCTCCTGGGATGCCGGCGCCCTGCGGGCGATGGCGGCCTCACAAAAGTTGTCCTCCAGGCCGATTGGTACCCCCAACCCGAGCACGGCGGCTTCTACACAGCCCTCGCGAAGGGGTATTACAAAGACGAGGGACTGGACGTAGCGATCCAGCCGGGCGGGCCGTACATCACGGTAGAGGAGCAGGTGGGAGCGGGCGCAGCGCAGTTCGGCATGGGATCATCGGATAAGGTTCTCGAGGCGAATTCCCAGGGGCAAACCCTCGTCGCGGTAGCCGCCACGATGCAGCACGATCCGCAAGGCATCATGGTGAGGAAAGACTCGCCGATCCGTTCGTTCTCCGATCTGAACGGCCACAATGTCGCCGTAAAGGTAGGCGAATCCACCTGGTTTGAGTTCGTCGTCAAGCGCTTTCAACTGAACAATGTTCACGTTGTTCCTGCGATGATGAACGTGGCCAACTTTGTCGCGGACCCGCAGTATATCCAGCAGGCGTTTGCGACGTCGGAACCGTTTTTCGCGCACCAGGCCGGCGTCGAAACGCGCGTGCTTTTGGTCAGCGATGCCGGATACAGCCCCTATCGCGTGATGTATACGACCAGGGCCTTGCTTCAGCAGCATCCCGAGATTGTCGGCAAATTTGTTCGCGCATCGGTGAAGGGATGGAAGGATTACCTCAACGATCCGGCCGCCGCGCACGCCATGATCGCCAAGCTCAATCCCGCGCTCAACCCGGAGTGGATGCAATTTACATGGACGCAATTGCGGGACGGCCATTTCGTCGCGGGGGACGACCCAAGCGGCGCGCAGGTCGGCCAGATGGACCCAAAGCGATGGGCCACGATGTATGAACAGCTCGTCGACTTGAAAGTCATCGCCACTCCGCTCGATCCGACGACGGCTTACACCTTGCAATTTCTGCAGAAGAACTAAGGGAGATACGAAACCTTATGGTGATTGCGCCCGAAGCGCATCGCGAAAAGGCGGGATATGGACTGCGGCGCGAGGCGCTCTCCCCGGTGGAGACGCTGGCGCAATCCATCTCCACGATTTCGCCGACGGCAACGCCCGTGGCCACAATTCCACTCGTTTGTGCGCTGGCCGGGAACGGCACTTGGCTCGCCTACCTTCTGGCCACTGCGGCCATTTTTCTCGTGGCGCTTTGCGTCAGCAAGTTCGCGCGCTATTCCGCTTCACCCGGCTCGCTGTATTCCTACGCGTCCCCTATTTTGCCGCCGGCCGCCGGAGCAATTGTCGCCTGGAGTTTGCTTCTCGCCTACATAGGGACCGGCTCGAGCGTGGTCGGCGGCTTCTATCACTACGGAAATCTTTTGATCATGGACGCGGGCAGCCACGTCGTTTCGGCCGTGATCCTGGCCACGCTCGTCACGGGGATTTCCGTGTGGATCGCCTGGCGCGATGTGAAAGTCTCGGCTCGGCTCATGCTCTGGATCGAAGCGGTCTCCGTGTCACTGATCCTTTTTGTGGTTGCGCTGGTGCTGTTGAAATTTCGCCACCAGGTGGATTGGGAACAACTGCGGCTGCGCGGAATGACCGGAAGCGGCTTGAGGCTCGGCCTCGTCCTCGCGCTGTTCAGCTTTGTGGGCTTTGAGAGCGCCACGACGCTCGGCTCCGAAGCGCGCGATCCTCTGAAAACGATTCCCCGCGCGGTCATCCAGAGCGCGCTGATTTCAGGAGCGATCTTCACCCTCTGCGCCTATGCCGAAGTGCTCGGCTTTCGCGCCGCCGGTCAGGATTTGGGCACGAGCCCCGCTCCAATGCGTGTGCTTGCCGGAGTCGCCGGAGAAGAATCTCTTGGGATCTTGATTGATATTGGTGCGCTGGTAAGCCTGTTCGCGTGCACTCTCGCGTGCATCACCGCCGCGGCGCGCGTCCTTCTTCTGATGGCGCATGGAGGATTGACGCACGGCTCGCTACGCGTCACGCACGCGCGCAATGAGACGCCAGGCCGCGCTGTAATCGTAGCGGGAGTTGCCACACTGCTTCCGGTGGTCGTGCTCGCCGCCAGAGGCGCAAAGGGCCTGGATGTATACGGCTGGATGGGCTCGCTCGGCACCTACGGCTTCATCGTGGCCTACGGACTGACATGCCTGGCGTTGCCGCGCTACCTGCGCAATCATGGCGTCTGCCGTCCCGGATCGCGGATCATCCCCTGGCTGACTTGTTTCGTCATGCTGCTTGCGCTGGCCGGAAATCTTTATCCTGTCCCGGAAGGCGCTTATGGCAAGTTGCCTTTGATCTTTCTCGCGTATTTGGCGCTCGGCCTGTTGTGGTTTTTCTGGAGCCGCAAATCAAACCCGGTGCAGTGAGCTTCCCGGGTTTCAATCCACAAAATCCTCGCGAATACCAAAAGTTCCTTTTGTCAGCGAATGTGCCTAAAAATTGTGTCTAAACATTAACTGAGTTAGCGGGGGTTTATCCGTTTGTTACTGCGTTGTAACAGAGACCCCCTAGGGTGGAGGACAACAAAGGAGAACTGAATGAATCCACTCCGGACGCAGATTCACTTCCTGCCCTCGCATCGCTCCGTCATTCGCGCTTTTCGCACGGGCGTTTCCCTGCACAGCCATACCGAATTCTCCCAGGAGGAACTCCGCGGCCTGCCGCGCCACCTGGAGCGGATGCCCGTCGTTTCTCACTTTCTGCGCCGCGAATTGGAGCAGCATCGCGCCAGGACCGGACAGCCCGTGGACTTCTCCCGCGCCTACTGGCGCGGGCCGCTGGACGCGCGTTCGGCCCATGACCTTGAGAGAAAACAGATCGAGCGGCTGGACCTTCCCGCAATCGTTTCGCTGACTGACCACGACAACATTGACGCGGGTCTCCAGCTCCGGTCCGAAGGCATCGTCAGCGACGCGCCCGTTTCTGTCGAGTGGACTGTTCCGTTCGAACAAACTTACTTCCACATCGGCGTCCACAACCTGGACGCGAAGCAAGCGCCCTTCACCATGCGTCGGATGGCTGAGTACACGCGCGAACCGGGCAGAGAGGCGCTGGGGCAGTTTCTGGAGGACATGGAAGCCGATCGCAGCGTGCTGATCGTCTTCAATCATCCGCTTTGGGATATGGCGGGAATTGGCCACGGGCTCACGATCGCGGCCGCGACTAAATTTCTGAAAACCTACGGGCCGCGCATTCACGCCCTGGAAATTAACGGGCTGCGCAGTTGGCCCGAAAACATGGGAGTCGTTCATCTGGCTCAGCAATCGGGGCACCCCGTCGTATCGGGCGGCGATCGTCACGGCCTCGAACCGAACGCGACGATCAACCTGACGCGCGCCGTGAACTTCGCACAGTTCGCGCAAGAAATTCGCGAGGAACGCACGAGCGATATCGCCATCCTCCCGCAATACGGCGAGCCTCTTTACCTCCGGCATCTCCTGACGGCCTGGGACGCGGTCCGCGAGCATCCCCAGCTCGAGCGGCAGCATTGGATCGCAAGAGTCTTCGTTCGCCGCGATGACGGGACCGAGCAGCCTCTTTCCCAGATTTGGACCAAGGGGGCGCCCCGCTGGATCGATCCCTGCTTGGGTGTAATTGGAGTTTTGGCCAGCGCGCCCTTCCGCACAGTTGGCCGTCTGGCAAATCTCGCTGACGTGAGCGTGATGCTATGAAAAATTGGCCCCGGGTGGCGTTCTTCTCGGATTCCTACCACGGCGTGGACGGCGTGGCGACGACTTGCCGCAACATTGTCGCCGCCGCCCACCGGCGCGACTTGCCTTTTCTCGCGGTGCACGCGGCGGAGCGCAACTCGCATTCGCAGGATGGATCGCTGGAAATTCTTGAGCTCGATCGCGGCCCGATCTCGTTCCCTCTCGATCTACATTTGCGATTCGACCTTCTGTTTACGCGCCACTATCAACGTGTCCTGAGCGCCGTCCGTGAATTCCGGGCGGATGTGGTGCATATCACCGGACCGGGCGACGTCGGGATCACCGGAGCGCGTGTCGCCTACGACCTGGGCATTCCACTCGTCGCTTCCTGGCACACCAACTTGCATGAGTTTGCCGCAAGGCGCCTCTGGAAACTCGCATCGGCCCTCCCGGAAGCCCCGCGGCAGGGACTCACCTACTTCACCCAGAAATATGTTCTCGAGGCTTGTCTGCGTTTTTACAAAATCGCCCGGGTAATTCTTGCGCCCAACCAGGAGCACATGGACCTGATCGGCGCGAGAACCGGGAAGCAGGTTTTTCCCATGCAGCGCGGGGTCGATGCGCACTTGTTTTCTCCCGCCAAGCGCGATGTCTGCGATCGAATTTTCCGCCTGGGATACGTGGGAAGATTGCGGCCGGAAAAAAACGTTCGCTTCCTCGCGGAAATTGAGGACTCGCTGCGGCGCGACGGCCTCGGGAACTACCGGTTCCTGATCGTCGGGGGTGGAAGCGAGCGGGCCTGGCTGGAACAGCGGCTTCGGCAGGCGGATTTCACCGGAGAAGTCTTTGGAGAAGCCCTTGCCCGCGCCTATGCCAACATGGACCTGTTCGTATTTCCGTCGGAGACCGATACATTCGGCAACGTGGTGATGGAAGCAATGGCTTCGGGGACTCCTGCCGTGGTGACCTCCAAGGGCGGCCCGAAATACCAGGTGCAGAATGGCGTGAGCGGATTCGTGGCCACGGGCGAGCAGGACTTCATCGCCAGGGTAAAACAGACCATGGCTTCTCCACAGCTGCATCGTTCCCTTCGCCTCGCCAGTCGCCTTGCAGCCAGCCGGAAATCGTGGGAGACCGTGCTGGACGAATTGCACCAGGCCTATCAGGCATGCATGTGGCAAACCACAAGCCAGTCGGCGGGCGCAGCGGTGACGCAGACGGTTTAGTGCGAATGTTTTTGTGGCGCATGCTTAGCTTGTGGTGGTTTGTTGGCGTCGGTCGGCTTAAGGGCGATCGACTCCACAAGCTAAAGCATGCGCCACAATAAACCTGCGCTGCGTTATTGCGCTTGAGGCTCAGATTAAGAAAGTTTTATCCATTTTTTACAATTTAACTTTGTCTTCTATGGCGCAATAGCTGCATGGAGCCTCTCCGAATGGAAACGGTGATCGTGCAGGAACCACATGCCCCCGGCGCGGAATCCGCGGAAATAACGGCCGGAGTACGAAAAGGGCAGACCGGTATTTACAATGCGCCAACGGTTGGCGCTGTGTTTGAAGGGCTCCTCCGCCACCCGGTCCATTATTTAATTCGGCGCTGGAACTGGAAATCCGCTTTGCTCAGTTCCCTGTTCCGAGCGGCCATTTTCTTCTTCACGAATTTGGCGGCGGGGTGGCATGCGGCGGTGGGCGCGTTGCTTGCGGAGCTGGCCCTGCGCGCGGCCACCTCCGGCTTCTACGGCGCGGTCACGGAATCGTTTTCCGAGGCGCGGCCTGCCTGGGCGGCCATGACGGCAGCGATGGTGGTTTTGCCGCTCTTCACCCATTCGCTGGAATTTTTGGTGCACTGGCTGCGGGGTACGCCGAAGCTCAGCTTGAGCATAACCACTTCCTTCATTTTTACTGCACTATCGACGTCTTTCAACGTCTATGCCATGCGGCACGGGGTCCTGACGGTTGGCCGCAAAAGTAAATCGCTTCGCGAGGATTTGGGACGGATCCTGCCGCTGCTCGGGCAATTTCTGCTGGCCGGACCTCGCGCGATGCTCCGGTATCTCAGTCCGGAAAACAATTCCAAATGATGAACAATTCACGCCGAAAAATACGGGGGTAAGTTTGGCGATCAAGACACTGCACATCACGAATCACTACCACCCTTCTTCGGGGGGCATCCGCATCTTTTACCAGGCCCTCCTCGAAGCGGCGGACCGGCACCAGCGGGAAGTCCGCCTGGTCGTTCCCGGCGCGAAGGATTCCGTGGAAAAAGTCGGCGCGTTTGGGAAAATCTATACGATCGCCGCCCCAAAGTGTCCCGTATTCGACCCGCGCTATCGTCTCTTGCTCCCGCACCTTTACGCCCTGCCGTATCCTTCGGCTCTACGAAAAATACTTCAGCAGGAACAGCCCGACCTCGTGGAAGTCTGCGACAAGTTTGCGCTGAGCTGCGTCCCCAGCGTCTTGCGGAGGCATTGGGTCAAGGGCGTATCTCCGGCAGTGCTCGTCGGCATGAGCTGCGAGCGCCTGGACGACAATGTTTCCGCCTACATCAGCGCCGGCCCTTTTGCGCGGACCCTCGCGAATTGGTATGTGAAAAAAATGTATGTGACGAGGTTTGATTGCCACATTTCCAATTCCGACTATACGGCCGGAGAACTCACTCAGGCGCTCGGCGGCCACCCCGGCATCCAGGTGCATGTCCGGCCCATGGGGGTTCATTGCGACGGTTTTAGTCCGGCCCGGCGCTCGTCCTACGCACGCGAAGCGCTACTTTCAAGGATTTCGGTTGCAGCCGGCGGCTCGGCGAAACGGCGCCTCCTGCTGTATGTGGGGCGTTTATCGCCGGAAAAAAATATCGAAGTTCTCCCTGACATGATGGAAATTCTCGCGGAAGACCCGTCCATCGAGTATCACCTCCTCTTTGCGGGCGACGGTCCGCGCGCGGTCTGGCTCAAGGCAATGGCCGATGTGAAGGCGCCGGGACGGATTCACTTGCTTGGGCACATCGCGAATCGCGAGGATCTGGCGGCCCTCTACGCAAACTGCGACGCCCTGGTTCATCCAAATCCGAGGGAGCCGTTCGGCATCGCTCCCCTTGAGGCCATGGCCTCGGGGCTGCCGGTAGTCGCGCCACACGCAGGCGGCGTTCTCTCCTATGCCAACGCCGGAAACGCATGGCTCGTCGAGCCGACTGGAGCGGATATATCTGCCGGAGTTCGAGAGGTATTCGCGGACGATCGCGCCCGGGCGGTCAAGATCGAGCGGGCCCTAAAGACCGCGGCCAACTTTGACTGGCCCCAGATCGCCGCTGTCTTTTTCGAACTTTACGACGATCTCCACAAACACTTCCGTAAATTGTGCGGCGTGGCCTCCCAAGCCCATGAATCATCGGAGGCTTATCCGGCCCCGAACGTGTAACACGCTGGGACATTTGAGCTTGCGATGGCAAGAGGCGGGAATTGCGAGTTTAACTATCATAGTATGAATTGGATGCAATTCATTCACTGTTTACCATAAATTAACTAAATATTGTTATTATCTGATTCTCGACTGTCCCCGCGGTTTTACAATTCTTTGACAATTGCCAGATGGCTCCTTGACACCCCCACAAAAGCTCCTGCGTAGGATCACACTCTCGAACCCTGCGACAGAGTTCGATATTTGGGGCGGCGTCCCTCCTAAAAAACAATCCGCCGAAGTCTCCATGACCGGCGATCCACACGAAGGAGCAACCATGAATCGCGAAATCGTCCAGCCAAAACGAATCACGGGCTCACAATCCTTGTTCAGTGAAATCAAGTTTGTCGTTTTGAGATCGTTCGCCGCTGCAATCGTCTTGTGCCAGCTTTCCTCAACCGTCTTGTTGGCGCAGGATGACGATCGTCCCTTCCTTCCCGCAATGGTTCGCGCCGTTTCGACGGTCCCCGGCAACGGGGATGTAAACCCATACGGTGTCGCCTTTGTGCCGCCCGGGTTTCCTGCGGGCGGGACGATCAATCCCGGCGACATCCTGGTTTCGAACTTCAATAACAGCATGAATCTCCAGGGCACCGGCACGACTATCGTCGATGTGCCCCCCACTCAGCCGGTATTTCAATTCTTCGGAGGCACCGCGCCACTTGGGCTCAGCACTGCCCTGAACGTACTGGTTCGGGGATACGTCCTGGTGGGCAATTTCCCGTCCACCGACGGCACCTGCCAGAATTCTTCTGCGGGTTCCATTCTGGTGATCGACAAAAATGGAAATCTGCTTTCGACCATCACGGATCCGTTGATCAAAGGGCCTTGGGATTCGGCGCTGTTCGATGAATATGGCAGCGCGAAATTTTTCGTGGCCAACGGTTTGAATGGGACGGTAGTGCGCATCGATCTGGACGTCGACAAATCCAGCGTCTCCGTGAAAAAAATAACACAAATCGCTTCCAGCTACACATTCGCGTGCGACCCGGTCACTTTTGTGGATGCGCCGACGGGGCTGGTATACGACGCGAAGAAGGATATTTTGTACGTGGCTTCGACCGCGGATAACTCCGTGTACGCCGTGTATGATGCTGGCGATCGCCATCACGACGGCGGCAGGGGGATGCTGGTTTATACGGATCCAGTGCACCTGCACGGGCCGCTCGGGATGGCCATGGCGCCTAACGGCGACCTCCTGGTCAGCAACAACGATGTGATCAACTCGGATCCCAACCAGCCCAGCGAAATCGTCGAGTTCACTGTCGGCGGTAAATTCGTGAAACAGATTTCCATGGACCCGGCACAGGGCGGCTCGTTCGGACTGGCTGTCGAAACCATGGGGCATACCGCCAAGTTCGCAGCCGTGGATGACGCCACTAACCTGTTCCTGATCTGGACGTTGAAGTTGCACAAATAAGAGAACGGATCTTCACAACTTGGTGGCGACACACCTCCGCCCGCGTCAGTCAGGATCCGGACTTACGCGGGCGGGGCGTTGTGTTTCCAGGATTACCGCTTAGGGCTTCTCGCTTAACGCCCGTACACGAGCACCCTGAAATTTCCGGGCTTGGCAGTAGCGAGAGGATGGGGCTGTTTTTCCGTCGGGGCGGCCGGCGGATTAAAGTCCGACGTCGTCAGAAAGACTTTGTGAGTCTTCGGATCAACTTGCAAGGTCTTGGCGCCGTATTCCGTTTTGATGGCCTCCACCTCGCTCAGCTTGTCCGGCGAATCTTCGTGGTAAATATGCAGCATGCCTTCGCGTGTCGCGACGAACAGCATGCCCGTCGCGGGTTCAAACGCGTTCGCATCCACTCCCGCCGAAATGGGATACGACTGGAGAACTTTTCCGGTGTCGGCATCCATCATTATCACGAACTGCGGACCGCGGCCCGCGGAAAAAAGCCGCCGGTTCTTCTGGTCGATGGCCATCGAGGTGGGCGCGCCTTCCGGCGCGGTCGGCCAGCGCGATTTGATGGTATTCGTGCGGGCATCAACGGCCACGATGTCGTTTTTCTCCGGATTGTTGTCGTAGACCATCCCCTCGCCGTCAACCGCCGGGAATTCAACCTTCCCAACGAGGTCGAGTGTCGTGATGACGGATTCCTTCACGGCGTCGATGATGGTTGTGTTGTGGCTGTCGCCGTTAAAGGTAAAAATGTGTTTCGTCACGGGCTCGTAAATGATTGCATCGGTGTCGAGCTGGCCCGTCTTCACTCGGCCTGTGACCTTCAACGTCTTCAAATCGAAAACAACCACTTCCTGCACGGTGGCGCCTTCCCGGGAATCGCCATCCGTGATGAAGCCTTTCCCCAGTTCCCTGGCCACAGCAATTCCGTGGCAGCGTGACAGGCCGCCGATTTTCCCCACCACGGAATAATCGTCCGCATTCAGAACGACAACCTCAGTGCCGTGCGAAACGTAAACCCGCCGCGCTTCCGCATCTACCGTAATGTAGTCGTAATACTCGGCACCACCCGGGGCCGCGGGCAAAGAAACTGTCTTAAGCAAATGGTAGCCGGATGCCGCCGGTTTGGGCCGGGCGTAGGAGCCCGACAAAAAACTCGCGCCGAACAATACAAGAAAAAGGCCCGCCGCAAAACGACCAAGACTCGAAAACCTCATGGAAACGCTCCTTTTTATTTTGTGTGCCGCTCAATTCGGGAATTTAAACGAGGAATCGCCGCACGCCTCCGTGACGTACGCCGGGATCGGACGATGCCCGCAACCGGAGACCATCCGTTGTCTCACCCAAATCGAGGCGCTGGCCGCTTAAAATCAGAGTGGCCATTTCCCCCACTGGAAGTCCTTTTTCCAGTTCCCCCGAACTCTGAAAATTGTAACACCAATTCAGGACATGCCTGACGAATGTGATGGAAATCACAAAATCGCGTGACCTGACTCACTGCGCCTTTTGCACTCAGAGCGGAAGCTGGACCCAGATGGATCAGTAGTTCGGAACCATGAGGAGGGGGCCATGAAAATAGCAGCGATCGGATTAGTTGGTCTGCTGATTCTGGCTGGGAGCCTGTCCGCTCAGAAGACTCCCGACTTTTCGATACGAAACGGCGAAAACTTTACGGGCGAAATCACGGATAGCCTCTGCGCGGATGGGCACCACATCGACGTGATCAAAACCGCGAGGAATTGCATCCTCACCTGCGTCAAAGCCGACGGCGCGCAGTTTGTGCTGTACAACGCGGGCACCCGGCATGTTTACATGCTGGACGACCAGCTGCGGCCTGAAGTTTTTGCGGGCCAGGAAGTGATCGTAACCGGAAGCTACGACAAGGAAACAAACGCAATTCACGTGACCAATATCAGGCCCAAGATTACGAATGCGAGTCTTTGAGATTGCGGGAATTCCGAAGCGCAGCCGCTGCAAAGGGCGGCGATGAATTGCCGCGAAAGGCGAAATCCGCTAAACCGGGGGAAGCCATTATGTTCAAACTGTATGCAAGACTTGGCGACGGAGAATTCATTTTCGTGGCATCCCGGAACGACCTTCAACAGGCGCTTCAGCTTGCGGAGACGCTAAACGCCAGCTGGCCCCGGGAATATGTAGTGAGGGATTTGCAAGGTAACAGCGTTAACTTTCCAGAAGGGCGGCCGGTGGAACACGAGCGCCACGCACCATCGCCGATCCACTAGTGTCGTCGCCGTCATAAATTGTTACGCGGGTTCGTAGTTCGCTTAGGCAAGGCTTCTTGCCGATCTGGTTCCAGGAAGATCTTGAAATTCAGAGGAGAAAAGAAAAAAAGAGGCGCCTGGCAGAATCACAGGCGCCTCTCCTACATCTCAATCAAAGTCTACCGTACCTCACTGGATCACCTCCTTCTCGGCAAAGAATGCCGATGTCGACAGGATGTCGATGCCGCATTATAAACACATTTCCCCGAACGACTCATGCACATTTTTAATTGTCACGATACCTAAAAGGAATGGGTTCAGAATTATTCATCCCAGGCTGGATCGGCAGGTCCGTGCGGCCTCGGGAAGCCAATTCGACGGCCGTAAGAACGCGGCTACTCATGAAAGATGCGCAGTTTTACGTCCGGCCAAAATTCCTCAATCGTATTGCTTCCCATTCTTCCCAGGAATCCCGCGAGCGTGCGCAGTGCTGCATCGTGGAAGTTCGCTTCGCTATGCACGCGCAAGGTGTTCGCAAGAAAATTGCTGCCGCCGATTCCAATGTAGCGTGCATATGCGGGCGCCAGTTTCCCGTCGCCGCGGTAAGCAACGAAGGTCATCTTGATCACGTTTCGCACGCGCCCGCGAAAGGGTTCATTCGGCACACGGAAATACCGCGGATCTTCTCTCCAGACCGCTCCCAGAGTTGCTTCCATGGCGTTCGAAGTGGCTATGCCGGCGAACCGCATCTCGTATCTCTTGTAGAAGCCCTGCAGGGTGCCGCCGTATTCGCGCGGCCTGTTGTCGCTTGTCCCGAGACCAGCACTGGCAAAACCGGCAACGACGCTTCGGGGCCCTATCGTTTTCTTGATGAACCACTCCAGACGCTGGTCACTCGTAAAACCGCGAGCACTTTCGCCGGACGCCTGTTCCAGGACGGCTTCGTTCCCCGCGCTCGAGGAGCGGGCCGCCGGCTCAACATCCTGCGTCTGCGCGCGGCACGGCCTGCCCCCAACGCACAATGCGATTATGATCAGGAGAGAAAGCGCCCGGGGGGAAACAAGCCGTGGATTCATCGCTTGGCGTCTCCTTCGCGCGGCTACTTCAGTGAATCCGGATCAGAATTGTTCTTGGGGGAATGTTTTTCCAGTACCGCCACCAATCGGTGCGCGGCAGCTGGAACGGGCACTGCCCCGTTGCGCACGATTTCCCTGGCGCTGATCTTCTTGCCGTAAACGTCTTCGTTAGCCCCATTGTCCGGGCGCAAAGTGGAGCCTTCGAGCGATATTCCTGCAAACAAGCCGCGCGCCCGCGAGTAGGTCAACATCTCTGCCCGCAGCGTGATGTCCGTATCCGCTTCCGCATCTCGTCCTTTCGGGCCGGCCGCCGCGGAAGCATCGGCTCCGATTTTTACTTTATTAGTCAAAATGGCCGTGGCGCCGCGCGGGTTCATGATCAGAATGACGAAGTCAGTAGCCTGGCCTCCGAGCTGAAAGCCCACGCTGCCGCCCTCCAGGGCCATCATCGTCGGCGCGCCCCATGGGCCTGTGAAGTCCTCGCCGCTGCGGCAGGTCATCGCTCCCCGGCCGTAGCTGCCGCCTACAACAAAGGCAATCTTGAGCACCGACGGGATGACGATGACGCATTCAGCCTTGTCTAGAAGTTGCTGCGGAATGTCCTCTGGTACATTCAGTACCTCATCGAGAACCGAGCCGCAATTCTCGAGCCGATCCGCCATGCTTGATGCGCCCGCCGTGCAGGGAAATGCGGCGAGGGCGGTTCCCAGCAGTAAGGCAAGTGCTCTTCGCATAGTTTTGCCTTCCTCCAATTCCGTCTGAGGTTACAAACTGAATGGCCGTTGGGGGATCACGCGGTTATGACTTGCTTGTTACATGACCTCATCTAGTAACTATCAGCCACTTCTTGAATCTGTATCATAGGTTGCCGCCCAGGTTCGGCTCGATGGTGTAGCGCCCGCCTTCAGGCGGGCAATTCGGAATCGAGTAGTCGTCCGCCCTATGTGGCGCACGGGCATCCGCGTGATTTCAAAGTGCCCGCCTGAAGGCGGGCGCTACAAAAAAATCCTAACTTTGCAGGCACACTCTGTAGCGCGGCTGCATGTGGTATTCTCCGGCAACACGCGGACCGCTCCGGTCGCGGCCACACAAAAAAAGGGGAGGGACTGTCTCATGCGTAGAATGTTTGTGGGGATTTTCTTATTGCTCGTGGCAACCTCGGCGGCAGCACAAACGCCCGCTGGCGCTACCGACATTACCGCTGCGCAGGTCCAGGCGTTCATTAAGGATGGGCCGCGCGACCGTAACAGCGACCGGCCGATTCGGGTCGTTGACGCCGGTGGATACCACGTCGGAATCTTCGGCGTTTTCCGGCCCAAGGACGCTCCCATCACCGCGAGCATCCACCAAACGAGCGCCTCCGAGGTCTATTACATGCTCGAGGGCGCCGGAATCCTGGTGACCGGCGGCAAATTGAAAGAGCCCCAGATGCCGCGGCCATCGAACATGGGGAATTGGACCGACCTCGGGAGCAGCGGCATTGAAGGCGGCGTCTCACGCCGAATCGCCAAAGGCGACGTGGTCATCATCCCCGGCAACACGCCACACGGCTGGGCCAGCGCCGAAGGTGACATCACCTACCTTATCGTTCGCACAGATATTGACAAGAAGATACCGCTGAAATAGTAGGTGAAGTTCCGGCCGTTGCGCGATTTTAGTCACGACAGGAACTTCGATGCGGATCATACGACTCGATCATGTCATCACCGAGAAATCCGTTTTGCCTTTCCGAGTGCCCGACCCTTTCGATCTTAAAGGGTCGGGGTTTTGACTTGCTCTTCGGTCGCCCGCCACTCACTGAATTGGCAGGCTTCCCTTAATCTCTGTTCAGTTTTCTATGAAGGAGACTTCTATGCGTCGAGTAAAGTGGGCGTCCCTTAGTCTGCTGGCCCTCGCAGGCTTCTTCTTGATGGTTCCATCGCCCTTTCGGATCGCCGCCCAAACCCGAACGACCGGCGTGACCGTGTTCGAAGGGGCTCGGCTGATTACGGGCGACGGCAGCGCGCCCATCGAAAACTCCGCTTTCCTCGTCGAGAACAATTTATTCACTCGCGTCGGCCGTCGCGGCCAGTTGCAGGTTCCGGCCGGGGCCGCGCATGTCGATCTGACCGGGAAGACCGTCATGCCTGCGATGATCGATCTCCATGGCCACATCGGATTCCAGCACGTCGCGGACGGAACCATGGCCAAGGAATTCTACACGCGCGAAAATTTGATCGACCATCTCGAGCGCCTCGCCTATCACGGCGTCGGTGCGGTTGTCAGCATTGGTGATCTGGAAGATCGTTCCGACCTGCATGGTGGCAGGACGAATTGGGGCACAGTCCCGCTGCAGGTGCGCGAAGAAGTCATCCCAAATGCCGCGCTTTTTCGCACAGCGGGTACGGGCATCGCCTGGCCCGGATCCGGCCCCCAGGGCCACCCCTCCCGAGTGGATGTCCCGTATGCAGTTTCCACAGTGGAGGAGGCGCGCGCGGCCGTTCAGGACTATGTCCTCATGCAACCGGCCTTTATCAAGATCTGGGTGGACAACAGAGGGGGAACCAAGCCCACCCTTACTCCGGTTCTCTACCGGGCGATTATCGACGAGGCGCACAAGCATAATGTCCCCGTCGGAGTCCACAACGTGACTCTGGCGGACGCCAAGGAATTGATGCGCGCAGGCGTCGAGGGATGGCTCCACGTCCCCGTTCGCGCCGGCGAGTCAGTGGATGACGATTTGATTTCGATTGTTAAGCAGCGCATAGCCCGAAACGACCGGCCGAATATCTGGATGACGCCGGACCTTGCAAATGCCTGGATGACCTCCCAAGGCGGCGCGCACCCCGCGTGGCTCGACGACCCACTATTGCGGGACACGTATTCTCCCCAGCTAATTAAAGAGTACTGGACCGACCCAAAGCAGAAAATGACGCCCGAGGCCATCGCAAGCGCCCGCCAGGATTACGAGTTGCAGGGACGCAACGCCATGAGGCTTCGCGCCGCGGGCATGATAGCCCTCTCCGGAACCGACACCGGGCAAAGCCGGTTCCTGATTGGCTATTTCAACCACATGGATTTGGAAAGCCTGGTTGGGATCGGCCTGACGCCGATGGAAGCAATCGTCGCAGCGACGCGCGACGGAGCAAAAATCGCGAAGGTCAATTCCGGAATGGTGGCTCCAGGCAAGAGCGCCGATTTCATCGTCCTCGACGCCAATCCACTGGAGAAAATCGCCAACACGCGGCGAATCAACAAGGTCTACTTACGCGGCGAGGAAGTCGACCGCGCCGCTTTAAAGGCAAAGTGGCAGGCGGAATGGAGCAAAAAGACGAAGTAGTTCGCATTGCAAACTCAGAGAAGAAGAAATCAAACGCTCCGACCCCTCGAAACCCGCGAGGGATCGGCCCCCCGGAAGACCAAACACGGATCAAAGGCCGGGCGGCCCACTTCCCGCTAGATTCCATCTTCCAACCTCGAACCTCTAGTCAAGCTGGGGCTGGGGAGAGTCGAACTCCCGACCTACGGTTTAGGAAAACAGGGAAAGGTTCTGACTGGCGTTGAATCTTGTGGACTCCACTATATGCCTCAACGACTTACAACGTGGGTGAGTTGATTCGTTTGTGCGAAGGTCGAACAAATTTGAGCCGAATACTGCTACGAATTTAGTACAGCGATTTGCCGTTGTCTCCGCCGTAAACCACTTCTTATTCTTACGTAAATCCTCCTGTCCCAGAAGTCTCACAAGTAATTTGTATAAATAAATGCAAAGCCGAATGGAAGGGACCGCATATCTCACCGATTCCATTGAGCGATTACTGAAAGAAATGCGAGTAATAAGAATCTCGACCCTCACAACCGGAGAGTTTAGATGTCCACCTGGCACTTACATGAGACGGGGAAGGTTCGACGATCCGCTTGCGGGAGCTATTATGAATTGTTTACAGTCCAGCAATCGATCTGCTCACATACTGTAATATTCGCATCTCATCATCGGGAGGCAAATTATTTAAACCGAATTGGAGGTAGTTGCAAGCCGCGATTCCAAGTGTCCTTGCGGGATCGCTTGGGTGGATTATTATGGCCCAAACTCGCCATCTAGTCTGGAAAGAAGAAACCCAGGAATGGGTTTGCTCCGAATGCGCATGGGCCTTCGAGCCCCGGGACCTTTTTGCCGAGAAAGCGCTAAACAAGTATTACGATGTGGTGCGACGGGACGAAGAGTATTCCGCCCATCTTTGCACTAATCATCGGGAACAAGGAAAAACCTGATTCATTGCTCTCAAGCAATCCCTTGGGGGCGGCCTGGGCCAAGAATCTGAAATCAGGGTGAAGGCGGCAGCAACGCGAAATTGTTACGGGCAAAGGCCGCCAGGTCCCCTCCATCCTCCACCACTACCGCCTGCACGGTGTATCCGCCCGGGACAAATTTCTCAAACGGAAGATCGATTCGAAACGAAGCCGTCCGATTCCTGGCGTCTATTTCCGCAGGCTCGACCAGCGGAGTCTCGCTCATCTTCTGCCCGTCCCGGAAAAAAACCAGGCCGGCGCGCATCTTCGTACTATCCGTATTTTCTGGGAGATACGCCTGGAAAAAAACGTACAACTCCTGTTTGGTCGTGAAGACATGGGTAACGCTGGGCACGATTCTCTGGCCGGAAAATTCCAGCGGCGAGGATTTCAGCTTTGCCTCCACGCCGAGCGTTTTTTTCGCGACTTCGCGAGTCGCCTCGATGGCCTGGAGCTGGCCGGATAAAAGCATGGAGCTGAGTTCAAGCGTGCCCGGCTGCGGATTGGGCAGATTCAAGTCTTCCTCGAACGATCCAATCCGTCCGCTCTCATTTTCACGAGCCAAAAACTTCAGCTTGTAGCTTCCGGGACCGAGCACTACACCGCCCTGGTACTCGAGCGATTGTTTCTGCAATTGGCTGTAACGGTCGGCGTCAAGCGTGACCGTGATTTGATCTCGCAACGCGGCGACGATTTTGTTCGTGGTTGCGTCATGAATCTCGGCGGCAAAATCGAATGTCGCCCGGCGGCGGTTTCGCTGTTCGGCCCAGTTCAGTACGCTGGAAGGCAGTTTCGCCGTGATGGGAACAAACACGTCCTTGTCGGTGAGGCGGAAGTAGGAGGTTTCCAGCGCGATCGGCAAATCGACGTGTGGAGCGTCGTCCCGGAGAGCGTCCATAAATTGTTTTTCGCGGTCTTGCGCGGTGACCGTGCTTGAATTCCGCGGCGCGTAATAACCCTGGCGGAAACGGACGCGGGCGCCGGGGGAGTTGACGCTTACTTTGATGCGACGCCAGGCGCCGTTCTTGCGGTTATCCGAGCTGTAGTACCCGAGCAGATAGTAGCCCGTCGAATCGGCTTGCACCTGGCTGAAGACGTCGCTGAAATCGCCGAGATCGAAGAACGACCGTCCGCCCGTATCGGAGGACAATGTGGAGAGCGTCTCGCGCGAATCGTGCCGCGCGGCGCTCTCTTGCATCACCTCGGCGCCGGAGAACATGGCGCGGCTGGCTTTGTGCGCGATTGTGGCCTTCGCGCCGCTGATAAACATCGCCGACCCGGCGGAGGAACCCTCGCGAGCCTCGCCGCCTGCCGGCATCGGCAAAAGCCCTCGAGCGTCCACCGCGTAGAAGGAAACATTGGCGCGATTGGCGGCGTCCGTTGTCGCTTCGAGTTGCGACCGGTTTTCTTCGCCGGTTTGCGTGATTCCGCTCGTGAATTGAATGACGGCCTTTCTCCCCGGAATATCGCGAAGCAAACTGGAAAGCGATTCGAGCGCGGCAAGCTTGCGATCCGTATTGAAAATGTTGAACTCGGTGTCGTCTGCGGTGAACGCGGCTCCGGTATCCACGCTGGTGGTGTCCTCGCCAGGTTGCGCGGCGGCTTCGGCCATGTCAGCGAGTTGCGCGTCCTTCCCCGGTTGCAGTCTCTTGATAGCGCGCAACAGCACGCCGCGGTCGTCGGTGAAATGCACTGGAACCTTGACTTGATTTCCGAAGGTGGCAATGGCCACCAGGTCCGCGGGTGAGATTTGCTCCGCGATGTATTTTTCGGCGGCCTGCTGGGAGCGCAATAAGTCCTCATTATGGAGGGACGTGAGGTCGAAATAGAGAACGATCAGGCGATGGTCGCGCACAGCCGCGTGGACATACTCCGGCTTCGGCGGCGGGAGAGTTCCCATCGGGACGACGATGGGGGTAGGGTTGGTGACGTGCGCTCTTTCCACGCCTTCGATGTCGTTATACTCGAAGGAAGAGATTTTTTGCGGCTGATTCTCTTCAGTGAGCGAGAATTGTTCGGGCTTCAGCCCTTTCACGGGCTTGCCGGTCTTGTCGGTGACGCGCACGTCGATTAACACGAGGTCCACCGATGACCGGATCGTTCCCGCTGCGGACAGGTTTACGTCGGCAGGAGGCGCCGGGGGCTGAGAGGGCGCACGCCGGGGATCGACAGGCGCCTGTTGGGTTTGTTGCCCGGCAGGCTGCGCCGGAACTGCGGGGAGGACGACTGAAATCGCGGCAAGGATTGCAATCAGGCTTCGCATTAGAAATGTACCCTCATTAAGAGATCCATCGAACGCATAGGCTTGGGGCCCGTAACAAGGCCGGCATCGGTTGCGTCCACAACGGTAATGACGTTGGAAAAGTTTACGGTGTTGGTTAAATTCTGCGTCTCCCAACGGATCTGAAGCGTGTATTTCCCGTCAGGCCCAAAGTGCATGCGGCGTTCGATGGCCAAATTCACATTGAGAAATGACGGGCCGACGATCGTGCCGCGGGCTGCATTGCCAAATGTTCCAGTGCCGGGCAAGGCAAACGCATTGACGTTGAAAAACTGCCCGGTCGTGCTCTGGCTGGAGGGCAGATTCGGATCGCCGATTTGATCCGGGCGTTGGGAGAGAAGAGGGCCGACGCTGTTTGTGTTCGAGGCCGAGATGTACGGTGTCAGGTGGTTTCCGCTCGAATACTGCGTCGTGCCGATCACTTCCCAATTCCCAAACAGCTTCCCGCCCATTCCGCTACGCAACCAGTGCCTGCGGTCGCCGAAAGGAAGGTCGTAACCGAACGTTGTGCGGATGTCGTTGCGGATATCGAAAAAGGAATTTCCACGTTCCGCCGCGAGATTGCCGAATTGCTGCACCAGCCCGCTAATATGTCCAGCGCCGACCACGCTTGCGTCATCGATGGAGTGCCCAAGTGTGTAAAGAAACATGATGCGCAAGCCGTTGGACATTCTCCTCTGCACGCGCGCTTGAAAACCGTTGTAGATCGAATCTCCGCCCGAGGTTTCGTAGGTGAAGTCCGAGGCGTTCGGGATGCGTCGGCGCTGGTCGGAACCAATTTGGCTGCCGGGAGCGGCTTCATTCGGGTCCGACACGAGGTCCAAGTGAGTGCCCTTGGTTCCTGTATATAGAAGTTCAATTACATATTGGTTTCCGAATTGCTGTTCGAGTGAGAGATTCCAGATTTGTGCGTAGCCAATTTTGTAGCGCGGGTCCACTCCAATCGTATTTGTGACCACGCCGGACGGGTTGGAGATTAACGGCGCGGCCGGAAAGCCATTCTCCAGCGTGAGGAGCTGCGAGGCGGAGGTCACAAACGTGCTCGCTGTCGCGCCTGGAGTTGGAGGCTGATTCACCATTTCTTCGAATAGCTGGTCGAGAATCGATCCGTTGTAGAACATGCCGTACCCCGCCCGCACCACTGGACCACCACGGCGCAAGGGTCTCCATGCAATGCCAATTCGCGGGGTAACTTCGGAGTTAGTGGGGTAGACCATCGAATTGGGCACGATGCTTCCCGTGAATGGATTCGTCGTCCCAGGCTGAACGACAGCGGCGTCGGTTATACCCGGATTCATGACCACCGTGGCGAGGTGGTTGTATTTTTCCACGAACGGCGTGTATCGTTCATAGCGAATCCCATAGTTGATCGAAAATCGAGGGCTCACCCGCCAGTCGTCCTGCGCATAAGCGTCAAATTGCCATTGACGGCCATAATTGGCCGTTCCAAATTGGACGGTAGTCTGTTGGGGCAGGCCAAGCAGGAGATCCGCAAAATCCGAGCCGGGGAGAGTCGAGACGGGGTTCCCTGAAGCGTCTAACTGGCCCGTCATCAGCCCGGTAAACTGGAACACCCCGCGCGAAGTCAGATCGGTGTATGGGTTCAACTGCCTCCGCCGAATTTCAGCGCCGAAACGAAGGGTGTGCCTTGGAAGCGTATAAGAGATGTCGTCGGCAAATCGCAGGGTCTGATTGCGGACGAGCGCCGGAGAAGGATCGGCAAGCGGTTCGAAGTTGGTTAAAGCAAGTTCGGGAGAGCCGAAATCAATAGGGGCTTGGGAAACTCCTGTAATGCCAACCTCCCCGGCGATGTTATTCGTGTATGCGTTCGCGCTGAGGATTTTGACTCGGCTCCGATTAAAATTGACCCTGGTTTCATTGAGCAATCGCGGGGTCCAGTTTTGCGTGAACGTCAAAGTGGTGTTCTGATCGAATGTGTCCGTATTGGCGCTAAGCGAGGGGAAAGGAGTGAGTTGCTGCCCCCGCGCGGAAACAACGTTGAAGACCCCGGAGACGCTGAACCGCTGCGAGATCGTCTGCAACAGTCGGAAATTTCCCACATCAATGGATTGCGGGCTGCTGGCCAAGAGCTGGTAGTTGTCAATCGTAGTGGAACCGGCCGAATTTGCGAGGCCGGTCAAGTTCGGCTCGGGAAAAAGCGCGATGAGTTTTTTCGCGGCGTTGTCGATCCGGTTGCTCGGAATCTGGCATCCGGCGCCATTGCCAATGTCCGGAAAGGGTTGTCGCGGCCCGGCGATATTCGTCAGCGGATCGAATATTTGCAAGGGGTTGCCGTTGCTGTCCGTAAGGCCGCAAAAATTGCCGCTTCGTTCCGCGTCGTTCGGCATATTCCCGAACATGTCAACCGCGTTGGTGCGCCGCGTGAGTTCATAATTGGCGAACCAAAACGTGCGATCCTTGCCGTTATAGATTTTCGGAATCGACAGAGGCCCGCCGAAGTTGGCGCCAAACCTCTCGCCATAATGAGAGACCTTTTGAGTGACGGGACCATTGATGGCGTAAGGACGCCCATCCCACGCTGAATTGTCATAGTAATTGTACAGGGTCGCGTGCATTTGATTGGAACCGAGATGCTTGATGGTGTCTCGCACGGTTAAATCGGCTACGCCGCCAGACAGATTATCTCCCGAACTAACATTGCTTTTCGCCTTGGCAGTGTGGCCACTGCTGCTCTGATGCTTTGGCTTCTTCGCCTTGCCGGACGAGGAAGTGACGGCTGTATCGTCGGCTGCGGACAAATCGTCCTGGCCGTTGGCATCGACCCCTGCCGCTGTAGTGCCTCGGCCCACAGCGCCGTTAATCAAATATGCATCCGATGATGAAGTGGAAGAAGGTTGATTCAGTGAACTCCCGGCCGCGACAACATTCGTCTGGGGGGCCGGCGTTGTCTGCTGATTCGTGTCCGCATTCGCGGTTAGGATCCCGTCAGGCTCCACTTGCTCGAAGCCGTTTTTCTTTGATTTAGCTGTTTTCTTGGCACTGGCAGTTGTCTTGGCCGACTTGGCAGGTTTCCCGCCTGCTGTGTTTGAATTCGAGGTATCGGCGGGCGCGGCGCTAGTCCCCGCGGATTTTAGAGCCGCGCCGTTCGCATTCGAATCTGTTTTCGCATTGGCTGGTGCGCCTGCGGAGTCTTCCGCGGCGCTCGCTTTGTGATGTTTCTTGGGGACGGCGGCAATGTCGCTGGAATTGGCTGGGTTGCTCTTCGCCGATTCCTGCTGCGGTGCTCCGGCTGCCGTTTCAAATTCCGCCGGCTTGGTTTCCGCGGTTTCCGGCTCTGCAATGCTGGGCTTGCGTCGAAGGACAAGATCGATTGGTGCCGGCATCGCGGATTGCTCTCCGGAGACGGGCTTAAGTTCGTTGTCCCACGTGGCAGAGCCCACGCCAAGTTGTTGCGCCTCGATGTGATATTGTCCCGCGGGCAAATTGGGAATGGAGAAGTTGCCGTCTTCGTCGGTTAACGTCGCCCATCCCTTGCCCGAAGACACATGCCGAATGTGCACCGTCGCGCCAGGAACGGCAACACCTCGCGAGGTGCGTACCGAGCCGCTAAGAGTTACGCTCGCACTGGTTTCCGGCGCTTGCGCCGGTGAGGCGCCGGCCGTAGCCGCGGGCGTCGTATCTTGCGCCGCGGCGGGCAATGCATACGCGCCGCAGCTCGCGAAGGCGATGACCAGTGGAAAGACCATCGGCGCCAAAATTCTGTGTAACTTCATTTGTTTCCCGATCATTGTTTCCTCCAACTCCAGCCTGGCCTGATTGGCTGCTTCTACGAGCGCGTCTCCGGCGATTCCATTTGAAGCGAGTACAGCCTGCGATAGACGCCCTCTCGGGCGATCAATTCCTCGTGCCTTCCGAACTGAACCATCATGCCGTTTTCGATAACTGCGATCTTATCGGCCCTCCGAACGGAAGAAAGCCGGTGAGCGATTACGAATACGGTCCGCCCCCGGGAAACATTTTCCAGGGCTTCTTGAATGAGCTCTTCCGATTCCGAATCCAGGTGCGAGGTGGCCTCGTCGAAGATCAAAATGCGCGGATTTCGCAGAATCGCGCGCGCAATGGCGATCCGCTGCCGCTGTCCGCCCGAGAGTTGCACCCCGCGCTCGCCCACTTCGGTGAGATATCCATCCGGGGATTCGAAGAGGAAACCGTGCGCGTGAGCCGCCATGGCGGCGTCAACGATTTGATCGTCCGTCGAGTCGGGATTTGCATAGGCGATGTTGTTGCGGCCGGTTCCGGAAAATAGATACGTCTCTTGCGAAACGACTCCGATTTGTTTGCGCAGCTTTTCCATGGGGACGCGGTCGAGCGGCAAGCCATCGATTAGAATTTGCCCGGAGGTCGGTTTGTAGAAACGGAGCAGCAGATTGGCGATCGTTGTCTTTCCGCCGCCACTCGGGCCAACCAGAGCCACCACTTCTCCGGCCTTCACGTGCAGGGAAATATTCTTGAGCACCAGGGTTTCCGCGTCGTAACCGAAACTGACGTCGTCGAATCGGATGTCACCCGTGATCGGCGGCGACAGGTCCTCGGAAATGGCCAAGCGGGGGAACTTCGAGAGTGCCTGATCGTGCAGCCGGCTCCCGGGTTCCGGGCTGATGTCCATTACCTCGAACACGCGGTCGCCAGCGGCGAGAATCTTTTGGATCGACAGGTTCATCTTGCTGAGGGTTTTCACCGGGCCATAGAGTTTGTCCAGGTAAGTAACAAATGCGACTAGCCCGCCGACCGTGATCGTACCCGCGACGGCCACCCAGGGAGTGCCCACCTTGATCACGACCAGCGTGCCCACGAAGATGCAGAGTTCCACGCTGGTCGAGTACAGCGCGGAAAGTTTCTTGAGCCGGACGCGTCCGCGGAGAAGCTCGCCTGACTTTTCGGAGAACCGCGACAGCTCAAACTTCTCCGCGCAAAATGCTTTTACAACTCGCACGCCTCCGATCGCTTCCTCTGCCATGCTGGACATATCGCCGATGAGGTTCCGCACGCGGCGGGAGAACTTCTTTACCGGCTTCCGGAAGAAAAGAACGGAACAGGACAGGGCCACAACGGTGGGAAGAAGGAACAAGGTAAGCTTGACGCTAACCGCGAACATCGCCACCAGGGCGCCGACGAGCTTCACGGCTTCCGAACCGATGTTCTGCATCAAGGTGTCCAGGAAATTTTCCACTGTGTCGATGTCGCCTGAGATTCGAGCAAGCATGTCGCCGGTGCGGCCGCGGTCAAAGCAATCCACGGGCAAAGCCAGCGTGTGCTCATACAAATCGCATCGCACGCGATTCACCAGACGCTGGTTGGCGAGCTCCTGAAGCACATCGGAACCAAAATCGAAGATTTGCTGGCCGATAAATGCTCCGGTAAGCAGCCAAATGACGAAAGGGAGGCGGGCGAGGTCATGGTGCCGAATGACTCGATCCAGAAGCATGAAACCGAAAATCCAGGGGCGGGCGAGGTCAAGCAGAGTGCTGCCAACAATGCAAATCCCCAGGACCGCCAGTGTCGGCCATACCCCTTTGGCATAGCCTAACAGCCGGAGGAATGTGCCCTTCCGCGACTGTTCGGTCGGACGCAAAAAGAGACGGCGCTTTTTCGCGTTTTCGCTCGGATCGCTTTTGTCGTTCACGCTCATCGGCCAAAATCCAGAGCCCGCTTCATTTCGAGCACGTAGAATTCTTCAAGTTGTTCCCAGCTTTTTTCGCCTTTGCAACGGGACTTCTTCAATCCGCCCAGCAAGCTATGAAACACGAACATGGCCCAGTAACAACCGAGACTCTCGGCGGCTCGCGGGACTTTGGCCAGGTAGACCGTGAGAAACGCGGATGTGGCGAGCTCCGCGCGTTCCATGTCAAAGCCTTCCTTGAAAGCGGTCAGCCGAAGCACGCGGATGAATTCAGCGGCATCCTTCGCTGGGTCGGAGGGGCGGCACCGGTCGAGATCAATGACGCTGGTCGCTTCGGCACTCAAAAATACATGGTCGTGGTGGTACCGGCCATGCGTGAAAACCGAGTAGCGGCCTTCCGCCAGTTTCGCGACCCGCCGATCGAGCAATTCCATTAATTCCCGCACCATGTCCAGTTTTTCGGGGCGGCCAGCAACGGCTTTAATCACCCGGCTCGTCATTCGAAAAAGCTTTAGCGAATCCCAATCCGAATCCGGCTTCCCCACGCGCAGCGTGGAAAGATGCAATGCTGCAAGCCATTCCGCAGCTTCGTAGCTGCCCGCAACCAAGTCCACGGACGAGTCACCGTCGAATGCGGCGCCGAGCGGCGTGCCTGCAACGGCTCGCATCAGAAACAAATTATGGTCGGCGAGGAAACCAAGAGGCTGAGGCACTCGAAATCGGCCTGACTTGTTGAAGCCAATGCTCCATAGTTCGCGATTGACTTCGTAACAGTGAGCGCCCAATTCATCGTCATAAAGCTTGGCAAACACCACTTCTTCCGGATCGAAAACATAGCGAAGCGTTAAGCGCCCCGTGCCTGTATTTTGAATGATCTTCGCTTCGCAATCGGCAGTGGATCCCATGAATTCCGGCCCAAGGAGCGGACAGATTCGGGATGCTATGAATTCCACGGAAGTGAGCTCATTCGCCTTCAGCGCGAGATCCTGCTTTGACCTCGAAGAATCGGAAATCGACCTTTCCGCGATCGGCGGTTGCATGGAAGACATATGTTCCTGGCCCGTTGCACCCATCGGATTCCCTTTCAAAGGCAAATTCGACTAATTCGCGGCCCGCATTACGCTGCCACGCTCGAAACACGACCGTGCTGAACCCACCGCTCAAATTCCGCCTGGTACGCCTGGCCCATCAACAGGCGTTGTCCCTCTTCGACCTTCCGGTTCTTCAACAGCTTTGCAAAAGCCTTGAACGCCAGAAGGGCGCGGAAATACGGTAAATTTTCCAAATTCGATCCGCTGTGGGCTCGATATTCCGCTACAAATTCTTCAGCGACGCGGTCGGAACGTTCGACATCCCCGAGTTGTTCCAGGCAAGTCTTTTTCAGCACGTGGCAAAATCGAGCCACGTCCTTGGCGGGATCTGACAGGCATATCTTTTCGATATCGATGACGGTGGCTCGCATTCCATCTATGAAAACGTGAGCGGGCCGAAACTGTCCATGCATCGGCACGACCGCGGGCGACGAATTGCTCTTCGGCGCAACCGACCGCAAATCGTGAATCATGTCGATCAGCAGGGGGGAATGCTCGGGGCGTTCCGCTGCAACTTTCGAAATGGCATCCGCGATTTTCAGGATTTCAAGCTTTTCACAAGGGGACTCGGTGGGAAGCCCGGGAATCGCCGTGCTTTGATATTTCACAAGCCAGCGCGCCGCCAAACGCGCATCCGCGAGAGCGGCATCGATCGGGCCAGTAGCCACGCGCTTATCCATCGAAACGCCTTCCGCTGTGCCCATCAAGACCAGGTTTGCTTCGGGAATAAGGCCGAGCGGCTCCGGAACTTCCAGATTTGAGCCTGGAGCAAATCCTTGCATCCAGAGGTCCGTGAGCCAACGGTGCGCATCGGCCGCAACCGGGAACTCGAAATACGCCTTCCCGTAGATCGGGGCCAAATCGCCAAAGGTATACCGTAACGTTAACCGTCCAGCGGCTTTGTTCCTGACGATTTCGACGGCCCATTCCGGCCGGCTCCCTTCACATGCAAGTTCCGGCACGAGAGGCGCAACTTGCTCCCAAACAAATTCAGGATCGCTGAAGAGCGCTTCCTGATTCTGCTTCCAGGCGTGCCGATCAACCCTTCTTCCTGCACGATTCATAAGCTCTCGCCTCGGAATCCGCTCCGTTCCTGGTTTGAAACTGACCGGGCCCTGGTCCGCGGGACGGCCGCCTCCATCGGCGGCACTCCCGACTCCCGCAGGCATTTCACATACATCGCGATTCGCGCCGGGTTCGTGACCTTGAGAACGCTTGCCACGTAGTAGAGAGCTTCGAAAGTAGACAACGCAGCGTAAGGAGCAATGCGCGCGGCTACGGCATTGCCCTGAGTTTCGGATACACCACTGAAGTAACTTTTAAGAAACGCCTCGATTTCCTGATTCACGGCCTCAATCGATCTTCCGATGGAATACGCCGTTGTCCTCATATGACACACAAACGACCCCAGATCGCGCGCGGGATCGCCGAAGCAGAAACGCTCAAAATCGATCACGGTAATAGAATTCTTCCCCGCATAGATGTGATCGGGGTGGAAATCGCCATGCACATGCGTGGCTAGCACTCCCTGGAAACCGTCGAAGCGTTGCTCAACTGCCGCGGCGTATTGCCGCAGTTCAGATTCGAGTTGCGGCTGGTCGGTTCTGAGCGCCTCCAAAAACATCCGCAAAGAGGCTTTTTCGGCTTCATACACACAATCTCGAGGTAGGAGCCACCGGTAAATCGTGCAACTTCGCCAGCCATAACCCTGCCATGCGGGCGTGGTTAAACGAAGCATCGTTGCCTTCTCCCAGAAAAGATCGCAACTTTGTTCCGCGCGCTTTTTCCTGGATGATCAGTTTGAGGTCCTCAAAGTGGTGCAGTGGTTGGGGAATTCTGAAGCGATTATCCTGACCGAAGCCCGCCACCCAAAGCAGTCGCATGGCTTCAAATTCCTTGGCCGCCTTTCCAATGGCGCGAGTTGTATCTTGCTTGCCAATCAATTCGACGATGTTGTTCTTTCCGGTCCGCTTGTCAGCAACGAGGAGTTTGTAGGAATACACGTGGCGGCTGCCTGGGCGGCGCCGCATCAGTTGAACCGTCAAGTCGGCAATCGACTGGTGCTCGGAGAAAATGCTTCCAAGCCGCGTGCGAATATCCGAATCGAATAGCTTTTCCGGCAGCGGGATTCTCACCGCGCACATTGCAAGCACGGGCAACAAAAACAAAACAATGAATCTTGTATGAGCGCCGCCTCCGGAGTGGGCATAGGCTGCCAGTTGCGTCGTGTGAAGGAGAGAAGGAATCTGATTCTGAATGTAGACGAGCCTTGAATGGGTTGGATGACTCGCAGTCAGGCCCAAGGGACCACTCAGGGTGGACGAGTATCTCGCCATCCATCTCCCTGGGCCTTGACAGACTTTTTTTCTGAGCCTCGACGGCTTCCTCTGAACGGTGATTGGCAGGGCCCGGGCCGCAGATCTCGCTCCTCTCGCTTGAATTCCGTTCGTTTTCATCTGGTCACTCCAATCGAGAGCGAAAAGTTTTTATTGGAGGTTGTGACTCGGAACGTTCGTTTATGTCCGGCCTCATCTGGGAATGGTTCGCACCACGACAAGGAAGCGCCCGCTTCTTCACGGACCCAAACAGCGGTGGAATTCGCACTCCAGCCGCGCGCCTGGCCGTCTACAAACGGTTTCAGCACCGCACGGCCGTGTCGCAAGAGATTCAAGTAGTCTGGCGAGAGCGCAAAATCGGTGGAAATTGCTTCCAATGGCTCAGGCAAGGAGTAGCAAACTTCGATTCGGGCCTCGCCTTGCGAGAGGCGAATCCGTTTGATCAACCCGAATCCTCTGCTGCTCGGTTCGGCATTTCGCAGTTCGATGTCAACACACGGCCCGTCAAACACCCGTTTTATAACCTCGTAGGCATCGTGCTCCATGCCAAGGTCGGTCAGTGCGCCAGGATGATTCGCGGGTACCTCCATGAAGCGGTTCAGCTCTTCCATCCAATTCCAGTCATCGGACGGATTCCCAATGACCATTTTCCCTTGGGGGCCCTCGATGCTGAACAACGCCACAAGCCGGCCGCCCCAACGCGGGGTGAATACCGCAAAAATTTTGTCGTTCTTGACGACCAGTTCTTTCTCGCCGTCCGCATCAATGTCATACGAGCCCGCGTGCGCCTGAGCGTCATGATGCGTGGCCCAATACGAAGCTTCTCCGATGACCGCCGCGTGGCGGCTGTGGCTTCCAAGCGCCTGAATCCACGGGCTGGGATGACCGTTTGAGTGGGCGTCGCCGAACGGGCCCTCGGCTGGCGTGTGCCAGGCGCTCTCCCACGAGGAAGCCAGCAAATGTTTTTGAGCGAGATCAATGAGAGCGGAGTCTCCTCCCGACAGTGCGAATTGCTCTACCCTTTGCTCGGCCCACGAAAAATACCGCCGGTACCGATCCCACTGCGGATCAAAAAACCATTTCTCGTACCCTTCGCCCGCCGCGCAGTGATTGGCAAGCTCAAGAAACGTACCCACGTCAATTGGCCGGGGATGTAAAGGCTGACTCGTTACGCCCCAATCGCAAATTCGCGTCGCCTTGATCTTGGGATTTTGATTTATCCAGCGAAGCACGTTCTCGAATTGTTCCGGCGCGTTCTTGTCCCAGGGCCCCAAACCTGCAACCTTCTCCATGTCATCGCCATAAATCGCAAGGAATGCGGAGGCGGAAGTCTCATGATCCAGTGTCGAGAGCCATTGGAAATGCTCGCGCAAATGCGTGAACTGGCCCTCGTTTCCCGGCGGAATGTTCAGGCGCAGTTGTGTGGCGATCGGCAATGCAACCAGGCCCTGTCCGTCTTCAACCGGGCACGCCTGGTATAACTCCGCATCCCGCCGCATTTCCCTGTCATAAACCTTTCGGGGAGGATCACACCCCTTCATGGAAAGCAATAAGCGATCGTCGAGAAGTACAAACCGATAGCCGTGGTTCAATAGCCGGGAATCGTTCAGGACCGGCGCCATGCGCGGCGTATCCCAAACGCGTTCCGGCGGCCAGAACACTTTTACTTCTTCAGGATCCAGGCCCAGATGAATGTGGTAGAGGCTCAATTCCTCATTGAGCTGCCTTAAATTGTGCTCGTAACCGAAGAACCGCATGATGTTTTGCGCGTAGCAACTTCCAACGATTTCAATCAGTCCCGAATCGATTAATTCCCGAACCTGCGATAGGAAATTCGGATGATGCCACGCGATGGCTTCAATCAGCGTGCCGCTCAAGTGAAGATTTGCAGGAATGTTGTAGCGACGATGCAGCTCTAAAATCCAGGCGAAGCCGGACCTATCCTCAATGGCGCCGATAGCTTCGCGCAGTCCGTGCCGGTTTTCGTACCCTTCCGTAATCAGATACTGGTTCGCGTGATGCACGATAGCAAGCGGAAAAGACACTCGTCTCACCTCGCTGACCTGGGCGCCAAAACACTATTCAGACACACCTACACCAAACGAAAGATTTCCCTTCAAGGGAATGCTCCCGAACTTCAATTTGGTAAATGCCTCGCACGGCGCTGGGACGATCGTGCCGAGAGCATCTAGGCTCTTGACGAGGTTTCGCGGATTGTCTGCTTTGACAATTGTTAAGTCAAGATTAAATTCTGATTAATTTGCAAATTTTTCGTCACGAAGTCCTGTACGTACTAGAACTTGCACGACTTTCGCGGAGGCCGAACATGCGTCGGGCACGTCCAAAAGTGCATGAACCATTACAATTAAGTATCCATTGCATTTAGAAATAAATTGATAGCATGCGAACTCGGGCGGAAACCTTTTGCGCGAAGCATTGACCTGGCACCGGCTGTGACTGATTGAAACTGCCGCGCAAAATGCTCGGAGGAGGCTAGCGTTTGCCGGTCGGGACCGCAGCAGGCTGCGAAAAGCTGGCACCTTTGGTGACGTCAAACTCGTCCACAGTTTGACCACCGATCGTCTTGAAATAACCGTGCGCCTTGTTGGGATCGCCGTTCACATTGAACGTGATGAACAGCGCCCCATACTGCGCGTTCTGATTCGAAGTGTATATTTTGGCCCACTCCCCTTTGCATCCATACGGAGGCGAGGTGGGCCAGCACCGTTTCTGAACTCGAATGCTTTCTCCACCAAGCCCCGAAACAAAGGAAAATGTCCTTCCAGGCGCCGCGACAACCCGATTCGGATCTGGGGAATCGGGATCGACCGTTTGATTGCTGAAACTAGTCAGAGTCCTGGTGCGCTCGTAGCTGTGTTCGTGGGCCGTGGCCACAATCGCTCCGTTTTCCCTGCAAGCCTCGTAGACTCCCCACCCCATGTCATCCGGCTTGTCGCCCACCTGCATCGCGCTCATGTTTCTGTGCCAGCTGCAAACTTTCCAGGTGTGATTGTCCGATTTCAACTGGGTCCTGATGTAAGGGGCGTAGACGCTATCGCCCGCCCCCTTTTGTTCCCCCACAAACACTACTTTCAATCCCTTGAAGACCAGAGAGTACATTTCGTTATTCAATTCCAGGCTATCCGGCGTGACCCCGAGACGCGTCATTCGGTCGAACAGAATTCGAGAGTAGGAGGGTTTGGCTGTAGTCGGCCAATTGCCAACGTCGTGGTTTCCGACCGAAACGAAATAGGGAAAGTTGGTCCCCAAAATATTGTCGATGGAGGACCAAAATCCGATTGGATCGCCATGGTAATCGAAGTCGCCCTGGTGCAAAACAGCCTGCGCATGCTCGGACTTGATCAGGCTCAAAACAGCGCGCTGGTTCGCTCCATTTCCGACATCACCGATGAATGCAATTCTAAGATTTGGTTCCGTCGGGACAGAGCCCCCTGACGGGAAGGTCGTCGATTGCGTTGCCGGTTGTCCGGAAACAGTCCCCATCATCTCCTGGCTCATCTTCTGAACAGATGGCTTTGGAGTCTGCGCATAACCTAGTGCTGCGCTGATAAAAAGCAGCGCCAATTCCAAACTTGTTTTCCGCATGATCATTTACGAAACATCGCCTTTTAGCATCGCAAATAAAATGAATTCAAGCAAGACTGGATGTAACTCGCGCACATTTTTGATCCAAGCACTGGAGAAACCTCTCTTAAATAATGAGACGCTACGCGGTGGCAAGGCAAATCAAGGACGACACTGCGCCGAAGGGAAATACTTCGCTAAGCGGCTCCATCCAAGAACATCCCGCTTTCTGTTCGAGTAATCATTACTGGGTTCGCTGGCTGCTGCGCCAGCGGTTAACCATTTCCCAAAAGTCTGGACGGCCCACGAAGTGTTGGATTTTCAAAGTGTGGCCCAGCCCAGTTCCCTTCCCACCCGGATCGCAAAGATTCGGCGGTCGAGGAACCTAAATTCCAGTACTACTCTGAAACAATAAATAGAATGAGGAGAGGAGATGCTTATTGAAGTGGAGAGATAGAGATGGGAGTTTAAAATTAAGAATGGAAGAAAAACTAATCCCGATATTTCCGCTTTCCTCGGCAACTCCCGATTTTCGGAAACAACCGGTCTTTGCGTAGGAATCTCTGGACATGAAAGTACTACGAATCTACTACAGTTCCCCAAAACTGCGGTTCAGGCGAAGGCGGGTTTGTACCAGATCTGGTTGAATCCAAAAGAGAAACATGGTGGGGCTGGGGAGAGTCGAACTCCCGACCTACGGTTTAGGAAACCGCCGCTCTATCCATCTGAGCTACAGCCCCGTCAGCGAAGTTCGAATAGTTTACATCGATTTCGGAGAGCGATGCCGAACATTCAACCTCGCAAGGAGGGGATACGATGTGCGTACGCTCTCCCAGCATTCACCGGACGATGCCTCCAGTACCGGGTTGTGATATGCTTCTTTGCACTTCGATGGCCAGGAGGCATTTGCCATGAAAAAAGCGTTGCTGGGTATTGCGATTTCCCTGTTGATTAGCTTGCCCGTTTTGGCCGCACTCAAAGTCGGCGACATGGCGCCTGATTTCTCGGCGCGCGGTTCGCTGGCGGGAAAGGAATTTAATTTTTCACTGCAAAACGCGCTGAAGAAGGGCCCCGTGGTGGTCTATTTCTTCCCTTCCGCCTACACCAAGGGCTGCGATCTCGAAGCGCATACATTTTCCGAGCAGAAAGACAAATTTGACGCCGCCGGCGCCAGCATTATCGGCGTATCGGCGGACAGCATCGCGCGACTCAACCGATTCTCCGCGGACCCGGATTTTTGCGCCGGAAAGTTTCCGGTAGCGTCCGATGCGGATAAGAAGATCGCCACCTCCTACAATCTGACGGCCAACACCGTAAAGGCCGGCATGATGGATGTGAAGGGCGACGCGATTGATCATGACATGATCGAGCGCCAGACTTTCGTCATCGGCAAAGACCACAAGATCATCGCCGCGTTCTCCTCCAAGGACGACGGCATTTCACCCGATCAGCACGTGACGAAGGCGCTGGAAATCGTGCAAAAGCTTTCGGGCAAATAATCGCAACTTTGCGTTCCATTCGCGATCCCTGCGCGTGGAGCAGGGATCGCGACGTCCACAGGGGCAGTGACTCCCGGCCCCGCGTATTTTTCTGCGCGCGATCGACTGCTTTATCTTTTTGTGCAGGGTTATCCTCCATTTGGCTCATGGCCCTCCCGCGGGCAAATGCCCGGAAAACGTGGTAAAACATTAAGGCAAAACATCCGATCGTTCCGGGTGAGTACGGCTTCTTCACGAACCAGACTAGTATCATAATTTCTTGGATTGAGGCGGATCAGACATGGCCATCGCAACCATTAATCCTGCAACAGGACAAACCATCAAGAACTTCGACGCGCTCACGAATGCGCAGGTCGATCAGAAGATCCAGCGCGCAACCGAGGCATTTCCAAAGTTCAGGAAATTATCCTTCGCCGAGCGCGGCAAAATGATGAACCGCGCCGCGGAAATTTTAGAGGCTGAAAAAGATTCTCTAGCCCATCTGATGACGCTGGAAATGGGCAAAACGCTTCGCTCCGCCGTGGACGAAGCCGTCAAGTGCGCCTGGGTTTGCCGCTATTACGCCGAAAACGCGGAACGATTCCTCGCCGATGAAGTTGTCGAGACTCCCGCGAGCCGCAGTTTCATTCGCTACCAGCCCATGGGCGTCGTCCTCGTGATCATGCCGTGGAACTATCCCTTCTGGCAGGCGTTTCGCTTTATCGCTCCGGGGCTGATGGCCGGCAACGTCGGTTTGCTGAAGCACGCATCGAATGTCCCCCAATGCGCCATGAAAATAGAAGAGCTTTTGCTGAGGGCGGGCGTCCCTGAAGGAGTTTTCCAGACCCTTCTGGTGGGCTCAGGAAGCGTGGACAGAATCCTCGACGATCCCCGCATCGCTGCGGCAACCTTGACGGGCAGCGAAGGCGCGGGAGTGAAGGTCGGAACGGGCGCGGCGCAGAGGATCAAGAAAGTCGTGCTCGAGCTCGGCGGCAGCGACCCCTTTATCGTGATGCCCAGCGCAAATCTGGAAGAAGCAGTCAAGACTGGAATCAAGGCCCGCGTCGCCAATAACGGGCAATCGTGCATCGCGGCCAAGCGCTTTATCGTCCATGACCAAATCGCGGAAAAGTTTCAGCGCGAATTCGTCGCCCAGATGGAGAGCCTGAAAGTGGGCGACCCATTCGACGAAAAAACCGATGTCGGCCCGCTGGCGAATGCCGAAGCAGTGACCTCTCTCGATGCCGACGTCCGCAGCTCCGTCCAGGCGGGCGCGAAAGTCCTTACTGGAGGCAAGCCGGCTGACCGCCCCGGAAGTTTCTATCTCCCCACGGTTTTGACGGACATTCCGAAAAATTCCGCGGCTTACCGGGAAGAGCTCTTCGGCCCCGTGGCCTCCATTTTCCGGGTAAAAAATATAGATGAAGCCATCCGCGTCGCGAATGACAGCCGCTTCGGCCTCGGAGCCAGCGCCTGGACGAACGACAAGACCGAGCAAGACCGCTTCATCAACGAATTGGAAGCCGGCATGGTCTTCATCAATCAAATGGTGTTTTCCGACCCCAGGGTCCCCTTTGGCGGCGTAAAGCGTTCCGGGGTAGGCCGCGAACTGAGCACCTACGGCATACGCGAGTTCACGAACGTAAAAACAGTCTGGGTGAAGTGAAGCAAAAGGCATCTGGCAATTCCAAAGAAGATCCCTCTTGCATGCGTAAAAAACCATAGGTATAGTGGTATGACCTTACACACAGTGATCTAAGCTTTCTATTTTTGAGTTGGATAGCTGTGGCGAGGGCCAAATCGGAACAGGGAGTAAGGGGCATCTCTTGTATAAGGTCATTCAAGCTTCGCGACTTTACGAGCAGATCGTCCAGCAGATTGAGGAATCAATCCTCAATGGTGAACTGAGCGAAGGCAGCCAGCTTCCTGCCGAGCGCGACCTTGCCAAGCAGTTCGGCGTAAGCAGGACTGCCATACGCGAAGCCATCAAAGCCCTGCAAGAAAAGGGGCTGGTTGACGCGTTTCCTGGCCGCGGAACGTTTGTTACGGACGGCACATCGAGTTCGATGCGCCGGTCGCTGGACCGGATTATCAGGAGCGGTGAACCGGACGGGTGGGCCTACCTGGTGGAAGTACGGGAGATTCTGGAGCCGGAAATCGCGGCGTTGGCCGCGCTTCGATCTGATGATCAGGATCTCGCGGCGATGCGGGAGGCGGTTGAAGTAATGGACAGCGCGGGGCGGGATTCCGATGCCTTTATCGAGGCGGATCTCGATTTTCACCTGGCGCTTGCCGAGGCGGCGGCAAATCCGATTGTTCTGTCGTTGATCGATTCCATCGTGGGATTGCTGCGCGAACAACGACTGCTTACTTTCCGGGTCGAAGGCGGGCCGGAGCGTGGGCAGCATCATCACAAGCGCATTCTCGAAGCAATCCAGCAGCGCGACCCTCAGGGGGCCCGCGCCGCGATGCAGGCTCATCTTTCTCAAGTGCGAGAAGACTCACTCATCCCACCGGCCAAATAATAGATGGGCGCCTAAGGGCGATTTTCAGTCAGGAGAATTCAGCGAATGGCGAATCTTGGTTTTGTAGGACTCGGAGTCATGGGCGGAAACATGGTCGCCCGGCTGCTCGACAAGGGGCACAAGGTTACCGGTTACAACCGCACGCGCTCCAAGGCGCAGTGGCTGATCGACCGCGGCATGAAGTGGGGCGAATTCTCCGCGCGCGGTCAGCGCCGCGGCGGATTTTACTTTCGTGATGGTCACCAATTCCTCGGCGCTGCACTCCATCTCGGAAGGACCCGATGGCATTCTGGCTGGGTTGGCCCCGGGCAAAATCCTGATCGACATGAGCACGGTGAGCCCCGCCGTCAGCCGCGCGCTTGCCGGCAAAGTTCGGGAAAAGGGCGCCGATATGATCGACTCGCCCGTTTCTGGCAGCGTGATTACACTGCAAGAAGGAAAGTTGTCGGTGATGGTTGGCGGACGGCGCGAAACATTTGAGCGTGCCAAGCCTGTGCTCCAGGACGTTGGCCCCAAGGTCACTTATGTCGGCGACAACGGCCTTGCGCTGGCGATGAAGATCGCCACTAACCTCAGCCTGGCCGTTCAGATGCTTGCCTTCTGCGAAGGCGTTCTGCTGGCCGAAAAAAGCGGGATTCCGCGCGAGACCGCGGTGGACGTGCTGACGCACAGCGCCATCGCCTCGCCCATGGTTCAATACCGGGGGCCTTTTGTGTTAAAACAACCGGACGAAGCCTGGTTCGATGTGAACATGATGCAGAAGGACATGCTGCTGGCGTTGGAAATGGGGCGGCAACTCGATGTTCCCCTGCCGACGACGGCCGTGACGAATGAATTTCTAACGGCGGCGCGCGGCATGGGCTTGGTGAAGCAGGATTTTGCGGTCATGTTCGAGGTGCTGGCTCGAATGGCGGGGGTAATCAAATGAAAACGGAAGGCAAATCAGCGGTGGCGGGCGCCGGAGCAAAAAGCGAGTTGTGGCTGCGGATGTACCGCGGCATGCAGATGATCCGGCTTTTCGAAGAGCAGGTAAACCAGCTATACACGCGCGCGGTGATGCCCGGCCTGGCGCATCTGTACATCGGCGAGGAAGCGGTCGCGGTGGGAATTTGCGAGGCGCTCCGTCGCGACGACTACATTACCAGCACGCATCGCGGCCACGGCCATTGCCTGGCCAAGGGCGCGTCGGCGGACCGGATGTTCGCCGAACTGCTCGGGAAAGAAGCGGGCTATTGCAAAGGCAAGGGCGGATCGATGCACATCGCCGATCCGGCCAGCGGAAATCTTGGCGCAAATGCGATCGTTGGCGGGAGCGCGGGGATAGCAACGGGCGCGGCGTTTTCGGCCAAGCATCGCGGCACGAAGCAAGTGGCCGTCTGTTTTTTCGGGGAAGGGGCGCTCGGCCAGGGGTTGCTTTATGAAGTGATGAACCTCGCGCGTCTTTGGAATTTGCCGGTGATTTACGTCTGCGAAAATAATATGTACAACGAGTACACGCATTTTTCGGAGACGACCTCGGGCGAAATTCTGGCGCGGCCTGCGGCGTTCGGGATTCCGGCGGAAAGCGTGGACGGGCAGGATATTCGTGCAGTGCATGCGGCGGCGAGCCGCCTGGTCGAGCAGGCCCGCGCAGGCGATGGACCTTCTTTCCTTTTGTGCAATACCTACCGGTATCACGGCCACCATGTCGGCGACGTGAGCCGCGAGTACTACCGCGCCAAGCAAGAGGAGACTCAATGGAAGGCCGAGCGCGATCCGATCAAAGTCCTGAGCAATTGGCTGCTGAGCGAGAAGCTCGCGGAGCAAACGCAACTCGACGAAATTGAAGCGCGGGCGAAAACGGAAATCGACGCGGCCGTCGCATTTGCTTTGCAGGCCCCGTATCCGGCAACGGATAAGGTGGGGGAGGATGTATATGCCTGAAGTTGCCGTACGCGAATTGACCATGGCGGAAGCAGTGCGGGAAGCGCTCTCCGAAGAAATGCGCCGCGACCCGAATGTTTTCATCATGGGGGAAGATGTCGCGGAAGCAGGCACTCCGTTCAAAGTCCTGTCCGGAATGGTGGAGGAATTCGGAAAATCTCGCGTGATTGACACCCCGATTTCGGAACCTGGCTTTACAGGAATCGGAGTGGGTGCGGCGATGACGGGTCTGCGCCCCGTCGTGGACATCATGTTTGGCGATTTCCTGACTTTGGTGATGGACCAACTGGTGAACCAGGCGGCGAAGGTTCACTATATGTCGGGCGGCGCGTGGAAAGTGCCGATGGTTCTGCGGACGACTCTCGGAGCGTCGCGCCGCTCGGCCGCGCAGCACTCGCAATCGCTGCAGGCATGGCTCAGCCACGTTCCCGGCCTGAAAGTGGTTTTGCCGTCGACGCCGTACGATGCCAAGGGCTTGCTGAAAACCGCCATCCGCGACGATAATCCTGTCATCTTTTTTGAAGACAAAATGATGTTCCGGCTCAAGGGTCCCGTGCCCGTCGAGGATTACACAATTCCGTTTGGCGTGGCCGATATCAAGCGCGAAGGCGAGGACATCACCATCGTAGCGACCAGCAGCATGGTGCAAGTGGCGCTGGGGGCCGCAAAGCTGCTCGAGGAAATCGGCATCAGCGCGGAGGTCGTAGACCCGCGGACGACCTGGCCGCTCGATGAGAAAACCATGATCGAATCCGCGAAGAAAACTTCGCGCGCGATCGTGCTGGACGAAGGCTACGAGAAATACGGCGTGACGGCGGAGATTGCTTCCGTAATCGCGACGGGCGCGTTTTACGATCTGGACGCTCCGGTGAAGCGCATCGGAGCGATGCACGTGCCCATCCCGTTTTCTCCGCCACTCGAGGATGCCACGATTCCGACCGAGAAATCAGTATTCGAGGCGGCGCGCGCGATGTGCAAGCGGTCGTAAACCGCTTTCAAAGTTTGGGTGGCATTTTCCGGATGTTTGTAGGGCACGGCTTCAGCCGTGCCGTAAGGCACGGAGAGTGAGTGCGGCTTTAGCCGCTGGCCTGTTGGAAATCAGGCCGTCAAATGGATTCTCCGGCGAGCCAGCAATTTGTATGGGGAAGTACCGAAAACCGCCGCCTGAACAGAGGGATTGCGAAAACTCAATTCCGAACGAGCCAGCGGCTAAAGCCGCAAGGATTTTGCGGCCTTTACGGCACGGCTGAAGCCGTGCCCTACAAAGATTTCACAGCTACCACACAGGCTCTAAAGCTTGTGCTACTTACCAGTGGGGGGTGCACCATGGCATTACCTACGTATGGAACGATGGCGGTGGATTGGGAACAGCGCGTCGATTTTGATCGCTTGCGGCGCGAGCGGCTGGCGCGCGCAAAAAAACTCCTCGCGGAATCCTCGATGGGCGCGCTGCTGTGCTTTGACATGAACAATGTGCGCTACATTACCTCGACGCACATCGGCTCATGGGCGCAGGACAAGAACAGCCGCTTCACCCTCTTGCCGCAGAACGACGAGCCGCTCATGTGGGATTTCGGTTCGGCGGCGAAGCATCACCGCCTGCACTGCCCGTGGCTCGGCGAGCGTTCGCAGGCGGGTATTCCCCTGCTGCGTGGCGCTATGTCGCCCGAAATGGGGCGCGCGGAAGACGTCGCGAAAAAAATCCGCCGGGAGCTGGAAAAGCGCGGTCTGCACAAGGAGCCGCTGGGAGTCGACATCATCGAGCCGCCCATTCTTTTTGCGCTGCAGCGCGAGGGGATCACAGTGGTCGACGGGCAGCAAGTCATGTCCGACGCGCGCGTCATCAAAACCCAGGACGAGATCACTCTCCTGAACATGTCCGCGATGATGGTGGACGCCGCTTACCACGATCTGTATTGCGCGATGAAACCGGGCCTGCGCGAAAATGAAGCCGTCGGCCTCGTCAGCAAGGTTCTCTACGATTTGGGCTCGGAATACGTCGAGGCGGTAAACGCGATTTCGGGCGAGCGCTGCAATCCGCATCCGCATGTATTTTCGGATCGCGTGCTGCGTCCGGGCGACCCGGTTTATTACGACATTTTACATTCCTACATGGGCTACCGCACGTGCTACTACCGCTGCTTCTCGATCGGCTACGCATCGCGCGTGATGGTGGACGCTTACAAACGCTGCCGCGATTATCTCGATGCGGCAATTTCGCTAATTCGCCCCGGCCGCACAACCGCGGAAATCGCGGCGGTGTGGCCCAAAGCGCAGGAGTTCGGATTCCCGGACGAGGAGGCGGCGTTCGCGCTGCAATTCGGCCACGGGATCGGCCTGGCAATCTGGGAAAAGCCGGTAATCAGCCGCCTCGTGTCGCTCGAACATTCGCATGAGATCAAGCCGGGGATGGTGTTCGCGCTCGAAACGTTCTGGCCCGCTACCGACGGCTGGAGCGCGGCGCGCATCGAGGAAGAAATCGTCGTCACGGAAACTGGGCACGAAGTGATTACGCGTTTCCCAGCGGAAAAACTTCTCGTTGCCGGCGCGCCTTACGTGACCGTCGACGGGCCGCTGGAAACCACGCGCGAACACGACGGCCCTCCCAGCCAGCACGTGCTGGAAATGGTCGAAGCCAGCGCCAGGGCGGAAGGCCTCGGAGTGACCAAGTAGCGTCCCGCGCCGCTCCGGAAAACAATCATGGCCCACAGCATCGTTATGCCCGCGCTCGAGATGGCCCAGGAAACCGGCAAGCTATTGGCCTGGCGAAAAAAAGAAGGCGAGGCCGTTGGCAAGGGTGAGCCTCTACTCGACATCGAAACCGACAAGGCGGTGGTGGAAATTGAATCGCCGGCCGACGGGATTCTCGCGGGCGTGAAAGCGCAGGCAGGGGACGTGATTCCGGTGGGACAGACGATTGCCTGGATTGTGAATCCGGGAGAGAAAATTCCGGAAGAGGAAGCCGCCTCGGCTTCGGGACGGCGAATGGATACGCAGGCCGCTCCTGCTGTCACTGCAGCGGCGAGTTCTGCAGCCGCACCGGCTGGCGCTGCGCCTGCCTCGAATGCTCGGATTTCTCCGAAGGCGCGGAGGCTGGCGCGGGAGCATGGGGTCGATCTCTCTCGCGTGCGCGGGACTGGCGGCGAAGGGGAAATTCTGGCGGAGGATATTCTGGCGCTTGTTGCGTCGGGCGGTACTTCGGCAGCGGCACCCGCTGCATACAAAATGCCGCAGGCTGAAGCCCGCGCCACTCAAACCCTTAGCCAGGTGGCTCGGCTGATGGCCGAGCGGACTACGCAGAGTTGGACTACCGCGCCGCATTTTTTTGTGACGCGGGAGATTGACGCGGGGGCGCTGCTGGCCGCGCGCGAAAAATTTGGGCCGGCCATTGAGAAAGACCGCGGGGTGCGGCTAAGTCACACCGACTTGCTGATTGCGGCGGTGGCGAGCGCGCTGGGGAAACATCCGATCGTGAACGCAAGTTGGACGGGCGATGGAATTCGCCTGAATCCGGAAGTCAACGTGGGCATCGCCATGGCGGTGGATGACGGCGTCGTGGTTGCGGCGATCCCCGCCACAAATACGAAAAAGCTCGGCGAAATCGCCACGCTGCGCCGCGACCTCACCGAGCGGGCCCGCGCCGGCAAATTGCGACCCGCCGACATCACCGGCGCGACCTTCACCATCAGCAATCTTGGCATGTACCAGGTGGACGCGTTTACCGCGATCATCGTCGCGCCGCAAGCGGCCATCCTGGCCGTGGGGCGCATCGCCGACCGCGTCGTGCCCGTCGACGGAAAACCGGGAATTCGCCCCATGATGACGCTCACGCTTTCCTGCGACCACCGCGTTTTCGACGGCGCCCGCGCCGCGCTATTCCTCAATGACCTGGCCGCCGCCATTGTTGAACCGGAAAAGCTCGCGTAGCACAGCCACCCCTGGCTGTGCGTTTTTTGCAGCGGCAAACAAAGGCGCACAGCCAGGGGTGGCAGTGCTACTGAAACCGTGACGGCCCCCATAAACTTTGTTTCTCAGATCGACTGTAGTGATAGACTCCCAGAACCCGGGCAGACCTAATACCTGAACCCTATTGGTTAGAGGCGCAGTGCGGCCTCTGAGTGGCGCTCGACTCAAGGAGAATCGACGATGAGCGATACGGTCATAACAAGTCCACCCCAATCCCGTGCGGAACCCACACCGCCACCTAAAAAGACCCCATTCTACATGACTCTCTGGGGACAAGTGCTGATCGGCGTGGCCCTCGCGATTATCTACGGCTACTTCAAACCGGCGTCCGCGATCAAGATGAAGCCGCTCGGCGACGGATTTATCCGCCTGATCACCATGGTGATCACGGTGATTATTTTCTGCACGGTCGTGACGGGTATCGCCGGCATGGAGAATTTGAAGAAAGTCGGCAGGATCGGCGGAAAAGCGCTGCTGTACTTCGAGATTGTGTCCACTCTGGCGCTCTTCACCGGAATGCTCGTCGGCAACGTGGCGCACCCGGGTTCGGGCTTCAACGTGAATCCCGCGACGCTGGACGCCAAGTCCGTGGCGGATTACGCGGGCGCGGCAAAGCAACAAAGCGTGACGGAATTCCTGATGAACATCATTCCGACGACGATGGTGGACGCCTTCGCCAAGGGCAACATTCTGCAAGTGCTGCTGGTCGCGATCTTGTTCGGCTTCGCGCTGTCGCTCGTTGGCCCGAAGTGTAAACCGGTGGTGGAGCTGTTCGACGCCTTGACCCACGCGGTATTCGGCGTAATTAATATTGTGATGAAGCTGGCCCCCATCGGCGCATTTGGCGCGATGGCCTTTACCGTGGGCCGCTACGGCATCGCGTCTCTCGGCCCGCTCGCGAAATTGATCGCGGTGTTTTATATCACGTGCATTTTATTTGTGCTGGTTGTTTTCGGCCTGATTGCCTGGGCTTCGGGATTCAGCATCATCAAATTCCTTCCTTACATCAAGGAAGAGATCGTCGTGGTGCTGGCCACAAGTTCATCGGATCCCGCTTTGCCGACGCTCATGGAAAAAATGGAAAAGCTCGGCTGCTCGAAATCGCTGGTCGGCCTGGTCGTGCCGACGGGCTACACGTTCAACACCGACGGCAGCAGCCTGTACATGACCATGGCGGCGCTGTTTGTGGCCCAGGCGACAAACATCCACCTAACGGTGGGCCAGCAACTGACGATTTTCGCCGTAGCCGTGCTCACCTCCAAGGGAGCGAGCGGAGTAACCGGCGCGGCGTTCATCGCCCTCGTCGCCACGCTGATGGTGATCCCCACGATTCCAGTGGCGGGCATGGCGTTGCTTATCGGGATCGACCGCTTCATGAGCATGTTCCGCGCTGTGGTGAATATGATTGGAAATGGAGTTGCCACCGTCGTGGTCGCGCGTTGGGAACACGAACTCGATAAGGCGACGCTGCAGAAAAATCTGGCATCGGGAGCGGACTTACAGATTTCGTAGCGCCGGCGTCCCGCTTGCCCCGATGCAAGAGGGGCCCGCGGCTTTGCCCAGCTAAGTATTCGGAAAAATTGCCGGCTCCTCTTGCATCGGGGCAAGCGGGACGCCGGCGCTACTTAATCTTTGAGAGCGCCGCGCGATAGTAGGAAAGATCGTAGTATCTTTCCGCCGCCGGCGCTTTCCCGTTTCCCCCGGCTTCAATCTCCGCGCGCAGCTGCAAGGTTTTCTTGAAGCCATCCAAATCAAGCGCCGCGTCCTTCGCGTAGCCGCCGTTCTGCACCATCGCCGCGTACCAATCGCCTGCGGTGGCCTCCGGCAAATTCAACTCCTTCATAACGAGTTCGATAACCTGCTGCCGGTTGGCAGGCGCCATAAGCCAGCGCTGTCCCTCGACGTACGCCGCAAGATATCGCACCAGGAGATCGGAATTGCCCGCCGCCCATGTCCGCAGCGCAAAAGTTCCGCGATCCAGATCGGCGCCCAGCAGCTTGCGCATCGACCCGAGGCTGACCATCCCTCCCTGTTTCGCGATAATCGAGTAGGGAGGGTTCATGACGGCAGCGGCGTACTCATGGTTTTCTCGCATGGCTTGCAAGCGGAAAGGCGTCGAGCCGACGGGCTTCAGCTGATACTCTTTGTCCAGATGCAGCCCATTCAGAAGAAGAACTTTCTTGAGTTCCAATGCATAGGCGGTGTTGGTCGCATCAACGAGCAGCGTCTGCCCACGCAAATCGGCGATCGACTTCGTTCCCGGCTGCGCAATGATTTCGTTTTCGGAACTTTCGGCCCCCATCACGATAACCACGTCGACTCCGGCGGAATCCACCATGGCGACATCGTTGTCCACCGCCACGTAAGCGACGTCTCCCTTCCCCGCGGCCAGATCGCCCCGCAGTGACTCCGAGCTCGGTCGCACCAAAAATTCGGCCTCGATCCCATACTTGGCGAGGATGCCGCGCGATTCAGCAACAATTACAGACAGCGGACGCGCCAGGCACAAAATGCGTATCTTCTGCGGCGCGGGCTGCCGCGCCTGGGAAGCAACGGCGATCGCCAGGACGGCCATCGCTCCCGTGATGCAAAGAGTGAGTGCAGCAACCCTTGCGCGAGCCCAATTCGACCGCGGGCGTTTCCTCATGATTTGGGCTTCTCCATAGGTATTCTCCTAAGAATTGGATATTCCTGGCGCTCGCAGCGGGAGTCGAGCCCGAGCACCTGGAAGGTCAATGAATCCTGAACGCCACCTGCGTATTTGTAAATCCCCGCTGAATATACAACATATCTCCTCACGTCTTGAAAATGTGCAAATATCCACGCAAACCCTGCAAACCACTCCGCATTTTCGACGAGATTCGAGCTGTTTCTCTTGCCCAAAAAATGATCCCGATGGTCCGCACAACATCAACCAAGCCATTCTAGACAACAAATAGATATGCATTGACAGCACCTGCCAGTCTGAATACGATCGGCTTCCCTGCTGCTCCAGCTCCCCGCTAAGAGCAGCGGGTGATCCGTTTGTGCAAGGTCGGAACGCCCCCGGAGACCAAATTGGAGACACGGCTGCATCAACTAAGGCGGAAGCTTATGGCTCGTTAGCCTGGACAGAGTGATTGCCAGCGGTCGTTGGCAATGAATTCGAAATAGGAAATCCGAGTCGCGACGCTTTTGTTCGTGTCTTTTCATTTTTCGTCAGAGCGTCTGCTTCCCTCGTTTTGAAGCGCGCTCGACCAATGGTTTCACCATGAGGAGTGAAGACATGAAGCCACCCAAGGCGTTCTTGTTCGCAGCTGGCCTGCTCGCAACGCTGTTTCCCGTATCGAGCTTGCGAGGGCAGGTGACTTTTCCCGGACCTGAACTCCTGGGGCGTCCGACGAACCAGTCCGTAACCATCAACGTGGTGGCTAGCGCCGTAATTCAGGCGTACTTCGAATACGGCACGCAGCCGGGAGGAGAAAGTCAAACGAGTTCTACTTCCGGGACCGCCGCCAGCCCGCTGTCTGCAGCCGCGAATCAGCCGCTTGTGGCCGTCATCGGCAATCTTGCGTCCGACACGCAGTATTACTACTACATGGTCTACCGGCAGAGCGGTTCGTCCTCCTGGACGACAAGGCCGGAACATGCTTTCCACACGGCAAGGTCCGCGAGCGACCCGTTCACGTTCACGGTAACTTCCGATTCTCATATCAACATCACATTCGGCAATCCCGCCCTGTTTCAGCAAACCTTGCGGAATATTGCCGGTGAAAGCCCTGACTTTCACCTCGACCTGGGCGATACGTTCGCGATGGACGACGGTTGCATTGCGCCATGTACAAACATAACCAACCAGGCCCAAGCCAACACCAGCTACCTTAATATCCGAACCAATTACTTTAGTCTGATCAGCCCCTCCGTGCCGATCTTCCTGGCCCTGGGCAACCATGAGCAAGAAGAGGGCTGGCACATGGGCGACACGGGCTTCGCCGTGGAACCGCCCATAATGAGCGCCAACGCGCGAAACGAGTATTTTCTCAATCCCGATCCATTGCTCAGTTCCTTTTACACGGGCAATACCGACACGAGTTATACGGGTATTACCACGAGCAGCGACCACACCATTCAGGATTACTACGCCTGGACCTGGGGCGATGCCCTTTTCGTGGTAATTGATCCTTACTGGTATTCGACCACCAAGCCCTATGTGGGCAACGGAGGAGGGGGAGAAAGCAGCACCCCAGGTTCCGGGAACCGCTGGGACTGGACTCTGGGACTAGCGCAGTACGAGTGGCTCCAGCAAACGCTGCAAAACAGCACAGCCAAATACAAGTTCATCTTCGCTCATCAGGTGTCTGGGGGCTTGGACGACTACGGGCGAGGCGGCGCTTACGCGGTCCCTTACGTTGAGTGGGGAGGGGACAACGACGACGGGATCACCTGGGCATTCAATTCGAACCGGATCGACGTAAACAGCCTATGGACTGTTCCCGTTCACCAGTTGCTCGTGAATAATCACGTGACGGCCTTCTTCCACGGCCATGATCATGAGTACGCCCACGAGCAGCGCGATGGCGTCGTGTATCAAGAAGTTCCCATGGCTGCCGATGCGACCTATGGCTACGGTTTCCAGCAATACATGGCAGACGGCGTGTATACGCTCAAGGTTCTACCTAACTCAGGCCACCTTCGGGTTACGGTTGATCCAAATAATGGAGTGACCGTCCAGTACGTCAGAGCGTCCCTCGCAGCCGCCGGCGGAACCAACGGAGCTATCGCCGATTCGTACAACATACCTGCACCGGCAACGTCCGGATCGCCCGTAGTCTCATCGCTGACGCTGAATCCGACATCCGTGGTGGGTAGCGGTGTGTACTCCACCGGCATCGTCACGCTGAATGGCTCGGTTCCTTCAACCTCAAGCGGGGTTCAAGTGACCCTCGCGAGCAGCAACACCAATGCAGCGACAGTTCCGTCCCAGCCAATTTCGATCCCTACCGGGTCCGCATCGGGGACTTTCACCGCGACCTCTCAGCAAGTAACTTCTCCCGCCACCAGCATCATCACCGCCACGGCCACTGCCAATGGATCGGGCTCGGCTCAAGCGACACTGACCGTTAATCCCGCGGCCACGGGCCTGACTTCATTGACCTTGAACCCGGCCGGCGTCGTAGGCGGCTCCAGTTCAACTGGCACGGTCACCCTGAACGGGTTCGCGCCCACAGGCGGGACATACGTGGCGCTGGCGGCCAGCAGCAACCCTTCCGCCGCGGCCGTTCCCGGCAGCGTCACGATCCCTTACAACACCACTTCAAACACTTTTCAGATAGCCACCAGTTCCGTTACATCTTCGACCCCTGTCACAGTCACCGCCATGCTCAATGGATTAAAGACAGCGACTTTGACCGTCAATCCACCGCCAAGCTTTAAACCAGTGCGAATCAATTCCGGAGGGCCGGCATACACCGATTCCCTGGCCCAACTCTGGGCGGCGGATACGGATTTCACGGGTGGCAGTTCCTACTCGGTGACCAACACGATTACGAACACGCCTGACCCAACCCTGTACAAGACCTCGCGCTACGGCTCCTCATTCAGCTACGCCATTAGCGCGCCCGCGGGCAAATATTCCGTAACGCTTAAATTCGCCGAGCCCGTCTGGTCGGCCAAAGGGAAGCGCGTATTTAATGTGGCCATCAACGGTACGACGGTCCTCTCCAAGTTTGATATCTTTGCCGCTGCCGGGGCCGAATTTAAGGCGGTTGACGAGACATTCTCCGTGACTCTGACCAGCAGCGGCAAGATCACAATCAAGTTTACGGCCGGATCGGCGGGAAATCCTCTGGTGAACGCGATTCAGGTGGTCTCGGCGCCCTAAAAGTATGCGCCGGGCAGGATATCGCGTGCCAAAACCAGACCGGAGAAATGCTGGTGCGGGCGGTGGGAGTTGAACCCACACGGGCCTTGCGACCCTGCGGATTTTCTTACCGGCCACGGCTTTCGCCGCCCGGACGCAAGTCTTCTTCAAGCGCTTGCCGTCAGGTTTGCGGTCTGGACTATCCCTTCGCCTTGCTCCTAAGCACCGGAGGTTAGGCGCTGCCCGTCTAGTCTCTACACCTTCCCGAAAGATAACTTCAGGCTTGGCTCGGGATCGCCAGTTAAGGTTTCCCCGAATTTGAGCAGTTCTGCATCGCCCGTTTCCAGGCGAGCACTCAAGGTATGTTAAGTCCGCTGCGTATGCCATTCCGCCACGCCCGCACGTCTGGCCCGCAGCAGTCAAGTATAATAGAGCAGGCTGCTTGAATTTACACGTCAGTTTCCGTGGGCAAAAGGATGCGCCAGTTTGCCATCGGTCGGCCGGAAAATCTGACTGGGAGTGATATTTTCCCGCGCTCATGAAACTGCAAAGGCGCGGCGAAGTGGGCTTACAATGCGGTTTCCGGCCTAGCCTTCACTCTTGGCTTCGGGAAGAAAATTCTCCGCCGCCTCGACCGAGGTGGGAAAAATTTCAATGAGCTTGTCCACCTGCGTAATCTTTACGACCGTAGCGACCGGTCCTTTTACCCCGGTGAGACGCAAGGACCCGCCTGATTTTTTCAGCTTGGAGAAGCACCGCACAATCGCCCCCAGCCCGCCGCTGTCCACAAACGTTACTTTCGAGAGATCGAAGATCATCCGATTTTCGCTGCGGCCCAGCGACTGCTCCACGTGCTGCTCGATTTTCTGCGAGGCCGGGCCCGTGTGAATCGCGCCCTCAATCTCCAGAACAATAATTCCGGGCTTTATCTCTTTCCTCGCAATCTGTAATGGAAGGCTGATCACCATTCGTTGCACTCCAGGGGGCATGGCCGAAACTGCCCGTAGGAAACTAACCATCGTTCCACCGGGAAGTCAATCGCGTGCATCCGCCGGTCAGCCCTGTTCCTCTCCTTCGTATGGAAATTGACGGATCATCCGCATGCATTCCGCGAGCGCGCTGCGCAGCGAATCGCCATAGCCAAATGGAACGAGCGGCGCGATCTTCTGATTGACCTGCTTGTCCGCCTCGGCAAAAAAACGCACGGCGAGGCCCGGCGGAGGCGTCGCGAATTCCTTGATCGTGATCCGAAAGGAGACCGTGCCTCCCGGCTGCACCTTCTTCATCGAGAAAAAATGCAGCTGCGCCAGCTCTTCCGCGCTGTTGGTATGGCAATAGTGCCAATCGCTCACCAAACCCTCCTTCTATTGCCTCTGGTCAGGCAGTTTAACGTCAGACTCGATATTGGCGCTCGCGAATTTCTGAATCGACTCGATCGATGTTTTCAGCGTCCACGAGCAAAATCATTCTAGACACAAGCCAGCGATTTTGAGGAATCGAACGATTCCTTCACAATCTGGTGACCGTCGTTCGTGGCCAGCGCTTCTTCCCGATACTTTCCCAGGGCCTTCATCACCGGCGTGTCCTGAATCGAAAATAGAATCGCGCGTTCCGTTTGCGAACTGTTGAGATGCTCGTGATAAGCCCAGCTTGGGATCACGAAGATGTCGCCCTGTTCCCAGTCGAAACGCACGCCACCGATGATCGTCGCGCCCCGCCCTACGAAGACATGATACACGGAGCTGTTTACCTGCCGGTGCGCCCGCGTGTGCGTGCCCGGACGCAGCATCTGGATCCACGCAGTGATGGTATCCATCACCGGACGCCCGGTATGCGGATTCGTATATTCAAGCGCCACATCGTCAAAAGGGCTGGCATCCACCTTCGCCAAATTGTCGAGCGCCCTTTCCGTCGCCGCCCACTTGTACGTCGAAATCGGCGAATACTTCAGAACCGGCTCCTCCCACGCGGGACGAAGCTGCCCGCCGCCATATTTCAGAACCGATCCGTCAATCATGGCGGTAACGTCCTGCTTGTCATGCTCGGAAGTCTCAAAAAATGTCGCGTCGAGATAATTGTTCAGCGGAATATCGAGCCCGTCCATCCACACCGCCGGCCCGTCGCCTTCGCTGCCATGATCGTGCCAGGCCATCGGCGGATTGATCGCGAAGTCTCCCCGCTCCAGAAAAATCTTGTCCCCCGCAACAGTGCTGTACGCCCCCTTCCCCTCGATCATGAATCGCACGGCCTGCGCGCTATGCCGGTGCGCAGGTTCCACCTCGCGCCCGTTCAGCCACTGAATCGCAGCCCACAGCGTAGGCGTGGCGTAAGGCTGTCCCCCGAGTCCCGGATTGATGAGCCCGAGAGCCCGCCGGTCGCCCCCGCGCTCGATCGTCACCAGATCCCCCGCGCGGCTCGCGAGCCGGTGCAGTTGCGACCATTTCCAAAGCCACGGCACAGCCTTCGGCTGCGGCGTCCGCGGCAATATTTTAATTTCTTCCGTCCACAACGGCTTGATGTGGCTGCGTTCCATCTCCTGATACATCTTGTCAAATTCGGCGTCGAGAGACATGGACACCTCTCTGCAATCCAGTGGAATGGCTCTAATCGAAGCGGTTGTACTCTGGAGCAAATACAGTATCGTGCACCCGCTTTCAGCCGCGCAAGGACTTTTGTTGCAGTTCGGGTGCCGCACTCTTCACGCCTTTCGTGAAGGGTGCGGGTTTTTCCTCCCCCTGGAACAGCTCGCACGCGAAGAAAAGGCAGATCAGAATCGACTAGCCGGGAAGGGAGAATCGATAATCAAAAAACCCGCACCCTTGAAGAACACAAGGGTGCGGCACCCGGAAATTCAAAACCACTCAAAGGATGAGCCACCCGCGACCCACAAATTCCAAATCAAGGGCTGGGCCACCCGTCCCGTTTAAGCTCGCAGAAAGTCATTCACAGGAATTCCTGCTTCGCGGAGAATTGCTCGCAGCGTTCCCTCCGCCATGTCACTCGCATGATGCGGCATCGTAATCTTGCGGCCTGTTTATGAATGACGCCAAATCTCGTGACTGCCTTCGCCCGCGCGATCAAAGCGGAATCCGAACGCGCGAAGGCGCCTCGCGACCTCACGATAACGAAATCCGGACAGGCGGCCTATCAGGGCATCAGGACAGGAACGCGGAATTCACGTGCGGGAACATGTCCATTGCGGAATGCGGGGGGAAGCGGATCTCCGTGCTCGCGGCAGGAATCAACTATTTTTCGCGCAAGGCTCTGAGCAATTTCAATCGTCTCCGAGACGCTCCGGCCTTCCGCTACGAGTCCAGGAACGTCCGGGCTGGTGCCCAGGTACCGTCCCCCTTTCAGGGTTTGCACTCGGACGCGGATGGCCACTTCTTCGACATTCGCCAGATGCACTTGTCGCTTCACGAAGCTCTCCAGAATCCGAATCGATTATAGCAAACCTTCTCTGAAAGCCCGCAGCCTTGACACCACAAGGGCGCGCCACGCGAAAATTCAAAGTGGCTCAATGGCTGGGCCACCAGGGTTTATTTGCGACAGCCCCAACTGAATGTCATTCTGAGCGAAGCGAAGAATCTCTCTGTCGTGGTCCTTGGCGCATGCAAAACCACGGAGAGATTCTTCGCTTCGCTCAGAATGACAGCAAGCCGGGCGGGCGCCCACAAAACCCTCAATCGCCCACGCCGGGTGCCGCACTCTTCACACCTTTTGTGAAGGGTGCGGGTTTTTCCTCCCTGCGGAACACCCCGTGCGCAAAGAAAGGACAGACCGGAATCGGCCAACAGGAAAGGGAGAATCAAGGATCAGAAAACCCGCACCCTTGAACAACACAAGGGTGCGCCACCCGGAAATTCAAAACCGCTCGAAGGCTGGGCCACCCGCCCGGCGCCGATAATTATGGAGGTCCAAATTGCGAAGACCGCAACAAATGCGGGAGGAATACAAGAGGGTTTGTCAAGCAATGAGAGATCTTGAGAAAAAGGAAGGTGCTCGCGGTAACGCGCCCTCTCCAAAAGACAAAGAACTATATCTCAGACTGGATGCCGTAAAGAAAACCCTGGAATGGGTGCACTCCAGACTAATAAAGACAACGGCCAAGCGTCCGGATAGATTCATGGAACTCGCTGGCTACAAACATTACGTATTGGGCCCAACCCACGATCAGCTGTATCCGTAGACGGGGTGGTTGGGCCATGTTCTTGACGAGAGTCGGCTTTCCGGGTGCCGCACTCTTCACGCCTTTCGTGAAGGGTGCGGGTTTTTCCTCCATGCGGAACACCCCGCGCGCAAAGAAAGGACAGCCCGGAATCGGCCAGCAGGAAAGGGAGAATCGAGCATCAGAAAACCCGTACCCTTGAACAACACGAGGGTGCGCCACCCGGAAATTCAAAACCCGCTCAAGGGCTGGGCCACCCGCCGGGAAAGGAAGAATCGAGGATCAGAAAACCCGCACCATTGAAAACCACAAGTGTGCGCCACCCTTAAATTTAAATCCGCTCAAAGGGTGGCTCACCCTGCCCGCCCCACGCGGAAATTCAGATCTGCTCAAAGGCTGGGCGAGCCGTCGAGGACTTTTTACTGGCCACGTGGTATTTTCTGTTGATGTACTATTCGCTGACCCTTGCGAAGCGATGGAGGAGATATGGCTAGGTACTGGTTGTCGTACGACTTAGGTGTCAACGGTGAATACGAGGATTTGTATGCTTGGCTGGACAGACTAGGCGCTAAGGAATGCGGCGACAGCGTAGCGACTTTTGTGTCCAAGGCCTCGCGAGCGGCCATCATCAAGGACATGCGGGAACTCTTGGACCTCAAGCGTAACCCACGAATTTATCTGATCGACATGACGACGGGAGGAAAGTTTATTTTGGGGAAAAGAAAGGTTGCACCTTGGACTGGATACGGTCAGGTCTCGGTTGACGCTGATGAGGAAGCATGAGGGCCATTTGCGTTGATTCGGGCTTTCTTATTGGCTTATATGACAGAACCGACGAGTTTCACGATATTGCGTCCAAGTATTTCGATGAATTCTTTGGCGCGGGCGGTAATCGCCTCCTTGTTCCGTGGCCGATACTTTATGAGGCCATCTCCACCCGCATGGTCAAGAATAAGGAAGGACTTACGCGTCTAGAAAGAGATTGGAAGCGGCTCGCAATTCAAAGACGACTCGACCTACTTTCCGACGAACCTTTCCGAGATACCGTTATTAATGAATGTTTTGAAGAACTTGGAAAGCCTCTCCCACAATATCGAAAACTGAGTGCAGTTGATCGAGTGGTGAGGAGAATGCTCTCCGACAACAATCTGCGCATCCATGCATTTGTTACGTTCAATCCGGGGGATTTTGTTGATGTTTGCACGAAACATAGACGTGAGATGTTCACACATGAACCCAGAGGATGAGAAATCTTGGCCTTTTATCGTGAAATGTACAAGGTACGGCACATTACGACGGGTGCGGGTTTTTGTCCCCGTCGGGATCATATGGTTGCGAAAAAGGAACAGGCGTGAATTGAACATTGGGGGAGGGAGTGTGGCGTATCAAAAAACCTCCTAATGGCTGCGCCACCCGCCTAGCGGGGAAAGAAGGGTCGAGGATATGAAAACCCGCACCCTTGAACCCCGCAAGGGTGCGCCACACGAAAGTTCAAAACCGTTCATAGGCTGGCCCACCCGCCAATTCGCCCATAGGCTGGCCCACCCGCGAAAGCCCCACCCTTGAAAATCGTCAAGGAAGGGGCACCCCAAATTCAGAACGAAAGCCGGGCCACTCGCCACCCCAAATTCAGAACGAAGGCCGGGCCACCCGTCCTGGGCCACCCGCCCACCCGGAAATTCAAAAGCCGCTCAAAGGCTGGGCCACCCACCCCATCGGTTTCATCACAACTCTGTGCAAGAAGGTCGCTGTCAGTCGTTCTATAGTTGAGCCTAGAAAGGGACTCACAGCATGAACAAAAAACGACAGGTCCTGCTCTTCTCAGCCCTCCTTCTCATTTCAGCATCGAACCGGCTTAGCGCTCAGGCACAGCCAACACTTACCCCTAAACCGATCAGAGCAGAAACAGAAATTTTGAAAACTGTGGTGTTTATCACCATCGAGGCCAAAAGACCTGACGAACCCGCGAAGCCTGGGAAGCAAGGCAATCCTCCTATCCCACCCAAAGTCGGCGAGACAGTCCAGATTGGAGGAACAGGTTTCCTGGTCACCGTACCGGACAGCCGAGTGAGCAGTGGAAGATTTATTTACCTAGTTACAAATCGACACGTGGCCGAGGCAATAGAGCAAGACGGTAAGGGGAATTGCAAACCGCTGCAAGTCCAGAAGACCTATATAACAATGAATCTTAAGGAACCAGTCAACGGCAATCGTGCAGATCGAGAGCCGTTGACCTTTTCCCAGCAATTTCACTGGTATTTCCCGAAGGACGAGGCAATCGATCTAGCCGTGATCCCCTTTGTTGTCGATATCAAGTACGACTATCAAGTGATCTCCTCAGAACAGTTCCTTACAACACAAATTCTTGATCAGCGGCAAGTCGTGCCAGGAGACAAAGTCTTAACCGGCGGCTATTTCTACCTGTACGGCGGGTCACATGAAGTCCAGCCCCTTCTCCGAGAAGGGGTCTTAGCGATGCTGCCCGACGGGCCTATGGGCACTACCACATGTAAGTCTGGGGGCGTCTATCTTGCTGATGTGCATATTATTGCAGGAAATAGCGGCTCCCCGATTTTCATCATCCCCGGACTCCCGATGAATACTGGCGTATCGTTCGGCGGGGCTCACAACACTTTCGGATTACTGGGCGTTGTGAGCGGCTATATGCAGGAGACCGAGAATCTGAAGCTCAAAGCATCGACGACTTGGAAAGCATCCGTCTACGTGAACAGTGGCATTTCTGTTGTCGTCCCTGCGCAGCAACTCAACGACTTACTTGAAAGCCCAGAATTGCAGCGCTTGAGAGACGAAGGAGTTCAGCGGCAAACTACTCGACCCTGAATTAGCGCTGGACACCCCACGCTTTGCCTCGCAAAGCGTGGGGATCTTAGAAGTTGTGAGAGCCGCGCCTAATAAATATCGTACTGCTCCCAATGCAGCGTCGGGTCCGACTGGATGATGATGGTCTTGCGCGTGGCGTGCTCGAGGTCCTCGATCAGGGAGGATTCGCGCGTCTTCAGGGCCTTGGCGATTTCCGGGTTGACGCGCAGGGTGATGTTTTGCGCGTCGAGGTCGGCGGCCATTTTTTTCGCTTCGGTTTGAATCTCGTAGCAGATCGTCGGGATAGACTTGACCATGCCGGAGCCGGTGCAGTACGGGCAGGGCTGGCACAGGACGCGTTCGAGGGCCTGCTTCGTGCGCTTGCGCGTGATGCACACGAGGCCGAATTCGTTGAACGGGAGGGCCTTGGACGGCGCGCGATCCTGCTGCAACGCTAGATCGAGAGCGGCCAGGACCTTTTCGCGGTTGCGGCGCTCCTCCATGTCGATCAGATCGCACACGATGATGCCGCCGAGGTCGCGCAGGCGGATCTGCCGCACGATTTCCTTCACGGCTTCGAGGTTGGTCTTGACGATGGTGTCCTCGAGGCGCGTCGAGCCGCGGCCCACGTATTTGCCGGTGTTCACGTCGATCGCCACCAGAGCTTCGGTGTGGTTGATGACGATGTAGCCGCCGGACTTGAGCCACACTTTGGGGCGCAGCGCCTTGTCCAGCTCCTGCTGGATGCCGAACTCCTCGAAGATGGGCGCTTCCTTCGTGTACAGCTTCACACGCGGGACGAGCTTCGGCTGGAAGCGGCCTACGAATTCGACGACCTTCGTGAATTCCTCTTCGTTGTCAAGCCAGATGGCGGCGTAATCGTCGCTCAGATAGTCGCGCAGGATGCGCTGGACAAGATTCAGGTCGCGGTGCAGCAACGAAGGCGCGCGGCGCTGCTCGGACGTGGCGCGAATCGTGTCCCAGGTGCGCCCGAGAAATTCCACGTCAGTGCGAATTTCGTCGTCCGTCGCCTCCGCGGCGGCCGTGCGGACGATGAAGCCGCCAGGAAACGTTCCTTTGGCTTCGTTCACCAGGCGTCGTAAACGCGATCGGTCTTCGGCCGAGCCGATGCGCCGCGATACGCCGACATGATCGACGGTGGGCATGTAGACGAGGAAGCGCCCGGGCAGCGCCACGTGGCTCGTGATGCGCGCGCCTTTTTTACCAAGCGGTTCTTTTGCAATCTGTACAATAATTTCCTCTCCGGCCTTCAGCATTTCGGAAATGAGCTGCGGCCGGCGGTGCTGCTCGTGCCTCGGGTGCCCGTGCTGCGCCGGCTGGTGGGGACGCCCGCCGGGGCGGCGCCCGCCGCGCTGCGGGCGGCCTCCGCGCCGCATGGGACGCTGGAAGCGCGCCCGCGGCTGCTCGGAAACGCGCGCGCTCGTCGGCGGCTGCGCCTCGCCGTGAGGCGAAATTTCGGCTGCCGCGTGAAATTCTTCGTGAGCCTCGGCATGCTCGCCATGATGCTCTTCGAGGTGCGCTTCGCCGTGCTCCTCGCCATGCCCTTCGCCGAGTTCTCCGTGAAGTTCTTCCGCGTGCTCCTCGCCGTGAGCTTCACCGTGTTCGGGGGAAGCCTCCGCTGCCAGCGCCTCGTCATGCATTTTGTCGGCGATGGCATCGGCTTCTTCCGCCGCGTCATCGTGATCGTCTTCTTCCTGGTCGCTTTCGTGATCAACCTCGTGATCGGTCTCGTGATCACCTTCGTGATCGCTATCCATTGCCTCCTGCAACTCTTCCATTTCGGCCGGCTCGACAAACTGTTCGGCCACCGCTTCGGCTGCTTCGGAACGCTCCTCGGCGTCAGCCTGCGCCTCTTCGTGCTTGGCCTCGGCCAGCTGCTCGGCGAGCGAAGATACTTCTTCCTCGGAAAGCCCAGAGCTGTTCGGCGCATGCGCGTCCGTGATTACGGCCGGGCCCGCCGCTGGATTCAGCTCGTCAAGGTCGCGCGCAATCTCTCTCTTGGCGTCGGGCGAAGCATCAGCATACTCGGGCACGCTGGCGGATGGCTCGGCCCCGCTGAACTCCGCGGCAGGCGTTCCGTGCTCTTCCGGCGTCACCGCCTGCGGATTCGCAAAGAGCGATCCAGGCAGCCCGGCCGACAATTCCTCGTCCGTGAAAGTTCGCGGCGCAGCCGGAGCCGAAGAAGCTTCCGCGCCAAGCGAGGATTGCCCGGCGGGAGGCGCCGCGGGAGCGGACGCAGCGCGCTCCTTGAAATTGGAGAGTGACTCGCCCGGCAGAATCACCGGCTCAAAATCCCCGGCAGGCTGCTTCATACGGCTGCGCCTCGCGCGGCCTCGAATCCGACGGCGAAGCATATTTGGACGGAGGCAAATCGCGCCCGGGCCGGCGATCGCGTCCGCCGCGTCCGCCGCGGTCAGGCCGTCCCCAGCGCTGGTTGCGCCCCACCCCGTCCGCCGCGATTGCCAAAGCCGCCGCGCCCGCGGTCACGGTCATTTCTCTGCTCAAAAGGTGGTCGCTGGCTGCGCTGCATCGGAGCGGCCGGCGGGTAGCTGCTTTCGGAGGAAGCACCGGCTGGGCGGCGGCGGAAACTTGAAACGTCTCGCCTTCGAGAGGCGTAATGATGGGAGCAGCCTCAACCGCGCCAGCGGCTTCAACGGGCTCGGCCTGATGAACGGGAGAAACTACCGGCTCAGGGACATGCGCAGGCTCCGCGGGAACAGCCCCGCCGTTCGTCGTGCTCGGCGGATACACTTCGGCGCTCCTGCGGCTCCGGCCTGTGGACCTTGGGCTCAACCGGCGCAACGTGGTCGTACTCCTCGAGATGTTCCAGAAAATCGCTGACGTACAGGAAGGCGTCGCTATCGAGGCCGATGTCAACAAAAGCCGACTGCATGCCCGGAAGAACTCTTGTGACGCGGCCTTTGTAAAGACTTCCAACTAGAGCAAATTCTTTTTCCCGTTCGATGTAAATTTCACAAAGCTGTCCATCTTCCATAATCGCGACCCGCGTTTCGTGCGGGGTCGCGGAAATCACTAGCTCCTTCGACATGAAAACTCCTCGGAGGGCATGGCCGCGCTCCGGCCTGGCGCACCGGGCGCGGGCTGAATAGAGAGCCCGCACGCAAAAGGGTGCGCCCGGTCCCGGGAAACGGGACGGCCGGGGAAGCTGAATATAATTTTTCTCTTCCGCTGGGCAGGGCTTGCCTCGCTCCAAAATTTTGTAACTCAATTTCGTTTTTGCATTTCATTCCGGCCGGCGGGCCGTCAATCTGATTTACAGCGCGGCGCGGGCCGGAAAAAATATTTCTACCGGCTTAGTTGACGAAACGCCGGATACGGACGTTCATCACCAGCCCTAAAGCCAAAAACACGAACAATGTGGCCGAACCGCCATAACTCATCAAGGGCAGCGGAATTCCGGTGACCGGCATAAATCCAATCACCATGGCCACATTCACCAGAACATGAAAACCCAAAACTGCCGTCACGCCCATGACCAGAAACATGCCCGCTCGATCGTGCGCGCGCTGGGCGTTCTGAACCAGACGCAACAGCAGGAACATATACAAAAGCAGCGCGACGAAGACTCCCGCAAATCCAAGCTCTTCCGCCAGCGCCGCCAGGATAAAATCCGAATACCGCACCGGCACGAAGCCTAATTGATTCTGGCTTCCGTTGCCAAGTCCCTTGCCCCAAAATCCGCCGGAACCCACGGCGATCTTCGATTGCAGGATCTGATACCCCGCGCCCTTGGGATCCTCTTCCGGCCGCAGGAATGTTGTAACACGTTCTCTCTGGTAGGGCTTAAGAAAATGATAGCCCACCGGCACCATGATGGCGGCCAGCGCCACGATGGCCAGGGAATGTTTCCATTGCAATCCTGCCAGGTAGGCCCCCACGGCTGCGAGCGGCACGAGCACCAGCGCTGTTCCCAGGTCCGGCTGCAACATGATCAGCGCGAGCGGCAAACCCATCAGCGCGGCGGCCTTGATCAAATCCCCCAGGCTGAGCTCCTCCGTCCGCACCTCCGAAAAGAAGCGCGCCAGCACCACTATTATAATCAACTTCACGAGTTCTGACACCTGCAAAAGCCCGCCCAGGATGGGCAGCCAGCGCTTGGCCCCGAAGCGCGTGTGTCCCATCGCCAGAACCGCAATCAGCGCGATAATCGCGATCAAATACAAAATGGGAGCCTGATCCATGATCGTGTGGTAGTCCACGCGGGACAGCAGGAGCATCAGGACGAAACCCAGGCCGATCCATTCCATCTGGTGCGTGTGCATGCCCGCAAGGTGGCTCGCGTGCGTCGCGGACCAGATTTCGAGGACGCCTACGCCGCAGATGGCGAACGCCGTCGCCAGCAGCCACCAATCATAATCGCGGAAAGCTCGTGCCCTTTTGCATCGAAATTTTACCGGCTGGGCGGATCTGCTCGTCAGGGATGGATCGTCCACGGAGGTCGGCAGGACCTTGGGCCGCCCTTCCTTCGCCGTGTACTCCTGAACTTTTATTCCGCTCTTCTTGTCGTAATACGCTTTGACGATATCGCGCACCACGGGCCCTGCCGTTGTTCCCCCGTGCTCGCTGCTGCCCTGGATGACTGCCGCAACCACAATCTCCGGATTGCGCCGCGGCGCGTAGCCCACGAACCAGCCGTTGGTTTCTTTTCCCTTCTTTCCCAACTTGCTTCCCGCACCGTAGCTCATCAATTGGGCCGTTCCCGACTTGCCGGAGAACTCGATATTCTGAAGTTTCAAGCTCGATCCCGTGCCGCCTTCGTTGATGACGCCGTACATTCCCTGCGTGACTTGCTCGACCGTGTCCTCGGCCAGAGGAAAGCGATCCATCTTCGTCGAGAGATTCTTCAGCAGGTGCGGCTGCGGCAAGTCGCCGCCGCTGGCCACTGCTCCGATCATGCGCGCGAGTTGCAGCGGAGTAACCGTAACGGAGCCCTGCCCGATGGCCACCGAAATCGTTTCACCCGCATACCATTTATGGTGGTAGACGCGCTGGACCCATTCTTCCGAAGGCATAAGGCCCGGTTCCTCGCCCGGCAAGTCGATGCCCGGTGCGCCGGCCCAGGCCCAAGGCCGCTCCGTACTGATGGATCTCGTCAATTCCAAGCCGCTGCCCAAGCGTATAAAAGAAAACGTCGCAGGAATCCACGATGGCCTTGTGGAGGTCGACGATCGCCATGTCCCGCCGGCCGCCAGCAGTGGAAAATTCGTCCGTAAAAATCAGCGTGTCCCGGACAAAACGCCGTGAAATTCTCCGGGACATCCTTGGACTCGAGCATCGCCGTGGCCATGACAATCTTGAAGACCGACCCGGGGGCAAGCTGCCCTTGGATGGCGCGATTCAGCAAGGGCGTCCGGGGATCCGAATTGAGCGCTTGCCATTCCGCCGTGGGAATGCGGATGGCAAAATCGTTGGGATCAAAGGTGGGCCGGCTGACCATCGCCAGGATTTCTCCCGTGCGCGGATCCATGGCGACGACGGCGCCTTCTTTGTCGGCCATGTAGGTATCCGCAACGTTTTGCAGATCGTAGTCGATCGTCAGTTGGATCGGCTTGCCCGGAATGGCGTCCTTCTGTTCCAGGCGGCCCACTTCCTTGCCAATGCTGTTGACGATCACGCGCCGCAAACCGTCCGTGCCCATAAGGTTTCATTGTACTGACGCTCCAGGCCCGTTTTCCCGACAATGTCGCCCGGTTTCAGGCTGGAATCGGAAGCCTCCACCTGTTCCGCGCTCACTTCACCCACGTAGCCAACCGCGTTGGCGAGCATATCGCCATGCGGGTAGCGGCGGCGGTGAACCATCAGCATTTCGAGCACGGGAATGTCGACGCGATGGGACTCGATGAATGCGATATCGGATGGGCTGGCTTCCGGTTTGATCACGATCGGCTGGAATTTCGGCATGGCCCGGGAAGCCTCGATCTCCTGCTTCACGTCCTCGAGCGTCATGCCCAGGCCGTCGGCAATTTGCGGCAGGAGCTTCTCCACTTGTTCGGGAGCGTCGCGCAACAACAGGACGCTGAAGGAGGGGTAGTTGTCTACCAGGACGCGGCCTTCCCGATCGAGCATCGAGCCGCGCGGGGCAATGATGGGAATCGACCGCACGCGATTGCGTTCGGCCATTTGCGCGTAGCGGTCCGAATCAATGATCTGCAGCTTCCAAAAACCAAACAAGCAGCAGCGAGATCACCCCGACGATGACGTAGGAAACAACGGTCAGCCGCTCCGTGGGCAGCCGTTTATCGTTCATTAAAGAGATGGCCAAATCGACTCCGTGCGGTCAAATTCACCGCACACCTTGCGGGTTTTCTCCACACCTAACCATCGTCCACACTATCACTTGCGCCAATTGTGTGCAAGATCTTGCGCATCGTATCGGATACCCCCGAGTAGCACAGACTTCAGTCTGTGGGGTTCCGCACAATCCTGCTTGCGCGCACGTCCCGGGACTCCTGCCGGAACCCCGCAGACTGAACAAGCTGCGGAAAAAATACCTCGTCCTGTCATTCTGAGCGGAGCGAAGAATCTCTCTTGGATTTGAGTGCCAAGGAGAGATTCTTCGCTCCGCTCAGAATGAAAGATCCTCGAGTTTTTCCGCAGCTTGTGAAGTCTGTGACACCAAACCTCAAGACGGTTTCCGAAACCGGTCCAGCAGCGGAAACAAAATAATCGCGATCACGGCATTGACCAGCGAGGCAATCAGAATAGGAACCGTGATGTAGTTTTCATCCCGTTGGGCCAGCAATGTCCGCGTCGTCAGGGTGAACACGGCATGGTGGAACAAGTAAAATCCGACAGTCAGCAGAAACCGCGCAATGGGATGCTCCACGTCAATCCGCGACCCGATTGACGAGCCGAGATACCCCACCAGAGTCTTCGCGATCCCGTAAAGTCCCAGCGGCGTACGGCTTAGACTATCCTGCAGCAGCCCCACCACCATCCCCAGCAATAAGCCGGAGGAAGGATTCCGCTTGCTGAGCGCAAAGTACAGCGTCACCAGCAAAGGCAATTCGAGATAGTTGGCGGACCGGATGTAAACAGGGAAAAACGCTTGCAGCACCAGCGCCAACAGCACGACGATCGGCACGACGCCGCCGTAGTATTTGTGCACTTCAATGTGGGGCTCTGGCCCGATATAGACTTCTGAGCTTTCCATCGTTTCCTGCCTAGGTTTCCGATCCTCGGATTAATGGCCGTCCGCCGGCTTTTTCGCGGGCGGCGCAGCCGACGCAGCTTGCGTCGGAGCCGCCGGCGCCTTGAGCGCAGGCGGAGTTACGACCGGCGCGGTAACGGCATCCGGTTCCTTCTTCATATTCAGCTCCTGCCGCGTCTGCAGTACTAGAACCTCTTCCAGGCGGTCCAGGTGGGCTGCCGGCTTCACGCGAATTCTCATGAACGGCGTCTTCGGGTCCGACACGAAGTCCACGACCTTGCCCACGGGCAGATCCTTCGGAAAAATGCGGTCTTGCCCGGAGGTCAGCACCGCTTCTCCCACCGTGACCTTCTCGTCGTTGCTGATGTAATCGAGCGAAAGCAGCGGCTCGCCTGTCCCCTTCACGGGTCCTTGCGTGCGCGTGTCCGCCAGCAGGGCGCCCACACCGCTTTCCTTGTCGCCCATCAGCAGCACCTGCGAAATGTCCGGGTACACCGCGAAAATTTTCCCGACCACGCCGTCCGGCGTGATCACTCCCATGTCGCGTCGGATGCCGTCGCGCGAGCCGCGGTCAATATTTATCACATCGCTTCCGGAGTCCGGACTCGCGCCAATCACATGCGCGGCGACCATGGGAGTATCGGTATGCCCGGTGCGAAAATTCAGCAGCGCAGCGAGGCGGTCCGCTTCCAATGCCCGGCCTTCCAGCTCGGCATTGCGTATTTTCAGGCTGTCGAGCTCGGCGCGCATGGCATCGTTTTCTTTTTGCGCGGTGCGCAGGCCGATGTACCCGCCCCAGCCGTGCTCGGCGCCGTTGACCGTCCACGAACCCATGCGCTGCAGCGGCGAAATCAGTTCCACCGCCCACACCCGGATCAGCCGCACCTGCCGCTCGCGCTTGATCTGCACGGCCAGCAGCAACACTTGCGCGACGACGACGGCCGCAAGCAGCGTGAGGGATTTATGCCGTGAAGGAATTGCGATCATTGGGGAAGACTGCCAGCTTTCAATTAATTCTCTCGGACTTCAGAGGCCGGAACTTTAGTCCCGACGTTCCTGCTAGTGAATTTTCGAACTCCAGGTCGGCCGTTTCCTGTAGCGCCCGCCTTCAGGCGGGCATCTGCTCCACTCCAAATTGCCCGCCTGAAGGCGGGCGCTACATGCTTCGTGCTAATCAATCGAAACCAGTCGCAGCAGCCGGAAATCGCTCAGCATCTTGCCCGTCCCGAGCACCACCGACGCCAGCGGATCGTCCGCGATCGACACCGGCAAGCCGGTTTCCTCGCGGATGCGCTTGTCCAGATTCTTCAAGAGCGCCCCTCCGCCGGTCAGCACGATGCCGCGGTCGCTGATGTCGGCGGAAAGTTCGGGCGGCGTGCGCTCCAGCGCCACGCGGCAGGCATTTAATATCGTCGCGACGCATTCCGAAAGCGCTTCGCGGATTTCGCTGTCATCAATCGTGACAGTTCGCGGCACGCCCTCAATCAGGTTGCGCCCCTTTACTTCCATGGTCAGCGGCTTTTCCAAAGGATACGCCGAACCGATCTCCATCTTGATCTGCTCCGCCGTGCGCTCGCCAACCAGCAGGTTGTACTTGCGCTTCAGGTACTGCATCACGGCCTCGTCCATCTCATTTCCCGCCACGCGCACGGACCGCGAATATACGATGCCGCTCATCGAGATCACGGCGATGTCAGTCGTGCCCCCGCCGATATCCACCACCATGTTTCCCGAGGGCTCTTCGATCGGCAGGCCCGCTCCGATCGCGGCCGCCATGGCCTGCTCCACCAGGTAGACTTCGCTCGCCCGGGCGCGGTAGGCGGAGTCCTGCACCGCGCGCTTTTCCACCGGCGTGATTTCACTGGGCACGCCAATCACGATGCGTGGGTGCACCAGCATCCGCCGGTTGTGCGCCTTCTGGATGAAGTAGGTGAGCATCTTTTCGGTCACCTTGAAGTCGGCGATGACGCCGTCCTTCATCGGCTTGATGGCCACCACGTTGCCCGGAGTGCGCCCGAGCATGTCCTTGGCTTCCTTGCCCACCGCCACCACTTCGGCGCTGTTTTTGTTGATCGCCACGATGGAGGGCTCATTCACCACGATGCCCTTGCCCTTGGAATAGACCAGCGTGTTGGCCGTTCCCAGATCGATCGCCAGGTCGGAAGAAAACAGACTGAAGACCGAGCGAAGGTTGTATCCGTTGTTGAACATTTTTCCCTCAGTGCCGGGGCGCTCGAGCGGCCTGCGAATGCCGCCTCGGTTGGGTTGCCCCCCGGCTGCCCCTGCCTTAAATTTTCCAGACGGACTCAGAAAACAGCCCGCACCGGTTGTCAGGCTACGGAATCACAATCTCAACGCGCTTGATCGCCGTGCCGCCCCGCCGGTTCTGTCCTGTAAGAACGATGGTTTGCGGTCCCCGCGTCAAAGGGGCCGTAAAATATTTGAACACGCCGTCGCCGCGTACGTCCGCAACCTGCTCGCCGTTGATGATGAGCGCGGCGCCTGGCTCCGTGCGCCCGGTGATCTCTACCACGTTACCATGCAACTCGGTGCTTCCCACTTCCAGCAACATCTCCTGGCCCTTGCCTTGTGTCGCGAGCGTAAACTTGAAGGTATCGCTCGGCGCGCTCACCCGCTTCTCCTGATCCGTTGCCAGGACGTCCCAGAAGTAGTCTCCCTGGTCGAACCCCGTAATCTCCACGGAGGTCCCCGTCAGCTTCCGGTCCTCCACAATCCGGGAAAACATGGAGGTCGTGCTGATGCGCAACTCGTAGCTGACCGCGTCCTGCACCGGTTTCCATTCGAAACGCACCGGCGCTTTCTTGGGGTCCGGGACGATCAACGGCTGCAGGTTCAGCGGCTGGGCCAGGTCAGGAGGCGCAAGGACATTGGTCTTGACGACGGTCCCCCCGCTCGGCGGCACGGTCACGCGTTCCCACCGGCCGATATCGACGTGCTGGCGGCCGTCGGTGGTGGAGAGTTCGGCGGTTCCGGCCGAAACAGTGATTTCCGTTTCGCTCGTCTTCGGATCGCTGCGCACCGCCGCGCGGCTGTTCTGCTGAACCGAGGCCACGGCATTCGAGAATGAAACTTCCGCCTTCGATTTCGGGGAATCCCACGTGCCGGTCGCCAGGTCCACGGCGCCGGAGGTGATATGCATGGCGACTCGCGTTTCGCTGTCCCGCCCGACGGAATTTTCCTCGACGGTGACCAGCGTATCCGACTGCACGGTGTACGTCGTGCCGTCGGCGAAGGTGATGCGCGCCGCGCCGTCCAGCCCGTCTGGATCAAGTCGCCCTTGTCCAGCGCCATGCGGTAATCCGCCGTAACCCACTGCACGGAATTCACTTTCTTGACCTGCACGCGGCCGTCGAGATTCACGAATTTGGCCTGCTTCGCCGTCAGTTCCGCGGCCGGAGCCGGGCCCCCGCCGATCGCTTCCGAAATTTTGGCGATCGTGCCGCTAAATGCTTCCGGAAAAATCAAATACAAAATGGCCAGCACGATCGGCGAAAATCATCAGCAGGTAAATTGCGACCGTGCGGTAGGTAACAGTTTTCCAATAGATCTCCACGTGAGAGATCTTTTGACGCGGCGCGAGCGGTGGTCTCTGAATCGGCATTGAACAATCGCTGGAAATTTCACCTAGAATCAAAATCTAGCATGCCGCTCCACACCCCGCAAACCACGCTGCCACAAGGAGTTTCTCGAACCGCAATACACGATTCGCACCCTGGGGGAAGGGACTGAGGTCATGGAAGTTAGGGCTGGCGACCTGGCGGGCGCGCCGAACAATTATAGACTCACGAAAACCCGCACCCTTGAAACCCAACAAGGGTGCGGCACCCCAATTCTTTCTCCGCGGAGTGAGTTGGTGTCAGGACGGAATAAGCTCTTTGCAAACCGTCGAGCATCCGGATATAGAAGGTAAAGCGAGTTGAGACAGGTGATTTGAGATTGAAATTTGGAGTCGTCGGGTGCCGCACCCTTGTGGGTTTCAAGGGTGCGGGTTTTCGTCAAGTCCTTGAGTAATTTCAAATCAAACGATCACCCGCCGATCCCCATCCAGGCGTCCAGGGACATCGTGTTCTGTTCCAGATGGATCAGCAAATAGTAATAAATAAAGCAGTAGGTCAGTTGCAGCCCCGAGACGAGCCAGTCCTGCGCCAGGTTCGTCCCGATCACCAGCCCCGTCATCACCAGCGCCCCGGCAATCAGCGTAAATCGCGAAAACAGCCCCAGCATCAGCAGCAAGCCCAGCGCCGTTTCCACCCAGGGCAGCACGGCGCCGAACACCGGCAGCATGCTCGCCGGAATCAGGTGCGCGTGCTCGAAGTAGTGGGTCAGATACGCGAGAAACGCGGCCCGCCCGTTGAGAAGGCGGCTCACTCCGTGCAGCAAAATATTGGCCCCAAAGGACAATCGCAAAATGGTGTACGCGATCACAATGTTGGAAGCTTTCGTGCTCGATACCGTTTCCACGTGGCTCATCGTGCTGGCGGCTTGGCTCACAAATCCTCCTCAAAGTTCTCGAATCGCGCCACGCTGGAGCCACGGGTTTCTCCCGGCCGCAGGGCGCAAACACAACGATTCTGATTCAGTCGTGGGACGAATGACCTTTTATACCAGTAGGCCCGGCCTTGCAACTCTTTAGTAGCAATTCTCAGTGGCGCGGGCTTCAGCCTGCGGGGGTTGGTCCTTGCAAGGACTAACCCCCACAGGCTGAAGCCCGCGCTACTAAAACCCCTCAACTCCGCAGAAACGCTTTGAGTTCCTGCGTCAATTCCTCCGGCATCTGCTCCGGAAGAAAATGTCCGGTCGGCATCGCGTGCCCCTGCGGCCGCGACGGCGCGGTCCCGCCAGGTCTGCAGCACGTTGTACATGCGATGAAACGGCCCCTTTTCCGACCATAGGACGAGCAGCGGACATTGAATTTTCTTGTCCAGGTCCGCTTTATCGTGCGCCAGATCGATGGACGCCGCCGCCCGGTAATCCTCGCAAATCGCATGAATCGTGGCAGGTTCGCGAAAGGTGCGGAAATACTCCTGAAAGACGGCCGGCCCGACAAAGTCCGGTAGCGGATCGGTAAGTGGATGCCCGCCGAGCCAAAGCAAAGTGCACCTCAGAAAATACTCGGCGCTGTTGGCCACCATCGTCTCGGGAAACGGCGGGGGCTGAACGAGCAGAAACCAATGATAAAAAATCGTGGCGAATTCCTGCGTGATGTTCTGATACAGTAGGTAAGTCGGCACAATATCGAGAATCACAAGCTTGGTAAGAAGATCCGGATAGTCCAGCGCCATGCGATGCGCGGCGCGCCCGCCGCGATCGTGCCCCACGAGCGGCAAACTTTTGAAATCCCAGATGCTTCATCACCTCCACCTGATCCTGCGCCATGGCGCGCTTGGAATAAGCGGCGTGATCCGCGCCCCCCGGCGGCTTGCCGCTGTCTCCGTACCCGCGCAGGTCTGGCATCACCAAAAAATAATCCCGAGCCAGCGCCGGCGCGACCTTGCGCCAGAGAACGTGAGTCTCCGGGATGCCGTGAAGTAAAAGCAACGGTGGCCCATTGCGGTTGCCGCCGTAAACTGTGCGTATCGTAGTCCCGGACGTCTTGATTTCTTCGGTCTTGAACCCTTTGAAAAATTCCTCGCGAGGCTGCGGCTCAGGCTCGGCAACCAGATCGCGCGAATTCAGCGTGCTCCCGGCAACGGGCGCAAGCGCCAAAGCCATGGAATTTTTCAGGAATTCTCGGCGGCCAGCATTCGACATGGATGCCTCCAGGGGATCAGTTTTCGGTGGGCTGGATTCAGGTCAACAGGATAGCGTCAAGATCGCCGGAGATCAAAACAGTAGAGCAGGCTTCAGAGTCTGTGTGGGAACTCGTGTTCGGGCCATGTAGCGCCCGCCTTTAGGCGGGCATCCGCTTGATTCCAAAGTGCCCGCCTAAAGGCGGGCGCTACACAATCTTGCCATTCTGGAGTTCTCACACAGACTCTTCAGCCTGTGGGTTTGTGTCAGAGCACCGGGTAGAAACCGCGCAGGCGGAAGCTCGCGCTACTTGACCCCAACTCCGTACGCGCGGGTTTCTGCCTGTGCGATCGCGGCATCAAAGCGGGGCGCGCTCCAGGATTGGAAGGCGAAATACCCGCCGTTGGGCGAGCTATAGATCCAGTTGTAGCGGTAGGTGCGGAAAAGGAGTTCCATGTACGGGATGAGATCCTCAACGGTCTCGGCGATCGATTTTCCGCAAGCCCCCTGCGCCACCCAGTTCTTCTTGGCCGGACGGTCGCTCCATAACGTCATCGTTCCGGTGAGTTCCAAGATGCGGCTGTATTGTCGCAGAAAAGGCGCGAAATCTGCGGCGCGCTTTTCGATTGCCTGGCGAAGATCGTCGACCGAGGCGTGGCAGTAGCCGAGGCCCACTTCGCCGCCCGCCAAAACGCGAAGCGGGAGATGGCGTCGCTGAATTTGGTCGAGCAGCCCTTCGACAATGTAGGTGGCCGCCAACTCATACGGCCGGGAGTCAGCTACCGTGCGTTCGGGGCGAGTGAAGCCGGTGAAGAAGAACCATATACTCGAGCCAGAGTACTCTGCCGAGGATATATCCGCCATGCGCGCCCCGACTTGCCTCAGCAGAACCATTACCTCTTGCTGCGGCTTGGAGGTCATCCGCGCGAGTTCGGCCAGGTCGTACGCCTTGTAGTTGTTATAAAACTCCATATCGCAAACAACCCCGGGAACCCCGGTCGCCTTGGCGAGACGAAAGGCGTTCCGCCAATTTTCCAGAAAATCATCTTGCGCGCCCGCCTTCCCGTCCAGATCCAAACCCTGAAACCGCTGGAAATAAGGGACTTTTGAGTCTTGATTCCCTTCCGCGTCGTTCGCGCCAACCATCCGGTTCAGGTAGACCCATGGCCAGACGTGCTTGTTGTTCGAATTCTTCCAGGCAGCGATCTGCGTCTGCATCAGGGCCAAGGAGGGCACCGGGGAAGTCTCAAAGGCGTCAAGAAAAGAGACTGCCAGACCGTTGTAAGGAGAGAGATCGAACTGCGCCATATTTGACGCATTCATTCGGCTGGCCCGCGCCGTGTTCACGAGCATAAGGTAACGATCGCCCAAGGGGCCGGTTGTGGAACCCGAGGTGGTCGCGGAAGGTGCGGGCCGAATCGCTTGCGGGGTGCTGCCCTGCGCCGGAGGCCGCAGCGACGCTGCACGGGTCTGCCCTCGCGCATTCATTTCGACGGGGCCGCTCAGAAATACGGCCGTAAAAAAAATCAAGACCGCGCTTTTCACAGACGACATGGACAACCCGCCCGGCTTTGCAATCCTTCTCTGCGGTCGGCACGATACGTGACAATCATACCACCAACGCTGCTGCGCTGGAACTGCAGATCATCAGATTCGCGGATGCCTGCTTTGGCTGAGCCGGTAGCGGATGCTATCCTGCTTTGGCCTTTCAAGTAGCACAGGCACACTTGCCTGGGCGGGTTTGTGAGCGGATCATACACACTGCCAATTTAATGCGATCGCAAAAACCGCACAGGCAAGAGTGCCTGTGCTACTGAAATCGCGGAGGCTCGAATGTTGCTGAGCGGAGAAAGTTGCGGTCATTACCGGCGGCGGGCGCGGGATTGGGCGCGCCATCGCGCTGAAGTTTGCGCGGGAAGGCGCGGCGGTGGTGGTCGCGGCGCGGACAGCATCGGAAATCGAAGCGGTGGCGCAGGAAGTTCGCAACGCCGGCGGGCGCGCGGCGGCAGTTCCGGCGGACGTCGCGGACGAAAATGCGTGCGAGCGCCTGATCCGCGAAGCCGAATCGCAATTCGGCAAGGTCGATATCCTGGTGAACAACGCCGGGAGAGTACGGCCCTGTAAAGCCTGTCGAGGAAATCAATCCTGCGGAGTGGGATCGCGTGATCGCGGTGCACCTGCGCGGCGCTTACCTTGTTGACGCGGCTCGTGTTGCCGGGGATGTACGCGCGCGGCTCAGGCGTAATTCTAAATATTTCGAGCCTGTCCGCGAAGTCAGCCTTCGGATGGGGATCGCCCTATGCCGCGGCGAAGGCGGGCATGCTCGGATTGACACGCGTCACCGCCGCAGAAGCAGCCCGCAAAGGCGTGCGCGTGAACGCGATCTGCCCCGGACCCGTCACGGAAACGAAAATGTCAAAGGATTTAGGGCGAAACGCTCGCGGAACGCCTGGGCGTTTCAAAAGAAGAGCAGCTGAGCGGATTTCTGAATACGATCCTTCAAGGACGAGGCCAGACAGCCAACGAAATTGCCGCCGCCGCCCTGTTTCTCTGCTCGGACGAGGCCAGCGCGATTACTGGGCAGGCTCTGAACGTGGACGGCGGAGCTGCTTTTTACTGATCTCCTCGGCTGCGGTCAAGGCGCGCTTGGCCTGGTGTCCCGCCGCCGTGAGTCCCCAGCGGCTCGCTCGATCAATCAGATATAGAACGAGGATCGCGATAGCGCAAACGACGAAAAGGCCGGTAAACAGCATCAGGGCTGCAAGCATCTCCTGCACGAAATAGATTTGCAACGCTACGAAAGCGCCCAAACCAATCCACATCCACTTTCGAGCTTTCTGCTCGCTGAATACCTTACTGACCTTCACCGGATGCCCCCCATTCACGCACAGAATTAGATGCAATTCGCCGCCCAGAGGACGCAAGGTAATATTAAATCGTAAGCCATTCCTTTTCATATGGTACGCGGGTGAGATTTTGAGTGGAACCGGGCGTACAGGACTACTGGTACGGATTAACGGAGAAATTCTACGGGAATTGGGAGCGTTGCGTTAAATCTTTCATAGACAGTTTTGTAGCGCCCGCCTTGAGGCGGGCATTGTGGAGTCACGCATGTGCCCGCCTGAAGGCGGGCGCTACACGAATAGACGTACCACCCGCAGGCCTCGTTCGGCTTACCTGCCTTCGAAGGGGTAGCGATCGGCCAATTGCACGGCCGCGCTGATCCGCTGGCGCATGGCTACCGTGTCGGCGGGCTCGCGCTTCAGGAAGCGGCGCAGGACGGCTAGCTGCGTGCGCAGCATGTCTCCCTCGAGAACCGCGGCGAGGGCCCTGCGAGCGCCCACCTCGACGCGATCTGCGGCATCGTGCAGAAACACGCGGGCTGCGTCCGCCATCACAGCGGCCGAGGCTGGGCCGCGCGTTGTTTCCGCCTTTTGGACGCGGCGCAACGAGGATTCAATCGCGTAACATTCCATGACGATGTCGGAAAGCGCGGCGACAACTTCCTGCTGGTCCGCAAGGCGCTCGCGATATTTTTCTAGCGCGGCGCCGGCCACGAGCAGAAACGCTTTTTTCACTCCCGCGAGAATACGCTCTTCCTCGGCCCATTCGCCGCCGGGAGGCTCCTCGAACGACGGGCCGGCCATGATTTCCTCGCGCAGTTTTGCGCCGGCCTGCATCAGCGGCAGGGCGCCTGAGGTGGCGCGCTTCATCAGCATCTGGATGATGAGCATGCGGTTGATTTCGTTGGTGCCTTCGAAGATGCGGTTCACGCGCGAGTCGCGGTAGGAACGCGCGACGGGGTAATCCTCGTGAAACCCGTAGCCGCCGAAAACCTGAACTGCTTCATCGACCACATAATCTAAGAGCTCCGAGCCGTAGACTTTGCTGATCGAGCTTTCGATGGCGTATTCCTCGAATACTTTCATGGATTGCTGCGACTTGTCCGCGCCGTCGCCAGCCGCGGCAATGGCGCGATCCATGAGGCCCGCCGAGCGGTAAATCATGGACTCCACCGCGAAGATGCGGATGGCCATTTCGGCCAGCTTGGCGCGGATCAAGCCGAATTCGCCGATCGGCTTGCCGAAGGCGACTCGCTCTTTCGCGTACTTCGAGGCGATCTCGAGCGTGCCTTTGGAACCGCCGGTGCAGTAGGCGCCCAAGCTGAACCTTCCGGAGTTCAGAATGTTGAAGGCCACGATGTGGCCGCGGCCGATTTCATGCAGCAGATTTTCTTTGGGCACCACGCAATTCTCAAAAAATATGGCCGTCGTGGAACTGCCTTTCAGGCCCATCTTTTTTTCTTCCGCGCCCGCGGAAAAACCGGGGAACCCGCGCTCGACGATGAAGCAGGAAAACTTTTCGCCGTCCACTTTCGCGAAGACGATGTACACGTCGGCGAAGCCGCCGTTGGTGATCCACATTTTCTGGCCGTTCAGGATCCACGACTTCCCGTCGGGAGAGAGCACGGCGCGGGTGCGGGAATTTTGCGCGTCCGATCCGGCTTGCGGCTCGGACAGGCAATAGGCGGAAAGTTTTTCGCCCGTCGCGAGCACGGGCAGGTATTTTTTCTTCTGCGCTTCGTTGCCGAAGAAGACAATCGGGAGCGTGCCGATGCCTGCGTGGCCGCCGTGGCTCACCCCAAAGGACGCGTAGGCGGACAATTTTTCCGCGAGCTGCACGGTCGAAACTTTGTCGAGCCCCGCGCCGCCGTATTCCTCGGGCACGCCTCCACCCAGCAAGCCGATTTCTCCGGCTTTCTTCAGAAGTTGCGGCATCAGGCCGGGTTTGTGCTGCTCGAGATCGGGAATGAAGGGGACCACTTCGTTGCGGACGAACTCCTCCGCCGTCTGGCCAATCAGTTTTTGATCGTCGGTGAGTTCAGCGGGAGAGAAAACATCTTCCGGGGAGCAGGACTCCACGAGGAAACTGCCTCCGCGGGATGCGGCCCGCGGCAAGGATGAGGTAGCCATGGTTGCTCCTGTTGGGCTTTGGTAGCACAGGCACATTTGCCTGTGCGGGTTTTGACAGTGTCGATAGTTGTCAGCCTGTTGCTCGCGAGTGCAGCTGACAAAACCACACAGGCAAACGTGCCTGTGCTACTTTAAGCCGCCCCAGCCGCGCTCTTGATCTCACCGATGTATGAAGCCGGCAGGTTGTGCTCGCCGGCGCCGTCCAGCATCGCTTGCAGATACTGCGTGGACGGGCGCAATCCCTTTTCCACTTTTTGCGCGATGTAGATCTGCGCGGGGACGGGCTGGCCGCCTTCGGGCGTCACCTGTACTTCGATGCGGCGATAGTGGTCCGGGACGCCTTCGTAGCGATCCAGCGAACGCATCGAGCTTTCTTCCACTTTGTAGAGCACGCCGTGAACGGTTTTCCCGGACGCGGGCTGAATATTCGCCCCGGCTGTGCCGCCGCGAACTTTTTTGTTGAAGCGGACCTCGTAATTCGGCAGGGACGCGTTGTGCTCTTCCAAAATCTTTCCGGTGCGGGCGAGCATTTGAGCGCGGTTCATGTTGCTGCCATACGCAAAATGCCAGACGGTTCTAGAAGCCATGGTGCCTTTCTCGATAAAAGGGACGGTTTGAGCAGGTGCGGAGTGAAGCCTCATTGTAGCGGGGTTGCAGGGGGAGAGCAAATCGAACACGCCCTCCTGTGCTGTCTTGATTTGAAAGGGTTGGGGCGGCGCGATTCGAAAGGGGGTCGCGCAACATGTGATCGTGGTTCTTTAGCCCTGAAGTTTCAGGGGCTGGAGCCCGTAATAAAGCGGAATCTGAACGGCCGAGCTGAAGCTCGGCCCTCCATAAGCCGAAGAGATTTTGAATTAACAGGCTGCGGAAAAAGCAGTTTATTTTGTCATTCCGAGCGAAGCGAGGAATCTCTCCTCGGTTTAAATTTAAGAAAAGAAAGAGAGATTCCTCGCTTCGCTCGGAATGACAAAACGGTTGAGGCAATTTTTCCGCAGCCTGTTAAGTCTGTACAAACTCTTGAGGTACATCATTTGAAACATTTCGAGCGGCGGATTCTCCTCTTCGCCCGGGGGCTGCGATTTGGTATAGACTGGCGTTTCGATTGGGATGTGCGACTGTAGAATCCGAAAAACGGAGGGACGTTCGATGCCCATTCCGACCCTGAAGCAAATCCGATTGGCAAGCATCGTTCTGTGCGCCACCTTGATTGGAGTTCCTCAAAATTTTGGGAAACCGCTGGTGGCATCTTCCGGGAAGAGCCGGGCCGCGGGTGCACCCGGCGCGCAGCAGCGGTCGAGGGTCACGGGCATTTCGATTGCCGGATCGCAACCCGCCGGAACATTTGGCGGGGCAGCGTACGTGAGAACCTGGGGAACGGTTTCAGGCGTTGTCGCGCCAGGCGAAATCGTGCTTGGATTCGACGCCTTGCCTCACGACGCCGACGGGAATTACGACTACCAGTCCGAATTTGAAATCATCGCGCCGGAGAAACCGGGAACGAATTCGGCGATCGTCGTCGAAGCGGAAAATCGCGGCGTCCCGGTGTTCCTTAATGCACTGCACGAGGTTGGGATTACTGGGCCACCATCGGCAACGACCAACGGCGCAAATCCCGGGAACGGATTTCTTTTCGCGCATGCGACCTCCTATGCGCGGGTGCAGTGGCAGACCGGAATCGCCGCCAGCGTGCCGATGCAAGCGGAGGGCGTCGGCGAAGTGATCATCCGGGACTTTGGGCGCATGCTCGCCGGTCGCGCGCCGCTGGACACGAAACCGTCCGTGGATTTCGGAACTTACCATACGCTGATCCTCGGCGGCATCAGCCTCAGCGGCTTTTTCATCGATACATTCCTGGCGGAGGGTTTCAACGCGGATCCCGGCGATGGCGGCGTGGTCTTCCAGGGCGCGATCGCGGTCGATGGAACAGGGAATTGGCTGGCGCTGAACGAGTTGGCGGCCGAGGCGGATTCGAGAGAATTTCCTTACGTCGTGCCGGATGGCAAACCCGTGCCCGCCTCGAAGATTTTGGGCGGGCACGCGAGCGATCCCTTCTATATTGATATCGCGAATTACACGGATTTTTACCGCCTGCGCGCAAGCCTGACGGATGTGGACACGAAAAATCCGCGCATGCGCCGGTACGATTGGCCGAGCGCCCATGCTCCCGCGCCGATTGACCAGAGCGGAGGGAGCGCTCGCGGCCGACGATGCAACGGCGGCGTGCTGGCGGACCTCAATCCCATTCCGCACGGCGCCTACCTGCGCGCGGTGACACTGGAACTCGAACGTGAACTCGATGTCCCGTCCGCTCACCAGGCGCCGCGGCTTCCTCCCACGACGCTCTTCACGCTGGATTCCGATCCCGCTTCATCGCAAATGCCGAACTTTAATCCGCTGCCGGGTGTGCGAATCTTCGTGCCCCTGATTGATGAGAACGCGCAACCCATCGGCGGCGTGCGCTTCCCGGACGTTGAGCATCCGGTTGGCCGGCCTGTACCGGTTTCGATGGCCCCTGTCGCGACGACTTCGATCGACGCAACGTGCGGAAATTTGGGCGGGTGGCATCAGTTCTCCGAGGAAGAACTCGCGAAGAGGTACGGGAGCCAGGCGAATTACGTGAAATTATACGGAGAATCGCTGGACCGGCTGATTGGGCAGGGATTTGTGCTTGCTTCCGACCGCGAAGAATTGTTGAAGATTGCGGCAGCGCTGTATGGCCGGCGTCCGGCGCACATGTAAGTTGCAATGGGACGCGCTGATCTAAGCAATTCAAACTAAAGATTCGCTTCTCAAACGTAGGCGTTTTAGAAGCACAGACATCAGTGGCTGCGGGAAAAAGGCCTTGTTCTGTCATTCTGAGCGATGCGAAGAATCCCTCTTCGATTTAAGTATAAGAAAAGAAACGAGGAGAGATTCTTCGCTTCGCTCAGAAAGACACAGTTTTGAGTTTTTCCGCAGCCTGTGAAGTCTGTGGGGGTTCGTTAGTAAGCCCCGGCGCGCGGCGATTGCCGAGATCAACGATCCTGCCAAGATTCAATGGAAACCCACAGACTGAAGTCTGTGCTACCGAGGCCTAAACCCTTAATCCGCAGTGCGCAAAACTCCCGCCAGGAACTCGACCAAACGCAATTGATCGGTCCAGACGGCATGCTTGTCCGGATCCACGTGAGAGAACGCGGGAGTAATCAGCGCGGCTCGCAGGTACGGCTTCGGAATTTCCTTTTCCAGCCAAAGGGTCTCAGTGGACGGGATGATGTCGTCCGTGGAACCGTGCAAGAGAAACACCGGCACGTGAAGGTCGCGCAGTTTTCCTTGCGGTGAAATTTCGGACATTTGTGAATCGTCGGTCCGAATCGCCTCCAATATTGTGGGGCGCAACTTGTCGATTTGGCGGGCGAGCAGGATTTCCATCGTGGTGCGGCCCGGGGGACTCAGGCGCGGGAAAAGGGCTTGCGCGCCGGCGGGCTGCTCCCAGAGCCAGTCGCGAAGGGCATCGTGCGCCACGGGCAGATCGGCTGGCGGAAAAAATTTGTCAAGATTCGAGTACACGAAAACGGCTGCGCCGTAATCGTGCGCGGCGTAGGGTTCGACGCGGCCGTCGGGAAATTCCGCCTGGCTGGTGGCGAGAAAACGCACGACGCGCGCCAGATTGTCGTAAGCGCCCATCAGAACCAGAGCGCGGATGTGCGGGGCGTAACGTGGGTCGCAGGCAGCGAGGAGCGAGAGCCCGCCCGCGAAGCTCACGCCAACGATGGTCACGGGGCCTGTGCCGAGGCGCTCCTGCAACCAGGCGGTGGATTCGCCGATCGTGCTGACGGATGCGGCGTCAACATGATAATCGGCGAGAGCCGCGATCTCCGGAGTCAGCACGGAAAATCCGTTGCTGGCCGCCGCACGCGCAAAATTCACGAGGCGCGGCTCGTCGATCCCCAGATGGTGAATCCCGTGAACGACGACCATGCCCGGCGGGTGGGCAATGCCTCGCGGCACGTACAGCCTGGCTCGGACCTGGCCTTGCGCCGTGGACAGCGTTATCTCCTGCGTATCCATTTCATGCTGTTCCAGCCGGACTAGGAGGCCTGAAGCGTGGGGATCGAGAAATTGAGTTAGGAAAACGTAACTGCGCAGCTCGTAGCGAAGTGCGTAGATTCCCGCGGCCGATAGAAGAATGAGCAGCGCAACAATCCTGGGGAAATTGAAACGCAAGGACCGGCGGGTCGGCTCAACGGGCGGCATGACGTGGGGAGCATAACCAAGCGGGAGTGAGGAACTCAAGTAGCACAGGCATCCGCCGCGGCGGACTTGTGCGGGTTTTGCGACTGTCGCCAGACACTTGCCGTTGCCCACACATTCAGCTTTCAAAACCGCACAGGCAGGAGTGCCTGTGCTACTTGGCTGTGGGATCCACGTTTGATTTCGGGGCGGTGTAGCCTTGCCGGGCGTAGACCTGGAACTTCACCTTTTTGCCCTTCTGGTCAAGCACGGTCAGCGGACCGCCGTCCGGCGCAAGCAGCTCCACTTTGATTTTGCGGTACTTTCCGTCAAGCGCTTCGTTGCTGGGCGAATAGGCCATGCTGTACTGGTTGCGCAGGCTTTGCGCAACCTCCTGCATAATGCTTGGAATTTCACCATCGAAGCGGGGGAGCCAGGAGCGGCCGCCGGTCATCGCAGCGAAGGTCTTGAGCTGGTTCTGCGCCTGGATGTAAGTCAACTGCTGGCCGAAGGCGCCGGGGGCTTCCGCGATGAAAAATTGTTCGGCCACGCCGACGGTAAAAATCGTGGCGTCGGTTTCGCGGATTCGTTTCAACGTCTGGTCAAGAGTCATGCGGCTAAAGGTGTCGATTCCGGAAGCCAGGACGAGGACGGCCTTCTTACCTTTGACGTCCTTGATGCGATCCAGCACGTCCGAGAGGGCATCGAAAATATTGGACTCGTGGAATGGCGGAAAGACCATGGTGTAAAGCCCCTGCATGATTTCATCCCGGTTGTGCGTGAAGTCCACCTCGACATTGGATCGCATGTTGAACGATTCCAGCGCCACCCAATCACTGGGCTTGAGTTCGCCAAGAAAGGCGGCCGCCCAATTGCGGGCATTGTAGGTAAAGAATTGGTAGCCCATCTGGCTGAACTCGAGGAGCAGCACGATCGTGATGGGCGCTTCGGAGGGCGCGAAATTGGTGATCGTCTGCACCGTGCCGTCCTCGGTGATCCGGAAATTTTCTTTCTTCAGGTCCTTCAAATAATTCCCATTGCCGTCCGTGACCACGACGTCCACGCTCACCACGGGGACGGTGACGGAGATCGAGTATCCGGGCGCGGTCTGGGCCTGCGGCGCCTGCTTTTCCTTGCTCTTGTCCTGGTTCTTGTCCTGCGCCCGGGCGGAGAGTCCGCCGGGCGGGATGAGGAGTGTGAATGAGAGGACGCTCAGGATCAGTCTTCGGGCTAAAGGGATTTGCATGGCTCGTTGAACCTCACGGAATCGCTGCATTCGCCGGGGAATGGACACCCAAATTCCAAGCCCCGAATATCGCTGAAAAATGTTGTCTTGCAGTTTCGATGCTGCCACGAAGCGCCGGGATGTTCAAATGTTTCGGCCCTCCTGGGAACGCCCATCTCCCGATTGGCGATTTTCAGGACGCCAATCGGGAGATGGGCGTTCCCAGGGGCTTCGCCCGGTTCCGTCACGGGTTTTCTTCGCAACACAGGGACCCGGAAGCGCGGGCTTGCATCTAACCAGCGCATGGTACGATGAATCAGCCGCGCATGTGGCTGAAATTTCGCCCGGAGGAACGCGCAATGTTTCATCGTGCAAGCCGCATCATCCTGATCGCCGCATGGGCTGTGCTGGCCGCCGCAGGCGCGCGGGCGCAAACGCCCATGGCGAAGCCCGACCTCAGCAAGCTGGCCGACGAAGCGCAGGGCTGGCTGAGCGACCTGGTCCGCATCAATTCTGTGAACCCGCCGGGCAACGAAGCTGTGGTCGCGAAATATATTTCGGGTATCTTTCAAAAAGAGGGCATTTCGAACGAAGTGCTGGAAATGGCGCCGGGCAGAAGCGTTGTGGTCGCGCGCCTGCAGGCGGGCCCTCTCCCGGATCCCACGAATGCGCTGCTGCTGGTCGCGCACCAGGACACGGTCGGGGTCGATGCATCGAAGTGGACTGTGGATCCCTTTTCGGCGACGATTCGCGAAGGGTACATGTATGGGCGCGGATCGATCGACGACAAGGCCATGCTGGCGGCCAACATTGCCACGATGGTCGAGCTGAAACGGACGGGTGCGCGGCTTGCGCGCGACGTTCTTTTTCTGGCGTCCGATGACGAAGAACAGGGCGGCCCGGCCAGCATCAAGATGACCATCCAGAAATATTGGGACAAGATTGCTTGCGCGTACGCCCTGAATGAAGGCGGGCGCGTGATGATGAAAGACGGCAAGGTGCAATACGTCGGCGTGCAGGCGAGCGAAAAGGTGGCCTACAACGTCACCGTGACCGCGACGGGGCAGTCTGGACATGGCTCCCTGCCGCGGCCGGACAACGCGGTGGTCCATCTGGCGGCAGCCGTCGAAAAACTGGGAACGTATCAAGTGCCGGCGCAACCGAGCACGATCACGCTGCGGTATTTCGAGCAGCTGGCGAAGATCGAGGATGACGAAATCGCCAAATGGATGCGGGCGCTCGAGACGCCTGGTCGCGCCGACCTCGCCGTCAAGCATATTTCCGACGAAAGCCCGATGTGGAACTCGATGCTGCGCGACACGATTGCGCCGACCATGCTGCAGGCCGGAGTGCGCGTGAACGTGGTTCCTTCGGAGGCGACCGCCAATCTGAATATCAGAATGCTTCCCGGACATTCCGTCGAGGAGCTGATGGGACAGTTCACCAAGATCGTTAACGATCCGCAAATCAAGTTCAAGCTGGCGCCTGATTCCGGGGAAAACGCGCCTCCTTCCGACCTTACAACGCCGCTCTTTAAAACCATCGAGCGCCTCACGCCGCGTGGATTTTCCCGGGGCGATCACCGTACCCCTTCTCGGCACAGGGGCGACGGATTCGGCCAGCTTGCGCCTGCATAAGGTGCAGGCGTACGGGCTCGAGCCATTTCCCATGATCGAGGACGATAGTTCCCGCGTGCATGGTGACAACGAGCGGATTCCGGTTGACAGCTTTCACAAGGGGGTCGTCTTCTTGTACCATGTAGTTTCAGACTTCGCCTCCACGAAGTAGGCCGAAGAAATTTTTCACCCCTTCCAGGCAGAACGGGTTTGGACAAAAACTCACATGAATTTTCGCAGCGCTAAAATTGTATGCACTCTCGGTCCCGCCAGTAACTCGTCGGAGATGATCGAGCGGCTGATGCGCGCCGGGATGGACGTGGCGCGGCTCAATTTCTCGCACGGGACGCATGAAGATCATGCGCGGACGATCAAGCGGGTGCGGGAAGCCTCGGCGCATCTGTCGAAGCCGATCGGAATTCTCGCCGACCTGCAAGGGCCGAAAATCCGGACGGGCACGCTGAAGGACAAGCAGCCCGTGCAATTGGTGACAGGGCAGCGGTTTACGATTTCGATTCATTCGACGGTGGGGACGAACGACGGCGTCAGCACCACTTATAAGCGCATGGCGCGCGACGTGTCGCGCGGGGACCGCATCCTGCTGGGCGACGGCCTAATCGAGCTGCAGGTGCTTTCGACGACCTCGACCTCGGTGCTGACGAAAGTCGTCAACGGGGGGCTCCTCGGCGAGCATAAGGGCATCAATTTGCCCGGCGTAAAATTGAAGATTCCGGCCGTCACACAAAAAGATCACGAGGACCTGGTGTTCGCTCTAGAGCAGGGCGCGAATTTTGTTGCGGTGAGTTTCGTGCGCAGTGCGAAGGATGTGCTGCAGGCCAAGAAAGCCATTTCACGCGCGAAGCAGGATGTCCCGGTGATCGCCAAGCTGGAAAAACCCGAGGCGATTGAAAACCTGGACGAAATTCTCGGCGTGTCAGATGCCGTGATGGTGGCGCGAGGCGATCTGGGCGTGGAGATGAGTCCGGAAAAAGTTCCGGTGGTGCAGAAGCAGATTATCGCCCGGGCCTGCGAAGCGCGCCGGCCGGTGATCACAGCGACACAAATGCTGGAATCCATGACGCAGAACCCGCGCCCCACGCGCGCGGAAGCTTCCGACGTGGCCAATGCCGTGTTTGACGGCAGCGACGCTCTGATGCTTTCCGCGGAGACTGCTTCAGGCTGCTATCCCTTGGAAGCCGTGGAAATGATGGACCGCATTATCCGGGAAGCGGAAGCCAACAACCCGCACATCCTTCGTCCTCAGCCCGCACAATTCAACATCGCGGAAACCGCTTCCGAACTGATTTGCCACGCCTCGGAAGAATTGCAGATGAAAGTGATTGCCGTGTTTACAGAGTCAGGTTTCACCGCGCGCCTCGTTTCCAAACACCGGCCGCGACGCCCGATTATCGCGTTCTCGACGATTCAGGAAACGCGCCGGCGGCTTTCACTCAATTGGGGCGTCGTGCCCCGAACGATCGGCAAGGTGAAGGATATCGAGGAACTTGTCCAGTACACGGAAAAGCGGCTGCTCGAAGAGAAACTCGTTCAGCACGGAGACGTGGTCGGAATCGTGGCGGGGACGCCGCTCTTCGTGGGCGGCACTACAAACTTTATGAAATTCCACGTCATTGGCAGTGACGAGGAGAAAATCAGAAGAGCGAGCCAGTAAAGTGGCGCATGCTTTAGCTTGTGGTTCCTACTCCTTGCAAGTGCAAACCTTCACAAGCTAAAGCATGCGCCACTTGATTCCTAGTTCACCCAGCGGTCGTCTCGGGGGGGCTCGTTTTTGTGGTCGCGCATGTAGACTTCAAATTTGCGCCGCGTTCGGCGGCGTTTCCAGTCCAGGTAATCGTTCCGGAAGCGGTATAGAAATAGTCCCCGCCGCAAATACAAGTAGCCCACCAAAGCGCCGCCCAGATGCGTGATGTGGCTGACTGTATCCCCGCTGACTTCGAGAGACAGGAAAAATTCAATTGCGATCGATCCGAGCACGAGCAGCTTCATCGGAATCATGATTGGAAACGGGATGAGCCAGACCTGGCGGTCGGGAAACATGATTCCCGCAGCGATCAGAACCCCAAAAATCGCGCCTGAAGCTCCGATGGTTGGAATGCCGGAAGAGTACCCGCCGTGCGGGTCGCGCAGCGTATTGATGAGGACCGTGATTACGCCCGCGCCGATCCCGGTCAAAAAATAATATTCGTAGAAACGGCGAGTCCCCCAGGTCCTTTCCAGGTCCATCCCGAAAAAATAAAGGAACAGCATGTTGAAGAGCAGGTGCCAGATGCCGTCGTGGAGAAACAGGTAGGTCACGAACTGCCAGATGAAAAACCGGCGCGTGACGTAATACGGAACCAGCCCGAAAATATGGTTGAAATAAATCGTGTACGAGAGCGGAAACGCGAATTTCAAAATCGTCTGGAGCAAAAGCACGCCAGTGCAGGTAAGGATGATATTGCGAATGGCGGGCGTCAGCATCCCGCCCCAATTGATGCGCGGGCCGTAAGAACCCGGATATCGTGAACGCGAACCCATTCTCGTGAGTGTAAGCGCGGCGAGGCCGGGAGTCAAAGCTTGGCGGGGGTAGTGTATGGCGACGGCAAAATGCTCCCTCCCCCCTATTTCGGTGATTATTGCCAAGGCGATTGGCGACGGCGTTGACGCGTGTGCGGGGTGGAGAGTGGATGAAGCGGCAAATCTCGTGAAAAGCCACATTCCGGTAAGACTTCTCGGGACTTGGCAGTAGAATTGTCTGGCTTATTGCGGGCAGGAGATACGATTGACTGTTGAACAGGCAATAGCAGCGGCAGAAAAACTTCTCCCGGGTCTAGCAGCCCCTGATGGCGCAGATGATCTACGTTGGCAAGCCATCATCAAAATTGCCGATTTCATCCCTCAGGAGCCCGAAGCGATCTGGCCTTTCGTCTTAAAGTGGGGCTCACACAAGGATGATGATGACCTTAGTGCAGCTATTGCCACCGTCTTGCTGGAACACCTCTTAGAATATCATTTTGACCTGCTATTCCCTCGAATTGAGATTGCTGCGAAATCGAACGTCTGGTTTGGAAAAACAACAAAGCTATGTTGGAAATTCGGTCGAGCGAAAGAGCCAGCGCGTGCAGCTCGATTGGATCAGTTATTATCCGAGATTCCAAAGAAATAAAATCTCTTTAAGGTGCAGGACCCCCGCGAATCATTCCGACGACCTGAAATTCGGTCTTCTAGGTACGCCGTCCGAAGGCAACAAAGCCACATTCCGATAAGACTTCTCAGGACTTGGCGGCAGTCAACCTTCATCCGTGTACGGGTCTATTCACCTATCGCCATCGCAAACCAGAAGAGGAACATTCCAAGGGCGCAGCCGGGCGCGTACCAACGCAGCGGACTTGGCTGCCATGTGCCGCTAATGCCAAACACCACTCCCGAGAGGGAGAGAAAGCCTCCCCAACGAAAAATCCGAAGTAGCAACGGATCGTAATATGCAAAATGAGCGAATTGTGCGTAGACCAACGAGGAAACCGCAATTAGCGCGGAGGCTGTGGCAAGTGTGAAGCCGATTAGAGACAGGATCGAGAATACCGTTAGCTGCTGTCTGCGCCTTCCCCAATGCACCCATCCTGCGACGATAGAGGTAGGTAAGCCAAGATAGATCGCCAGCGCGAAGAGGGTAATGAGGATTTTGCCAACGATGGTGTCCATCCCGGTCGCCTCCACTGCATTATGAATCAATGCCCGTGTAAACACATCAGCCACATTCCGAGAAGACGACTTCACGGGACTTGGCCAGCTTGGATTGATGTCGCAGCGTCTTACTTGTGCCGGTCATAACTAAAACGAACTTCTCGCGATGGTTTGTCCGACGCGGAAGTTGAATAGAGCATCACGACCGCTGCACGGGGAGGCGTTCCTGCATCTGCGGGGTTCGCCGTCACATACCAAACCCACGCGTATTCTCCTGAACCGAGTTCGGAGGGAGTATAAAGCCCTCCGTAAGCCGTAAAAAACTGCGTCTTCGGCGTGAGTTGAACGTCTACATTGTCCCCCATTTTGGAATCGCGGGTCTCAGGTTTCAATGAAATGCGTTGCTTAGAGGCTTTAGCAATGTAGCCATGGAGCGACGGCGGTGAGGGCTTCCGACCTTCGCCATCTGGAACCGGAAGAACCCAGCCCTGAGATGCGACCAACGCGATGAGTGGTGCCATGATCGCGAGAATCGTTGAAGCCACTACGATACTGTTTCGCACTTTCATGCGAACCTCCGTGCCTACCAATTCGCTAGAAAAATCATTGTAATCTTCAAGGCGCGGGGTACTGATAATTTTGATCCGTAATGTTGCTGGTAGGTAACGCAAGGAAACCGCAGTTCTCGGGCGAGCGGTTCTGTCCACCGGGCCACATTCCGAGAAGACGACTTCCCAGGAGTTGGGAGCTGCGATACGTTCCAGTCGCGCATTGAATTAGTTGTTGTATCCTTAGTTCAACTGAAAGTTTCGAAATGGGGCTTATGCCATATCCTCTTGGCGGAGACTCGTCAAAGTACAGCTACTTTTCTTTCGCCATTTCCCTACTGATGGGTGTTCTGCTTTCATTTGTGTGGCGGGAACAGCTAGTCCACACAGGCCGCGATTCGGCTCGTATTCGCCAATCTCTGATGATCGCGAGCCTTTCTGCTGCATCTGCTTCGGCGCTCGGTTCAGTCGCCTTTAGCACGTACCGATGGTTCCATCCTCCACATCTTGGCATTCACACCGGGCCAGGTCTTGTTATCCTGTTATCCGGGCTGGCGATATCTCTAATTTCGCTGCTTTGTGTGTTTGCTATTGGTCCCAAGAAGTGGATTGTAGTACTCAGCGGTCTGGTGCTATCAGTAGTCTGGTTCTTGACAGTCTTGGATAACATTAATTGGTAACGCAAGAACATGCTCCCGCATAGCCACTGACGCACGACGATTTTCGGTCCAATGGTGGAACGTACATGAAATATCAGTTAGGTGTGGAAATACAGAAGGGTGACAAGGTTCTTTTTCATGGTGAGCCGGGAGAGATTGAATTTGTTATCGAAAATGGAGTGGACCATCCGCAGATCGACTGGTACACGAAGGAAAACGGCCCCGGAGTGATGGTTCACGAACCAAAAGTTTTTGGGCGCGTCTGGCTTCGCGACACGGAAAACGTCGAGGACTTGATTTTTGTATCAAGGGAACACATCAATTAGAAAATTGCGCGGCCAAGTCCTGAGAAACGGCCCTACCGGAATCTGGCTTTATTGTGGGTATGGGCTGATTGGTCCTCGGTCGTGGGGTTGACGATCTTCTCCGAGGATGGGAGACTCGGCGGCAATGGTCACGTTCGCCGAAGTACACAAGCTTATCAAACATGGCGATCTATTATCTCTCCGCCATGAACTTGACTATGGACTAAGCCCCAGTCTTTCAAACCAATTTTCATGGACTCTACTGATGCTCGCGGCAATTGAAGGCAATACTGAAATCGGTGAACTCCTTATTTCAAGGGGAGCAGGGCTCGACACATTAAACGATTTTGGAGAAACTGCGCTTTCTCTTGCGGCTCATGGCGGGCACACTCGATTCATTCAAATACTTCTGGCAAATGGGGCGTCCACCGATTGTCGCCCTCATGGGCACGACCTGAAAGCATGGTTAAGGCTCGCTTCTGGTCTTCCCGAAGACACGATTGCGTCTATTCTAGACCTCATTAACAAAGCAAAGGCTGGATAGGGCCTGATAAACGGCGTTATCGTCATGTGGGCATCAAGCAAAGGCCAGATGACGAGATGAAGACTTATCAGGCGGAATGCGGTTTGCGTGCCGCTAAGTTCTGGTAGTGGCTCAGTTTGAAACAATTCGCGCTGTCGCGATTATGACCATGAACAATCCCACGACGAAAAGGACACCCCGCCAAAATCGTGAAAGAGGTTTCGTTCGCGAACGTGAGTAGACATCCCACTTCCCGCCATTCGCCAAAAAAGCGCCTGCTATACAGAAAACGCCAAAAGCGCCACCCACAATACTTTCAAACATTTCGGTATTCTAAAACCACGGTTTCTTCCGGTCAAATTGAGACATTATGAAGTTCTGTAAGTGCTAAGACCAAATTTCAGAATCCAAGACAAAGACCACTCGGTAATCCAATTCCCAAGTCCTGAGAAACGGCCTTATCGGAAACTGGCCTGTGCCCGCGCGTCCGGGTACGCGCTGGCGAAAATGCCAGGTGTTTTCAGGATGCGTGGTAGGATCGGGGCCATGTCAGACGATCTCGCGGGTTACACGGCATTCGAACCCTGGCGATACGCCAACATCATCCACAAAAGCGAACATCGACAGCGTTGGAGAAGCCTGACCGATAGCTTCTTTTATGCGAGCGAGATCCTCGTGCATCAAATCGCAGCCGACCGCGACGGTAGAGACAGGGAGGGGCTCGCTGCAATTTTCCTTTTTCGGCACTATCTTGAGCTGATGCTGAAAAGTATCATCCTCAACGGGCGGTGGTTGGAGCGCGCGGATAAGAACGCGGCCAAGAAACCCGAGCCCGTGAAGCGCATCCACCAATTAAGCAAATTGTGGGAGGGTGTCCTTCAGGACGCGAGGCCGAAAATCCCGGATGACTCGTGGGGCCGTTACGATATCGCGTTCATAGAACAATGCATAGCGGAGTTTGACGCAGTAGATCAAAGAGGATTCTCGTTCCGCTACGCGGGAGAGGAAGGCGATTTTTGTTTATTTGACTACCGAACCTTGGCTCGCGTGATGGACCATATCCGGCAAATTCTTGAAGGAATTGATACCTGCCTCGCCGAAGGCTACGCCGAAAACAAAGAATACGAGTCTTATCTACTTTCCGAACTTGGGCCTGAGTATTGAGGTTGGGTGGCCTTGCGAGTGCTAAGAGACCCTGCCGAATTCGTAGTTCCTCAGTGGACGAAAACTGATCAAAGAACCGGTCGACTCCCAACTGGAAAGTCTCGTTCGCATAGTTTAGCGCAGACGAGCGGGCGGGCGGGTGTATCACTTTTCCCCGCTCTGTAACCTTACCCGTCAAAGCTTGGCGGTCCAGGCAGTTCCCTGAGGGGTTCTCACCGGGCAGGATGGCCTTTTAATCCGTCTGGAGCGTTGCTTACAGGCGGGGCCGGGTATACATTATCGGTCGGCCGGAAGTGGAAAATAAAATTCCCGGCTAAATCGAAAATTCCCGTCGATATTTTTGCGCCAAACACCGGCCGCAGCCCACGGCCAACGTCAGCCCTTCATCGATGCGGAACGGAGACTCTCCCGTAAAGGAGAACACAAATTATGCGAAACACACAGCGAAAGTCCTTGTTCCTGCTGATGGCAATCGTTTTATGGGGCCCGGCGCTCCTCGCGGACCAGGTTTCCTTGAAAAACGGGGACCGGCTTACGGGAACGATCGTCAAGTCGGATGCCAAGACGCTCGTCCTGAAGACGGAGGCCGCGGGAGAAGTGACTTTTCAGTGGACGGCGATTGACACCATCACTTCTTCGCAATCGCTTCATGTGGGCCTGGCGGGCGGGCAAATGGTTGTAGGACCGGTGGCCACGAAGGACGGGCAAATCCAGGTCACTACGACTACCGCAGGAGTTGTGACCGCCGCGAAGGATTCGGTGCAGGTCATCCGCTCGGACTCGGAGGAAGCCGCGTATGACGCGGCGATGGAGCGATTGCAGCACCCGCACCTCGGCGACTACTGGAGCGGGACGCTGGACACCGGGCTGAGCCTCACGCGCGGCAATTCGGCAACTCTTTCCTACACGCTTTCGGGAAGGGCCGTCCGCCAGACGGACCGCGACAAAATCACGGTTTATACGACGGCGGTGTACGGAAAGAATGACACGACCACGCCGAGCCAGGTGATCGCGCACCAGATCACGGGCGGGATTCGCGGCGACATCAATTTCAGCAAGCGATGGTTTGCGTTCGCGGCGACGGATTTCAATTCCAACGCGCTCCAGAATTTGGACCTTCAAAATGTGGTCGATGGCGGCCTTGGAGCCCACTTGATCAACACAAAGAAAGCGCAGTTCGACGTCTTTGGCGGGGCGGGATACAACCAGGAATATTTCGGGTCGTACACTTTGCCCAACGCCGCGCCGCCACCGGCGACTATTCTCTTCCCAGCCGTTACGCAACGGAATGCGGAAGCCACTGCAGGAGAAACGTTCAGCGCGAAGATCGGCAGCCGCTCGACCTTCAACGAAACATTCAATTATTTTCCGAACGTCAGCGGGCCCAGTGGATACCGGTTTACGTTTAACTCTGTACTTTCGACGGCGATCAGCAAATGGCTGGGCTGGCAATTCAGCTTCAACGATACGTATCTGAGTAATCCGCCGATCGGAATCAAGGGGAATGACCTGCTGCTTTCCACCGGTTTGCGAGTGACGTTTGGAACGCCCAAGTAGGACGGGCTTTAGCCTGTCTGGTTTTCGTAGGGAGAACTATCAGAATGTGACAGGCTGAAGCCTGTCCTACTAAGAACCCACTGTGAACGGGATGGACGCTTCCGTCGTTTCCCAGTCGAGCGCGAGAGTTCCCTTGTTTCCGCCATCGGAGCGCAATTCAATCCTGAACGTTTCGACTGGAGCCGGGAGCGATTTCAAATTCATCTTTGTGCGGCCGAAGTCGGTCGAGGAATCGTAATCCTTGTGGAACTGCCCTGTCCGCTTGTTGATGATGAGCGTCCATTCGTTGGCATTCGGGAGCGTCCAGATGCTGTAGCTCCCGGCGGGAAGTCTCAGCGTGCCCATTTGCAGAGGGGCTTCGGAAGTAATCTTGGTCGCCCAATTCGCGCCGGTGCACCACACTTCGCCGAACGGCACGAGGCCGCCCATGATTTTTCGGCCGTGCGCCGAGGGCGCGTAGTAATCGATCGTGATTTTCTTACCCGCGATGGTAGCCGCGACGTTCGCTGGAGGGCTTGTGTATTTCGACGGGCCGAATTGGCCGTAGGAAGTCCAAGCAAATACGCCGATGAGGATGAGAAGAATTGCTGAGCCGCCAAATAACAGCGCTTGCCTTCTTTTCAAGATATTCATTTTTGTTACTCCTACTGGCCGCCATTCCTGGCCATGGCTCGCTGCCCCGCAAGATAAAAATATCCGACTTTATTATTCGAGGGCGTCGCGTACCACATGCGGCCTTGCGCATCGAGGAAATATTCCCGCGAAGTAATCTCGGAATGCGGGAAAGGATATTCGGTCACCTTGCCGGTCGTGGTGTTCAAGCGGCCCACTTCGTCGAGATACTCCGAGGAATACCAGACATCGTGGTTGCGGTCGAGGTTCATCGCGTAGGGGCTGGCGTTCGGTCCCGGCAAAGCGTAGTTTTTAAACGTTTCTGTTTTTGGGTCGAAACGGCCGATCTGTCCGGCGCCGGATTGGCTGAACCACACCATTCCATCCGCATCGATCTGAATGCGGCGTGAATAAACCGTGTTGCTTCCGGGCGGATCCCAGGTCTTCACTTCCAGAGTCTTCCCGTCAATTTTCCCGATTTTTCCGACAGCGTTGTATTCCGAGAACCAGCAGTTGCCGTCCTTGTCGACGACGACGCCGTAGGTCGGTTCGCCGAAATCCGTGAATTTCCCGGTTTTCGGATCGAGGCGGCTGACGCGCGACCCGCTCGCCCAGGCAATCCCGTCGGGACCGATCCGCACGGTGTGCTTGCTGCCGCCGGCGACCTGGCCTTCCTTGCCGGGGAGATAAACATCCGCATACTCCGTGAGTTTTTCCGTTTTCGGATCGAATTTGCCGATCTTGTTGATCCCGAATTCTCCGAGCCACACGTTGCCGTCGGGGCCCGGGTAGGCGGAATGAATGGCCACCGCGTTTTCGTTCGGCACATCGTATTCTTTTACATTTCCCGTTTCCGGGTCGAGCTTGCCGATTTTGTTTGCGCCGCCGTAATAGGGCATCCAGACGCTGCCCTCTTTGTCGGGCGCCGCACTCCACGGCATTCGGTTCGGGCCAGGTAAATCGTACTCGACGTAGACGATGTTCATGGCGTCGTCGTCAAAAGTGCGCACGAGATTTTTGTATTCCGGCAAATCCGCGGGGGATTTCGGCAGCGTCGATTCGGGGCCGAAGGCGTCGGCGATGAAGGAAGCCACCTTGTCCGCCTGCTCATCGTTGACCATGCTGCCCAGCAGAAAATGCATGCGGGTGCGCATGTAATCCACGCGGTCTTTCGCGCCTTCCAGATCGCGCGAGACAGAGGCCATGCGCGTCTGGAATCCGTGGCAGATCTGGCAGGGGGCGTCGCGGAAATTGGACGTGGGGCCGAAGACCATTTCCTTGCCGCGAATGTTCGGGATTAATTTTTCGCCCTGGTAAAGGGAAAGGTCACGCCAGCGCACCGTCCCGGGCTTCAGCGCCCAGTCCATCGAGGCAGCCTGGCTTGCCGTCAGCGTGACTCCCATGCGCGGGTCGGCTTGATAACCCATGGCGCGAATCCGCAGGACATATTCACCGGCGGGCAAATCCTCAACGCGATATGCGCCGTCCTTGTGGGATAGCACATTGACGGTAATCTTGGTCTTGGTGTTCTGCGCGGAGACGAACGCCCCTTTGAATGGAGCGCCGCCCGGCCCTTTCACGGTGCCGGAGATCGTCGCAGCGCGCGCAAAAGCAGCCGCTAAAATCATCGCGCTGATCAATGCCAACATTTTTGGTATTCGTCGCATGGCGGCTCCCTAACGGCGCGTCGTTCCCGGTTAAATCGATTATTAAAAAAGAAGTTCGGCCCGCAGCCCTCGCAGCTTTGAATACGTGAATCGTACTCCAGGATCGGGCGTCCGGGCCAGCGTTGTTCCTTCGCCTTCGCCGCCTGTGTGGCGCCCGCCTTCAGGCGGGCATCTTAAATTCAACCAGATGCCCGCCTGAAGGCGGGCGCTACACAATCGGAATGAGCCCCTGCATAATGTCGCCGTGGCAAAAATGCAAAATCCCAAAACGATCGGCCTGATCTCGGACACGCATGGATTGCTCCGCCCTCAGGCGCTGCGCGCGCTCGAGGGCTCGGACCTGATCATTCATGCGGGGGACGTGGGCGATCCGCAAATTCTGGAGAAGCTGAAAACTCTGGCGCCCGTTTTTGCCGTGCGTGGAAATGTGGATACGGAACCGTGGGCGCTGGCCTTGCCAGAAACCGAAGTCATCGAAACGGCCTCTGCGACGATTTACGTTCTGCACGATGTTCACGCGCTCGATCTCGATCCCGCCGCCGCGGGATTCCACATCATCGTCAGCGGGCATTCGCACAAGCCCGCGCGGACGGAACGCGGCGGCGTCCTGTTTCTCAATCCGGGGAGCGCGGGGCCACGCCGTTTCGATTTGCCGGTGACGCTCGCCCGCCTCGATGTCTCTCATAAGCCCTGGAACGTCAGCTTTGCGGATCTGATGGAATCGTCATCCAAATAATTCCCGCTTAGCCAAATCGCAAACAAAAAGGTCGATCCGAACAGTACTGGGACATCGGAACAGGTGCTCCGAATATGAACGTGTGTCCAGTAGAACCCAACGATTGACTCCCGTATTCTTTCCACCTCAGAAGAACAGTCGCAATTTGAAATGCACGGCGCAATTGACCGAGCAAGTTCGGGCAAGCAGCTAATTCGGTGTGGATTGAAGGGGGAGAACCCGTGAATCGTTCCGCACTGGTGATGCTAGCTACGCTGGTTGTGTTGCTGGGCGGTTGCGCTCAGGCAATCCTACCAAGCGACCCGGGTCCCGCGGGGGGACCGGGACTGACAGCGTTGACCGTGACACCGTCGAGCGCGTCCATCCCGGGCGTAGCGCAGCAACAGTTCACGGCGAAATCAGGTGACGGATCGAAACCGGCAGTGAGCTGGTCGATCAACGGAATCGCAGGCGGCAATGCGACGCTTGGGACCATCAGCGCGAACGGAATGTACACCGCGCCGGAATTTCCGCCGGCACCCAATTCCATCACCGTCAGCGCCGTCGAAACGTCCGACGTAAAAAAACTCGGGCAACGCCGCCGCCACGCTGAATAATCCAGTGCCGCAATTGACGAGCGTCGCGCCGCCGAGCATTGCCCAGGGCGCGTTCACCATCACCCTTACCGGATTACATTTCGCGCAAACCGCGGTCGCGTATATGGGAACCACCGCGCTTACGACGACGTACGTTTCGTCGACACAACTGACGGCAACGGGCACGGCGACCCCCGCGCAAGCGGGAACACAGGTCATCACGGTGCATAACCCGGACCCCGGGGCGAGCGTTTCCGCGGGTGTGAACTTAATCGTGCAGGGCGGGGTCGCCGTGATGGTGGCGCCGGCAACGGCCATGGTGCGCACCGGCAATCAACAGGCCTTCACGGTCATGGTGACGGGAGCCTTGAACACGAGCGTCACCTGGACAGTAAACGGGGTGGCCGGCGGAAACTCCACGATAGGAACGATCGCGGCAAACGGCGCTTACACGGCGCCTCTCATCTTGCCGACCCCGAACACGGTCACGGTGACCGCGACCAGTGTCGAGGATCCAACGAAGTCCAGTAGCGCGACGGTAACGCTGGAAAATGCGCTGCCCGTGATCAGTAGCGTTACGCCCACGGTATTCACGGCCAACACGCAATTTGAAATGACCGTAAACGGAACCGGCTTCACTCCCGGCTCCATCGTGAACCTCGGCACCATTCCGCTCAGCACGACGTTCATTGCGCCGACGCAATTGATCGCCGTGGGTACGCCCACGCTGGCGCAAGTCGGGACGGTGCCGGTCACCGTAGTCAATCCTGATCCGGGCGGCTCGACATCCGCGCCGGTCAACGTGCAGGTGGTCGGCCCGAACTCCAGCATCACCGTAACGGTTTCTCCGAAAACCGCCACGCTCGGCGCGGGAAACGTGCAGCAATTCCAGGCGACGGTGACGGGATCGATTGATTTGAGCGTGACGTGGTCGGTGAACGGAGTGAGCTTCGGAAACAGCGCGGTCGGCACGATCGACGGTTCGGGCAATTACACGGCGCCGAACAACATTGTGGGCCTCGGAACCGTTACGGTAACAGCTACCAGCAACGCGAATTCCGCGAAGTCGGACAGCGCCGTCGTCACGCTGATCAATCCGGTGCCGGCGCTCTCATCGATCACTCCCTCTACTCTGGGACTCGGTTCCTTCCAGATCACGCTGAATGGGACGGGATTTGTGAGCACCTCCTCGGCGACATTTGGCGGGCAGACGATGCTGGTAACCTATGTGACATCGACGATGATTACCGCCATCGGCACAGCGCCGCAAGTTGGCACAGTGGCCGTGAAGGTGACCAACCCCGCGCCGGGCGGCGGAACTTCCAACTCACTGAATGTGACGGTGACGACTGCGGGCACGCCCGAAAGTTCGGCGGCGGCGGTGCGTTTTCTGGAGGAGGCTTCTTTCGGGCCGGATGTGGAAAACGTGAACCAGGTGATGGAGACGGGCTTTGATACGTACCTGCAGAACCAGTTCGGTTCTGCGGTCACGCCCTATCCGAACCCGCGTCCGAATGACGGCGTCAACAATGTGCAGCAGACATTTTTCCTGAATGCAATCGCCGGCGGAGATCAGTTGCGCGGCCGGACATCGTTCGCACTGAATGAATTCTGGGTGGTAAGCGCGCAGACAATCAACGACCCGCTGGGGTACACGAATTACCTGCGCGCGCTCGACAAGGATGGTCTGGGAAATTACCTCAATCTGATGACCGATGTGACGCTCACTCCGGCGATGGGAAATTTCCTGAACATGGTGAACAACGATGCGCCGCCGCCCGGAGAACACGCCAACGAAAATTACGCCCGCGAAATCATGCAGTTGTTCTGCCTGGGGCTCAACCAGTTGAATCCGGACGGAACGCCGGTGCTCGACAGCAGCGGAAATCCGATCCCGACGTATACACAGGCAGACGTAATGGACCTGGGCCGTGCGTTCACCGGATGGACCTTTCCGCCGACGCCGGGCAAGCCGCAGCAAAACCACAATCCGGAATTCTACGGCGGCCCCATGGTGGCGGTGGAAAGCCTGCACGATTCCGGGCAAAAAACAATTCTCGGGCAAACGATTCCGGCGGGCCAGAGCGCCGAGCAGGATTTGGCGTCGGCCCTGGGAATCATTTTCAATCATCCAAATGTCGGGCCGTTCGTCGCCCAGCAGATGATCGAGCACCTGGTCACCAGCAATCCCAGCCCGGCCTACGTGCAGCGCGTGGCCACGGCATTCAACACCGGGACGTTTAACACCTACGGGTCGGGCAAACGCGGCGACATGCAAGCCATGATCGCGGCGATCTTGATGGATCCGGAAGCGCGGCGCGGCGACAACCCGGCGACGGTGGTTGTGACGGACGGAAAGTTGCGTGAGCCGGTAGTGCTGATCGCTAGCATCGCGCGGGCATTCCATGCAAGAACTGACGGCGGAGGTTTATCGGGGTGGAGCGCCAACATGTCGCAAGACCTGTTTAACCCGGCGACGGTGTTCAATTTCTTCCCGCCCGTCAATCCGATCGCGGGCACCTCGTTGAATGGACCTGAGTTCGCGATCTTTGACACCAATACGAGCCTGGCGCGCATGAACTTCATTAACGCAGCGGTCTACCAGGCGATCGGACAGAACACGACGCTGAATTTCAGCCCCGTGATCACCGCCGGCACTTCGGACCAGATGGTGGCATGGCTTGACACACTGCTCCTGCACGGGAGCACGCCAACGCAAATGAAACAAACGATTCTCACCGCCGTCGCCGCCGTCGATTCCACGGACACGACGGACCAGGCGCTGGCGGCGATTTATCTTTACCTTTCGTCGTCCATGTACGAAGTGCAGCACTAAGGCAGAGGAGCGAATCATGACACGGCATACACGAAGAGACATGTTGCGATTGGCGTGCTGCTCGGCGGCGGGCGCGAGCCTGGTCAGCGGACTGAGCAAACTCGGCCTGGTGAGCGCGCTGGCGCAGGGCACGACGGATTACAAAGCGCTGGTGTGCATTTTCATGTTCGGCGGAAATGACAGCAATAACATGCTGGTGCCGACAGACTCGCGATATACGCAGTATTTGCAATCCCGCAGCGTGCTGGCGCTGCCGCAAAGCCAGTTGCTGCCGTTGCAAATCAACGGACAATCGAACTACGGGCTGCACCCGAACATGCCGGAGATGCAGGGATTCTTTAACAGTCAAAAATCGCTGGCGATTGTTGCGAACGTGGGAACGCTGGTGCGGCCCACAACGCAAGCAGCCTACCGCGCGTTTCAAAATCTGCCGGAAAATCTTTTTTCGCACTCCGACCAGCAGGACCAGTGGCAGAGCGCGCAACTCGCCGGAATTCCGGTATCCGGCTGGGCGGGCAAGGTCGCCGACAATGTCCAGACATTCAACGCCTCCGCGCAGTTTCCGCCGATTCTCTCGATCTCCGGCAGTCCCGTCTTCTGCACCGGCATCAGCACGAGGCCATTCTCGATGGACCCCGGCCAGCCGCCCGGTCTAAACGGATTCGATCCGTCGGCGGCATCCCAGGCCCGATATGCCGCAACGCAGCAATTGCTGACCTTTGACAGCGGCTTGTCGATGGTGCAGGCGGCGAACTCGGTAACGGGACAAGCGGTGAAGTTCGCGACAGGTTCTCTCGAATGCGCTGAAGAGTATCCCGCCTTTGCAGACACTATTCCCGGGCTCTTACCTGGGACAACAATTGCAGCAGGTGGCCCAGGTGATTTCCGCGCGAAGCGCGCTTGGGGGTGCAACGCCAGATCTTCTTCTGCGCTGTCGGCGGATTCGACACGCACTCGGACCAATTGCCGCAGCAAGTGGCGTTGCTCTCGGATGTCAGCAAGAGCATGTCGTCGTTCTACCAAGCCACACAGGAACTGGGAGTCGCGAATCAAGTGACCTCATTCACGCTTTCGGAGTTTAGCCGCACGATGGAACCCGGCTCCAGCGGCGGCTCCGACCACGCCTGGGGCGCCCACCAGTTGATTCTGGGAGGCGCGGTGAAGGGCAACGCGATCTATGGCACGTTCCCGACTCTGGTGCTGGGCGGGCCGGACGACGCCGACCAGAATGGCCGGTGGATCCCCACGACGGCGCTGGATCAATATGCGGCGACTCTGGCGACGTGGTTTGGAGTCGGTGCGGGGAACCTGCCGTCCATTTTCCCGAACCTCGCGAATTTTACGAGCGGCAATCTGGGGTTCCTGGGCTAGCCGCGTAATATTTATCTTCACCCTCAGGTGAAATTACGACTGTGTGGAGTGGACAAGGGAAGCAAGGAGTCGAGGACGGCTTATGAGAACGAATCTCAAACTGTGGCTCCTGCTGGTCGCGCTGGGATTGGCGTCTCAGGCACACGCGCAAGGGCCCGTAATTGCGGGGGTCGCTCCGGTGATTGAGAGCGGTATCGGGTACTCGTATGTGCAGTCGAGCGTACCCTCGCAGGGCAACATGGCGATGAAGGGGATCGTGCTCTCGGCAAGTGGGGATCTGAATGCGCATTTTGGAGCGAAACTGGAAGTGGGGTATTCGCGTTCCCCCGATGCGTTTCAGACGGGCCGCAGTCGCGGACATCTTGACGTATATGGCCGGGCCGGTTTTCTATCCGATTCGGCGGAGCAAATTCGATATCCATGCGCAGGTGCTGGCGGGCGGGGCAAGAGTGACCGGAGTGAACTTCGAGAGCGACGGAACACTGATCCGGGGATTCGTGAACCACTTTGCGTGGGGGGCGGCGTGGGACTTCAATACCGGATCACGGAAGCAATGTCACTGCGTCCGGAAGTAGAGTATCTTCGCACTTCCTTATTTCAATTCCAACGTGGCGATCCAGGGGCAGACCGACTTGCGGCCTTCGATCAGCCTGATCTACACGTTTGGCGCGGCCGCAGATAAAAGCCGGCTGCCGAATAGCCGATGGGACGGTGTTGTCGACCGGCTGAGCTGGCACCGCTTCATAGGGCCTTGCAGCGCACAGAGACGAGAGTTGGAGATCAAGCGGTACGTACTCTGTGCGTTGACGCCAAGCCAGCCTCGCTTCGTAGCAGCATCCGGAACGCCAAGCCATGCGTTATGAGAAGAAGTGGAACCATTGCAATCACGATGAAATAGGCAGCACCCAGCAAGCCCGGCGTTTTTGCAAGCGATATTTGGTTTCCATGGTAGAAGGCAAAAAGCAGATCTGCGGTTCCGAAGGTATTGAATGCCCAGGACAGCACTGTTCCTGTGCGGGTTCCCAGAGTAGCGAGCGCGAGCAGTGCCAGAACTGCGGTTGTCAGGTCGCCGTAGGCGTCTGGCCGGGCAAATGCAGCAGGTAAGTCAGCAGATACAACTCCCGGCACAAGAAATGCCAATCCGATAAACCTGAATCCATGAAGCAACAAAATGGGTTTCAGTGCTTCAGTGCTGGGGCGTTCTTTCAGAGCCGGCCAAATATAGTGCCAGGCGACTGCTCCCCACGCGACAAAGCTAAAGGCTACGCTGATTCCGAACACAGCTGGCAATGCCATGGTCGATCCTTTCCGGCCGTAATTCGGCCTGGTATTTCTGGAAGTGTCTGGTGCTCCTGAATTCGAATGTGTTCCTTCCTGAATGCGAGAAAACACGTGGCTACGCGCTGTCTCGCACCAAGGTATGCTGAGTAGGTGGCTGTTCCGTGACCGGACGCCGGGCGAATTGCGCGCCGTGCTCAACTTTCCAGCTCTCATTGGCCATGGCGAGGCGAGGCATGGTGGCGTAGGGAAGCGCAATTCGCGGTCGAGCCGCTCCGGGTGGTATCCGCGCCGCAGAGGATCACGCATGAAGTCAGCAAACGTGCGCAGCCAGTTGCCGAAATTTCTCTGGGCTTCCGGCCGGGCGGCGTAGCGTCGTGCAGTGGTTTCGAAATCCTCGGCTGGACGGCCAGTCACTTCCAAAACGTCATTCGTGGGCGCGCTCAATGCAAACGCACCTTGCTTGTGATCTTCGACGTAATAGCTGCAGGTTGCTCGCAGGAAAGCGCCGACCTTTCCCGTGCGCGCGGCCTTGAGGAACAGCCACCACGGCAGGTCAACGCGACGGACTTTCCGCCTCAGCACACGGCCCAGAATCTCTGCCATGTCGTTCCCCGAAAGCAAAGCCGGTCCGGTTGGGCGATACTGTTTGCCTGCATGTTTCTCTGGATCCAGGAGCGCGGCGACCACCACTCGCGCAATATCTTCATTGGAAGGTGGCGCGTCCTTGCTGTCGCCGGTGATCGTCGGGAACACACCGAGATGAGCCGCGTATTCAATCAGCCGCAGATAATTGTCCGCAAAGTATCCCGGGTTCACTCTCACGTGCGCCACGCCCGGTATCATCGAGAAAACCTGATCCGCGAGCCAGGTTTGCCGTGTCGCGAGCGACGGATGTACCGGGCTCGCCAGCCACTGGCCCAGACTTACGACTGCTTCCAGCTTGGCGTCCCGCGCGGCAATTGCGAAGGCCGTGGCGCTCTGGATCATGTACGGATGGTAGAAAGGAAGATAGTAGGCTCGCTGCGTTCCGCGCATGGCGGCGAGCAACTGATCGGGGTCGAACATGTCAGCGACCACCGTTTCGGCTCCATCGCGTTCCAACGCCGCGCTTCGGGCATCTTTCGAATGGACCAGGGCCCGCACCGGAACACCTTTCGCAAGAAGTTCATCAACCACCGCGCTCCCGGTTTTGCCGGTCGCGCCCGTCACCAGAATCTTTGGCTCTCCCATAGAAAACCTCCCGCTGATTTTAAGCTCTCCATAATTTTAGATGTATATGCATCTATCTGGTCGCAAAAAAGTTCACGCCTCCGCCGCCGCTTTCGTGCACCGCCGGACCGACTCATGCAAGCTCCTCCATCCGGCCTCTCTAAGTGTTCCTTGCAGCTTCCGTTCGGCCGACTCCCAATACGGTTGAGCCTCTGCAAGCCTCCGCTTCCCGGCCGGGGTCAAGCGAAACAGCCGCTCCCGCCTGTCTTTTCCGCGCTTCACCTGAACCCAGCCCGCCTTCACCAGCAGTCTTAATGTCCGCGTCAGAGTCGTGCTATCCATGACGAAACCCGCGCTCAGCCTTTTTTGATTGGCTTCCCCCGCGATAGCCAGTGCCGTGAGCAGGCCGAACTGTGTGATCTCCAGTCCCGCTTTTCGAATTTCCTGGTCATAGATCCGCGTGACGATGCGCGTGAGCCGGCGCAGGCTCTGGCACGCGCAGGGCAGTTCGAAAAGCGCGTGGGAGACGATTTTTTCCGGAGTTCCAACTTTCATACTATATGTATATACATATAGTTCGCGATTGTCAAGCGGACGACCCGCGGCCCGAACTAAACCGATCAGGCGTCGTACGAGATGCGGCAATTTAAAGAGATCCGGGTGTGCAGAGGCGAATGGTTGTTAGTGCGGAAAGCAATGCCAACTTGTCTTAGGGATCGACCGAGGCCGGGCGGGATTGCTTGCCGAAGGACTGATGGAATTTACAGTCCTCCGGCAAACGATGATTGACGTTAGTTTTCCAGCTGAACTTCCATGATTTCGCCGGGCAGGCGAACCATTCCTGCAATCGGCCCCGATCCGGATGCTAGCGGGAAGCGATGCACGATGGGCGTGGTTCGCGCCGGCTTCTCGGGAAAACTGCTGCCGTCGGCCTGCACCCGCTCCATGCGAATGCCGAGCGTGCGCTCGAGCTGCATCAGCTCCGAGCGCTGCTCGCGACCGAATAGCGTGGAAGCGACTCCGCTCTTGCCCGCGCGGCCTGTGCGGCCTACGCGGTGAATGAAGTTCTCCGCAATGTCCGGCAGATCGTAGTTGATCACATGCGCGATGTCCTGCACGTGAATCCCGCGAGCGGCAACGTCCGTGGCAATGAGGATGCGGTAACGTCCCTGTTGAAAGCCGGTGAGGGCCGCGGTGCGCTGGGATTGCGAACGGTCGCCGTGAATCATGGCGGCGGCGAATCCTTCGCGATTAAGGCTGCGGGCCAGCTTGTCGGTTCCGCGCTTGGTGCGCGCGAAGACCAGGACTCGTCCGGATTCTTTTTCGAGCAGGTGCTGCAGCAAATCCTGCTTGCGGTCGCCCGAAACTTCAAAGGCCTGGACGCGCACATTGTCCGCGGGCTTGAGAGTGGACCCGAAGGCGAGACGCACCGGGTTCTTCATGTAGTCCTTCACGAGATGCACGACGGAAGCCTCGAGTGTCGCCGAGAAGCACAACGTCTGGCGATCCTTGGGAAGTACCGCAGCGATTCTGCGAATCGCCGGAAGGAAACCCATGTCCAGCATGCGATCGGCCTCATCGAGGACGAGCACCTGCAATCCGCGAAAGTTGAAGAGGTTGCGGCCGAGGTAGTCTTCCAGGCGTCCCGGAGTGGCGACCACGAGCCGCGCTCCCGCGCGAATCGCGGCAAGCTGTTTGGCCTCGGGCAATCCGCCCACGACCAGCGCGGCGGCGGAAAGCTGCTTCCCGCGCAACGCGTTGTATTGATCCACGACCTGCATGGCGAGTTCCCGCGTGGGAACAAGCACGAGGGCTTCGATGCCTTTCGCTTTCGATGCAAGGAGCTTCTCGATAATCGGGATCAGGAAGGCCAGCGTCTTGCCGGTCCCTGTCTGCGCGGTCGCGAGCACATCCTTGCCTTCCAGCGCCTGCGGGATGGCCGCGGCCTGGACCGGAGTGGGCGTCGCAAATTTGGCGAGCGACAGCCTCTCCTTGGTGTAATTGGAAATCTGTAGTTCTGAAAAATTCTGCATTTCTATCTTTGTCTTTTCTGCTGGCGGGAGCCGTCGCGGCATACACGTATTTTTACACGTGGACGCAACTGGCATGGCCAGTCCTAGTTTGAATTACGCTGAAGACTCACGGAGGAAATCAAAGGCGGGGTTATCTCGAATCGAACACTACCAAGGGAACCACACCAAACAACCGATGTATCAAGCGCAGGCGAAGTATACCACACTACTCGCCCAAATCCAGGAAAAAATCAGATGCTGTATGATTTCGATTCGCCCGAGCAACGAGAGCCTGCCCGCCCTAAAAACGGGCGGCCTCTACAAAACCAACTGCACGAATGTGTTACGGTTTTGTAGAGGCCCCTCCGCCCCGCGCCTTTCGGGGCGGAGAGGGCATGTTTGCTTGGGCTACTTCTTTTTCACCTCGAGAGGTTCCTCCAACTGAAACGTCAGCTTCGTCTCGGGCGCGATGGTGATGTCTTTGTCACCCGTAAACGCCGCGCCAGCCGTCCCGGCGCCTGCTCCCGCCCCTGCGCCGATTGCGGCCCCCTTCCCGCCCCCGGCGATGGCACCGACGATGGCTCCAAAAGCCGCGCCACCGCCCGCGCCAACTGCCGTGCGCTTGCCGCGGCTCTTGCCCGATTCGGTTACCTTCGTTGTCTTGAGCCGATATTCCTGCCCGTTCACCTTGACGGAACTGAGGGTCAGCGTAATGGCCGGCTTTCCCTTGAATCTGCTGGCTGATTTGGCCTCGGTCACGGTTCCAGTCGCCCTCGCTCCTTTGGGGATAACGACTTTATCTCCCACGACGACTGGTTCAGCCAGAGAGGCGTCAAAAAAGTCTCCCGAATTGCTGGTCTTCGAACTCACGGACTGATCGGCGGTGACTACGATCTCGGTCCCGGCATGCACAACCGTCGATTTCGGCGCGAAAACATGCGCGAGGGGAGATTCCTGGGCGCTCTGCCCTCCAGAATTCTGCGGGGCGGGAGCAGTCGCATCAGGTGATGCGGAGGCTGCGCTCCCTGTGTTTCCGCTGGGATTGGCGTTTGAATCGGGCGAAATCGACGAATTTCTGCAGCCAATCAGGGCAAGCACTCCGACAATGATAAGAGTTCGAACCAAGGCTTTATGGCTCATCTTTGAACCTCCGATTCAATTTGGGCGGTAAGAAAATGATAGCAGGACAGGGTGTACCAGGGCATTTGAAACCGAGTTCGCTGTGCCCAATTCGTGAATTAGGGATGGGCGTCAGCTCATTTTGAAATCAGAAGGTTGCGCGCCGCACGCTCGCGATCGCAGGATTGTGGAAAACGCAGTTTGCGCCAAACCTGCCGTCCCCATAGACTTGCTCTTCCTTAACGGTTATGTTAAATCGAGCATGTTAATCTGGCAGTCCCTGGGGTGCGGCAATGGACGAAAACTTAGTCTCTCACTTCCATATCCGCTGGATCGTCGAGGGTTCTTCCAGAACCGACTGGGAAGCTTTCGCCAGCCGGGATGAAGCAGACGCGATGGCCAAACTCCTGAAGACCCCCTCGGAAGTCTATGCGATTGATGAGTTTTATGCCTCCTGTGAACGATGCGCGATGTTTCGCCTGGAACGGAAAATCCCCAACTGACTTACCACGCAGCCGCGCCATTGCTTGCAGTTCGGGGCCGGTCATGGCACGATTATTTGTCACGCTGCAAGGCTATTTGACGATCGTTGCCGGGAGGTATCATTTGGATGCCGAAAAAACCATTGTTCTGACCCCGGTCGAGGCTACGACCTCGCCCCTGCAGCGTCATTCTCGCGGGAAAATGGCGCTGGCCTTCGGCGTGGCCGCGGTTTCCGACGCCCTCTCGATCTGGATCACCTTTGCCCCACCCCTCCAGTGGACGCTGGATCTGGCGACTGCCATCGTTCTATTCGTGATTTTCGGAAAGCGGTGGGCTCTGTTGCCGGGACTTGTCGTGGAAGCCATTCCGGGGATGGGGATATTTCCCTGGTGGGTGCTCGTCGTGCTTTCGATCATGATCTACGACGATGTCAAGAAACCTCATAAGTCTTTCATCGATTCTTTCTCAACCGCATTCCATAAGATTCTGACTCCGCGCGGCTAGCGCGGGATAGCACCCCAGTGGCGCATGCTTTAGCTTGTGGATTCTTATCTTTGCAAAGATTAAACCCCACAAGCTAAAGCATGCGCCACGAAAACCGCATTGCCCGGCGACAGTGAAACCAGTATGCTTCGCAAAGAATTTTGGAGATCCTCATGAACAAGCTCACGAATCCGTTTTCGCGGCGAAATTTTCTTGCGGGTGCGTCGTCGCTGGGGGCGGTGTACGCGGCGTCAAAATTCACCTGGCCGCTGCCTGCGCTGGCCGCGCCGCCGCTCGACGATCCGCGCATCGCAAAGCAGCCCATTGCCGACAAGGGTTTTGCGTCCATTCGAAAGATCGGCGACGGCCTGTACGCCACGATTGCGGACCGTTCGAAAGGCTTGCAGGCGCGCTGCAACGGAGGATTTTTGATCGGCCGGGACGCGGCGCTCATGATTGAGGGATTTCAGACGACCATCGGCTCGACTTTTCAGCTGGAAACGCTGCGCACGGTTACGCAATTGCCCGTCCGCGCGGCTCTCAACACGCACTGGCATTTCGACCACACGCTCGGAAACTCAGTCTACGGCGGCGCGGGGATTCCCATCTGGGCGCATAAGGATGTGCCGGCGCGCATGGCCGCGATTTATCCGAAATGGCAGGCCGAAGACCTGGCCACGTTCCTCGAACCGTGGGAAAAACGCGTGCGCGAGGCCAAGACCGACGCCCAACGCGAGCACGCCAAGAGCGACATGGAGGGCGTGACCGGAATGTACAAACCGGTGACGGAGACCGTCCTCGCATTCCCCAATCACGGGCTCGATCCCGCGAAGATGCCGATCGAGATCGATCTCGGCGGCCTCACTGTGGTTGTCGAGGCCTTCATCGGCCATACGGATACCGACCTGATTTACCGCGTTCCCGCGCAAAACGTGGTCTACACAGGAGACTTGCTGACCGGCGGGCAATACCCCGTCAATATCAACGGCTATCCGACGTTGTGGCGCGCGACGCTCGCCAAATTTGCCACCTTCGACAAGAACACGCTGTTCGTCCCCGGCCACGGCCAGGTGTGCGGCCAGGAAGGCGTCGCGGAAATGCGCTCCTGCTTCGACGATCTCGCCGAACAGGCGGAGAAAAATTACAAGGCCGGCGTCCCGGTGGATGAAGCCGTCGAGCGCTACGTGGTCCCCGACCGCTTCAAGAATTACCGCCAGTTCTCCTGGGGTTTCTCGATCACCCGCACCACCGAGCAGCTTTACGCCGAGTGGTCCGGAAAACCGGTTCAAATTCTGAATTATTCCTAAGAGGCTGCGGAAAAAATGCCCGGTTCTGTCATTCTGAGCGGAGCGAAGAATCTCTCTTGGATTTAAGTATCGGAAAAGGAACAAGGAGAGATTCTTCGCTCCGCTCAGAATGACAGAGAGTTGAATTTTTCCGCAGCCTGCGACCAGCTGAACTTGAAAATAAGCGTAGTCACTCCGTCCCGAAGGGCACGGTTCACCCTAAACGTTCACCGTGAACGGGACGGAGTAGCCGCCACAAAATCGTGGACCAGTTGCGCGGTTGCTTTTTAGCGGCCGCCCGTTTTTTGGACGGGAAGCTTTTCCTCGCTCAGGATCAATTGAAAAAGGGGGATGAACCTGGCGGTTCATCCCCCTCCTTTTTCGTGTGGCGTGCTCGCCGGGTTTTCGAGACCTACTTTCTAGCCGTGATCACGGGAACTGTTTCAATCTGCCCAGCCTTGGCGAACACTTCGCGTTCCGTTTTCGTGAGCGGATCGAAAACCAGGGATTTTCCGATTCGGGGCAAATTCAGGGAACGAACTTTGCGCTCGTTTCCGCGAATCGTAATGGTCAGATGGGCCGCGCCTTTTTCTGAATCGGCAACCATTGGCGCGCCGGTGTTGACCGAATTGCCTGTGCTGGCCGCGTATATGAGGGCCGGCGCTCCGTTTGCGTTCAGCTGGATGAAATACTCGCCGGCGGGCAGCGCGGCATGATTCCACTGGACTGCGTAAGGAAGTGTGAACCTGCCTTCAAAGCTTGGTTGCGCGTTGGCCGCGGCGGTAAACACGCAGGTGGCGAGCAAAACACCCAGAATCAGTTTCGCTGAAATCGAATGCCGGGTCATGTTGAAAGTTTTCATTGTCGTTCTCCTTTTTGAGGCGATGCTTTTTAGGTGGCTTTTAGGAGTCCGCATCGTGCCTTCACCCTATAAAGCGAGAACCCGCGGCAAACCGGCTCACGAAAAACTAGAATATTTTGTGTCATGGCTGGATTTAGAAGAAGCTCTGCCGTCTCCATCCCGAAGAACAGGGAACGGACCGGCCTCTACAAAACCGTAAAGCGAATGCGGCGTTGGTTTTGTAGAGGCCGCCCGCTTTTTGGGCGGGCAGCTTTTCGTTTTATCGGCAATTCCAAACTGACACAATCCCTCACCGCAGGTAAAGTTGACTTTGTTTGTGCGGGGAGCTAACTTCCCGGTCAACCTTGGACATCGGGTTCTGGGCCGAAGACGAAACATGGCCGCCGACTCAACTTCGCGGATCAACAAGCTGCTCGCCGATTGGGGGCGCGGCAATGAGGGCGCGCGTGAAGCGCTGATCCCGATGGTTTACAACGAGTTGCGGCGGCAGGCGCGCCGCCATCTGCGCGGCGAACGTCCCGACCATACCCTCGAGAGCGCCGCGCTGGTCAACGAAGCGTATCTGCGCCTCGTGCGCCAGGGAACGCCGGAGTGGCAAAATCGCGCGCACTTTTTCGGTGTCGCCGCGCAATTGATGCGGCACATTCTGGTCGATCATGCGCGCAACCGCCTCGCCGTCAAACGCGGCGCCGGCGCCCCTCGACTCTCTCTCGATGCGGAACTCGTCCAGGCGCAGAAAGTGGAGATTGATCTGGTCGCGCTCGATGACGCCCTCGGCAAGCTCGCCGTATTAGACTCGGAGCAGGCCCGCCTCATCGAACTAAGATTTTTTGGTGGACTTTCCATCGAAGAAGCTGCCGTCGTCCTTGGAGTTTCACCGGCCACCGTAAAGCGTGAGTGGGCAACTGCCCGCGCCTGGCTGCGACGGGAATTGAAAAGGTACGAAGCAACATGACGCCCGAACGTTGGCAGGAGGTCAAGAAAGTGCTGGCTGGGGCCCTGGAACGAGCGCCCGCGCAGAGGCATGCCTATCTTGACCAGGCTTGCACCGAACCGGAAGTACGCCGCGAAGTGGAATCCCTCATCGCCGCGCACGAGCAGGGACAATCGAGTTTCCTCGCCGAGCCTGCCGTCCCACCAAAACAGCCGGCAATTGGTTCGCGCCTCGGACCCTATGAAATCCTCGCGAGGATCGGCGCGGGCGGCATGGGCGAAGTTTATAAAGCCCGCGACACTCGACTCAATCGCGTCGTCGCTGTCAAAATTTTGCCGGATCATCTGGCCGATCGCGCCGAACATCGCGAACGGTTTGACCGCGAAGCCCGCACAATTGCAGGCCTGAACCATCCGCACATCTGCACGCTCTACGACATCGGCCGGCAAGACGGCGCTGCGTATCTGGTAATGGAGTATCTCGAAGGCGAGACGCTCGCGCAGCATCTCGTCAGAGGACCCTTGCCGCTGGAGCAAGCCTTGCGCTATGCCATCGAAATTTCCGATGCGCTCGACAAAGCGCATCACCATGGCGTGACGCATCGCGATCTGAAGCCCGGCAACATCATGCTCACCAAAACAGGGACGAAGCTCCTCGATTTCGGGTTGGCAAAACTGCGGCAAGAGACGCTCCCAACAACGCCGCACTCCGACCTTCCCACAGAACTGGACACTCTCACTGCAGAGGGAGAAATTGTTGGCACTCTGCAATACATGGCGCCAGAGCAGTTGGAAAGCAAGGAGGTGGACGCGCGCACGGACCTCTTTGCGTTTGGCGCGGTGGTATTTGAGATGGCGACAGGCAAGAGGGCGTTTGGTGCAAGCAGCCAGGCGAGCGTGATCGGCGCGATTCTGAAAGACGATCCGCCGCCCATCTCTTCCCTTCAGCCGACGGCGCCACCCGCGCTGGATCGCATCGTGAAGAAGTGCCTCGCCAAGGAGCCGGAAAAGAGATGGCAGGCGGCCAGCGATGTCTGCGACGAATTGAAGTGGATCGCGGAAGGCGGCTCCGATTCCACTCCGGCTTTAGCAATTGCGCCGAAAGGAATCCTGGATCGTTGGCGGGAAGGCGCATTATGGGGGGCTGCATTCTTGCTTCTGGCGGCCGTGACCGGCATCGTGCTCTGGAATCGGAAATCCTCCTCCCCAACGAATTCGTCAGCGGTCTCGCGTATCGCAATCACTTTGCCGCCGAGCCAACCGCTCGCAGGAGTGGAACTTGGGTCCGCCTTGGCGCTCTCTCCCGACGGCACGCGCCTTGTTTATGCCGCCCGCCAGGGGGGCGTGCAGCAGCTTTATCTTCGGCCCCTGGGCGGGCTGGAAGCTCAACCCATTCCGGGCACCGAGGGTGGAATCCAGCCATTCTTCTCGCCCGACGGGCAATGGCTGGGTTTTTTTGCCGACGAAAAGGTGAAGAAGGTGTCGGTAAATGGGGGAGAGGCGATAACCCTTGGCGATGCCGTGGACCCTCGCGGCGGCAGCTGGAGTGGCCGAGGAATGATTTTCTTCGCACCCACCAGGGCGACAACCATACAGAAAACTACCGATGCGGGAGGCCCCGCGCAGCCGGTGACTCGTTTTGAAAATCATGAGGGCAGCAACCGCTGGCCGGAGGCTCTGCCCGGCGGCGATGCAGTGCTCTTTGCCAACTTATATCCGGGCGGCAACTGGGACAACGCACAGATTTCCGCTCAGCCAATCGGGTCCGGTGAGCGGCGGGACCTGATCCGCGGCGGCACGAACGCCCGCTACGCGCCCTCCGGTCACTTGGTGTATGCGGAAGGGGGAACTTTGATGGCCGTTCCGTTCGATACGCAGAAATTGGCGGTATCAGGAAAGGCTGTGCCCGTTCAGGAGGGTGTCCTGCAATCTACCTTCACCGGAGCCGCCCAATACAGCTTTTCGGCTACGGGAACGCTGGTTTATGTTCCTGGAAATGTTGGTGCGACCGAACGCAAACTCGTGTGGGTAAGCCGTGGCGGAGCCGAGCAACCTGTCGCCGCTCCTGGGCGGTCTTACCGTGGACCGAGGATTTCGCCGGATGGTCAAGAGGTGGCTGTGGCAGTGGAGGGACAGGAAACCCAAGTCTGGCTGTACAACCTTTCCCGCGAGACTCTGACTCGCCTGACGTTTCAGGGGAGGACGAACTATAACCCTGTCTGGTCAAGGGATGGGAAACGGATAGCCTTCACTTCGATCGATTCGGATGCCGTTTTCTGGCAACTGGCGGATGGCAGCGGCGGATTAGAGCGGCTCAGCGATTTCGCCAGCACTCCGAATTCCTGGTCCATGGATGGCCAAGTCCTTGCGTACGAACGTGGAAGCAACACCTCGGGACGGGAAATTGGGCTGCTGCGGCTTGGCGACCGCAGTCGATCAACTTTTCTTCAATCACAATTCAACGAAGGCGCGGTGGAGTTTTCCCCCGACGGGCACTGGCTGGCCTATGCCTCGGATGAAACGGGCCGCTTCGAGATTTACTTGAAGGCCTATCCGGGCGCGGGGGGAAAATCACAAATCTCTGCCGAAGGGGGCACGGAGCCAATGTGGAATCCGAATGGACGGGAACTTTTCTATCGAAGTGGCGAGAAGATGATGGCGGTAGAAATCGCCACCCAGCCGAACCTTTCCGCCGGTAAGCCGAAGGTGCTATTCACGGGGCAATACCAGCCAAGTCCGAACCCGGTCCCGACGGCCAACTATGACGTCTCACGCGACGGGCAGCGCTTCCTGATGATCAAGCCCAGCGGGCAAGGCCAGGCTGCACCGACGCAAATCAACGTGGTGTTGAATTGGTTCGAAGAATTGAAGGAGAAGGTTCCCGCCGGGAAAAAGTGATGAGCGTGCAAGGAACGTGCGTTTGCAACCCCGTGCCGAGTATCTCATCGATGATTTGCACAGGGCGGGGATGGGGATTGCGTAGCAGAGGCACTCTTGCCTGTGCGGGTTTCGCAAATGTAGCGGAGCTGGATCCGTATGTGCGGCTTACAAAACCGCACAGGCAAAGGTGCCCGTGCTACACAATGGCCGGCTGCTTCTTGCCGAAGCCAGTCGCCTGTTCGAAGGCGTGCGCCATTTGCAACACGCTGAAATCTTCCTTGTTGCGGCCTACAATCTGTATGCCGATCGGGAGCCCTTCTGGGGTGAAGCCTGCAGGAACCGAGGCGGCTGGATTGCCTGTGGCCGAGATGTACCAGCAGGATTTCATCCAATCGATGTAGTTCGTGAACTTCACGCCGGCGATTTCGGTGGGGTAGGGCGTGTCCACATCGAAGGGCGGCAACTGCGTGGTGGGCAGGATGAAGTATTCGTACTTTTCCAGGAAGGCCTGGAAGCCGCGCCAGAGCTGGCCGTGGGCGGCGTCGGCGCGCGCTACTTCCATGCCTGTCAGGCGCAGGCCCTCTTCGATCTCGCCTTTTAGCGTGTCCTTGAAGGCTTCCGGGTGGTCATGCAGGCGCTCGCCGTAAACGTTTGCCGAATTCAATGCGCGCAGGACGCGGAAGGCGATTTCCGCGGGGGCGAAGTCCGGCTCCGCTTGCTCGACGATGCACCCGAGCGATTCGAACGTTTTCCGGTGGCCATCCACGACCGCGCGCACGCGCGGGTCGAAGGGGACACCGCCAAGGTCCTTGAACCAGGCTACGCGCACACCTTTGAAGCTGCGGTCGAGCGGGCGCGCGAAAAGTTCTCCCGGTTCGTTGATGGAGAGCGGGGCGCGGGGATCGGGGCCGGCGATGGTGCTGAGCACATAGGCGAGATCGGCCACCGAACGGCCGAGGCATCCTGAGGTGCTCAGCGTGGACCACGCGAATGCCGCCTTCGGGTTCGGCACGCGGCCGGCGGAAGGGCGGAAACCGACCACGTTGCAGAACGCAGCGGGATTGCGAAGTGAACCTCCGGTGTCGGAGCCACTGACAACCGGCGCGAGACCGCAGGCGAGCGAGACGGCCGCGCCGCCGGAGGAGCCGCCGCATGTTTTCGTCAGGTCGTAGGGATTATGCGTGGCGCCGAAAACTTTGTTGAATGTCTGCGATCCCGCGCCGAATTCGGGCGTGTTGGTTTTTCCGATGATGATCGCGCCCGCGCGCCGCATGCGGTCGACGACGATATCGTCTTCGGCGGGAATGTAATCCTTGTAGAGCGGCGATCCAAATGTGGTGCGGATGCCGCGCGTTTCCAGCAGATCCTTGTGCGCAACCGGCAGGCCGTGGAGCGGGCCCAAAGATTCTTTGTGCGCTTGCATTTCATCGGCCTTCGCGGCAGCCGCGGCGGCCATTTCCGGCACCAGGGTAACGATGGCGTTCACTTTCGGATTTACGCGCTCGATTTGTGCGAGGTGCGCGGCCAACGCTTCGCGCGCCGAGAGTTTTTTCGCGCGGATCAGGCGAGCCATTTCGATCGCGCTCAGGAAACAAATTGTGGAATCAGCGGCCTGCACCTCAGGAGTGCCCTTCAGGAGAAGCGCGGCAGCAGTTCCGATCAGAACTTCGCGGCGCGTCGGTTGATTTTCACTCATGGGCAGGAGTTTATCACGCGGGAGTGGCACAGGCTTCAGCCTGTGGATTTTGGTCCTTGCAAAAACTAGCCCTCACAGGCTGAAGAGCCTGTGTGGCGACATGAAATTCAGGTGCTTTTTGTAGCGCCCGCCTTCAGGCGGGCACTTTGGAATCAGGCAGATGCCCGCCTAAAGGCGGGCACTACAGGGCTTGGCCATTAGTTGTCACACAGGCTCTGAAGCCTGTTCCACCAGGATTTACTCCAGCTTCCTGCGCGCAAAGACAAACAGCGACGACGCCAGCAGCAGGAACATCACGACGCCGAGCCAATCGTTCGTCGCGAGGCTGCCGATCCATTTTGTCGCCGACGTTGAATTTGTCCGGCGTGACCCAGCCGCGAATTTCCATGAGCTTGATGATGATGGCCAGCAGGCCCACGACGCCGCCCGCGGCAATCAATCCGCTGGAATAGAGCGCGCCGGGACTGACTTCGCTTTCGGATTCGGCGGTCTTGGGCTTGTTGCGCTCGACGAGCCAGCGCACGGCGCCGCCCGCGAAAATCGCCGCCGTCGTCGCAATCGAAAGATACGAGCCCACGGCGAACGAAAGCGAGCGCACGCCCAGCAGCTCGATCGCGATGACCAGAAAGACGCCGAGCATCACCAGCCGCCACGGCAGGCGCTGCGTCAGGATGCCGTTGATGACCGTGGCCATCAGGCGCGCCTGCGGAGCCGGAGCGGCGTCGCTGCCGATTCCCTGCACCCACTGGATTTCGATCTGCTTGGTCGCGGGATCGTAGAGATATTTTCCGTCGGGCACTTCCTGCGAGCCGAGCGCGTTGACGAGCACATAGGTCTTTCCCGCGTGCTCGTAATTCTGCGACTCCACCTGCACGCCTTCGGGAAGCTGCGCGATGTTGATGGGAATTACGTTGGGCGTGTATTTTTCGAGGCCCTTGTTCATGCCGATCAGCGTCAGGCCGATGAAAAACGACGCCACCAGCACGCCGACGATCAATCCGATCTGCTGCCGCACGCGGCGTCGCGCCCACGAGGTAGCCCGTCTTCAAGTCCTGCGAAGTCGCTCCGGCATTGGCCGCGGCGATGGCCACGACGCCGCCAATCGTGATCGCCAGCGCCGCGATACGCGCCGCCCGTCCAGCCCGTCACCAGAAACATCGCGCAGGTGGCCATGAGCGTCGCGATCGTCATGCCGCTCACCGGATTCGACGATGTGCCGATCAGCCCGCAGATGCGGCACGACACCGTCACGAACAGGAAGCCGAAAACGATCACCAGCAGCGCCGCCGCGAGATTCGAGAACAGGCCGGTGCTCGCCCCGGGAATCGGCTTGAACGTCAGCAGCGCCCAGATCATCGCCAGCAGATGACGACGGAACCGATCAGCACGAACTTCATCGGCAGATCGCGTTCGAGGCGGTCCGGCCTGCGGCGGCCGTGCCGGCGCGCTGCGCGCGCACATCCTTCAATCCCGCGGTGAGCGCGCTCACGATCGTCGGCAGCGTTCGCAGCAGCGTGATCAATCCGGCCGCGGCCACGGCGCCCGCGCCGATCGGGCGAATGTAGCTGGACCACAACTGGTCCGGCGACATCTGCGCGATGGGAATCGTCGAGGGATAAAGCGGCCCCGTCAAATTCTGGCCGAAGAAACGGATCGCGGGCATCAGGACGAGCCACGAAAAAACGCCGCCGGCGAAAATCGTGCCCGCGGTTTTCGGCCCGATGATGTAGCCGACGCCGAGATATTCCGAAGTGATCGCGGCGCGGAACGACGCGCCCGGCAGCCACTTCGGCTGATATTCCGGCTGGCCCGGCCACATCTGCATCGAGTTCATCAGCCAGGTGTAAACGCCGCCGATGCCCAGCCCCCAGAACACGCTGCCGGCGAACGAGCCGCCGCGCTCTCCCGCCACCAGCACGTCGGCGCACGCCGTGCCCTCCGGAAAGGTCAGATTCCCGTGTTCCTTGACGATGAGCTGGCGCCGCAGCGGGATCATGAACAGCACGCCGAGCCATCCGCCGATCAGCGCGAGAAAAAACACGCGCCAGTATTCCGTGTTCAGCGAAAAGCCCATGAAGATCAGCGCCGGCAAAGTGAAAATCACGCCGGCCGCCACCGATTCGCCCGCCGAGCCGGTGGTCTGCACGATGTTGTTTTCGAGGATCGTGGATCTGCCGAACGCGCGCAGGATGGAAATCGACAGCACGGCGATCGGAATCGACGCGGAAACCGTCAGCCCGGCGCGCAGGCCCACGTACACGGACACCGCGCCAAACAGCGCGCCGAAAATCGCGCCCAGAATCACCGCGCGCCAACTGAACTCCGTCAGCGTGCTCGACGCGTCCACGTAGGGACGAAACTCCGCAGGCGGCGCCGTCGAACTCCAGGGTTTATTTGGCCAAGAAACACCTCCGCGAACGCTTCCGCTCCGAATCCCGTCCCCGCGCGCAGCAAAGGCAAACGTCGTCCGCGGTCGCCCGGCATTATGGCTTAAAATGTTCGAGTGGACGAGAGAATTTTGGAGCGGGCGTTGCAGAAGGTTCACACAGTTAAGTGAGCGCATGCTTTAGCTCTGTTGGGGTTTGCGTTTGCTTGCAAAGACCAAACCCCACAGGCTAGAAGCATGTGCTACTTGCCTACCGCGGGCAAACGAAGAGAATGCACGCGGCCGCTGGGCAGCACGCGCAGCGCGGCACGCAGTTTTCCGGAGGCCAGGCGATTCGCCGCTTCTTCGATCCGCACGGCGTTTTCCGCGTCCAGATCAAGGCGATAGAGGTCCGCGCGGCGCGCAGTAGGAATATTTTTGGTACGCCAGATTTTCCTCGGCGGCAATTTCCAGCAGGCGTTCCCAGAAACTTTGCCCGCGAAACAGCCGGCGCTTGGAAGCCGGTCGGCGCGATCCAGGTCCAGCAGATGCCTCGGATTTGCGCCGGCGCCGTCAAATACGGCATTGGTGCACTTGCCCGCGGCAAACGGGCGCGAGGGATCGGCGTCGGGAAATTGCGCCAGCGCGGCGGCGAGTTCCGCTTCGTCCGCGTCAAATCCCAGCCCAGGAATAGCGGTAAAAATGATAGACGACCGTGCCGGAATGCAGAAGTTGCCGGACGCGCGCCACATCTTTTCCCGCGACGCTGAGGATCATGTCGAGGAGTTCGTCCAGGCGAAACGTCTGCCGCACGAGCGGACGCACGGTCACATATCCGGCTTCTTCTTCCGTGTAGCGAACAGGAATCGTTTCAGGCAATGGCACGGTGGGAGGATACGCGGGGAGAGGCTTAAAAGTCGATACGAGAGAGAAACCGGGAAACTGGGCGCGGTAGGCATGCACTCTAACTGTCAACTCTCAACTTGCCATTACGCCATCTTGGAAAGGCGTTCTCTCACGCGGTCGGACAGAACTTTTCCATCCACCGTCTTGCCTTCGAGGCGCGCTTTGGCCGCTTTGATTACCGCGCCCATCGATTTTGGGCGAGTTTGCGCCGGTTTCCACGATGGCGGCTTCGATCGCGGCGCTCATGTCGGCGTCGGATGCGCCGGCGGGCAGGTAGGCTTCGAGAATGGCGATTTCCTTCGTTTCCTTGTCGGCGAGGTCCTGGCGTCCGCCCTTGGCAAATTGCTCGACCGACTCGCGCCGCTGCTTCACGAGGGTTTGCAGCACCTGTAGCGCTTCGGCGTCTTCGAGCGGGCGGACCTTTTCAATTTCCTTGTACTTCAGCGCGGACTTGATCATGCGCAGGACGCTCAGGCGCAGTTCGTCCTTGGACATCATCGCCGCGGTCAAATCTTTCTGGATGCGTTCCATCAATGCCATCTTGGTCTGCGCGAACGAAGGTTCGCGTCTCTCCCGAATTTTTGGTATACGCTGCCTGGTGCGGAGAATTTCAGCTTTGCGGAATTCACTATAACACAGCGCACGGGCTCAACCGCCTGGGCGGGCACTTGGTAGAACAGGCTTCAAGCCGTCTTGCTTTTGAATTTTGCCCGACTCCCAGCCCAAACCAGACAGGCTGGAAGCCTGTCGCTACTCTAGGCTCAGACGGAGAGCTATGCTATTCTGAATATTCCATTCGGGCCGTTTTTCCTGCGCGCCCGAGTGCGTGTCGTCGGGGCGTAGCGCAGCCTGGCTAGCGCGCCTGGTTCGGGACCAGGAGGCCGGTGGTTCAAATCCACTCGCCCCGACCAATTTTTCTTAACCTTTCCGGTCCACCCTCTTGCTCGTTTCTTGACATGCTCACGGAAATACGCAAACTTCAAAACCACGACCCTTTGAAATCGAAAGTGTCTGCCACTCGAAAAACCAAAACCCCCGCCCTTGAAGAGCGTCAAGGACGGGGCACCCCAAGTTCAAAATCTTAATTCAGCGTGGACGTGCGGGAGTAGTATTAGACCGTGCAGCGGAAACGGTCTTGTGGAGTGCGAAAGGATGGGCCACCCGCCAGGAGCCGACAACGTCATCTAATCAGTCCAGAAGGGTCAGCAAACCTAGACCCCTCGAAAACCGCGAAGAGTCTGCCGCCCGGAAAAGCGAAACCAGTTACTCCGCGTAGACGTATTGGAGTGGTATCATTCGAACGCGGCTCGCCGTCAAGAAGGAAAATCGAGAAAGGGAGGTCCACCCGCCCAAGAGAGTGGGTCACCCCCGTCCCAGACGAGGCCTAGGATTTTTTCAGATTTTTCTCAGCATGGACGGCAACCTTCTGAGCGGTTATCGGTTGGCCGCCAATGCCCCACTCCCCGCCCTTGACCTCCTCGATCGTTATGAAAGTCACGTCTCGCAGCCCAGGATAGACGGCCTCAATCGCGTCTGTAAGTTTAGACAGTAATTGATGCTTCTGTTCGGTCCCGAATGCACCTTCAACGAGTTTAACATTGACAATTGGCATGGATTTGGTTCTCCAGGCTCTGCAGATTTGATCCCAGCCATCAAATATACTGTCGGCACCGCACGGAGGGAAGCGTTTTTAACCGTATTATATCGTGCCACGATATGTCTATGGGGCCGGGGCGGGTGGCGCACCCTTTGACGCGGTTTTGAGTTTTCGGGTGGCCGATCCCTCCCGGTTTTGGAGGTGTGGGAAGCTTTGATTTCTTTCCCTGCGATTCGGTAGGTTCGCGGGTGGCACAGCCTTTGGGTTTAAATTTTCGGGTGGCCGCTCCGTCGCGTCTTTCGAAGGTGCGGAGGGTTTATTTCTCTTCAGCGTGTTTATTCCCCACATCTCTCAGAAATCAAATACGGCTGTGGAAGTAGCTACTTCGTAATTGTATGCAATTTTGTAGCCGCGAAAGCACCAAACTTCAACAGGATTTAGCAGAGTTCAACAAGCGAGCGGCAAACGGTTCAACAAGAATCGCTTAGAATCCACAGATTTCCATAAGTTTCAACAAGCGTTGTCAACTGGTTCGGGACCAGGAGGCCGGTGGTTCAAATCCACTCGCCCCGACCATTCTTCTCATGCTGCTTCTCTTTTTCGCCTGAATCTCGCAAAATGGTGTTTTCCGAATCTCTTAGCCCTCGAAGCGTCGCTGTCCCGAAAGGAGCTGGAATGAAGGCACTGATTACCAAGGATACTCCTGTTACCGAGGAAGTTTTGAACACGATTGCTCACCTTCCAACCAGGAGCCTTCCAAAGATTGTCGCGGACGAATTTTTCCGGAAGCTGACGGACAGGGACTTCATGCGCATCGGCGTGCTGCTGGCGCAAAAAGGGTATGAGGAAGGCGGGAGTCCGATTGGAGGCGTGATTATTGACGATGAAACGCGCCTCATTCTTGGGAAGGGACACAACACGCTCGTCCAGGAAAACCATCCTTACAATCACGGCGAAACTTCCGCCGCGCGCGATGCCGGACGCCGGGACTTCGGTCGGACGACGATGTTTACGACGCTGACTCCCTGCGATATTTGCGCGACTCTGATTTACATGCGCCAGTTCCGGAGGGTAGTCATCGGCGACGTCACCAACGCTTCCGGGAACGAACAAATGATGCGGGACAAGGGAGTGCAGGTGGATATTCTGGAGGATCCGGCCGGCATAGCGCTCTATGCGAAATACCGGAAGGAAAAACCGGATCAGGATCTGGAAGATTGGAAGGGCCTCGCGGCGGTGCGCAAAGCCGCGGCAGCCAAAATTTAGAAAAAGCTCTCCTTGAGCGCGCGGGCAACTGCCGCCGCCTTCGACCGGAAAGCGCCGTTTGTAGGGAGATTCGCACAGCCTCCCGGGCGCCGCATCCCTCACTGTCTTTGTGAAGAGTGCGGGTTTTTCTTCCATCCGAACACTCCACACCTAAAGAAAATCCAGATCGGGCTCAGGCGGCGGGAAATAGAGAATGGGACGATTGGAAAAACCGCACCCTTGAAGGGCGCAAGGGTGCGGCACCCGCCTTTCTAAATCTGAAGTCTTACTCCGTTTTGTGCTTCTGGGGGGAGCAGGACATCCTCGAGTGTTAACGTTTATAGCATCACGCCTCCACAAAGTTCCATGCCGCCGGCCATGCTCAGACATATATTTGCATGGTTTAGAGACGCTGCCACAGGGGGTTGGCAACAACCATGGCAGCGTCCGCGCGAAATATGCGAACGGGCCGCCAGGGAATTGCCTCGATCGAGATGGCGTGTGGACTGACAGAAGAAGTTGTCCGCACCATCGGCGAAGTTCGCCTGCGCGTCATGGGCACGAGCATGGTTCCTTCCATCCTGCCGGGTGATTTCGTCAACATCCAACGGGCCAGCCCGAAAGAAATTTCGCCGGGGGAGGTCGTGCTGTATTTGCGGAATGGGCAGATGATCATTCATCGGGTCGTGGATCTGCAAATTGCGGCCCGCGGGGAACGCGCGGGGGAATCGCGCTTGATTACCCGCGGCGACCGCGAACTGCGGAACGACCCGTCCGTTTCTTCGCATGAATTGCTCGGACGCGTGGTTTCCATCGAGCGCGACTCCCGAAAAATGCAACTCCCGGGCGCCGGACCGAATTCCCTGTTCGTCCGCCTGCTGCAATCTTCCGACCGCGCAACGTATGTCTATCTGCGGTTCGCCGCATTCTGGCGGACTCTTTTCCTGAGGAGGGCCAAGTGCCAGGCGTGATCGCGGCGACTCAATTTTCCAATGTGGTGGTGGAGATCGGCGGCCTGCCCATACGATTTCGCTGCACCGATCCTGCTTTTGTCCGCTTGATCGAGAAGCGTTACTCCGGCTACGTGAGTAATTCCAGCTACGCAAGATTCGATTTCGATATTGAGCTGGCCCCGCCAGGCACGGAATCCGGGGATGAGGATGTGCAGGTGTCCTGGGATTCCGGCCGCTGGCGGATGCAGCGCGGCGATTTTCGCGCCGAGTGGAATCCGTCCACGGCGCGCGGGCGCATTCAGCAGACTATCAATCCCTACTCGCTCGATTCCGTGCTGCGCATCGTGCACACGCTCCTCTTGGCTCGCGAGGGCGGCTTCCTCGTGCACGCTTCGAGCGCCATACGAAACGGCCGGGCGTTTCTGTTTTCCGGCGTCTCCGGTGCGGGCAAGACCACGATCGCCAGGCTGGCCCCTCCGGACGCGGCGCTGCTGACCGACGAAATTTCCTATGTTACACGGCGGGACGGCCGCTACGTGGCCGTGGGGACGCCATTTTTCGGGGAACTTGCCCGTGTGGGGGAAAACCTGCAGGCGCCGATCGAAGCTTTGTACCTGCTCGCCAAGGGCCCGAAAAACAAGATCGAAGAGGTCCCGGCGGCCGATGCGGTTCGCTGTTTGCTCGGGGACATTCTGTTTTTCGCGCGGGATCCTGAGCTTGTGAAAATGGTTTTTGATTCTGTATTCGATTTCGCCGCGCGCGTGCCCATCCGGCGGCTGACGTTTGTGCCCGATTCCTCGGTCTGGGAGCTGATCGTATGAAGAACTATCGCTATGTGGCTCGGAGCAAGGCGATCGCCGCGCGCGCGCTGGGCGACGAGATGATGGTCATGTCCGCCACCACCTCCACGCTGTACACGCTGAACGAAGTGGCCTCGGTAATCTGGCAGGCGGCGGACGGCGTGACTCCGCTCGACCAAATCGTCGCGAACAGAATTTGCGCGCAATATGACATCGCTCCGGAAGTGGCTTTAAAGGGGGCGGAAGAGCTCGTCGAAGGGCTGGCGGAACAAGGCATTCTGCTGCTTTCCGACAAGCCGCTCGCCCAGCCGGGCAGCTCCCCGAAGGAGATGCCACGATGAGTTTAATGGGGGAAATGTCCGCCAAGGCCCTCAAATTGAACATTCCGCTGAGTGTGCAACTCGATTTGACCTATCGTTGCAACGAGCGCTGCGTTCATTGCTACCTCGACCATGACGATCATGGAGAGATGACCACCGCGGAAATCAAGGACCTGCTCGATCAGATGGCGGATGCGGGCGTTTTCTACCTGACGATCAGCGGCGGCGAAATTCTGATGCGGCGGGATTTTTTCGAGATTCTGGAGCACGCGCGCGCGCTCATGTTCTGCGTCAAACTCAAAACCAACGGGGTTTTGATACGGAAAAAAGAAGCGCAGCGCCTTCGCGCGTTGCATGTGGAGTCGGTTCAGATCAGCGTCTATTCGCATCGCGCCGAGGTGCATGACGCCATCACCAAGATGCCCGGATCGTTTCGGCAGTCGATCGACGCGGTGCGCCTGTTGCGGGAAGAGGGCCTGGTTGTCACCATGGCGAATGTGCTGATGGTCCAGAACTCGCACGATTATCAGGGCGTGAAGGCGCTGGCTACGGAACTCGATGCCAGGTTCTTTATGGACCCGACGATTACTCCCATGATGGACGGGGACAGATCCATCCTTTCGCTGAACGTGGATGAGGCCATTTTACGGGGAGTGTTCCGGGACGGAGGACTGGTTGGAAACGTCGAGGAATTTTGCGCTCCGCCACAAAGCGTCGACGAAGAAGCTCTGGATATGCTGCCCTGCAGCGCCGGACACACGGCCTGCTACGTTTCTCCGTACGGGGATGTTTATCCGTGCGTCCAGTTTCCGTTACCCAGCGGCAATGTGCGGCAGACAAAGTTTGTGGATATCTGGCGCGATTCGCCGCAACTGAAGGAAGTCCGGTCCATTACGCTGCGGGATATGCCATCGTGTTCCCAGTGTTCGCACGGCGCGACGTGCACGCGCTGCCCGGGGCTGGCTTACATGGAAGGAAATATGCGCGGGCCTTCTTCGCAAGATTGCGAAAAATCCTACGCGCGAACCGGGATTCCCAGCGAGAACTATAAAACGCGGCATGCGATGCCGCATACGGTCCAATCTTTGAAATTAGTTCAGATTCAGGGTTTGCAGCCAGCCACTCAGGACCTGTCCACGAAAGCAGCAGAGAGCAGGGCGGCGGTCGCCTAAGTAAATTTCTTCCTCATTTTAAGAAAGTTGCCTCCGTTGAGTCGTGGCGCCGGCGTCTCGCCCGCGCTTTTGCGCTGTCCTGAGACCGGGAAAATCGCCGGCGGGACGCCGGCGCCACAAAAACTTCATCTCAAAACCGTTTCCTGCGAATCGAAAATTTCCGAATTCTTGGAAACAGCCCGATGGCGGCGGAAATTTTCGGGCAAGGTCTTCGCCGCACCGGGCAACGCGAAACCCTGCGCTCGGAGTTAACGTCTTGTAGTGGTATCATCCGCCCGCGGACCCCCGTCAGGGGGCAGGCGATGAGAAGACGGGTCACGCTCCCGATCGCCAGGCCGAAAAGTGCCGCGATGAATCCAGGCTTCAAGGAGACCAATATCATGAAACGCTTTTTCGCACGTGCACTCGCCGCCAGCTTGTTATTTGGCGCAGGGTTGCTTGCTCTTTCGATCCGTCCGCTGGCGGCTGCCGACGACAACTCCGGGTTCCGCCAGGCCGATAAAAGTTTGGCGGATGCTCTGACCAAGGGCGACGCGAAGGCGGTCGCAGCCCTTCTGGATGACCGCTTCGAGTGGGTTGAGGCGAACGGCAAGATGCACACGAAGGCGCAGGTGCTCGAGGATCTGGCCCAGTTCGCCGCCGACAATGAAGGCTCGATCGATGTGCGGACCGTGGATTTTCTCGGCCAGGTCGAGCGGCAGCTGGGGATTCACCACAACCAGCGCTTTGCGCATCTCTGGGTGAAGAACGCGTCGGGCTGGCAGGCGTTCGTCTATCTGAACATGCCCATCCCTGCCGAAAGGCCGGATTACATGGCGGCACCTGGCCCTCCCAACGCGGCGGACAAGGATTGCGAGAATCCGTGCAAGACGCTGCCCTACAAGCCGGAAAGCCCGGCGCAGGAAGGGGCCATGGCCACCTGGTTCCGTTTGAAGAACGATGAATGGCATCCGAACCCCGATGATTGGGCCGCGCATACCGATGAAAATCACGAGACCCTCACGCCGAGAAGCGACGTCCCCAGATTGCAGCACATCAATGAATTGACCGAGCAACGCAAGCTCTACGGAGAGAACGGAGGCTCCGGAGGCTCCGCGGTTCAGACCATGCACATGTTCGATTTCGGCAACGTGGTGATCATGGAAGCGTTTCAGGGGCGCAATCCTACCGCGAAGCCGACCAGCTGGAATTTGCGCGTGTTTCTGAACCGCGGCGACGGCTGGAAAATCGCGATGAGCGCACAGACGAATATCATGTAGCGCCCGCCTTCAGGCGGGCAGTTTGAAATCACGCGTGTGCCCGCCTAAAGGCGGGCGCTACATCAACTAAGCACTTGCCAAAATGATTCGACACTATCCACTTTTGAGGCTGAGTACCGCAGTTGTTTTTACAGCCACCCTTTATCTTTCTACTGCAGGATTCCTTTTACCGCGCCCCGAATCCCTGCGGGCGCAACCGCAACAGGTGATCTGGAGCGACCGCGAGAAGCCCATCGCGGACCAAATCAGCGGGCTTCGCTCAATGCCCGATGACGTCAGGGCCCTCACGACGAAAAACCTGGCCGTTGAAATCAGGCAATTGCCCGTGGCGCCGAATAAGCTGCGCTTGGCCAACGATCTTGCACGATTGTCCACCGAGGGAGACTTCGGCCACGAAATGTTGCAGGAAGTAGCGACAACATTGGCCGCCGCACTGCACGAGCAGCCGATTCCCTCAAAGAATGGCCAGCCTCCCTCACCCTACGTCGAACTCGCCGAGCTCGTCCGCTACGAGCATGTGGAAGCGTCCCTGGACGATCCACTATATGCCGCAGCCGTTTCTAAAATTGAAGCGGACAACGCGCGCCGCGACCAGGCTGATTTCACGCTGACCGAATTGGGCGGAAAGACCTGGACTTTGAAGGAGCAGCGCGGCAAGGTCGTCGTGCTGAATTTTTGGGCCACCTGGTGCCCGCCCTGCCGCAAGGAAATGCCCGACCTCGAAACGCTCTACCGCCAATTCAAGGATCAGGGCCTCGTGATCCTGGCCATCTCCGACGAAGACACAGGCAAAGTGAAGCCATTCATCGCTCAGCAGAAGGTCACCTATCCCATCCTGCTCGATCCCGGTCGAAAGGTGAACGAACTCTTCCAGATCGATGGAATCCCCAAAACTTTCGTCTACGATCGGAACGGAAAACTGGTCGCCCAATCCATCGACATGCGCACCCGAAGACAGTTTCTGGAGATGCTCACGCAGGCCGGATTGAAGTAGCGCCCACCCTTTGAAGTCGGTCAGATTTATGGAGAGTCAGCGGTAAGCCTATTTGCGGTGGCGGACGGCGGTGATTTCGATGTCGTTTTCTTTGGGATCGAAGAATACGCGATAGTCGCCGCAACGGAGGCGGAGGCCAGTGAGCGGCGGCTTCAGCTTTTTCACATCACCGATGCGATTGGAAAGATAACGACTCACGCAATAGAGAATCTGCAGGGCTTGATCTCGGTCAATGGAACGGAGATCGGCGCGGGCTTCGGGGGACCAGAGGATCCCCACGCGCTGAGGGACAGGCGCGTCCGTCATTTACTCAGGCCGAACTCACGCAGGATCTCTTCGTGCGGGATACCTTCACCTCGGGCAAGCGATTCACGGGCGCGGTCCAGCGCCGCGGCTGTTTCGGGCGTGATCTCTTCTTCCTCAACGGGCGCGTTAGCGATGGCGGCGGGATCGAGCATGGCTTCGAGCAGACCGACCACCGCTGAAAGCTGCGTAGGCGGAAGACGTTCAATCAACTCGTGAGCTTGCTTTTTTTCGTTCCCGACATTGTCCGTCATTGAAAAATCTCCATGGAACAGCTTCACTCGGATTTTTCGTCCCGAACCAAATCATGGAGAGCGGGATTCAGGGTTTCACTATATTGTAAATGATTTTTGCGGGTGCTGCATCCCTCGACTTTTTGTGAAGGGCGCGAGTTTCCGCACTATCCCGAGTTGGGGTTTAGCCGCCTCCCCCAACAAATTATCCTTTCAGGGCCGGCTCATCGAGATTTTATGGCCGGTACCGCTGGGCAGGATGATGTCTCCGGTCATTTGTTTGCCATCGGCGGAAAGTTTCCCAAGAAAATTCACTTGATCCGAGGTAAGCCCTGTAACGATTCCGCCAGCCGCTACGGCGACGTTCCGAAATTGAAGGTTCATCGATACAGAGGGGTCGGCCACTGTCAGCAAGCCATTTGAGGACGCGGAAAAGGAGAATGTCGCGGGCAACGAACGACCATCCGCCAGGGTGATTGTGCCCTTCCAATCGCCCACGATGGATTGAGAAGATCCGGATTCCGCCGCGGCCTCGGCGGCCTTGGTCCCTTTGGCCCCTACTTTCTTTTCGAAATCATCGAAGCCGACTTCCGTATCTTCGCAGATAAATTCCATGATGTTCCAGCCGGGCTTCAAGATGTATTTCCGCTGCGTTTTCAAGGGCGAGGTATAGGCTTGCGGGTCGTCAACGGTGATGTCGATCAGCAAAGTATCGTGGTCGGCGCGCCGCATGCGCTCCACAATATGCAACGCTTCGGAATGCGGGTGGCCGGAGACGTCTAGCCAGGACTTGTCGTTGAAACCGATGGAATCGACGACCAGAGTATCTCCTTCCCATTTGCCTATCGAGTCGCCCATCCAGGTCGGGTTCGCATCCTTCGGATGATCCCTGCCGTCGGTGAAAATCTGGCGCACGAAATGGCCGTACTCGAAGAACTGAATCGTGCGGCCCGGGACTTGAAGGATTTCAACCGGGTAGGCGTGGGTATAGATATTCGGCACCCCGGGAGGAAGGCACTTAAAGTTCGGATCGTTGGAGGTCAGCGCGGTGTATTCGCCTCCGATCGGATGGTTGGCCTTGAACTTCTCATTCGCCAGGGGAGTGAGGGGAAGAGCGTCAAGGGGCCGGCCCTGCGGATCGGTCCAAACGAAGTTGAATGTGTTTACCGAGGACGGGTACCACACTCCAGTCAGATCCCCTACGGGTGAGGCCTTCTTGCTCTCGCTTTTCGTTTGCGCGATTAGAACGGAAGAACACACTGCCAGCATCATGAATGCAAGCGAAACTGTCCTGAGAATTCTCATTTGGAGGAATCCGGGGGCAGCACGGTTCCGGGGAGTTCGTGGCCGTCGGGGAAGACCAGTTTTTTTACTTGCATGCCCTTCTCGCCGTTTTTGGCGGGCGAGCCGATTACGGTGACCTGGTCGCCTGGCTTGAGGATGCTTCTGCTCCAGCCTCTTCTCGAAAGAAGATTCGGGCTCGGGAGTTCGCCCTCCCATTCGCTGACCTTGCCACTGTCGTCTTTCACGGTGAAGACGAGCAAGGTGTGCGGGTTGACGTACTGAAGCTCGGTGACGGTGGCGCGCAGGGACACTATTTTCGTCATGTCATATTCCGAGGCGCCGTGGTGAGCCCAGAGAGGGATTGCGATTAGAAAAATGGCGGCCGTCAGTGTGGCTCGCCGGAGCCGCGCGCATTCCATACAGCCTCCAAAATCGAATCGCAGTGGGCCGGCTTTCGTAAAGGAATTTGCCGGATTCAATAGTTTATCAATAGCCATCGCTCATTCCCGGGATTTCATCATGCTTATCGCGAGTGACGGCGAGTGTCAATCTCTTTTCGTCTCCCGCGCGAAAGGCAAAAGCTTTAACACAGAGGACACTGAGAAATGCGGAGAGCCACGGAGAAAGTATTGCTGTCCATGGAGGGCTTGCCTTCTCCGGTTTTCTCTTGGTTTTCTTCGTGTTCTCTGTGTTAATGCCTTGGATTTTGCCGGAACAGCCACACCAATGAGCGTAGTATCATCGCGGCTTGCATTGAGGAGAAAAAGGATGAGTGAAAGCGCGAGACCGACGGCGAGCCAGCCGCTAGTTGCAATCGCAAAGCTTGTTGAATTCATCGCGCGGGCGCTCGTGGCGGCGGGGGTTCCTCCGCAGGACGCCGGAACGGTGGCCGCGCTGATGGCCGAAGCCGACGCGCGCGGAGGAGATGCGCACGGCGTGTTTCGACTGCCGCAATACGTAAAGCAAATTCAAAACGGCGCCGTCAATCCCCGACCCAACATACAAATAGTGACGACCAAGGCCGGCACGGCTCTGCTTGACGGCGACAACGGTTTAGGCCATCTGGTGATGACGCGCGCCGCGGAGCTGGCGATCGAGAAGGCGCGCGAGTGCGGCGTTGGCTGGGTGGGCACACGCCGCAGCAATCATGCGGGGCCCGCGCAGCTTTATCCGCGCATGGCCGCGGCCCGGGACATGATCGGAATGTATTTCTGCGTGGGCAACACCAATCTCGTGCCCCCGTGGGGCGGAACCGAAGTGCTGCTCAGCACCAATCCCATCGCCATCGCCGTGCCGGGATTGCGGCATCCGACAATCACGCTGGACATGGCCACGACCAACACGGCGTTTGGGAAAATCCGCCTCAAAGCGCAACGCGGCGAAGCGATGCCCGAAGGCTGGATGATCGACCGCGAAGGAAAGACGCTAACCGATCCGAAGCGCGCGGGCGAAGGTTTTCTTCTTCCCATCGGCGGCCCAAAGGGATATGGGCTTGCGCTGATGATTGGGCTGATGGCCGGAACACTGAACGGTGCCGCGTTTGGCCGCGACGTAGTGGACTATACTGTGGATTCAAAAACGCCGAGCAATACGGGGCAAACCATTGTGGCCGTGGATATCGCGGCGTTCGCAGACGTGCAATCCTTCAAACAGCAAGTGGATGAAGTGTGGGAAGTCATGAAGTCGTCGCCGACATTGCCCGGCGTCGATGAAGTCCGACTGCCCGGGGAACGCTCAGAGCAAATTTACCGCGAGCGAGTCGCTCATGGCATTCCACTGAGCGAGGGGCAGCGCAAAATTCTGGATGAACTCGCCGACCGACTGGGAATTTCGCGACTGCAATAGCGGGTTGCCTCACAGTTTGGACCGCACCAATGCAGTTCCTCACACAATCGGTTTCTACTTCATATCATTGCGGACGATTTTTCCGCCTTTCATTACAAATTTAACTCGCTCCATTTCGGTGATGTCCTTCAGGGGATCGCCGGACACGGCGACCAGGTCGGCGTATTTTCCCTTTTCGAGCGAGCCGATGTCCTTCTGCCAGCCCATCACTTGCGCATCCACCGACGTGGCCAGCTGGATTGCTTTGGCGGGGGCCATGCCATGTTTCACGAGCCACTCGAATTCAGTGTACTGGTCCCCGTGTGCGTAAGGATCGCCGTCGACTCCGCTGCCAAACATCATCTTTACGCCCATCGAGAGTCCCATTTGAAAAGTTTTCTCGAAGATGGAGGGGAGATCGTATTTTCCTCCGGTCTCTTTGCGGTCGCGCGCCACAATCTCCGGCAGCGAGTAGCGATATCCGGTAACATCCCAATAAATCCCTTTCTGAATCATCATGCTCATTTCGGATTCGTCCAGGGCCTGGCCGTGCTCGATCGTGTCGACTCCGCCCAGGACTGATGAACGCAAGCCGTCCCCTCCATAGGCATGAGATGCCACGGCTTTATGGTGGCGGTGAGCCTCGTCCACGATGGCCTGGACTTCTTCGAGCGTCAGCATCGGGTCGACAAATAATTCGCCCGTCGAACTGAAGGAATAGCCGCCCGCCGGAAAAATCTTGATCAGGTCGGCGCCATACCGAATCTGTTCGCGAACCACTTCCCGCGCCTGCAGGACGCCGGTGATCGTTTGCTGGCCCGCCGTGAGATTGCCGCCCGGCGCTCCGATGTAATCCGAGCCGGCGCCGCCGATCCCGCGCGTCGCCACTTGCAGGCGAGGGCCGGGGATAATTCCCTTGTTGATCGCGTCCCGCACGTCCACGTCGCCGTAACCTTCACCGTGAGTGCCGACGTCGCGAGCCGCGGTGAAACCGGCTCGCAGATCGGTCAGCATTTCCTTTACGGCCAGGATGGTCCAGGCCTCTTTTGACGTGGTGACGCGGCCGGCATTGGAAAGGCTGTCATACATATGCGTGTGGGCGTCGATCAGTCCGGGCAGGACGGTGGCCTGGCTGAGATCGATTACCTGCGCACCATCGGGAATCTTGACGCGATCCTCAGGCCCGACATCCGTAATGCGGTCGCCTTGAATCAGCACGACCTGTTTCGTGAGCAACTGCGCGCTTTTGCTGTCAAACAATCGTCCGGCGCGAACCGCGACCGGCTGAGAAGACTGCGAATGAAGCGCGGCGGTGAACGCGATCGCCGCAAGAAATACGCCGGCCAGCATTTTCGTCCGAATCATTAAATCCTCCAGTTGAATTCCAGTATGGCAGTGGCAGGTAATTTATCATGATTGCGCGGATGTCCTATCCTTTGAGGGTTTCATTCGGCGCGGTTGGATTTCCTGTTGGCGGGGATAATCGAGAGGAGCAAGGCACGGATCAGCAATTCACGCCCGGCACGCCGGTATACAATACAGGCTGCGGAAAAACTGAAAACTCTGTCATTCTGAGCGAAGCGAAGAATCTCTCCTTGTTTCTTTTCTTATACTTAAGTCGAAGTGGGATTCTTCGCTTCGCTCAGAATGACAGAACAAGGCCTTTTTTCAACAGCCACGATAGCCTGGAGGCAGACAATGAAGAGGACCCAAGCGGAACTGGCCCGCCAGTTTCTCGAACTCCACCGCGGCCCAAAGATTTTGGTCCTGCCGAACGCATGGGATGTTGCCAGCGCCCGGGTTTTTGAGGAGGCGGGATTTCCGGCGATCGGCACATCGAGTGCGGGCGTCGCGTTTTCCCTCGGCTATCCTGACGGGCAAAAAATTTCCCGAGAAGAAATGCTCGCCGTGGTGCGGCGTATCGCCGAGGCCGTTGAGGTTCCGGTCACTGCGGATGTGGAGGCGGGCTTCGGGAGTACGCCTGAAGAAGTGGCGGACACGGCGCGGGCGGTGATGGCCGCCGGAGCCGTGGGAATGAACCTCGAGGACGGCGTCGAAGGTAAACCCGAATATCTGGCGGACTTGAATCTGCAAGGGGAAATTATTCGCGCGGTGCTGGACGCGGCTACAAGCGCCGGAGTGCCCTTCGTGCTGAACGCACGCACGGACATTTTTTTGTACGGCATCGGCCCGGCGGAAACGCGGCTGGCGCGCGCGATCGAGCGGTTAAACGCGTATCGCCTGGCCGGTGCGCCGTCGTTGTTCGCTCCCGGCGTGAAGGACAGCAAAACCATCGCGCAATTGGCGCGCGGGCTTGCCGGTCCACTGAATATCCTGGCGACCGCGGGGACGCCGCCGGTTGCGGAGTTGCAGGAGCTCGGTGTCGCGCGCGTGAGCATCGGGTCAGGTCCGATGCGGGCCGCTCTTGGATTTCTCGGGCGCCTGGCTCGCGAGCTTCACGAGGAGGGTTCATTCAAAATGATGACGGAAGGCGCCCTTCCTTATGCGGACACAAATCGCCTGTTCCAAACAAAGCGCGGTCGCTCCTGACCTGGGAACGCGAATCACCCGATTGGCAGGTTGGAGCACGCCAATCGGAAGATTCGCGTTCCCGGGAATCATCCTGCTTGACCGGGCGAATCCTTAAGATATACAAGAAGACAAGCTCCCAACTGTTCTTCGAGGTGCGATTTTGAGGACCGCGTCGTCTATTGCGTTACGCCTGACTTTCATTTTCCTCGCAGTCTCAGCGCCCGTGATTGCGCATCACGGATTTTCCGTGGAATTCGACAAGGATAATCCTCTCACGCTTACCGGGACCGTGACTAAAATGGAGTTTATGAATCCGCACATTTATTTCTATGTGGATGTGAAGGGCAAGGACGGCAAGGTGGTGAACTGGGCCTTCGAGGGCGGACCACCGAATGTGATTTACCGCCAGGGCTGGCGAAAAGACACGTTGAAGCCGGGCGATGTCGTGACGGTCAAGGGTTTTCGCGCCAAGGACGGGACCCATCTGGGGGCTTGTTCGACCGTGAAGCTGCCCGACGGGCGCGAACTCTCCGCCGGGTCGGGAGGCGTCTCGCAGAGCGGGTATGGATCCGCGGCCGCGGACGGCAAGAAGTAAAGTGAGCGTGACGAAAGATTGGAACCGAGATCCGGCATGAGGAATTTATTCCGCGTCCAATTCGTTTGCGCCGCAACTTTGTTGCTCGCATTCCCCTTCGTGATTGCTTGCGGCAGTCGCGCGGCATCGGGCAATCCCCAGGCCGCGACTCCGCCGGACTTCAATGGAGTCTGGGCCGCGCCGTTCACGCCGGACATCTCGAAAGCACTCGGGCACCAGCCGCCGTTTACTTCGTACGGAGCCGCGCGATTTGCGAAAGAGGATGAGATTGACGACCCACTGACCAAATGCCTGCCCATCGGGCCGGCGCGGGGAATTCAGGCGGGCCTCATGCCGTTCCAAATCGTGCAGACGCCATCCGTACTCACTATCCTTTTCGAAAACCAGCATACGTTTCGCATCATTCACACGGACGGGCGCAGTCACCCGAAGGATTTGGATCCGACGTGGTTTGGGGATTCCATCGGCAAATGGGACGGAGACACACTGGTGGTGGACACGGCGGGGCTGGATGACAGGACCTGGCTCGACACGGCGGGCCACGAGCACAGCGACGAGTTGCATCTGGTCGAGCGCTTTCAAAAGGTGGACAATAACACCATCAAATGGACCGTAACATATGAGGATCCCAAATTTTTCACCGAGCCCTGGTCGATCACGCTGCCGATCACGCGCCAGAATACGGAGATCATGTCGTACTCTTGCGAGGAGAACGAAAAGGACAGGGCTCATTTGCGGCGGTCGAAAAAATAGTATTAATCCTTGCCGGCCGCGGGACACTCGCTCGCTTCTTGAAATTATCTCAGGAGCATGGCATGAAAAAATATCGGCTGAAATCTTTGTTTGCGGCTGCCGCCCTTTTGGTGATTGGCATTCCTCTCTGGGCGCACCACGGAAACGCTGCTTACGATGACAAGAACCCGATCACAATCAAGGGAACCATAACGGAATTTGCGTGGACCAATCCGCATGTGCAGATCTATCTGGATGTGAAGGACGCCAAGGGCGGCGTCGCCCACTGGAGCGTGGAAACCTACAGCCCGGGCAAACTGATTCGCGCCGGCTGGACAAAGGAAGTCATAAAACCTGGAGACCAAGTCTCCATCAACCTCATTCCCGCAAGGAATGGCGCGCCCGTGGGTTTTCTTCACAAGCTTGTCCTACCAAACGGCAAGGAATTGGGCCTCCAGGAACTGGAGAACTAAACGCTGTTGATGCCGATGCCGGACGAAGAGCTGTCCGCCACAAAACGAAATTAAAGACTGGAACCTGAGTAAACGGAGAAGCCTCAGAATGCGAAAATGGGTGATGACTTTTACGTGGATTGCTACTCTGGCGGCCATGCTGGCGCTACCCGCGCTGGTTCGCGCTCAAATGCCCGGCAAACAAATGCCGCAGGCGAAAAGTGATTCTGCGGCTCCCGCCGATCCTCATGATTTATCCGGAATGTGGGAATTTTTCGCCAACATCCCCGGGCAGGGAATCTACGCAACTCCAAGCAAGGCTCCGCCGCCCATGACGCCCTGGGCCAAAGAGAAATACGCCGCGGCCAAACCCGGTTATGGCCCCAAAGCGCAGGCCGGCGGCAACGATCCGATTCTGAAATGCTATCCGGCAGGGATTCCGCGAATCGAATTTTTCCCGCAGCCCTTTGAGATTTTTCAATCGCCGGAACGGGTCTTCATGTTTTTCGAGCGCGAGCACGAATTCCGCCAGATTTGGACGGACGGGAGAAACCATCCGAGCGCCCTCGAACCTACCTGGATGGGCGATTCCATCGGAAAGTGGGAGGGAGATACGTTCGTCGTGGACACGGTCGGCCTGACGGAAAAGAGCTGGCTCGATTTTTACGGCGACCCTCACAGTGATGACATTCACCTGATGGAGCGGTTCAAGCGCGTGGACCACGACACGCTGACGCTCCAACTCATTGTCGAGGACCCCAAGGCCTACACGGCGACCTGGATTGGCGATACCAAGACTTACAAACTGCTCAAGGGAAAGAAAGCCTACATGGAAGAGCTGCCTTGCATCCCGGATGAAGAGGATTCCTTCACGAATCGGATCAGAATGCCTGCGGCTGCGCAGAATCCTAAGTAGCGCAAAAGTGGCGCATGCTTGTGGCTCTTGATCTGACTCTCGTCGAAATCGAGAAAACCACACAAGCTAAAGCATGCGCCACTTGGATCACTTCGCCAGATACATATAACCTACCGTGTTGTTTCCCGGTGAAGCGAACCACATCCTGCCTTTTGGATCGTTATTCAGTTCCCTCATTCCATTTCCTACGGCGGGGGCGGGGTATTCGGTTATTTTTCCGGTGGCGGGATCCAGGCGGCCGACTGTGTCCATGATTCCGGAGGCGTACCAGACCTGGTTCGTCGTATCGATGCCGATGGGATACGGAGAAGGCTGCTCTCCAGGGAGCTGGTATTCCTTGAAGGCTCCCGTTTCCGTGTCCAGGCGCACGATCTGGCCCCGGTCATACTGCGCGAGCCAGCCATTTCCATTCGCATCGACCTGAAAGCGGCGCCGCGAGCCGGGCTGCGGGGGAGGAGTCCACGTCGTGACCTTCCCGGTCTTGTATTCCACCTTGAAAATTCGCCCTTGTCCGGCGGCCTCGTCAAACCAGATGTTGCCGGCCTTGTCGAGATTCGCTCCGTACGTGGCGGGAACATCCTTCAGTTCCGTGTAAACTCCGGTCTTGGGATCGAAGCGGTAGGAAAAAGGCGAGCCTGAAACCCACAAGATTCCGTTCGGATCTTCGCGCACCGTATTCATCGTCTTGCCTGGACCCTTGTATTTGGTCTGCTTGCCGGATTTGACGTCGACTTTCACCAGAGTCCCGCCTTCTTCAACGACCCACGCGGAAACTCCATCGCGCGTCATTTGCACCGAGCGCGTGCCCACGCGCGGCGACTGGCTCTCCCACAGATATTCCTGCAGCTCTCCCGTATCCGGATTCAACCGGCCCACGCCGTTCACCGTCCCGAAATAAGGGCACCAGATGTTGCCGTCCTTGTCCGGGTTCGCGTCCCACGTCATGCGGCCCGGAGGCATTTCGTACATGACATAAACTATCTTCAGTGCTTCATCGCTGAACTGCTTCATCCAATCCACGTAGCCGGCAAGATTGGCCGGAGATTCCGGAAGTGCGCCCGGCCCGGTCCCGAAAATCCTGGCAGCATAAGCCGCGACTTCATTGACGTCCTGGTCGTTCTTGATCGTGCCGTAGACCACACCGCCGCCGATTCTCGTGGACATCATGTCCTTAAGAGTTTCGCGCCATCCGGCCTCGTCCCGCTGCACGTTGATGAACTGCTCGAACCCGTGGCAGCTCGAACCACACCGTGCAAACTTATCCTTGCCGGGCCCTTCCGGAAACAGGTCGATGCCCTGGATGATTGGAATTTCGTCCCAGTGCACCATTTGCTTTTGCAGCGTCCAGTCGAACGTGGCGTTCTGATTCGCGGCGAGAACGATTCCGCTCCTCGGGTCGGACCGGTAACCCACGGATTTCGCCAGCACCTGGTAGTCGCCCGCCGGCAGATTTTCCACACGGTACCTTCCATCGTTGCCGGAAAGCACGATGACCGTCACCCGGGTCTTCGCGTTCCGAGCCTGCACGAACGCCGCGCGAAACGGCGCGCCGTCCGGCCCCGTGACCTTGCCCGTGATCGTCGCGCCAAACGCAAGCGAGGAAATGAGCCCAATCGCACTCACCAAACCCAGGATTTTAAAAGTTCTGAGAGTCAGCATGAATCCTCCTTGCAACAAGCGGCTCAGCCGCGAGATCGGCCAAACCAGACAGGATCGCATTCGCATAAAGGCGCAAGTTTTCAATTGCCCTGCCGCGTTGCCGCCGAGGCTACCAAAGAGATGCATCGACTGTCTATGGAGATCTCCCCCGGCCCTGCTCCCTGGAGCGCTGCCGCTTCATAAACTCTCCCTGCAGGTCAATGTGCCGGTGCCGGGATTCCGTCTCGCGGGCCAGAGCGCCACCTGTACTTTGGGACAGTAGCCCCTACCGCCCACGCCTGTTCATTATGGGACACAGTTTCAGCATGCCCGACCGGACCCTAATCTCCAGAAATTTCAGGCCGATGAAATTCTATATGCCTGCAGGGGGAATTCGATGAAACGAAACAAGAAAATCAATCGGCGCGCTTTTCTTAATACCATGGGCGTTTCCGCGGGGATCGCCGCTTCCCTGCCCGCGATTTCAATCCTGTCGGAGGCCGCCGCGAATGCCGATGATATTGGGCCGCAGGGTGGCCGCGCGCGCGCTGAATCGTCGGAGAGAATCCGTCAGGATGTTGCTGAACGTGAGAGTAATGTTCGCATCCCGAATCACGACGACAACGGCGACGAAAGATTGTACCCGTCCAAAATTGGAAATTATTCAAAGAACCTCAAGCACGATGCGCTCACCGGAGAAGTCGACCCGGCGGCGTACCAGGCGATGATCGCCGCGATTTCCACCGGAAGATTCGCCGATTTTGAAGCGCTGGCCATGAACGGGCACTTCGGCGCGCCGAATTCGAATGTGCAGCGCCGTCTGGTCAACCCGGGCTCCGGATACGCCTACGATCTCGAAGGAACCGACTCGCACCAGTTGAAACTTCCTCCAGCGCCGGCATTCGCCAGCGCCCAGGAAGCGGGTGAGATGGCCGAGTTGTACTGGATGGCGCTGCTGCGCGACACCAACTTCGCGGATTACGATTCGAGCCCACTGGCACAGCAGGCCGCTGCGGACCTATCCAAACTGTCGGACTTTCGCGGGCCGAAAGAGGGCGGGATCGTCACGACAAAAACCCTGTTCCGGGACGCATATCCCGGCTGCAAGATTGGGCCGTATATTTCGCAATTCCTTCTGCAGCCGTGCAATTTCGGTTCCATGCGGATTGACACGCGGATGGTGACAGTACAATCGGGCGTCGATTACATGACGGACTTCCCGAGCTGGCTCAATGTGCAAAACGGGGTGAATACAGCGCCGATTCCAACCTTTGGCGTGGAGTATTGCAGGAATGGCCGCGACATAACGCACTATGTAAATATCGACGCGTTGTTCGAGGCGTATCTAGTTTCCTCCATTAATCTGCTCGGTAACGGCTATCTGGCGAACCCTGGAAATCCATACGGGCGCGTTTATGACGGCGGCGCGGGCCGCCCACGCGACACGTTGCTCGATTCAAACGGATCACTGGCGCAGGTCGGTTTCGGGACTTTTGGAGGGCCCGCGGTCTTGACGCTGGCCTGCGAACCCGCGACGCGTGCGTTGAAGGACGTTTGGTATCAGAAGTGGCTGGTCCACCGGCGCTTAAGGCCCGAGGAATTTGGCGGGCGCGTCGAGGTGAAGCGGCTCGGGCTGCGCAATTATCCGATCCATTCCGATCTGACCAGCGTGTCGACAGTGCTCAGCTGCGTGCTCAGCAAATACGGGACGAACTTGCTGCCCATGGCATTCCCCGAGGGATCACCGAATCACACATCCTACGGCTCCGGCCATGCGACGGTCGCGGGAGCATGCGTCACGATGCTGAAGGCGCTGTTTGACGACTCGCAGCTGATCAAGAATCCCGTCGTGCCGAATCCTGCCGATGGCGGGCAGTCGTTGATCGCATACGTCGCGCCGCCGGGTGAGCCGCCGATGACCGTCGGCAGCGAGCTGAACAAGATCGTCTCCAATATCTCGCAGGCGCGGAATATGGCCGGCGTGCATTGGCGCAGCGATGCCGACGCATCGAATCTGCTGGGCGAGGCTGCGGCAATCAGCATGCTCTATGATATGAAGCGGACGTTCAGCGAACCGTTCTCCGGATTCTCGTTCACGAAGTTCGACGGGACGACGATAACGGTCTGAGCGGTGCAGTGGTTTCATTGCAATAGGTTTGTGGCCTCGGGCACGGCGTCGTGCCGTGCATTCCTCTTAGGTATATAGGAACCGAACATCTGCCGTCTCTCCCGAGAATGCTTGCACTGTTGCTACTGTAGTGATACTTTTCTATTCAACAGAATTTCATATCGTACGTAGAGGCCTTTGCTGAACGCCTGCGGCTTTTTACGGGCGCCTCCAGTTTGACCTCGAACAGGGAGGGCCACGTGCGGGAAAAACCACGGTACCCCGGTATTCGAGTAACAGCCAACGGAAATCAACTCGTTTCATATCATACGGAAACACGCATTACTGACGCGGGAATCTTCTATCCGATTACCCCGTCCACCGAGGGCGGCGAGCTGTACCAGCAGGCCTACGCGGAAGGCAAGTTAAATGTCTTTGGCCACAACACCATAGCCGTCGAGGCCGAGGGCGAGCACGCCGCGCAGGGCGGAGCCATCGCGCACTCGGTTTGCGGGCAGCGGGTCGTCAATTTCACGTCGGGCCAGGGAGTCGTCTACGGCGTCGAGCAGTATTACCACGCGCCGGGCAAATGCTCGACCATGGTTCTGGAGGTCGGCGCCCGCGCGCTCACCAAGCACGCGCTGAATGTCCACTGCGGGCATGACGACGTTTACGGCGCGCTTGATACCGGCTGGATCATTCTGTTTGGCAAGGACGCGCAGCAAGCCGCCGACCAGGCGCTCATTCTGCGCCGCGTGACGGAACTCAGCCTGACTCCCGGAATGAACGTGCAGGATGGATTTCTCACCTCGCACCTGGAGCGCACATTCTACAAGCACGAATCGGAACTGATGCGCGAATACCTGGGCGCGCCGGACGACATGATCGATTGTCCGACCGAAAGCCAGCGCATTCTGTTTGGCCCGAAGCGCCGCCGCGTGCCGCGCATGATCGATTTGACGAATCCCGTGCTCCTCGGCCCGGTGCAAAATCAAGAGCATTACATGCAGGGCGTTGTGGCGCGCCGCAATAATTTTACCGAGCCGATTCTGCAATTCCTGGAAGAGGCTTACAAAGATTTCGGAAATTTGACCGGCCGCTACTACGGCCTGGTCACGGAATATAAGACGGAAGACGCGGACACCGTTTTCGTGTCGCTCGGCTCGGCGGCTGAGAATATCGAAGCGGCCGTTGACTATCTGCGGGAGCGGCGCGACGCCAAGGTTGGCTCGATTCACCTGAACGTCTTCCGGCCTTTCCCGGAAGCCGCCGTCATCGAGGCGCTGATCGGCAAGCGCAACGTCATCGTTCTGGAGCGCACGGACGAGCCCATGTCGGGAGACAACCCGATGGGCCGGGAAATCCGGACGGCGCTGAGCAAGGCGCTCGTCACCCAGGATCATCGCGCGGAAGCGAATCTCCCTGCCGTAACGCCGGATCAGATGCCGCGGCTCTTTGCCGGCATCTACGGCCTGGGTTCGCGCGATTTCCGGCCCGAGCACGTTCTGGGCGCCTACGAATTCGCAACCGGGACGCGGACGCGCAAGGACGGCAAGGGCGTCGCGGATGGAGTTACTTTCTTTGTTCTTGGCGTTGACCATCCCTACGAAGTGAAATCGGACGAGACGCCTTCGCTGCTTCCGGAAAAAGCCGTGGCCGTGCGCTTCCACTCCATCGGAGGCTGGGGCGCGATCACCACGGGAAAAAACCTTGGCGCGATCATCGGCGACTTGAACGATCTGCTCTACGACCGCGACAAAGTCGTGGACGAGTGGGGCAATCCCAAGGAAATCATCCACGTCAGCGCCAACCCGAAATACGGTTCGGAGAAAAAGGGCGCGCCGACTTCCTACTTCATGGTCGCCGCTCCCGAACGCATTCGCGTGAACTGCGATCTGCGCCACGTTACGGTCGTGCTGTGCTGCGATCCCAAGGCATTCACGCACACGAATCCGCTGGACGGAATTCTCGAAGGCGGCGCCTTGATCTGGGAATCGGAAGAGGAAGGCGAGAAGGCGTGGGAGCGCCTGCCGATGTGGGCGCGCAGGCAAATCATCGATAAAAATATTCGCGTGTACACACTGCCCGGTTTCGTGATCGCCCGCAACGCGACCGATCGCGCGGACTTGCAACTGAGAATGCAGGGCAACGCTTTCCTTGGCGCGTTCTTCGCGGTGTCGCCGATTTTGCAGGAATTCCGCATCACGCCGGAACAGTTCCGCGACGTCGTCCACAAGCAGTACGTGAAGAAATTCGGACGCCTCGGCGACGCGGTCGTGAATTCCAACATGGAAGTCATGACCCAGGGCTTCGAGCGCGTTCATGAAATTCGCGTCGGCGAAATGGAAGCGCCGGACCGCTCATCGCTGCGCGGCGAAGCTTTGCTGCCGGTTGTTTCCAACGCTTCCGCCGAGGGCGGATGCGGCTCCGGTTGCCGCTCCCATGCGGTTCCCCCGGGACAGGCCGCCCGCACGCCGGTTACGACCATCGCCATGTTCGATTCCGAGTTTCGCTCGAGCTACGGCTACAACCAGCCCTCCTCGCCGCTCGCCTCGGTGGGCGTCATGGCGGCGGGCAGCGGCGACACCGCTTCCAAATACGTCGCGCGGCGCGAAACGCCGCTCTACATTCCTGAAAATTGCACGCAATGCATGGAGTGCATCGCGGTCTGTCCGGACACGGCGCTGCCAAACTGCTCACAGGAACTGGACACGGTTCTGCGGACTGCCATCGCGAACTACGTGACGGACCCCGCCGAACGCGCGAAGATGTTCAAGTCCGTGCCCGAGATCGACAAGCGCACCCGCGCCTTGATGCGGGACTCGGTCAACGCTAAAGTCCTGACTCCCTTCCCCGAACTTCTTCGCAGAGTCACGAATGAAGTGGACGGATTTTCCGACGAGGCCAAGCGCCAATTCTTCGCCGTCATCGAAAAAGTTCCCATGGCATTTCAAAAGACCAACGCGATTTTCGCGACCCCGGAGAGAAAGACGCCCGGGAGCGGCGGAATCTTTTCGATTTTCGTTTCGGACCTCTGTAAAGGCTGCGCGGCGTGCGTCACGGCGTGCGGTGACCACCAGGCCCTGCGGATGGTCCAGGAAACCGAGGACGTCAACGCCGAGCACGAGACGGGAACCGCATTCCTCAACCTCCTGCCGGACACCTCGCAGAAATATCTGGGGCTCTATAACGATACGCACCCGGAAGATTCCAAGACCGCCGCGCTGCGCAATTTGCTGATGGTTCGGCGCAACTACGATGCTTTGGTCTCAGGGGACGGCGCCTGCGCGGGCTGCGGCGAGAAAAGCATATTGAAAGCCATTACTTCCGTCACGGAAGCCTACATGCGGCCGCTCTATCACGCCAAAGCCGAGCGTTTCCGCGCCAAGGCAAGCGACCTTGAGAAGACCGGCGTGCAGAGACTCGCGGACCTCAAGGCTCGAAACCAGCAGGAGTATGACCTTCTGCGCCAGACGATCGCTCACCTGGTGATGGGCCTTGGCGGCGAGGACGAAAAAGACACCAAGGCGCGCATCGCGGCGCATGGCGAGATCACGGACGGAGATCTCGTCCACGCCATTGCCACCGTGCTGCTGCAGGAAGCGTTCAATCACATGAATCTTCAGGCGATCGACGGTCGCCTTGCCAACGGCATGTCCGTAATGGCCATGGCCGCGCACACCGGTTGCAACACCGTGTACGGCTCGACGCCTTCGAACAACCCGCACCCGTATCCATGGATGAACTCCCTCTTCCAGGACGGCATCACCGTGGGATGGCTGCTGGGCGAAAGCTTCATCGTGGATCATGCGCGCCGGTCGGTTGTTCCCGAACGGCTGGCCGACATCCTCATGCAGCGCACTGAAAACGTAATCAACCCCCGCGAGTACTACGAACTCACTCACTTCACCGACGCCCTGATGACCGACCAGGAAATTCTCGAACTCCCGAAGGTCTGGGTGGTTGGTGGCGACGGCGGCATGGGCGACATCGGCTACCAGAACACTTCGAAAGTGATTCTCCAGAACCGCCCGAACGTAAAAGCCTTGATGCTCGATACGCAGGTCTATTCGAACACGGGCGGCCAGAACTCGGATTCCACGCCCATGCTCGGCGGGAACGACATGAACGTATTTGGCGCCGCCACGCAGGGTAAGAACGTCGAGAAGAAAACGGTGGCCGAAACTTTCCTGGCCGGCCATGGCTCGCCTTTCATCGCGCAAATCTCGATCGCAAACGCCCCGAAACTTTACCGGGCCATCCTCGATGGAATCGAATATCGCGGGACGGCTTTCCTGCAGTGCTTCACCACCTGCCAACCGGAACACGGCGTAGCCGATGACATGGCCCTCACCCAGGCGCAGCGCGTCCGCGATTCCCGCGGGGCGCCGGAGTTCGTTTTCAACCCGCGTCTCGGCGAGACCTACCAGGAAGCCCTCGACCTGAAGGGCAACCCCACGATGGAGAGGGATTGGTACGAAACGAAGTTCAAGGCCACGAACGAGCCGTACCGCTATACGGTGGCTCACTGGTGCGCTACGGAAGCGCGCTTCCGGAACCACCTGAAGAAAATCAAGAAGGAAGACGCGGCCAAGATGATTCCGCTTGAGAACATGCTCATCCGCGTGACGCAGCAGGATGTGGTCTACCGCCGCTATCTGATTCCCGAGCACCGGTCCTACATCCCCGACTTTGGCGTGTACATCAAGGTGCAGGGACCCAAGGATGTCGAGTTCCGTTCGCTCTCGCGGCAGCTCGTGATGTTCTGCGTCGAGCGCCGCAAGGCCTGGCGCATGCTGCAGAGCAAGGCTGGGATCGAGAACCAGGAGTACAAAGCGCAGCGCGCGATCCTGGCGGACGTGGATGCGGGCAAAATCTCCCGCGAGGATTTCTTCTCTCGCGCGGAAGAATTGCTGAAAGCGAGGCTCGAAATCGCCGCCGCGGCAGCAGCGCCGAAACCGGCGCATACGGCGCCACCGGTCGCGGCGAAGGCGGCAGCCGCTGCGGCTAAAGCGCCAGCGGCCGTTCCTGAGGCAGCAGCCAAAACGAATGGCAGCGAAGCGCCGAAGCCGCCAAAACCCGCGCCGCCCGTTGCGGCGACTGTGATCGCCACGGTTGCCGAAACTGTGAGCGTGAGCCGCGAGGGTGAAACCCCTGAAGTGATTGTCGCCGTGGCGGCGCAAGTGACGGTCGAGAGAGAATCGGAAACCGGCTCCGCGGACTGGGAACGCAGCGTCCAGCTCCGCTTGATGCAGCTCGACGTGGATCCCGGCAACGATGCGGACGATCGTTTGAGCAAAAATGGCGGAGATTAGGGTCCAGTAGCACAGACTTCACAGGCTGCGGAAAAAAGATTTTATTTTGTCATTCCGAGCGAAGCGAGGAATCTCTCTTTGTTTGAAACCCAGGAAAAGAGAGATTCCTCGGCGCGCAGCGCGCCTCGGAATGACAAATACTTGAGTTTTTCCGCAACCTGTTCAGTCTGTGGGTTTCTATTAAATCTTCGACGAAGTAGGCGGCTTGGGTGCGCCTTCAGAACCCCACAGAATGAAGTGGCTGCGGGAAAAAAACATTGTGCTGTCATTCTGAGCAAAGCGAAGAATCCCTCTTCGATTTAAGTATAAGAAAAGAAACAAGGAGAGATTCTTCGCTTCGCTCAGAATGACAGAGTTTTGAGTTTATCCGCAGCCTGCGAAGTTTGTGCTACTGGGAAATCACCCCGGGTACTGGCTTGTAATGTAGCTGTGCAATTGAGAGATGGTTTGCTGCTGCGCGGAAATCATCCACTTCACCAGATCGCCGATGGAAACGACGCCCAACAGGATTCCGTCTTCCACGACCGGCAAATGACGGATGTGTTTTTCCGTCATGATTCTCATGCTCTCCTCGACCGTGTGCTCGGGCGTCACGAAAATCGCGGGGCTCGTCATGATTTCCTTCACCTGCGTCTGCTTGGAGGACTTCCCTTGCAGGATCACTTTTCGCGCGTAATCCCGCTCGGAAACGACGCCGACCAGCCGGCCCTCGGCGACCACCATCAGCGCGCCCACAAATTTGGCCGCCATGATCTCGATCGCCTCATAGACGCACGCATCCGGCGAAACGAACCAGATGTTCTGGTCCTTCTGTTTCAAAACTAATCGAACCGAATCAATCAGGTTCATATGCGCCTCGTTTTTGGCTGCAGGTTGGCTGGTGAAAACTCGAAGACCCTATTATCGCTATCCTTGCGCAAGACGTTACGGCAGCCCTGCGACAGTGTCAAGTTCCGTTTCAAGTGGCGCATGCTTTAGCTTGTGAGGGTTTTGCGTACAGCCGGCGCGATGTCCTCCGAGCGAACACCGCAAGCTAAAGCATGCGCCACCGCAAGTTGTGCGCAATGATTTGCGTCGCAATCCGCTGACAGGCGCCCTGCAAACGTGCTATGTTTCGCCCCAACGCGGCACACCGGAATTTCAGCGCTGGGAGGAAATGAAGATGGGCAATCGCTTCTCTGGAAACTATGGGACCGTCGCGGATTTCGGCGGCGCGGCTGGAAGACCATTTGACTCCGCCTCTTCGCGCAGGAAATTCCTGAAGGCACTGGCCATGGCAGGAGCGGGCGCGATTCTTCCCGGCGCCGGGGTCGGCAGCAGACTACTCGCGCAAGCGATTTCGCCTTCGGTCCGGCCACTCGCGGGCCGCGTTGACATTCACCACCACATCTTTCCCCCGTTTTACGTGAAAGCCATGGAAGAACAAATGCGCGCCAGCGGATTCGCGCTCCGGCCCTGGACTCCCGCCACGTCGATCGACATGATGGACAAGCACGGAATCGCCACGGCCTTCTTCTCCCCCGTCCAGCGCCTGGTCATGGACTCGACGAGCGATAAAAGCGAAAAAGCACGCAGTCTCGCCCGGCAGCACAATGAATACGGAGCCCAGCTGGTCAAGGACTTCCCGGGGCGTTTCGGCCATTTTGCCACGCTGCCCTTGCCGGACACGGAAGGAAGCCTGAAGGAAATCGCATATTCGCTGGACGTGCTGAAGGCCGACGGCATCGCTCTATGGACCAGTTACATGGACAAGTGGCTGGGCGATCCCTCCTTCGCTCCTGTCTACGAAGAATTGAACCGGCGCCGCGCCGTTGTTTTTGTCCATCCCGCGCGCGCCTCCTGCTGCCGCAATCTTCCCGGACAGTCCGGCATCATCGAGTATGACATCGACACGGCGCGCGCCATCGACAGCCTGCTCTGGGACGGCACGCTGGCGAAAAATCCGAACATCCGCTTCATTCTTTCTCACTCCGGCGGAGCGTTTCCGGTGCTGGCCGCGCGCATCATCGACGATTTTCCAAAAAGCCGCGCCGCCAACGCGCCGAACGGCGTCGATTATGAATTCAAGAAATTATATTTTGACACGGCGCATGCAGGCCGCGCGCCCGCCCTCGACGCATTGAAAGACATCGTTCCCATCTCGCAGATCATGTACGGCAGCGACGCGCCCATCCGAAATTACGAGCTGACCGACGATTGGCTCGTTCAATACGCCGGCTTTTCGGAAGACGACTGGAAAGCGATCAATCGCGGCAATGCCGAGCGCTTGTTTCCGCGCCTGAAGTAGCACAGGCACTCATGCCTGTACGGTTTTCGCAAACGTCGCTGGGCAGGGTAGTCGATCGGGCAGCTCTAAGAACCGCACAGGCAAGAGTGCCCGTGCTGCTGCCACCGGCAAGCCGCAACGCCTCGCGTAGGGTTTGCCGGTCGTGGCCCTGCACAAATTCAAGAGCAGACTACAATAGGTATTTCGCCTGAGCGCAGGCGCTTTCTTTAAAAGAGACGCCAATTAAGCTTGTCGCACACCATTCACATTCCATTAATGCGAGCGATGCATTCTTTGGATACACACAGGCTCCCGCAGACCATATAACATTGCCGCATGATGGCGGCGACCAGGACAATTATGGAACACGACGAACGCCCAAAACTGAGCACGCACCAGAAGGCGCTGAAGATCAACCTTGATCCCATGTTCTACGGGACATTCGCTGAAATCGGGGCCGGGCAGGAGGTGGCGCGCTGGTTTTTCAAGGTCGGCGCCGCGGCGGGAACGATCTCTAAGTCCATATCCGCCTATGACATGGCCGTCAGCGATGCGATTTACGGCCGCTGCAAACGCTACGTCTCGCGCGAACGATTGCAGGGCATGCTGGACTACGAGCACGGCCTCAACCTCGAGCGGCTCCAGTCGACGCGCCGGGAGAGCACCGCCTTCTTTGCCTTCGCCAACACGGTGGCGGCACGCAACTACCTCGGCACGAACGAATGCCACGGCTGGATGGGCGTAAAATTTCAAGCTCATCCGCGCGACGACAACAGCCAGATCATCATCCACGTTCGAATGCTCGATCATGAAAATGACCTGCAGCAGGAAGTGCTGGGCATCGTCGGGGTGAATCTGCTCTACGCCGCTTTCTTCCTGCATCACCGGCCGGAGCAGATTCTGGAATCGCTGCTCGACAACCTCACGACGCAGCGCATTGAAATCGACATGATCGAATTCTCGGGCATCGAATTCCGCCACGTCGACAATCGCGTGATGAGCCTGAAGCTCGTGCAACTGGGCCTCAGCGGCGCCGCGATGTTCGGTCCGTCCGGTGAAGTCCTGCAGCCCTCCGAAGTCCTGCGCAAGCGGCCTATCCTGGTCGAGCGGGGAAGCTTCCGGCCGGTCACGAAGGTCAACATCGACATGATCAAGAGCGCCTACGAGCGCTTCGCTTCCGAGCCGGAGGTCGCGCTCGGCCAGGTCGTCGAGCTGATGGAAATCACCATGAAAAATCTCCTCGCGACCGGAAAAATCGATCTCGCCGATTTTCTGGCTCGAGCGGACGTCCTGGCCGCTGCCGGCAAGACCGTCTTGATCTCGGACTACTTCGAATATTATCGGTTGGCCGCCTACCTGACGCGCTACACCTCGCAGCCAATCGCGGTGACCATGGGCGTCGCGAGCCTTGAGGAGTTGTTCCAGGAGCAATACTACTCGGGCCTCGAGGGCGGCATCCTCGAAGCCTTCGGCAAGCTCTTCACCAAGGACCTGCGGATTTACGTTTATCCCCTGAAAGACCCGGCCACGGGCCAGCTCAGCACCGTGGAAAATATTCAAATGCCCGGGGCCTTGAACAGTCTCTACCGCCATCTCGTCGAGCGCGGCCGGATCAAGCAACTCGACAATTACGACGAAAGCGTCCTGCATATTTTCTCGCGCGATGTCTTGCGGAGAATCAAGGACAACGATGCGTCCTGGGAATCGATGGTCCCCCCGGAAATTGCCCGCGTGATCAAGGATCGCCAATACTTCGGCTACCGTGAAACAGAGGGCTCGGCCGAAGCCATGCACGCCTAACGATTCGCCCCGTTTCGAATTTCGCCCTTCGTGATTGCTGCGATCGCCGTAGGGGCACGGCATGCCGTGCCCCTACGGCGATCGCGGCAATATCGTTCCGTCATCAGAGCGGAGGGCCTGCCGAAGGGCCAAGCATTGCATTCCTGACCAGCGGAATCGGCGGACCTCCAAAGCCCAGGAACTGGTCGTGAAAATCGTGCCAGGCGCTGCGGCCTCCGCGCGTGGCGGTCCAGTCGTCGCGCAGCTTGCGGATCATTAATTTTCCCATGGTGTAGTTGAGGTAGGCTGGATCGAATGTGCCGCGCGCGGCTTGCTGCTTCGAGTCGCCCGCGTCGGCAAATGCGGATTCGCGGAACATTTTGTCGGATTCGGCGACAGTCATGTGTCCCGTGTGCAGACCGATTGCCGAAAGGAACCGCACATTGCGCAAAAGTGCTTCTGTGAGCTGCCCCACGTGCGTTTCCGGGTCGCCCGCCCCGAATCCCGACTCCCACATCATTTCTTCGGCGTAGTGCGCCCAGCCTTCGGCATACGCATACCCGACGAAAATTTGCCCGAATTTGGAGGGCACACGGTTGGCGTGCAGAAATTGCAGAAAATGGCCCGGCCATACTTCATGCGCCGAAGTAAACAGCAGCGAAGCTTTTCCGGGAAGGTAGGCCTTCTGCTCAGCAGGCGGCCATTTTGGATCCGGCGGAGAGATGTAATAAACCGACGGCAAACCTTTTTCGTACGGCCCGGGAATGTCGATGTACGCGAAATTCCATCGCTGGTAGGGCGGCGCTTCGTCTACCTGAGCTTCCTCAGTCCCTGGAATTGACACCAGGTTATTGCTGGCGACGAAGGCCCTCAACTGTTTCAGTTGCTCGCGAGCCGCATCCACCGGATTGCCAGGGGGCTTGTCCGCGATTTCCTTTGCGACGCACTCGGCCAGCGTCTTGCCGGGTGCAAACTGGGCGCAGGCCTCTTTCAGCGACGCCAGATTCCGGTCCAGATCCTTTCGGCCGATCGCTTCCAGTTGATCCAGGGGAGTGCTGACGCGTTCCGTGTCATAAAGCATTTTCTGAAAAAGTTCCGCGCCGAGCGCGAAATCATCGTTTGCGGTTGCTTTCTGCGAGGCAAACCATGCGTCCAGCGACTTGAGGGCTTTGATCGCATCGGCATTTGCCGCCTTGAATTCGGATTGCAGCTGCGGGTCCTTGACCGATGTGAAAATTCCCGGGACGTCGTGAGAGAAATATTGGGCCAGCCCGCCAAACGTCAGGCGCCCCATGTCCACGTAAGTCTTCGGCATAGGCGTTTTTAGAACGGCTTGGATTTGCTGCAGTGCGGCGGGAAGCACATGCTCGTACGCCACAAACGCGCGCATGCGTTGTTCGAGTGGCGCGTACGGACGGGTCAGATAGACCTCTGGATCAATCGGATTGCTGTAATAGTAAGGATTGCGAAAAGGCCAGCGCGCCGATTCCAGCCAGAACAAGTCCGAATCAATCTCGGCAAGCACGTATTCGCGCTCGAATTGCTGCCGCGCGTCCAGATTTCCGGTGAAAGCCGCCACTCGAGTCCGGGCGGCGTGCAAGCGCGCGGCCTCCCGATCCTCTCCTGCGCTGCTGAAATCCGGAAGCTTGCCGTCGAAGTCGTGCCGCCCCTGACTTACGGCAATATCCGGATGGGCCGCAAAATAAGCCTCCAAATAGCCGGCCACATACTGGTCCCACTCCGCCGAAGATGTCGGTTTTGGAGCGGCGCGGCAACCGGCCAGCAACAGAAGAATGAAAACCCCGAGCCGAGATCGCAGGGAGAATGATTTCATAAGCGCCCCGTAACAGGAATTCGCGATTCCTTGTTCAAAACTTTGACTCGCGAATCGTACGCTACCCACGTACTCGATACAACGAATATGCTAAGACGGCATGGCTGAGTTGGAAGTTACAGGTTTTCCCACCATGTGCCCAAGATGCGATATTGACTCGCAACGTGATCCATGCCGTTCACGTCATTGAACACAGGAACATACACGCCAACAATGCTCAGGAGGTAAGAATCATGTCCAACCTACCCTCCAAGTTCGATTCGAATTCGGGTGTGTCACGCAGGGAATTGCTTCTCGGAGCTTCGGCAGGCGCGGCTGTATCGTTCGCTGCGCCGGCCCTTGCGTGGAGCCAGGCGGCATCATCCGCCGGCAGCCGTGCCAAAGGCCATGCGGCCACCGCCTTGACCGCCGCTGCGATGCCTCAGGGGTGGACGCTGGATGAGATTCATCGCCGCTGGCAGAGCGTTCGAACGCTCATGAAAGGGGCTCATCTGGATTGTTTGCTCCTGCCGGGCGCGGAGCCGGACGGGCGATATGTGAGCGCGTCTTCCGCGAGCTGGGTCGTGTTTCCTCTTGACGGCAGGCCGGCCGCAATTTTTCCTGGCCGCGAACCGCTTCCCGTGGAAATCTTTGGGGCAGGAGCCGGATCGCGTGAAAGATCAAGTGAAAAGTCGGGGGAGAAATCCGGCGAGAAGGGTGGCGAAAAGAACGGCCCCGACCTGGGGATGGATTTACGCTCGCCTCGCACGGAAGCGGAGGGCATGGTGTCGCCGCTGCTTGTCGACGTGCTACGCGAAAAAGGGATGACGCAGGCGCGCATCGGCGTGAGCAATTTGCAGGATGTGTACAGGAATCTGGAAGGCAACGTCAATTACACGACGTATGACCATGTTTTGAAGGCGTTTCCGCAGGCCAAATTCGTTCCGGCTTCGGACCTGATGATGCGCGTCAAGCTGGTTCGCAGCCCGGAGGAAATTGGCGTGCTGGAGAAGGCCACGCAGGTAGGCGAGGCGGGCCTGCGGGCAATGTTCGCCACCGCGCGTCCGGGAGTCAATCATCGGGAAGTCTGGACTAACGTGTGGCGCACCATGTGGGAGGCTTCCGGAGAGTATCCGCGAGTCTCCATCGCGGCGAACGCCCAGGGCGCAACCACTCATGGCCGTCCGGTGGATGAACTGCTCGCTTCTGGCGAAGTGCTCGCCGAGGAAATCACCTCCTCCGTCCTGGGATATCAGGCTCAGGTAAACCATTCCGTGGCCATCGGCACGGCGCCTGCGGACTGGGATTCCGCGGCAAAGTATTCGATCGAAGTGTTCAATATGCTGCTCGACTGGATCGCTCCGGGAAAAACCTATAAAGAATTCGTCGATTTCTACGGCCAGAAACAGGAAGCCCGGGGCACCAAACCGCAAAACGTGGTCCTGTGGACCTGCGGTTTCGGCGATGGCCCGCGTTCAGGCCCCGGAGGCAGGACGGAAGGCGTGAACCTGTCGTTCGAAGCCGGCCAGGTGTTTGACCTGAAGCCCGTGATCGCCATCCGCGACGGCAAAGGCGCGCTGGCCCAATTCGGGGACTCTGTGCTGGTAACGGAAAAGGGCGCGCGCCGTCTGGGCACGCGGAAATTGGAAGTGATGTCGCTCGGCGGGTAAATCGAGTCGGAATTAAGTGGCGCATGCTTTAGCTTGTGAGGTTTTGGGCGCCCAAAACTAACCCCTCACAAGCTAAAGCGTGCGCCACTGGGTAGCCGGATTACTTTGACTCCGCACTGCCCTGAAAAGCCTCTTTCGCCAGACGCATGGCAGACATTGCCGTTGGCCAACCGGAATAGAATGCAAGATGGGTAATGAGTTCGACCAGTTCGCCTTGTGTGACGCCATTCTCAAGCGCGCGACGCAGGTGGAAAGGCAATTGTTCCGTGCGGTTCATGGCTACCAGCGCGGTGACCGTGATGACGCTCCGGTCGCGCTTGGATAGCCCCGGGCGCTCCCAGATATCGCCGAACAGAACCTTCTCAGTCAGATCGGCCAGCTTTGGAGCAACATCGCCTATCCTTTCCCTTGTGGTTGTTTGCGGTTTGTCATTTGTCATAGATTCTCCGGGCGTCCATTATCTCAAATAGTCAAGACAGATTGATGCCCTCAAACTCTACCACTGCCGCCGGTTGACAGCGATTGCGTTCCGTGTGTACCGTGTCGGCATGTCATCCAAACCTGCTGAATTTGCCAGCGCGAACGCCGCCGCTGGCGTGGTGATCGAACGGACCGGCGACGTTCTGAGCTTCACGCTGAACAATCCTGAACGCGAGAACGAAGTTACCGGAGTAATGTTTGACGCAATGCTTGCGGAGCTTCGCCGCGAGGCTTCGCATCCGAGCGCGCGAGTCTTGCGCATCCGGGCGCGCGGCAAAGTGTTCTGCACGCGGCGCGAGCGCGCGGGGCGGGACGCAGCGGCGGTTCATCTCGAATCGGCGCGGCTCATCGAATTCAAACGCGCCTTGCGGGTTTCGCCGCTCATCAGCGTCGCCGAGGTGCAGGGCAACGCGTTCGGGTTTGGATTCGGCCTGGCGATTGTGTGCGACTTCGTCTACGTGAGCGAAAACGCGGCGCTGGGATTTCCCGAAATGCATTTTGGCTTGGCGCCGGCCGCGATCATGGCGTACCTCGGCGAGTACGCGTTGCCGCGCTTCGCGTTTCCGCTTGTCCTGTTCGGCGATCCCATCTCTCCACAGCAGGCGCAACAGATCGGCCTCATCTCGCACGTCAGTCCGGCGGCCACTCTGGCCTCGGACGTCGAGACAATGATCGAGCGTATTTTGAAACTTGATGCGAATGCGGCGCGGAACTGCAAGGAATTTTTCCAGACGGCGCAGCAGAATTCGTTTGACCAGAACTGCCGCCTGGCCACGGAAGCGCTCACTGTAGGCAGCCTGGCCGTGCTCGCGAGGCAGAAGTGAGCCGGCCGTGGCTGTAAACGCTGGAGCGCGGCTCGACCGGCTGCCGGTTTCCTCGTTCCATCGGCGGATCATGTGGCTGATCGGCGCGGGAATGTTTTTCGACGGCTTCAATATCTATCTGGCCGCGACCGTCCTTGGCGCCGTCCTGAAGAGCGGATTTTCCACGCTCGGCCAGAACGCGGAATTCGTTTCGGCCACTTTTGTGGGGATGACGCTGGGATCGTTCGTGACCGGTTTTCTGGGCGACCGTTACGGGCGGCGCTTCACCTACCAGGCCAATCTTGCGATTTTTGGATGCGCCTCCCTTGCCGCGGCGTTTGCGCCCTCCATGCTGGTTTTGATCCTGATCCAGTTCGTCATCGGATTTGGGCTGGGGGCTGAAAACGTGGTGGGTTACTCGACGCTGACCGAGTTCGTCCCGCCGCAGTCGCGCGGGAAATGGCTTGGGTTCATGACCGTGTTCGTGGTGACAGGATTGCCGGCGGCCGCGCTGCTCGGAACTCTGATCGTGCCGAGATTTGGCTGGCGGGCGATGTTCGTGCTTGGAGGGCTGGGCGCGCTCGTCGTCTGGTACCTGCGCAAAAAGTTGCCGGAATCGCCGCGCTGGCTGGAATCGGTGGGACGCGCTGGAGAAGCTGAGACCCTGCTTCAGGCGATCGAGCGCGAAATCGCGCTGCAACATTCGCCTCTTCCCACTCCCACGATCGCGCCGGCTGCAAGACATTCGAGAAATTTGTCCTCCCTTGTCAGTTCAGCAATTCTTCCGCGCATGATTTTGGGTTCCGTCTCTCTGATCGTGATCAACACGCTGCTCTACGGCTTCGTGACCTGGCTGCCGACTTTCTTTGTGCAGCAGGGACTCAGCATCGCCAGGTCATTCGGCTATTCTCTCGTGATGGCTCTCGGCGCGCCGGTTGGGTCGGCGATTGGCGCTTTCACGGCAGACTCCTGGGGACGCAAGCCGGCAATCATCGGCGCATCCCTGATGGTTATCCTGGTCGGAAGCTTTTATCCGTTTATCAAGGATCCGGCGATCCTGATGGCTGTGGGTTTTTTGCTGATGGTTCCGATCTACGTTCTTGTGGCCCTCCTGTTTGCAATCTATATCCCTGAGCTCTTTCCGACAGAAGTGCGGATGCGGGCCGCGGGAATTTGCAATACGTTCGGGCGCGGCGCGATCATATTCATGTCGTTCGTTGTCGTCGCTCTTTTCAAATCGCATGGAGTCGGCGGCGTCCTGGTGTTCATGATCGCGCTACTGGTGGTGGAAATTTTGTTCGTCCTCACGCTCGGCGTCGAGCCGAAAAAGCGCCGCCTTGAAGAGATCGAGGCTGAACCCGCCGTCGCTCCCTTTCCCGCCGAGGCGCGAAATCCATGAGCGTCCTGCCCATCACTTACGACGCGCAACTCTTCATCAACGGAGAGTTCACCGACGCCGCGAGTGGCAAGACGTTGGACATCGTCAACCCCGCAACAGGTGTCGTGATCGGACGGCTCGCCGATGCCGGCGCGGTCGACGTGAACAGAGCCGTCCTAGCCGCTCAGAACGCCTTCGATGAGGGGAAATGGAGCAGAGCGCGGAATCAGGAACGCGCACGCTTGCTGAACCGTTTTGCCGATTTGTTCGAGGATGATCTCGAAGCGTTCTACAAGCTCGAGACCCTGAACAACGGCCGCCCGATTTCCGAGACGCGAGCGCAGATCTCGCGCCTGCCCCAGTTCTATCGTTACTTTGCGGCGCTGGCGCTGACCCGCCGGAGCGACGTTATCCCGATCGAAGGGCCTTACTTGTGCTATACAGAGCGCGTGCCGCTCGGCGTGGTCGCGCTCATGACGTCATTCAATCATCCGCTAATGATTCTTTCGAAGAGCCTGGCTCCGGCGCTCGCAACGGGCAACAGCGTTGTCATCAAGCCTTCCGAGCAGACGCCGCTTACGACCATCCGGCTTGTCGAGCTGCTGGATCGCGCCGGAATACCCAAGGGCGTCGTGAACGTGATCAACGGCGCGGGCGCGGAAGCGGGCGCGGCGATTGCCTCGCATCCGAAAATTCGAAAGGTCACCTTTACCGGGAGCACGGAGGTGGGCCGGTCAATTGGCGCCGCGGCCGCGCGCAATTTCGCGGCTGCTACGCTGGAGCTCGGCGGCAAGGGCGCTGTCATTCTTTTTGACGACATGGAGTTGGAGCGCGCAGTAAACGGCGCGGCTTTCGCGGCATTCATCGCAGCGGGACAGACGTGCGTGTGCGGGTCGCGCATCCTCGTCCAGCGTTCCATGTACGCGCCGTTCCTAGAACGGTTTCGAACAAAAGCCGCGGCAATCCATCTGGGCGACCCTGCCGACGCGCGAACGCAGCTTGGACCGGTCATTTCGGAAAAATCACGGCGGCGAATCTTGCTGATGCTTGAACGTGCGACGGCCGCGGGGGCGAAAGTGTTAATAGGCGGCAAGGCGGCGTCGGCTGGTTTGCCTCCCGGTTTTTTCATCGAGCCGACGGTGTTGTACGATGCCGACCCTCGCTCCGAGATCGCGCAGGAGGAAGTGTTCGGGCCGGTAACGGTTGTCATGCCGTTCGAAGACGAAGCCGATGCCATTCGAATTGCCAATAACACGAGATTCGGTCTGGCAGCTTCCGTCTGGACGAGCGATGTCGCGCGCGCGCACCGCGTGGCTGGCCGGCTCCTCTTCGGCATGGTTTGGGTGAATGACCATCACCGGCTCGATCCGGCGTCGCCGTGGGGAGGATTCAAGGATAGCGGCATGGGCCGAGAGACGGGTGTCGAGTCGTTCGATCACTTCACCGAAGTGCGCGCCGTGACGGTGAACACGAGCGGTGAGACCGTGGACTGGTACCAGAAAGACGGCGCGCCGAAGCGCCTGAACTGAAAAGTCATCGAGGGCTTGCGAAATGAAATTCCGGGCCGCCAATTTCCTTCCCGCTTCGTTGTTCGCCGTCCTCGTGCTTGCCGCGGCCATGCCCGCATGGTCTCAAAACGCGGACACGATTCTGGTGAACGGGAAGATTCTGACGGTCGACAAACAATTCTCGACGCGCGAAGCCATCGCCATCCGTGACGGCAAAATTACTGCAGTGGGCGCCAGCTCGGATATCAGAAAACAAGCAGGGCCGAAGACGCGCGTGATCGACCTGCAGGGGCGCACGGTAATTCCCGGCTTCATCGATTCTCACATTCATGCGATCCGCGCGGGACAGACGTTCACGACCGAAGTGAACTGGGTCGGCGCTGCTTCCATCGCCGAAGCGATGAATCGGATTCACGAAGCTTCTCTCGCGAAGAAACCGGGCTCCTGGCTGATCGTCGCGGGCGGCTGGAACGCGGATCAGTTCAAGGAAAAACGACGGCCGACTCAGGCGGACCTCATGGCGGCAGCGCCGAACAATCCCGTTTATGTGCAACTTGGCTACGATTGGGAAGTGATGACGCCCGCTGGATTCAAGGCAATGGGAATCCACAGCGAAGCCGACCTGCCGCGCCCCGGAAAATTTGAGCGGGACGCGAATGGAAATCCCACGGGTGCAATCGAAGACGGCGGCGGGTTTGATGTGGCCATCGCGCTGTTCGACAAGCTTCCTCATCCGACGTTCGATGAACAAGTGGAAGGCACGAAGAAATTCTTCCGCGAAATGAACCGGCTGGGCGTGACCGGAGTCGGCGATCCCGGCGGAAATAATCTCAACCCTGAAAATTACCAGCCTGTCTTCAAAGTCTGGCGGGAGCGGCAACTGACTGTGCGAATCGCCTACAGCCTGTGCGGGCCGACTCCCGGCAAGGAATTTGAAGAGTTGAAAAGTTTGACGCAGATGCTGCCGCAGGGATTTGGCGACGGCATGCTGAAATTCAATGGCCTCGGCGAACGGCTCACCTGGGGCATGAATAACAACGATCATCCCACCGCCGATGACCAGGAGAAGTATTACCAGATTTTGCGCTGGGCGGCGCAAAGGGGCATGGCGGTCACGATGCACTGGCCGAATGACTCCTCAGCGGACACGCTGCTTTCGATTTATGAGCGCGTGAATGCGGAATATCCCGTTGCGGGTTTGCGCTGGTCGATCGCCCATCTGACGGGCGCTTCGGCCGAGCATCTTCGCCGAATGAAAGCGATCGGCGTGGGCTGGACGATCCAGCGCCCGAATGCTGCCTCGGTGGAAAACGCCAAGGAGCTTGGCGTGGAGATGGGCGCGGGAACGGACGCGCATCGCGTGGCCTCCTACAATCCGTTCACCACGCTCCGGTGGCTGCTGGTGGACAGCAAGAATGCCGGCGGCGCCCGGCGCGGACCGGAGCAAACGCCTACGCGCGAGGACGCGCTGCGGGCCTACACGATCGGCAGCGCATGGTTTTCGTTTGACGAAGACAAACGAGGGTCGCTCGAGGTGGGAAAACTAGCCGACCTTGCGGTTCTGACGAAGGATTACATGACTGTGCCGCTCGACCAACTCGAAAGCGTCGAGTCGGTTCTTACGATGGTCGGCGGAAAAATTGTCTACGCAGCGGGGCCGTATGCCCGGATCGAGAATTCTAATTAGTGGCGTTCTGTAAGTCGCACTTTCGCGGTTTTTTCGGATTGAGGTCAAGGCCACGGCGTCGCGCCAACAGCGCGGAGGATGCAAGCCCGGGGCAACGCCCCGGGTAGCGTACCCGTTCCGCATTCGCCCTGAAAGGGCGGGGGACACCTGCGCCCCTTCAGGGCGCCACCCTCAACGGAATTCGTAACCCAGGGCGTTGCCCTGGGCTGGTACCCGGTGGCGCTTTCAGCGCCAAAAAATGGAACGTGGTCTGGGAATTTTATCGCACAGGAGGAAGCACCATGGACCGGCGAAAATTTATTGGTTTGGGAGCGGTGGCCTCGGGGATGCTCTTTGCGGACAAAATGAAATTCGCGCTGCCTGTAGCAGCGCAAAGCGCGCCAGGAGAAATTGTCGAAACGTCGGCCGGAAAAATTCGCGGCGTGAAGCAGAGTGGATCCGTCGCCTTCAAGGGAATTCATTATGGCGCGTCTACCGGGGGAAGCTCCCGTTTCCTACCTCCCGCGAAACCCCAGCCATGGACCGGCGTGCGCGATGCGCTTGAGCTGGGATTCAAGTGCCCGCAAGTAGCCGGGGGATTGATTCCTGAAGTGGCGGCGCTTGGCGGGACGGAACCGATGGGCGAGGATTGCCTCGTGTTGAACGTCTGGACTCCCGGAACGGGGCAGGCGCGCAAACGGCCCGTGATGGTGTGGCTGCATGGCGGCGGGTATTCGTTCTCGTCTTCGGGATACCCGATTTACGATGGCACGAACCTCGCGCGAAAACACGATGTCGTTCTCGTCGGCGTCAATCATCGGCTGAATGTGTTTGGCTTCCTGCATCTCTCCGAAATCGGCGGAGAGAAATACGCGCGCTCGAGCAACGTCGGAATGCTGGACATCGTGGCGGCGCTCGAATGGGTGCGCGACAATATCGGCGCGTTCGGCGGCGATCCCGGGAATGTGACGATTTTCGGTCAATCCGGCGGCGCGGGGAAAGTCAGCACGCTGATGGCGATGCCCCCCGCGAAGGGATTGTTCCATCGCGCCATCATGGAAAGCCGTCCGAACGATAAGGGTTTGATGCGCGGCGAAGCCTCCAAAGCCGCGGAAGAATATCTTGCCAGATTAGGACTGAAGCCGAATCAGATTGACGAAGCTCAGAAATTGCCGATGGAACGGCTTATAAAGGCCATGGGCGCGCGCGGCACGCCGGAAAATTCCTCGCTCAAGCTGGAGCCGGCCATTGATGGCCAGTCGCTCCCGTGGGGCATGTTCGATCCGAAAGCCACGGAACTCTCCGCGAGTGTTCCGCTTCTGACCGGCTCCGTCGAAACCGAAGTCACATTTTTTCCGAACGCGGTGCTCGATCCGATCGATGACGCGACGCTGCACCAAAAAGTGAAGCAAACCATGGCAAAAGCTTCCGACGTTCAAGTGGATCAGCTCGTCGCGGCCTACCGAACGGGCCGCCCCGGCATCGCCAACACGGACTTGTATCTGATCCTCGCATCCGACGCGTCATTCCGGCAGGCCGTATTCGCGGAAGCGGAGCGCAAGGCCGCGAATGGAAAGGCGCCGGTTTACATGTACTATTTCACCTGGCACTCGCCCGTGCGCGGCGGAAAGCTGCGGGCCTTCCACACTATCGAGTTGCCCTTCGTCTTCGACAACCTCGAAGCCGGAAAACCGTCGACCGGAGCCGGCGAAGATCGCCAGCCGCTATCCGATCGGATGAGCGGCGCATGGACCGCGTTCGCTCGCAGCGGCAATCCCAATCATGCAGGGCTCCCCCAGTGGCCCGCCTTCACCAATCAAGAGCGCGCCACAATGATTTTCAACAACGAATGCAAAGTGGCAAACGATCCAAACAGCGAAGAACGAAAAATGCTGCGGTCCGTGCTTGCAAGCGCCTAAGAAGGTTTAAGTGGCGCATGCTTTAGCTTGTGGCTTTTAATCCTTGCAAAAACCAAATCCCGCAGACTAAAGTCCGTCCTACAGGGAATGATCATCCAGCGACAGAGGAGAATTGACGATGAAAAATTCGGAAGCTCCGGAGCAGGTTTCTGGTCTAGGACGTCGCGACTTCATGAAAATCGGCGTGGGCAGCGCGGTAGCGGCCGCGATTCCAGCGGGCGCAGCGGGCGCGGAGACGAAAGAGAAAGGCGTGGACTGGTGGGACGCGAAACCTGGCAAAGCCGGCGTCGGAAAACCAGTCGCGATTGACTGCCACGCGCACTGGTCGCCTGAGCCCTACAACAAAGCGCTGGCGGACGTCGGACATCCGCTCGCGAATGTCTATCCGCTCAACTACGATCTCGAAAAGCGTATCGAATGGATGGACCAGCACGGCGTCTTGATGCATTGCCTCACACTATCCGGCGCGATGCCGTGGCAGGAGACCTCCGCGGAACAGGGCGCGCATCTCGCGCAAATTATCAATGACACGGGAATCGAAGTGCACCAGAAACATCCCACCCGCTTCGTTCAGGGAATCGAACTGCCCATCCGCGATCCGCAACTGGCGCTGAAGGAATTAAATCGCATCGCCGGAAAACCGGGCGTGCGCGCCGTGCACCTGCCGGATTCGATGGAACGGCACGATTACATTATCCAACCGAACTTTGCGCCCGTCCTCGCGCGCATCGAGGAATTGGGCTTGCCGATTATTTTTCACCAGATGGATGGAGTGGCCAACAATTACGGAGGCGACCGGGTTTCCGGGCCGCCCAACCTGGCGGCCGGCCTCGACGCGCCCACCGACCACACCGTGCTGGCCACGAAATTAATGATGTCCGGTACGCTCGACAAATATCCCAAACTCGAAATGGTGTTGCCGCACGCGGGAGGTTCCTTCCCCTATCTCGCGGGAAGGATCGAGCATTTCTTCGCGCATTTCCCCAATCAGAATATTCCGCTGGCGCACCCGTTCCGGGATTATTTGCGCCGGTTCTACTACGACTATTTAATTTACTATCCGGAGGCGTTTCAATTCCTGGTTACCATGGTCGGGACGGATCGCATCGTGGTGGGCACGGATATTTTCGCGGCGAGGGACATCGAGTATCCCGGCTTCGTGCTGGACCAGTTTAATTATCCGCCCGCGGAAAAAGAACGCATTCTGAAGGGCAACGCGATCAAGCTTTTGCATCTGTAGGATAAGTAGCACAAGCTTACGCCTGTCGGGTTTCTTCGCCGATCGAGTGTCCGTGCTTTGACAGATGCCCACAGACTGAACAGCCTGAGGAAAAACTCAAAGCGCTGTCATTCTGAGCGAAGCGAAGAATCTCTCCTTGTTTTTTTCTTATACTTAAATCGAAGAGGGATTCTTCGCTTCGCTCAGAATGACAAAATAAGACGTTTTTTCCGCAGCCTGTGAAGTCTATGCTACTACTGCATCTTGAATTTCTGAATCCGCTTGCCGGTTCCCACCTCGGCGACGTAGATGTTGCCCTTCGAATCCACCGCGATAAAATGATTGTACGTAAATTCACCGGGCAGGCGTCCCACGCGCCCGAAACTTGACAGCAGTTTTCCGCTCGCGTGATCCAGGATATCGATCTTCTCGTTGTCCTGATTGGCCACGTACATGTACTTTTGCTCCGGATCGCGTGAGAAACCGATCGCCACTGCCGAACCTAGCGCGCCGGGAATGTGTTCCGGACCCGGCGGGAGCTTGGACATCAAGTTGAACTCCACCGGGATGTTCTTCATGAAGTTGCCCATTTTGTCGAACACCTGAATGCGGTGGCCGCGCCGGTCGCACACGTAAACCAGGCCATTGTTGTCCACGGCCACGCAATGCAGCACGGGCACGAACGCGTCGCCGGTCTCGGCCTCTGTGCGGTGCAAATCCCACTGGCGCAGAAACTGGCCGTTGCGATCGAACACGGCGATGCGGTGGTTGCCGCCGGGAGTTTCGCCGTCGGCTACGTAAATATCTCCGTTCTTGGAATCGAAGGCGATGCCCGCGGGTTTAAAGAAACCATCGTGGCTGGAATTCAGGGCTTTGCCCTTGGCCGTCCCGTCCGAGGAATCGACCACGCCGCGCTTGCCGATCTGCATCAAGAGCTTGCTGCCATCGTGCGAAAACTTCTGCACGATGCCGTCGCCGTTGCCCGTCACCCAGATATTATTTTCCGCGTCCACCGCGCAGCCGTGGGGAGTGTTGGGCGTCGTGTCGGGATCGCCGAAGGAATTCACAACGTTGCCCTCGGGATCGAATTCAATCACCACGGGCGCTTGATACCCGGCATCGAGATCATTGTCCGTCAGGTCGCGCCGGTTCAGGATGAACACGTGGTCGCGGGAGTCAATGCACACTCCCCCGATTCCCCCGGTGATCCAGAGGTTCGGCAACGGCTTGGGCCATGCGGGATCCACGACGAACGTGGACGCTTTGCCCTGTGCGCGCAGGGGCGCGAGACCCAAGATTCCCAGCGCGATGGCCAGACCCGCAGAGGCCGCCGCGATTCGAACGAAACTCATCCCTATTTTCATATCGTCCCTTTTCGCAAAATCAAATGCCGGTTTCCTTTTCCGGAAATTCCAATCTCACTTTTTGTCAAACACCGCTCCGGTGCGACCCTAACCGTTGCAGATGATATCAGGATTCGATTGCCCGCGCCGTTCATCCCTTTTTGTGGCACATCCCAATTTGAATGGCGTTGTCATGACATGATTCGGTAGGAGGTCGGGACTTCAGTCCCGACGAAAAAGGGTCGCAAAAGGGGGTTTTAACCCCTGAAGCTTCAGGGGCTGAAGCCCGCGATTGAGCAGGCCCTGCCCGGCCGAGCTAAAGCTCGGCCCTCCAAAGGACGAACACATTCAAATTTGGAGAGTACCCTCCGTCTGGAAAATTCTGAACTAGGGCATGCTGCTCGGGGCCGGACGGGTGTATATTCCCGGTCGTCCCGGAAATTAAATTCGAATGCGCAGCTCGTGACCCGGAGGTTTGTGATGGCTAGCCTGAATGGATGGACGAAGGGGTTTTCGATATCGCTCGGTGCATGTCTACTTACGCTTGTCTTTAGTTTCTCACTACCCGCGCAGGCTCCTCCGATGTACAAGGTCGACGCTTCCTGGCCGAAACAGCTGCCCAACAACTGGATTATGGGCCAGGTGGGCGGGATTGCCGTGGACAGGCAGGATCACGTCTGGGTAATCCAGCGTCCGAGTTCGAACACCAAGGACGATCTCGGCGCGGCGCAAAACCCTCCCGCTTCGGAATGCTGCGTTTCCGCGCCGCCGGTGCTGGTGTTTGACGCCGAGGGAAATCTTTTGAAATCCTGGGGTGGTCCGGGGCAGGGCTACGACTGGCCAAGCTCAGAGCACAGCATCTTCGTCGACCGCGCAGGCAACGTATGGATTACCGGAAACGGCCCGAAAGACCGGCAAGCGATCAAGTTTTCGAGCGACGGAAAATTCCTTTTGGAGATTGGCCATCCTTCCGCCGCACCCATGAACAATGCGGACACGACGATCCTCGGCCGCCCGGCCGGGATGGAGCTGGACGAGAAGGCTCATGAAATTTATTTCGCTGACGGGTATCTGAACCGGCGCATCATCGTGTTTGATTCCGAGACAGGCGCGTTCAAGCGAATGTGGGGTGCTTACGGAAATCCGCCGAGCGACGCCGATCTTGTGCCGTACGCTCCCGGAGGCGCGCCGAGCCAGCTGTTCCGGAATCCGGTGCATGCGGTGCACATTTCAGAGGACGGATTTGTGTATGTTTGCGACCGGATCAACGACAGGATTCAGGTCTTCACGAAGGAAGGAAAATTCGTGAAGGAATTTTTTGTGCGCCCGGCGACGCTGGGCAACGGGGCCACTTACGATCTGGCCTTCTCGCATGATGCGGCGCAGAAATTCTTGCTCGTCGCCGACGGAGAGAATAATGTGATCTGGACGCTGCAGCGAAGCGACGGCTCCGTGGTAGGCACGACGGGCCACGCGGGACGCGGCGCCGGCCAGTTCCACCACGTGCACGCCATCGTTGCGGATTCCAAGGGGAACCTATACACGGGAGAGGTCGAAACCGGCAGGCGAGTTCAGAAGTTCGATCTTGCGCGGGGTGGCGCTGGGCACTGAGAGCAGCTATTCGGCGCCCCATCCATGCCTGCCTGAGCAAACCGGAGTGGGGTTGACTATCTTCATTAATTGAAACCAATTCTAGAATTACGACTACATGTGGTCCTTCATGGTGAACACCGTGTGCGGCTTGCTGTGGACGTACGCTGCCACGTCGTACGATTCCTGCGGCGTGAGCGTTCCAGGATCGTTCTGCGGCATGTTGTGCTGCACGAACGCCGCCATCTTGGCGATCTGATGCATACCCGCGCCGTCGCTGTAGGAATCCGGTCCCCAGAGGGCCGGAATCAGGGGAGGTTTCCCTGAACCCTCCGCGCCGTGACACACGGCGCACTGGTCGGTGTAGATCTTGCTTCCCCGCGCAGCGTCTCCATTCAGTTCCGGAAGTTCGACGAGGCCGCGACCGGGAAATGCATGCCCCGTCACTTGATCCTTGGAAAGCCACTGCGTGTAGGCGACCAGCGCGGCCATCTCCGGGCCGTCATTGGGAACGCGATGGCCGGATTCGCTGCGCTGGAAGCATTGCTCGATGCGCTCTTCAAAGGTGATGACCGTTTTTTCGCGGTCGCGGTACATCGGAAAAATTCCGATCAGCCCGACCATCGGCATGCCCTTTGAAACCGTGCCGCCGTCAATGTGGCAGTGCGTACAGCTCATTTTGTTGCCGACGTACTTCTCGGCATACTTCGGAGTGTTATTGAAAACCTGCCTGCCCAGGCGAATGGTGTCGCCGAGCGGTCCCGCAGGAATCGTCGTGGGGTCCGGCGCGACCCAGGCCTTCACGGCATCAGTGGACTGCCCCGAATTTTGCGGCGCTCCGAAACTGACGGAAGCCGCGGAAAGAAGAAGCATTGCGGAAATGATCACGGCGGCGACAGTGCCGCATCGGATGGCGATCACTCGAAGCATGGACATCCTCCCGAGGAAGGGCGAACTTGCGATCCTGCTGGCATTATTCTACCGCTTCCTTGTTTCCGGTGTGTAGTGCGAACCGAGGTACTGGATGATCTTTTGCGCAGCATCATCGGGGATCGGCGCGCCGAAGGTTTTTCTCATCTTGGTGACTTCGTCCGCCCAAGCTTGCGCGGGCAATGGCGGTTGCATCGTGATGTAGCGAGGGCTGTGGCAGAGCTCGCAGTTGTTCTCCACGTCGTCCTTGCCATCGCCGGGCGCGAGTTCCGGATAGTAAAGCGGGTATTGGCCCGCGGCATAGCTAGCGTCCGTGGATGCCGCAGCAGGCAGCGCCTGGCGAATGGTTCCCGGCCCCGCTTGGGTGTAGTCTCCGGCGCGAAAATCGGCGTAAAGCCCACGCGCAGCCAATACGGAAAGCGCTATCGCCGCAACCAGATACCATTCGCGTTTGCCCATGCCTCGCTCCTGTCAGCTCGCTTCTCCAACCACAATTTCCTGGCGCTCGATCTTGTTCCACAAATACCCGCCGGGATTCCAGACCCCTTCGTCGGGCTGAATGTTTCCCTTGGTGTCCGTCGCGCGAACCGCGACCTGGAATTTCCCGGCGGCCTTGGGAATCCAGTTGAACCACCAGGTGCGGAACGAATACGTTCCCGCGTCCGGTCCCAGCTGGCACTCGCTCCAGTTCATTCCATTGTCGAGAGAAACTTCCACTTTTTTTATCCCGCCGTAGCCGCTGAACGCGATGCCCCGCAAACGCATCGGTAAACCGGCGGGAATCTTCGCGGAACCATCCGGGGAAATGAGAAACGACCGGACCGGCATCAGGTTGATGGGAACGGTCGCGACTTTCCCGGATTTCATGTCGTCCGGAGTCGTGTTCCCGCGCGGCGTGTCCGGAATTCGATACCCGGCTTTCATCCAGAAGTTGTCGTCGGGCGCATCCAGGACGCGAATGAAAGAAAGCGATTTCAACCAGTAGGTCGCGAAATAGCCGGGCACAACCAGACGCGCAGGAAAACCGTTCAGCATCGGCAAAGGCTCGTCATTCATCGCCAGAGCCACGACGCACATATCGAGGACGGGGTTCGTCAAATCGAGCGACTTCATGAACCGGTTCGAGCCGAGACCCTTGGGACCCAAACCTTTGTCCAGCCCCTCGAATTGCACTTGCACCGAGCCGCTCTTCACGCCGGCGGCATCTAGAATTTCGCGAAGTTTCACGCCCGTCCAGGAGGCATTGCCCATCGCACCGTTTCCCCACTGCCCTCCGGCGACCCGCGGCTGCAAGCGGCTGCGGCTGTTTCCGGAGCATTGATTCACCGCGGCAATCGACACGCTTTTGAATCGAGTGGCAAGTTCGGAATAACTGAGTGCCAGTGGGCGCTCGACATTTCCCTCCACATGAAGGCGCCACTCTTTCAAATCCACCGCGTTGGGAATCATGGGAAGATGCCAGCGAACAAAAAATGCATCGTTGGGAGTGAGCGTCGAGAGAAAATAGTGGCGCGGTGTTTCCAGCTGCACCGGACGGTCGGTCAGAAGAATCAAGGGCGCCTTCTGAGGGTAGGTGGCAAATTGCCCCGGCGAGGTCCAATACGGATTTGCGCCGGGCCCGGTAAATTCAGGAGCCGGCTGCGGCGCGGAGGCATCCTGAGCCGCCGCGTTCAGCCCATCAAAAATCCGCCCCGCGGCCAGTGCGGCGCTTGCGGCGCCGAGCGTTTTCAACCAACGACGTCTTGATACACACTGCCGAGAATCCGCCATTCCGTCCCACCTTCTATTTGGTCTATACGAATCGGCTAGCCAGCCGACATGCAGCTGAAGTGCCCGTCACCTTGCGGCATAGTAAGCGCCGACGGCATGCGTCGAGGCGATTTCAGGGCGGCTAAATCATACGCTCGTCCGTTGCTCGTCGTCCACCGGATGACGCAAGGGGTAATGGCCTGGTTCTCATGCACATGAAACGAGCGCCGCCCGCCCAAAAATGCGGGCGGCGGCTACGAAACCCGGGCGGAACGGTTTTGCTTCGGCGATTTCATCCCGCGCATTTCGGGACGGAATGAGCATTCTCTGAGTCAGTCTGAGTCGATATCAAAGGGCCACTTCTCTTGGAACAGAAACCTTGGAACTACCCGAATTGTGATATGTTTTGTCCCAGCAACGGAGGGTAACTATGAGAACTCGACAGCTGTTCAGCGCGATTGCGATCGTCACCCTGGCATGCGTTTCGCCGCTTTTCGCCCAAACCGGCGGAAAAGAAACAAAGATTATGATTCGCGCCATCGCGCGCGACGCGAAAGTGATTGGAACGCACGTGGGCGGCGCGAAAATCACCGTCCGGGATGTCGCAACGGGAGAAATCCTTGCGCAGGGAGTTCAGCAGGGCGGGACAGGCGACACGGACTTGATCATCAAAAAGCCGCACACGCGCGGAATGGCGGTCTTCAGCGCAGGCGATACTTCCGGATACCTCGCCGTGCTGCATCTCGACAAGCCGACCGTCGTGGAAGTGTCAGCGGAAGGGCCGCTCGGCAACGCGCAGGCCACGCAGCGATCGTCAAAGACTCTTCTTCTGGTTCCCGGCGAAGACGTCCTGGGTGAGGGAATCCTGCTGGAGATTCACGGCTTCATTGTGACGGCGCTTGCGCCGCTGCCCGATGCGAAAGTAAAAACGGGATCGCCATTTGAAGTCCGAGCCACGGTCACGATGGCCTGCGGTTGCCCGACAGAGCCTGACGGCTTGTGGGACGCCAACAAGATCCGCGTGGTCGCGAGGCTTCTGCGGGACGGTAAAGTGGAGTCCGAAATCCCGATGACGTATGCGGGAGTGCAAAACACGTTCCATGTGGACGTGCCCGCGACGGCATCAGGACCGCTGGAATTGCAGGTGCTCGCACTGGATCCGGGTAGCGCCAATTTCGGGATGATGAAAGAAGCCGTCGCTATTGTTCCGTAGTTGCGGCGGATTTAGTATTGGGACCGTCACTCTCGGTCAGCTCGGCCTATAGAATTACTACTCCGTAGCTCATCGTATTACCTAAATCTGCGATTCCAGCTCCCTGCGAAATAATTATGTTGTCGCTGCGCGCACTTGGTGGTAACAATGTGCCGGGAATCGCTCGAAGCGCCATTCCATCCCCCGGGAATTTTCATGGAGTAACATTTATGAGTCGAGCCGGGACCCGTATACAAGCGGCCGGTGAGGCGAATCAGCGCCGGGACAGCGCCTCCCAGGTGTCTCGCGCAACACTGGGCCTGCGGGAATTGCTGCTCCGCGGAGCGTTCCGGCCAGGCCAGCGAATTGCCGAAATTCCCTTGTCCCAGAAACTTGGCGTCTCCCGCACGCCGTTGCGCCTGGCTTTTGAAAAATTGGAGCACGAAGGACTGATCAGAGCGCTGCCCCATTCCGGCTTTGCCGCAAGTGAATTCACCATTACTGATATTTGGGACGCGATCGAAACCCGAGGGATCCTGGAAGGAGCCTCCGCGCGGCTCGCGGCGGAACGTTTGAAGAACACCGCTCAACTGGAACCTTTGCGCAAGATCAATCGCGCCATGGAAGCGATCTCGGAAATAAACCTGGAGAGCTTTACACGGTACCTTGATTTGAATAAAGCTTTTCACGAAGCGATCACGGACCTCGCCGATAACCAGATCCTTCGCCGCGCGATCGAGCAGGTCTACAGGTTCCCGTTTGCCTCTCCAGGCTCACGCGTCATCGTGCACAAATCCCTGCACGGGTCGAAGGAAATTATTCCCATCGCGGCAGAGCATCACCGGGCGCTGATCGATGCCATCGAACACCGCGAGGGAGCGCGCGCGGAAAGCATCGCCCGCGAGCATGCCAGGCTGACGCGAAGAAATCTGGAAGAGGCGCTGGCGGACCAGAAACAACTGGACATCATTCCGGGAGCTTATTTAATCAAGGCTCGGAGCGCCGAGCGGACTTCTGATTTGCCGTAAGGCGCCCCCGGGTATTTCAATCGGCGCGCCGCAGTCCCGCTATCATTCCCCCGTAAAACGGTAGTATTCTGATTTCACAATCGAACTTGCACGGAGAACAAACGGGAGATGGCATGGAGCGCGCTCCAACTGTCAGTGAACTGATCGACCGGCGGGCCATGGGCCGCTATCAGATCTGGACCATGGCTCTTTGCGGCACGGTCATCGTGCTGGACGGCTTCGACACGCAGAGCATCGGCTTCCTCGCTCCGTCCATGGCCGAATCCCTGCACATCCCGATAAAAACCTTTGGCCCCATTTTCGTGGCCGCGCTGATCGGTTTGATGATCTCTTCGATGCTGTCCGGCCCGATCGCCGACCGCTGGGGCCGCAAGTGGCCGATCGTGGCTTGCACGCTGATCTTCGGCATGTTCGCAGTGCTCACATCGCGCTGCTCTACTTTTGATCAGTTGCTTGCCTGCCGATTTCTGACTGGACTGGGTCTCGGCGGCGCGCTGTCCAATTCAGTGGCGCTCATGTCCGAATACGCGCCGAAACGCCTGCTGGCCGTGATTGTGAGCATGATGTTTTGCGGGATGCCTGCCGGCGCCGTTCTCGCAACTCGGGTGAGCGCGGTGATGCTTCCGCGCTGGGGTTGGCAGTCGGTGTTCTACGCGGGGGGAGTTCTGCCGCTCACGCTGGCCCTGTTCCTGATCGCGATCCTTCCGGAATCGGTCCGGTACCTCGAAGTGTCCGGCGCGGACCAGCGGAAAATCTCAAAAATTCTGGCGCGAATTTCTCCCGAACTTGCCGACACGCCCGATCTCCCGCTCCCTGCATCAGGATCAGCGCAAGAATGCTCCGGTGGTTAGTTTGTTCACGGAAGGCCGCGCGGCGGGAACGATCCTGCTGTGGGTTCCCTTTTTCATGAACCTTCTGATGCTGTACTTCGTCGTGTTCTGGCTGCCCGCGCTGCTTCGTCAAACGGGCAAGCCGGTTTCCGCGGGGGCCACTGCGGTCATGTTATTCAGCGTCGGAGGCATCGCCGGATCGTTTATCGAAGGCAATTTGATGAATCGCTGGGGCGCGTTCACGGTGCTGCTGACGGAGTTCCTGTGCACCACTCTGCTGATCGCGTCGCTGGCATTCTCGAATTCGTTCTGCGATCATGATGACGATCACATTCGTGCTGGGTTTCGTGGTGCAGGGCGCGCAGGGAGGCTTGTCCGCCGTCGCCGCCACTTTCTATCCGATCTCGATGCGATCCACGGGAATCGGCTGGTGCCTCGGCGTCGGACGCATCGGGTCGATCGTGGGCCCCATGCTCGGCGGCGTAATGCTGAAGCTGGATTGGAGCCCGCGCGAAATTTTGCTGGCCGGGTCGATTCCCGCGCTGTGCGCCGCGGCCGCAACCTTCGCGAGCCTGCGCCTGCGGACCAATTTGCCCGCGGAGCAAAAAGAAACGAGGATCGCGGAAGAGCCTGCGGTGTCGCATTGATCTTGATTTTTTTTAACGCAGACCTAGCTTTTTGCCGACGAGAATTCGATTTGCATTTTGTGGAACAGGCTTCAGCCTGTGAGGTTTTGTGACTGCAAGGACTAAACCCTACAGGCTGAAGCCTGTTCCACAAAGACTGTTCTATCGCGAGGCGCGGCGCCACAGGCCGCGAAATTCTTCGATCGTGCCGGGGCCGTGGCCCGCGTAGTGGTTGTTGGCGAATGCGAGGATTTGAATTTTGCGTTCGTGCACTTTTTTCAGCACCTCCACCCACTCCACCAGGTCCGCGGTCCGGTTCACAATAATCTTGTCCCATGTTTTCGTCTTCTCCTCGATTCCCTTGCGGTCTCCAAGCCACCGCACGTAGGCGAAATCCGCAGTGATCGGGTCAAAGCGCTCGAATAACTGTTTGGGCCGCGGCATCCACGCATGATCCACAAGCGCGAGCGCGACATGGCGTTCCCTCAGCGCGTCCACAAAGGCGGGTACCAGCCAATTTTTGTTCCGGATCTCCAATGCAAAACGATATCCCTGCGGAAGTTTTTTCAGAAACGGCACAAGGCGCGCGAGAAATTCGTTCACGCCCGCGAACGCATTCTTATTGAAGTATCCGAATTGCAGAAGCAGCGGTCCCAGTTTTTCGCCGAGGCAATCCATCGCCTTCAGAAAGTTGCAGAAATCCTCATCGCAATTCACCAGCGCCTTCTCGTGCGTGATGACTTGCGGCACCTTCGCCGCGAATAAAAATCCCGGCGGAGTTTTTGCGTACCAGCCCTTTACGGTTGAAATCGCCGGCGTGCGGTAGAACGTATTGTCCAATTCCACGGTATCGAATTTCGTGGCGTAGTAGCTCAGAAAATCGGCGGGCTTCATGCCGGCCGGATAAAAGGCGCCTTCCCACCCGGCGGCCGTAAAGGCCGACGTGCCCAGTCGAATATCGGCATCGGTGGCCACAGGAGGCGATTCTATTCCACTCGCTGTCCTGCTCAAAATGTGATTTAAGGCGGCAAGTTTATGTAGCGCCCGCCTTCAGGCGGGCACTTTGGAATCAGGAAGTGGCCCGCCTGAAGGCGGACTGTACATGAACCAAGAACTATTTCGAAGATTTTTCAGGTCCAAATTAAATTTATTGCCCCTGGCAGTGGCTGGACTTCCAGACCTGCTCGAAGAGCGGCTGCGCGCTGGGATCGACAGGAAGATCGCCCACGTATACAGGCTCTTCGCCCTTCAGGTCCACGACGACCATTTTTCCGCTGTGGTTGTGAAACGTGAACCGCAGCGCCGGCTCGTCATCGGCCGGGTCTACGGGAACGAAATGCCCGTCCTGGCAATGAAATCGCCCGCTGAACGCGTAGCTGGAAAATCCGTTCGCGGCCAGATCCAGGGAAAGGTTTCCTTCGAACATTACGGCATCGCCTTTCCAGATCAGGGTCCCGGATTCGCCGGAGTTCGAATGGAATGTCACTGACTCCACCACTTTGGGCGGAGATGGGCCTTTTACCTTATCGGGGAGCTCCAGATAGGGGGTCGTTACGACCGGGGCGGGCGGCGGCGGAGGGGGGGCAGAGGCCTTCGCAATTTCCGCAGGGCTCACGGGAATGTCGATGGCGCCGGTCAGCCCCGACGAGACATCGAGAACCACCAGGCGAATTCTCCGGGTATCCGCGGCGGGCATCAAGGCGATGCGATCGGGAATGCCAACGGACTGCCAACTGCGAAATACGTCAGCGGAAACCGTTTTCGTCAGGTCCCTCTCATTAAACCTAAAAACCGTGGCTTTCTGAGCGAATTCGCAGTCGGCTATCTTGATGTTCAGATTGTACGAATTTCCCTCTTGAGCGGAAGAAAGGCCGGCCGCGGAAATCAAGAGCACGTATTGGAGGCCGCCCAGCGAATTTCCGGGTTGGCCCGGAGGCAGCGCTTGCACCTTTAAAGGGATGGCCGTCGAGGGCAAAAGATCGGCGCATGCCTGGTGCAGATGAACCTCGGGCTGCTGCTTTTTCGCGAGCGACGCCGCATCCAGGGCATAGTAGCCGCGGCGATATGTAAGTTTCACTCCCGGCCGCGTGGTTCTCATGACAATTTTGTGAAAGCGGCCGTCCCAATTGACATTCTGGGGATAGAACGACATTTCGTAATACGAGGAGCTATCCTTCAGGGCCGTCATCACGCAGCCGGCCAGATCATTGTGGTTCTTGCACGCCTTGCCCCCGGTGTCTTGGGCCAGCTCATCCATGGTTCCTTGAGATTGCACCAGCAACGTGTCCTCGTGAGTCAAGCGGTCGGAGATGGCGCGCCCGGTCAGCATCGGCGCGGGAAGGCTCACGTTCTGGGACGCGGATAATGCCTGATTCGCCTGGAGTCCGAGCACATTCATCGGGTAGACGGCTACCTGGGCATCCGTAAGTGCGTTCGCAACCACTTTGACCTGATCGGTGTATTCCCGCTGGCCTGCAAAGGCATTATTGCCCGTGTCCGGATCGGGAGCGATGGAAATTGGAAAAGATTCCGAAACCCAGATCAAATTCTTTCGGCCAGGAATTCCACTGAGATACTGTCCGATCTGGGCCAGCGCTCCGAGAGTCACCTTCGAGCGCAGATCGAACGCCCCTGCATATTCTTCTTTCTCAAAATCCTGGAGCTCGCCCACTGTAGCCGCCATCCCCGGGCCTGTAGCCACACCACCGTTCTGTATCAGCAAAACGTTGGAGGGGCTGTAGATGTCGTCGCGCGGGTCCTGCTCAATGTTGGCTCCCGTCACCGCCTGGTCCAACGCGGCGCGCAAAAGTTTTTCGTCGCTGGTAAACCCCTGCAGGATTCTCAAGGAACTCGTGAGGAGAAAAACTGCGATCGGAGTGTCGGGAGGAAGGGTCCTCAAGAGCTGGATCATGTGGGCCCGGCCTTGCTGCTGGTTGCCCGTCGCCGTGTTCAGGCTGTCCATTAACAATACAGTGGGCGGGATCTTCAACTGGTCAAGTGGCAACTGGTTCGAGTACACGTTCGTGGGGTCGCGAATTGCGGAATTCTGTGGCGTTCCTGAGCCTGCCATTTTCTCAAAATATTCGAAATGCTCGATCTTTTGCTGGGCTTTGTGCTCCTCGAAAATTTGCAATTCTTCCGGCTTGAGGTCGCGCACTGGATTCCCGCGGGAATCGACCGCCATCAGGTCAAGCGTCACGAGGCGCGTGGTTACCTTCAGCACGTAACCGGACTGGGAGGACGCAGGCGGTTGAGTTCCGGCCTGCGGCGCTCCCGCTTGCGGGGCAGGCGCCACCGGCTGGGCGGACTGGGACGTAGCCCGGGCGGCCATAAATAGCGCCGAAATCAGGCAAAGACCAACGGCTGTAAGAGACCATCTGGAGAGCATGGCACCTCCGCTTCCGCGAACACCCCGCGATGGTACCGGAGAAGCCATCTTACCTGACATGTTCATTCCATGGCTATGACTCCCTCGCAGGGATGGGGGCTTGGAATTTCGCGTATCGGCTCAATTTGAATAGGAGCGTGCCCTCTCCGTCCCGAAGCACGCGGTTCACCGTGAACGGGAGGGAGAGGCCTCTACAAAACCGCGACGCCAAGTTGGTTTCGTAGCGGCCGCTCGTTTTTGGGGTGGGCTGCTCTTCGTTGCCACCGCAATTCAAACAGATGCACTACCGAATTTCAGTGCCTCTAGCCAAGCGCGGCGATTCATGTCAAGCTATTGGCATGGGAAACAAAGACGCAAGAGGACGTGAAAAAAAGAAACCGAAGAAGATCAAAGCGGAGCGCGTTGTAATGACTCTGCCCCCGCCCCGCGTCGTCAGGGATACGCCTGAAAAAAAGGTCGTAACTCCGGCGCGGACCACCACCGATCCAGCTTGAGGGTTTGAAGCGATCCTGGGTGCCCCATCCTTGCGCCTTTCGCAAGGGTGGGTTTTTTGACTTGACCAACATGCTCTGCGCGTCGGCCTCCAAAGCCAATATAACTTTTCACAGCGAATGATCCCAAGGTTGTTCTGACATGCCGGAGGAAAAGACACCTGCTTGTGCGCTACGGTTCGCGTACCTGATTCCAGTTCCTTGAAAGAATTTCCATCATCGGGGAATTTCGCAGTTTCAAACTATGCGGCAGGCTGTGAGCCTCTTCCGCTTCTTCCTGCTCTTCCGACAAGCCCATCAGGAATTTCTGCACGCTGAACCGCGTTCCATTCCTCGACCGGGAAATTCCACCCGCACGGTACGCCCGCACATAGGTTCCATCGGGCAGCAATACCCTGGCTTTTTCCGTATCGGCAAGGTAAGGAGCGAGAACCGTGCTGCAGACTTGCTGGCACAGCGCCGGATCCTTCAGCCGGAACATGACCTCGACGCGTTCGTAAAGATTCCGCGGCATCCAATCGGCGCTGCCCAGATACACTTCAGGCTGGCCCCCATTCGCAAAAAAGAAAATCCGGCTGTGTTCGAGAAAGCGCCCCACGATGCTCCGCACGTGAATCCGGCTGCTGATCCCGCGGATGCCCGGCCGCAGCGCGCAGCCGCCGCGAACGATCAATTCGATATCGACGCCTGCCTGCGAAGCAGCATACAGCGCCTGGATGATGTTCTTGTCGAGAAGAGAATTGACTTTCGCGACGATGAACGCGGGCCGCCCCGCCCGCGCATGCGCGGCTTCCCGTTCGATCAGGCTGACGCAGTTTTTTCCCAGATTGAGCGGCGCGACCGACAGCGGACCGTACTGTATGCGTTCGGAATACGCGGTGAGGTAATTAAAGACGTGATGCACGGCCTCGGTGATTTTCAAGTCGTGCGTGAACAGGCTCAAGTCCGTGTAAAACCGCGCCGTCGACGGATTGTAATTGCCCGTGCCCAGATGCGCGAAGCGCCGCACCTTGCCATCCCTGCCGCGCCGCACCAGCAAGGCGAGTTTGCAATGCGTTTTCAGCCCCACCAGGCCGTGGTACACCTGCACTCCCGCTTCCTGCAGGTTTTTTGCCCAGCGGATGTTGGAGGCTTCGTCGAAGCGCGCCTTCAGCTCGACCACCACGGTCACTTCCTTCTTCGCGGCCGCCTGCATGAGCGCCCGGACGATCGGCGAATCCTCGCTCGTCCGGTATAGCGTCTGCTTGATCGAAAGCACGTCGGGATCGTTAACGGCGCTCTCGATGAACTGCACGACGGTGGAGTAGGAATCGTACGGGTGATGCAGCAGCACATCGTGTTTCCGCAGGAGGTCGAACATGTTGCTGTAGCCCGGCTTGAGGTGAAATTCCTTCGGCGTGAAGGGCGGAAATTTCAAATCCGCGCGCGGCGTCTGCTCGTACAGATTGAAGAGCCGCGAAAGATTTACCGGCCCGTTCACCTGAAACACCTGCCACTCGGCCAGCGCGAAGTTTGACCGCAATCGCTCGATGATTTCGGGATCGGCGCCGTGCTCGATTTCCAGTCGCACGGCCGCTCCCTTCCGGCGCAAGTGGAGCTGCGTGTCCACCGAATCCAGAATGCTGCGCGACTCCTCCTCGCGCAGATACAGGTTGCTGTTGCGCGTCACGCGAAAGGGCGCGGCGGACAGGATTTCGTAGCCGTGATACAGGCGATGCGCATACGCGTGCACGATGTCGTGCAGGAACGCGAACTCGATTGCGCCCCCCGCCGCGGGCAGGCGCAGGAGCCGGGGAAGCGCGCGCGGCACGGTCACCACGCCCAGAAAAACCTCGGATGGTTTTTTCCTGCGCTTCAAATGAAACGCCACGCAAAGCGCCTTGTTCAATACGCGGGGAAACGGATGGGCCGGGTCCACCGTCACCGGAGTCAATATCGGCTCGACTTGCTCCGAATAAAATTTCTCGACAAATTTCTTCGCTTCCGCGTCAAGTTCGTTCACCTTTCGCACGCGAACATTTTCGGCGGCGAGCCCCGGAACAAGCTCCTCCCTCCAGCAGGTGTACTGGTCCCTCACGAATTGCTGCAACTCGTCGGCCAGTTTCGGAAGCAAGTCGGCGGGCGCGAGCCCGTCGGGTCCGATCTCCCCGCGCTTTTGCTCCGCCTGTTGCAGAAGCCCGGCCACGCGGACTTCCACAAACTCGTCGAGGTTACTCGCCGTAATCGCCAGAAATTTCACGCGTTCGAGCAATGGATTGCTCGAGTCGCATGCTTCCTCGAGCACGCGGCGGTTAAACTGCAGCCACGAAAGGTGGCGATTCAGAAAGTAACGCGGGTCCTCCAGCGAGGCACGGCGCATCTGCATTTCCCCTAGGCCGCCAAACCTACTCCGGCCATGTTACAGGCACATTACTCGTTCGAGCGCCAGAGTCGACCATTAATCGCGTCAGCAATCTCCCCTGGAAACCAGCACTTTACCGCTAGACAACTCAATTCCAACGCACGGTCATCTAAGCAAGTATAAGAGTCCGCCATCGTTTTTGAAATTGTATCCGCAGCCATCGGGGGCTGGCGGACATGGACTAACGAGGAGCTACGAAAGAGATGATCGCCAAAGCGACGGGCAAAAGGAACAGGATTTTGTCGAAGCCCTTGACGATGCTGGGTTTAGGGTTGGTGCTCGGGTTTGGCACATGGCCCGCTCGCGCTCAACAGACTCAACCGAACGAAGTCCAGGCCGCCCCCACACCCTCCGATTCTCAGGCTCAAGGGCAACCGGATGCTGACGCTCAACCGCAAGAGGCGCAACCCCAGGGACAGCCTGATCCGCAGGGTCAGGCGCAGCCCGTTCCCCTGGCCCAAGGACAGCCAAACCAAGCGGTGCTCCCTCAGACGCTGACATTGCCAGCCGGAACCGTAATTCGAGTGCGGACGGATGATTGGATCTCGACCGACCGCAACGTGATCGGCGATAACTTCAGCGCCGTACTCGATGAGCCAATCGTCGTGAATGGATGGGTGGTGGCGCGCCGCGGCCAAGCCCAAACGGGCCGAGTTTCACAAGTAAAGAAAGGCGGGCATGGCGGCGGGACATCGCAATTGGGAATTGAATTGCCCGGGTTGACCCTGGTGGACGGCCAGCAATTGGTTCTTCAGACGCAACTGTTCCAGGCTTCGGGCGGCAGTTCTCAAGGCCGGAATGTGGCAGCCGTTGGCACGACGACTGGTTTGGGTGCCATGATAGGAGCCATCGCCGGCGGCGGGACTGGCGCCGCGATCGGGGCGGGAGTCGGAGCCACTGCCGGAATTATCGGCGTGATGTCCACGCCCGGCAGACCTTCCGTGATAGCTCCTGAGACGGTTCTCTCCTTCCGCCTGACGGCGCCCGTGACGATTTCCACGGAGAAAAGCCAAATGGCATTTCAACCTGTGACGCAGTCTGATTACGACTCGCATTCCAATCAGGGCCGCCCGCGTATGGCGCGGCCGGGCCCGCCCCCTGCGCCTTATTATTATGGTGGTCCCTATGCGTATCCGTACGCGTACGCCTATCCGTATGCTTACCCCTGGTATCCGGCGCCCTTCGTCGGTTTTGGATTTTACGGAGGCTACGACAGATTTGGCGGATACCGACGGTAGGTTTTTCCCCCTGGGAACGCCAATCTCCCGATTGGCGGTTTTTCGTGACCCCCGCCAATCGGGAGATTGGCGTTCCCGCGGCAAATCACCCGCGCCCCGCCATCGTCATTGTTCTCCAGGCGCGCAGAGTCTCTCCAACCGTCCATGCTTGCGCGATGCAGCCGTTCGGCGTAAACGGCGGATCGCCGTCGAAAATCTCGCTGACCGTGCCGAGCCCGGCAGCTTTAATGTGGCCGAGCATCGGCTGCAGAAATGACAACGCTTCCGCGGCATTTCCGTACACGCGCAGGTGAGCCAGTGCGAATGGGCCAAGAAGCCAACCCCACACTGTGCCCTGATGGTAGGCTGCGTCGCGTTCCTCAGGGCTTCCCGCATAACGCCCCCGATAGCCAGGCTCGCCCCGCGCAAGGCTGCGGAGGCCAAACGAGGTCAGAAGTTCACGCGCGCACACATCGACGACCGCGCGCTGCTGTTCCTGCGTTAGAGCGGATTCGGGCAACGAAACCGCCAAAATCTGGTTAGGCCGCAGCACGGCGTCATTTCCTGCGGGGCTTCCGGGCGAGTCGATCACATCGAAGCAGAACTGTTTTTCAGCATTCCAGAACCGGGAGAAGCCTGCCCGCGCGCGCTCCGCAATCCTTTCATATTGCGCGGCATCCTGCCCGAGAGCTCGAGCGAATCGCGCCATCGTCGCAGCCGCGTTGAGCCACAGCGCGTTCACTTCAACGGGTTTTCCAATGCGAGGAGTCACCACGTGGCCGCCGACCTTCGCATCCATCCAGGTCAGCTGCACGCCTTCCTCGCCGGCAAAGAGCAATCCGTCCGCCGGATCGACGTGAATGTTGTAGCGTGTGCCGCGCACGTGCGCGTCGAGGATGCCACTGAGAACAGGAAACAATTCGTGCAGCAGACCAACGTCGCTCGTGGCTTCAAAATACTGGCGCACCGCCTCGAAATACCACAGCGCGGCATCGACAGAATTGTAGGCAGGCGCTTCCCCAGAGCGGGGAAATTGATTGGGCAGCATGCCTTCGCTTCCGAAGCGGGCGAAGGTTCGCAGGATGTTGCGCGCGAGCCAGGGCCTCCCCGTCGCGAGGCACAAACCAGGCAGCGCGATCATCGTGTCTCGACCCCAGTCACTGAACCAGGGATATCCGGCCAAAATTGTTTTGGCATCCTCCGCGCCATCGAGCGGACGCGCCGCGATGAACTGGTCCGCCGCCAGCACAAGTTGCTGGATCCCCGGCGGAGAAAACTTCCGTGGGGCCGTTGTTGTTCCGGGGTTGGCCGCGAAGAAACGGTCGAGGAGCGCGCCAGCTTCGCTCTGGCGCTTCGCAAGAGCAGCTTCTCCGATGAGCGAAGGAGCGGCCGCCGTGCTCGCGACGATGGTGAGCGAGTCTCCCGGCGCAATCGTCGCCCGAAATTCACCCGCGAAAAAGTGGTCGGTGCGATCGGGGAGGCCGCGCGCGCGCTCGGCGGCGAGATCGAAATTGCGGTACCAATTCCTGGCGGGCGCCGACTCGGCCGAGTCGCTCAGCACATAAAACGGCGTCGCTCCGTCGAGGCCGGAGACCTGCAATCCGCGCTCGACCTGCATGACTTCCATAGGGCGAGTGCGGCCCGCCGCCAGGCAGTGTTCGTCCCCAGAATCCGCCAGCACTTTGATGGACAACTCGACGGGAGAGCTGGCGCGGACGAGGCGATACAGAACGTACGTCGTGTTTGCTCCGGACTGCATGAAGATACGCTTTTCGAGCTGCGCGTCGGCCAAAGCAAAAGTCCAAACGGGAGTCGTGCCTTCCAAATGGAAGCGCTCGATGTTGCGGTAACCTTCCGGAGCCACTGTTCCGTCCGCCCAGCGATTCGTGAAAAGGTCAAATTCCCGGGAAGCGTAGCGGGCCGTTTCATCGAGTTTCGCGAGCAGAAGAGTGCGGCCGAGGGGCGGTTGGAGCGCGGCGACGAGGAGCCCGTGGTAGCAGCGCGTCTGGTGCCCGGCGATCGTCCCGAAGGCGTAGCCGCCGAGGCCGTTGGTCACAAGCCACTCGCGCGATTCCGCCGCGCGCAAGTCTCCGCAGATTTCGCGCCCGAAATCGACCTCGGTGGGTAGCAACACATGAGAATCATGAAGCCAATCGAACGCTCAGGGCCAGAAGAAAATTGGCGCCAAAGTGGCGCATGCTTTAGCTTGTGAGCTTTTAGTCGTTGCAAGAAGCAAAACCTCACAAGCTAAAGCATGCGCCACTGTCGGAAATAAATTCCTAACTCATGGAAGGAACGCGGAGCCCGGAGAGGTATTCGCGCAATGCCCGGAAATCAATCGGCTTGGTAAAGCAGGTATCGCACCCCGCTTCCCCGATGCTTTTCAAATCTTTGAAGGAAGCGAGGCCCGTTACCGCCGCAATCTGCATATGCGCAAGATGCTTTTGCTTGCGCGCCCAGTGAACAAGAGTGAGGCCGCTCTTGTTCCCCAGGCGAATATCCAGAAGCACGACGTCCGGCAAAGGTTCCGTGGCGATCCCTACGAAGCCCTCTTCCAACGTTCCCGCCGGAACTGCTTCGTGGCCCTCGGATTCGAGCCAATACCTGAGGAGTTCGCGATACTGGGAATCGTCTTCCACCACAAGAATCCGGAGCTTCATTCAGGTTCCTCTTGTTCAGGCGGAGCCGCAACCGTCCGATCGCGCGCCCAAACCGGCGCATCCATACGGCAATATAATCGTCCAGAAGAAGCAAAACCTTGAGTCGAACCTAGAAAATCGAGGCGATGAAAGTCGCATAAGATGTGGAACGTATTGCTGACGTTACTTCTGATTGCGTCGTGCAACGGAAACGGGCTCCGCGTTCTCGGCGCTCGAATCGAGTTTGGCGGCCCACTGCGACAGATGATCAAGAGAGGTGTCGTGCGTCCGGTCCAGATGCAGAGGCGTGATGGAAGCCGCACCGTCGAAGATCGCCGCGTAATCGCTTTTCGGATCGATCCCTTCGATGTGCTCCTGCTCGAGCAGCCAGTAGAAACTGCGCCCGCGCGGGTCGGTCCCTTCCTGCAACACGTTGCGCGTAACTTTCTTGGACTGGCGCGTCACGCGCACTGCGCCGTTCCAGACCAGCGGCACATTCACATTGAGAAGCACGCCATTCGGCATGCCCTCGGCCAGCGCCAACTGCGCCAACTCTCGCGCGAATTTCGCGGCCTGCTCGAATCGGAACCCTCTGCCCTTGTGCGACACGGACAGGGCAATCGCCGGGATGTGATTGATCGCCGCTTCCATCGCCGCGCCAACAGTGCCGGAATAGAAAATGTTTTCGCCGAGGTTACCACCGCGATTGATCCCGGAAAGCACCAGGTCCGGCCGGTTGGGCAGCAATTTATTCAGAGCCAGGATCACGGAATCGGCCGGCGTGCCCTCGACCGCCCACTCGCGCTCCGCGATCTGCTCCCAGAAGATCGGCTGCCGCAGAGTCAGCGATTGCGCAGCGGCGCTGCGCTCGTGGCTCGGCGCGACCACGCTGATGGTCCCCAGTCCTTCTACCGCCTGCACAAGCGCGCGCAGCCCTTCCGCTTGAATCCCGTCGTCGTTCGTAATCAAAATGTGTGCCATGGGTTCCAGTAGGACAGGCTTCAGCCTGTCTTCCGTTTCGAGCTAACGAAGAGTGAAAACCAGACAGGCTGAAGCCCGTCCTACAGGTCCGGGAGTGCTCCGAGAAGCCGCGTTCACCGTGCGTGGAGAAGAGGCCGGTCGCACAACCCGTTCGACACCGGCCGGGCGAGCTTCGTCCCACCCTACCTGCCTAGTTTATCAGCCGTGGTAATTGCATAACAAGCCGGGTGGAAACCGTAGTTTCCTAAGATGCGATAGGGGATGGCCAGTTACTGGAATAAAAATCGGAGAGGAAAAAATGGTCGGGACGACTGGATTTGAACCAGCGACCTCACGCACCCCAAGCGTGCGCGCTACCAGGCTGCGCTACGTCCCGACTGCCCGTTCAGCGTATCACTCGGATTCGAGGACCGTCAATAAGGAGCGAAGCGAGTCGCGCAGGTCAAGCAAGGTCTTGCGGTTGAGCATGGCAAGCTCCTGCGATGCAGCCCGCGGCGGGGGTTCTCCGCCGTTCCCCTCGGCATCGGTGGCGACCTCGGTGGCAGCCGCGCCGCCGTTCGAGCTGTCTACCCCGAGGGCCTGATCGCGCAGGTGGCGCCGCGCACCCGCTATCGTAAATCCTTCGTCATACAAGAGGCGCTTGATCGTGAAGACGGTCTCGATGTCTTCCTGGCGATACAGCCGGTGCCCCTTAGGGCTTTTGACCGGCTGGAGCATCGGGAATTCCGTCTCCCAGTAGCGCAGCACAAACGGCTTCGTGGACGTCACGCGGCTGACTTCGCCGATCCGGAACAAGCTCCTGTCCGGAATGGCCGATTCGGAATGTCCGTTGCCTTCGATTGCTTCCATGGCCCTTAATCCTAATCCGATTCTGGCAGGTGTCAATGTCCCAGTAGGACGGGCTTCAGCCTGTCTGGTTTTGACTTTCGCTGGCTCTGGACGAAAACCAGACAGGCTGAAGCCCGTCCTACTTGCGCCTTTCCTTCAGGCGCTGGAGGAATCGAATGGGCGTGCCGATGAAATCAAAACTCTTGCGGAGCTGGTTCTCGAGAAACCGCTCGTAGCTGAAGTGCAGGCGCTTGGACTGATTGGTGAATAAAATGAACGTGGGCGGTGAAGCGGCGGCCTGCGTGACGTAGTAGATCTTCACCTTGCGAGCGGCGGGCGAAGTGCCACGATCGAGGTCGACTTTTTCCAGCCAGCGATTCAGCTCGCCGGTCGAGATGCGCCGTCGCCGCGCGTCGCCGACGCGGTCGATCAGATCGAATAATTTTTCGGTGCGCTCGCCGGTCTTCGCGGAGACGAACACGATCGGCGCGTAATCGAGAAATTTAAATCGTGTGCGCACCAGCTTTTCGTAATCCTCGATGAGTTGCGCGGGATCGACTCTTCCCGTCACCGCCTTTTTGCGCACCTCGGAGGTGTGCTTTCGGCCGTGACCGCGGGCGCTTTTTCCGCGTTTTGATGCGCGCAGGGATGCCTGCCGGAAGGATGTCTTTACGACGTGGACGTCGCGCGATTCCTGATCCTTGAGTTCGCGCGCGGCTTTTTCCGCGGCGGCTTCGAGCGCCAGGTCCCACTTGTTCATCACGATGATCACCGAGCGGCCGGAATCCTCCGCGTAGCCGGCGATGTTGGCGTCGTTCGCCGTTACTCCCAGGCTCGCGTCTACAATCAGCAGCGCGACGTCGGCTTGTTCCAGATGCCGCCGCGCCATCATCACACTCATTTTTTCGGCGACGAGATTCGTTTTTCCCTTGCGGCGAATCCCGGCCGTATCCACGAAGCGGTACGTACGCCCGCCGCGCTCCACCACTGTGTCCACGGCGTCGCGCGTCGTCCCGGGAATGTCGGAGACGATGGCTCGATCCACGCCCGAGAGGCGATTGAGCATCGTCGATTTCCCGACATTGGGACGCCCGATAATCGCCACGTTGATCTGCTTGTCTTCTTTTTCGGGCGCAAGCGGTGCAGGCGATTCTTCCTGTGCGGTCGAAGCGGCGCCGAGCCGCTCCGTAATCGCGTCGAGCAAATTGTCAAAGCCGTACCCATGCTCCGCCGACACCGGAAACACATCATTCGACAATTCGTAAAACGGCGCCGCGAGGGATTCCTGCATCTGCGTGTCGACTTTGTTGGCCAGAATTGCCAGCGGTTTTCCGGTGCGGCGCAGCAATCGCGCGAGCTCGGCGTCAAGTGGAGTAAGCCCCGCGCGCACGTCCACAACCAGCAAAAGCTGCGACGCGCCTTCGATCGCCACCTGCGCCTGGCGCAGAATTTCGCGCGGTATCGCGGCCTTGTCGTCCGGCACGATCCCGCCCGTGTCGACAACCTCGAACGAGCGCTCCTGCCAGGTCGCCGTCCCGTAGATGCGGTCGCGCGTAATCCCCGGCTCGTCGGTGACAATCGCGCGCCGCGTGCCCGTCAGCCGGTTGAAAATCGTGGATTTGCCGACATTGGGCCGGCCAACAATCACTACCGAAGGAAGTTTTTCAGTCATTTTTCCTGTCACTGGGGACACAACGAACCTTAAACGGGAGGCTCGGAGGCTTCTAGTCTATCCTACGCGGAGCGGAAACAGAAGCTTTCACTACGACATCACCAGTCTGAAAGGTGATACGAATTTCAGTCCGAGTTCAAGACACACATTATGCCTGAACTGGCTCGGATTGTTTCAGCGTGGGAAGGCCTTTGATATTCTTTCCGGCTTTTTGCTGAGCGCGGCGCAGCTCGTACAGATTCTGCAGATTAAGCCAGAATTCGGGGCTGGTACCAAAGAAATGGGCAAGACGCAGGGCCGTGTCACCGGTAATGGCGCGCTGACCGTTCAGAATCTGCGTGATCCGGTTCGTAGGAACGTCGATCTTGCGCGCCAGTTCGGCCGCGCTCATGCCAAGCGTTTTGAGTTCTTCGGCTAGGTGTTCACCGGGATGAATCGCAGGCAATGCCATTGCTTTCTCCTAATGGTAATCCACAATCTCGACATTCGTGGGACCGATTGACCCTGACGGCCACTCGAAACAAATGCGCCACTGACCGTTGATACGAATGCTGAACTGGCCTTTGCGGTCCCCTTTAAGTGCCTCGAACCTGTTACCGGGCAATTGGGCAAGGTCGGATAGGACTGTGGCCGCTTCCAGACGGTCAAGCTTCAGGCGTGCCGGACGTTCGATGCCGGAAAACGCTTTGACGCGTTCTCCCGCCGCGAAATCCCTCGTACGTTTGTCCCGATAGCTGACAATCATGCGAATGATACCGCTTGTTATGCGTTACGTCAAGCGTAACGATTTCCATTGGAACCTAAGGCAGGTTCTCGATCTTACGCGCGTCGCCGGTGAGCTGCAGGATGTGCATCCCGGTGTTGGCGCGGTCGACGATGTAGATGTAGCCGCGGTCGTCCACTTCCACGTTGTTGGTCTGGATAGCGATCTTGCACTTCGCGTCGGGGCCCTGGCCGACGCAGCGCTTGTCGGTCGCTTCGGTGATGGCGGGAATGTAGTAGGCGATTTCCTTGGGGCTGTAGGGATCGCGCACGTCGACGGCGCGCACACCGGCGTTGAAGTAGGCCACGAAGATAATGCGTTTGTAGAAGACGGGCGTCATGCTTTCGTTCGTCGAGTGCGTGCCGAAGCGGCCGCCTCGGCTGCAGAAATTTCCGCTCGCCTCGGGAACGTAGAAGGTCGAAACGCCGAAAATTTTCGATTCCGTTGTGATGTCGAAAATGTGCATCATTTCTTCGGGAGCGTGGCACTCATTGTCCGTGGTCTCGCCGACGATAACGAGAAAGTCACGCTTGCTGATGGCCGGGCCCCATTTCGCCAACTCCGGCACATCCACTCCAAGCATTGGAAAAGTCGTGTGCGCGCCAACATCAGGCGGCAAATCTAGACGCGCGACCATGGGCGATTCGAGATTTGCGTCGGTAGGATCCTTGGGGCCATGGATGAGCTTGTCGCGGTCCAGAATTTCGATCATGCCTTTACCGTTCGTGCCGTAGCCCGCGTAAATGCGATTGCCCTTTGCCCCAGTGGAAATCACGCCGTGCATGTCGGTGGGCACTGGCCCCGTCGCGCCGGGTTGCTGGCCGGGGAGTCCGAAATTTCGGATCAGTTGCGGCTCGGACGGATCGGCAAGGTCGTAGACCTGCCCCATACGCTTGGTGCGCCATCCGGGTGCGCCGGAAACGAGATAGGCAATGCCGCTATCGCACTCCCAGAAGCTCTTGTGCGTATCGTTCAAACCGGTCTCGATGACGGTCAGGCGGCTCGGCTTCGCGGGATCGGACACGTCCCACACTTCGTGGGAAGAAGTGCCGCGCGCGCGCAACAGATACACTTTGTTCTTGCTGGCGCGAGGCAGTTCGCTGCCGTCGCACACGCGCGTCATCTGCGCGCCGCCGGATTCACCCGGCCCGGGAGTGCGCGGATCGCCGGGAATGTGCGCGAGATATTTGGGATTCTTCGGATCGGTCACGTCCACGATGGACGTGCCGTTGGCTTCCATCTTTCCCGTTAGCGGATTCATCGACTCGCCGCCATGGTGGCCGATATACGCGATCCAGCGATTGCCCTGCTTGTGGATCGTCGGCTGGTAGGCGCTGCGCCCCTGCAAATCGTTGTAGCCGACAAGCTCCATGTTCTTGCTCTCGGGCTTGGACTGAGCGAACACGGCCACAGCCGCGTATCCTGCAAACAAAATCGCCAGCGCAAACGTTCCAGCTTTTCCAAATCGCACGCGAGCTTTGCCCAACATGTTTCCTCCCGTTTCGAGTCCGCAGCCTGCCGCGCATGCGCGAAGAATTGCGCAGACCCAAGTCAAAAATTTGCCGAATCTTAAGTTCCTGCCAAGGATTCCCGGGCTCAGAGTGTACACCTGAACCTGCTTCCCACGCACAATTTCGAGGTGGAGCAAACGGCTGCCCGCCCAAAAAACGGGCGGCCTCTACAAAACCGGTTTTGTAGCGACCATTCCATCCCGCGATCTTCGGGACGGTTCACCGTGAACGGAATGGGCACTTTCCCGGTCACGCTAAATTCTCGCTAGTCTGATACAGTGCTCCGAGTCATCGCGGGGTGCGGGCTCTACTTGGAGCCCGCCGCAATAATGTCCGACGCACGGCCGGGCCGGAGCGTTTCACTCATGAAATATTTCACCCCATTGCCGCGTATTAACTGATGGATGCGAGGAGACATCCCGAGGGGATGAGCCCCGCGGAACAGGCTGCGCTCCAGGACCGGATCGCCCAAGCCAAGGCCGGAAACGCGGAGGCCTGGGGCGAACTGTACCGAGAGTACGCGCCCGCGATTTTTCGTTTTTGCCGCCGGGCGATGCCTACTCGCGAGGACGCCGAGGACGCCACCATGGACATTTTCATCAAGGTCCGCCAGAAGCTTTCGCAGTATGACGCCACGCGTTCGTTCAGCGCGTGGCTCTACGCCGTGGCCGCGAACCATTGCTGGGACCTGCTGCGCCGCCGGAAATTGCGGCAGGACCTCGAAACAGGAGAAGTGGAAAACATGCCGCTCGAGCATCCCGACCCGGGGCAGCTCGAAACACTCATCGAGCGCCGCAGCGGCCAGGAAGTGCGCCGCGCGCTGGACAAACTCCCGGCGCGCTCGCGCATGGCGCTGGTCCTGCGTTACTACTCGGATATGAGCTATGACGACATCGCGGCCACGCTGGGCGTGCGCCGGACGTTTGTCGGCGTCGTGCTGTTGCGCGCTCGCCACCAGTTGCGCGAAATCCTCGAAGGGCAAGGCGGAGCCAGCCTTGCCGCGGGAGGCGCCGCGTGATTCATTTTGACGAAATGGCTTGCCTGCTCTTTCTCGAAGGGCAACTCGATGCGGCGCGCTCGCGCGAACTCGACGCGCATGTCAAGGAGTGCGCGGCCTGCCGCGATCTGCTTCACGCCCTCCAGCACGAAACGGCTCTGCTTTCCAGCGCCATGATCGAAGACAACGAACCAATGCCCGCGCGCCTGCTCAGCGAGCAAGGGCGCACGATGCCGTCCTGGGTCTGGACGCTGGCCTTCGGCGCTTTCGCCGCGGGGGCGTACTGGTTCTGGCTGGACGGAATCGCGCCCTGGTTCGACCAATTGAGCAATGCGGGTTTTGGCGGTACGGATCTGTTCAGCATGATTTTGTTCAGCGGAGCTTTCTGGGAAGGATGGAGCGACATGATAGACGCGATGCAGATTGGGGCTGTGATTTTGCTGGCGATCCTGGCGATTGTATGGATCCGGCGCCGGCTGCGGCGTTCCGTGGCGATTGCGGTGGTCATGTCCGCGCTGCTTTTCGCGCTGGCGCTGCCGCGAGGGACTTCCGCGGCGGAGGTGCGTCGCGGGCGATCCGTCCTCATCCCGGCGGGCGAAGTCGTTCATAACGACCTGATCGTCGCGGGACCCTCGGTGAAGATTGACGGCACGGTGGAGGGAGATCTGATTGCATTCACACGGAACCTCACCGTGACGGGGCACGTTACGGGCGACGTCATTGCCTTTGCCGGGGATGTAGTAATCGACGGAAACGTGGACGGAAATGTGCGCGTTTTTTCACGCACCGCGGTCCTGCAGGGTAATGTCGGCAAGAATGTAACGGCATTTGGGAGTTCGGTCGACCTGGTATCTAAAGCGAATGTGGGCGGCGGGATGATCATCTTCGCGGGCGAAGGCGACCTCGATGGCAAGATGCAGCGCGACCTGCTGGGGATGATTGGCAGGACGGATCTCGATGGCACGATCGGCGGGCAGGCGTGGATCCGCGGCGGAAACCTTACGGTTGGTTCCACTGCGGAAATTCGCGGGCCGGCCACATTTGAGGGCCCGCAACAGCCCGTGGTGGAGTCAGGCGCAAAGCTGGCAAGCCCCATCCAAACCGAAATCACGCAAGACGTTCGGCGAAACAGACGGTCAATGGCGCGCGTCGTGTTCCGGGCCATTTCCAGCTATGCGGCGGCATTGGTGGTTGGAATTTTGCTTCTTGTGATCTTCCCCGGCTTTTTCCGGGAAACTTTGCGCGCGGCGGGCAGCATCGGAGCCCCGATTGGGATCGGAGCGCTGGCGCTGGTCACGAGCGCGTTCGCGCTAATTCTCGGAATCCTTCTGTTATTTGTCGGCGTGGGCGCGGGCGTTGCGGGTGTGATGGCCTACGCACCGATATTCTATGTTGCGCAGGTGTTTGTCGGCGCCTGGCTCGGGAACAAGATCATGGGCGAGCCTGCGGCAGTCACGAATGCTGTGGTCGGCCGGATGGCGGTGGGCTTGCTGATCCTGCACGTAGCGAGGCTCATCCCATTTCTCGGAGGGTTGGTGGGGTTTGCAGTTCTGCTTTGGGGAACCGGCGCGGTGCTGCTGGGCTTTTACCGGATGTCGCGTATGGAAAGCGCGCCCGGTGCGCCAGTTCCCGCTTAGTGTCGGCTCGGTAAAAACCGCGCAGGTCCGCCGCGGCGGATGCCTGTGCTACTTAAACCTGCTTGGAGACTATCGCGGCTGCATGAAAGCTTGGACTGCGCTGCAGGGCTGTTGAGGGAAAAAATCTTCGACAATTCCTACTTCAAAACAACTTTTGTCGCCAGCAAGGTCCGGTTCGTCCCGCCGGTGTTGAGGAGCGGGCCGCGGACGGAAACCGTGGCGTTGGTGAGATCCGTGGAAGCGTTAATCGAGCCACCAATCTCATAGTAGATCGTCGGCGGCGTTACGGAAGTCTGTGCCTGAATTTGCGTGACAACTACCGGCTTGGAAAACAAGGATGGCAAGGAGGAGTTCTTCCCGATCGTAATGATGGAAGATCCCACCGACTGCACGATTGCCGTAATCCTTGACGATCGCAAACGTACCCGGTCCGCAGTGATCGTACCGCTTGAGAAACTCTTTTCGCGAATCGAAACCTGCTGCCCCGGAAGCAGGTCGGCAGGCCCCGTGAAAAAGGATGTGAAAGAAGAGGTGCTCACCTGCAAATTGTCCGCGTGGAGGAAATCGACTTCAAAGAGCGTCTGGGGCGAGGAGGAGTACTGCACTGTCGCGACCGCGCCGATGTTCAATCCGGTCCCGGACCCGGAAACCGTCAGGACTACCATACTGAACTGCGAGGACCCCGAGTTCGTCCCTGTAATGATGCCTTCGACTTCCGCGTCGGAGATGTCGGGATCCTCAAACAAAACGTTGCGCGCCAGAATTGATCCGTTGGATTGCATGGCGATATCCACGCTGACGATCTGATTGTTTTGCAGGCAGCCGAACCCCGCCGTGGAGCACACGTTGCCGGGAAATGAAAAGAAGGTCGAGGCATTGTCCGCCTTCAAGGTGTACGACGCCGTCGCATTTGTCAGGGTGAAGGTATTGCTCGACGGGTTGATGTTCCCGACTTGGCCCACGACGTCTTCAGCGCCCACCGGAGGTGCTCCGATCCCCGCGGGGGTGAAAGATGAAACAGTTACCGCGCTGAAGTCCTCGCCCAGCATTGCCGAAAGCAAATTGTCCAGATTGACGTCGATCAAGAGCCCCGCGGTGCTGGAGGAAGCAACCGTGAAGTTCGTCAAGGGAATCGTCGCGGACAGGGACGTGGCGGCCGGAACGATCGCGCAGATGGTAACCCCGGCGCAACCTGCTATTGCGGTCGTCATATCGTTCTCAATCGTGAGCTTCGGATTTGCAAAAGTAAGGGTTACGGATGTGTAGTTACCCGCGGGAATGTTCGCGGCCGTAGCAAGGTAGGCGATGTCCGTTTGCAGCCGCGTCAGCTCCACCGTTGTCGATCCAGAAAACAAGGAAACGTTTCCGGGGGCGAGCGTCGCCCCGGTGAGCGTCACCTGAGCCGAAAGAATGGTGACGAGCGAGGGAGGCGTGTCCGTCATGGCCAGAACGACGGATGAATTTCCGTTGTTCTGCGTCTGCGAGCCGAATTGATTGATGCCGCCGCAGCCGGCGAGCACCAGGCAAACCACCAGGACACAAATTGGCCAGATATATGGAAATCCGCGCATAATTCCCCGTCGTGCCATGCCCCACTCGAAGTCTCGATGGCACACTTAAAGCTAGCACAGAGCTTGATTTACGGCGGGTAAATCCAAAATGGTGGTGAGCAAAGAGTCTCTGGCCTAAAGGGCAGGCCTGCGTGGCGCATGCTTTAGCTTGTGGGGTTTGGTTTTTAGGAGAACAAAAATCCACAAGCTAAAGCATGCGCCACTCTCTGATTTGCCTGCTCTTGCAGTCTACCTGGCCTGCTCGGTAGTCTGCAGCAGGAGTTGCGTGCCGCTATCCAGATGGACGTTCTTGGTTGCGGAAACAATCATGGATCCCTTCGCCGCGCTCGATGCTGCGGAATCGATCGAAAGGCCTTCCAGGCCGAATACGCCGCTGCTGTTGGAAGCCAGCCTGCCGTTCGAGGTCAGCCCGCCCACGGCGCCTGAGGAGCGCGCAACCGTGTTCAGCGACCCTCCAGCATTCACGGGAGCCGAACTGGCCGTGTTCACGACCGTTCCCGCTGCTGCGCCAGCCGTGGCGTTCGCAGTTGAGGCAACACCGCCTACAAGGCCGCCACCGTTCCGCGACGTTACCCGCGTTGGGCTCATCCCGCCGCTCGAAGCCATCGCGTCATCGGCAGCCACGGAAGAAGCCGCCGCGGATTGCGCCGATGCCAGAGCCTGAATCCATGCGCTAAAGGGCATTTCCTGGCCGTTTTTCAAAACGGCGCGATCGAACACGATGCCGAGCTGGGATTGCGCCTGCCCATTCGCTCGCGGCTGCGCTTGTGTGACGTGCCCGACAAGGCGCGTGCCCTTTTTCATCACGACTCTCCCGTCCTGCTTGATGTCCTCTTCGGTGCGCACTTCCACCTCGTCGCCTACCTTGCTGCGCTTCGCGTCCAGAGAAGTGGCCAGCGAGGCGTCAATCTTCGTGCCGCCCACGATATTCGCGGTGTTGTCAGCCGCACTCGTTGCAGCCGATGCGGAGCCATTGGCGGAAGCCTGGGCGGCGGCATTGGTCCCCTGCACCGACGGTTGCGATTGCATCGAAGCGCCTGCCTGCCCCGAGGCCGACGTCTGCGCGGCCGCTGCCCAAGTACCCATTAATCCAATTGCCAACATTGAAATTGTACGTTTCATTCTGGAATTCCTCCCGTAGGCCGAGATGCGCTCTGTTCCGCGCACTTGCTCGGCTGATAATTGCGGCATGAAAGTGCATAGGGCCAAGGTTGCAATTTCCAGACCAACGGATAAGTCCTTACCCTTTAGATTGTTAGAGGGTAAATACAATCCAGGAGCGGGGCGCGGGCCACGTCATTTTTGGACAGTCGAGCAAATTCTACAGAGGTAAAAAACTTCCACTTATTCCCCCAAATTTGCGGTTGTAAAGCGAAGATAAAGAGAAGCTAAACCAGGCCCAAACTGTGCCCAACCTCCCCGATGATGGCACACGCGCGTTCCAGGTCCGCCCGCTTGTGCGTCGCTGACACCATGGCACGCAGCCTGGCCTTTCCTTCGGGGACCGTGGGAAATCCGACCGGGGGAATGTAGACACCCGCATCGTAGAGGCGGCGGGAAAATTCAAACGCTTTCGCTGCTTCTCCCACATGAATCGGGGTAATGGGCGTTTGCGTCGCGCCGGTGGAAAATCCGAGTTTTTTCAGGCGGCGCTGGAATAATTTCGTGTTGGCCCAGAGCTTCTTGAGCAGCTTCTCGCCGTGCGGGGAATCGAGCAGAGTAAATGCCGCCTGGCACGTAGCGATCACCGAAGGCGGGTGCCCGGTGGAATAAAGAAACGGGCGCGCGCGGCGGTACAGAAAATTGATCAAGTCGCGGGAGCCGCAGACGTATCCGCCCATCGCGCCGATCGCTTTGCTGAGCGTGCCGACCTGGATGTGGACGCGGCCGTGGCAGGCAAGATGGTCCACAGTGCCTCGCCCGTTGCGGCCAAGCACGCCGGAGGAATGCGCGTCATCTACCATCATGATGCAGTTAAATTTTTCGGCGAGCGCGCACAATTCCGGGAGCGGGGCGATGTCGCCGTCCATGGAAAACACGCCGTCGGTGATGAGCAGTTTGTGGCCGGGCCAGTTTTCGGTTTCCTTGCAGAGGCGCTCGCAGTCGGCTGCGTCCTTGTGCTTGAATACTTTGATCGTCGCGCGCGAAAGGCGGCAACCGTCGATGATGGAAGCATGGTTCAATTCATCGGAAAGAATCAGATCGTCCTTGCCTAGGATCGCCGCGACGGTTCCCGCGTTGGCCGTGAACCCGGACTGAAACACCACACACGCTTCCGTTCCTTTGAATTTGGCGATCTGTTCCTCGAGAGCCATGTGCAGGTCCATGGTGCCGGCGATGGTGCGCACCGCTCCCGCGCCCACCCCGTGCGTGCGGATCGCTTCGATGGCGGCGCGGCGCAGCGCCTTGTGCGTCGTGAGGCCGAGGTAATTATTCGAGCTGAGGTTGATGACTTCTTTCCCGTCGAAATCCGCGACGGGTTTTTGCTCGCCTTCGAGCACGCGCAGGCGGAAATGCAGGCCTTTGGCGTCGAGTTCGGCGAGTTGATCGTGCAGGTAGGAAAGCGGGTTGGAATTCATCGCGATTTCAGTCCTTCTATTTTGCAGCATTTCTGATCTGCGCTACATGATTCAACGAGGAGCACGGGTTTAGTAGCGCGGGCTTCAGCCTGTGGGGTTTGGTGCTTGCGTAGAGTAACCCCCGCAGGCTGAAGCCCGCGCTACTAAATACTATTGTACGCGCTCGAAGGCGTAGCCTGCAGCTTCCAGTGCGGCGGTCAGGTGCGCTACGTGCTCGGGGCCACGCGTCTCCATCGTAATGTCGATGGCGGCATCTCCCAGCACCACGCCATAGTAGGCGCGGTCGTACATCGTTTCGACGATGTTGGCCTTCTGGTCGGCGATCACGCCCGCGAGCTTTTGCAGCGCGCCGGGGTGGTCGGGCAAATGGATGCGCAGGCGGACCAGGCGGCCGTCCTTGACCAGTCCCCGACGGATAATCAGCGACAGGAGCGATACATCGATATTTCCCGCGCTGATCAGAACACCGATTTTTTTTCCGTGATTTGGAGTCTTCTTGTTTAAAAGCGCTGCTGTCGCGGCCGCGCCCGCTCCCTCCGCGAGCATTTTTTCCTTTTCCAACAGTTGAAGAATCGCGCTGGCAATTTCTTCCTCATCCACGGTCACGATTTCGTCCACGTATTTTTGGACAAGAGGAAACGTCAGAGCGCCCGCCGAGCGCACGGCGATTCCGTCCGCGATGGTTTTATTCGCGGGCAGGGTGACAATCTCGCCTTTGGCGACTGCGGCCTTCATGGATGCAAGCCGCGACGATTGCACTCCAATCACTTTGATTTTTGGATTGGTTTCCTTCACCGCGCAGGCGATGCCGGAGATCAGCCCGCCGCCCCCAACGGGAATCACGAGCGCGTCGAGATCGCCATGCTGCTCCAGCATTTCCAGGCCCAGCGTTCCCTGGCCCGCGATCACAGCCTCATCGTCAAACGGATGGATGAAGGTGAGTCCGAATTGCTTGCAACGGCGAATGGCTTCTTCGCAGGCCTCTTCGTAATTCGCGCCCGCCAGAATGACTTCTGCGCCGTAGCCGCGCGTCGCGGACACCTTCACGAGCGGCGTCGTCAGCGGCATGCAGATCTGCGCCTGGATGCCGCGTTTCGTCGCGTGGTATGCCACCGCCTGCGCGTGATTTCCCGCAGAAGCGGCGATCACGCCGCGCCGCCGCTCCTCATCCGAGAGAAGAAGAATCTTGTTCAGCGCGCCGCGTTCCTTGAACGCGCCCGTCATTTGCAAATTTTCGAGTTTCAGGAAAACCGAGTTTCCTGTCTGCTGCGAAAATTTCTCGGAGTGCACGAAGGGCGTGACCACGATCGAGCCCCGGATGCGGTCCCGCGCCTCCTTGATCGAGCGAAGCGTCACCATCGGCTTGTTTCCGAGGGAGTCTCTTGGCTGAGATCCGTTGTTTTTGACAGCGTCATGGCGAAAGTCCCACCCAAAGGGAACAAGCAGAATATCAGATTTGGAGCGCACTCTGGCCGGGATCCGATCGAATTCCCGGGTCTGGAGGATTGAGGTGTCAGGAACAACTCGCAATGCGATTTGACTCTAAACCCGCACCCTTGAAACCCAAGGGTGCGGCACCCAAAACCGTCCTGTCGATCTGGCGCGTGAACCGCTCTTCCGCTACAATCGCGCCCGTCCCGATTGCGCTACTCTGTGCATCCGGCGGGACGGGAGCCAGGATTGAGTTTCAGCCAGCGCATTGAGGAAATCCGCGACGGGTTCGAGCCCGCTTTCTGGGTTGCGAATATCAGCGAAATTTTTGAGCGGCTGGCGTACTACGGCGCGTTTTCTTCCCTCGCCAATTACCTGCACGAATCCCTGAATATCCCGACGGAGCAGACCGGATCGCTCGCCGGCCTGTTCGGCGGCATGGTCTGGTTCCTCGCCATTCTTGGGGGAGCGGTCGCTGACCGGCTCGGATTCCGCCGCGCGCTTTCTCTTGCCTACTTGATCCTGGCGTGCGCGTATTTCCTGCTCGGTTCGCTCGGAGCAGCGTGGATGGCGCCGGTGCGGAACGCCTTGCCGCTCCTGTGGCTCGTGGCGTTTGTTCTGGTGCTGCCGGCGCTCGGCATCTCCATGGTGAAACCGAGCGTGGTGGGGACCACGGCGCGCGCATCGCGCGACAATGTGCGATCGATTGGCTATTCGATTTACTACACGCTCGTGAATATCGGCGGAGCGGCGGGGCCGTACATCGCGTCGTGGGCGCACCGGCATCTGGGAGTCGAGAATGTTTTCCGCGTCTCCGCACTGAGCGTCTTGCTGATGTTTTTCGCGGTCCTTTTGTTTTTTAAGGAGCCGCGGAGCTCCGGCGAAGTTCAGGCGGCCAGCCTGGCGGAAACAGCGCGAAATTTGTTCAAGGTCATGACGAATCCGCGATTCATGGCCTTCCTGCTGATTTTTTCCGGCTACTGGATCGTGTACTGGCAGCTCTACATAATTATGCCGATTTACGTTCACGCGTATATCGATCCGCATGCGGACGTCGAACTCATCCTGGTCACCGGCCCCGTCACGGTCATCAGCCTGCAGTTTCTCATCACCTACCTGACGAAAAAAATTCCTTCCTTCCAGGCCATCACGATCGGAACATTGATCTCGGCGCTGGGCTGGCTGATCCTTGCGTCTCATGCCGCCTTGTGGGCCGTGGTGCTGACCATTTTCGTGATTGCCCTCGGAGAGATTGTCCTTTCGCCTCGCTATTACGAATACGTTTCGCGCCTTGCCCCACCGGGCCAGCAAGGAACGTATATGGGCTTCGCGTTCATGCCCATCGGAATCGGCTCGCTGGTAGGAGGATGGCTCGGCGGACGGCTCATGCATCACTTCGGGGAAGTGGCGCAACGTCCCGCACAGGTGTGGTGGGCCATCTCCGGAATCGGGATGGGCACGACGCTGCTGATGTGGCTGTACCACTTCCTCGTGAAAACCGATTTTCCTGCGGAGGCGTCCTAAATTCCTTTCCTCAGAAATCCTCCGACAACTTACCTGAAGCTTAAATTCGCTGCGTTAAATCAGCCTTGCATGGAGTAACGTTCTCAGTGGAACAGGCTTCAGCCTGTGGGGGTTTGGCTTTCGAAGGCGCAAACCCTCACAGGCTGAAGCCTGTTCTCCTTGTGAAGTAACGAAAAGACCACATTCCCGCAATAAGAGCCGCGAAATCGCTTCGCTTCCACCGCATGATTGGCCTTGCATGAAGGAACGCCTATTCGTCGCATTGCTCCTGGCCGCCGTCGCGCTGGTCTATGGCAACACGCTCGCGAACCAGTTCGCGATGGATGACGAACTTTACATCATGCGGAATGCACAGGTGACCGATCCCACCTTGCAGCGGCTGTTTTCTCCAAATCCAGTCAGCGCCGTGTTCCGGCCCGTGGCCTTCGCCACTCTGGCGCTGAATTGGTCCATCGGCGGCGCAGAACCGCTCGGATACCATCTTCTCAATCTTGTCCTGCATGCGGGTGCGACCTGGTTGCTCTACATTTTGTTGCAGGAGTTGCTCGGAAATTTTCCAGAGGGAAAAACCGTTGCCTTCGCCGCTGCGCTACTGTACGCCGTGCATCCCATTCATACCGAAGCCGTGGCTTGGGTCGTGGGCCGAGCCGAACTGCTTGCCGCCGGGTTTCTCTTTGCGGGATGGATCCTACACTTGCGCGATCGGACGGTCGCGTCGCTCGTTTGCTTTGCGCTGGCGATGCTGTCAAAGGAATCGGCTGTTGCATTTTTCCCGCTCGTGCTGCTGGGCGATTATGCGATTGGCAAGTGGAAGCCACGCATTCGATACGCGCTCACCGCGGGCCTCACCCTGCTCTACCTCGCGACTGCTGTGGAAAGTGCAAGGAGGCCGCTTCGGCCCGGCGCAAATCCCCGTGTTCGATAATCCGCTCGCCGCTCTTCCGGCCGGTTGGAGAATTCTGAACGCCTTGCGCGTGGCCTGGAAATACGTCGCGCTTCAGATTTATCCCGCCGTGCTTTCCTGCGATTATTCGTTCAATCAAATTCCGGTTTACCGAGATTGGCGGCACACGCTGCCCGCGGCGCTCGCGGCTGCGGCGGCTGCCGGCGCATGGGTCTGGACAGTGCGGAAACGGCAGGCTGGGTGGGCCATCGCTGGGGGCATCTATTTCGCGGGCTTTGCAGTGACGGCGAACATTCTCGTGCCGACTGGAACGATCATGGGAGAGCGCCTGTCCTATCTTCCCTCCGCGGGATTTTGCCTCCTGTTGGCGCTGGCGTGGAATTGGTTTCGACAGAGAAGAGAAATCCTAGCGTGGGGATTACTCGCCCCGATTGTGCTGGCACTGTCCGCGCGAACGGTCGTGCGCAACAGGGACTGGAAGGATACTTTCGCCCTCTACTCCTCCGCGGTGCGTGCCGTGCCGAATGACGCCAAGATGCATTCCAATCTTGCCGGCCAATACTTCTCGCGCAACCAGCTGGAACTCGCCGCCAGGGAATACCAGATCGCATTGCGCATTAATCCCGATTCTCCCGACGCGCTGGCATTTTATTCGGCGCTCGAATTCCGGCGAGGCAATTATCAGGCCGCGGGCGGGATGATGGAAAAAGCGTTGAGCATGAGCGCAAGGAACAACCTGAACTACGATTTCATGGTCGTGTATTTCGCGGCAATTCTGATGAAGACGAACCACAGCGATGGCGCGCTCGAATATCTGAACCGTGAAATTAGGGAAGCGCCCGCATACGCTCCGGCCTGGTCGACGCGCGCCCAGCTTCATTACCAACTGGGCCAACTGGAAGCTGCGCGCACCGACGCCGAGGCGGCCCTACGACTCAATCCCGGCGACCTCCAGGCGCAGGACGTTATTCGGCGGCTGGATGCTTCTACTCCCACCGCTCCTATGCACTAACAGGCCAGGGGCTAAAGCCGAATTGGTTTGAGCCAACGAATGTCACGGCTGAAGCCGTGAACCACAAACCATTTCGTGCCTTCACTCGGGCTATTGAGCGTGAGCTAATCGAGGATTTCCGCAGCCAGCGAGGCGACCTGCTCGGCGATGGCCAGGCTGGACGTCAGGCCGGGCGATTCGATGCCGATCAATTGAATGGCGCGCGGCACGTTTGCGTCGCGCGCGATCACGAAATCGGCGATGCCCGCGTGGCCGGGCGGCACGAGCTTGGCGCGGATACCCGAATAGGCGAGCTGCAGATCAGCGGCTTCGATTTCGGGCAGCATGGATTTGGCGCGACGCACGAATTCCTCGACGGGGAGGCGGTTTCGTTCGTAATCGTTTTTCTCCGCGATGTAATCCGCCGTGGGGCCGACAAGCACCGTGTCCCAAAGCGTGCGCGTCAAGTGAACTCCAAGGCTGAGGCCGTCGGCGTGCGGGAGCGGGTAGACCAGATTGTTGACGAGATAGGATTTCGCCCTCACCAGCTCGCAATATTCGCCGCGCACGGGGTAGATGCGGTGCTCGTGGTTTCCCAGCATCGCAGCGATTTCATCCGAGTAAAGCCCAGCGCAATTGATTACGCAGCGCGTTTCGATGGTTTCCTCGGAGGGTTCATCGCCTTCGTTCGCGTCTCCTTCGACTAGTGTGGCGGCGATGGAATCCACACTCGGATCGAGACGCACGACTCGCGTGCGCGTCAACAGGCTCGCCCCCTGATCCGTGGCCATGCGTGCGAGAGTCTTGATCAGCTCCTCGGCGGAAATAATACCGGTCGATGGCACCTCCAGCGCAGCGGCGGCTTCGATGTGCGGCTCGCGGGCGCGCACCGCGGAGCGATCCACCACGCGCAAACCCGTGACGCCGTTGGCGCGCCCGTTTTCGGCCAGATGCTCGAGCTCCGGTACTTGCGTTGAATCATGAGCGACGACGAGTTTGCCGCAATTCCGGTGCGGCACATGATGAGCGGCGCAGTATTCGTACAGCATCCTGTTGCCCGCCACGCACAATCGCGCCTTGAGCGAGCCTGGCGGATAGTAAATGCCCGAATGGATCACGCCGCTGTTGCGCGTGCTCGCGCCCATGCCCAGCTTGGGCGTCTGCTCAACGAGAAACACGTCGTTCCAACGCCGAGAAACCGCGCGGGCCACGGCGCAGCCCACCACGCCGCCGCCGATAATGAGAATGTTCGCGCGATCCACGGCAAACAGAATACTGGATGCTGGAGGTCCGAGGCTAGGGTATGGAAGCACGGATGTGTGAAAAGCTTTCTCCTAGCTAGAAGCATTCAGCCATCATTTTTGGTTTGAAACGCGCGTGCCAGGGTGTAGATATATGCCTTGCCTTAATTCTTCTTTAATCGATCGAAAATACTTGGAGGATATCAATGCCCTGGAAATCCTGGTGCAAGGCTGCTCTTACATTCGCGGCGCTGATTGTGCTGGCCGGAAATCTCGCCTCAATCTTCGCGCAAACGCGGCCGGAGGCGCCGCCATTCGACGCTTCGCGCATGACGATGCAGCCTCCTCCGCCCGAGGGAGTGGCTATCCGCGCCGGGCGCTTGTTCGATCCGCGCACGGGAACGAACCTCGCGAATCAGGTAATCGTGATTCAGGGCGACCGGATCGCGGACGTGGGTCCCGCGGACCGCGTGAAAATTCCGGCGGGCGCGCGCGTGATCGACCTCAGCTCTGCGACCGTGCTGCCGGGCCTGATCGACCGGCACGTGCACCTGATGCAAAATCAGGAGCCCAACGACGCGCGCGCGCTCATCGCCGGACAGCATTACGCGCTGGCGGATCTGTTTGCAGGCTTCACGACGCTCCAGGATTTGAATTCCCCATTCACCTACGCCACGGTCGAATTGCGCGACGCCATCAATAAAGGGCAAATCGTCGGCCCACAGGCTGCAGGTCAGCGGCCCCGGGCTCACTCCCAGAGGCGCAACTTATTATCCGGCGCCATCCGAGGTCGGAGAATTTGGCTTTGTCCCCGGAATGCCGGTCTGGCAGAACTCGCAGAACGTCAATTCGCCGTGGCTGGCGCGCGCGGCCGTTCGCGAACATTCGCATTACGGGACCGACTGGATCAAGGTTTACGACACGGAAGATTATGAGGGAAGCGGCTACCCGGTGCCCTCCGGCGCGGGCGCGTTCATGCCGGACGGCAAGATGATCACCGTGCCATCGATTACGCTCGAGGAAAACCAAGCCATCGTCGATGAGGCGCACAAGAGAGGATTGAAAGTGGCCTGCCACGCGTATGGCGGCGAGGGATTGCGCAACTGTCTGATGGCAGGCGTCGATATGCCCATCCATGTGATTGTTGGCGTGACCGGCGCTCCTGGGCTCGATGACGAGACCATTCGTCTATTCAAGGTGCCGCTGGCGGACGGCACGCTACGTCCGGTGAATCAGACGATGTGGGACCTGGCTGGGCCTCTGGACGACGCCGACATGAAAGTGAGCGGGGGAAAAACTTCGCGCTTCCGGCTGACGGAGTTGAGTTTCAAAAGGCTCGTGGCCGCGGGTGTGACGGAAACCTTCGGGAGCGGAGCCTACACTGTCGGACACGGCGTGCAGGCCTACCAGTTCGCGCTCTATGTGAAGTGGGGCTTGTCCCCGGCGAAGGCGTTACAGATGGCCACGAGCGACGCCGCCGCGACTCTGAACTACGACCTGGGCAAGCAAATCGGCTACGTCGAAAAAGGCAGGTACGCGGATATCGTAGCGGTCTCCGGCAACCCGCTCGAGGACATCACCGAAACAGAACACATGAAATTTGTGATGAAGGGCGGCGTGGTGTTTCGAAACGATTTAGCAAAGTGAACCAGCCAAGCAACTTCGCAATCTCATATTCGGCTTGATGCCCTCACCTCGATAAGAGGATTTGGTGGCGCTGGCCTCCCGCCGGCGATTTTTGTACTCTCGTCGCAGCGCAAAACCGCCGGCGGGACGCCGGCGCCACCGAGCCCAAGGCACCGAATCCCTTCTGGCCGACAATCGAACTCAAGCGGCATTCTCCGTTAGAGATACGGGATAGCCCGGCAATCAACCAGTTAAAAACGAGACGGGCAATCCAACTTTTCGTGCCAGGCACGTAAAGCCGGATCGCCCGTCTCTTTATTTCTAACCGCCATCTCCGGCAGGAGGAGGAGACGATTAATAGTTTTGTATGTCATTGCGGCCGGCCCGAAGGAAGTCGGGCCGGCCGCTCTGACTTAGAACGTGATCTTCAAGCCAACCTGAACGTCGCGTGCCGCGCCGGAACCAACGATCGGGTTTCCAGCAGCGCCGTCCGGTGTGGAAGGCGACCCGCCGAATCCCGCGCCAGCTGACGGGTCGTTTCCGGTGTTGAAGCCATTCGACGCGCCGTACGGATTGGCCGGAATGGGATGGTTGAAGATGTTGAAAACTTCCAGGCGGAACTGAGCGTTAAACCGCTCTTTCCAGGTGAAGTTCTTGAACACGGAGAAATCCATGTCCCGGAAGCCGGAATCGCGGAAAATGTTCCGGCCCATGTCGCCAAAGGTGCCCTGATGGGGAGGAGTCATGGCCGCGTTCCCGTTTACGAAGCATCCGAGGGATGACAAGTTGCTGGGCAGGCTGCTTCCTGGAGCGTTCAGATCCGCAGTTTGGCACAGGGCCCACATCGATTGAGCCTGGACCGAATTAGGCCCGCCGAAACTGTTGATTACAGCGTTGGCGTAGACAGCGCTGGTTTGGACGCAACTGGCCCCGTTTGTGCCACTCGCTGGGCCAGTGCAGTACGGAAGGGAGTTCGCACCGGACTTGAAATTGGAGGGGTTCCCGGAGAAATTCCATCGATAGGTCAATTCCCCGTTGGCGCCGCCGTTGAAATCCGACGTGTTGTTGACGGCAAAGTTGTCGTTGGTGTCGACGATCGTCCAGGGTTGCGCACTCTGGAGATTTACGATCGTATTGACCTGCCAACCTTCCAGCATTTGCGCAAAACCCTTGATTCCTGGAATGTTGTACGTTGCGGTAAATGTGAAACGGTGCCGGACGTCGAAGTCGTTGCTGCCATACTCGGCGGCGAGGTCCTGGGAGTTCTGCGGGATCAACCCGAAACGATTCAACGAGCCGTTGTCAAGGCCGTGAGCGTACGTGTAGCCGGCGATGAAAGACAGCCCGTGGGAAAGCCGCTTGGTCAAGGTTGCCTGCAGGCTGTTGTAATTGGAATGGACGTCGTTGGACATCACGTTGACAAAGCCCAGCCAGGGGAACTGCACGGCGTATGGGTTAACGCCCGTGGCGGGATTTGCCTGATTGACGTCCCTAAATCCAGCCAACCTTTCCCCGCGGTTGCCGACGTACCCAACTTCGAGCGAAAGGTTGCTGCCGAATTGATGCTGGATGCCAAGGTTGAAGTTCATGATGTAAGGAGTACGAAGATTCGGGTCCACGCCCATGAGGTCGCACTGGCCGGGATCCGAGCCGATTCCGTCGCCGCATTGCGGTACGGCCGGCGCGGTAAACAATGTGCCATTCCAATTGGTTATGTTGGGAGTGATACTTGCGGCCTTCACCACGATATTGCCGGTGGGTGCAATCGTAACAGGGATCCCAAACAACGGGTTGCCAACAGACGGCCCCTGGCAGGTTGCCGGACAATAGACGATCCCGGCTCCAGTCGGGTTGGCAGCGAGAGTGACAGAGTTGTCGTTCTGGAAGTCGTTCTGGTTCATCCACTGGACCGCGGTGAATGCCGAGTACGTGATGCTGAATCCGCCGCGCACCACCGTGTCTCCCTTACCCGTGACGTCCCATGCAAATCCCACGCGCGGAGAGAAGTCATGGTAATCGGGCTTCCACAAGGTGTTGTTGCCCGGCGTGCCCTGCTGGGTCATCCCAGTCGGTGACGTCGGGTCGAAATTAGCCCACAGATTGTTGGCCGCACTGATTGGCGATACATACGACCATCGCATGCCAAGGTTGACCGTTACTTTCGGGGTGAGCCGCCAGTCATCTTGAGCGAACAGCGCGTTATTCGACCAGGTCATTGCGCGGCTGTTGTTGCCGACCAGGAGGGTTCCGCCGTTCGGATTTCCCGCGAAGAAGTCTTCCAGTGGGCAGGAGTTCCCATTACAGTCGGTAAGGCCCGGAGTCTGCTTGCCCTTGAAATTTACCCGGCCACGGCCGTAGTTCGGGATGTTGGAGTCGGCCTCGATGTGGGTGTACTCGTATCCAAACTTGAAGGTGTGCTTGCCCTTCAAATACGAGAAGGCGTCCTGAAAATCGTAATACGGGTTCGGGGTTTCCGATTGGGGGCGGTTATGCCAGGTGCCGATAAAGTTGAAACCGGTGATATACAGATTCGGCAGCCCGGTAACTCCCGCCAAGCCCGTGTTGATGGGATCCGGGATGGACTGATCGTTCGATGTGATCGAGTATTGCATGCGGTTGTAGCCGAAGCGAACCTCGTTCACCATCGTGGAATTGGGCGTGTAGGCCCAGTCGCCGGATGCCGTATAGTTCCGGATCAGAAATTGGTCCAGGAAAGCGGAAGTCACAAAGGGATGATCTTCGCCTGACCCGACATAATTACTCACAATGAATAAACCATTGAGGGTATTCTTGTCGTTAATGTGGTAATCAATTTTTCCCACGCCGTTGTCGCTAACGTTGGTGTTGGGGAGATTGCTGATGAATGACGTGCCGGGATGACCCGATGTACTCGTATTGACCGGAAAGAAGGCGCTACCCGAGCACGCCGTTGCGGCTGCGGTTGCACCCACGGTGCACCCTGTCAACTTCAAGCTGACCGGGCTCACTGCCCCCGCTCCACCGGGGAAGCCTCCGTTAGCGGCGACAATCGCGTTGATGGCGTCCACCATGCTATCCGCTGGATCGGGAGTAGTTTGCCCGACGGTTTCTGCAATACCGCCGCCGCTGCCCAAAAGTGCATTGCCGAGCAAGTCTCGCAGGCCCTCGTAATTCGCAAAAAAGAAGAGCTTGTCCTTCTTGATGGGCCCGCCTACCGAGCCGCCGAATTGCTTCAGCTGAGTTGGCAGTTTGTCGCACTGAACCGCTGCCCCAATCAAGCAGGTTCCATTAACCGGGCCGGGGTTGAAGAAGTTGCGTCCGTCCCAGGCGGCGCTGCGATAAAACCCGTAGGCTGAACCGTGGATCGCGTTGGTTCCTGACTTGATTCCGACGTTCACCACGGCGCCGGGCTTCCACCCGTATTCCGCCTTGGGATTTTCCATGGTGTTGAATTCCTGAATGGAGTCAATCGGCAGAATCGTCGCCGAATCCGTGATCGGGCTGGACATACCGGCGATCGGACGGGCATCAAAAAAATTGGAGTTAATCACACCGTCCACCATCCACAAAGACTCATCGGGACGCACGCCATTCGTGCTCTGGCTCCACGGTCCGCCGCCCGGCTGGATCATGACGCCGGGTCGCAGGGCCAAAAGGCTCTGGTAGTTGCGGCCATTCAAGGGCATATCAACGATGTCAGCGTTATCCAGCGTGCCGCCCAGTGTGGCGTTTGTAGTTTCCACCAGGGGGACCGCTTCGGTAACCGTCACGGTCTGTTCCTGCTCGCCCGGCTGCACGGTCAAGTCGATTCGAACTTCTTTTCCAACCTCCAGGACAACGTTGGGGCGCTCGATCTTTTTGAATCCTTTGGCCTCGGCTCGAACCAGGTAGGCTCCCGGTGTCAAGTTAGGAGCGTTATATTCTCCCGCATCATCCGTGGTCAGAGTTCGCGTGACGCCTCTTGCTGTGTCCACCACGCTTACCGTGGCGCCGGCGACTACGCCGCCGCTTTGGTCCGTGACCGTGCCGAGAATCCGGCCCGTGCTGCCCTGTGAGAATGCCGGCACGCACAGCAAAAGCAGGGCAAGAACGCCACCCAGCGTCCGCGCCGCCAGCCGGCACCAAACATCCCACGATTTTCTAGCTACAGATTTAGAAACATTCATTCCTGGACCTCCCGTGTATTTTTGGTTCTGTATTTGGCCCCGTACCCCACCTTGGATCATCTTTCCGACCGCACAACGACGCCGAAAGCAATACACAAATCACCTGCGTTCCCCAGTAACCGTTTCGGGAATGCATTCACATCACCAATAATCTTTGGTTTCGGACACACCAGCGCCGAAACATTTTTTGAAGTAAGGGAAAAAGCTTCGCGACGAACATCGCGAAGCGGGGCCCGAGGAGGTTAAACCCTACGCAGCCGGCATCTTTGCCGGGCTGCGCTACTGATGGCACCCACCCTTGGAAAAAATCTGGCCGTTTTTATTAAGTGCTTATTCCAGTATAAAACCCCATGGAAAAAGACCCAACACCCCTTACGGATGATGCCCCGAATTCTGATTCCTGGGGCGCTCACTGTCAAGTAAAATTATCTTCAGTCTAACCTAAAAGAAACACTGCCAAAATCAAAAGACAGGCATTTTAAGCGGCATTTGGCGTGGTTTTGAGGGGAGCAGAGTTGTGGAGGTTCGACTTGTGTAGTATCAAACCCAATTGCCTGCCGACTGTGCCAAAGAAGTGAAAACGGGCGCCGCCTGAACAAATGGTCGCCGCGCCCGTTTCTTGTTTTTTTGAGAGTCATCTTAGAAATGCATTAACGATGACCATTGTGTTATTCCAAGGCAGAGGCTGGTTCGACTGCGTCGGACCGGCCCGGCCAACTAGAAGGTGAGCTTCAATCCGACCTGCATCACGCGCTCGCTACCCGAGCCGATGAGCGGATTGCCGGCCGCGAAGTCCGGCGTCAGGAAAGAAGCGCCAAACGGAACTCCCGGGCCGGGTGAATTGCCGGTGTTGACAGAGCTCGAAGCGCCAGAGGGATTGGCGGCGATGGGATGATTGAGAACGTTGAAGACTTCCCATCGTGCCTGGATGCCATAGCGCTCCTTAAATGTGAAGTTCTTGAATATGGAGAAGTCCCAGTCCTTGAAGCCCTGGTCGCGGAGGATGTTCCGGCCCATGTTGCCATAGGTTCCGAACGCCGGGGGCGTGATGAACGAATTGCCGTTCGGGGAAATGTAGCAACCCGCGATTTCCAGCGGAGTTCCTACAGCGCCCGATTGGCCGGAGTGGGTCTGGCAAGCGCTAACCTGCGCTGCGGTCGCCGGTGTAGTAATGCCACCGTATGGAGTTGTAACCGTGCAGAACACGTTGCCTGTAGCAAAAGGCAAAGACGGGGCCGGCGCGGCTGGCTGGCTTACGGTGCAGTCCGGAAAGCTATTCTTCCCAGACGAAAAGTCGGCGGGACTTCCGGAAAGGTTCCAGCGGTCCGTATTCTCCCCAGTGCCGCTGAAATTGTCCGCAGGGTCGTAGGTTTGCCATGGCTGCGCTGTGGCAAACGTCACGATGGTATTGATCTGCCATCCTTCCAGCAACTGGCCGAAGCCCTTGACTCCCGGAATGTTGTACGTGGCGGTGGCGGTCAGACGATGACGAACGTCAAAATCGCTGGCGGCGTAGTCTTGAGTGAGATTGTTGCTATTCTCGGGGTTCAAGCCGAACCGATTCAACGATCCGTTGTCCAGCCCGTGGCCGTACGTGTATCCCACGTTAAACAGCAAGCCATGGGACATGCGCTTGGTCAGGCTGACCTGCAGGCTGTTGTAATTGGAATAAGCGCTGTTCCCTACCTGGTAGATATATCCCAAATACGGGAACTTGTTGAAGAACGGCCGCGCTTCTTGGATTGGAGAACCTTTACCGAGGTTCGGCCCGCACGCATCAGCGGCCTGCGCTGCCGTTAGGGTATTCAGACATTGCGCCGCACCGAGCGGCGCCTGGTTGATGTCGGTAAAGCTCAGGAGTCTGTAGCCGTGATTGCCGACGTATTCTACCTCCAGTGAGAGGTTGGAACCGAAGGCGTGCGTTACTCCCAAGTTGTAGTTGATTACAAAGGGCAACTTGAGATTCTGGTTCACCGACATCAGATCGCACGGTGCGGGTTTTCCGCCTATGCCATCCCCGCACTGGATTCCTCCCGTGGAGCCGGGCAGGACGGTTGCCTGTCCGCTGCCGCACGCTGATGCCAAGAATGCTGGTCCACTCGTGACGCTGGGATCCCAGCAGAGTTGGTTCGGCGCGAAACCTGCGGAGCCGAGGCCGATCGTGCCACCGCCGGATCCCGGACAAGTGATGGGAAGAGGCTTGGGAAGAAGGGTTGAAATCCCACAGCTGATCGTAGCTCCCGTTGGGACGGCATTGATTGCAGTGGAACCATCACCCTGCATGTTAAATTGACCGTTGAAGGTTTCCAGCGTATACGTCTCGTGAATCATCCCGACACCCAGTCGGACGACGGTGTTCCCATTGCCCCTGACGTCCCAAGCCAAACCAAAGCGTGGCTCGAAATCAAAGGGATCGGGTTTCCAGATCGAACCGAAGCCGGGCTGCCCTTGCTGAATCATGCCCGTAGGCGACGAAGGATCGAAGTTGCCCAGGTTACCGAATGCGTCCTTGAACGGAGTGAACATCGTATAGCGCAGACCCAGATTGAGAATCACCCTTGGGGATATGCGCCAGTCGTCCTGGATGTACCCCGCGTAACTGAAGGCAGTCAACTTCGCTTGCGGTTGGCCGGAAAGTAGCGTTGCATTCGAAAGGGCTCCGGCGAAGAAGTCCTCCAGCGAAGTCGAAGTACCCCCAAACAGTTGCGATCCCAAGAAGTTGAACCGACCGCGGCCGTTATTAAAGACCGCCGCGTCGGCTTCGATGTGCGCGAATTCGCCGCCGATCTTAATGGAGTGCTTCCCATGTTGTACGGAAACTGAGTCCTGGACGTCCCAAAACGGATTGGGTGTGAAGTATTGGGGCCTGTTAAAGGCGGTACCTATGACAGGCGTGCCGCCATTCCCAAAGCCGGTGATCACGATACTTGGGAGTCCGCCAGCCAGGGGATTCGTGACGCCCGTGTTGACGCCATAGGTGGTGGCGGGGCTATTCACATCGACGTTGACGAAGTCAAACGTTGTCCGGTCGTAGCCAAACCGCGCCTCGTTCACCACATTGGAGCTGGGGGTGTAAACCCAGCTTGCGGTGATCGTGGTAGTCCGGATGGGCGTATTGTCCGTTGCAAGCTGGTTGACGAAGGCGTGATCTTCTCCCGTGGCATTATAATGGCCATAGAAGAACATGCCGTTGAAGGAATTCTTTTCATTGGCGTGGTAATCGAGTTTCCCGACCCCGTTGTCGCTGGTATTGGCGGTGGGGAAAGTGCTGAGGAAGCTGTTCGATGTGCCACTATTCGGGAACAAATTGCCAGTGCAGACCGGGGTAGCTCCTCCGGTACATCCCGCCAGCTTCATGCTTACCGCACTCAACGGAATCCCCGCACCCTGCAGAGCGGAGATCGCATCCACCATGCTCTTGCTCGGATCCCCTACCGAGGCAGTCGCAGGAACCGCTATACCGCCGACGAACCCGATGAAGGACCGCAAACCCTCATATCCCCCAAAGAAAAAGAGTTTGTCCTTCTTGATCGGTCCGCCCACCACGGCGCCAAACTGTTCCAATTGGGCGGGCGTCTGTGGGCACGTGCCATCTGATTGAAGCAACGAGGGCGAGCAGCCTGCGGGGTTTGCGATATTGAAGACGTTCCGCGCGTCCCATGCCTGGTAGCGGCCGAAGGCATACGCGTCGCCGTGAAGCGAATTGGTTCCTGACTTGATGCCGACATTCACGATCGCGCCGGCCTTCCAGCCGTATTCCGCCTTGGGGTTTTCCTGGAGGTTGAATTCCTGAATGGCGTCCACGGGCATGATTGTCGCGCCGTCCGTGAACGGACTTGGCATGTTGACAACTGGACGGCCATCAAACAAGTTGGCGTTGATGATGCCTTCGATGAGCCACACGGATTCATCGGGACGCACGCCGTTGGTGCTCTGCGTCCAGGGTCCGCCGCCGGGCTGCAGCATGACGCCGGGGCGCAGACCAAGCAAGTTCTGGTAGTCGCGGCCATTCAACGGGAGATCGATAATGTCCGCGTTCTCAAGGGTACCGCCCTGGGTGGCATTCGTGGTTTCCACCAGCGGAACGGCTTCGGTGACCGTAACGGTCTGCGTTTGTTCGCCAGGCTGAACGGTCAGGTCAATTCGAACTTCGTGGCCAACCTCGATCACAACGCCCTGGCGCTCGAGCTTCTTAAACCCTTTGGCCTCTACGCGAACCGTATAGTTGCCCGCAGTCAGGTTGGGAGCGTTGTACGCTCCGGCGTCATCCGTGGTCAGGACGCGATTGAGGCCCCTTTCGGTATCGATCACGGTTACCGTGGCGCCCGATACGACGCCGCCGCTTTGGTCGGTGACAGTTCCGAGAATCCGGCCGAAACTGCCTTGTGAAAATGCGGGCAGACAAAGCAATAGCACGGCAAATAGGCCACCCAGTAATTGCACGGCATTCCTGCACCGCGCAACCCAAGAGCCCTTACCAAGCGTTGTTCCTGAATTCATTTCTGGACCTCCTGTCCAAAAATAGTCCCATGAGTCGCTTCTGAATCTGGCCCCGTACCCCACCCACAGCTAGGTCCCAAATACGCAAGCCCCGGAAAACCAGAAGTAAATCCTGGCGCTCCCAGGGTGCGGCTCCTTGAATTCCGACACCGCCTGATCTTCTTCCCGACTCCGGCTGCCTAACTATATGAACATGTTCAGAAAACTAAGTGGGGTAATCCGATGGGCGGTGAACCCGAACATCCTGTCTTTAACGGAAGTCGCGATGCCACTATGCCTGGTTAACAGGCACCGATGGCCACGCTTACCATCTCACATTACTGAAAAATCAGTAACGCACCCAGAAAGAGGATCCCCACCTCTCTTCTATGACGCGGATTCTTATTCGAGACAGGTGGGGAGTCAAGTCTTATTTTTGTCAACTTGCAAACATTCCTACAGTATTTACTGTATGTGATTTATGCCAGGAAACCGCAACCAATGCCCCGTTGGAAGCATCTCACGTTTGCCGCAGAAGGTGACGGGAAGGCCTCGCTGATCTCGAAACTCCAGGCCCTTTGACGCGTCCGACCCTGGAAAGCGAACCAAAACTTTACTGCCTAATGCATGGAATTCTCGAATCTGCCAGGAGCGGTCCGAGGCCGCGCAGCTTGAACGGCGAAGGAAAAATTCCGGTGCGAGCCGCGAACTGCTACTCGCTTGCCCCGAGGGGGAGGAAGTATTGCGTGCCCTTCACCGGCTCCTGCAGGCGGCGCAGGAGTTGCTGGAGGTCGGCGTTGCGCTCGACGAAATCGATTTCCGAAGTGTTGATCACCAGCAGGTCCGAAGCGGAGTAGCGGAAAAAGAAATGCTCGTAGGCGCGGACCACTTCCTCGAGGTAGGCGCGCGAAATCTGCTTTTCGGCGGGCGATTTTTTCTTGGCGATGCGCTCGCGCAGGACTTCCGGCGTGGCCTGGAGGTAGATCACCAGATCGGGCGGCTTCAGAGCCGCGGCGAACATTTCAAAGTACCGCTCGTAAAGCTTCAGCTCTTCGTTGTCCAGATTGATGTAGGCGAAAATCTTGTCCTTCTCGAACAGAAAATCGGAAACCAGGGGCGCTGCGTCGCCCTGTTGAGCCTCCATCGAGACGCCGGTGCCGCTCGATCAGGAAATACAACTGCGCGCGAAACGCCGAGCCTGGCTTTTCGTTGTAGAAGTCGGCGAGAAAGGGATTGTCCTCGGGATCGAAGACGCGCCGCGCGTGCAGCCGGTCGGCCAGGATGCGCGCCAGCGTGGATTTTCCCACGCGGATCGGGCCCTTCGATCGCAATCGAGCGCGGCGGCTCGAATGCGGGGGCCGGCTGCGGCGCGGCGGCGGAAGATCGCGTCATGGAAGGGAATTATAACTGAAAGCCGGGCGATTGCCTCCCCTCAGGTTGCGGAGGAAAGCGCCTTGACTGTCATTCCGAGCGAAGCGAGGAATCTCTCTTCGATTTGAACACAGCAAGGAGAGATTCCTCGCTTCGCTCGGAATGACAATGAATTGATTTTTTCCGCGTGCTTCGCCGCGCGCACAAAAAATTCAGGCGAGCTTTGCGGGATTGGTCCGAGTGGGCGTAGTAACGCTGCGGGGAGAGAACGGGAACGCCGCGGGGACGGCAGGAAGCTCAATGCGAAACGTCGCGCCGCCCTCGGGACGGTTGTAACAGGAAATTTGTCCGCCCTGGTCCTGAATCAGCCCGTAGCAAATGCTCAGCCCCAGTCCCGTTCCTTTTCCGACCGGCTTGGTCGTGTAAAACGGATCGAAGACGAGGGCGGGGTCGCGCATGCCCGGTCCGGTGTCTGAGAAAAGGATGACGACGTTGCCCTTTTCAAAGAGCGTCCGCACGGTCAGCGTTCCGCCGCCGGCTTCCTGCATGGCATACACGGCGTTGTTGATGATGTTGGAGAAGACCTGGAGCAATTGATTCATGTCGGCGCGAACTTCCGGAATGCCCGAGCCGGTCTGCACTTCGATGCGGATATTTTTGCCGCGCAGGTCGAAACGCCGAAACTGCGCGGAGGTGTTCACAATGGTGTTGATGTCCAGCGGCGAGCGCTGTTCGCTGGGCACCTGCCGCGCGAAGCTGAGCAAATTGTTGACCAGCGTTTTGGTGCGCCGCGCCTGTTCGCGAATTTTTTCCGCGAGGCTTCTCGTTTTGTCTCCGACGGAAGGATCGTCCGCGAGCAGCTCGGAATATCCCAGGATCGCCGTGAGCGGATTGTTGATTTCGTGGGCGGCGCCGCCGACCAGCTGGCCGATCGAGGCCAGTTTTTCCGATTGCACGAATTGCGTTTGCAGACGCTTGAGATTGTCGATGGATTCCTGCGAGGCGCGGAGCAGCCGGAGCCGCTCGCGATCCACCAGTTCGTGGCGCAGGAAAGCCAGAAAGCCAAGCGGCAGGACCGCGCCGAGCGTGACCAGAATGCGGAATTGATGGACGGCCGTGGGCGCCTGGCTGGCTTCCAAACACCAAAATCCTATCAACGGGAGCGAAAGCAGAGCCGCTCGCGCCAGGCGCGACGCCCAGACTGCTTCATCCGCTGAGTTATTTTTAGCCATCGATTCAGAGGCTGGCTGCGAGGTGAATTCGTTTTCCTCACCTCGATTCAGGTACGCGAAGATTCCCGCCGTGCCCACCCAAAGAAAGGAAACCAGCAGGGGCAAATCGTACAAACTGCCCCTCGTATAGTTGCCCCGGCCGACCACCAGCTCCACCAGCAGGAACCGAATCACGTAAACGGCCTTGGCCCCCGCAAGGTGAGCGTACGTCCTCCGCCACTGCCCCGTGGTTTTTCTGGAGAGCAGGGCGGCCCCGCCGATGAATACAAGATTTTCAAGAAGCGAGATGGTGGCGAATGCCCGGACGTAATTTTTGTCGTCCATCACCACGTATTGCCAGGGAATCACGGCGAACACGTAGAGATACATCCACCAGCAGAGGATCAACCCAAAATCCACATAACCATGAAGCGAGTTCCGGTCCTCCGCCTGCTTATGCGGCTGCAAAGTCAGAGCCGCAATCATGGGAATGGCGTGCAGGAAAAAAACGATGTCTCCATTGAAGAGAAAAGGAACATGCCGGTGCTGGTGCACTTCGACGTACGTCCAGATCGTTTGTCCCGCCATCCATAAGGAACAGCCCAACGCAAGCAGCATCCAGAAGGACTTCTTGCGCCAGTCGGGAGTGACGGCGTTGATCAGCAGCGCCCCGTTAACCAGGAGAGGCATCAGGCAAAGAAAGATGTTCGCCGCCGAGATTCGAGCCGCGCCTGCGGGAACCCATTCGCAAACGGCGAGGTATCCCCCCAGCAGGATGAGCCAGGCGGCGGCAATGTACCAGTTCCCTCGGGACCCGGGTTTCATAGTTCGACTGATTGTTCATTCTATCGTATGGGCGAAAGAGGACCCGTCCGGCGAGGGACAGGGATGACCAAAACATAACAACCGAATTGCAAGCGATCCTTCACGCCACCCCAATCGCGCATCGGAAATCTTTCCTCGCCGCGGAAATCAAGAGGTGGGAAGGAAGCAGGAAGCCGCGTGGGCGCGAAGAATTGGAAAATTCAATTCCAGGACCGCGGAAATTCAACTGCCCTTCGCGGTTTTCGTGTTTGTCGTCGGCGATATTTTCTTGTCCATCCAGCGGGACATGGCGGCGGCTATTTCCATGTTGTTTTTTTCCAGCATCATCATGTGCCCGTTGCCGTGAATACCGATGTCCGCAAGCTTGATCCAGGTGACCCGCACTCCCGCTTGTTCCAGGTACTTCACGGTGCAATGGTCGTACGCCCGGTGGTAGGAGGCTTCGGAGGTCACCACCAGGATCGGGATCTTTTGCAGATTGGGCAGATGGCGGGCCGGGGATTTTTGCTCCCAACAGCGGCTTAGATCCGGCGCGTCCGGCGTTTCCTGCCGGACAATCGCCAGATCCGACGGACTGGCGGCTGGTGGCGAATATGTGAGCGGACCGGCGGCGACTCCCCAGGGCCTTTGCTGCTCGGCGGCGTCGCGAAACCATTCCGGCGCGGGTACATTATCCACGTTGTAAAACGGCGGGCCACTGGGCTCGACCGCCACGATGGCTTTCACCCGGCTGGGCTGGGCATCGGCCACGGGCCAGCCGATCGCTCCGGATTGCGAATGAGTTAGCAGGATTGCCGGGCCGATCTTTTCGAGAAGCGCGAGAATGCCGTCCACGCTGAACTGCTGTTGAAGGGGATAACTGACCATCGCCTGCACCTGCGATGCGAAAAACTGATCGAAAATCGGATCCCCCGGCGTTCCCTTACCCGGCCACTGCGTGTGCAGATGCGCTTGCGGCCATTGATTATAATTTTCAACGGACGTGAAACGGTGCAGCACGAAGTCGACGTTTTGATTTGCCTGGGGGCCGTAAACGCTTTCCAGATACGAGCTCCTGCCGCGGCCGGCCTGATCCACGATGTAGATTGCATAACCCTCGCGCAGGAAAAATTGCGCCCAGCCCTCCCGGCCGTCAGGCGTCCCCGTGAAATTGGTGCCGGTCTGCGCTCCGCCGTGAATGAAAACGATCGGGTACGGATGCCTCAGATGGGCCGGAATTTGGAACTCCGCGTAGATTTGCCCGTTCATTACCTTCGCATCCTTAACCGTCGAATATTTCCCTCCGGCAAACAGGTACCCTTCCCGGGAAATCTCGAGCGGCGGCAGTTTCGCCCCCGGGGCCGCGGTCTGACTAGTCGCCTGCGGCCTAGCGGGGGCTGATTTATCAGATTGAGGAGAAGCCCATCCCGGAATTGAAAGTCCGAGCAATACGGCACAAAGAAAAACTTGGCCGCGCTTCGATTTTCTCCATGGAATTTTCATCGCTTCGTCCTCCGAAGATTTTCTTCATAAGCGCCCGTAACATTAGACCGGGCGTCCGTCCCTTGCACACGCGTTCCAATGCCGCAGAGACTACACCGCCTTTGATCCAATGGCACTTCTTTTAAGAACTACGCAGTGATCCAGCCTCGCTCTCGCTGGAAAAAAGCTGCCCGCCCCAAAATCGGGCGGCCTCTGCAAAACCTGGCGCCATCATGACAGGAGGGTTTTGTAGAGGCCTTTCCGTCCCGTGACTTTCGGGACGGAAAGGGCATCTTTGCGTTCGAGCCGGCTCACAACCTGATGATGGAAAGTAATTGACGGCCCTATTCGCAATGCCCGCGTGGAAGGAATAAAATGGGCGGCATGGCGGAAACGAGCGCTCAGGACAAACTCCAGGTGGAAGAGGCGTGCGCGGACTTCGTCGCGCGATATCCGGGCTATAAAAATACTTTCGCCCTGGACGATCTGCGCGCCACGGAATACCGCCGCCTCGACGATCACGGCCAGGTCTATCTCGATTACACCGGCGGTTCTCTCTACGCAGAATCGCAGTTGCAAAAACATTTTGATCTGTTGCGTTCCGGCGTGCTCGGCAACCCGCACTCCGCAAACCCGACCTCGGTGGCCATGACGGAGCACGTCGAGCGCACGCGCCGCTCCATTCTGGCTCACTTCAACGCGCGCGCCGAGGATTACATTCTCGTTTTCACGCAGAACGCTTCGGCGGCGCTCAAGCTGGTCGGCGAATCGTTTCCCTTTGCGCGCGGGCAGCCGGTACCTGCTCACCTTCGATAATCACAACTCCGTGAATGGCATTCGCGAATTTGCGCGCGCCAAAGGGGCCGCAATCTCCTACGCGCCGCTGGTGATGCCGGAACTTCGGCTGGACGAAGCGCAGCTGGATTCTTTGCTGAAGGAAGCCGATCCGTCCCGCGCCAATCTGTTTGCTTTCCCGGCGCAATCCAACTTTTCGGGCGTAAAGCATCCGCTCGAACTCGTCGCGAAAGCGCGGAGCAAAGGATGGAGCGTGCTGCTCGACGCGGCCGCGTTTGTTCCTACCAACCGGCTCGACCTCTCGGCTGTGCAGCCGGATTTCGTGACGCTCTCCTTCTACAAAATGTTCGGCCACCCGACGGGTGTCGGAGCATTGCTCGTTCGCCGGTCCGCCCTGGCGGGTCTGGAGCGCCCGTGGTTCGCCGGCGGCACCGTGAATTTCGCGTCGGTGCAGGGGCAGGCGCACGTGCTTTCTCCAAACGAAGCCGCATTCGAGGACGGCACGTTGAACTATCTCTCCATCCCCGCCGTGGAAATTGGGCTCCTCCACCTGCAATCGATCGGAATCGAGACAATCGCCGAGCGGGTGCGCTGCCTGACCGGCTGGCTGCTCGAGGAATTGCTCGCCTTGCGCCACACCAACGGGCGCGCCATGGTGCGCATCTACGGCCCGGCAACCACGCAGTCGCGCGGCGGAACCGTGACGCTCAATCTCTACGACCCCCTGGGACATTTGCTCGACTACCGCCGCGTCGAGGAATTGGCAGGCGCGGAAAACATTTCCCTGCGTACCGGATGCTTCTGCAATCCCGGCGCGGGAGAAATCGCGGAGGGTTTGACCGAAGAAGACATGCGCGCCGGTTTCACCCTGGGCGCCGAAGTCAACCTCATGAGTTTCGTCCGCTTGATGCAGGAGCGCGGGCACAAAAGCGCCGGCGCGATTCGCGCTTCCATCGGCCTCGCCACAAATTTTACCGACGTCTGGCGATTCATCCACTTCATCGCCGCCTTCCGCGACCAGACCCGCCTCACGATCGGCGACGTCAGCTTCGACATCGAGTCCTGCCGCATCATCCGCGACGGCAGCTAAGTGGCACAGGCTTCAGCCTGTGGGTTTTAGTGGCAGCAAGGTTGAGGCTGCGCTGACCAACGCCCACAGGCTGAAGCCTGTTCCACTAAATCTGAGATTGACGCGGGACGGTGGCAGGCATAGGATTGCCCGCAAGGTTAACGTAGAAACCCGAAATCATTGCGGAACAGCGTTTTCGGCCCTGGGCCCGATTTTTGAACTTGGTATGGGGATGCAATCTCCAAATCCAGGAGAGATGCCCACATGCGAATCCGTTTGATTGCTTCGATCGTTTCATCATTTGCACTGTTCGCCTTCTCACCCTCACTGCGCGCTCAAAACACGGCCAAGCCGGCCTCCCCGGCAGCATCATCCATTCCGGACCTTTCCGGAAATTGGTCCCCGCACCGCCCGGAACCCGTCACGGCCGAGATCGCGCTGTGTGGAATCCGCGTCGTTTGCGATGAACTGCGCGGAAAAACAGGCGCGCCCATGGCGGAGAAGCCTCCGGAGCCCGAGATGCTGCCCTGGGCGGAAGAGAGATACAGAGCCGTCAAGCAGGGAAAAGTGCGAGACCCGAACTTCACCGGTTGCAACCCGCAGGGCCCGGCCGATTTGATGCTGGATAACCGGCGGCGATATGAACTCGTTCAGTTCCCGGACGTGGTGCTCGTCCTCTTTGATGAAGATCACCTGGTGCGCCGCATTTACATGGACGGACGAAGTCATCCGGACGGCGCTCTGAGCACCTGGATGGGCCACTCGATCGGCAAGTATGAAGGCGACACGCTCGTCATCGACACCATTGGCTTTAATGACAAAAATTGGGTCGACCGGGACGGCCATCCCCACAGCGACGCTCTCCATCTCGTCGAGCGCATCCGGCGCTTGAACCCGAATTCCCTCGAGTACGTGGTCACGATCGACGACCCGAAGGCTTACAAACAGCCATACACAAGAACGATGATTCAGGATTCGCTTCCGTCGAAATTTGAAATGCTGGAAGAGGACATGTGCGATGAGCTTTTGCAGATGGGGACGCACTATTCGGCGAAGTCCAAATAAATAGTCGCGCGGCCGGAATTTTCTTCCGGGGATTGGAATTTTTCGCAATGGAACTGCCGTGTTGATTGTTGCGACGGGGCGCAATCGCCTGCATTTTCGGAGGAGGACAAATGAAAAATAAGTTGCTGGCTGTTCTAGCAGCAGGTGTAGTTCTTCTCACGGTTTCGGGCCCGTTGTTCGCGCACCATGGCGGGGCGCAATACGATACGAAGAATCCGCTCACCATGACGGGGATCGTGACGGAGTACGCCTTCACCAACCCGCATGTGCAAATTCATATCGACGTGACCGACGAGAAGGGCAACAGTCGAGAACTGGGTCGCCGAAACGGCTTCTCCTCAGAGGCTGTTCGGGTTTGGATGGAATGCAAAGACATTGAAGGTTGGGGACAAGGTCACAGTCACCGGCGCGCCGCTCAAAGACGGCCACAAGATCATTACCATCATCAAGCTCGTCGGCGGCAATGCACCAGTGCTTACTCAAGGATCCACCGAATAAAGATTGGTTGTTGCATGAGGGGGCCCGAAATGCGGATTGGTTTCCTTGGTTCGATGCTGGTGCTCGCGGCTTTGGCCTTCTCGGCAGTTTTACTCGCCCAGTCCGCGAAGCCTTCGGGAGCGGCGGCCAATATTCCAAATCTTTCTGGAACATGGAACAGGACTGCGAGCCATTCCGCCGCGGGTATTTTTGAGGATGATGCCGGCGGCGTCCCATTTCTCGGCTTCACCAAGCAAGAGCCCCCACTGCAGCCCGCAGCGCTGCAGATCTACCAGACCAATCGCAAGGGCATCGCCGACCTCCGATTAAAAGGGCGTGACGATTTGGACCCGACCAACAGCTGTTATCCGCCCGGTCCCACCCGCATTTTTACGATGCCACGCCCCATCGAGATTCGCCAGACGGCGCAAATCGTTTATCTGCTTTCCGAAACGGATCACTGGGTGCGCCGAATCTACGTCGATGGGCGCGGGCATCCGGATGGCTTTCCGAGCTCGTGGATGGGACACTCGATCGGAAAATACGATGGAAACACCCTCGTGGTAGACACCGCAGCGATAAACGACACAACCTGGATTGATACGCTAGGCCATCCTCATAGCGACGCCCTGCACCTCGTGGAACGCTTCCGCCGCCTGAACCATGACACTTTGGAAATCGAAGTCACCATCGATGACCCCAAGACTTACACAAAGCCCTGGACAGGAAAGAAAATCTACCAGTTGCAGCCGGCAAATTACGAATTTAAGGAAGACATCACCTGCGAAGAATACCGCAAGCCCGGCCTCAGGACCGACGGCTTCGAATTTGTAAAACCCTAGCTGTGCTTTACTTCACGTTAATGTTATTGTATGTGAAATTCGTTCTGGTTTGTGTAGCGCCCGCCTTCAGGCGGGCATGTGCTTGATAACAAGCTGACCGCCTGAAGGCGAGCGCCACATGATCATCGCATGAGAACAAATATCCCGGATCGAATGGCGGAGGGGGAGGGATTCGAACCCCCGGGACCCTTTCGGGCCCAACGGTTTTCAAGACCGCCGGATTAAACCGCTCTCCCACCCCTCCGGCCCTCCCAGTTTAACTGCCAAGCCCCGCGACTTCCAGCAGCCAATACGCCAGCGCCCCCACATCTGTACATCTTCATCAACCTGCACACAGGCCCCGTGCGTTTTGTAGGGCACGGCTTCACAGGCTGCGGAAAAACTCAAAAATCTGTCATTCTGAGCGGAGCGAAGAATCTCTCCTTGTTTCTTTTCTTATACTTAAATCAAAGAGAGATTCTTCGCTTCGCTCAGAATGACAGAACAATGCTTTTTTTTCCGCAGCCACTTCAGCCGCGCCGTAAAGTACGCGGATAGAATGAGGCCTTAGCCGCTGGCCCGCTCGGCCTCGAGTCGCACCAAAAACAAACCCGTTCACTCCGAGTGATTTCAGGTGTATAAATTGCGCTTCCGGGCGGCCAAACTGAAAGCGTTCAAATTGCCCCTGTCCTCGGACCGCAGTGCTAAACTGGACGTCGTCCCGCACAAGAATTTGGAGGAGTGCAATGATAAAGATCCTAAGAACCGTCGCCTTTGCGGTAGTTAGCCTGCTGGCGGTTTCCGTTCCGCTGCTCGCCCATCACGGCGGCGCGGCGTACGAAACGGACAAAATCGTCACCGTGAAGGGAACCGTGACGGACTACATCTGGTCGAATCCCCACGTGTTCGTGAAAGTTGACGTTAAGGACGCAGCCGGCACAGTTGCGCACTGGATCGTCGAAGCGCAAAACCCGGTCTCCATGCTGCAAATCGGCTGGACCAAAAATACATTCAAACCCGGCGACGAAGTCGAAATCAACGCCATGCCCGCAAAGAACGGCAACCCGGTAGCGTTCCTGGGCAGCTCCAGCCCCACAGCGCCAAGAATGAAAATCGTAATCAACGGCAAGCAGTTCCAGCCGTAGGAATTGCTCGAGCGAATGCGGGCCGCGGCGATGAGGGTCGCGATGCTTTCGCGGCGTAAGTCCGCGGGTGCCGCACCCTTTGCGAATTTCAAAGGGTGCGGGTTTAAATACAAATACACCGGGGAATGTGGAGATAGACGATGCGAAAATCCCTGCCCTTGTCCGCCGTGTCCGACAAGAACGGGGCGCCCAACAACTTTGGAGCGCCCGACAAGGTTGGTGCACGCGGTAATTTATCTTTGTGGGTCGCGGCTTCAGCCGCGACATTCAGAAATCCGAAAAAAGGGCTTTAGCCCCTGAAGTTCTGCTGCAGGAGGGATTTTAGAAATGTCCAAGCGCTTGTTGGTCACCGTAGTTGTCCTGCTTGCAGGACTTACTTTTTCTCCCTTTCTGCGCGCGCAGACCGCGCCGTCAAGTGCCACGGGAGACCAATCAAAGCCCGCAACCTGGGACAGCATCCCCCGATCAAACCCTACTACGCCGGAAAAAAATCAGCCCCGGCCCCGAAACGCGACATCTCCGGCATCTGGGACGCAGCCGAAGCCGACGGCGGCCGCCAACCGAGCGGCGCGCTCGAACACCCGGCGCTGACCGCCCCCCGCGGAAAAGGCATCGAAGGCGGCCAGACCGACGAGACAGGCATTATGCGCCCCCTGCACTACACGCCCGCAGGCCTCGAAGCACTCAAGGCCAATAAGCCTTCGGGCCCCAGCGTCCGCCAAGTCCCCGCCGCGCTCGCCAACGATCCCGTCGACCAGTGCGACCCGCTGGGCGTCCCGCGCATGGAGCTCTACGAACTGCGAACCATCGAACTAGCCCAGACCGCAAACCAGGTGATCTACCTCAATCAATTCTACGGCGGCTGGCGCATCATCTGGACCGACGGCCGCGAACTCCCCAAGGACCCCGAGCCGCGCTGGAACGGCTACTCCGTAGGAAAATGGATCGACGACTACACCTTCGTAGTCGAAACCGTCGGCCTGAACCCCAGAAGCTGGCTCGACCACGCCGGCCGCCCCCACAGCGACGAACTCCGCGTCGAGGAACGTTTCCATCGCGTCGACCACGACAACATGGAACTAACCGTAACGATCACCGACCCAAAGATGTACACCGAACCCTGGCAGGGCCTAAAAAACTTCCCCCTCCACCTGCAACCCCCCGGCTTCGACATCTCCGAGCTCCTCTGCTCCCCAGTCGATATGGCCGAGTACAACAAGCAGGTCGGCAGCGAGGTCGTTCCGCAGCCCGAAAAGAAGTAGCTAACGCAAATCACCAGACAGAGGGCCTAGGGATTCGTCCGTAGGCAAGATACTCACCTCGCTACACCACTCGGAACCGGGTCCGTGACACTTACGTACTTGAGAACCCGATAGACCTAGCGCAGATAATTTATTGCGAAATCGATAGGAACGCATCGACTCATTTCGTCATCTTCGGCAAAGCGCTTCGGTAGTCCCTGCCCCTTGACGGCAATGCCGACTATCTGATTCTGAGAATTCAGCACTGGTCCGCCACTGTTACCCCACACAATCGGACAGTCGACGACGAAATGGTTGACCCCATGCCATGGAGAAAAAGCCGTGATTCTCCCTTGTTGAATGTTCACAGAGCTCCCGGCCCGATGCAGTGGGAACCCAAGTATTTTAATGACGTCGCCAACCTTCAAGATTGTGGAGTCCCCCAAGCTTAATTGAACTTGAACTGCACCGTCGATTGAGGCTCTACCCACATCGACATCGTCATCCTTGCAAATTTCATGCAAGGTCTGATCTCTAATTGAAAGGGCCGGACAGCTCGCATACATTTGGGCTTTGAGCACATGGGCTGCCGTGAGTATATTTAGGTTCTCTGCGGCAAATCCGGTTCCTTGTAATGGCCCGTCGATCTCCTCCAACAGCCAGATTGCGCGCTGGATGACCTCGTCTGAAGTACTTGCTCTCACAGTGACTGTTCGCATTCGCCCTTTTATATCCAACGCTAGGTAACGATCCATCAAGCGAAGATAGATACTGTCGTCCCGTCCTCGAACCGACCCAATAAACTCAATCTTCCCTCTGAGGACGCGCAGGAAATCTGCCTTCTTACCCCCGAGTCTTTGTTTGCGATCATATTTGGACCGAAAGTTCTTGTCTGCCTCCGCAATCCCCCATTTTTCGCACGCATGTAACATCCCTCTGACCTGTCGAATGTAAGTTCTCTTCACATTTACCCGGTCGCCGATAACAAGTCCCGTCACCTCCTGTCTATACCCGCGGGGTAGAACTCTGGTTTTGGAGGAATTGATCTTGAAGCCATTGCCTATGACGACTTTCTGGATTTCGTTCGAGATAATCCACTTCTGAGTTGTTGGGTCGCGGTAAACAACGGGGGGCGGGAATCGTCCGTGCGCTATAGAAAATGTGATATCGTCTGCATAACGCGTATAAATGCATCCGCAGTCAACGGCAAGCCTCTTCAATTGCGAATCCATCTGAGCGCACACCATATTGGCAACGATGGGAGAAGTCGGGGCACCCGCTGGCAGGACTTGGCTGAAGCAGCAAATCTGTGCCAGAGTTATAGCAACCGGCTCCGGCAACAGATACGGCTTGCCCTCGAACAGGCCTTTGACCCTGCCGAAATGAATCGAGGGGAAAAAATCTTCCAAATCGAAATTGAGAAGCATCCTGCAGTGCAGATGTCTGCTAGCGTTCGTAACTATGCTCTTCCCGCGGACGAACCCGTGGACAGGCGATCTCGTTCCATAAACGGCGTGAAGGACCTGATTGAGTTTTCTCTGGATTATCCTAATTCCGGTGACCGGGCTTGAAATCACACGTTGCCCACCACTGCGCTTATTAAGGGTGAAGACTTTGTAGTTATTACTTCTGTGCAAATAAAACCCAAGCTTCCTGGTAGTCACTTCTAGAAGAACCGCCACATCATTGAAAGTCTTCAGTTTCGCGAAATTGGCAGCGAGGATTGATTCGTCAGCACTGAGAGTCGTGCCCATTTTGAAGAGTTTGAGGACGGCAACTTTCTCGCATTTCGGAATTGCGACGAGCATATGCAGCGACGACGAGCGACACGCGAACGCCGCTCGGGGTAACCTTATCTTCACACCCGCAATAATACGGGTGAGTTTGCAAAGTAGTACCGTCCCCAATCAAAGCATACCACACGTCTACGATGCACACAAAACTTCTGCGATAGAATTCGTCGGCCGTGTGATAGGCAGCGGTACTATTTAAGACATTTCACGTGAACCCGCGCGATGTAGCTCACCAATTTCGATAGAAAAGCTAGTTGATATAACTTTGAAGGAGCTAACTAGTGCGCGGCAGCCTTCTTAACATTCTCCGGCACCGGAAAGACCAGGTAGGGATTGTTGGCGTCCACCTTTTTCACCTGGATGTCCTGGACCGGATGGCCGGCCTGTTTCTGGACGATGTGGCCGGGGGACTTGACGTCGGTCAGGATCTCTCCGTGATCGGCGTAGTCGGAATATTCGGTTTCCGTGAGGAGTTCGGCGAGCGCGGGATTGTCGGGGCGGGTCTCGACCTTTGCCACTTCATTTTTGGCGTTGAGCGTGGCCTTTACGGTCACGCCGGCTAGCGATCCGTCGAGGGGAAATGTGATGACCGTGGCGCCGTTCTCGGTCGAGATTTTGGTCTTGTCGCCGGCGGCGAGGGCGGCCTTTACTACGCCGTAGGGGAGGATCCATAGCTGGAGGAGGCGGGCGTTCAGCGCGGCCGGGGCGGGAGTCGCGACGCCCTTTCCCGGCACGAGGCCCGCGCCCATTTCGGATTCGTCCCAGGCGTACTTTTCGCGCACCACTTGAAAGGTGTGCAGCGGCGCCGCGCCAGAAGCGGGAGCGTCGGAAGCGGTACGCGTCAGCTCCACGCGCATGGCGGGAGGGTTGTAAGCAACGGCGGCGTGATACTCGGTTTTAAATGCGGGCCAGGGTGCGCCGGCTTTGTACGGCTGGCCCGCGCCGTAGGTCATGCCGCTGCCAAAAATTTCCACGGTGTTGACTACGTCAACCGCCGGGAGGTGGTTGCCTCCAGCGCCGATGTCCGACCAGCGAACCATGCCCAAAGCATCCGCCGCGGCTCGCAGCGTTTTGGCGCGATCAGACGCTTCGCCGCCGGCCGAAGCCATACCTGCTTTTTCTCCTGCGCCCGCCTTCGCCGCGTCCTTGCCGCTCTGCGCGCAGGCGGGCTGCAGGGCGATCGCCGCAAGCGCCGCGAGCGTCAGCATTTTTATTGCTCTGGTTGACATCCCGCCTCCTCCTGCAAGTACGATCTCACGAGCCCAGGTGCGCCTGTAGGGGCACGGCATGCCGTGCCCCTACAGGCGCACCTGGGCTCATGAGAAACGCGAGCTAGTGATGTTCCTTGGTCGCCAAATGGCCTAAATCGCGCTCGCTGCACGGGAGCGATTCGGGCAGCACGGCCTTGGGATTGGGATTGAGCAGGGCCACGCGCGGGGTCGTGGTCCAGGGCTCGAGCAGCATGTCGGGATCCTCGACGGTGGCCGTCCACGTGAGCGTGTTGCCGTCGCGATGAAAACGCTCGATGACGTGCATGTTCTCGGAGTGGATGTAGCCGCCATATTTCTCCGAAAAGCCGCACGATCCGAAAGATCCGAACAGCCCGACCGATTTTTATCATCACCGTCGACGGCCAGGAGCCGAAACTATTCGATCCGAGTGACATGACTCCCGAACATCGTCGTTCACCAAGGAGACGTGGAGGACTGGATCATCGAAAACCGCACCGTGGAGCTGCATGCGTTCCACATCCACCAGATTCATTTCATGCTGGTGGAGTGGAATGGCGTCCCCTTCGATGAGCCATTTCTGCGCGACACAATCAATGTGGCATATTGGGACGGAAAGAGCCGGCAGTATCCGAGCGTGAAGCTGCGCATGGACTTCCGCGATCCCAATATCGTGGGTACATTCGTTTACCACTGCCATCTGCTCGAGCACGAGGATGGCGGAATGATGGGAGTGGTTCGCGTGGTGCCCAAACAGGCGCCTGCGCTGCTCGAAAACAGCGAGCAGGAGCAAGTATCCCTATGCGGACCTCCATACGCTGGTCGCAGCGCTGCGATCTTCAAAATTTCACACGCGCGCGAACAAATTTCGAACCAGCAAATGTGAACGCCGCGCAACGAAGTGCGCCGTAGTTTTTCACCGCGCTGTCATCTGGCAATAACACCGCACGCGTATCCACGTCGATGCAGCGTGATTCCGACTCGCACATCTCTCCAGAGTCCACGGGGAACGGATCAGACCGAGATTTTCCAAACTACAAGGAGAACTTCATGATCAGTAAGAATCTTCGCTGGATGGCAGCCATCGCGCTTGCCTCCAACCTGGCTTTGGTTACGCCAAGCAGTCTCTTGGCCGGACCGCGAAAAATGCCGCCGAGGCTTTGGAAACGACGACGCCCATCAAGCACGTCATCGTGATCTTTCGGCGAAAACATTTCCTTCGACCACTACTTCGCCACCTATCCGAACGCGACGAATCCCGCTGGGCGAACCTGCTTTCACGCCAAGCCCGACACGCCGACGGGTCAACAATCTCCTGAGCGGCGGGCTGCTGACGAAAATCCGAATTCCACGCAGCCGTTCCGCATGGACACGGGCTGCATGTCAGTCACCTGCGATCAGAACCACAGCTACACGCCGGAGCAGGAAGCCATGGACCACGGCCTGATGGACAAGTATCCGGAATCGACGGGCACGGGATCATCGCCTGCGTCGCCTTGCAACGACTACGGCAAGGGCACCGGCGTGGTGATGGGCTATTTCGACGGCAACACCGTCACCGCGCTTTGGAATTACGCGCAGCACTTCGCGATGAGCGACAACTCCTACGGCACGATGTTCGGGCCGTCCACGGTCGGCGCGCTCAATTTGATTGCCGGCACGACCGAGGACGGCGACCTCTTGCCAACTGAAGCCCAACGGCGCCGCAGCGAGCGCCGTCGGGAATATCGCCAACGATGCGACCACGGGCGCGCGATCGGCGATCCGCGGCCGTGCTGAACGACGAGTGCGTGCTGACCAACCCGGTTTGCAGACGACCACGATGATCGTCACCGGAACGAACGTCGGCGACCTGCTCAACGCGAAGAACATCACCTGGGGATGGTTCCAGGGCGGCTTTGCTCCCACGGGCATTGACTCCAAGGGCCGCGCGATTTGCGGCGCGCATCACGCTGGCCTGGCCGGCGACGACGCCGTGGAGACGCGTCGGCGATTACATTCCGCACCACGAACCGTTCCAGTACTACACCAGCACGCAGAATCTGCATCACGTGCAGCCGCTCGAATCCCGCACTGATCGGAACTTCATCCGACGGCGCCAATCACCAGTACGATCTGAGCGCTTTCTGGACGGCGCTCGGCGAGGACCGGCTTCCGGCGGTGACCTACCTCAAGGCCGCCGCCTATCAGGACGGCCATCCCGGCTACTCCGATCCGATCGACGAGCAGAACTTCGTGGTGAGCATGGTCAACGCGGTGATGAACAGCCCGTACTGGAAAGACACGGCGATCATCATCGCCTACGACGATTCCGACGGCTGGTACGATCACGTGCTCGGACCGGTCGTCAACCAGTCGGCCGTCGCGGACGATGCGCTGGCTGGCGCCCGGCAATTGCGGCTCGGCGACGGCGACCGACACGCAGGGCCGGTGCGGCTATGGCCCGCGTCTGCCGCTGATCGTGATTTCGCCGTATGCGAAGCAGAACTACGTCGATCATCGCGCGACCGACCAGTCGTCGATTCTGCGCTTCATCGAGGACAACTGGGATCTGGGCCGGATCGGCGGCGATTCGACCGACGTAAAGGCCGGCACGACTCAACGGCATGTTCGACTTCGACGGTAACCGACGCGCGCCGAAGCTGATTCTCGATCCATCGACGGGAGTCGTGCTGCCGCACCAGCGACGAATGAGGCGGCGAAGACAATTCCCCGTAGTACACCTCCACCATGCAACGCCCCCTGGCCCGTCCCGACTCCTTCGGGACGGGCTAGTTTTTTGGGGCCAGATAATCGTGTCTGTGCGAGACAGCTTCCACACAGACCAAATCAAATCACGCCTGGATCGTTTTTAGCGAGCTCGCGCCGGCATCTCCGATGTATGCTTGGTCGATTGCTCGATGGATTCGGCACGACATAGTTCGTCCACGGAGACGTCCGTTTGCCTCGCAAGCGCGCAGCATTGATCTGACGCAGGTCTCCGAATGGGACGAGGGCAAGTTCGCCGCAAAGAGGACTATCTCGCCGCGGAAGAGCCGCTCGAAATTCGCATCGGCGAGAGCCGTTGAGCGTCACGATGCGCACGCCGGGCCATGATCTCGAACTGGCCGCCGGATTTCTCTTGACCGAAGGACTCGTCCAGCGCCGCGAACAGATTACTGGCGCTTGAGCAGATCCGGCGATCCGGAACCGGACGCGAATCGCGGAAACGTGGTGCGCGCGGAGCTCGACGCCGAGTCGACGCCCGACATCGAAAAAATGCGGCGGCATTTTTTCGCGGCGTCGAGCTGCGGAATTTGCGGCAAGGCGTCGATCGACTCGGTGCGCGCGCGAACGCTGCAGCCGCCGAATCCGGATTTTCGGCTCGACCCGGAGAGTGCTTGTCCGCTGCCCGACGCGCTGCGTGCGTCGCAAGCCGGTTTTCGGGCGCACAGGCGGCCTGCACGCGGCGGCGCTTTTGACGCCGAGGGCAAATTGCTCGTCCTGCGCGAAGATATCGGCCGGCACAACGCCGTGGACAAAGTGATCGGCTGGGCGCTGCTGCAAGACCGCGTGCCGCTTGCGAATGCGGTCCTGCTGGTCAGCGGGCGCGGCGGCTTTGAAATCATCCAGAAGGCGATCGTGGCGGGACTTGCCGGTGGTGGCGTCGGTTTCGGCGCCATCGAGCCTCGCGGTGCAGCTGGCGCGCGAAATGAGCCTTACGCTCGATCGGATTCTTGCGCGGCCGGCGCTTCGTGGTCTACGCGGGGGAAGAGCGAATCGCGAATGCCACGAGTGAAGTTTCGGCTGCCGTGCCCCGGACTCATGCACGATCGCGCGGCAGGGGCCGCGCGATGAATCAGCGCTTAGGACGCGGCTCTTCCGCGTAGCGTCGACCGGCGGGACCTGGTGGCCGTCGCGGATCATCGTCGCGGAAAGCATCGAATAGATTCGCGGTCCCACCAGCCGCGCGCGGCTTCTTCTTCCATGATCTGCAAGCGCCACCTCGAGGGCGAGGCGTTGCGATACGGGCCGATCGGTCGTCAAGCGCGTCGTAGACGTCGGCGAGCTGCAGAATCGCGGCGGTCAGCGGAATCTCGGCGCCGCGCAGGCCGTCGGGATAGCCCGAACCATCGTGCTTCTCGTGATGGTGGCGAATAATCGGAAGAACGAGCCGAAACGTCTTCAAGCGGCGCGCAGATGCGTTCGCCCACCACGGGATGCTTCCGCATGATCTCGATTTCTTCGGGCGAAAGCGGGCCCGGCTTCAGCAGAATCGCATCCGGCACCACTACCTTGCCGATATCGTGAACGATTCCCGCGCGGCGCAGCGCCTTGATGTCTTCTTCGGGCAGCCCGAGCTTCTCGCCGAGCCGCGCGGACATTTCCGCAAGCCGCTCGCAGTGCCCGCGCGTGTAGGGGTCGCGCGCCTCGATGCTGTGCGCGAGGCTGAAGAGAACGCTTTCGGCGTTTTCGAGTTCGTCGGTGAATTGCTTCAGGCGCAGCAGCGAGCGGGTGCGCGCCAGGAGTTCGTTGAAGTCGATCGGCTTGCTCAGAAAATCGTCCGCGCCGGCATTGATGCCCTTGATGCGGTCTGCGGTGGCGGAAAGGCCGGTGATCAGAACAACGGGCGTGAGGCGGGTTTCGGGCGTGGCCTTGATGTGCCGGCAAACCTCGAAGCCGTCCATGCCGGGCATCACGATATCGAGAAGAATCAGGTCCGGGCGGAACGACGTGCACTTCGCGAGAGCGGCGGCGCCATCGCTGGCATCGCGCACCTCAAATCCTTCGCGGCGCAGAAGGGTCGCGAGCGCGGTTCGCGCGGACGATTCATCGTCGACAATCAGAATTTTTTCAGACATGCAGCGATTCTAATTCCAATGAATAGCGGGTGCAGCTATGCCGCGATCATTCCGCAACGATTGCTTGGATCTTTCGTTCCCGAGAAACAAATGTATCCTGTCCCGTACTTTCGAACAACTCGGAGTCATATCGCACGTTCAGATTCCGGTCGCAGACTGGCATCCATGCGAGGAGGAATAATGAAGATCTCTTCCGCCGAATCGCTGCAGGAAATTGAACGCGGCTCGAACAAGCTCACAAGGCGTTTCAGCGTCGCTATCCCGGCGATCAGCGCCGGGCGCCAGCCGGTCCATGTGGTCTATGGCGGCGCGCACCTTTTCCGCTCGGGCACCACGCGAAGCTCGGCGAACTTGCGCTGCGATCGCTGGATGAATTTGCGCCGGATTTCGCGCATTCGCAAAAGCGATCGGCTTGCCGGGCGCCGACCGCCTGCCGATTCGCGCGGACGCGGCCGCGTCGATTGCGAAATCGATCGAATACGATCCCGAAGCGGCGCGGCGCGAAAATCCGCCGGCGTGGTTCGCGCACACCGTCTATCGCCGCGTCCGCGAGAAACTGCAGCGCGAGCCCGTCGAGGATTTTCGAATCGATTTCGAGGATGGCTACGGCAATCGTCCCGACGACGAAGAGGACGGCCACGCCGTCGCCGCCGCCGACGAAGTCGGCGCAGGGATGAATGCGGGCGAGCTGCCGCCTTTCATCGGCATCCGCGTCAAGCCGCTTCACCGAAGAACTGCGCGACGCAGCATCCGCACGCTCGAATTTTTCTCACGGAGCTCGCCGGCGAAGACGCGCGGCGAGCTGCCGCAGCAATTTCCGCGTCACGCTGCCCAAGGTAACGTTGCCCGACGAGGTCGCGGCGCTCGCCGATATTTGCTCGCGCCTGGAGCCCACGCTCGATCTCGAGCCGGGCGCTCTGCGAATCGAGCTGATGATCGAGACGCCGCAGGCAATTTTCAACGAGCGCGGTGAGGTCGAATCTGCTGCCGCTGGTCAGCGCCGCGCGCGGCCGCTGCATCGAGCGTGCATTTCGGTCCGTACGATTACACGGCTTCGCTGCAACATCGCCGCGCCGCACCAGCCCTGACGCATCCCGCCTCGCGATTTCGCGCGCGAGGTGATGCAGGTGGCGCTCGCGGGAACGGGCGTGGCGCATCGCCGACGGCCCGACGAACATCATGCCGATTCCGCCGCATCGCGCGCCGGCAAAAGACGGCCAGACCGCTTCACGCCGCGCCAGAGCGAAGAGAATCGCGCCACGGTGCATCACGCTTGGAAACTGCACTTCGACAACGTGCGCCGCTCGCTCGCGAACGGCTATTATCAAGGCTGGGACCTGCACCCGGCGCAGCTTCCGGCGCGCTACGCGGCGGTCTATTCATTTTTCCTCGAAAATCTCGAATCGGCGTCCGCAGCGCATGCGCAATTTCGTCGAAAAGGCCGCGCAGGCCACGCGCATCGGGCAAGTGTTCGACGATGCCGCCATGGCGCAGGGTCTGCTGAATTATTTTCTCGCAGGGCCATCAACTGCGGGCGCGCTGCACAGCCGCAGAAGTCGAGAGCCTCACGACGCTTTCGGCCGAAGATCTCCGCAGCGCGTCCTTCGTGAAAATCCTCGCGCGACGCACCCAGTAGACGCTGTTTTGCAAATGTTCAGGCGGACGAGTCGACCCGGCCGGCTCCTTGAGGCTCCCGAACCCGCGGTGATATTCTCTCGACGGGGGAAACAGGAATCATCCCGTTGTCGCGCATCCGTTTCGCCTGAGTTCGATCATGCGTGTAATTTTGTTTGCGGAAATAAGCGCACAGGAATCTCTGTGCCCGGAGATGGATGAGCGCCACCACCGATTACGTGCAGCCCGTGCCGGAGATCAATCCGTGGCTCATCGCCGTCACCGTCATGATCGCGACGTTCATGGAGGTGCTCGACACGAGCGTCGCCAACGTCTCGCTCCCGCACATCGCCGGCAATCTTTCGGCGGGCGTCGACGAGAGCACCTGGGTCCTCACTTCCTATCTCGTTTCCAACGCGATCGTCCTGCCGCTCACCGGATGGTTCTCTTCGACTCTTCGGACGCAAGAAGCTTTTTCATCGCCTGCGTCGTGATTTTCACGATCAGTTCGCTCCTCTGCGGCATGGCGCCCGTCGCTGCCGCTGCTCGTTCTTTTCCGCGTCATCCAGGGCGCGGGAGGCGGCGGGCTGCAGCCCATCTCGCAGGCGATCCTCGTCGACAGCTTCCCTCGCAACAAGCAGGGCATGGCGATGGCGATCTACGGCATGGGCGTGGTTGTCGCGCCGACGATCGGGCCCACGCTCGGCGGATGGATCACCGACAATTTTTCCTGGCGTTGGATTTTCTTTCTCAACGTGCCGATCGGCGTTATCTCCGTCTGCTGATGATTTCCGTACTCGATTGCAGATCCGCACTCCGGCGTCCAAAGGGCTTGAAGAGCGGCTTCGAAGTCGATTTCCTCGGCCTCGGATTTTTGAGCCGTGGGTCTCGGCTTGCTGCAAATCGTGCTCGATAAAGGCGAGCGCGACGACTGGTTCGGCTCGCCGTTCATTCTCTGGTCGACCGTCGTCGCCGCGTCGTCTGCTTGTGGCGCTGGTAATTTGGGAATTCATTATCGATCATCCCGTCGATCGATTTGCGGCTGTTCAAAGACCGCAATTTCGCGATTTCCACGTTCATGATGTACGTGCTCGGCTTCGTCCTGTACGGCACCACGGTGTCTGCTCCCCATTCTCCTTCAAACGCTGATGGGATACACGGCGATGCAGAGCGGGTTGGTGCTCTTGCCGGGAGGGATGGTCTTGCTGGTGATTCTGCCGTCCGTGGGGTGGCTGCTGGGCCGCTTCGAGCCGCGCTGGATCGTGGTGATCGGGCCTTTGCATCACGGCGCTCGGTTTGTATTACCTGTCGCATTTCACGTTGAGTGCGGGCGAGGGCAACGCGGTCAACGACTGGATCATATCGCGCATGGGAACGGCATTTCTGTTCGTCCCAATCAACGTGATGGCATTCTATTTCGTGCCTCAAGGACAAAATGAACAACGCCTCGGGCCTGATCAATCTCGCCCGCAACATGGGCGGCGAGCATCGGCATTTCGTTCGTCACCACCATGCTCGATCGCCGTGCCCAGTTCCACCAGGACGTGCTCGCGAGCAACCTGCACGCCGGCAGCCCGCTCTACGAGCGCGCGCTGATGCACATCACGCATGAGATGATCGCGCGAGGCATGGACGCCGCGCGCGCCGCCCAGCAAGCCCACGCCACGATCTACCTCCAACTGCAGCGCCAAGCCATGATGCTCTCGTTCGTCGACAATTTCTGGATCATGAGCGTGGTCTGCATCGGCGTCATCCCGCTGATGTTCCTGATGAAGAAACGCCAGGGCGCCCGGGCCCCCGCGTCCCAGTCCACTAAATCCGTATGGCTGGGAGCAGTTCCCTCGCGCCGGCTTATTCTGAGCGGAACATGCGGCTTTTAGCCGCGGCCATTTTCTTCAGGGGTTGGAGTCAGTTTGCCCTGAACGACGTCAAGGGCTCCGACATTCGAAGCGAAGAGCAACGGGCTTTTGGGGACCCTGAGGGAACTCTTCTCAGCCGCGGATTACAGCTCTAGTCCGGTTCTTGCGTCACGATGTGGACGTCCACGGCGGGGGCGTCGCGCAGGAAGCGATTGATGGCGTTCAGGTACAGAAGCTTGCGCCATCCTTCGACCGCGGATCGCCCGAAGATCATCTGCGTCACGTGCTTTTCCCGACGAATTGCGCAGCGGCATCGGGAACGCTCTTGCCCTTCAGGCGCACCGTCTTCGCGCCCAGGCTTTCGGCAAACTGAAAATTGGCTTCGAGCGCCTTGTCTTCGCTTCCGTTTCTCGACTTGCTCACGATCGACGTGCACGGCATACAGCTCGGCGTCCATGCGCCGCGCCATGCGCGCGGCCCGCGCCAGCAGATATTGCGCGCGGGGATTCGAGCTGATGCACACGGCGATGCGCTCGCGCACCGCCCAATTTTTCTGAATGTCTTTTTCATCGAGGTAGGAGGAAAGGCTGCGATCCACCTGCTCGGCCACTTGCCGCAGGGCCAGCTCGCGCAGCGCGATCAGGTTGCCGCGGCGGAAAAAATTCTTCAGCGACTGCTCGACCTTTTCCTGCTGGTACACGTCGCCGCGCTTCATGCGGTTTTGCAGCGCTTCGGGCGTCAGGTCGACCATCACCGTTTCTTCGGAGAGGCGCAGCACCCAGTCGGGCACCGTCTCGCGCACCACCACGCCGGTGATGGCGTGCACGGTGGGAGCGATGCTTTCGATGTGCTGGATGTTGACGGTCGAAAGCACGTCGATTTTCGCGTCCAGCAGTTCGAGCACGTCTTCGTAGCGCTTGCGGTGCTTGCTGCCGGGAATATTCGTGTGCGCGAGCTCATCGACCAGCGCGACCTGCGGGATGCCGGGCGATGATGGCGTCGACGTCCATTTCCTCGAACACCGTGCCCTTGTAGTCGAGCTTCTTGCGCGGGCACCACTTCGAGCTGCGGGACGAGTTCGGCGATGCCCTTGCGGCCGTGCGTTTCGACCACGCCGATGACCACATCTTCGCCGCGGCTGTGCCGGCGAATCGCCTCGCTCATCATGCTGAAGGTCTTGCCCACGCCCGGCGCGTAGCCGAGGAAAAGCTTCAAGCGCGCCCTTGGTTTTCTCCGGGGGCGTGGATAACTGCCAGCCATTCTTCGGGTGTCTTGGCCATGGCCTATTCTCTTTGAAGCGTCTCGTAGAAAGCTACGATAGAATGACGCCGTGCGCTCCACCGTCGTTAACCGCATCCTCCAATTTGTAGCCGCCTTCGCAATCATCGTCGGGATCACCTCTTTTCTACCGCAAGGTGCTGCCCGTCAACGCCACCACCGTCGCGCTGACGTTTCTGCTCGCTATTTTAGCCGTTTCCACGGTCTGGGGCATGGCCGTTTCGGTGGCCATGTCGGTGGCGGCCATGCTGGCGTTCAATTATTTTTTCCTGCCGCCGGTCGGCACATTCACGATTGCCGATCCGCAAAACTGGGTGGCGCTGATCGCATTTCTGGTCGTGGCGGTGCTCGCCAGCCGCCTTTCCACGCGCGCGCGCCAGAAGGCCGCCGACGCCTCCGCGCGGCAACGCGAAATCGAGAAGCTCTACACCTTCAGCCAGGGCCTGCTCGAATCCGGCAACGTCATGGAGCTGGTGAATCGCATCCCGGCGCAGATTGTGGACGCATTCGAAGTCGGCGCCGCCGCGCTCTTTCTCGCCGACAAGCAGAAAGTGTATCGCTCCGGGCCCGGTCGATCCCGCAGCTCGATACCGAAAGCCTGAAGGCGATGATGGCTGCGCGACGAGCCGGTGATCGACGCTGCCAACAGTGTCTGTTTCATTCCCGTGCGCCTGGGCGTGCGCCCCATCGGCAGCCTTGGGATTTCCGGCACGATGCTTCCGCGGCAGACGCTCGAGGCGATCGGCACGCTGGTCGCCATCGCGATGGAGCACGCGCGCGCCGTCGAGCAACTGGGGCAGACGGAGGCGGCGCGCCAGGGAGAACAGTTGCGCACCGCGCTGCTCGATGCCGTGACCCACGCGCTGCGCACGCCGCTTACTTCGATCAAGGCTTCGGTCACGAATCTGCTTTCGAATCCAGGCCTGGCGGAAGCGCAGAAGCACGAGCTTCTGACGATCATCAACGAGGAAAGCGACCGGCTGAACCGGCTGGTGGGCGAAGCGGGCGAAATGGCGCGTCTGGACGCCGGCGAAGTCGAGCTGAAGCTTGCGCGCATCCGATCGATGACGTGATCGCCGCCGCGCTCGGACATTGCAAGGCCGCGCTGGGCGATCGCGCCGGTGGATGTGCGCATGGCTCGCCGGGCTGCCGCCGGTGCGTGTGGATGTGGCTCGCGCGCGCGAGGTGCTGGTGCAGCTTGATCGAGAATGCCAATCAATATTCGCCGCCCGGACCAGCCCATCACCATCACCGCCGAAGCAGAACGGCGATTTCGTGCGTCACGAGCGTGGCGGACCGCGGAGCGGGAATCGACGATCCCGAACAGGCGCTGATCTTCGAAAAATTCTATCGCGGCAAGGATCAGCGATACAGCGTCGAGGGGACGGGGATGGGTTTGCCGATCGCGAAGGCAATCGTAGAGGCGCACGGCGGCACGATCAGCCTGACCAGCCAGCGCGGCCATGGCTCCGTCTTTTCGTTTACGCTTGCCGGTGGAACGGAGCCGCGGCGGCGCAACTCATGAACTCCGCCAAATTCTGATCGTCGACGACGAACCGCAGATCCGCCGCGTCCTGCGCACCACTTTGACTTCGCACGGCTACACCGTGGTCGAAGCGCGCACGCGGCGATGAAGCGCTGGAGCAGATTCGCAACGAGCACGCCGAATTGGTTCTGCTCGACGTGAACATGCCCGGGCGCTCGGGCCTCGAAACCTGCCGCGAAATCCGCGCCATCGAGCGACGTGCCCATCATCATGCTGACCGTGCGCAACAGCGAGAGCGACAAAGTGCAGGCGCTCGATGCCGGAGCGGACGATTACGTAGTGAAGCCATTCGGCGTCGAGGAGCTGATGGCGCGCATCCGCGCGGCGCTCCGCCGCGCCGCGCCTTCCGAATCTGCTTCCGCCGTTCATCTCCGCCGATCTGAAGATCGATTTCGAGAAGCGCGCGGTGCTGGTGAAGGGACAGCCCGTGCGGCTGACGCCGAAGGAATTCGAGCTGCTGCGCCATCTGGTCGCCAATCAGGGAAAGACGATCGGCCATCGCCGCCTGCTGCAGGCCGTGTGGGGCCCCGACTACGGCGACGAAACCGAGTATCTGCGCGTCTTCATCAACCAACTGCGCAAGAAAATCGAGCCCGACCCGCAGCAACCCGCGCTACATCCACACCGAACCGTGGGTCGGCTACCGCTTCGAGCGCCCCCAGGAGCGCCCCCGCGCGGCCAAAGGCACGGAAAAGGTCGAGTAGAAGCTGTCCCGTTTCATCGCCACTCTGCGGACGAGAACGGTTTGCGTAGCCCTGGCGTCCCGCCGGCCCTTCTTCGCTGTCAGGTCTTCGGGAGCTGGGGGGCTCCAGAGTCCGTGTGACAACCGATAATTTTTGTAGGTCGTGGCTTCCAGCCACGACATTAGGGTGGAAGCGCGGGCCTTCAGGCCCGCGAAAAAGCGCCCCGATAGTGCGGCTTAAGCCGCGGGCCCTTCTTTAGGAGGTGGGAGCTTTAGCTCCCACGTACGCTTCGAAGGAAGAAGGGCTTTAGCCCCTGAAGAAACTCCTCGCCCCTTTCGCGCGCGCTTCTTTCCGCGTTTCCCTGAGTCCCGCCGCCGGTCCGTCGCATCAACCAAGTGTCGCGCTGCCATAGCGCATACTAGCGTGTAACGGAAGTCGAAGGAGGTGAAAAGTGGCGGCCCCTCATCGTGTCGTGATCATCGGCGGCGGTTTCGGCGGGCTCAGCGTCGTGAACGAACTGCGAAAATCGCCGGTCGACGTCACGGTCATCGACCGCTGCAACTATCATCTCTTTCAGCCGCTGCTCTACCAGGTGGCGACAGGCTCGCTTTCCCCCGCGAACATCGCCTCGCCCCTGCGCAATGTTCTGCAAAAACCAGAAGAACACGCAGCGTGCTGCTGGGCGAAGCGATACATCATCGACGCCGCCAACCGCCGCGTGATCCTCAGCGACGGCGCGGTCGACTACGACACGCTCGATCGTCGCCACCGGCGCGAGCCACCAGTATTTCGGCCACGACGAATGGGAGCAGTTCGCGCCCGGCCTGAAAACCATGGACGACGCCACGGCGATGCGCGGCCGGATTCTTCTGGCGTTTGAAGCCGCCGAACGCGAAACGGATCCGGAAAAGCTGCGCGCGTGGATGACGTTCGTGATCGTCGGCGGCGGGCCCACTGGCGCGGAGCTGGCCGGCGCGCTGGGCGAGATCGCCAACGACACGCTGCGCCACGACTTCCGCAAGATCGATCCCTCGCAAGACGCGCATCATACTTGTGGAAGGCACGGACCGCGCGCTTCCGGCTTATCCGCCGAAGCTTTCCGAGGCCGCGCGCAAGATGCTGGAGCGCCTTGGAGTGACGGTGCGCACCGGAGCGATGGTCACCGATGTGCGCGAGCATGGCGTGACAATGCGCGTGGGCGATCACTCCGAAAAATTCCCACGCGAACGATGCTGTGGGCTGCAGGAGTGCTGGCTTCGCCGCTCGGGCGCGATCCTTTCGAAGGAGGCAGGCGCGAAGCTGGACAAGGCGGGCCGCGTGATCGTCGAGCCGGACATGACGCATCGCGGGCCATCCGGAAATTTTCGTCATCGGCGATCTCGCGAATTTCAGCCACCAAACCGGCAAACCGCTTCCCGGGAGTCGCGCAGCCCGCGATTCAGGAAGGGCATTACGTGGCGAAGCTGATTCGCAGCGCGACTGCGCGGCGAAACGCTGCCGCCGTTTCATTATTTTGACAAAGGAAATCTGGCGACGATCGGGCGCGGCGCGGCGGTCGCGGATTTAAACTGGCTGCGCCTCTCAGGCTTTCCCGCGTGGCTGATCTGGATTTTCATCCACTTGCTGTACATCGTGCAATTTCAAAATCGGCTGCTGGTGATGCTGCAGTGGGCCTGGCTGTATCTCACCTACGACCGCTCCGCGCGCCTAATCACGGGGAAAAGTCCTCTGCCGCTGGATTTGTGAATTATGCCCACGACAGCTTCTGCGCGCACGCGCGCGGTCCCGGCGCGGATCGCTTTCACCAGCGCGGCATGGTCGCGTTCGGTCTGGTCGGCGTAGGCCACGGCAAATTCTCCGATCGCGTCGTCAAACGTGTCGTTCTTGCCCAGGTAGCCGCGCGATACGCGCCGCGTCGCCGGTGCGCGCATGCGCCCGGGCCAGCGCCCATCCGCAGATCTCGACGTATTCGACCATTCCGCTTTGGTCATTGCTCTCGAGATCGAATTTCATTCTCATATCGCGCAGCTGGCGGAAATAATAAGTCGCGGCCGTCGTCGTCGCGGGTCCAGCCGAGGAACACGTCGCTGGCGGCTTGCAGCATGCGTTGGCCGGTGACCACGCGCTCTCCCTGGTTCTTATAGCGGCTCTTGCCCGCGTAGGGCTCCAGCACCGAAGGCAGGGCCTCTTTGAACTGCAGAAACAGCGGATCATCCGTGCTGGCCATCAGCAGTGCGACGTCGCAGCGCGTTCCGACGCTGCCGACGCCGACGACTTTTCGGGCGACATCCACGATGTGATAGCGGTCGAGAATGACGCGCCGTTCTTCGGGCAGCGTTAAACGGTAGCGCTGGAACAGTCGCGCGCACGGCTGTCGATTTTCCGAAGTCGCGCGGATGATAGATCAGCGGCGGCTGGTCGATGATCCGGCGGCCGGCCGTTTGAGACGCTTGGTGATTTTCGGAAAAATGTGCTCTGCCGTTTGCATGTTCGCGGCGTTTTCCAGTTTTCTCCATCGTCTTTCGTAGCGGCTGTTTTGGCTTCTCGAATCAAGATTTCCGCATCAAGATGCGAATACCAGGCGTCGAGCGCGCGCATTTCCGCGTACTCGCGCATGTGCTTGCGATAGGAACCGGACCAGTGGCTGCGCGCGGCGTCCGAGCAGTGGCGTTCTTGCTGATCTCCATCTCGCGGCGGCCAGCACGACTGCTGGCGGCCAGCCGCTTCACGTCCCATTCCCAGGGCGCCGGCAGCGTTTCGTCGAAATCGTTGATGTCGAAAACCAGCCGGCGTTCGGGAGTGCCGAATCCGCCGAAATTGGCACGTGGCAATCGCCGCAGGCTTGCACGCGGATTCCGGTGGCGGGAGTTGTTGCCAGATCGGAAGCCATCAGAGCGGCTGCGCCGCGAAAAAAAGCGAACGGCGATACGCGCATGCGGCCGTAGCGAATCGGGAGCAGATCGGCAAGTTTTCCCTGATCCGAGTGCTTCAGGAATTCAACCGGATCGCGGCGGCCCGGCGGAAGCTTCCACTCGCCGTGCGACGTTCGCGGCATTTTCTCCCGCAAGGCTTTTCCCGCAGCCAGCCGCTCTTTCAGCGATGGCCCAAGTGCGCTTGATTCTCGCGCCGTGCCGCTTTTTTGCGTCATGTGAGACCGCCTTCAGGACACACTGCGCCAGGGATGTTCGGCCGGCCTCGGCGCGCGTCAAGGCGCAGGATTCCACTTCGGGTCAAGCCGCGCAGCGCCATATTACAAGCTCAGGCGGGGAAACGCCCTCGTGGATCTTCTGCACGGGAAGAGAATTCCTGAATCGGAGATCGCGGTGACGCAGCCGAACCTCGTCCCGACCCCGCTTGAAGCGGGTAGCGTTCCTAGAACAGCGTGAAAATGTGGAAGCTCGTGAAGCCCAGCGCGATTCCGATCGCCGAGCCCGCCAGCACGTCGCTCAGGAAATGCATTCCCAGGATGATGCGCGATGCGGCGATCAGGAAGCGCCACGACCAGCAGGCAGCCTTGCAGTTCGGGATAGAAGAGGCCGATCGACAATCGCGACTGCGAAAGCCGTGATCGAATGGCCCGAGGGGAACGAATATTTGTCCGGCGGCAAAATCGACGCCCAGCAGTGCGGCTCGATTTCGCAGGGCCGTCTTGCGGCGGCTGGCGTGCTTCAGCGCGCGGAACAGCAAAATTCCCGCAGCGGCGCCGAGCAAGCGCCCGCGCCGATCGCCGCGAAGCGGTGCTCGCCGCCGTAAACAGCAGGATCAGATGCCGAGCGCGTACCACAGCCAGCCGTCGCCGCCGCGCGTTGCGACAATCATCAGGATGCGAAACCAGCGCGGCGCGCGCCAGCGGTGCACGCGGCGCATCAGCCGGTGATCGTTCGATTGAATCTGGTTCCAGACTGCTTTGGCTACGGTCATATCGATTCCTCCACCGCCGGTTGCGGCACGGAGATCCAGCGAGGACGCTTGCGGTCTCGGGCTGATCGAGAATCTGCGCCGCCCAGCGGCGGCTGAAACGCTCTCGTCGTAGTAATTCAGAAAGGTGAATGCCGGAACCAGCAGCGCCAGCGGGGCGAGCAGCGTGGTCCAGGATTTCTCGCGCATCATTTCGAAGGCGATCGAGAAGACATCGCGCGTCAGCTTCGAGAAGCTGCCGGATTCGCCTGCCACGCGGCCCGCGCCATTGCGCAGCCCGTCGAAGAATTCCTCCTTGTCGCGCGCGCCGGGAACTTCCGTGTACGCAGTGCCGACGGACGCCAGCGCGTGCGCGTCGCTTCCGCCGATGCGCGATCTTGTCCCATTGCTGCGCCAGAGCGGCGGCATGGTCGTTCGCGCTTTCGAGCATGTGGCTGTTGCGCGTTTCGATCGCCGGGAAATACTCTCTCGAACCACTCGAAATCTTCGCGCTCGCGCGCGGCCGGTGACGCTCGAGAACACGTGATTGATGCTGAAGAAAAGCCGGCGCTCGGTGAGATACATCAGCAGCGACACAAGATCGTTGCGCCGCTGCTGGAGCTGCGCGTGCTGGCGCTCATGGAAGTCGTAAACGCCAATGTGGACTTCCGTACCGCTGGGCATCCGGCACGTCAGCTCCTCGCTGAGGAAAAAATTCGGGATGCTTCCGCAGCCGTTCGCGACCTTCGATCGAATCGTGATCGGTCAGCGTGAACAGATTCATGCCGCGGCGTTCGCAGCACGGAGATAAACTTCCTGCGGATCGCTGTAACTTTCGCGGCAAAATTCCGGCCACGAACGGAGTGGTGCAGGGGCCCGAGAAGTACGAGTGGACATGCATATCGCATTTCACGTTTTCCACAAGTAAATTCACAGGTTACAGCACAGATGACAATCGCAGCTAACATTCTGAAAACACAGCGTATTTAACTGTTTCGACACAACATCTCGGCTTTTAACATGCCTGTAGCAATTCACGGTCACCTGACGTGCCAGAATCCGCCACGCATGGAGCGAGACGATCGAGTTCGGCTTCTTCGACGCCGGGGGCGGCCACCGGGCAGCCGCCACGGCGCTTGAAATGGCCATCCGAGGCGCAGCAGCGCCCTGGGAAGTCCAGCTCACGAATCTGCAGGAGCTGCTCGACCCGCTCGACATCCTCAGGAAATACGCCGACATTCGCATTCAGGACTTTTACAACAAGATGCTGCGCAACGGCTGGACGCTCGGCAGCCCCCAGCTCATGCGGGTGCTGCAGCTCGTGATCCGGATCTATCATCGCGCCGACGGTGCAGCTGCTCGAGGCGCACTGGCAGGAGACGCAGCCGGACATGGTGGTTTCGTTCGTGCCGCACTTCAATCGCGCGCTGTGCGAAAGCTTTCGGCCAGCGTTTTCCCGGGACGGCCTTTCGTCACCATCCTCACCGACATCGCCGACTATCCGCCGCATTTCTGGATCGAGCGGCAGCCGCAATATTTGATCTGCGGCTCGGATCGCGCCGTCGCGCAGGCCCGCGCGATGGGACATGCCGACGGCCGCATTTTCCGCGCTTCGGGAATGATTCTGCATCCGCGATTTTACGAGCCGCCGGTCGAGGATCCGCTGGCGGAGCGCGAGCAGCTCGGGATTGCGGCCCGATCTGCCCACGGGACTGGTGCTTTTCGGCGGCCACGGCTCGCAGGCCATGCTCGAAATCGCCGAGCGGCTGGAGCGCTCCAAGCTCGACCTTCAATTGATCTCGATCTGCGGCAAGAAACGAAAAGCTCGCGAACGCGCTGCGCGCCACGAAAATGGCGCATGCCGCGTTTCGTCGAAGGATTCACGACGCGAGTGAACTACTACATGCAGCTCGCCGATTTCTTCATCGGCAAGCCCGGTCCCGGCAGCGTGAGCGAAGCGCTCGCGATGCACTTCCGGTGATCGTCGAATGCAACGCCTGGACGCTGCCGCAGGAGCGCTACAACGCCGAATGGATCCTCGAGAAAGAAGTGGGCATGGTGCTGCGGAACTTCCGCGAAATCGAGCGCGCGGCCGGTCAACTGATCGAGCCCGCGACGCTGGCGCGCTACCGTGCCAATACGACTGCCCTCGACAATCGCGCCGTCTTCGAAATCCCCGCCATCCTCCAGAAAATCTTCGAGGAAACGCGCGAGCAGGCCTCCTCCGCGAATGGCGCTCAATTGGCGGAAAAGACAGCCTAGTTTTCTCGCTTTCGCCTGATTTCAGGCTGCAACCAAATCGCTGCAGTCGCGTCTAATTGTTTCAAGCGCACATTTTCCGAGGTTCCACTCCGCGTCTTGGTGTGGGCAAACGGAGCGGGCACAAGTCGGCGTTATGTAAGAAAACGGGCCTCGCTCCTGCCACTTGCCGCAATATCGCGAAAGGCAGGCCCGGCTAAAAAGCTCCGCTCGTTGCACTTAGGCCAACCAATTGACGCCAATCTTCCCGGCCCTGTATCATCGAAGGGTTTTGGATGAAACGGACGGCGCGTCCAGAGCATCATATAGGAGTAGTTATCTTACGGGGCGCGGGCGAGTTGGGCGCTGGTTCAGAACCCGGAAGCGGGCTTGCGGAATCGTTTTATTATCCGTGTTTGCAAAATTGACTTCGGAATGCGCCGGGGTGTCTATCCCGGCCGCTTTGTTATGGAACCGCGTATCTGCGCGATTGGACCTTCGAGGGGGAAGCGTGAGTCTGGCTCTTGAGGAAAAATACGATCAGGTAAGGCAGCTCATCGCCATGGGCAAGGAGCGCGGCTACCTGCTCTACGATGAGGTGAACGATATTCTGCCGCGCCGAGGTGCATTCCTCGGAAGAAATCGACGACCTGCTCTCGACCTTCGAGCGCTACGGCATCGATGTGTACGAAGATCTCTCCAGCGCAAAGGCCGCGCTGGCCGCCGCGGATTCTTCCGACACCGTCGAAGCCTAGCGAAGGAAGAACTCGCGGCGTCGGAAGACGGCGAACTCGACCTCACTCCCGGAACTCTCGAAAAGACCAACGATCCCGTTCGCATGTATCTGCGCGAAATGGGCACCGTTCCGCTGCTGACGCGCGAAGGCGAAGTGGCCATCGCCAAGCGCATCGAGCGCGGCCAGTTGCTGGTGCTGAAGACCATTACGCGCGCTCCGCTCATCCTGAAGGAACTGCTGCAGGTCGGCGAAGACCTGCGCAACGGCTCCCGCTCGATCAAGGAAATCGTCCAGTTCGACGACGAAGAGCTGACCGAAGAGAAGATCGAAGCGAAGACCCGCGAAACGCTCAAGCAGATCGACAAGATCGCCAAGCTCTACCTGCTCGCGATGAAGCAGGCGGCGAAGCTCGAACGAGATTCCGCGCTCGAAGAAGCGGCCCTACCTGCACGCGCGCTACGCGCGTGGCGCGCACGCGCGTCGAGATGTCGAAGCTGATGCGCGACCTCGATTTCAATCCGCTCGAAAAGAAGCGGCTGATCGACAAGATTCACCAGACCGTCGAGCGCGTTCATTTCCTCGAGCGCGAAATCGTCAAGCTCGAGCGCCGCGTCGACGCCTCCAAGGCCGACGTGCAGGCCGAAGCGCGCAAGGATCTGCGGGCGCGCCGCCAGGAACTCGGCGAAATCGAAATCGCCAGCGAAGTAAGCCCCACCGAGCTGAAGCGCGCCCTTCAGGTGATTCTTCGGGGCGAAGCCGAAGCCGAACAAGCGAAGAAAGAGCTGATCGAAGCCAACCTCCGCCTGGTCGTTTCCATCGCCAAGAAATACACCAACCGCGGCTTGCAGTTCCTCGACCTGATTCAGGAAGGCAACATCGGCCTGATGAAGGCCGTGGACAAATTCGAATGGCGCCGCGGCTACAAGTTTTCCACCTACGCCACCTGGTGGATTCGCCAGGCCATCACCCGCGCCATCGCCGACCAGGCCCGCACCATCCGCATCCCGGTGCACATGATCGAGACGATCAACAAGCTGGTCCGCACGCAGCGGCAGCTGGTGCAGGAGCTCGGCCGCGAGCCGACCTCGGAAGAAATCGCCAAGCGCATGGACATTCCCGTCGCCAAGGTGCGCAAGATTCTGAAGATCGCGCAGGAGCCGATTTCGCTCGAGACGCCCATCGGCGAAGAGGAAGATTCGCATCTGGGCGATTTCATCGAGGACAAGGCCGTCGTGTCGCCCTCCGACGCGGTGATCAACCTCAGCCTGAAGGAGCAGACCTCGTCGGTGCTGAAGACGCTCACGCCGCGCGAGGAAAAAGTCATCAAGATGCGCTTCGGCCTGGACGACGGCAGCGAGCACACGCTCGAAGAAGTCGGCCAGTCGTTCGCCGTCACGCGCGAGCGCATCCGCCAGATCGAAGCCAAGGCGCTGCGCAAGCTGCGCCACCCGTCGCGCTCGCGCAAGCTGCGCGCGTTCCTCGAAGGCTCCGCGAACGATTACTAAAGTTAGGATTAAGCTCCGGCGTTTGAAGGGCTGCTCCGTCACCGGGCAGCCTTTTTCTTTCGCGCTAAGCAGTAGCCCCGCGAGTACGAAAATCCGCCCGCAAAATCTCGTCAAGCCGCGGCTCCGCCGCGGATATGATGTTGGCATGGCCACACAGCCTCGATGTCCGCGGCCTCACGGTGCGAATTGCCTACGCGCACCGGCTGGGTGCGCCCGGTAAACGACGTGTCGTTCGCGCTTGGCGAGGGCGAAGCGCTCGGCATCGTCGGCGAATCCGGCTCCGGCAAAACGATGCTCGGCGCTCGCGCTGATGGGACTCGATGCCGCACGGCGCGCGCCGCCGGGCGAAGCGTGGCTCGCACGCGCCAGCGCGGCAATGGCGATCGCAGCAGCGCCGGAAATCCGCCGGTCCAGCCGCGACAGGCGCCAATCTCGTCGCGCCGCGCCCGGACGAAATGCGCGCGCTCCGCGGCGCGCGAAATCGCCATGATTTTTCAGGAGCCGATGACGGCGCTCAATCCCGTGATGCGCGTCGGCGCGCAGATCGCGGAAGCCATTCGCGTGCACGATGCCGCGCTTGGCGCCGCGGAAATCGCGCCGCGCGCGTCATCGCCGCGCTCGAACGCGCGTCCGTTCCCGAACCCGGCGCTGCGCGCGCGGCAATATCCGCATCAGCTTTCGGGCGGCTTGCGGCAGCGCGTGATGATCGCCATGGCGCTCGCCGCCGGGCCCGCGCGTGCTGATCGCCGACGAGCCCACCACGGCGCTCGACGTCACCGTGCAGAAGCAGATTCTCGAGCTGCTCGCACGCTGCGCCGCGAACTGCGGCCTTGCGCTGCTCTTCATCACGCACGATCTCGGCGTGGTCGCGCAAGTTGCCGACCGCGTCGCGGTGATGTACGCGGGCCGCATCGTCGAGGAAGGCCCGGCGCGCGAAGTGCTGCGGCGTCCGCGGCATCCTTACACGGAGGGCTGCTGCGCGCCTCGCCGCGGCTCGCGCGCGAAAAGCTCGCGCCCATTCCCGGCAGCGTCCCGTCGCTCGACGCGCTGCCGCCCGGCTGCGCCTTTGCGCCGCGCTGCCCGCTGCGCATCGCCGAATGCCGCCGCGATGCCGGAGCTGCGCGCGGTCCCGCCAGCGCGCCGATGCATCAGCGGGCGATTCAAGTAGGTCTGTGCTAGCATGCGAATGTCGAGCATTTCGTTCGAGCGATCTGAGACTTGCCAAAACGCGCAGCCTGCAGTGCTCTTGCGACTTGCAACATCAAAGGCACACTGAAACTTACGACATGACCTGCAGACACGATGCCAATCGCAATGACTACCGCCATCTCCTCGAAGCCGCGACCTCCGGAAGAACTTCCATCGCGCCGGCGGAGCTTTCGCATCACGCCACTTCCGACATCACCGCCGTCGACGATATCAGCCCAAATCGCGCCCGGCGAAACCCTCGCCATCGTCGGTGAAACCGGCTGCGGCAAAACCACGCTGGCCCGCATGCTGCTGCGCCTGATCGAGCCAGACTCCGGAGAAATCATCTTCGCAGGCCGCGATTTACTCACCGCGCGCGGCGCCGCATTGCGCGCGTGCGCCGCCAAATCCAAATGGTCTTCCAGGATCCCTTCGCCTCGCTCGATCCCCGCATGCGCGTCGGCGAAATGGTCGGCGAACCGCTAGCAATTCACGAGCCAAACCTGCCCGCGCCGAGCGCCGCGAGCGCGCCACCGATGTTCTGCGCCCCGTTGGCCTGGGCGAAGACGCGCCGCGCGCTACCCGCACGAATTTTCCGGCGGCCAGCGCCAGCGCATCGGCATCGCGCGCGCCTTGATTCTCCGCCCGAAACTAGTGGTCGCGGACGAGCCCGTCTCCGCCCTCGACGTTTCCGTAGGCGCGCAGATGCTCGACCTCCTGCGCGAACTGCAGCGCGAGTTCGCCCTAACCTATCTCCTCATCTCGCACAGCCTCCCAGTAGTAGCGCAGCTAGCCACGCGCATCGCCGTAATGCACGTCGGCAAATTCGTCGAACTGGGCCCCGCCGAGCAAATCCTCCGCCACCCGCAACACCCCTACACGCAGGTGCTAGTATCCGCCGTCCCCGACATCCCCGCGTAGCAGCATCGAGGCGGCCGTCGCCTTTGACTTTCCGGGTGCCCCATCCTCGGTTTGTGAGGGTGGGGCTTTGCGCGCACAATCACTCACCTGTCGTCCCGCTTGCCCTGACGAAGGAAGGTGGGTTTCAGAGGGCGCGCGACGCAGGGAGGGATCTGCTTTTTCCTGATATGCCTGGGATTTCAAATCGGTAGGGAAAAACCTTCAAATCCGCCGTTCAACGTTCGGGAAATCCAGCCAAACTTTCACGCCGCA